>NZ_JABASX010000010.1 GCF_016107655.1 Brevibacterium antiquum
GCGGCCCAGCAACCTTGCGCAAGGTTGCTGGGCCGCCGTCAGGTAGTTGTTGGGGGAAGGTCAGCGGGCGCGGAGGAGGCGGCCCTGGGGCTCGTCGTAGTCCACGGGTGCGCCGCGGAGGATCGTCTGCTTGACGGCGCCGCGGACGGCACGCGTGTCGTAGGCGCTGATCTGGTTGCGGTGGTAGAGCTCTGTGGCGTGAACAGTCCACTCCTCGTCGGGGGCGAAGACTGCGAAGTCCGCGTCGTTGCCGAGTGCGATAGCGCCCTTGTTCTTCACTCCGGCGACGGACGCGGGGGCACTGGACATCCAGGCAACCACCTCAGCGAGGTCGATTCCGCGCTTTGCGGCCTCGGTCCACACGAGCGAGAGGCCCAGCTGCAGGGAGGAGATTCCGCCCCAGGCCGCACCGAAGTCGCCGGTGTCGAGGAGTTTGAGCTCAGCTGTCGAGGGCGAGTGGTCGGAGACGATGCAGTCGATCGTGCCGTCGACGAGTCCCTGCCACAGGGCTTCCCGGTTGGATTCCTCGCGGATCGGTGGGCAGCATTTGTGTGTGGTGGCGCCGTCCGGGATCTCCTCGGAGGTGAACACGAGGTAGTGGGGGCAGGTCTCGACCGTGAGCTTCACACCCTCGGCCTTGGCCTCCGCGATCTGTGGCAGCGCGTCGGCCGATGACAGGTGCAGGATGTGGGCGCGAGCCCCGGTCTCCCGTGCCGCCTCGATGACGCGGGCGATCGCGACGTTCTCGGCCTCACGCGGGCGGGAGGCGAGGAAGTCGCTGAACTTGCGCCCTGAGTTCTTCGGGGCTTCGGCCATGACCGAGTGGTCCTCGGCGTGGACGATGAGCAGGCCGTCGTACTTCGCGAGTTCCGCCAAGTCGGCGCGCAGCTCTTCGGGCTCCAGCGGTGGAAACTCATCGACCCCTGAGTCTTCGAGGAAGCACTTGAAACCGTAGACGCCGGCGTCGAAGAGGGGCTTGAGGTCACCGGTATTGCCGGGGATCGCCCCACCCCAGAAGCCCACGTCGATGAATGCCTTGGACGCCGCGACCTCGCGCTTGATGTCGAGTGATTCGACGTTGACCGTCGGCGGCAGAGAGTTCAGCGGCATGTCGACGATCGTCGTCACGCCGCCGGCGGCTGCGGCGCGGGTGGCGCTGGCGAAGCCCTCCCATTCGCTGCGGCCGGGGTCATTGACGTGCACGTGCGAATCGACGAGGCCCGGCAGCAGCACCTGGCTTTCGCCGACTTCGACGACCTTCGCAGTCGCCGAGGCGGCACCGCTGAGCTTCGATCCCGCTGTCGTGATCTCGACGATCCGGCCCTTGCGCACACCGATCTCGGCCGCCTGCACGCCCTCGGGCAGAAGCGCCCGCTGCGCTCGGATGACCAGATCGTAGTCCTCTGTTCCGGCGTTCATACATCCTCCTCATCCACCCGGCGGTGCGGCCGGGCAATTCGCCTCGGCGTCAATGCCGGGGCCTGCGCTCCGGCGAATTTCGCCGGGTATGTCAGACAAGTCCCCGAGGGAGCCGCAGTCGTACTGCGCACTCCCTCGGGGTCATGGTATACCAATTCTGATCGAGTCGAGGTCAGTTTACTTCGCCTCGGCGAATTCGCTCATCGGCGTCAGCGCCGTGGGAGCGTCGGCCGGAGTCTGAGCGAGGACGTCGAACTCGTTGATGTTGTCCAGCGCGGCGCCCATCGAGATGTTGGTGATGCGTTCGAGGATGACCTCGACGACGACGGGAACCTGGTGTTCATCCATGAGCTCCTTCGCCACTCGCAGTCCCTCACCGATGAGCTCGGGATCTTCGACGCGCAGCGCCTTGCAGCCCAGGCCCTGAGCGACGGCCACATGGTCGACGCCGTAGCCGGCTGATCCGCCCGAGGAGTTGATGTTGTCGAAGGCCAGCGACACTTCGTAGTCCATCTCGAAACCACGCTGCGACTGCCGGATCAGCCCCAGGTATGAGTTGTTCACGACGACGTGAAGATACGGAATCTTGTGCTGCGCGCCGACGGCCAGTTCCTCGATCATGAACTGGAAATCGTAGTCGCCGGACAGCGCGACGACGGTCTCGTCCGGCTTGGCCTTCGCGACTCCCAGTGCGGCGGGCCCGGTCCATCCCAGCGGACCGGCCTGACCTGCATTGATCCAGTGCCGAGGCCTGTAGACGTGGAGCATCTGCGCGCCGGCGATCTGGCTCAGGCCGATCGTCGACACATACGTCACGTCTTCGCTGAAGGCCGCGTTCATCTCCTGGTAGACACGCTGCGGCTTGATCGGCATGTCCGTGTAGTTGGTCTTGCGGTGTTCGGTGCTCTTGCGGTTCGTGCATTCGCCGGCCCAGCCGGTGAAGTCCGGCAGGCTCGCAGCTTCAGTCCGACCCCGTGCCGCGGACAGCAGCGCGTCGAGCGCGGCACCGGCGTCGGAGACCACACCGTAGTCGGGCGAGAACACGCGGCCGATCTGTGTGGGCTCGATGTCGATGTGGACGAACTTCCGGCCGTTGCGGTAGACACCGAGGTCACCCGTGTGCCGGTTGGCCCAGCGGTTGCCGATGCCGATGACCAGATCGGACTCCAGGAAGGAGGCGTTGCCGTAGCGGACATGTGTCTGGATGCCGACCATGCCTGCTTGCAGCGGATGGCTGTCGGGAATCGTGCCCCATCCCATCAGCGTCGGTGAGACCGGGATCGAGGTCAGCTCGGCGAACTCGACGAGCTTGTCGGCGGCATCGGCATTGAGGATGCCGCCGCCGGCGATGATGAGCGGGTGCTTCGCCGCGGCGATGAGGTCGAGGACCTTCTCCGCCTGCGCCGAGGTGGCGGCCGGCTTCGAGGGCTCCAGAGGTTCGTAGGTGTCGATGTCGAAGTCGATCTCCGTCTGCTGGACGTCGATCGGCAGGTCGATGAGGACCGGGCCCGGGCGAGCCGAGCGCATGAGCTGGAAGGCCGACTGGAAGACTCCCGGGACCTGCCCGGCCTCGAGCACGGTCTTGGCCATCTTCGTCACGGGCTTCGCGATCGATGCGATGTCCACGGCCTGGAAGTCCTCCTTGTCGAGGACTGCGACGGGAGCCTGGCCGGTGATGCACAGGATCGGCTGCGAATCCGCGGCGGCGGCGTAGAGCCCGGTGATCATGTCGGTCCCGGCCGGACCGGAGGTGCCGAGGCAGACGCCGATGTTCCCGGCCGCCGCACGGGTGTAGCCGTCAGCCATGTGTGAGGCACCTTCGACGTGGCGGGCCAATGTGTGCTGGATGCCTCCGTGTGCCTTCATCGCTGAGTACAGCGGGTTGATCGCCGCTCCCGGCAGGCCGAATGTCTGCGTGGCGCCTTCCTTTTCGAGGATGAGCACCGCCGCGTCAACTGCGCGCATACGTGTCATTGTTCTTCCTTCGCATCAGTGAGTCGATGTCAGTGAGCCGGTGGCCCGGCGGGCCGGTGGTTCAGTGAGCCGGCGACGACGGTGTCGCCGGCTCGGTTCGTGGTGGGACGAGGCCGTCAGTGTCGTTAAGCCGATGGCCCCGCCCTGAATGTGGCAACTCAGTCCCGGTTCTTGCCGGAGAGCTGTTCGACGACGGTGAACAGACCCGAGTGGTCCAGTCCCCCGTTGCCCTGCTGGACAGTCGAGGCGACGAGCTGCGCGACGGCCGATCCGAGCGGAATCGCGACGCCGGCTTCCCGAGCGGCGGCGGTGACGATGCCCATGTCTTTGTGGTGGAGCTCGAGCCGGAAGCCGGGGTCGAAGGAGCGGTCGAGCATCTTCTGCCCCTTCTGATCAAGGACCTTGGAGCCGGCCAGTCCCCCGCCGAGCACCTGCAGGGCCGACCCGGTCTCGACACCGTAGGCCTCGAGGAAGACGACGGCTTCGGCGAGCAGTTCGATGTTGCCGGCAACGATGAGCTGGTTCGCGGCCTTGACCGTCTGTCCTGAGCCCGAGGGTCCGACGAGGACGATGGTCTTTCCGACCGCGTCGAAGACGTCGGACACGGCGTCGAAGTCGGCCTGTTCGCCGCCGACCATGATCGACAGGGCACCGTTGATCGCTCCGGCCTCACCCCCGGAGACAGGGGCGTCGAGGGGCTTGAGACCCTTCTCGACGGCCTGTGCGGAGAGGCTCTTGGCGACATCGGGGCGAATCGTCGAGTTGTCGATCCAGTAGGCGCCGGCCTTGGCGTGCGCGAGAATGCCGTCGTCGCCGGTCAGAACGGCTTCCACGTCCGGGGAGTCCGGGACCATGGTGATGATGACGTCGGCACCGTCGACCGCCTCGGCGACGGAGCCGGCAGCATGACCACCGGCCTTCGCGAGTGCGGCGGCCTTTTCCGGTGAGCGGTTGTAGCCGCGGACGGCGAAGCCGGCGCTGACGAGGTTCTTAGCCATGGGCAGGCCCATGATGCCCAGACCGATGAATGCGATTGTCTTGCTCATGTTCGAGTCCTTCTCTTGGTATGCGGGGCGCTGCATCTGTTCTCAGCGCGGGCGGAAGCGGGACGAGGTCAGTTGGCGAGCCACTCGAAGGCAGTGGCGCGGTCCTGCTTGTATTCGAGTGCGACGGCTCCGGTGTAGCCGAGTTCGTAGGAGCGGTTGATCCAGTCCTGCAACGGCAGTTCACCCGTTCCGGGTGCTCCACGACCGGCGGCATCGGCGATCTGGATATGGCCGAACTTCGCGGCGTCGGCCTCGATGACTGCGGCGACGTCGTCGCCGTTGATCGACATGTGGAAGAAGTCAGCGAGGACGGCGATGTTGTTCACACCCTGCGCGCGGACCTTCTCGACCACCTTCGCGGCGTCGGATGCGCGCTTGAGCGGGTAGTCCTCGGCTCCGGAGACCGGCTCGACGAGCACGGTGCCTTCGATGGCCGCGACGGCGTCGGATGCGAGTTTGAGGTTTTCGATGGCGACTTCGTCCTGCTCTTCGGGGGTCTGCCCTTCGGTGCGCAGGCCGTAGAGGGCGTTGAAGGCCCGGCAGCCGGTGCGGCGGCCGATCTGCACGGCGATCTCGACGTTCTTGGCGAAGTCGGTCTCGGCACCCTTGATCGAGACCATACCGCGGTCGCCTCCGGCCATGTTTCCGGCCCAGAAGTTCAAGCCCTTGAGTTCGACACCGGCACTGTCCAGCGAAGCGATGAACTCATCGACCTCCGCCGATGTGGGTGTGGGGTTGCCGTCGAAGGGCCACCAGAATTCGACCTGGCTGAAGCCGGCGTCCTTGGCGGCCTGGGCGCGCTCCATCACGGGCAGCTCGGTGAGCAGGGTGGAGCAGTTGAGGATGTAGCTGTCGGCATTGGTGAAATCGAATGTCGTCACGGGATTCTCCTTCGAGTCTCTGTGAATCTGAGCGGATTTCTTTTCCGTATTATGGAAGTGTCTTTCCGGTTGATGAAATCCAGCATAAGCACGCGGACGAGGGGGCGTCAACCCAGCAAGGGGGAATCCACAGAAAACAGCCACGCACCGGGCGCACGTCGCGCATCTTTGGCACACGATCCCACTCGACCTCGAACACTGGAGCAGGATCGACGCACCCGCCGCTTGACAACGCCCGAAAAGAGGAAGAACGTAGTGAGGATCACATTTTTTGGAAAATGAAGTCCACGATACGGAAGAGTAGTAAGGCTTGCTCCGGAATCACACGGCCGCTGGGTCCACACAGGCGTTGGAACCACACAGGCATCTGTCCGGCGGGCCGAGATCCTCGCTTCGGAAGGTTCAGATATGACCGAGAATTCGAAGTCTGCCCGCACGGTCGCGGGTACGACTGCCGCTGCAAAGACACCTCCATCATTCCCACCCGGCTCACAGAGACCAGAGGACGCGTGGCTGCCGGTGCCCAAGCTCTTCGCCTACGGGCTCCAGCATGTCCTCACCATGTACGGCGGCATCATCGCCGTGCCGCTCATCATCGGCAAGGCGGCTGGGGTCGACGGCGGCCAGCTCGTTGCCCTCGTGACAGCCAGCCTCTTCGTCGGCGGGATCGCCACTCTGATCCAGAGCATCGGCCTGCCCCTCGTCGGATCACGCCTGCCGCTGATCCAGGGCGTCTCCTTCGCCGGAGTGGCGACCATGCTCTCTATCCTCTCCGGCGGCGGCAGCCTCGGCGACATCTTCGGAGCGGTCATCGTCGCCAGCGTCATCGGCTTCGTCGTCGCCCCGTTCTTCGCCCGGATCATCCGTTTCTTTCCACCTGTGGTCACCGGGGTGGTGATCACCGCCATCGGCCTCACACTCATCCCGACGGCAGGCAATTGGGCCATGGGCGGCGACGAGGCCGCCGCCGACTACGGCTCCGTGCAGAACGTCGCTCTGGCCTTCATCACCTTCGCCGTGATCCTTCTGCTGAGCAAGGTCGGCTCCGCCACGATCTCACGACTGTCGATTCTGCTGGGACTCGCCATCGGCACCGGCGTCGGAGCCGCGATGGGCATGACGGATTTCTCCGAGGTCGGTGACGGCGCTCCCATCGCGATCCCGGGTCTGCTGCCATTCGGCGCTCCGAGCTTCGATCTCGCGGCGATCGGCTCGATGCTCATCGTCATCCTCGTCATCAAGACCGAGACGGCGGCCGATGTCCTGGCCGTCGGTGAGATCATCAACACTCCGGTCGACTCGAAGCGCGTGGCCAACGGCCTGCGCGCCGACATGCTCTCCTCGGTCATCGCCCCGTTCTTCGGTTCCTTCACCCAGTCCGCCTTCGCTCAGAACGTGGGCCTCGTCGCACTCACCGGTGTACGATCCCGCTTCGTCGTTTCCGCGGGTGGCGTCATCCTCATCCTCCTCGGACTCATGCCTGTGCTCGGTCAGGTCGTTGCGGCCGTGCCGATGCCCGTCCTCGGCGGTGCCGGGTTCATCCTCTTCGGAACCGTCTCCGGTTCAGGCATCCGCAACCTCAAAGAGGTGAAGTTCGAGGGGAACATGAACCTGATCATTGTCTCCGCCTCACTGGCCTTCGCACTCATCCCGGTGGTCAAGCCGGACTTCTACGAGCAGTTCCCGTCCTGGGTCCAGACGATCTTCCACTCGGGCATCTCCTCCGCAGCGATCATGGCCGTCCTGCTCAACCTGCTGTTCAACGAGCTGCGCTTCGGTAACTCGAAGAACCCCTCGGTCTACAGCGCGAAACCTGCCCGCTTCCTCACTCCGTCGAACCTCAAGGATCTGCGCGAAGGCGACAAGTTCATCGACGGGAGGTTCGTCGACTGCGACGGGGAGGAGATCCCTCTCATCCCCGATGAGAAGGCCGAGGAGGTGCAGGCGGCGATCGACTGCGGGGACATCGTCGACACCGCAAGCGTCAAGCAGGTCATCAGCGAGGAGTCGGAGAATCGCCGCCCTTGACGAGCTGGCCGTCGACCCACACCTGGGCGATGTCGGCCGGAGTCCCCATGGCGAAGATCTTCGCCAAGGCATCGTCATCGCTGCTGGCGTGCTCCAGCCCCACAGCCAAGGGCTCGCCAGCGCTCGGCCGGATGTAGGCGGCGTCGAAGCGCTTGCCCACGGACAGGTCCCCGACCTGATCTGACAGTTCCAGGGCCTCGGCGCCGGCTGCCGTTGCCAGGTGCAGAAGGTGTGCAGAGCTCAGCGGCAGTCCGCCGGACGGGTCCAGCTGCTGCATGAAGTAGGCCTGGACGCCCTCCTTGAGCAGGGAGAAGCCCGTGCCCGCACCGACGTCGGAGCCGAGTGCCACACGGACCCCGGCTTCGATGTGTCGGCGCAGCGGGAAGAAGCCGCTGGCCAGATTCGAGTTCGAGGTCGGACAGTGCGCCGAGGCGGCCCCCACTTCTGCCATCCGTGCCAGTTCGCGATCGCTCGGGTGGACGTTGTGGGCCAGGACCGTCTGCCGGCCCAGCAGTCCTGCCCGATCGTAGGTGTCGAGGTAGTCGAGCGCTTCGGGGAACATCTCGGCGACACCGGCGATCTCGTCGCGGTTCTCGTTGAGATGAGAAGTCACCCAGATGCCCGGGTTGTCCGCCACCAGCCGGCCGCCGGCAGCCAACAGCTCCTGACCCGCCGAGAAGGAGAAGCGCGGGGTCACCGCATACCGGAGATGACCCTTCCCATGCCAGCGATCGATGAGGCCCTGGCTCTCGGACACGGATCTCTCCACGCTCGTCAGCAGCGGTTCTGGGAGCATCTTGTCACTCGTGACCAGTCCCGATGTGATCCGCAGACCCACCTCGGCGGCCTGGGTGAAGAAGGTGTCCATCGCGGTGGCGAAGTGCGAACCGAAGACCATCGCCGAGGTGGTCCCCGCCGAGGTCAGCCCGGTGAGGAACTCGCCGGCCACGACTGCGGCATAGGCCTCGTCACCGAGTTTCTCCTCTTCGGGCAGGGCACAGTGGTCGAGCCACTCGAGCAGCGGCTTGCCGAGGTAGCCGATGGCGCGGACCTGCGGGTAGTGGACGTGGGTGTCGATGAGGCCGGGGATGAGGACGCCGGCGCGGAGGTCGACCACCTCGGCGTCGGGATGGTCCGCGACCGCACTCTCATAGTCGGTGCGGGCGATGATCAGTCCGTCATCGACGACGAGAGCGACGTCCGAGTCGGAGCGCAGGGTGCCCCCGGCGAAGGGGCTGATCGGTGTGTCGAAGACACGGGCGCGGCAGATGAACATGGTGGTGCTCCTTGCAGGTGAAGAATGATGAGGTCAGTGGTTCAGCCCATGCGGCCCAGCAGGTCGGCGGCGACGCTGAGAGCGATCGTCGCCGGCTGCTTGCCGGGCAGGTCGGGCAGGCCGATGGGGCAGTCGATGGTGTCGACGACCTCGGGCGTGTGGCCTTCGGCGATGAGGTTCTTCCGAAACCGCTGCCATTTGGCGCTCGAGCCGATGAGCCCGATGGAGCCGAGGTCACCGCGGGTCAGCACGGCATCGCAGAGGTGAAGATCCTCGGCGTGGTCGTGGGTCATGATGAGCACATGGGTGCCCGCGGGCAGCCCGACGAGCACCTCTTCGCCGACGACGGCGAACTCGCGATGGATCTGGGCCACAGGCGGTTCCAGTCGGTCGAGCTCCTCGAGGTGCTCGGGACGGGAGTCGCTGACGTGGACCTCGATGTCGTGGCGGGCCAGGATACGGGTCAGTTCGAGTCCGATGTTGCCGATCCCGAAGATCGCCACCGCGGCGGGCACGGGCAGCGGTTCGAGCAGAACGCTGACCTCTCCCCCGCAGCATTGGCGTCCGTATTTGGCCGGTGCCTTGTCGTTGAGCCGCAGCGTGAACATCTCGGGTTCGGCCCTGGTCTGCTCCGTCCCGGACGCGAGGATCTCGCGGGCGCGGGTGACGACCGTCATCTCCAGATTGCCGCCGCCGATGGTCCCATGCAGGTCATCGGCAGTGACGATCAGCTTCGCTCCGGCCTCACGTGGGGCGTGCCCGCGAACCGAGGCGAGAGTGACGAGGACGGCCGGCACCCGAGACTTCCGAAGCTCGGCCGCTGTCTCCATCCACGTCATGATGGGACACTGAGGCCTTCGGCTGCCGTCGGTGCCGGAACCGTCATGGCTGGTGAGCGCACCGATTCGATGGCCCAGAACACGGCTTCGGGTGTCGCCGGTGACGCGAGCTCGACAGATGGCCCCAAGCCCCCAGGCTCGGGCTGGGCACCGAAGGCGGCCACGGCATCCCGCAGGGCTTCCCGGACCGAGAAGGCGAGCATGAGCGGGGGTTCGCCCACAGCTTTGGAACCGTAGACGGCGCCCTCTTCGTGCGCCTTGTCCAGCAGCGAGACGTTGAATACCTCCGGGGCCTCGGAGAAGCTGGGGATCTTGTACGTGCTCGCAGCCTGGGTCGCCAGGCGACCGCGGCTGGGCTTGTCTGATTCGTCCCACCGCAGGTCTTCCAGGGTCAGCCATCCGGCGCCCTGGACGAATCCGCCCTCGATCTGGCCGAGGTCGATCAGCGGTGAGAGCGAATCGCCGACATCATGGACGATGTCGACGCGACGCAGTGTGTAGGAACCGTCGAAGCGGTTGACCTCGACCTCGCTCGCCGCAACACCGTAGGCGAAGTATTTGAAGGGTTCGCCGGTCATGATCGACAGGTCCCAGTGCAGTCCCTCGGTCCGGTAGAACCCTGAGGCCGAGAGCTGGATCCGCTGGAAGTAGGCGGCGTTGATGAGCTCTTCCCAGGTGATGGTCTTCTTCGATGACAGCGCGCTGACGATGCCGCGGGTGACGCTGACCTCGTGGGCGGGTGCGCCGAGGATCCCGGCGGCCACCTGTGTCAGCCGGCCCAGAATCTGTTCGCAGGCGTCCTTGACCGCACCACCGTTGAGGTCGGTGCCGGAGCTCGCCGCCGTCGCCGAGGTGTTGGGGACCTTATCCGTGCGCGTGGGCGCAAGCCGCACCGTGGACAGAGGAACACCCAAGGTCGTGGCCGCGACCTGCAGCATCTTCATGTGCAGGCCCTGGCCCATCTCGGTGCCGCCGTGGGTGACGAGGACGGACCCGTCCTTGTACACGAGCACGAGGGCCCCGCCTTGGTTGAAGGCCGTGAGGTTGAACGAGATCCCGAACTTCACCGGTGTCAGCGCGATCGCGCGTTTGACGTTCTCGCTGCCCGCGTTGAACTGCTCGATCTCGGCTTCCCTGGCCTCCACTTCGGCGGTGGACACGACCTGGTCCCAGGCCGCCTCCATCCTCTCGGGATGACGCACGGGCTGGTAGTACGGTGTGTCCTGGCCGGCGGTGTAGAAGTTGCGGCGGCGCAGCTCACGGGCTGTCAGGCCCAGCTTCGGGGCGACCCGGCCGAGGATGTCCTCCATCACCAGCATGCCCTGGGGTCCGCCGAACCCGCGGAAGGCGGTCTGCGAGGTCTTGTTGCACTTCGCAATGCGACCGGACACCCGGATATTGGGCACCCAGTAGGCGTTGTCGATGTGGCACATGGCCCTGGTCAGCACGGGCTCGGACAGGTCGAGGCTCCACCCGCCGTCGGCGGTCAGCGTGGCGTCGAGGGCAAGGATCTTGCCCTCGGCGGTGAAGCCGATCTTCCAGGACGAGTGGAAGCCGTGGCGCTTGCCGGTCATCGTGATGTCCAGCGTCCGGTTGAGCCGCAGGCGCACCGGGCGACCGGTGAGCTTCGCACCGAGGGCTGCAAGAGCCGCGTACCCGTGGGGCTGCATCTCCTTGCCGCCGAAGCCGCCGCCCATGCGCAGGCACTGCACGGTCACCTCGTGGGCGGGGACTCCGAGGACGTGGGAGACGATGTCCTGTGTCTCGGTGGGATGCTGCGTCGAGCACTGGACGAAGATCTGCCCGCTCTCGTCGATCTGAGCCAGCGAGGCCTGGGTCTCCAGGTAGAAGTGCTCCTGGCCGGCGAACTCGAATTCGCCTTCGAACACGTGCGCGGCATCGGCGAAGGCTCCGGTGGCGTCGCCCTTGTCGATGACGGGCTGGATGCCGTGGAAGCTCTCCGCTTCGATCGCATCCCTGACGCTGACCAGAGAGGGCAGCGGTTCGTAGTCGACGGCCACGGCTGCGGCCCCGGCCTTCGCCGCTTCGAGATCGTTGCCCAGGACCCAGACGATGGGCTGGCCGAAGAACATGACCTCGTCGACGGGCAGCATCGGCTCGTCGTGTTTGACGCCCTGGTCGTTGACGCCGGGAATGTCTGCTGCCGTGATCACGCGGACGACTCCGGGCACCTCGTAGGCGGGCGCGATGTCGACGGAATTCAGCTTGGCGTGTGCCTGAGTGGACTGCACCGGGTAGGCGTGGAGGACTCCGGCGAGGCGTCCCACGAGGTCATCGGTGTAGAGGGCCGCTCCGGTGACGTGACCGAAGGCGCTTTCGTGGTGGTGACTCTCACCGACGATGGGGTCGGTGGGGCGCTGTGAGAGCTGGCTCATCGTCCTGCCTCCTGTTCGGCATAGAAACGTTCCAACGAGGACCGCAGCATCGCGGTCCGGTACTTCGCACTCGCCCGGTGATCATCCATCGGGGTGCCCTCGGCGGCGAGGGTCTCTGCGGCGCCGTGCACGGTCTCAAGCGTCCAGGCCGAACCTTCCAGCAGAGCCTCGGTAGCGTCGGCGCGCAGCGGTGTGGCCGCGACGCCGCCCAGTCCGATCCGGGCCTTGGCCACGACCCCGTCCTCGACACTCACGGCGTAGCCGATCGCGACCGAGGAAATATCGTCGAAGCGGCGCTTCGCGATCTTCTGGAACGAGGTCATGGGTGCCAGCGGCAGCGGAATGCGGATCGCGGTGATGAGTTCCCCGGCAGCACGGACGGTCTGCCGGTAGCCGGTGAAGTACTCGGCCAGGTCCACAACGCGTGAGCCCTGCAACGAGGTGAGCACGAGCTGTGCCTCCAGGGCCAGGAGTGCCGGTGGGGCGTCGCCGATGGGTGAGCCCGTGCCGAGGTTTCCGCCGATGGTGGCGGCGTTGCGGATGAGTCGGGAGGCGAACTGCGGGATGAGTTTGCCCAGCAGCGGGATCGAGCCGGCAAGTTCGCGTTCGAGTTCGCTCAGGGTGTGAGCCGCACCGAGTTCGATGTAGTCCTCGGTCCGGCGGATGCCGCGCAGTTCGGGCAGACGATCGATGGCGAGCATCGATTTGGCGCGTGCTCCCTTGATGTTGACCTCGACGCCCCAGTCGGTGGCGCCGGCGACGACGAGAGTCTCGGGTTCGGCGGCCAGGATGTCGAGAGCCTCGGCGAGGGTGGACGGGCGACGGTAGCGTCCTGGTTCACCCGTGGCCGTATCGGCTCGGTGGATATCGGTGCTCGCCGAGGTGGGTGCCGGCTTCTGCCGACGCTGTGCGATCGTGTCGCCGGCTTCGGGCTGGCCGAGAGCGTAGGCGGCATCGCGGATGGGGCGGTAGCCGGTGCAGCGGCAGAGGTTGCCGGACAGGGAGTGGATGTCGAAGCCGTTGGGGCCGCAGTGGTGGTCGGCGGCGATGGCATCCTCGGCACGTTCTGGCCGGTAGTATTCGGCGGCCATGGAGCAGATGAAGCCGGGGGTGCAGTATCCGCATTGGGATCCGCCGCGCACGGCCAGCTCTTCCTGGACGGGGTGGACGGACTCAGCGTCGGCGAGGCCTTCGGCCGTGATGACTTCCTGGCCGTCGAGTGCCGCGGCCGGCAGCAGGCACGAGTTGACCGAGGTCCAACGGGTCGTCCCATCGGCGTCGGGGCGGGCGACCATGATCGCGCAGGCCCCGCATTCGCCTTCGGCGCAGCCTTCCTTGGCTGCTGTGAGACCGGCTCCGCGGAGAAAGTCCAAAGCATTTGTGTGTGGTGGCCCGTCGAATTCGTGAACGGTCGAGTTCACTGAAACCTGGGCGGTGGAACGTTGAGTTGCCGGGGCAGACATCGCACTTACCTCCTGCGCCTCATCTCTGCGGCGCGCAGTGCATGGTTGGAACAATTGCTTCGTTCTTCGAGCTTCTGGTTATCCATGCGAACAGCAGCGAAGAACGTGGTGTCGCGGCTCGGGTGTCACACCCGCTGTGCCGACGACGCAATCGTCCTCAGCACCCGTGTGCGATCTGACCTTTCGACCAGGCTGTGATCTCCGACATAAACGTCATCCTCCCAAGATAGCTGAAATCGGCCCGCGAACGAAGTACAGCACGAATCCTGCGGACACGACCCAAAGGAGCCAGTGAACGTCCCGGCCGCGTTTGCTCATCGCATGGATGAGGGCCCACGAGATGAATCCGACGCCGATTCCGTTGGCGATCGAATAGGTCAGCGGCATGGTGACCATGGTCAGGAACACCGGCAGCGAGGTGCGGAAGTCGCTCATGTCGATCTCGCGGATCTGCGTGACCATCATGGCGCCCACGACGACGAGCGCGGCGGCTCCGGCTTCCATCGGGATGACGCCGATGAGCGGTGCGAAGAACATCGACACCAGGAACAGCGCACCCGTGATGCAGGCGGCGAATCCGGTTCGAGCACCTTCGGCGATACCTGCCGCTGCGTCGACGAAAACGGTGTTCGACGAGGCGGAGGCTCCACCACCGGCAACTGCGCCGATGCCCTCGACGATGAATGCACCGCGGATACGGGGGAACATTCCGTCTTTGGTCTGCAGCCCTGCGCTGCGGGCGAGGCCGGTCATGGTGCCCATGGCGTCGAAGAAGTTCGTGAACACCAGGGTAAAGACGAGCATCGTGGCAGCGAGGACGCCGATTCGCTCGAAGGACCCGAACAGGTCGAAGGCTCCGATGAGCGAGAAGTCGGGCAAGGCGACGACCTGACTGGGGATCTCGGGGGCGGCGAGGTTCCAGCCCACCGGGTCCGGATTGACCGGGTCGCCCACGGTTCCCAGCTTCGCGAAGGCCTGGATGACCATCGCGACGATTGTGGCCACGATGATGCCGATGAGGATTCCGCCCGGAACCTGACGTGCGACGAGAATGCCGATGAGGATCAGAGCGAAGACGAACACCAGCGTCGGCAGCGATGCAATCGACCCGTCCTGACCCAGCTGGACGGGAGGTCCGGCCGGGGTGCGGGTGACGAAGCCGGAGTTGACGAACCCGATGAACGCGATGAACAGGCCGATTCCGACCGTGATCGCGACCTTCAGGGCGTGAGGCACGGCGTTGAAGATCGCGGTTCGGATGCCGGTGGCTCCGAGGACGACGATGATGACACCGTTGATGACCACGAGCCCCATGGCTTCGGCCCAGGTGACTTCCTGGACCACGGAGACGGCCAGGAAGCTGTTCATGCCCAGCCCTGCGGCGAGTGCGAAGGGGAGCTTCGCGACGACGCCGAAGAGGATCGTGATGACGCCGGCGACGAGGCCGGTGACAGCAGTCAGTTGGGCGAAGTCGAGCGCCCCGCCCGCGACATCCTGGGAACCGCCCAGGATGAGCGGGTTGAGGACGACGATGTAGGCCATCGCAAAGAAGGCGACGATGCCGCCGCGGATCTCCTGTTTGACCGAGGATCCGCGTGATGTGATTTCGAAGAATCTGTCGAGCAGACCGGGACTCCCGCTGCTGTTGTCAGCGGTCTTCGTATCCCGCCGTTGGTCGTTGTCAGCCATTTTCATGGACCACCTCAAGTTGTTCGATTTGATCAGTCGGCAACATCATCGTCGGCGACCATGCGCCTTGAACATGCGCAGAGAAACGGACACGAGCTTCCACAACAGAAGTTTCTTTTCGCATCATGGAAAGACACTTCCGTTCCGACTGACCAGTTAAGTCTGTTTTGCATAATGTGTCAACGATCACATTCTGATTACGCTGCCGACTATGGCCAAGTCGTCCGCCTCGACCACACGCAATCATCGCAAACCACACGCTTGCCCCCGCCATCGGGGTGGTGGTCAGCGGCTCACGACCGCAGTCGGCGCAGAGGGAAGGAATGAGGATCATCGCTCGTCTTCGAGCACAGAAAAGCCTGAGCAGTGACACCGTCTCCCAACGATGTCACGGCTCAGGCAAAACGCGGTGGCGGTGGGATTTGAACCCACGGTAGGGGGTTACCCTACACAACATTTCGAGTGTTGCACCTTCGGCCGCTCGGACACGCCACCGCGGACAACATTACAGTCAGCCCCAGGCGGCGTCCAAATCGAGCGGGCGTGACCTGAGCCACTGCGCTGCCTTACTCGGTCGGCGAGCTTCGGCTTGCAGGATTCCCCCGTTTCGCGGCGAAGAAATCACTGAGCAGATCCCGGCACTTCGTCGCTGCAACTCCGGAGTAGACCTCTGGGTGATGCAGCGCGGCGCGGTCTCGCAGCAGATCCCAGACAGACCCGGCCGCACCGGCCTTCTCATCGAAGGCACCATAGACGACTCGTGCAACCCGGGACCCGACGACAGCACCTGCACACATCGCACAGGGTTCGAGAGTGACGACAAGGGTAGCGTCATCGAGGCGCCATCGTCCGGTCGCCTCGGCGGCATTGCGCAGCGCCATGAGCTCGGCATGCCCGAGCGGATCCTGATCGACTTCGCGTCTGTTGTGACCGCGCCCGATCACCGCACCATCAGCGTTCAGCACCACGGCCCCGACGGGAACGTCGTCATGCGCACTCGCCAGCGCCGCCTCGGCGAGGGCCAGTGCCATCCAATCCTGGAAGTGCGCGTGGGCGCCGAAGCCGAGATCCGCACTCTCCTCTGGCGAGGCCTCCTCCGGTGAGCTCAGCGGGCGGCCTGGAGCTGATCGGCGAATCCGACGGTCTCACCGACATGGGCAACGACGCGGGCAGGGTCCGAGCGGTACTTCTCCACCTGCTCGATGAGGTCGGCGGGCAGGACTCCGCGGTCGACGTAGATCTCGGCATCTCCGCCCCATTCGGCGTCGATGTCGAACTCGAGCATCGCGACCTCTTCATCCTCGTCGTCATCGGTCTCGGCGACCGCATCTTCTTCGAGACCGAATTCCTCCTCCGGCTCGGCCTCATAGGCATCGGGCTGCGAATCGAGGAAGTCGGCGAATATATCCGCGAAGGGGCTGAGCTCGACGGCACGCAGGTCAGACAGAAAGACTTTGATCTCGTTGTTCTCGCAGACTCGCACGAGGCCGAACCATTCGTCCTCGTGCTCGATGACCGCGACCGATTCGCCGTCTTCCGAGCCGGCCGCCTGCATCATCTCAACCAGGCTGTCGAGATCTGAGGCATCCCGGACATCGACATCGAGCGCACGAAAACCATCGCTAGTTTCGGCAAGGATCTCAGTGAAGTAGGACATGGTCCCATTGTGACTCCTCGGCCGACCATTGACCACAGTTCCACGCGCGCGAAGATGAAAAGTTCCGTACCATTTCTCTTATGCGCCTACATGTAGCCGATCACCCGCTCATCGCCCACAAACTCAGCGTCCTACGCGACCAGAGCACGGATTCTGCTCGCTTCCGCCAGCTCACCGAGGAGCTCGTCATGCTCCTCGCATACGAGGCCACCCGCTCGGTTGCGGTCGAGGACAAGGAGATCACGACCCCCGTCACGACGTTCACCGGCACCCGCCTGGCCGAACCGCGCCCGGTCGTCGTTCCGATCCTGCGCGCGGGTCTGGGCATGCTCGATGGCATGCTGCGCATTCTCCCCACCGCCGAGGTCGGCTTCCTGGGGATGGTCCGCGATGAGGAGACATTTGAGCCCAGCGCCTACGCAGATCGTCTGCCCGATGACCTCAGCGGCCGGCAGATCTTCGTCGTCGATCCGATGCTTGCCACGGGTGGGACCTTGGCCATGGCCATCGACTTCCTCCTCGCCCGAGGCGCCAGGGACGTCACGGCGGTCTGCCTCGTGAGTGCTCCAGAGGGAGTCGCGCGCATTGAGAAGGACTACGCGCAGTCGGCGAATGTCGAGATCTACACAGCAGCGCTCGACGAGAAGCTCAACAAGAAGGGCTACATCGTCCCCGGGCTCGGCGATGCCGGTGACCGAATGTACGGAATCGTCGACTGACCGAGGCTGGATGACGCCGGATGACGAAGAATTCGGCGTCATATTTCGTCACACTCGTCTCATTTTCGGGCTTTCCTTTGCAACCGGCGAGTTTTGTGACAAATAATGAAGTCATGACTTCTTCGACGCACCCGACGCGAATGTGCCCCGCAGGCATGCGTATGCTCTGCGTTCGTTGTCGGTGATCGCCTCTCCGCTGTCCGGCTTCGAACGAGTACACGCAGACTCCGCAGCGGACTCATTCAGTCACAACGGCCTGACAGGTCGAAGCAAAGGACAGCCATGTCGAATCCAGAACCAGCGTACGCACATCCACGCAGCGCAGCTGCCATCCGTCGCGCAGGAGCCCGGTTGAGTGCCGTAGACCCGCAGAACCCGCCCCACACCTTCGGCCCCGCCGGCGTCGTGCCCTCGCCGAAGGCGGCGCGTGGAATCATCGTCTACATCGGTCTTGATGAGTCCAAGGCGGCTGCCGATGGGACCAACCTCTCCGCGATCGCCGGGGAGCTGCAGGCCTACGCAAAGGAGCTGGCTTCCCAGGCCGAGACCCAGGCGGTCATCGCTCTGGCGCCGGAAGGTCGCGGCAACGACATCGATGCCGTTCGTGCCGTGGCCAACGGCTCCCCCGCCGCCACCGGCACCCCAGCTGGATCACACGGCCCGGTCCGCTCGCGCATTCCCAACCGGATCCATCCACCGACCCTGCGCCGCGAGCCCGAGCAGGGCATCGGCGAAGCCGCCCCCACAGGCGGCTTCGGATCCCGATTCGATGGGAACTTCCAGAGCAGAACCGCCGAGCGCCTGCGCATCGACATCCCGCGCCGCGAGGTTCGCATCGACGGCGATCTCATCGATGTCACCACCAAGGAATTCGACCTCCTGGCGACTCTCGTCTCTCATGCCGACTCCACTCTGCCCCGTGAAGACCTCATCACTGCCGTCTGGTCGGGTGGCGAAGTCCCTGATGAGAGGACTGTTGACGTGCACATCCGACGCCTGCGCCGACGTCTGGGAGAGTACTCTTCGGTGATTCGGACGATGAGAGGCTCCGGCTACCGCTATGACACTCACCCCGACGTCACGGTGTGGTCCGCCACCGCCCACCGGTGACTGAATCCTATTCTTGGGCGAAAAGTGAGCCACGTCGCATGGCTCGCCCAGCATGAGGACAGACTCAGCGGTTAAGATTCTTAATCGATGAACGAGGAATATTCTCAACCCAGGAAAACGCATAGCCCAGCCAAGGGGATCACCGCGCTGATCTTCGGCATCGCCTATGCCGCATTTCTCCTGCTCCACCACCTGCTGCCGACCAGGATGGGCATTGCGCTGCTCATCGAGAGCATTCTGCCGTGGACGGGAATCTTCCTGGCCTTGGTCCTGCTCATGTTCCTCATCCGCTTCTCGCTGCTCTCAGCGATCGGCTTCCTGGTGCCGACAGTGGTCTGGGCGTCGATGTTCGGCTCCGCGGTGATTCCGGCGAGCGACAAAGGCGACCCGGATGTCACCGTCGCCACGCACAATGTGGGTGCCAGGTTGTCCGAGCCCACCGCAGCGGCGAAGAGTCTCGTATCCGCTGACCCCGACATCGTCACGATTCAGGAGCTCGAGTCCCTGTCGGGCAAGATCATCCACAAGGAACTCGATTCCTCGTTCCAGCATTCGCAGGTCGTCGACACGATCGGCGTGTGGTCGAAATGGCCGATGTCCGCACCCGAAGAGGTAGACCTGGGACTGCAGTGGCCTCGTGCCTTCGCCACCACCGTCTCCACGGACCACGGCGACATCAGGTTCTACTCCGTACACATGCCTTCGGTGCGACCTGGTCACGAAGCCATGCGCAATGCCGCAATCCGCAGGTTGGCCACAGAGGTCGAAACCGATGAAGCCGAGCGTGTCATCGTGGCCGGTGACTTCAACACTGCAACGACGGATACCAACTTCTCGACGTTGTCTCCCCCACTTGAGGATTCGCGGGTCGAGACCGGCGGCGGCTTCGGTTTCACCTGGCCTGCCCGCCTCCCCGTCACCCGGCTCGACCATGTCCTCTATCGCGGGTTCGACGCCACCTCCGACGAGGTGCTCGGCCGCGGCTCGAGTGACCACCGCGCCGTCCTCGCCGGCCTTGACGTGAAATAGTTCGTCAGCCTGACTCTCTCATAGCTCCTCAGCCGGTGCAGTGCCCTGCCGACTCCGGAGTCCGGTTCTGTGCTCCTGCTTGCAGTTCGTCGCTGATCTCCGCTCGCGTGAGAGCATACCCTGTCTCGTCATCGGTGGCGGACCTGGCGAAGACCATCCCCACCACGTCGCCGTTCGCGTCGAGCAGCGGACCTCCCGAGTTTCCTTCGCGGACGATTCCACGCAGCGAATACACCTCGCGCACCACTGAGCTCGAATCGTAGATGTCGAGGCCCCGCGCGTCGATCTTCTCCCGCACTCGCGAAGGAGAGATCGTATAGGGCCCGTTCTGAGGGAACCCAGCGACGACGGAGTCATCTCCCGGTCCCAACCCGCTGCCGAATTCGAGGGCGGGAGCATCGAGCTCGGGAACCCGCAGGACGGCCACGTCGGCCTCGGAATCGAATTCCACCACCTCGGCGGAATACGGCCTGCCCTTACCGCCGACCTGGACGGCGAGGTCCGTTGACCCTGCAACGACGTGGGCGTTGGTGGCGATGAGTCCGTCACTGTAGACGAATCCCGAGCCCTCGGATCCTGTCGGGCAGGTGGTGGCAGTCGTCGTGACCTTGACGACGGATTCCTCCACACCACGACCGACGTCGACCATCGCTGAGTCGGGTTCTCCGACGCCGCGGATCTGCTCTGTCTGCCCCGAGAAGACTTGCGGGAAGCCTGTGGCCTCGAGACCTTGGGAGATGTCGCCCAGAGCGATCTGTGAAGAGTACGGAATCGTCTTGTCAACGGCCGCTATCACCGTGGAGTCTGCGACCCATCGGTTCGGCTCGACCCACGGCGTGGTCCGAATGAAGCCCGCCGCCAGCCAGATGACGAGGACGTAGACGACGCCCGCGGTGACTGTGCCGCCGATCGAGTCGATGCCCTGCCCGAGCTCCGAGTCCATGGATCGTTTGAACCACACGCCGACCCCGTTGCCGACGAAGGCGAACAGAACGCTGAGGACGAGCGGCATCGATGCGAGGAGGATGACGACACCGGGATTCTCCATGACCTGGGTGCCTTCGCTCAGGCGTTCGATCAGGGGTGAGAGCAGCCTGCCCACGATCCAGCCGACCACGAAGCCGGCGACAGCGGCGAGGCCGATGATGAAACCCTGGCGGAACCCGGAGAAGAGCGCAGCGATCCCCAGGATGATGATGACGACGTCGACGAGCATCACGAGAGTCAGCGCACCACGCTTCCCGATGCGGCCAGAAGGCGATCGCGGGCGGAGGAGAACTTCTTCAGCTGGAAGCTCTCGATGTCCCGTTCCTTCTGCCCGCCGACTCCGGCCAGGAGCCGCATGCGCGTAGTCGAGAGATCTCCGGAGGTGCGGATCATGGTGCGCATCTCCTCTTTGCCGCCGGGGAAGGAATCGGCCCAGCGCTTGCCGAACTTGCGTCCCTTCCAAGTTGCGAGCATGTCGACTTCGGAGTGAGTCATCCATCCCGTGTTCGCGTAGTCGCCGAGCATGTTCTGTGTGTGGAGTCGCTCGCTGCGCCGCAGGAGTATCCCGAGCACCACCCAGCACGTGGTGAACATGAAGCTGACGACGATGAGACCGATGATCGACACGATCGCATTGATCTGGCCCAGACCGGTCATCGTGCCGTTCCAGACGGCGTGAAGAAGCATACCGACGAGAAGGCCAGGCAACCACATCAGGACAATCGCCCACCACTTCCACTTGCGGGCAGCGAAGCCGATGGTCACGCCAGCACAGGTGCAGAACACAGTGTGCAGCAGCGGTGAGCATACGCAGCGGAGGATGAATGTTACGAGGAGGTTCCCGCCGCTCTGTTCCCAGGCTCCTCCGAGGTAGAGGACATTTTCGGTGAAAGCGAAGCCTGCGCCGATGAGTGCTCCGTACACGAGGCCGTCGAGAGGACCTTCGAAGTGTCGGCGAGCGGCGAGGACGATGACGACGAGCAGCACGGTCTTCGTCGTCTCTTCGATGATCGGTGCCTCGACGACAGCGCCGTAGGCATCGGGCAGACTTCCGACGCCCGCGAAATAGAGTGCGACCTTGCCGACGATGGAGAAGACGAGCGTGAGGGTGACGGCGGCGACGGCACCCCAGAGGAGGCAGAGGCCGAGGATGATCTTCGGCTGCGGTTTCCATCGGTCGAGCCAGAGCACATAGGCGATGATTCCGATCAGTGGTATCGCCGACAGTGCGACCAGGGCGAAGAGCCTGAGGCCGAAGCTCAGTCCCCCCAGAAGAGCGAGAACCAACAGCCCGACGAATAGCCCGACCACAGCAAGGATGGCGATGACCAGACGAATGATGTTGGCGGTCGACTCGGGCTCCTCCTCCGGCTGGGACTGGCGCACGGCACCGGTCCAGGGAGTCTCCGAGACCACCTGCTGAGGCGCCTGCATGCGTGCGCGGGCCCGCATCTCCTGGGTCACGGTCGGGGCGAACCGTGCCTGTTCGTAGACGCGTCCCGGCATCGGCGGCTGGCCATACATCTGTGCCTGGCCCTGCATCGGCGGCTGGCCCTGCATCGGCGGCTGGTTCATTGGGGCGCCGAGGTGGGGGTTACCTTGGGCGTGTGGCGCGGGGTTCATCCCCGGCTGGGGAATCTGCCGCGGCAGCGGCTGAGGGCCTGGACCCTGCGAACCGGGACCGGGCTGCTGCGGTCGCGGCCGAAACCGGTCATTGTTCGGGCGCTGTGGCGGCGGGCCCTGCATCGGCGGGCCCTGGGGCGGCACTTGCCCCTGCTGCGGCATCCCTTGCTGAGGCGGCACGTTGAGGTTCCGGGGGTCGGCGACCCGAGGCGGCTGCGCGCTCGGGGGCACGGAATTGCCCGGATGCGCGTTCTGCTGCGAGTCGGGGCCGTTTCCGGGGCCCGCCTGATGCGACATATATCGTCCTTCTTGGTATGGAATTCACCGCCTCGCCAAGTTTACGGTCCAATGCTGACGTCAGGCCGAAAACGGTGTTGCCGTACCGCAACAGTTGCTGACTTTCGGTGGCCACTCAAGTTCGCTGCTATGTGGACGGATCACCGTTGTCGACACCACCTCGGCGAGGGAGAGCGGCCATGAAATCGTGCGCTGCCCGTCCGATCTCAATAGCACCCATCGTGACCTGGAACGATGCCCATCCGGGGTCTCGTTCGTCTGTCCACACCCCCGCTGCGATCGCCGTCGACTCATGCTCGTTTTCCTGTGGACGGCGCCGGGTGAATTCACAGGCAGATTTTCTGCTCTGGTCAGGCTCGACTCGTCCATCGTGGAATCGGGGTATGACTACTCGCAGACGCTTCACTCTCCGCTCCGCTCTCTTCTTCCTGGTCCTGGCTCTGGCATCTCTCATCGGGCTCGGTCCGGCCATGGCCCAAGGGCCGCCCGCCTCACTTGGGGAAGTGCCGATGCTCAAGGCCAGCGACACCTATGGTCCGGGCATCTGGCATCACGCACCGCAGGGGAAGACCTGGTACGGCTCCTACGAAACCTTCGATGACACGCAGGCGTACTGCATCGATGCTGGCAAGCAGTCGCCTCTGCCCAAGTACTTCACGACCTCGAAAGCGCAGAAGATCACCACCGCGCAGACCGCGTGGGCGCTGCACGAGTACTCCGGATCCGAATCGGCGGATGTGCAGGCGGCCTTGAGCGCACTGGCGCGTCTGGATGAGGCGATCCCGCATGATCACCAGGTTCCACCGCAGGAGCCGGGCGATCTGGGAAAGAAGTTCAGGGGTGCTGCGCAGCAGTTCTCAAAGATCAGCGCCGAGGCGAAGAAGCTCGCGGGCCCCTATACCCTCGATGTCAGCCTGACTCCCGTCGCGGCCATGCCGGTGCTCGAGCCGTACGACAAACAGGGACCCGAGGACGGTGACTTCAAACGAGTCGATGACGATAAGGACGAGGATTTAAGACCCCAGCTCCCCACGACGGATACAGTCACGCTCTCGGTGTCCTTGACCAGTGCCTCCGGCACCGCCGTGCCGGGTATTCCCATCACTCTCGACGTCGACGGAACCGAGGACGCACCGAAATCCCTGACCAGCGAGGCGAGACCCGTTGTCACCACCCTCAGACTCAACGCTCCGGGCGCAGTCACGGCCAAGGCCTCAGCGAGTCTCGCTCCCGAGTCCGTCCTGCTCTACGAACCGCAGAAGACCAAACGGGTCCAACGCGTCATCACCCCTGACGAACCTGTCGAGGTCACTGCTCAGGCGAAAGTCGATATGACCTCGCAGCCTCGTGTGTCCACCGACATCTCTGATCAGAGTCCACAGCCCGGCGATTCGATCACCGACAAGTTCACCGTGTCCGGCCTGGTCGGAGACCATACGGTGACCGTCGAACATGAACTGTGGAAGACGGAATCGGCACCCGAGCCCGGGAAGAAGAATGACGACGCCGAAGTGATTGCAGAGGTGACGTCGAAGAACGTCGGCAACGGCACGCATCGTTCCGACGAAATCACAGTCCCGAAGGACTTCCACGGATGGATGTACTTCACCGAGACCATCGCCGGTGACGAGACCACCAAGGAATGGAAGGGCGCCCACGGTCAGCCGCGGGAGACAGGCTTCGTTCCCTGGACCCCGAGTGCCGAGACGGAAGCGGTACTTGAGGTCAACGCCGTCCACGACGAAGTCACGGTCAGCGGACTGCGCCCGGGCGGTGAAGCTGTGATCACGATGACGGCATATCACTCAGAGTCAGAGCCGCAGCAGTCGAAGGAAGTCAGCGGTACGGAGCTCCATTCCCAGGACATCACCGTTGTCGGAGACCGAGAGGGAAAGGCAACCGTGAGCTCAGAGGCTGTTGACATGCCGGTCGGGTGGGTCACCTATGTGACCACGATCCAGGGCACTGACGAGCACCAGAAGTGGACGAGCGACTGGGGCATCCCCGCTGAAACAGTGCACAGGACGCCCGAAGAGACTCCGACGATGCCACCCGAGGAGCCCACGACGCCACCCGCTCCGCCGGAAGCCCCGGAACCGCCAGAAGCGCCCGCTCCACCAGAACCGCCAGCCGAACCACCGGCCGAACCCGTCGCTGACAAGCCTGCAGCGCCAACCCCACCGGCACAGCTGCCGCGGACGGGAACCACTGGCAACGGAATGCTCATCGGCGCCGGAATCTTCCTCATCGGACTCGGAGCTACGGCGCTGCTCATCACCGGCAGCCGCCGAAGCAAGGAGTAAGAAGAAAGGAGAAAAGCGGTGGCCCGGAGGACACACGCCCTTCGGGCCTCCGCCACGCTGCTCAGCTGCGCAGCTCGTCAGCTGCTGTTCAGCCGTTCAGCCCCGCACCCAGGTCTCGGCCCAGGCGCGAGCGCCATTCATCATCAATCCGACGTCGGCTCCGACGAGGACGAATGAGGCACCGGCGTCGAGATACTTCCGTGCCTGTTCGCCATCGAAGGCATTGACGCCGACGAGTTTGCCGGCCGCCTTGACCGCGTCGAAGGTCCGCAGCACAGCATCGGTGACATCGGGATGCGTCTGCTGCCCGAGCAAACCCATCGAAGCAGCGAGGTCAGAGGGCCCGACGAACACTGCATCGATCCCATCGACCGCAGCGATCTCCGCCGCGTTGTCCACCGCCGTAGCAGATTCGATCTGCACGGTCAGGGACACAAGTTCCTCGGCCCGCGCGAGATAGTTCGGCACCGCGTTCCAGCGGGAGGCCCTCGCAAGTGCCGACCCCACCCCACGCACACCGCGAGGTGGGTAGTACACGGAACGCACGGCCGCCTCGGCGTCGGCAGGGGTATCGATCATCGGCACGAGCAGGTTCTGCGCACCGAGGTCGAGGTACTGCTTGATGAGGACCTGGTCGTTCACAGGCACCCGCACGACGGGAGTCGCGGGGTATCCGTTCATGGCACGCAGCAGACTGGTCGTGGTCTCCAGGCCGATCGGCGAATGCTCGGCGTCGATGAGCACCCACTGCATCCCGGAGGCCGCGGCGATCTCTGCAGCTGCGGGCGAGCCGGAGCAGACCCACATTCCGGCCAGATACTCTCCTTCACCCAGCTCGGTCACGCGCTGGGTGAAGGTCTGCGGCAGTTCTACTCGAAACGACATGTGATGACTCCCAGATCTCCGTAGTCGGCGTGGACTGTATCACCCGGGCTGACCCACATGGGGCGGGTGAAGGACCCAGCCAGAACGGTTTCGCCTGCCTGGAGGATATCGCCGTGTTCGGCCAGTTTGTTCGCCAGCCACACGATGCCGCGGGCCGGGTGATCGAGGACGGCGGCGGCGAGGCCGGAGTCCTCCACCGACTCATTGCGGTACAGCAGTGCGCCGACCCGGCGCAGATCAACCGCGTCGACGGCCACCGGATTGCCACCGAGGACCATGGCCCCCAACGCAGCGTTGTCGGAGATCGTGTCGACGATGGTGCGGCCTTCCATCTCGATCCGCGAGGACAGCACCTCAAGCGCCGGCACTACGTATTCGGTGGCGCGCAGCACATCGATGAGACTGATGTCTGGCCCGCGCAGCTCGTCTTTCAGCACGAAGGCGAGTTCGACCTCGACGCGCACGCCCGAATACTGCGAGTGGTCGATGACCGAACCAGTGTCATAGACCTGGTCGGCGAAGATCGCACCGTAGTCGGGTTCGCTGATCCCCGTCGCCTGCTGCATCGGCTTCGAGGTCAGTCCGATCTTGTGACCGATCAGTCTGCGTCCGGATGCTTCGCCGCGGCGACGCCATTCGTTCTGCACAGCGTAGGAGTCCTCGACGGTCATGTCGGGGTATTTGGCCGTGAGCAGACCGATCTTCGTCCGGTCCTTCTCTGCCTGCGCCAGATCGTCGGCGATGGCCGCGATCGTTGATTCATTGAGCATGTGCGCGTCTCCTCAGAGCTGGTGGCCCAATTTGAACTCGTCTTCTCCGTCGTCAGCACCGGAATGCTCACCGAAGTTCGTCGTCGCGTCCTCTCGGCGAGTATAGGAGAACCCGTCGGCGCCGATAGTGACGTCCATTTCGGAGTCGTCGGTGCGCTGAGTCAGCGACACCGGGTTGCCCTCGAGGTCGAGGACCGTGGAGGCGTCGGTGTACCAAGAGGGCACGACCGGGTTGCCCCACCAGTCACGGCGCTGGTTGTCGTGGACGTCCCAGGTCACGCGTGGGTTGTCGGGGTCGCCGGTGTAGTAGTCCTGCGTGTAGATCTCGATCCGGTGACCGTCGGGGTCGCGCAGGTAGAGGTAGAAGGCGTTTGAGACGCCGTGGCGGCCCGGACCGCGCTCGATCGCGTCGGACAGGCGCAGCGCGCCGAGCTTGTCGCAGATGGCGAGGATGTTGTGCTTCTCGTGCGTGGCGAATGCGACGTGGTGCATCCGCGGTCCGTCGCCGCCGGTCATCGCGGTATCGTGCACGGTGGGCTTGCGCCGCATCCACGCAGCGAAGACGGTGCCATCGGAGTCCTGGATGTCCTCGGTGACGCGGAAGCCCAGGTTCTCCATGTAGTCCACGGCCTTCGGCACGTCCGGGGTGACCTGGTTGAAGTGGTCGATACGGACGAGTGCGCCCGGAGAGTAGAGGTCGTAGCGCCAGGCCAGACGTTCGACGTGGTCGACCTCGTAGAAGAATTCGTAGGGGAAGCCGAGGGGATCCTGGACGCGCACCGAATCACCGATGCCGGCGACGAATCCCTCCTTCTTCCGCACAACCGGGCAGCCGAGTTCGCGGTAGTACGCCTCGGCGGCGTCGACGTCTTCGGGGCTGCGCACGCGGTAAGAGAATGCGGCCACCGCGGCAATGGGACCCTGGCGGAGGATCAGGTTGTGGTGGATGAACTCCTCCATGGACCGCAGGTAGACGGTGTTCTCGTCTTCCTCGGTGACCTGCAGATCGAGCACATCGACGTAGAAGTCGCGCGACTTCTTCAGATCGGTGACGACGAGCTCCATATAGGCGCACCGCAGAATGTCCGGAGCCGGAACTGATGGGACTGGGATTGTTTGGGACATGTGGTTTCCTCTCACTGCTTCCCGAAGACTGGGTTGTGAACCTCGCCGAGGTTGATGTGCACGGACTGCTGCTCCGTGTAGAAATCAATCGACCGGTAGCCGCCCTCGTGTCCGAGGCCTGAAGCCTTGACACCGCCGAAGGGGGTGCGAAGGTCGCGGACGTTGTTCGAGTTCAGCCACACCATTCCGGATTCGACGGCCTGCGAGAAGTTGTGCGCCCGCTTGAGGTCGGAGGTCCAGATGTAGGCGGCCAGACCGTACTTGGTGTTGTTGGCCAGCTGCAGCGCCTCCTCATCGGACTTGAAGGGTGTGATCGCGACGACGGGTCCGAAGATCTCCTCCTGGAAGATTCGAGCGTCCGGGGTGACATCGGCGAACACGGTCGGCTCGACGAAGTTGCCGGTCTCGAACCCTTCGGGGCGGCCGCCGCCGGCGACGAGGCGAGCCTCTTCCTTGCCGATTTCGACGTAGGACATGACCTTGTCGTAGTGCTCGGGGTGGACCAGTGCGGCCACCTCGGTGCTGGGATCCGACGGCAGACCCACCTTCACACGCTTGGCCTGGGCAGCGTAGCGCTCGACGAACTCGTCATAGACGGACTCTTCGACGAGGATGCGCGAACCGGCGGTGCAGCGTTCGCCGTTGAGGGAGAAGACACCGAAGACAGTGGCGTTGATGGCGGCGTCGAGGTCAGCATCGGCGAAGACGACGGCTGGTGACTTTCCGCCGAGCTCCATCGACAGGCCCTTGAGCCAGGGAGCGGCGTTGGCGAAGATCGTCTGACCCGTGCTCGACTCACCGGTGAAGGAGATGAGCGGAACGTCGGGATGCTTGACGAGAGAGTCTCCGGCGAAGCCCTCTTCGCCGAAGCCGTTGACCATATTGAACACGCCCTTAGGCAGTCCGGCCTCTTCGAAGATGCCCGGCCACAGCGAAGCTGAGAGAGGGGTGAATTCTGCAGGCTTGAGCACGACGGCGTTGCCGGTCGCGATGGCCGGAGCCAACTTCCAGGACTCGAGCATGAACGGCGTGTTCCACGGGGTGATGAGCCCGGCGACGCCGATGGGTTTGCGGTTGACGTAGTTGGCCTGACGTCCGGGAACCTTGAACGCGTCGTCGACCTGGGCGACGATGAGATCGGCGAAGAAGCGGAAGTTCTCCGCGGCGCGGTTGGCCTGTCCCTTGGCTTGGGTGATCGGCAGACCGGAGTCGAAGGACTCCATCTCGGCGAGTTCCTGGCTGCGGGTCTCGGCGATATCGGCGATCTTGTTGAGCACGCGGGCACGCTCACGTGGGAGCATCGAAGGCCACGGACCTTCGTCGAAGGCCTGCTTCGCCGAGGCGACGGCGGCGTCGATGTCGGCCTTCCTGCCTGATGCGGCCTTGATGTAGGGCTCGTTGGTCACCGGGTTGATGACGTCGAATTCCTCGCCGTCGATCGAATCGACGAACTCGCCGTTGATGTAGTGACGGATCTTCTCCGGCAGGTTCGCCGGAGTTGCAGTGGACTCGGTCATGACTTGTCCTCTTCTCTGTCGATGATTCCTGTGCTTGCAGGGGTATCGGGGGCTTTGGCTTGGGCCTCCTGGTAGCTGGCCAGGGTCGTTGAGCGGTGATTCCTCACGACTCGCTCGATCTCCTCCGCCGAGGCGCGGGCCCGGATGAGTGCGACGATCCTGGAGTGCTCGTCGACCGAACCCCGTGCCCGTTCGGGCACGAAGGAGAAGGTCGAGTTCCGCAGGTGCGCCAGACGGTCCCATTCGACGGCGACCAGGGTGTGCAGCCGTTCGTTCGGGCACCGTCGAAACAGTGCCGCATGGAATTCGTGGTTGAGGCGGGTGAACTCGGTGGGATCGAAGTCGGCGAGCAGGTCACGCATGCGCTCATTGATCGCATCCGCCTCGGCGAGATCGTGCTCGTCCAGGAATTCAAGAGCCTGCGCGGTCGCGGCTCCCTCGAGGATCGCCACGGCCTCCATCGACTGGGCGTAGGAGCTCTGGTCGACCATGGCGACCCGGGCACCGACATTGCGTTCGAAGGTCACGAGCCCATCGGCCTCGAGGCGGCGGATGGCCTCCCTGACCGGAACGACGGAGGTATCGAGCTCGAGAGCGATCTGAGCCAGCACCAGTTTGTGCCCGGGTTCGAAGGTCTGATCCGCGATGCACTTTCGGATCCAGCGGTAGGCCGTCTCCGCCTTGCTCAGTGAGCTCGGCTCCGCCGGTGCGTCGACGGCGTCAGCGGTGGTCATCGTGAGGCCTTCCAGGCGTCGAACTTCTCTTTCCATTCGCCCTTGGGCGGGAACAGCGACTCGATCGGATTGCCGGCTGCGACCTGTTCGGCCACCCATCCGTCTTCGATCTCCTTCGTCAGCGCAGAATCGACGACTTCCTCAACGAGATCGCGTGGGATGACGATGACTCCGTCGTCGTCTCCGACGATCACGTCACCGGGCAGCACTGTGGCGTTTCCGCAGGCCACGGCCACGTCGGATTCCCACGGGACGTGCTTGCGGCCGAGTACGGCGGGGTTCTTCGACGTTGAGAACACGGGGAGGATCCCGGCCACCTCGGCGGAGTCGCGGACTCCCCCGTCGGTGATGACGCCTGTCGCGCCCTGAGCCTTGGCCCGCAGCGCGAGCACGTCGCCAAGGGTTCCTGAGCCGGATTCGCCACGTGCTTCGATGACGACGACCTCGCCGGACTGCAGAGAGTCGAAGGCCCGCTTCTGGGCGTTGTATCCGCCGCCGTGTGATTTGAACAGGTCCTCGCGGTTGGGCACGAAGCGCAGCGTCTTTGCGGTGCCCACGACCTTGCTGCCGGGCACGAGCGGGGAAACGCCTTCGATGACGACGTTGTTGAGGCCGCGTGCACGCAGCTGGGCGGAGAGACCAGCGGTCGGAGCCTCGATGAGCTTGGCGCGCAGGTCCTCACTCAGTGCACCGCCGCCTGTGGCTTCCGGTGCCAGACCGGCTTCCTCACGTGATCCCCAGGCATCGGCCTGCAGGGCTTCGGTCACGGCCGGGGTGCTGCCGAGGTTCGGGTCGAATGCGCCCGGTCCCTCGACGACATTCGTGACGAGGCGACCCGAGCTGAGTTCTGATCCGGTGCTCGCCGAGGTGGTGCTGACCTCGACCTCGACCGTGTCCCCGGGGGCCACAACAGTTGATCCTGCGGGAGTTCCGGTGAGGATGACGTCACCGGGTTCCAGAGTCATGTGCTGGCTGAGATCGGCGATGATCTGGGTCAGGGGGAAGATCAGCTGTGCGGCACTTGTGCCGTCGTCCTGCTTGACCTCGCCGTTGACCCAGGTGCGGATGCGCAGGGACTGCGGGTCCGCCTCGGCGGCGGGGATGATGTTGGGACCCAGCGGCGTGTAGCCGTCGCGGCTCTTCGACCGCAGATTCGAGCCCTTGTCGGCAGACTTGATGTCGTAGAGGCCGAAGTCGTTGGACGCGGTCACTCCTTCGACGAAGGTCCAGGCCTTGTCGGGACCAACGGATCGGGCCGCGGTGCCGATGACGACCGCGATCTCGCCTTCGAAGGCGAGCAGCGATGTCCCGGCGGGACGCTCGATCGCCTCACCCGATGCGGCCAGGGAACTGGTGGCCTTGAGGAAGTAGGACGGTTGGGACGGCCGTTTTCCGCGCTGGGCGGAGCGTGACTCGTACGCCACATGGACGGCAATGATCTTGCCCGGCCGGACTGGGACATCAGCTGGAGTCGACATCGATCTCGCACCTCATTTCGATTGGCTTTCACCCAGATCGTATATGATACGGTCCCGGAGGACAAGTAGTCCGCGTCACATGATTGAGGTCACGTCAGCGTTCCGATAGCTGCGATCTCCTACCCATGGGCCAGCGGCACAAACACAAGAGTCTCAATGCGACACAGGAGTCATGGTGAGTAAAAAGCACACCCAAGGTCGGGTGGCATTCGCGACCGTCGTCGGTACCAGCATCGAGTGGTACGACTACTTCCTCTATGCGGCGGCCTCTGGGCTGATCTTCAACGAGCTGTTCTTCGGCCCGCTGGGTTCGACGCTGTCGACCATGGTCGCGTTCGCCACCGTCGGCATCAGCTTCCTGTTCCGACCCCTGGGCGCCTTCCTGGCCGGACACTACGGCGACAAGCTGGGGCGACGGGTCGTCCTCATCATCACACTCATCGCCATGGGTGCCGCCACCGCTCTGATCGGCCTCCTGCCGACCTACGATTCGATCGGCATCGCAGCACCCATCCTCCTCATCGTCCTGCGCATCATCCAGGGCATCTCAGCCGGCGGCGAGTGGGGCGGAGCGGTTCTTCTGGCCGTCGAGCACGCGGAGCCCAAACATCGCGGACTGCGCGGATCCTTCCCGCAGATCGGTGTCTCCATCGGACTCATCCTCTCCTCGGGCGTGCTCGCGCTCATGACCGCGATCGCCCCGGGCGAAGCCTTCCTCGAGTGGGGCTGGCGGGTGCCGTTCCTCCTCTCGATCCTGCTCGTCGCCGTGGGCTACTGGATCCGCCGCGGCGTCGAAGAGTCCCCTGTCTTCCACGAGATCGCCGAGCGGAAGGAGCAGGTCGCCAACCCGCTGGGCAGGCTGCTCAAGAGCCACTGGCTGCTCGTCATCCTGGCCTCGCTGGTCTTCGTCGGCAATAATGCGGCCGGCTACATGACCACCGGCGGCTACATCCAGAACTACGCCACGGACCCAACCGGACCGGTCGGACTCGATCGCGGCCCCGTGCTCTGGGCAGTCTCCGCCTCGGCGGTGTCATGGCTGATCTTCACGATCATCGCCGGCTCCGTCTCAGACAAGATCGGTCGTAAGAACACCTATCTGCTGGGCTGGATGCTCCTGCTGATCGGCATCTTCTCACTCTTCCCGCTGGTCAACACCGGCAACATCTGGATGCTCTTCCTGGGGCTGGTCATATTGACCGTCGGGCTCGGATTCACCTACGGACAGCAGCCGGCGATGTATGCCGAGATCTTCCCCTCCAGCGTGCGGTTCTCCGGCGTCTCGGTCTCCTATGCGATCGGGTCGATCCTGGGCGGAGCCTTTGCTCCCACGATCGCGAAGGCCTTGGTGGCGTCCACCGGCACAACCACCTCGGTGGCCATCTATCTGGCCATCATGACGGCGATCGCGCTTGTCGCCACGCTGGTCCTACGCGACCGCTCGCGCATCCCCCTGGGCCCCGACCACGAGGAGGAGCAGTCAGTGAGCCCGATCATAGGCATTGGCTCAAGATGACCTGAGTAACACACGATCGTATATGAACTGCTAATATTGGAAAGTCACGAAGACGTGTGATGAACCGGAGGTTGACATGCATTTTCACCAGCACGGCTATGTGTCCGCAGACCCGCGGATCGAAGCTGCAGCAGGTTACGGAATCGATCGTCCACAGGACCTGCCCGATGAGGTCGATGTCCTCATCGTCGGCAGCGGCCCGGCGGGCATGGTCGCGGCGGCACAGCTGTCTCAGTATCCCGAGGTCAACACCCGGCTGATCGAGAAGCGGGACTCACGACTGGTCATCGGTCAGGCCGATGGCATCCAGGCCCGATCTGTCGAGACCTTCCAGGCGTTCGGATTCGCCGAGGAGATCATCCGCGAGGGTTATCACATCATCGACATGTCCTTCTGGAACCCGGACCCGGAGAATCCCGAGCACATCATCCGAACGGGACGGCCGAAGGACGATGAGACCGGAATCAGTGAGTTCCCGCACCTCATCGTCAACCAGGCTCGCGTCCTCGACTACTTCGCTCAGTTCGCCAAGCAGTCCCCTGGACGCGTCGAGCCCGACTACGGCATCGAGTTCGTCGATCTGAGGGTCGACGGTGACGCCGATTCCGAACACCCGGTCACGGTGACCGTTCGCTATACCGCAGGAGCGCGCGCAGGCGAAGAGCGCACGATCCGCGCCGGTTATGTCGTCGGCTGCGACGGAGCCCGCTCGGGCGTACGCCGGTCGATCGGTCGCACGATGACCGGCGACCAGGCCAATCATGCCTGGGGCGTCATGGACGTGCTCGCCAACTCCGACTTCCCCGATATCCGCACTAAGTGCGCCATCTCCTCCAAACATGGCAACATCCTTCACATCCCCCGCGAGGGCGGGCACCTGTTCCGCATGTACGTCGACCTCGGCGAGGTCCCGGAGGACGATGCACGCAAGGTGCGGCAGACGAGCGTCGACGAGATCATCGATCGCGCGAACGCCATCATCAAGCCCTACAGCATCGACGTGAAGAACGTCGCCTGGCACAGTGTCTATGAGGTCGGGCACCGGCTCACCGATGCCTTCGACGACACCGACGACACGACTCCCGGATCACCGTGTCCACGCGTGTTCATCACCGGCGATGCCTGCCACACACACTCGGCGAAGGCCGGTCAGGGCATGAACGTGTCGATGCAGGACGGGTTCAACATCTCGTGGAAGCTCGGCCAGGTGCTGTCCGGACGATCCTCACAGGAGCTGCTGCGGACCTATTCCGCCGAGCGTCAGGTCACGGCGAAGAACCTCATCGACTTCGACAAAGAATGGTCGACACTGATGGCCACTCCCCAGGAGGATCTGCCGGACGAGACTTACCTGCAGGACTTCTACGTCAAGACCGCTGAGTTCCCGGCCGGGTTCATGACCGAGTACACCGAGTCGATGATCACCGCGACCACCGAGCACCAGGAGCTGGCCACTGGTTTCCCCGTGGGCAAGAGGTTCAAGTCTGCTCGAGTCCAGCGCAACTGCGACGCCAACTACATCCACCTGGGACACAGGGCACGGGCCGACGGCCGCTGGCGCGTCTATGTCTTCGCCGATGCGCCGGTACCGGGTAACAACGCCTCGTCCAAGGTCACCCAGTTGGCCGACTGGCTCAACGCGGATCCGGCCTCGCCGTTGGTCAAGTACCGTCGTGCAGGTGAGGACCTCGACAGCCTTCTCGAGCTCAGCGTCATCTACCAGCAGGGACACACGGAGTTCTCCTTCCCCGATGTGCCGACGGTCTTCCGCCCGCATGTTGGCGAGTTCAGCCTTGAGTATGTGGAGAAGATCTACGCGACGCTGGCCGATGAAGACATCTTCGACGTGCGCGGCATCAGCCGTGACGGTGCCGTGGTCGTGGTCCGTCCCGATCAGTACGTATCGGGCATCTTCCCGTTGGATGCCCATGACGAGATCGGCAGCTTCTTCGACGGAGTGTTCGTCTCCGAACAGTGACGTGTCGGATCCAGCGACTCGTAGGATCAAGTGACTCGTAGGATCCACTGACGCCGACGTCTCTGCAGTGAGGGCATTCCTCATCTGAAGAGGCGTCGGCGTTGTCGTTGGGCAATGAGTCCGCTGATGCCGGCTGCGATCAGCATGAAGCTCCCCAAAGCCCAAAAATTCACTCCCGCCGCCGGAAAGCCGGAGACGGTGGCATTGACCGATTCTCCGGACGACGTTTCGCCTCTCCACCGGACAGAGGGCGGATTCGCCAGGATCCAGTCCAGCATGAGGTACAGGCCCACGCCGAAGGCCACGACGACCGCTGACCACCAAGCAGGTGGCTCCATGGTCAGACCTGTTGCCGCGCAGAGGATGACCGCAGACCACGCAAGCAGGATGCCGGGGCTCATATCCACGAGGTCGGTTGTGTTGAGGCCCAGAGACGTGAGTGTGACACCCTTGACGTCCGATGCCGTGTTCTCCATGATCGGCACCCAGATCATGACGATCCACGCGGCCAAACTCAGCAGCGGCAGCAGACGCGCAGCGTTGCCGGCCAGGGTTCGATGCTGGCGGACGACGAACCGGCCAGGGTTGCTGGGGCTGCTGGGGCTGCTGGGGCTGCTGACGACAAGCCAGCGGCGGATGCGTGGGCGGAAACGATCAGGCGACTGCTGACGTTCACCGATGAGGCCGCAGATCCCCGCAACGATCAGAGCCATACTCCCGATTGCCCACAATGCAGCCCCCGCCGCGGGAGAGGCCACTTCCATGCCGCCGATCCACCTCCCGCTCTCGTCCTGACCGTCCCACATCAGCGACGGAGGCTCGGCCACCATGTTGATCAGCGACGCTAGGACAGCGATGCCGAGACAGACCGTGACCCAGGCCCACATCAGCAAACGGTCGACGAGCCATGCCGAGATCACACAGGCGAGCAGACAGCACCAGATGATGACGAATTCGGGATCGAGATCGCTCAGGCCGCGGGAGACATCACCCAACGAGGTGACGACAATTCTCATGGACCCTCTGGTGTGCAGAGTGTTGAGCGAACTGTCGAGAACCGGCACCCACAGTGTGATCACCCACGCGCACAGCGCCAGAATCGGCAACAGCCTCGCAGCGAATCGCAGGCGCTGCCTATGTGGTCGGTGGCGTGGACGCCTCATTGCGGTCTTGCGCGCACTCATGGCTGCCGCATCGGACGAGATCTGCCAGCAGACGATCCGGCGCTCCCCGCTGCACCAAGCGCCAAAGCCCCCACCAAGCACACGAAGAAGCCGAAGTCAGGGAGTGCGACTTCCATGCCGCCCGTCGGCATTCCATCAGCAGTCTGACCGTCCCACAACAGAGACGGCGGGTTGAGAGCGGCGATCACGAGAACGACGATGAGGAGCGCGGCGACGACCATCGCTGCACCGGACCACCAGCGGGAGATTCCGAAGACCAGAGGCAGAATCGAGAAGACGACCACCAACAGCCAGACTGCGAAGAATCCTGGAACAGCAGTCGCCGGATCAAACGGGTTCTCCCCCATCGACGTGATCCTGATCCTCGGCCCGTCATCGTTTCCGCTGTCGAGGATGGGCACGAAGATCGTGATCACCCACGCGGCGACAGTTACCAGCGGCAGGAGAGCCGCAATCCGGCGGAGGCGCGCTGTTGGGTCGGAGGGTCCGTGAGAGCTGCCGTCGTCAACATTCATACTCAGTATCCTGCGGCGGATCGTGGTGTCAGCCGTGTCGGATTTGTTGCAGTCTCAGCACGTCACCCGATGTCGAGCATCCCCGAGCGCAGAGTCTCCTCAATTGTGCTTCCCGTCGAAGACTCTGGCACACGCTGACGGCCAGACGACCGAGTTCGGCCAGGTCTACGGGACCGGGGACGGTAGCGAAGACTCACTGCCGGTGGAAGGCGCAGAGGATCGACCACCTCGGCGATCTCGCAATCGGTGCTCTCCCCCGCAGGCGCCGCTTCCACGAACTTCCTGGCCTCCGAGGCCGAGATCGGGAGGAACGGCAGCTCCGCCTCGCGCCCGCCGACGTCGCCCGATTCCGGATCGGCGTCAGGTGGGTCTCTCTGCGGTTCGAGCAGCCCGGCGAGTTGCAGCCGCCAACCGTCGGCGGCATTCGCATCCGGTGGTGCTGTACCGGGTCGTGGGTATCTCATTCGTCTCACGAACGGAGGTGTTGCCGCTTCGTAGTCGAGTCCGCTCGGTGTGGTGACCTTCAGCCCCTGAGCTGTGGCCTCGTGCTTCCACCCCGGGTGTTCCTTGGCATAGTTGCAGGCTGCGCACAGGCCCGAGCCGTTCTCCCACGAGGTCGCTCCCCCGGATGCATATCCCTCGGAGTGATCGGCGTGCTTGATCCTGGCATCACACCACGGCGTCCGGCACACGTCATCGCGGTAGACGACCATCTGCCTGAGCAATCCGGTGAAGGACCGCGAGCGTGATTCCATGCCCACCAGCTGGCCATCGGTGACCTGTGTGAACATGCGGCGGATGAATACCTCCGCCTCGTTTGCGGCGATGAAGCTGCGGGCCGTCGTGGCTGGCAGGGGGCCGAATCCGGGCAGCCACGCGGGAACCATGCCGTCGGAGAACAGGGATTCCGCCTCGACGACCAGGTGGACTTCGGTCGGCACAGCCTCGGCGCCTGCCTGACCGGTGAGCCGCTCGACGAGGGTGTCGGCCATGAGCTGATTGTGCCTGCGACCTTTCGCCGTTCCGGCCGCCAGGGCTGAATCTGCCGCCTCGCGCAGTCCTTCGTAGACCGCGACTGCCTGTTGGATGGGCAGAATCGCAGAGACCCGTCCCATCCCGTCGTCGAGCGGGGTCATCGTCACACGCCGATTGGCTGTTGCCCTCTTCACCCGTTCGGCAGCGGCTTCGTCGTTCATCTCCTCTGCCAGGGCTCGTGCTTCGGTCCGCAGACTCCGCAGACCCGATGGCCCCATACTCGATTTCATTCGAGTGTCGACCTTGCGTCGGTCGGCGGAAGGCAGGCATGCGGTCTCGTCGACCATGATGCGTGCCTTGTCCTCGGAGATCTCACCCGAGGACAGTGCCTTGAATGTGTTCGGCAATTCGCCGACGATTGCACGCGAAGCGGAGAGGAACCTCCGGCCGCTGCCTGGTGAGACTCTCTTCGCCAAGGCGATCTCCTCGGCAGCGTGGATACCGCAGTCGCGGTCCGGGACCTGGTTGAGCGCATCTCGACGCCGACGCAGCACCTCGAAAGCCACCGCTTCGGCCGACTGCACGGAAGCAATCGTTGCTTTGAGGGACTCAAGTGCACCGATCCGAGCGAGCGCAGCAGACTCGGTCACCGCAGACGCGGCGCCGCGCAGGATAGAGGCGAAGCGGTCGATCTCGGCGATGAGATCATGATCCGCCGGTGGCGTCTCCACAACGATGCTCGCGTCCATGTCAGTACACTACAAGTCGCTGCTGACACGAGATTTCCCAACCGATCGGGATACTAGCCGACGTCCCTCTGAATCCGATTGAGCACCATGTCCATGGCCACGATATTGTGCCCGCCATCAGGGATGATGATGTCCGCGTTGCGCTTCGAGGGCTCGACGTAGAGTTCATGCATCGGCTTCACGGTTCCCAGATACTGGTCCTCGACCGACTGCAGGGTTCGGCCTCGTTCGACGACGTCACGTTTGATCCGCCGCAGCAGACGAACATCGGCGTCCGTGTCGACGAAGAGTTTGATGTCCAGCAGTTCGCAGATCCGGGGCTCTGCGAAGATGAGGATTCCCTCGACGATGATCACCGGCGATGGTTCGACCAGAGTCGTGCGATCGCTGCGATTGTGGATCGAGAAGTCATAGACCGGGCTCTTAACCGACTGTGAGGACCGCAGTGCGCGCAGGTGCTCGACGAAGAGGTCGTTGTCGAAGGCGTCGAGATCGTCGTAGTTGACCTTCTCCCGTTCTTCGTACGTCAGTTCGTCTCGCCGCCGATAGTAGTTGTCGTGAAAGAGCACCGAGGGTGGTCCCGCGCACTTGTCCAGCAGCGCCTGGGTCAAGGTCGTCTTTCCGCTGCCGGTGCCGCCAGCCACGCCTACAATCAAGGTCTCCACGGTTCAACTATCCCTTTCGGCTGTGCGGACTCAAGCACTGACTTTCCCCAAATTTATACCAGTCACCCTCGCCGAGGTTGTCCGGCGGGGCCGTTCAACGCCGCCGGGTGAGCTGTGCCCAGAGGTCCTGGTCGAACCGGCGGCGAGCAAAAAGTCCGGCCATGTGCCTGACCGCGTTGTCGACCTTGCCCCGCCAGGCGCTCACAGCGGTGTCGGCATCCCCCAGCGACAGCGCCTTGAAGATGGCACGGTCGTCTATGAGGATGCGATCGCTGGCCGGTGAGTAGTCGAGCTGCAGGACAGAGATGAACAGACGCAGACGCAGCGTCAGGGCTTCGAAGGCGCGAGCGCTCTGCCGCAGTCCGGACGCTCGGGCCAGTTCCTGCTGGAAATGGAGGTCTGCGTCCTCGACGTCGATGCCGCTCTTCGTCGCCGCCGATGCCTCCACCTGCCGCAGCGCCAGCTGCACAGGCACGAAGTAGCGCTTCGGCCGAAGCGCCAGAGACCGCAGCAGAACCTCCCCCACCGCCATACGCCCGGCATAGAGGTCGAGAACGTCGAGGGTCGTGATCAGAGGAATTCTCGAGCCACCACGTGAGCCGTCAAGCAGCTTGTCATCGACCATGCGCCGGAGTGCGGCATCCACCGAGGAACGGGGCACCTGCATACGGCGTGACAGGAGGCGCGGGTTGATTCTGTCTCCGGGCTCATAACCGGAGTCGATGATCTCCTCACGCAGCGCGATCGCCAGATGCTCGGTGATGGATCGCGTCTCCTTCGGCAGCCACGAAGAGATCTCCATTGAGTCAGAATTGTTGGAACTTCTCCGGGGGTCTGCTTGACTCGATTGCCGCCACATCACGCCTTCGAAACCATGCCGCACGCGAACGGAGAGCATGTCGAGCAGAGACCCGGGAATATCGCGGCAAGTGGCGAGAGCGGATTTGACGGCGTCGAGGAACTCTGCGAACTCACGGTGGACCGCGATGTTCGCGCTCTCTGCCGTCTCGTTCGTCTCTCTATGAGGATCGAAGACGACGAAGCGCTCCCGGTCGCTCCCTGCCTGAAGCAGCTCGAGCATCACCGCTGCATCGGTCTGGCGATGCTCGCTGTCGAATCGCTGCGGCCAATGTTGGACCCCTGCCGAACGCAGACCGGCCACGATGCCGGCGATGCGGCGCTGAACCCGCCGCGCTGAGACTGCGCTCGTGCCTTCAGCTCGTTGATCGGCAACGCGAATACCGATGATGACCAGGGGGAATCCTCCCGCTACGGCAGTGATCTCATCGCCACCGCGCACCTGATCCCGCGGCACTGTCATGCCCCTCATCGCACGAGATACGATGCTCTGGCTCAGGCCAGTGGCATCGGCCAGCGCCCGGGTCGAATAGTCCTTCCCAGAGATCCTCGCCCCTGCCGTGCTCACGAGAGCTTCCACCACCTGATCGGCCGTGCTCTGGATCTGCGGACGGCCACTTCGGGGACGATCCTCGAGATCGGATCTCACCATCCACCGACGCAGACTCGACGGTGAGACGTCCAACTCAGCTGCCACCTCGGCGATGGAGGACGAGGCCGTCCTGGCAACGGCGTCACGACGCATTTCTGAGGAATACATCACGCTATTCTATTACTTCTGACTCAACTATGTCTGCGATTGGTCACGAGCCCTTCACCCCGTATTCTCTCCGGCGCATACTGTTCACAACGATCCCGTCAACGGTCAACGGCGACGCGGGAACAGCTGGCACAGACACCAGCCAGACTCATCCAGAGTTCGTCCAACAGAAAAGGAACGAGCAGTTGTTGCACACAGACTCCGATCTTGATCAGCTCACCAGTCGCTCCATCGACACCGTTCGCAAATGGCTGCGCGTGGCAACGAGCAAGACCACGGCCAAGAACCCTGCCGCCGAACGCCTCTCGGCAGTGCTCTCCGACCCCAACGGCCTCGACTTCACCGTCGGATTCGTCGACCGGGTCGTGCGCACCGATGATGTGCACGCCGCCGCCGACGCCCTGGCTGAGGTCGGCAAACTTGCGCCCGAGACGATGTCTGCCCTCGACCGCGCCCAGATCAAGACCGGTGCCGCTCTGGCTCGGGCACTGCCGCAGGTCGTCGTTCCGGCAGCCCGCACCCGCCTGCGTCAGATGGTCGGGCACATGGTCGTCGATGCCCGCGACAAGCAGTTCGGCAAGGCCGTCGCCGCGCTGACCGCAGACGGTCACCGACTCAACATCAACCTCCTCGGCGAGGCTGTCCTCGGTGATGGCGAAGCCGACCATCACCTCGAGGAGACCCACCGACTGCTGGCCCGCGAAGACGTCGACTACGTCTCCGTCAAGGTCTCCTCTGTCGCTTCTCAGATCTCCATGTGGGCCTTCGACGAGACCGTCGACTACGTGGTCGAACGCCTGCGTCCGCTCTACCAGCAGGCGGCGAAGGCACCGACCGGGTCCAAGTTCGTCAACCTGGATATGGAGGAGTACCGGGACCTTGAGCTGACGATCGCGGTCTTCACCCGCCTGCTCGCCGAACCCGAGTTCAAGAACCTCGAGGCCGGCATCGTCATCCAGGGCTACCAGCCCGACGCGCTGGGCGCCGTGCAGCGTCTGAGCGAGTTCGCCAATGAACGTGTCGCCAACGGCGGAGTCGGGGTCAAGGTTCGTCTCGTCAAGGGCGCGAACCTCGCGATGGAGACCGTCCACGCGGAGATCGCCGGCTGGCCGGCGACGACGTGCGATTCGAAGCAGTCCACAGACGCGAACTACAAGCACGTCCTCCATTGGCTCTTCACTCCCGAGCGGATGAAGGGGCTGCGCATCGGCGTAGCCGGCCACAACCTCTTCGACATCGCCTTCGCCCACCACCTGTCGCTCGACCGGGAAGTCACCGACCGCGTGGAGTTCGAGATGCTGCAGGGCATGGCCTCGGAACAGGCCGCCGCGGTGACCGAGGACGTCGGAGATCTCCTCCTCTACGTCCCGGCTGTGCATCCGAAGGAATTCGACGTCGCAATCTCCTACCTCGTGCGCAGGCTCGAGGAGAACTCGTCGTCCGAGAACTTCATGTCCGGCATCTTCGACCTGGCCAACGGCAACGAGGTCTTCGTTCGGGAGGCGGACCGCTTCCAGGACTCCGTCAAACAGCTCGAGGACATCCTCGAGACCGACGGTGATACCGCGCCGAGGCCGAACCGGAACCAGGACCGTTCGGCCGAACGCGATGTCTCAGGGCCTGCCCCGACCGAGTTCTTCAATGAGCCCGACACCGATCCCTCACTGCCGGCGAACCAGAAGTGGGCCAAGGAGATCATCGCCGAGGCGACCGCCCCCGGATATCTCGACGACCGTCCGAAGACGCCGAAGGTCGACTCGGCCTCGAAGCTCGATGAGATGATCGCCGATGGACGCGAGGCTGCCAAAGCCTGGCGTGCGCTGGGTGCTGCCGGTCGTGGTGAGATCCTCCATCGGGCCGCCGAAGTGATCGCCGCCCGTCGTGGCGAGTTCATCGCCGTCGAGGCCGCCGAGGTTGGGAAGATGCCGTCCCAGTCCGATCCGGAGATCTCAGAGGCCATCGACTTCATCCGCTACTACGCTCTGAACGCCGCGGAGCTGGAGACCCTCGAAGGAGCGAACTTCGTTCCCGATGAGATGGTCGTCGTCACCCCGCCGTGGAACTTCCCCATCGCCATCCCCACCGGAGGCACCGTGGCAGCGTTGGCGGCCGGTTCGGCCGTCATCCACAAGCCGTCGAAGCCCACACCGCACTGTTCGGCACTCATCATCGACTGCCTGTGGGAAGCCGGCGTCCCGAAGGACGTGCTGCAGCTGTGCACGCCCTCGGACCGGGACCTCAGCCGTCATCTCGTCGCCCACCCGGATGTCGACCGTGTCATCCTCACCGGCGCCTCCGAAACGGCGGCCCTGTTCAAGTCCTTCCGTCCGGACCTGCACGTCAACGCGGAGACTTCGGGCAAGAACGCTCTGCTCATCACTCCGGCGGCTGACCGCGATCTGGCCGTGGCCGATCTCGTGTATTCCGCCTTCGGACATGCCGGTCAGAAGTGCTCGGCCGCCTCGTTGGGCATCATGGTCGGCTCGACCTATGACTCGCAGCGCTACCGCAAGCAGCTCATCGATGCTGCTTCCTCAATGGTCGTCGACTGGCCGGCGAACATGTCGGCGACGATGGGTCCGCTGACCGAGGATCCCTCCGACAAGCTCGAACGGGCCCTGAGCTCCCTCGAACCGGGTGAGTCCTGGCTGCTCGAGCCCAAGCAGCTCGATGACACGGGTCGACTGTGGACCCCGGGAATCAAGGACGGCGTCAAGCCGGGATCCTTCTTCCACCTCACCGAGGTGTTCGGTCCGGTGCTCGGTCTCATGCACGCCCGCGACCTTGACGAGGCCATCGAGTTCCAGAATGATGTGGACTTCGGCCTCACCGGCGGCATCCACTCCCTCGACCCCGAGGAGGTGCGCACCTGGCTCGACCGTGTCCAGGTCGGCAACGCCTACGTCAACCGCGGCATCACCGGTGCAATCGTTCGGCGCCAGTCCTTCGGCGGCTGGAAGCAGTCCTCCGTCGGGCTCGGCTCGAAGGCCGGTGGCCCGAACTACCTCATGCTCTTCGGCCACTACACCGACGATCCCTCCACACTGCCAGGCGCCACTGACGCGAGCCAGAACCTGGAACTGGCCAAGGCCGACGACGAACGTTGGCTGGCCCGCGAGTTCGGCGCGGCGAAGGACCACACGGGCCTGCAGTCAGAGGCCAACATCTTCCGCTACCGGCCCCGCCCGGTCACACTGCGAGTGACCTCGACATCGTCGCTGTTCGATCTGGAGAGGTCATTGCACGCAGCGAAGTGCGTCGGGTCGACCGTGCAGCTGTCCGTCGCCGAGGAGGTGGCCTCCGAGGTGAAGATCGCCGCCACGAACGCGGGTGTCGCAGCTCGGACCGAGTCCGCAGCGACATTCGCGAACATGGTCGGCGAAGGACGATACGACGACTCCGTCGGTGCCCGCATCCGCGTGCTCGGGCCGCAGGAACCTGAGCTGCTGGCGGCCACCGCACCACGCCCCGAGGTTGCGGTCATCGATGAACCGGTGACCTCCTCGGCGCGGGTGGAGATGCGGTACTACGTGCAGGAGCAGGCAGTGTCGATGACCCTGCACCGCTTCGGCAACCCCAGTCGAGACTTCCACGAGCTGGCGGCCGAGCTCAAGGCCTGACCCAGCCGAACTCAAGGCATGACCCAGCCGACCTGCTGGCCCTGACCCAGCCGATCGGTTGGCGGACGGCGGCTCTGATACCTCGGATCGAGGTGTCCGAGCCGCTGTCTGCTGTTCGGGTGTCGGCGACGAAATCAGAACCAGTTCGGTTCGTCGGCAGTCAGCCAGCTGATCGGGTTGACATTGCGACCATTCGACATCGCCACGGACAGGATGTTGGCCAGATAGCGGTCTTCGGATATCTCCAACGGCCGCCCCGCGCTGTCGCGGCTGCGGCGCAGGTGGCGCAGCAGCGGTCGTCCGCGTGCAACCCCCAGCAGGTCTGCATCCTGCTGACCGCAGACGGTCGCCGAGAAGACGTGATCAGCACCGGCGAAGACGATCCCGTACTGCTGGGCGAGGCTGCGGCTGACCGAGGCTGCATCGCTGGGAACCTTCTCGACCAAGTCGCCGAGATCCTCGGGGTAGCTCGTCCGTTCGACCATGACCTTCTCGCCGTCGAGTAGACGCACACGAAGAACCCGCAGCACACGGGCACGAGGATCGACTTTGAGTGCCGCGGCCGTCTCATCCCCCGCAATGCGCCAGCGCTGCTCGATGACCTGGCCGCCCGGGGTCCGCCCGTGCGCGCTGGCCCACTGAGCGAAGCTGCGGAACTCCTCAGCCACTGCCGCCGGCCGAGGCCTGCGCAGCACCATCTTGCGAGCTCCGCGCCGACCTCCCACGGTTCCCTCACTGACCAGCAGTCGCAGCGCTTCGCGCACCGTGCCCGGTGCGACTTCGTACTCGGAGGCCAGAGCTGCTTCGGATTCGAGGCTCTGACCCACCTGCCGTGCCCCGGTGCGAATCGATTCGCGTATCTGCTCCGCGATCTGCTCGTACCGCGCACCGCCGGATCCAGACGGCTGCAGTTGCGACTCGGTCACGCCTTCAGTCCTCCCATGATGTATTCCCAATAGAGCCAGCACGCTCAGCACTGCTGTCAGTGCCGTGCACCTACGCTACCGCAAGCTCCGAGCTGGCGATGACCGAACGCACTGGAGCGTCACCGTCACCTTGTCTCGACGCTGTGAGCAGCCCGGCAGAGTTCATGCGCACGGCATTTTCTTGGTCAGGCTCACTAGTGAGGATTATTCGCCACTTAGAACCTCACTAGTGATCTAGGTTGTCTATCTTCCATCTGTTCCCTATCGTGGGGATGGATCGAAGCACTTCGAATGAGAACACAATGCGCTTGCGCACAAGTCCGAAAGGCGAGTACGACGATGCTCAAACACACACGAAAGCTCACGGCTGCCCTCGCAGTGGGCGCTCTGGCCGCCCTGTCCGGCTGCGGTGACAGCGCCGAGTCCGAGGAATCGGCCAATTGGCGATCGGCGACGTCGGTCGAAGACGGCGGGGGCATGGACGCTCTCGTCGAGGCTGCTCAGGCGGAGGGATCACTCAATGTCATGGGCCTCTACCCCGACTGGGCCAACTACGGCGGGCTGCTCGACGCGTTCTCGGAGAAGTACGACATCGAGATCGACAACGACACCTCGACCGGCGCGAGCCAAGACCTCATCAACGCGGTCAAGAACAGGCAGGGGCAGGAAACCTCTCTCGACTACCTCGACACCGGCGAATCCTTCGCCGTCGACGCCGCAGAGGAGGGCCTGCTCGCCGAATACTATCCCGAGACCGCCGATGACATCCCCGAGAACATGAAGGCACCGGACGGCACCTGGTTCAACCACCTCGGCGGGACCATGGCCATCGGCTGTGACTCCGAAACCGTGAAGAAGTGCCCGAAGAGCTTCGCCGAGCTACTCGAGCCCGAGTACAAGGGCAAGGTCGCCATGCGCGGCAACCCGACGACGGGCGAAGCCGGCTTCATGGCCGTCGTCGCCGCGTCCCTGGCCAACGACGGCTCGCTCGACGACATTCAGCCGGGCATCGACTACTTCGCCGAGCTCTCGGACAAGGGCAACCTCGTACCGACAGAGGCCGAGGCCGGAACGTTCGAGACCGGTGAGACGCCGATCGCCGTCAACTGGGACTACCTGCTCCTGCAGTGGGCGGACGACCTTGCTGACGGTGGGGTGGACATGTCGATCTCCATCCCGTCCGACGGCACCGTCGCCTCCTACTACGCGGCATCGATCAACGATGATGCACCACACCCAGCGGTTGCACGCCTGTGGCAGGAATTCGTCTTCAGCGACGAGGGACAGAACCTGCTGCTCGAAGGCTACGTCCTGCCCGGTCGCCTCGACGCCATGGTCGAAGCCGACACGGTCGACGACGATGCACTGTCGAAGCTGCTCGATGATGCGGTCGACCAGACGGCGCCGCAGCCGACTCAGGAACAGCGGGATTCGCAGCAGAAGGTCCTGGCTGACAACTGGGCGAAAGCCATCGGATGACCTCAGTTCCACAGTCATTGCCCCGCACCGCTGGGCCGGCCGAAGCAGAACCTGCTCCGGCCGGCCCACGGCGCAGGCGAGCCCTCTCACCGGCCTGGACGGCCCTGGCACCGATCGCGGTCATCATCGTGCTGTTCTTCGTGATCCCGATCGGCGGAATGGTGGCGACCTCGCTCCTCGTTCCCGGCAGCGAACCCGGCACGAAGACCTTCGGCCTCGACAACTTCACCGCGCTGGGCTCGGGATCGCGTTCGATGGCCCTGGGCAACAGCCTCCTCCTGTCGTTCACCGCCGCCACCGTGGCCGCGATCTTCGGCGGTCTCTGCGCCTGGGCGATCTCGACCGTGAAGTCGAAGATCGTCGACTCCATCACCGCCGTGATCTCCAGCGTGCTGGCCAACGACGGAGGCGTTCCTCTGGCGTTCTCCTTCATCGTCGCGGTCGGCAACACCGGATACTTCACCGCGCTGATCACGGCGGTCGATTCGACCTTCACGCTCTACAGCGTCAAGGGTCTGATCCTCATGTACCAGTACTTCCTCATCCCCACGATGATCCTTCTCACGCTTCCCAGCTTCGTCTCGCTCAGACAGCAGTGGCGTGAGGCCAACACGTCGTTGGGCGGCACCAGCGTGACCTTCTGGCGCCGTGTCGGACTGCCTGTGATCACTCCCGCCCTGCTGGGTGCCTGGCTGCTCATGTTCGGTTCCGCCTTCGGCACCCACGCCTCGGCAGCAGTGCTCATCGGCACGGGAGGCTTCCCCCTCATCCCGCTCGAGATCGCCGGCCAGCTCGCCGGTTCTGCGGCCACCGGCGGAGAAGGAGTGGCGATGGCCCTGGGCGTGACGACGGGAGCGATCGCCGTGATCGTCCTCATCGCCTACAACGCATTGATGAAGAGGAGCGCCAAGTGGCTGAACACCTGAACAGCTCCCCGCGGATGAAGAGATTCTTGGCGTGGCTGCCGCTCGCGGCGCTGGCGATCTTCATCCTTACTCCGCTGCTGAGCTCGCTGATATATTCGTTCTTCCGCGCCGACGGCAGCTTCACCACGTCCGGGCTCACCGGCCTGGCCGACTCCGGAAAGATCGTGGCCCCGCTCATGCGCAGCCTCGTCGTGTCCGTGCTCGCTGCCGTCATCCTCGTGGTCACGCTGGTTCCTGCAGTCGTCGCCGTCCACCTCTGGGCACCTCGGCTGCGGTCGGTGCTCAGCATCCTGTGCACCCTGCCTCTGGTCGTGCCGGCCATCGCGATCGTCGCCGGACTCTCAGCAGTGCTGCGCAGCCTGGCGGCTCAGGGCCGGGGCAGCCTCGGCATGCAGCTGAATACGATGCTGCAGTCGCAGGATCTGCCGCTCGTGCTCGTCGGCACCTACGTCATCCTGTGCCTGCCCTTCACATTCCGATCGATCGACGCGGGGCTGTCCACCCTGCCGCTGCGCACGCTCTTCGAGTCCTCATCGATCCTCGGCGCCGGGCTCGGGACCACACTGCGGCGGGTCATCATTCCCAACATCCGAGGACCGGTGATGTTCTCGGTCTTCTTCACCTTCGCCCTGTCCATTGCGGAGTACACGGTGGCCGCGACTCTGTCGATCAACACCCTGCCGGTATTCCTCAACACACTCTCAAGCACGAACTTCCGCGGTTCGATCACCCTGTCCGTGCTGCTCAACCTCACCACATGGCTGCTGCTGGCTGCCGCCACCGTGAGCGCCTCGCGCTTCGGCCATCGACCGAGCGCTGTCAGCGAGCACGATGAGCCCGAAGCCGATGAACCGGCCGTCTCCCAGGCCGCCGGTGCTTTTCGAAAGGACGATGAGACCCCATGACCACTGCGGATAACCGCCCTCGCCCATCACGATCGGGCATCGAACACACAGATGAGCCCGAAGCCGTGCGCTTCGAACACGTCAACAAGTCCTACGGCGGCACCGAGGTGCTCAACGACTTCAACATCGACATCGAAGCGGGCAGCATGGTCAGCTTCCTCGGACCGTCCGGCTGCGGCAAGACGACGACCTTGCGCATCCTCGCCGGTTTCGAACCGGTCAACGGAGGAGATGTCCTCGTCGGCGGCGAATCCGTCCTCAAGCTGCCACCCAACAGCCGCGACATGGGCATGGTGTTCCAGAGCTACAGCCTGTTCCCCAATCTCGGGGTCAGCGACAACATCGAATACGGCCTGCGGATCCGCAAGGTCGACGCCGGAGCACGCCGTCGACGCACCGAGGAGCTCCTCGAGATCTGCGGCCTGACCGGAATGGGCGCCCGATTCCCGCATCAGCTTTCTGGCGGGCAGCAGCAGCGTGTCGCTCTGGCCCGCGCGCTGGCCACTCAGCCGAAGGTCCTGCTGCTCGACGAGCCGCTATCCGCACTCGACGCTTCGGTCCGCTCCTCGCTGCGTGATGAGATTCGTCGAGTGCAGCAGGCGCTGGGCACGACGACGGTCTTCATCACCCATGACCAGGGAGAGGCTCTGGCGATCGCCGACCGCGTGGCGGTGATGAACGACGGCAGGATCGAGCAGTACTCCGCCCCGCACGAGGTGTATTCGTCTCCGGCCACTGCCTTCGTCGCCCGGTTCGTCGGCTCGATCAACGAATTCGCCGTGGGCCAAGACTGGACGATTCGCGACCGTCTTCCCATCGAGCCCGCACCGGATCACACCGTTTTCGTCCGTCCCGAGAACCTGTCGATCACTTCTGCCGCGGACGGCTTCCTCGAGGTCAAGCACAGCACCTACACCGGCGAGCGCACAATGGTCCACCTCGGGCTGCCCGGAGACCACAAGGCGCGGTGGGCGGCCTCCCTGGCCTCGGTCGACGCCGATGACTTGCAACCCGGCATGCGCATCGATGCCTCGGTCACCGCTGAACCCGCGCTGCGCCTGGACCGGAACGACGCCGACGCCGAAGGAGTCCCCGCATGAGCGACTCCATCACCGGATTCTCCGGTGCCGTCTTCGACTGCGACGGCATCCTCGTCGACTCCGAAGCCCCCTGGATCGACCTCATGGCCGGTTACCTGACATCGATGTCCGCCAGTGGCCTCTCGCCCGAGGACCTGCGCGGACTCACCGCGGACGAGGCTGTGGCCCGACTTCAGCGCATTCACGAGGCACCCGGCTCGCCCGGCGATGTCCGACCGCCGACGGCAGGCGAGGTCGACCGCGCCTACAGCGCCGCCCTCGAGCACGTCGCCGCTCCCATGCCCGGCGCTCCCGAACTCGTGGCCTCATTGTCAGGGACCATTCCGATAGCTGTGGCCAGCAACGGCCGAGGCGAGGACGTCCGCGGACTCCTCGAACGTGCCGGAATGCTCGACTTCTTCGACGCCATCATCACGATCGACGACGTCGACCAGGGCAAACCGGCACCGGACCCCTACCTTCTGGCTGCTCGACGGCTCGGGCTCTCCGCCTCGACGGTGGTCGCCTTCGAGGACTCACCGGTCGGGTCACAGGCAGCGCACACGGCCGGATGCACGGTGATCGGAGTCAACAACGATCCCAGCATCGAGCTGGCAGGCGAGGTGCGACTGCGCCACTTCGCGCAGCTGCGTTTCGATCCCCGAACCCGTTCGCTGCTCATCGACACCGAGCATTGAGGAGATGCCATGCCCACTTCGACCACATTCACCCTGCAGACGTGGAACGTCTGGTACGGCGGCCGCGAAGTCGACTTCGGCCAAGAGAAGCAGTACGCGATCGCTGCGCAGTTCCCAGCAGACGTTCTGGCGCTGCAGGAATGCTGGGGCAGCGCCGCAGAGAACCTGGCACCGAAGATCCTCGCAGACCATGCGCAGCGGGGATGGGACACGGCTGTGCTCAGCTCCGGACAGCTGACGGTGGTGGAAACCAGCACGCTGCCCTATGCCCAGGCAGCACTCGTGCGTCCGCTGCCGGACTCGCCGCAGATACTCGTCTGGTCCGTCCACCTCGCGCCGTACCCCTATGCGGTCTACCGAGCCCTGCAGGGGGAAGGACAGGACGTCGCCGATGCCGAGGAGGCACCACGCCTCGAGCAGATCGAAGAGATCCTGTCCGAGACCGACCGTATCTGCGGCCAGGACGGTCAGGCCGATCTGCCCGTCGTCATCTGCGGTGATTTCAATACCCCGTCCACCGGGGACTGGTCGGCGCGCACTGATCGACCCGATATCGCGTGGCGCTCGCCCGACGCACTGCTGGCGGCCGGGTTCACCGACACCTTCCGCGCGGTGCACTCTGACCCTGTCGCCTCTCCGGCCGATACATGGTCTCCGATCGAGCCGCTCACCCACGCCGGTCATCAGGAGAAGCCCGAACCGGGCCGCGCCGACGGTGCCGAGCCCCGTGATCGGATCGACTTCATCTTCTCGCGCGGCCTCGACGTCGTCGACAGTGTGATGCGTGGCTGCAGCGCCGAAGGTCTGATCGAAGACGGCTTCGTCGATGTCGGCGGACGCTGCGAACTCATCCCGAACCAGCGGCAGAACCGTTTCCCGTCCGATCATCAGCTCGTCGAAACACGGTTCACTTTCCCGGCCTGAGCGGTTCCCTGCGCGATCGGCGCGTGCCACTCCGTCGATCGTGTACATACGCTGAAGCCTCAGCGGCCCGGCCACGTGGGAAGGCCGGCCTGGTCCCGCAGACTGCGCCCCAGCATCAAACCGGCCAGCGGTCGGATGTTCATGAGTTTCATTCCGACCGAGCGCAGCAGCAGGTCGCGGCGATTCGCTGGAGCGAAGACGATTCCGAGCCCATGGGCCGCGTCCTGCTTGCTGGCTATCATCGGCGTCAGCCGACGTTCGTATGCGTCGAAGGCTCGGCGATGGTCCCCCGGTGTGGCAGCCAATTCGGCCGCCAGCACATAGGCTTCGACCATCGCCAACGCCGATCCCTGCCCCGGCCAACAATGACGGACTCGCCGCGGCGTCGCCGATCAGTGCGACTCTGCCGCTGGTCCATGAGCGCATCCGGATCTGATTCGCCCGATCTAGGTAGAGCGTTCGTGCCCGCGGCAGCTCGTGAAGAATCGCCGGGATCTCCCATCCTGCCTCTGCCAGGCTGGAACGAAGGAGGTCCCGTTGTGCATCGAGATCATCAGTGGGAACCGGGCCCTGATGCCGGAAGGTCAGCATGAACATCGTCAGGTCATCACGCAGCGCGACACGGATCGCCTGGAACCCGACTTCAGCATGCAAGACGGCGACGAGTTCATCTCGTGGGCGGTAGCCGTCGACATCGAACGCGGCGACGGCGATCCCGAGGTCTCGCTCGAACCGCGACTCCTCACCGAAGAACAGTTCACGGACGCGTGAGTGCAACCCGTCCGCACCGACCACGAGGTCGAATTCCCGTGGGGCAGCATGCAAGAACTCGATATGGACGCCTCGCTCCCCCTCGGTGAGTCGGGCAACGGTGTCCCCGAAGATCGTCTCGACGCCTCTTTCGAGGCTGTCATGGATTGCAGCGGCGAGGTCTGAACGCAGAATGCTGACGTATCGGCCACTTGTTCCCGCAACGAACTGCTGGGGGTCGAGCGACGCAATCCGGTGCCCATCTAGGGCGACATCGCGAGCCTCTGCGAGCGGGTAGCCCTCGCGTCGCAGTCGAGGCACAAGGTCCATCCGCTCTGCCACATCGAATCCAGTACCCCAGAAATCGATGAGATAACCACCTCGACGCAGCCCGTGTGATCGCTCGAGGAGCGTGGGCTGATGCCCCGCTTTCTGCAGCCAATAGGCCACCGTGGAACCAGCGATCCCGGCGCCGACGACGAGCACACGCATCTTCTGCCTCCCTGCAGACTGATGATCAGATCACCAGTTTAGATCTCCCGGAGCCAGCGCGGACTCGCTGCGTCCAAGCCGACGTTCGTGTTGGCAGGGTCTCATATGTAGTAGTCTCGATCACACCAGAGCACCCAGCGTTCTCTTGCAGAGTTCACACTTCGTTCACATGTCTGCCATAGACGTCAGCGTGGACAGCGATACGGTGCTTGCGTCTGCGCCGTGATCTCTCGCGACGCTTGAGAATCCGAAAGGCTCCTATGACAGTCTCCAAGACGGCTTCATCGTGCGCGGCACTCAGCCTCGTCGCGGCAATCGGCCTCACGCTTCCCCCAGCACCGGCAACCGCTGCCGAAGATCCGCACATCAGCGAAATCGGCTACACGCTCGACACTGACTTCATCGAGATCGCAGCCGAGCCCGGCACCGACGTCTCGGGATGGACGGTCGGTTCCGTCACTCGCGGCGGCAGTGTCCAAGCGGCCGAGAACATCACCACCGTTCCTGCCGGCACCACCGTAGGCGAGGCCGGCGCGCTGGCGGTCGAGGTGCCGATCACGAACTCCGTGAAGTCCGGGAATGCCGCCGACGGCAGCTACGGCTCCTCGGCCTTCGCCATCGATGACGACGGCATGCTCGTGGACTTCGAACAGGTCGGCGGCGTGACCGACGGCAAGGGTGTGACGGGTAAGTCGAACAAGAACACCCCCGACGCCGTCGTCGGCGAAGAGGCCTCTCCCACGGGAGCCACCGCCGCGGGCGGACAATCCATCCAACTCATCGACGGCACCTGGTCCTCCGCGGTGCCGACTCCGGACGCGCTGCCCGGTGATGACGGTGAAGACGGCGGCAACTCCCCTGTGCCAGAGGATGTCACCCCGATCGCCGATATTCAGGGCACCGGCGATGAAAGCCCCCTGCAAGGCGAGACCGTCAGGACCCGCGGCATCGTCACAGCGTCGTACCCGAGCGGCGGGCTGAACGGATACTACGTGCAGACGCCGGGCACAGGCGGTGCCGAGGATGAGACTCCGGGCGCCTCGGACGGCGTCTTCGTCTACTCCCCTGACACAGTCGCTGATGTCAGCCTCGGCGACCATCTTGAACTGACCGGCTCGGTCTCTGAACAATACGGGCAGACTCAGATCTCAGTCAGCAACACGGGAATGACGGTCCTGGATGAGCCCGCCGAGGCGGTCAAGCCCATCGAAGACGCGTTCCCTGACGACGCTTCCGCCCGTGAAGCCCTCGAAGGCATGCTGCTGCAGCCCACCGGTGAGCTGACCGTGGCCGACAATTACAACACGAACTCCTACGGCGAGGTCGTTTTGGCCACCGGCGAGGGGACCCTCCCGCAGGCCACCGACGTCGCCCGCCCGGGCACCGCCGAGGCCGAGGCCGTTGAGGCCGAGAACCTCGAGCGGGAGGTCGTCCTCGATGACGGCGCGACCGTGAACTACCTCGAAAACGACAAGGACACTGTCGTCCCGTATGTCTCGAACGACGAACCGATGCGCGTCGGCGCTCAGGTAACGATGACCTCGCCGGTGGTGCTCGGCTTCGATCACGAGAAGTGGCGCTTCCAGCCCACCACGCGCCTGACCGGCGACAACGCCGAGGCGATCCAGCCTGCCAGCTTCACCGACACCCGCACCGATGCACCAGAGGACATCGGCGGACAGGTCAGTCTGGCCAGCTTCAACGTCCTCAACTATTTCACCACGACCGGCGATCAGCTCTCCGGCTGTGACTACTATGACGACCGCGAGGGCAACCCGATCACCGTTCGCGGCGGCTGCGATGCCCGTGGTGCTGCCAACGCGGAAAGCCTCAAACGCCAGGAGACGAAGATCGTCACGGCCATCAGCAAGCTCGATGCTTCAGTCGTCTCTCTCATGGAGATCGAGAATTCCGCGGCGTTCGGCGATGATCGCGATGATGCACTTGAGACTCTTGTGCAGCGCCTCAACGAGTCTGCCGGAGAAGACAAGTGGGACTTCGTACCTTCCCCCGCCACGGTGCCGGAAGATGAGGATGTCATCCGCACGGCTTTGATCTATCAGCCCGCCGAGGTGGCCCCGCAGAACGATTCCACGATCCTTGACGACCAGGGTGCGTTCTCCAACGCCCGCGAGCCCCTCTCGCAGGCGTTCGCACCCAAGGACGAGTCCGGTGAGCTTGAGAACGACAAGACCTTCGTGACGATTTCGAACCACTTCAAGTCCAAAGGTTCGGGCTCAGGCGAAGGCAACGAGGACAGTGGTGACGGACAGGGAGCGTCGAACGCTGATCGGGTGAAGCAGGCGACTTCGCTGGTCAAGTTCGCAGGCAAGCAGCAGGAGGCCGCCGACAGCGACTTCGTCTACATGCTCGGCGACTTCAATTCCTACACTCAAGAGGACCCGATGCAGGTCTTCTACGAGGCAGGGTTCAAGGACGTCGCAGCCGAGAAGACAGACAAATCCACCTATGTGTTCAAGTCCCGCGCCGGCAGTCTCGACCACGTGCTGGCATTGGACGCTTCAGGCTCGGGCGCTCAGTCGAAGTCGAGGTCCGAGGCTCAGGCGGATGTGCCGTCGAGCGCTTTCGATGCAATCACCGGTGCCGATGTCTGGAACATCAACTCGGTCGAAGCTCTGGCACTCGAATACAGCCGCTTCAACTACAACGCGGGCGACTTCTACGCTCCGGATCAGTTCCGCGCCTCCGATCACGATCCTGTCGTCGTGGGGCTCTTCGAACCTGGGGACGAGGTCGGGAACGACAACGCAGAGGCCTCGGCTGAGGCTGACGGTGGAGATGCTGGTGCAGGTGCTGAGGGTGGAGATGCTGGTGCTGGTGCCGACGGCGCAGACGCAGATGCTTCGGCGGGTGCGGATTCGGCGGCTTCTGTGAGTGCGGATGCCAACAGCGGTTCGAGCGGTGCGAGTGACTCGGGTGGTTCCAGTGACTCATCTGCTGCGGGTGCCGGTGGATCCTCAGATTCTGCTGCCGGTGGATCCTCAGACGCGGCAGTAAGCGATGCTGGCGGCGACCTGCCTCGTACGGGTGTTGATCCGGCGCTGACCATGTCCATTGCGGCTGGGTTCCTCATCATCGGCGCGAGCATTGTGCTCATCGTGCGCAGACGCAAGCTGGGAGTACGCAGCTAGTACACGGTTCCGGGCGGCCATGTACCGCCGGACCACCCATTGTGAGGGAGGAGAACGTCGATTCTGATCGTAGAATCAACGTTTTCCTCCCTCACTTTCAGCTCTCAACCGCGACCTGGCCGCGCATGAGCACGCGGGCAGTGCGAAACAGGGAGGCCGCCGTCACGGTCTTCTGCGCTTCGTCCCAGACCGCGGAGGCGGTAACCACGCCCGATGGTGTGCCGAGACACACCTCCGGGCCAGGCACAGAATGCTCGGATCTGTGGATTATTCCGTAAACGATTGTTCCGGGGATCTGCGCGGCAGCTGCCAAGCACATTGCTCCGGTGCCCGGCACGGCCTTGTGGGTCTGGCCCATGGAGATCATGCGGACGACGACATCGGAATCCTCAGCCGCCGAGGTGGTGCCGTCGAGCAGGATCGTCGGCTTCGGTGAGGTCACGACCGCGACCTTGGGCACGACCTGCGGGGCGGTCTCCGGAGACTCGCACAAGCCCATTCGCACGGCCGCATTGCGTCTCAGTTCCTCGATCATCAGCGTCGAGGGAACTTTGGCGTCGATGGACTCCGGAGACTCATCGCCGTTGAGACCGATCGCGTCTGCAGGCACTATGACTACCGGCAATGCCGCATCGACCACGGAGACCTCGATCATGCCTCCGTCGACGTCGATCGACTCCGAGGCAGCTCCCGTGGGCAGAATCCCCGAGGTGCGGCTGCCTGCCGGATCGGGGTAGATGAGCTCGATCGGTGCCCCGGTGCCGCTGACCCCGGTGAGTTCGAAGTCCCCTGCGACCGCAGCCTGTCCATCGACGACGGTGAGGCCGACGTCGACGAGCTTGCCGGTGTTGGTGTTGAACAGACGGAATACGTGCCACCCATCGGCCGCGGAGATGATCTCGGCCAGCAGTGCGAAGGGCACGACACCCGAGGACAGATTTCCGCAGTTGCCGGAATAGTCCACGACCGCCTCGGCGACATCGACCTGACCGAAGGTGTAGTCGAGGTCGACACCTGTCCGCGTCGACAAGGACACGACCATCACCTTCGACAGCGATGAGATCCCACCGCCCATGCCATCAAGCTGACGGCCGAGGGCGTCCGGAGAGCCGAGGGCGGAGCAGAAGATCGCATCCCATGCCGAGGTGTCACCGGCAACTCCCTGGGCTGGCACCGTGTCCAGCTCGGGCAGGGCATCGGAGCGGAAGTAGAGTCCCTTGCTCGTGCCTCCGCGTACGAACGCGGCATCGATCCAATCGGTCATCGGCCTGCGGCGTCCACAGCCTTCGGAACGATGACCATCGCGGCGAAACCGAGGACGGCGACGACGGCGAAGAGATAGAAGCCCCACGGGTAGGCAATACCCGCCGTGACGAGGGTGCCGGTGATGAACGGTCCGACGATGGCGCCGATGCGGCCGACTGCCGAGGCCATGCCGATCGCGGTGCCGCGTGCCGTGGGTGGGTAGATCGCGGAGACGAAGGCGTAGACGAGGACCTGAGCGGAGAAGACGAAGACACCGGTGATGAAGACGGCGATGTTGAGCAGGATCTGGCTCGTCATCGGGATGCTCAGTGCCGCGAGGAACACGGCTGCCAAGAGGAACCACATGAGCACGATCGGTTTGGTGCCGTGCTTGTCCGCCAACCAGCCGGCGATGACGAGTCCGACGACGGCGCCGATGTTCATCACGAAGAGCATGACGAGGGAGTCGGAGACCTCGTAGCCCGCATCGGCCATGATCTTCGGCAGCCAGGTGTTGAGTCCGTAGACGAGCAGCAGACCCATGAAGCTGGCGGCCCAGACACCGATCGTGACCAGCTTGAACCGTCCGACGAAGAGTCCGGCCATGCCGGTCTTCGGGGCCACGACTTCTGAGTCGGCAGCTTCGGCCGGACGTGACTTCGCGACCTGAGCGGCGACGAACTCCTGAGATTCGGGCAGCTTCCACCACAGCAGCGGGACGAGGACGAGTCCGGCGACACCACCGGCGATGAAGAGCAGGTGCCAGTTGTGCGAGTAGAAGACGGCGAGCAGTGAGATCGCCACGGCACCGGCGTGGTAGCCGGTCATCGTCAGGGTCGTCGCTTTGCCGGTCTTGCCCGATTTGTTGTGCTCGCTGATGTAGGCGAGGCAGCCGGGCATCACGGCACCCAGGGCAAGTCCGGCGATGAACCGGAAGGTTGTGAACAGGGCGACGTTCGGGGAGAACGCGACGAGAATCGTGAAGATGGAGAAGAAGAGCACGCAGAAGATGATCGTGTAACGGCGCCCGAAGCTGTCGGCGATCGGTCCCACCGCCGCGGCACCGAGGCCCACACCCACCAGGCTCAAGGTCGCGACGAGGGTCGCAGCCTCAGGAGTGAAGCCGATGGCGTTGGTCGCCAGGAGTTCGGGGATCACGGCTCCCAGTACGACGAGGTCGAAGCCTTCGAGTGCGACGGCCAGCCAACACAGGATCGCCGGCCAGCGGGTATCGCCGGCGCGGGCAGTGTTGGCAGCGCCAGGGGCTGCGGCAGGTGTGGACATCAGTGTCTCCGGTCGTTCAGTAGGTCAGTGTGGTTGGACGGTCTTCGTGGGTGGACGGTCAGCGAATCAGAAAGGATACGGCGCAATCTGCGAGCGCATCGTGACCCACTGGGTTTCGGTGAAGGCTTCGATGTTGGCCTCGGCCCCACCGAAGCGGGATCCGTTGCCGGAGTCCTTCGTGCCGCCGAAGGGCACATTCGCCTCATCAGAGACGGTCTGCTCATTGATGTGGACCTTGCCGGAGTCGACGAGGTCGGCCAGTTCGATGGCCATGCCCACATCGCCGAGGATGCCCACCGACAGCCCGTATTCGCTGGCATTGACCAGTTCCGCGGCCTCCTCAAGAGTCGAGAAGCGACTCACGGGTGCCACGGGTCCGAAGATCTCCTGCGTCCAGGCTGGGTTCGAGGGACTGAGATCGGCAAGCACGGTCGGCGGCACGAATGCACCCTCGCCGGTTCCTCCGGCGACGAGTCGTGCACCGTCGGCCTGGGCCTTGTCGATGATGTCGCGGACGTTCGTTCGCTGCTTGTCGTCGATGATCGGCCCCAGTGCGACCTCCTCGGTGGCGGGATTGCCCACGGGCAGGTTCCGGGCACGCTCGGCCAGCTGTTCGACGTATTCGTCGTAGATGGACTCGTGGACGAGATGGCGACCCGTGGTCATGCAGATCTGACCCTGGTGCATCCAGGAGCCGAAGGCCCCCGCCGAGGTGGCCGGACCGACTTCTGCCCCGGGCAGGACGATGAGGGCGTTGTTTCCACCCAGTTCCAGGTGGCAGCGCTTGAGGAGGTGTCCGGCGGATTCGCCGACCTTGCGCCCGGCTGCCGTCGAACCGGTGAAGGAGATGACCGATACTTCGGGAGCAGAGACCACTGCTTCGCCGGCTTCCCGGCCTCCGGGCAGCACCTGCAGGAGTCCCTCGGGAAGCCCCGCCTCGGCGAAGATCCGGGCCAGGCTGACACCGCCGCAGACCGCGGTGCGTGGGTCCGGTTTGAGCAGGACCGCATTGCCCAGGGCCAGCGCCGGAGCGACCGAGCGGATGGAGAGGATGAGTGGGAAGTTGAACGGTGCGATGACGGAGACGACTCCGGCGGGCACTCGGCGGGAGAAGGACCAGCGGGGTTCGTTCGAGGTCAGGACCTGTCCCTTGGGGTGGCTGGGCAGGGCAGAGGATTCAAAGCAGATCTGCTCTGCGGAGCTGACTTCCAGCCCGGCCTTGGCTGGAATCCCACCTGATTCGCGGACGATCCAGTCGGAGATCTCCTCGGCGTGCTCGGCCCACAGAGCGCCGGCCCGGCGGAGGACAGCGGCACGCTCGGCAGGTGGCGTCTTCGCCCACTCCTTCTGTGCTGCCGCTGCACGGGTGGCGGCCTCGTTCACGTCATCGGCGTTCGCAGCGCCCAAGCGCCCCAAGGTCTGGCCTGTGGCGGGTTCGATGACGTCATAGGATGCGTCTGCGCCGTTCGTCCACGCGCCGGTGAAGATCTTGCCGTGCCACTGGGCACCTAGGAAGCTGTTCTCGCTCATGTCTTTCTCCCCTATTCCTGCTCTGGTCGGGTTGTGACTGTTGTGGCGCCCGCTCCTTCGAGGTCGGCTTTTTCGGGCATGGGTGATGCACGTGATTGCCACGCTTATCGGCCACAATAGTGATGCGGACCACGGGGAGCCATCGTTGGCCCATTGATTGAGAATACGAGTGCTCCGGGGCTACGATTGCGGTCATGGCGAACTCTCAATCGGGCGACTCGATGATCGATCGGCTGGTCCGAGTCCTCGGTTCCTTCGATCCTGATCACCAGAGCCTGAGCACCGAGGAACTCTCCGCACGAGCGGCATTGCCGAAGTCCACGGCGTACCGGCTGATCAACGACATGATGCGGCACAATCTCCTGCAGCGTGACCCCAACGGTCGGATCAGGATCGGAGTGGGAATGTGGGAGCTGTCGAACCGCGCCTCCGACGCCGTCGATCTCGCGACCGTGGCCAGACCGCACATGATGGCCGTCCACGATTTCGTCGGCGAGAACACCCAACTGGGGATCCTGCGCGAACGTGAGGTCCTCATCATCGAGCGGATGTCGAAACCGACCGCAGTCATCCACCGCTCGAAGACAGCGGGGAGACTTCCTGCGCATGCGTCCTCGTGTGGGCTGGTGCTGCTCGCCCACGCCCCCAAGCACGTGCGGGAGGCCTACCTGCGCGGACCGCTGGCTGCAATCACCGAGAAGACGACGACCGATCCGGCTGTGCTGCGGAAGATGCTGGCCACGATCCGGACCTATCACTTCGCGGAGCTTGCCGGGCATATCGATGACGGCACCACCGGTATTGCGGTGCCCGTCTTCGACAGCCATGGGCTGACGATCGCCGCCATCGGCGTCGTCGTCGACTCCGAACACCATGTGGGTGGGCCGGCGATCATGCAGGCCCTGCGCACCGCCTCGGCGGGGATCACGAAGGACCTCGAGGCTCAGGGCAAATCCGTGGTGGACTGATCTCCCGGCTCGTCACGCGCGGGCTTTGAATCTGGCTCGTCGCTTCTCGGCCTCGACCTCACGGTTCTTCGGCGGAGCAGTGGTCACCAATGCGTCGAGGAGATGCTGAGTCGTGTGAGCGATCTCGTCGACGGCTGCCTCAAAGGCCTCCGCATTGGCTTGGGAGGGTTTCGTCGTGCCCGCGATCTTGCGCACGTACTGGAGCGCTGCGGCGTGCACTTCGTCCGAGGTCGCGTGGGGTTCGAAGTTATGAAGGGTTCTGATGTTCCTGCACATGTTCCAACGGTACGCCGCGGGACTGACACGGGACAGGGGTCTGCCGCCGATAGACTGGCCAGGCGTCCCTTCAACAGCCCAGCTCCTTCACCAGCCCAGCTATGGAGAACGAAGACCGATCGAATCCCACCCTCGAGCGTGGCGCTGACTCCTGGTCAAGTGGCGAGCGTGCGAACCCTGCGGCGCGACTTCTCCAGACTGCTCATGGAACACCGCTTCGTCATCGACGAGCTGCTGACCAAGATCTCCATCCTCGACCTCGATGTCATCCGCACGAAGATCACCGATATCGCGGGCATCCGGATCACCTGCAGCTTCATCGCCGACACCTACCATGTGCTCGACATGCTGACCTCGCAGAATGATGTTCGGGTCGTGGAGATCAAGGACTACATCGCCCACCCGAAGCCCAACGGCTACAAGAGCCTGCATGCGATCCTCGAGGTGCCCGTGTTCCTCGGCGGCGGCCCGACCCCGGTGATCTGCGAGGTCCAGATCCGCACCATCGCCATGGTCTTCTGGGCCAGCCTGGAACACAAGATCCACTACAAGTTCGCAGGCGAAGTTCCCGACCGGCTCGTCGAGGAACTCACTCAGGCCGCCGAGGTGGCCGGCCAGCTCGATCGCAAGATGGAACAGCTGCACGCCGAGGTCCACGACGGTGACCCCGACGGCTCGGCCAGCGAGGACTTCGATGACGAGGCGATGCGCACCCTGTGGGAGCTGAGCAGGCGCGAGGCCTGAGACCCGGGGCCCGAGCCCTACGGCTGCTTCGGGCGAAATCTGCGAAACCAAGCGTCCATGTTGGCGTCATCCTCTGCGATGAGCTCCCAATAGACGCGCCTGCCGCCGGGGACGTCAAAGATGCGCGTGCCGTCGCCGAGGAAGATGGGCGCGACGAAGACCTGCATCTCGTCGATGAGGTCGACCTCGAGCGCCTGCCTGCCGATATCGGCGCTGATGATCTGGATGTCACGATCACCGGCGATGGCCTGGGCCCGATCGACCACCTCGGCGATGGAGCAGTTCACGGCTGTGATCGTCGTGTCCTCGGCGAGCTCCTGGGGGCGGTGGGTGAGGACGAACTCGGTGCCTTCCCACGCTCCGCCGTAGGCTTCGGAAGTCATCTCGTCGCGCTCGGCTGCCTGTGCCTTGGCCGCGTCATAGCCACGCCGGCCGGAGATGATGACGGCGACCTGCGAGGCGAGGTCCTCGACGGTGCCGTCTGAGAGCGAACCGAGCCCGGCCATCCAGGACATGTCGTGATTCGGGCCGGTGATGAACCCGTCGAGTGAGCTCGTGAAACCCCATGTGACTCTTGCCATCGCTCCTCCTTGAGCAGTCGGTGCAATCAGTATGACGATCTTTGGGTCACGCTGCTATGGCTCGTGTCGAAATTTGCTGCTGGGTTCCCAATTGAAGAGGGCAAGCTTCACAGGCAGGCCGGTGGAGAACCTGACTTTCGGTCCCGACGAGCAGGACCTCCGGTGGAGCCGGCTGAGAAACCTCGAGCCTGCACCACTCTTGACTCTCAGGAGTGTCCTTTGATTGACAACTCCCCTGCCAGGTGTTCAATTTTTTCAGATGTTCAAGCATCCTGAACATATGGATATGACTGAACATCGGAATCAAGATGCCCCCGCGTTCATCGAGCGGGCTGTCAGTCATCTCGCTGCGTTGGGCATGCGTGTCGGGTGGTCCGGTCATGCGGACGAATACGGGCAAGCCGTTTCAGGAACACTGACGATCCACAACGGGGGACGACCTCACAAGTTCTCAGCAATTGCGAGCCCTTCGAACACAAAACCAGACGTCGCCATGTTCCCTCACGATCGAGACACGGTCTTGATTTCAGAGAAGGTCACGCAATCACGTGCGCAGCAGCTCAAAGATCGTGGGTGGGGAGGATATGTGGACTCCTCGGGAAATGCTTCGCCGCGCGGAGAGGGCTTGGTCATCGAGATCGCGGGCCAACGCAATGGTGATTCGGCTCAGCAGGCCGCGACTACAGCGCCGTTCACCCGCGCGGGTCTACCTGTGACGTTCTCACTTCTTGCCGCCAACGAGCATTTCGGCAGCACGCCCACTCAGCGGGCCCTGGCTGACACTTCTGGAGCTTCCTTGGGAACGGTCAACCGTGTGATCAGGGCACTGCGCGAGCGCACTCCTTCGTTTCTGGAGGGAAAGCACAACGAGCTGTTGAAAAGATCCACCTTGGACGCCGGCTGCGCTGTTCGGCTCGGAAATCGCCGCCGCCCGCCTCGGCGCACCGATTCGGCCAGCATCCGTGCTCATTCACCTCGGCGGCAACGCCAGCGACCGGCGCGAGCTGATCCGACAGGGGAGGCTCCGCAAAGACGAGCGCGGGATGATCCGAATCCGGCCTGCTATCTGGACAAACTCTCCAGTCCCGGCCTTCAACGAGACCGTACCTCGGCTCCTTATTCGTGCCGGCCTGCTCCTCGAAGACGACCCTCGAATCGATGAGATCAGGACTCAGTTCTTTGGAGACAACTGTTGATCGATCTCACCGGGCACGCGGACGTCCCGGTTCCTGAGGAAGTACTCGCCGAACTTACGAAAATCTGTAGGAAGTTGGATGTCGAATTGCTCGTCATCGGTGCAGCTGCTCGAGATCTCGCCCTCCACTCCCAGCAGCATAAAGATCCCGTTCGCGCCACAGTTGATGTCGATATCGCCGTTGCAGTCCGCACCGACGGACAGTTTCTCGAACTCGCCGGAACCTTTGCTCGCAGGGGCAAAGCACCTCACAAGTTCAAAGTTCTCGGAGTCGAGGTCGACATCGTTCCGTTCGGCGGCAATGAAGCCGATCGCACTGTGACATTCACAGACGGCAACCTTCTCGATGTCACTGGGCTTCAAGAAGCACACTCGACCTCGCCGTCATCCTCAATGCGCTGTCTGAAAGACCATTCGATGATGAAGTTTGGGACGACGACGAGGCACTTGACGCTACCGATGCCGACATCATCACAGCGGCCAGTTACCACTACGCCCACATCGCGGCCCAGCCATTCTCGCCACAAGACGGCATTGCCGTGCTCGACATCATCCGCGATCCGGTACAGAGACAGATGCTGATCCGTCACATGCGGAACTCATTTGCCGGTGAACTCCTTACCGCTCATAGCCGAGGTTTCGAAGCCGGCCTCGGACATTGACGACACACCAACTGTCTGCTGTTCGTCCGACCTGGCAGGAGGATCGAGAGCGCGCCGAACTCATCGACGGCTGCTTCACCACGGTCTGATCTTCACCTGGTCCCACTGCCTCGGGCCAATCTGGTAGTCAACCAGGTTTGGAAGCGGTGGGACAAAACGACTGGGTCAACGAGGAGCTTAGGAATATCGGAGGCATTGCCAGCCTCAATGCTCAGGTGCAGCAGCGTCGGTCCCGATGTTGCGATAAGGCGATCGAACTCGGAACGCAACCGCGCATCGTCTGCGGCTCGGCCGACCGTCCAGCCCGCCGCTTCGGCGAGCGCGCCGAAGTCGACGTGTGAGGAGTAGGTCGGCAGGCCGGCCGTCGATCCGTACACCTGGTTATCGAGGAGGATGAGGAACAGCTTTTCGGCCCCTAGGAATCCACCGGTGGGCAGCACGTTCGGGTTCATCAGCAAGGATCCGTCGCCTTCGAGACCGATGACTTTGGGCAGGTCGGAGTCCTTGGCCGCCAGGGCGAGGCCTGTGGTGATGGACCCGACGAGGCCCATCGAGTCGAGGACGTAGAAGTGGTTGTCCCGGTTCTCCACGGACGCCAGCTCACGGCTGGTCGCGGCACAGGTCACGACGACGGGAAGTTCCGCGGTCAGTTCGTTGAGGACTTCGAGTGCTTCGATGCGCTTCATCTCAGGCCACCTTCCCATCGGTGTTCCAGAAGGAGCCGAGGACAACGACCGGACGGTAGGTCATACGGGCGTGAACACCCGCCTCGGCGACGGTCTGCTCCCAATCCTCGGACGACGAGCGCCGATCGAGCTCGAGCACCTGGAGTCCTACCGTGCGCAGAATCGTCGGCATGGGCTGGCTGATCGAGTGGATCATCGAGTTGTACTCCCCCGGGCCGCCGCGAGTGTTAGCGAAGATGAGCAGCGGCAGGTGATAGGACATTGAGAACGTCGTCAGTGCCGTGAGGCTGTTGCCGAAGCCGTTGTCCTGCATGACGACGGCCCCGAACTTCCCCGCCAGCGGCAGCGCACCGAGGACTCCGATCGCCTCCTCTTCACGGGAGAGCGGCTTCACTCGCTCTGAGATTCCGGCGGTCCCTCCGTCTGCGGTGACCAGGTGGCCGATGACTGGGGCAATGGTGACGGAGGGAACGTAGCCGATGAGGTCGGCGCCGGCGCCCCAGATCCCATCGGCGACGGCCTGCGTATATGACTTCGTTGTCACGGATTTCCTCATTCCCTGTCTTCGGGGACTCGGTGTTGGGTGATGTTGATGACGTTGCCGTCGGGGTCGCGGACCTTCATTGGATCTTCCTCACCATTGGTCGTGGTCGAATACCTGACAGAACACGCTCGTCATCGAGTCGCTGAAGAGGACGAAGACCACCTCGGCGATTGACTCCCAGCGCCCGCGTTCGCGGCCGTCGACGATGACGGCGTGGGCCGCCTCGGCGACGTCCCTGGCAGACCAGCCGTAGACTCCCCCGCCGATGGCCGGGAAGGCCACCGAGGTGGCGCCGAGGTCCTCGGCTGCGTTGAGGCTGGATTCGAAACAGGACTCAAGCACCTCGGGGTCGGCCTCGCCCTGATGGCGGTTGGGTCCGACGGTGTGGATGACCCACTTGGCCTTGAGTGCGCCGGCGGTCGTGGCGACGGCCTGACCTGCGGGAAGTCCGCGCGGGTGGCTAGTTTGGCGTACCTCTCGGCAGGCCTCGAGCAGTTCGGGTCCGGCTGCCGTGTGGATGGCGCCGTCGACGCCGCCTCCGCCGAGCAGACTTGAGTTGGCGGCATTGACGATCGCGTCCACGGACGCCTCGGTGATGTCTCCCTCGAGTACCGTGATCTTCATGATTCAAGTCTAGTCATAGCCCTCCTCTTCGTGCGCCGTCCGCGAATGCGTCGAGAACGCTCAATACGCCGGGCTGCTGCCAGATGCGATTCCTTCTACGTCCGGTCGCCTCGTGCAGAATGCCACGATCGACCAATGTGTCGACCGCACGCATCGCCGTCATCTGATTGGTGCCGAGGGCAACGGCGACGAAACTGAGATTAACTGCTGGTTGCGCGATCAGCATGGGCAGCAAAGTCCATGCTGACGAGTCGCGCCTCACTCCTGCCAGCGCGTGCTCCATCTCATTCAGCACGGTGAGCAACTCGTCCATGAGCTGTCTGCCCGAATGGCTGGCGAAACGAGCGGCACGAGTGAACTGAGCAATAATGGGTCCGGCATCACCTGAGCGGAATTCACCGAGGGCGGCGAAGTACGCTCCGATGTCGGTGAGCAACCCTGCCGAAATCGGTATTACCGAGGTGGTGACAAGGCCCTTCTCCTTGAGAATTGCGTGGATCAGAGCGCGACCAGTCCTGCCGTTCCCGTCGGCGAACGGGTGTATGGTCTCGAACTGCGCGTGTGCGATGGCGGCTTGAACTAACACGGGAAGATCCTCCCGCGCGATGAATGCGACGAGATCTTCTATCGCTGGAGGAACTCGGTGGTGCGCCGGCGGTACAAAATCAGCGAGCAACGGCCCACTTCCTCCCGGTCCGATCCATACCTGCTGCTCGCGGAGTGCTCCGGCCTCGGAAGCCATCATTCGATCGCCCTCCAGCAGAGCCCGATGCATGTCGAGAATCGACTCGAGGGACATCTGACCCGACATCCCGATCGCGGTCTCCATGGCATGCACGTTGCCCAGAACTGTTGTGGCATTGGCCTTCACCGTCTCGTCTATGGACGCTAGCGCCAACTGCAGAGCCGATGTTGTCAGCTGTTCAATCTGTGAGCTTGATGCACTCTCGGTCCGCAGTAATATGGTCGGCATTGGACCGCCCATACGAGCGTTCGGGCCGAGTCTTCCGGATGCGAACCCGTCGACCCGAGCCAAAGCGCCGGTTGCATCGTCGACGTCAGCATGTACTTCAGCCGGCAGACGCACCTCCCACTGCGCGATCTCTGGCACCAGGGCGGCACGATAGGTCCCCGTCTGGCGCTGAACCTCCCGACGGCTGAGCATGTCCGGATTGACCGGTGACCAGTTCAGTTCTTCACTGCCCATCGACGGTATTGGTACCTTGAGATCCGTCATGACGCGAACTCCTTATTAACACTTAAGCGTGTATCCGTTAGTTAGAGTCTAACTAATTCACACTTCTCAGTCGAGAGATCCATCGGCGTAGGCTGACACGACACAGCCGCCTCGGCAAGGCAGACGGCCTTCTGCGGAAGGAAACGACGAACCATGTGCAGACTTCTCGGCTACATCTCCCCCACTCCGGCGAGCGCAGCGGATCTCATCGGTGCCGAGGAATGTCGGCAGTGGCAGAACTTGGGCCGACTCCATGCCGATGGCTGGGGCACCGCGTGGATCCGACCGGAATCTGAATCAGCCGAATCGGCCCGTCCGCAGGGAACCACCTCGGGCACCTTCGACACCGGCCCCGACGTGCAGGACACCGTGTCTCGGGGAGGACGTCTTGAAAGGTATCGCACCCCGCACGAGGGAGCAGACGACCCTCATCTCACGGAAGTCCTCACCGTCCGTCCGACGGTCGCGCGGATCACTCACTTGCGCATGGCCACGCACGGGGCTGTCGACCTCACCGAGAATTCGCACCCTTTCCTCGCCGACAACATCGCTCTGGCGCACAACGGATCCATCCATCCGATAGAACGCCTACGCGAATACGTCACGACTGCCGAGGCCGAGCGCATCGGCGGATCCACAGACACCGCAATCCTGTTCGCCCTCATTTTGCGACGCGTGGGTCAGGGCGAAACTCTGTTCGACGCCACCATCGCGACCGTCCGGATGCTGCGGGCAGACTTCGACCATCCGGGGATCAATCTGCTCGTCCTCAATGCCGAGGAGATGATCGTCGTTCATGCGACTTCGGGAACACCGATTCCATATAAGAACTTCGACACTTCCGGCACCGGTGGTGAACTTCCGCTCGATCACAAGGACCACTACTACCGGATGAGCTGGCAGCGCTTCGACGACGGGGCGACGATCGTGTCGTCCTCGGGCCTTGATCATAAGGGCTGGAGTCTCGTTGAGCAGAACACGGCGATGCGGCTGACTGTGGCTGATGGGGCGGAGACTGTGGTGGCGCTCTAAGTCAGGTTGCGGCACTTTCCGCCGAAGAGAAGCCCAGCGTCGCTTGCGATGGATGCGGGTCCTGATCGCCATCCACTTGTGTGTTTGACGAAGAGAGAGACCTGTAGCTCGCCGAGACTACCCAGCAGACCTGTGAGTACACCAGCGGGGACTTTCGTGGTGTAGTTGCCTCCGCCAGTGGAAGTTGTGTTTAGGGAAAGGTTGTACCCGGTTAGCGGGGCCAGCACAGATCCAAGTCCACTGGTGGATGCTTCAATATCGACGTCTGTGAGTTGATAACCCGTTGGCAGATGCCAGTAGATCTCCACCCGGCCGCTTAGGAGAACCGGCACATATTTGCAATTGGCAGTCAATGTCGGTGCCGGGACGGTAGCGGCCCTGAACGAGCCCGCAGACTGTTCGGTATCCGTCCACGCAGCCATCGTCGAACGCACACCGGACAGTCCGAGGACGAGTATGGCCAAAGCAATGCCGGCGATGAGGGCCTGGATCCGGCGGTTTCGGAGCCGCAATAGTCTGTGGCTGCTCATGAATTCCCCCGACTTCGTGTCTTGGCGACGACGGCGGAGCCCGTGGCGATGAGTCCGCCGGCGATCAGCAGAATCCACAGCCATCCTTCGATGCCGGTGCGTGGGAGGTCACCGGGAGAGTCGGGCGCATCTGGACCGGGCTCACCTGGGGCAGAGGGATTTCCTGGATCGCCTGGACCAGTCGAAATCTCTTCGCCTTGGCCGATTGCCGTCAAGCGCACTTCGCTTCGCTGCCCGGCGACTGCCTCTGCGTCAGCACCTTGAGCCAAGGTGACTGTCACCTGCACGCGACGCTTCTCATCACTGGGCATTTCAAGCAGACGGCGGCCGTTGTCGGGTGCCGCTCCCAGTTCGCTGAGCGGGATCCGGTGAATGAGTTCTGCTGCGCCGCCCGGACACTGATCCATCTCCACGATCTCCGCACACGAGCGCACGTCGACGAGGAGTTCGCCGGCTATCGCGTTCGTCAGCTGTCCGGAACCGATCTCCAACTCCACTGTTCCGGAATCCGGTGCGTCGGCCCAGACATCGACGGTCCAGTCCGCCGAGGCTCCCGGGCTCAGATTGAGCATCTTCGCCTCGTCGCCGACAGTCCGCATGCGCAGATACTGGCCGCGCACCTCGGCGGTGGTGCTGGTTGCGGTTCTTCCACCAGCCGTGGTTGAAGTATCGGAAGCATCAGTGCGGCCGGCTGCGGACATAATCGGCGATGAATCAGACGAGCCGAACGGACCGCCTCCGGCCACCAACAGCACAGCGGCAACAGGCAGAGCGATGGCATGCTTCGGTGAGCGAGTCATCGTTGATTGCGACGTGACGCGCGCCATCGACTCAGCAGTCGTACGCGAGTCCTCGGCCTCCTCGGCAAGGTCGTCTTCCTCGTCCTCCCGTCGCGGCCAGAAGGCCCAGACGACGAGCAGGGACGCTGCGATCGTGATGCCGCCAAGAGCATAGGGATTGCGCAGCTTCTGGATGGCCGGTGCGATCCCCGGGATCGAGAACATGACCTTGCGAACGGTATCCGCAGTGTACGGCTCGGGGTCCTTCGCTTCGTTGGCGTCGCCCTTCATCTCGAACGTGACGGTGCCGGACGTGGAATCCGTCTTCAGGATCGAGGTCACGCGGTGCGTCACGGGCAGGACCTTCTCGCCACGGTCGGCGGTGACGATATCGCCGACCTTCATCTCCTGCGCAGGGATCTCGTGGACGAAGGCGATCGATCCGGCGGTGATCGTCGGGGTCATCGAGCCTGTTTTGAACATCATGATCGAGATGTTGAAGACGAAGCTGAGGATGACGAGGACGATGCACACGACGCCCAATACAGCGAGGATGTTGAGCAGGGCCGCGCCCAGCCATGATGAGGGGTGCTTTCTAGGGGCGGCGTCGTGAGATCTTGTCACGACGGTGCCTTGTTCGTGGCAGTGAATGTCCAAGTATTCGACGCGCTCGTACCCTGGGCAACGCTCGGAGTGTCCGTCGGGAGGGTGACCTCGAAGCAGTAGGCTCGAACTGAGCTGCCGGTTTTGCCGACCAACTGCGAGCCTGCACCTTGGCGGTCTTTCTCTGACAGATTCGTCGTAGCTGAAGTGCCGCCGTAGACATAGTCCGCCGATGCGGTGAATGTCGAGGCACTGCACGTGAACCCACCTGTTGAATATGAGGTTGTCACTGCACGATAGACCAGTTTCCCGGCGATGCCGCTTGTGCCGCCTGTCCCTCCGCTCGACACTTTCAGCTCACCGTCAATAGTCGTGTCCGGCGCAGTGCGGATGAACACCGGGGCGTAGACCTTCGATCCGGGGTACATCCCGGTGGCGTTGAAGGTCATCGTCGATGTGTTGTTCCAGTTCGAGCCGTCGACCGACAAATCGATGTTGAACGTGCCCGCTTCGAACGACCCGGTTGCTTCCTCGGTGTCGGTCCACGCCGCCAACGTCGCTGCCGCACCGATGCCGAAGACCATTCCTCCGGCGAGGATCGCCTTGATCCGGCGGTTGTACAGTCGACGTCGGCTCTGCTCGCGCTCCCGTTTCCGGCGTCGACTCTCTGAGCGGGTCTCGTTCGAGACCCGCTCAGACGGGGTCGGATCGCCAGAGGCATCCGTCGGAAACTGCACGAAGTCCGCTGGAGCTATTCAGCAGAGGTTGCGGTGAACTGCCACTGGGCGCTGGCAGCGTCACCCTCGGTCAGGTCGTCACCGGCAGTGACCTGGAAGCACAGAGTGACGGGAGCGCCTGCCGTGCTGCCTGCACCTGCGGTCAAATCAAACCCTTGGGCGCCAGTGGTCGCGTCCAAGGCTGTACCGGCCGGAACGACTGTGGTGCCCGCTGCACCTTCGGTACACGATGCGGCATCGACGACCGCGACGATTCCGTAGCTCAGGTTCGCTTCGTTAGCACCGCTGCCTGCGGCGGCTTCGAGAACCACGCTCGCGTCGTACGAGGTTTCGCCGTCGAGCCTGAGAACGAACGGGGCCGCCACGGTGTCGCCGGGAGTGAGGTTGTCACCGCCGTCGAGGTCGAATGTCAGATTCGCCGCACCATCGGCACTGGTGTGATCGGTGAAGTCGGTTCCATTGGTGCTTCCCTGCACATTGAACGAACCGGCGCCGAAGGTCCCTTCGGCCCATTCGTTGTCCGTCCAGGCGGCCAGCGTCACCGCAGCTCCCACACCGAGAACGATGCCACCCGCGAGGATGGCCTTGAACTTGCGAGAACGCGTCTTGGACTGCGTCATTCTGACTCCTTGGAAAAGCACACTTATGCACACAACACCAGATTTGGTGACTTCATCATTATCACACAATTACTTGTTTAAGAATACTATTTATTACAGACGTGTTTTCCGGCACAGAAATGGAAGATCACGGAAGCTTGGCTCAAATAGTCGTGCGGCCCTGCAGAATTCGCAGGGCCGCACAAATAGCGGGTGTCTCGGGTGGTGAGAGAGTCAGGCCTTCTGCACGGTAATCGTCCAACTGGCGTCACCAGTGCGATCGAAGTGGGTCACGGGGTAGCCGTTCTCCGCCGCCCACTGGGGAATCGCCTCGGTGGCTTGGGTGCAGTCGAAGTTGATGACGAGCTCATCTCCGTTGTCCATCCCGCCGATTGCGTCCTTGGCCTCAACCAGGGGGAAGGGGCAGACAAGACCGTTCGTCTCTAATACCTGTTTCATGCGCTCCTGCTCTCTACGGGCTGCGCGGCACCTGTCCGCGCTCCTGATTTGATGGTGAATTTCGCGGCGACTCCAGCACCGACGATCATGAAGAAGGTCGCGACCCAGCCCTGATATTCGAACTGCGCGGTCGAGACCATGGCGTTGCCGACGGTGCAGCCGCCGGCGATCGCGGCCCCCACGCCCATCCCGACTCCGCCGAGGATGGACTTGACCACGGTCCCCTGATCGGGGACGCGGATCCGGAATTCGCCCGAAGCCTTGGCCGCGATGAACGATCCGAGGAGGATGCCGATGACGAGCATGACGCCCCAGTCGACGAGCGAGGCGTCCCCCGTACCCAGGAAAGTGGTGAGATTCGCCGAAGGCGTTGTGATGCCCAGGCCGGAGTTGCGGCCGGTCGCGGCCGACAACGGCCAGGCGATCGTTGCGATGACGCCGATGACCACGGCCGTGACGAACGGGTTCCAGCGCTTCTCCGTGAGGATGTGGGCCAGACCCTTCTTCAGCGGCGGCAGGGTCGCGACCGGGGTGGCGATCTTCCTGTTGTGGTGGACAGTGACCGCGATGGCCACGGCCGAGATGATCGCGACGAAGACCCACGGGCTCAGCCCCGTCGATGCCTGGAGCGTGCCGCTCTCGATCGTGATCGAGCGCAACCCCTCCGTCACCGAGGCGAGCGGACCGTTCTTCATCACCGCGGAGACGAGCGCATAGAAGATCAGAGCAAACCAGCTGCCGACCAGACCTTCACCGGCCCGGTAGTAGGTGCCGGTGGCACATCCGCCGGCCAGCACCATGGCGAAGCCGAAGATGAGGCCGCCGATGATCGACGCCAACCAGGGGAACGGCGAGGCCTCCAAGGTGATGACGCCAAGCGCGTTGAGCAGGAACAGCCCGATCGAGTGCACGGCGATGAGGAGGATGAGCGCCGAGAACCATCGAGTGTTCCCGGTCAGCGTGAGATCGCGGAAGGCTCCGGTGACGCAGAAGCGTCCTCGTTGGAGGACGAATCCGAGTACCAGGCCGACGACCAGTCCGGTGATGATCATTCATGAGCTTTCTGCTTATAGGCAGCTTGCTGCCGCGACGATACATGTATGTGTTGAGCTATCTTCTACCGAGACGGGCTGGGGGAAACACTCAGAACCCACCTCGTGAACATAACACCCCTCATTCTGCTCAACAATCTGACCATTCGTCAACACCACTGCCCGAATCCCAGTCGATCCTGGAGTCCGCACAGCGCTGCTTCTCATTCATTGATAACTTCCTCGCCTTGTGTCAGTGACTGGGCGCACACTGAGAGGACAATTACGGCAAGGAGGCCCAGGTGCCAGAATTTCAGACCGACGTCGCCATCGTCGGAGCCGGTCCGGCCGGGCTGCTGCTCGCCCACACGCTGCACAATGCAGGGATCGACTCAGTCGTCGTTGACAACCGCAGCCGCGACGACATCGCCCACACCCACCGGGCAGGCATCCTCGAGGCCGGGTCGGTGCGCATGCTCGAGGCCGAGGGCATCGAATCACGCGTACATACAGAGGGCCACCGTCACGACGGCATCGACATCCGCGTCGACGGCGTCAGCCACTCCTTCGACTTCCCGAGCCTCATCGGCGAATCCGTCTGGCTCTACCCGCAGAACGAGATCTTCGTCGACCTCTCCGCCGCCCGCGGACGCACCGGACGCCCCACCTTCTACTCGGTCACCGACACCGCGATCGGCGATATCGAGACCGAACAGCCGTGGGTGAGTGCGACGACCGAGGACGGCGAGGAACTGACGATCAATGCCCGCTACGTCATCGGCTCCGACGGCTCCCGCGGGCCCTGCCGGGCGATGATCCCAGCAGACACGAAGCAGCGCTTCTTCCACGAATACCCCTTCGCCTGGTTCGGGATCCTCTGCGAGGCACCGGCCAGCCACGAGGTCCTCATCTACTCCCGCTCCGAACGCGGCTTCGCCCTGATCTCCCAGCGCAGCGAGTCCGTGCAGCGCATGTACTTCCAAACCTCCCCCGACACCGATGTCGCCGACTGGTCCGATGACCGCATCTGGTCGGAGCTGCAGTCCCGAGTCGACGGACCCGACGGCTTCCAGCTCAAAACGGGTGCGATCATCGACAAGAACATCCTGCCCTTCCGCTCGGCCGTGACCGAGCCGATGCAGCATGGTTCCCTGTTCCTCGCCGGCGACAGCGCCCACACCGTTCCACCCACCGGAGCCAAGGGCCTCAACCTGGCCTTCGCCGACGTGTCCGTGCTTGCCCCGGCGCTGATCTCAGCCCTGAAGACCTCCGACGCCGAGGCGCTGGCCGGGTATTCGCAGACCGCGACGAAACGTGTGTGGAAGGCTCAGAACTTCTCCTACCAGATGACCCGGATGCTCCACTCCGACCCCAGCCAGGATGCGTTCGAAACGAAGCGCAGCCTCGGCGAGCTCAATTCGATCCTCGAATCCGAGCACGGCCGGCGCTACCTCGCCGAGTGCTACACAGGTTGGCCCAAGGGCTGAGCAGCTCAGCACAGACAATCCTCCACACCGAGAAGAAAGGTTCGACATGGGAGCACAGAAACCCTCCGGCCCGGACGACGCGGCCGAGTCACAGCAGACGCTGTCTGCCGAGATCGAAGCCATCGAGACCGAGCATAAGAACGCAGTCGCCGCCGGCACACCGGCCGAGACACAGCCGCGCCTGGACTACCCGCCGTACCGGTCCTCGATTCTCCGACACCCGACAAAGGACCCTCGGCACACGGATCCGGAGACCATCGAGCTCTTCTCTCCCGCATTCGGCCACCGCGACCTGGCGAATCTCGAATCGGACCTCACCATCCAGGCCGGCGGGGAACCGATCGGCGAACGCATCAAGGTCACCGGCCGCGTCCTCGACGGCAACGGCCGCCCCGTCCGAAACCAGCTCGTTGAGATCTGGCAGGCCAACTCCGCCGGACGCTACATCCACAAGCGCGACCAGCACCCAGCCCCGATCGACCCGAACTTCACCGGCGTCGGCCGCACCCTGACCGGTGACGACGGCTCCTACTCGTTCACGACGATCAAGCCAGGACCGTACCCGTGGAAGAACCACCACAATGCGTGGCGGCCGGCCCACATCCACTTCTCACTCTTCGGCTCCGAGTTCACCCAGCGCATGATCACTCAGATGTACTTCCCCAGCGATCCGCTGTTCGCACTCGACCCGATCTACCAGTCGATCACCGACAAGAAGGCCCGCGACCGCCTCGTCGCCACCTACGATCACACCATCACCGAGCACGAATTCCTCATGGGCTACAACTGGGACATCGTGCTCACCGGAGGCAACCGCACCTGGATGGAAGAAGAGGACGATGACTGACCAGAAGCTCACTGCAACACCCGGCCAGACAGTCGGCCCGTTCTACGGCTACGCCATGCCGTGGCCCGGCGACAATGAACTCGTTCCCCCGGCCAAAGCCGGAGCAGTCCAGCTCCACGGCTATGTCTACGACGGGGCCGGCGCTCCCGTTCCCGATGCGATCCTCGAGATCTGGCAGCCCGATGAGGACGGCAACGTCTCCCGCAATTCGGGATCGCTGCGCCGTGACGGATTCACCTTCACCGGTTTCGGCCGCAACGAGGTCGACCCGGAAGGCCGCTACGTCTTCTCCACCCTCAACCCAGGGGCGACTGAGGCAGGCAAGGCACCGTTCATCAGCGTCGTCATCTTCGCCCGCGGACTGTTGAACAGGCTGTTCACCAGGATCTATCTCCCTGAGGACACCGAGGCTCTGGCGGCCGACCCGCTGCTGTCCTCCCTCGATGCGACCGAGCGGGATCGCCTCATCGCGACTCGCGGGGCTGACGGATCGCTGCGTTTCGACATACGGTTGCAGGGTGAGAACGAGACCCCGTTCCTGCGGTTCCCCAGTCACGAAGACTGACAGGACTCACAAACACCGAGTCACCGCTGCCGCCACTGGAGAGGACACACAATGACTGACACCGTTGCCCATACGCGCCTCCTGTTCGCCCCGGGCGACCTGCGAGGCGCCGAGGCCATCGACGATGTCGCCCTCGTGTCTGCACTCGGCGATGTGGAGTCGGCGTGGATCAACGCTCAGGCGCATGCCGGGTTGATCTCCTCCGATGCCCGCGCCGAGGCGGTGGCGGGCATCGAAGCCACCACCCGGTCGCTGCTCTCCGACTCCGCCGAACTCGAGATGCTGGCCGCTGGCGCCGAATCCGGTGGCAACCCGGTCATTCCGTTCCTCAAGGCCGTGCGCTCACGACTCGGTCCGGATGCGTCCCGCGCCTTGCACAAGGGCCTGACCAGCCAGGACGTCATGGATTCGGCGCTAGGACTGCTCATGGCCCGAGTTGCCCGCCAGACTCATGCACGCCTCGACGTCATCGCCGATGTGCTCGTCGGGCTCTCCGAGGATCATGCCTCGACCGTGTGCTTGGCTCGCACCCTGACCCAACCGGCACTGCCGACGACCTTCGGGCTCAAGATCGCCTCCTGGGCCGCCGAAGTCCACGAGGTCCAGAGCCTGACCCCGCGCATCGACTACGTGCAGGTCGGAGGAGCCGCGGGCACCCGAGCCGCGATCCGCGAGTTCGCGGGAACCCAGACCGAGGCGCTGCTGCGCGAATTCCATGTGCAGCTGCGCGGACCCGACGCCGCGCTCACCAGCATTCCCGCGCCCTGGCACACCGACCGCGTCCGGGTCCTCAACTGGGCCTCTCACCTCACCCAATGTGTGACGGTCGGGGCCTCAATCGCCCGAGACGTGCTCATCGGCACCCGCCCCGAGGTCGGCGAACTGAGCCTGGCCGCGACCGGCGAGTCCTCGGCGATGCCGCAGAAGGTCAATCCCACCTCGGCGGTCCTCCTTCACCGCAACGGCATGCGCGCCCCCGGGCTCATGGCCACACTGACCTCGACCGCGGCCGAGGCGATCGAGGAGCGCTCCGACGGAGCCTGGCACGCCGAATGGCCTGCCCTGTCCGAGCTCATGGGCCTGGCCGTGTCCTCCCTCATCATGCTCCAGACGATGGTCGAAGGACTGAGCGTCAAGCCTGATGCAATGCGGAAGAACGTGGACGCCGCCAGCCCAGGCATCTATGCCGAACGCCTCAACATCGCCTTCGGCGACCGGCTGACGAAGACTCAGGTTCAGGACATCATCGCCCCTGGTGGTGACCCTGTGGCCGCGCTCAAAGCAGCCCTGGGCCAGGCCGAGGACGATCTGGAGAGCTTCTTCACTCCGGAGAACTACCTCGGCGACGCCGAAGATATCCGACAGACCATCATTGCCACCATCAACGGACCCGAGCCCGTATCGCCGGGCCTCCTCCCCTTCGCCTCAAGAAAGTGACCTGACGTGGAACTCACCGCAACTGTCCTTGCCGCACCGACCGTCCCTTCCGCCGCCACTGCCACTGCGAATCCGCGCGTCCTCGTCGTCCTGCCCTCATTGGGCACCTCGGTGAGCGCGCTGTGGCAGTCAGCTGCCACCCACCTCGGCGGCGTGGATCCTGAGACGACGGTCATCGGCATCGACCTGCCCGGCCACGGCCGTTCGACGCCGGTCGACGTCCCCGCGGGGACCTCCGAGGTGCCCAGACTGACGATGAGCGACCTCGCCGAGGCGGTCCTGACCACCATCGACCGAGTCCTTCCCGACGTGGCCGGTTCTGCTGCTGCCCGCATCAGCCTGGCCGGTGACTCGATCGGCGGCGCGATCGCCCTGCAGCTGGCCCTCGACCACGGTGACCGCTTCGACCGTGCCGCCGTGTTCTGCACCGGAGCCAAGATCGGTGAGGCCAGCGGTTGGGAGGAACGCGCGGAGGTCGTCGCCACCTCGGGCACACCCACACAGGTCATCGGTTCGGCCCAGCGTTGGTTCGGTGAGGGCTTCATGGATCGCGAGCCCGATGCTTCGGCTGCCCTGCTGCACTCGCTGCAGGACGCGGACCGCTTCTCCTATGCCGCGCTCTGCCACGCACTGGCCTCCTTCGACGTCCGCTCGCGCCTCTCGGAGATCGCCCTGCCGGTTCTCGCCGTCGCCGGGTCCGAGGATCAGCCGACCCCACCGACCAAACTCGCCGAGATCGCCAATGGCATCTCCGGTGCCCTCCTCGAGGTCATCGAGGGAGCCGCCCACCTCGTGCCCGCCGAAGCACCGGCGGTCGTCGCGGGTCTGCTCCATGACTTCCTGGATGGAAACAGCAGGGGCGGGAACACTGCGAGCGCACAGAGTTCGGACGCCGCCTCGGCGGATCTGCCCACCGCCTCTGGTCCACGTGATGCCAGCCGGGACGAGGTGCGAGAGGCCGGTATGACCGTGCGCCGCCAGGTCCTCTCCGACGCTCACGTCGACCGCGCGAATGCGAAGGTCGATGACTTCACCGCCGACTTCCAGGACCTCATCACCCGCTACGCCTGGGGCGAGATCTGGGCCCGCCCGGGCCTCGAGAAGCGCATGCGATCAGCGATCACACTGACCGCGATGATCGCCGGTGGGCATGAGGCCGAACTCGCGATGCACGTCAAGGCCGCCGTGCGCAATGGGCTCAGCCGCGACGAGATCAAGGAAGTCCTCCTCCAATCCGCTATCTACTGCTCCGTGCCCAGCGCCAACACCGCGTTCTCCGTGGCCTCGCAGGCACTGGCGGAGATGGACGAAGAAGGCTGACACTGTTCGAATCGTCACATTGCGTCCGCGGGGCTATCGATGGCTGTCGATCGGCAATAGGCTGGTTCGGTTGCAGTGAATCGCCCGATTGAGTCTCCGACCTCGGGCGTCACCGCGGTCCCAATCATTCACTTCGCCCGAAGGAACTCCATGAGCGACGCGCCGTACCCACGCCGGGTCTACAAGTTCGCCGTCTTCGCCCTCGCGATCGGCGCGTTCGCCATTGGTGTGACCGAGTTCGCCACGATGGGCCTGCTGCCCCACATCGCCCGCGAACTCGACATCACCGTCCCCCAGGCCGGTCACGCCGTGTCGTTCTACGCCATCGGCGTCGTCGTCGGGGCACCCCTGATCACCACGATCGCTGCGCACATGGACCGCAAGAACCTGTTGCTGGGCCTCATGGGACTCTTCGCCCTCGGCAATTTCGCCTCGATGCTCGCCCCCGACGCGACCCTGTTCAACATCGCGCGCTTCTTCAGCGGGCTCCCCCACGGCGCCTACCTGGGTGTCGGCGCGATCGTCGCGTCCTCGCTCGTGGCCCCTCACCGTCGCGGCCGAGCAATGGCACGGGTCATGCTGGGCCTGACGATCGCCAACATCGTCGGCGTCCCCATCGCCACGGCACTGGGCAACATGTTCGGCTGGCGCAGCGCCTATGCCCTCGTAGCCGCACTCGGCATCCTCACCGTCATCATGGTTGCCGTCGGCGTACCGAAGGTGAAGCTGGCCGGTATCCCCTCGGCTCGCGGCGAGATGAAGGCCCTGGGGCGCAGCCAGATCGTCCTCACCCTCGTCGCGGGTTCGGTGGGCTTCGGCGGCATGTTCGCCGTCTACACCTACATCACCCCGACCATGACCGACGTCGCCGGCGTCCCCGAGGTCGCGATCCCCTGGGTGCTCGCGGTCTACGGACTCGGCATGACAGCCGGCTCCCTCATCGCCGGGCCCCTCGTCGACAAGTCCATCGAACGCTCTGGCATCGGCGGCATGATCCTCTCCGCGATCGTGCTCGCCGCCTTCGGCGCCTTCACCCACATCGCTGCGGTCGCAATCATCGCGCTCTTCCTCATCGGCATCGCCGGCTCGATGATCACGACCGCCCTGCAGATGCGTCTGCTGCGTGACTCCCACGACGCCCCGAGCCTGTCAGCGGCCATGAACCACGCCGCGTTCAACCTCGCCAACGCCCTCGGCGCCTGGCTCGGCGGCATCGTCATCACCGCCGGCTTGGGTTACCGCGCCCCGGCCTGGGTGGGCGTGGGCCTGTGCCTGCTCGGACTCGTCGTCCTCATCATCGCCATCGCCATGCGCCGAGGCGGCTCGACGAACCGCTCGACCGTCGAGCTCTGAGGCTGGTGGGGCTTCACGTCTGAGTCGCGCAGATCACTCGGACGTACAAGTAGTCTCAACTTCTGATACCTTCTGGTCGCATTGTGTGAGACAGGAGTAGTGTCTAGCAGTCGCCTTTCACGCCCGTGTCCGGCGACTTTCATCTGACACGAGCACCATCCCGCCCGTGCCTTCGTCTCTCGACAACAGCGGAGCACAAAAGAACATGTCCACCGATACACAGCCGGGAAACCCCAGCGCTCAGCCGGGACCGGAGTCCGAATCCGATGTCATCGCAGCGACTCGGAAGAACAACACCCGAGGCAAGGTTCTCACCGCCTCGATGGTCGGCACCACGATCGAATTCTTCGACTTCTATGCCTATGCGACCGCCTCGTCGCTGGTGTTCCCGGCCCTCTTCTTCCCCAACCAGACGTCGACGACCCAGCTTCTGAGCTCCTTCGCGATCTTCGGCGTCGCCTTCGTCGCCCGACCACTGGGGTCCATCATCTTCGGCCACTTCGGCGACCGCATCGGCCGCAAGAAGACACTCATCGCGTCCCTGCTCATCATGGGCATCGGCACCTTCCTCATCGGCCTCCTCCCGACCGCGAGCACTCCGGGCTGGATCGTCCTGGCCCCGCTGCTCCTCGTCCTCCTGCGCTTCTGCCAGGGAGTCGGACTCGGCGGCGAATGGTCGGGTGCGGCACTGCTGGCCACCGAGAACGCTCCGAAAGGCAAACGTGCCATCTGGGGAACCTTCCCGCAGCTGGGCGCCCCTGTCGGCTTCATCATCGCCAACCTGCTCTTCGTCGGACTCAACAAATGGACCTCCCCCGAGGCGTTCCTCGCCTGGGGCTGGCGCATCCCTTTCCTGCTCTCAGCACTCCTCGTCGCCGTCGGCCTCTACGTTCGCATGTCCCTCATGGAGACTCCCGCCTTCCAGCTGGTCGCCCAGAAGCAGCAGATCTCCAAGGCCCCGCTCGCTGCCGTCTTCAAGACGAGCTGGAAGCCGCTGATCCTCGGCACCTTCATCATGTTCGCAACCTACGTGATCTTCTACTTCATGACCGCGTTCACCCTCACCTACGGCACCTCACCAGCTACCACCGGTCAGGCGAAGACCGCCGCCGAGGCTGCCGGCACGAGCTTCGATCCCGCCGGGTTCGTCGCTGGGCTGGGGTACACGAAGAGTGAGTTCCTCACCTACCTCATCATCGGCGTCGTGTTCTTCGGCATCTTCACCGTGGTCTCCGGACCGCTGGCCGAAAAGCTGGGACGACGCAAGATGCTCATGGGAGTCACGGTTCTCATCGCCGCCTATGGCCTCGTCGTCAATGGACTGTTCAATTCAGGAACCCCAGGTGTCATCATCGCCCTGATCGTCGGCTTCATCCTCATGGGACTGACATTCGGTCCGATGGCCGCGTACCTGCCGGAGCTGTTCCCGGCCAATGTGCGCTACACGGGCTCGGCGATCTCCTACAACATGTCCAGCGTCATCGGTGCAGGTCCCGCGCCGTTCGTCATGGTGGCCCTGTGGCAGGCCGAAGGTGGAACGATCTTCTACTGCGGCCTCTACATCATCGGCGCGGCGATCCTCACGCTCATCTCCCTGTTCCTGGCCAAGGACACCTCCGAGCTCGACATGGAGGCTCAGCTGAGCTGAGGCCCAATGCCCTAGGATCGAGACGAGGACAACCAGCATCAGGGGAGGACGACCATGGCACTTTCACCGCAGCTGCAACCCTTGGTCGGCACCTGGCAGGGCACCGGATCGGGCCACTACCCCACGATCGCCCCCTTCAGCTACAGCGAAGAACTGACCTTCCGCGACGTCGGCAAACCCTTCCTGGTCTACCAGCAGCGCACCTGGTCACCCGACGGGCAGCCCATGCACATGGAAACGGGGTTCCTGCGCAGCCCCACTCCCTCCACCGTCGAACTCGTGCTGGCCCAACCGACAGGACACGCCGAACTGGCCGAAGGCACCCTGATTGCGGCTGAGCACGGGCTCATTCTCGAACTGCAGTCACCGCAGGTCCTCGTGACCGCCTCGGCGAAGCCCGTTCAAGCAACCGCTCGAACCTACCGTCTGGTGAAGAATCAGCTGTCGGTCGACTTCTCCATGGCCGCCGTTGGTGCGGCCATGACTCACCATCTCCATTCGGACCTGGTCAGAGCCGAGGACTGACACAGATTCCGAGTCACGGCTGTCCCGGGCTGAAACTGAACTTCAACACTACGATTTGGCAACGACCGCCTCGGCGAGGCCCCGTTCGTCATGTGTGTGACTCAGGACACGGTACGATTCCCTTCAGACGTTGCTCAGACTTTTCCCGCGCGAGCGACACCTTTCTATGACATCGATGTCACTGACTCTCCTGGAGGAACTATGAAACGACGCTTGACTCTGGCCACGGTGGCCGTCGGCGCCATGCTCGCTCTGTCCGCGTGCGGCGGCGGAGGCGAATCAGAGCCGGCAGCGACCGGCGAAGGTGGAGTCCCACTGGTCAAAGAGGGCAAACTGACGACCTGCACCCACCTGTCCTACCAGCCCTTCCAGTTCGAGAAGGACGGCGAGGTGGTCGGATTCGACGTCGACATCGTCGATGCCGTGGCCAAGAAGCTCGGCGTGGAGCAGGAGATCGTCAATACGCCCTTCGAAACCATCACCACAGGTGCCGCATTCAACCAGGACCAGTGCGACGTTGCGGCCGCAGCGATGACCATCACGCCTGAACGTGAGGAAGCTATCGGCTTCTCAGAACCGTACTTCGCTGCGAACCAGGCCGTCCTGACGAAGGATGACAAGACCGCGAAGGATGCCGACGCGCTCAAGGACTTCAAGGTCGGTGCACAGGCGGGGACAACCGGGCTCGACTATGCGACAGAGAACTTCAAAGACGCCGAGGTCATCACCTACGAGGATCTCCCCCTCTCCCTCGAAGCGCTGAAGAACGGCCAGGCCGACGCGGTCATCAACGACAACGGCGTTCTCTACGACTATGCCGCGAACAACGACGGCTTCGCTGTCGGCTTCGACATCGACACCGGCGAGCACTACGGCATCGGCATGAAGCAGGACAATGCCGAGATGAAGAAGGCCGTCGACGAGACCATCAAGGAACTCAAGGACAACGGCGAGTACGACAAGATCTACAAAAAGTGGTTCAACCAGGCGCCACCCAAGGAATGATCGGTGATCGGGCGGTCGGCCGCAGCCTTCGGGCTCCGGCCGGCCGCCCGTTGACCTGAGTGCGTCAATTCGCATTCACCTGTCCCATCTGCACACAGGCGAACACGATTCCGCCGACACCGTTGAAGGACCTCACCCATGTCGACTTCACCTACGACGGGGAGCCGCGGCCCGACCGGCCCGGGCCACCCCGTCCCCAAAGCCAAGATGAGCAAGCGCAAGAAGGCCAAGATCTCCCGCGGCATCCAATACGGGATTCTGCTCGTCATCGTCATCGCCATCATCGCCGTGGCCGACTGGCCCACTCTCATCGACACCTTCGGTCGCGTGGACATCGCAGTCAGCATGTTCCCCGAAGTCATCACCAAGGCCCTGAAGAACACCGTGATCTTCACAGCCCTCGGCTTCGTGCTCGGACTGATCGTCGCGATCGTGCTCGCACTCATGCGCCTGTCTTCGGTCGGAATCTACAGGTGGATCTCATTCGCCTACATCGAGTTCTTCCGTGGACTCCCTGCCCTCGTCGTCTTCCTCGTCATGGGTTTCGGTCTCCCTGTTGCATTCCAAGGATTCAATCTTCCGCAACTGGTCATCATCATGATCGCGTTGGCTCTCGTGTCCTCGGCCTATATGGCCGAGACGATCCGAGCCGGCATCCAGGCTGTACCTCAGGGGCAGGTGGAGGCGGCTCGATCGCTGGGCATGTCCTCATCGCGGGCAATGTTCACCATCGTGCTGCCCCAGGCGATGCGCATCATCCTGCCGCCGCTGACCAATGAGCTCATCTTGCTGACGAAGGACTCTTCGCTGGCCTACATCCTCGGGTCATCGGTCGACGGGCGCGAACTCGCCGCACTGGGCCGGGCCGAGATCGTGAATTCCGCGAACCTCACCCCGTTCATCGTCATCGCGGTCTGCTACCTCATCATCACGATCCCGCTGTCCTATCTCTCACGGGTCCTCGAACGCAAATACGGTTCTGCCGAGCCAGGAGTGAAGTAATGATCAGCACAGCCGACAAGACACCGATCATATCGATCAAGAACCTCAAGAAGAGCTTCGGCTCGAACCAGGTGCTCACCGACATCAACCTCGAGGTCGATAAGGGTGAGGTCGTCTGCGTCGTCGGGCCCTCGGGCTCGGGCAAGTCGACGATGCTGCGCTGCATCAACACACTCGAGACACCCACCGGTGGATCCATTGTCGTCGACGGCATGGACATGACCGACCTCGACCTCGACATCGATGCCGCCCGGACTCGAATCGGTATGGTCTTCCAGTCGTTCAATCTCTTCGGCCACTTAACCGTTCGTGAGAATCTCACTGTCGCTCAGATCAAGGTGCTGGGGCGCTCGAAGGCAGAGGCCGACAAAGTCGCCGAGGCGAACCTGGCGAAGGTGGGGCTGTCTGAGAAGATCGATGCCAAGCCCGCGTCCCTGTCCGGCGGTCAGCAGCAGCGAGTGGCAATTGCCCGAGCGCTGAGCATGGATCCCGATGTCATGCTCTTCGACGAGCCCACCTCGGCGCTCGATCCCGAGACCGTGGGCGATGTCCTCCAGGTCATGCGCAACCTCGCCGAGGCGGGAATGACAATGGTCGTCGTCACCCACGAGATGGAGTTCGCCCGGCAGGTCGCCGACCGTGTCCTGTTCATGGACGGCGGGTACGTCGTCGAGTCCGGACCCGCCAGGGAGGTCATCGGCAACCCGCAGGAGCAGCGGACGAAGGACTTCCTCGCCCGCGTCCTCAATCCCGGACAGCTGGGGTAGGAGGCAGCCCAGCTTCGCCGGGCGGTCACCTGAGCGTTGAGAGGCTACGGCACAACCTCGCCCGTCAACGCTAAGGTGACCGCTCGATGAAAGAGGTTGTCTGGGCAGCTTGCTCAGAGTGTGAAACCGGCGGGGAACGGGTCGCTCGGGTCGAGTGTGTACTGCGCGCTGCCGGTGATCCAAGCGCTGCCTGTGATCGTGGGGATGACACCCGCATGCTCGGCGACGTTCGTCTCGTCGACCAGGCGGCCGGTGAACGAGGTGCCGATGAACGACTCGTTGGTGAAATCCGTGTTCAACTCCAGCTCGCCACGGGCATGACGAACGGCCATGAGAGCGCTCGTTCCGGTTCCACCCGGTGAGCGGTCCAGCCAGCCGGGCGCATTGATGAGCACATGGCGCACGCCGAGGGAACTCTGCCCGCTGTCGCTTCCCGGTGCCAGGAACACCACATGTTCGCAGCCGCGGTACCCCGACTCCGGATGCACCGGCTCCATCTGCTCGTTGACCGCGGCCATGACGTCCCGCCCGGCGGCGATGAAATCCTCTGCGCGGTCACGCTCGAAGGGGATTCCGACTCCCTGCCCGTCAGCAGCGCCGTCCCCGATAGCGACCTCAGCAGCATTGACGAACGCATAGAAGTTGCCGCCGAAGCCGATGTCGCATGCCAGTTCACCGCGACCCGGCACGTCGACGATCTGGTCAAGCGCATGTGCATAGGACGGGACGTTGACGATGGTCACCGATTCGGCTCGACCATCACGGACGGCCACCTCGGCGATGATGAGCCCGATGGGCGCGTCCAAACGGATGCGCGTCACCGGTTCCTCCACGGTCACCATGCCCGTCTCAACGAGCACGGTGGCCACGGCGATGGTGCCGGCACCGCACATCGGGAGCACACCGGTGACCTCGATGAACAGCACGCCCCAATCGGCATCGGAACGTGTCGGCGGCTGCAGGATCGCCCCGGAGAGCCAGCCGTTGCCACGGGGTTCGCACATGAGGAAGGTGCGCAGGTCATCGGAATCGGCGATGAACCGGTCACGGCGCTCGGCCATCGTGGCACCGGGAAAGGCCCCGACTCCCCCGGTGACGACCCGCACCGGCAGGCCCTCGGTATGAGCCTCAACGGTTTGGATGAGTCGATTCGTGCGCATGTTCGCCTACTTCTTCGACTCGAGCTGATCCTTCGGAAGGATGACACGGTAACCCAGCCGGGCGTCGTAGCCGTGGATCTCTCTGGTGTCGAGGGCGGACATGAAGTCGAGCACCTCGGCGGTGATGATCTGACCGGGCACGAGCACGGGGAATCCCGGCGGGTAGGGCGTGACGAACCCGGCAGAGACCGGCTGATCCCCGGACTCGACCCGACGGCCCAACTCCTCCGGGAGGACGTGTTCGATGTTCCACCGGCGCAGCCCGGCGTAGTAGGCGGTGCGCAGGTCACCGTCGGGCAGCTGCTTCGACGGATCCTCAGCCGGCACCTCGGCGGCGTATTCCGGCGCGAAGGCGCTGAAGTCCGGAAGCGGCGGCATGATCTCGGCCGGCTCGTCGAGGGAGTACTCGGCTTGGAGTTCGTGCGGGTCGTTGAACTTCTCGGCCATCTTGACGAGGACCTCGATGAGGTAGGCCACGGCCGACCGTGACGTGCCGATGTTCGTCATGAACAGCACCGTGTTGCGGCTCGTCTTGTTGACCTGGATTCCGTAGCGGTCCATGAGGAAGTCGTGTTTGAAGGTGTCCCCGTCGACTCCGGTGCCGCTGATCTCGATGGTGATACGGCTGGGATCGACGACGAACTCGTCGGTCGTCCACGCATGCCAGAACGTCGCCAGCCCATCGCGCAGAGGCATCGTGCGCTCGGTCTGCCGGTACTCCTCGGGGATGAGGTCGGCCGCGGTGAGCACACGGAAGGTCTTCTTCAGCAGCGGATGACGTGAGACGGCGGACGCCAGGCTCATCGCCAGATCCAGCTGCTTCTGCACGAGGGCGAAGCCCTCCATCTCTACCTGCCGGCGCCCCAAGTCCAAGGACGCGAGGATCTGGTAGTTCGGCGAGGTCGAGGTGTGCGTCATGTACGCCTCGTGGAACGAGTCCTCCGCTCCGTGGGAGAACTCCTGGTCGTAGACGTGGATCATCGAACCCTGCCGCAGCGAGGTCAGCGTCTTGTGCGTCGACTGGGTCGCATATACGCGCAGAACCGCATCCGGCGGCGGCAGCAGCGACTCGTTCAGCCACACCTCGTCGGGGGCGGGCTCACCGGTCTCTGCATCGAAGAGACGCTCACGCTGCTCGCGGTACGCCCTGGCATGGGCATCGGTGTCGAGGATCGCTTCGAGCCGCTCGGCCGCGACCATGGCGGTGCGTTTGCGGGTGACAGGGTGGAACCGGGCGAAGGCGAACCACGCCTCGTCCCAGAGGAAGACGAGGTCGGGCTTGATCGCCAGGCATTCGGCCATGACCTTCTCCGGGTCGTAGACGATCCCGTCGAAGGTGCAGTTGGTCAAGGTGATCATCCGGACCTCGTCGAGACGGCCGGCGGCCCGGTAGTCGAGCAGGAGCTGTTTGATCCGGTTCAGCGGCACCGCGCCGTAGAAGGCGACATCATTGAGAGGGTAGGCCTCGAGGTAGGCGGTCCTGGCACCCGTGAGCATGAGCGCATGGTGGTGCGACTTATGGCAGTTGCGGTCGACCATGACGACCTCGTCGGGTGAGACGACCGCCTGGTGGACGATCTTGTTCGCCGTCGAGGTTCCGTTCGTCACGAAGTAGGTCCGCTTCGCGCCGAAGGCCCTGGCCGCCAGGGACTGCGCCTTCTTGATCGTGCCGACCGGCGCCAGCAGGGAGTCCAGCTCACCCGAGGTGGCACTGGTCTCTGCCAGCAGCAGATTGAGACCGTAGAAGTCGACGAAGTCACTGATCCACTTCGATCCCACGACCGAGCCGCCACGGGAGACCGGCAGAGCGTGGAAGACACCGGCCGGGCGGCGCGCGTGCTCCCGGATCGCGGTGAAGAACGGGGTGTCATAGAGGTGCTGGACGCGGCGCAGGAGAGACAGGTGGAGCTCGAACTGGTCCTCACGGCGGAAGACACGACGGAAACGATGGGTCAGGGCTCCGGCCAGGCTCTCGATGTGGGCACCGGCCATGAGGTAGAGGTCGAGCTCCGGGCGCAGACCGGCCAGAGTGTCTGCCAGACGCAGCACTCGACGGACCGAATTGAGCGGACTCATCGGCATCGTCGGCGAGTCGGTCGTGCCCTGGTGGGCAAGTTCGATGGCACTGCGCAGATCGCGGCTGAGCACCTGCCGGGTCCGGTCGGTGAAGCCGGGGCGGATGACGCAGGCGAGCAGGTTCGGGTTCGTCAGCGCCGCCGCGACCGCATCGTCGGCGGTGGGGACGATGACGTAGTCGTAGATGAACTGGTCGGAGGCGTTGCGCAGCTTGAGCAGGTCGGTGTGCAGCTCATCACGGCCGCCCTCCGTAGTCTCATCGACGATGAGCACTTCGAAGCGGGGGCGTGAATCCTGACGGTCCTTGTGCTCGGCGCGCTCATCCTCGGTGAGGTCATCCTCGGCGACGTCGGGGACTGTGGTTCCGCGCAGGCGGTTGACGGCACGTGTGATCATGTCGTGGGCCTTGTCGAACTCACCGTTGGAGAGCAGCTCGGCGATGTCCTCGACATAGCGCTGCCCGAAGCCGCCCCAGTACAGTTCGATCGTCTTCAGCGACCGCAGCGAACGCCAGACCTCACCGTCGGCGGCGATCATCGAGAAGTCCCCGCCGCTGATGGCCAGACGCTTGATCGCGAACTTCAGGTACTCCCAGGCGTCCGAGCGCAGACGCCAGGTGCTCGCAGGCATTCCCGGATCGCGTTCGAGCTGCGACTTCTTCGGCCGAGACCGAAATCCCGTCTCCGAGGAACCGCCGGCCGAGTCAGAGTCCAGCCGCTTCCGGGGCGTCCCTCCGGCCGCTGCCGGTCCAGGCATGAAAGATGCCTGTGCCGAATGGTCGTCGGAGTCGATGCCGGTCATACTTGAGCCTCCTGGCGATGAAGTATCTCGATGTCGAGCGATCCCCTGCGGAATCCGTTGTGCCAAGATCATACGGCGTTGCATGACCGAATGTTCAACAGCCCACCCACATGAGACAAAAGAATGATAAGCATGAAGCCATGGACAACTCCGCGCCACTTTCCGCCGGCCATCTCCTCGTCAACGAGCTCGAAGCCCACGGCGTCCAGCGTGCCTACCTGGTCCCCGGCGAGTCCTATCTCGACGTGCTCGATGGCCTCCACGATTCGACCATCACCCCCATCGTCGGCCGCCAAGAGGGCGGAGCCGGCTACATGGCCGTAGCCGAGGGCCGCATGACCGGCATCCCCGGAATCGCCATGGTCACCCGCGGCCCCGGAGCCTCGAATGTCATGGTCTCCGTGCACACCGCCTACCAGGACGCGACGCCGCTCGTCGTCTTCGTCGGCCTCATCCCCACCGCCCAGCGAGGTCGCGAATCCTTCCAGGAATTCGATCTGGACGGCTGGTTCTCGACGACGACCAAGAAGGTCCTGACCCTCGATGACCCGGACAAGGCCGCCGAGGTGGTCGCCGATGCCATGCACACCGCCGTGACCGGGCGGCCGGGTCCCGTCGTCGTGGGCCTGCCCGAGGAGGTGCTCGTCGAGGCCAGCGCCGGTCGAGTTCTGGCACCGCGCACACACGGCTCCGCCGCGCCGTATGCCGGCGATGTCACAGAGCTGCGGGCCCGCATCCTCCAGGCCGATTCTCCTGTGCTCATCATCGGCGGCGAGGATTGGTCCCCAGCGACGTCGCGCAGGATCGCGCAGTGGTCGCGCGATCGCGGCCTCGGCGTGATCGGCACCTTCCGTGCCTATGACGGCATCGACCACGACTGCCCCAACTTCCTCGGCATGCTCGGCTTCGGCGCCTCCGCGGTGGCCAAGAGAACCTTCGCCGAGGCTGACCTGCACATCTTCCTCGGCTGTGTCCGCACCGATGTGGCCACCGATTCCTTCACGATCGGCACCGAGGCCAAGACCGTCGTCATCGGCCCCGACCCAGATGCCCACGGACACTACGGCAGCCTCGACCAGCACATCGTCACCTCGGTCAACCGCTTCGCCCAGGCCCTATTCACCGAGGACGGTTCGCGCGCCTATTCGGTCTCCTCGGACGGCTCCATTGATGAACCCGCCGTCGGCGATGAGCACCTGAGCGGCAACGATGAGCCGGTGCCGCTGCCGGACTGGATCCGCGAGGCCCGCGCAGAACTCGACGAATGGCGGATGCCGGTCACCACCTCGGCGAACTCTGACTCTGCTGATGCCGGTGACGGCTTCGTCGACATGGATGAGGCCTTCGCCCATGTCAAGGAGCTGCTGCCGGACAACGCGATCATCACCTACGGGGCCGGGAACTTCTCGGGCTGGGCCACCAGGTTCCTGCCCACCCATGGGTTCCCCTCGGCGCTGGGCCCGCGCAACGGGTCGATGGGCTTCGGCCTCCCGGCCGCCGTTGCCGCCGGTCTCGTCCATCCCGAGCGGCCCGTGTTCTGCATCGCCGGAGACGGGGACTTCCTCATGAACGGCCAGGAGCTCGCCACCGCCGCACAGTACGGGGTGAACCTGACCGTCGTCGTCAACGACAACTCCGTCTACGGCACGATCCGCGGCCACCAGGACCGCGAGTACCCGGGCCGCGCAACGGGAACTGCTTTGCGAAGCCCCGACTTCGCGGCCCTGGCCACGGCCTTCGGCGGCCTGGGGCTGACGGTCGAACGCACCGCGGACTTCCGGGACGCCTTCGAGAAGGCCCTGGCTCATGAGGGGCCGGCCCTCGTCCGCTGCCTCACGGATCCCGCGATCCGCGGTGCCCGGGTGTGATTGGGCCGATGAGCTCCCTCCCACCGGCTGCACAGCCACGGACCCAACGGTTGGTGACTTCTGGTCGAAAATTCGCTTCGGATCGACCAGGAGTTACCAACTGTTGGGCGCTCGGACCACGTTCCGAGCTCACCGACACCGCGGCGGCCCCGGTCTCCGCGAAATCACACGCTCTCTCGCTGTAACTGATTCCTACGCTGTAACTGATTCTGACGCTGCAAAGGTGACTGACATGAACATCGACGCGATCTTCACCGATCTTGATGCCCACACGCTCGACCCGGCACGTCCGCGGGCGAAGAAGATCGGCGTCTTCGCCGGCCGCATCATCGGCTTCGACGAGGAACTCGACGGCGTCACCGCAGATCGGGTCGAATCGCTGGGCGGGGCCACCGTACTGCCGGGCTTCAACGACGTCCACTGCCACACAGCTTGGTTCGGACTCACCTTGGCATCCATCGACGTCACAGCGCTGCCCGGTGGCCTGCCCGATGTCTACGCCGCGCTCGAGAAAGCGGCCGCGACGACACCGGCCGGCGAGTGGATCAACGCCACCGGTTACGCCCACCGCGACTACGACGGGCAGTACCCGGAGCTCTCCCGCCTCGATGAGATCACCGGCGACCGGCCTCTGTTCATGCGCCAGACTTCGGGGCATGCCGCGATCGTCAACACCGAGGCGATGAAGCGAGCAGGAGTCCTCGACCCCGGCTTCAGCGACCCCGTCGGAGGCAAGGTCGTCACCGATGCGGCGGGCCACCCCACAGGTCTGGTCGAAGAGACCGCGCAGGGACTTGTCCAGGACCTCATCCGCCCCTACTCACTCGACACGATCGTCGAAGCCATCGACCTTTCGACGGCGTACTATGCAAAGGAGGGCATCACCTCCTTCGGTGACTGCGGCGTCGCCTACGGGTGGATCGGCCACTCCCCCATCGAGGTCAGCGCCTACTTGCGTGCTCGCGAAGAGGGCAAACTGCGCGCCCGGGCCCAGCTGTTGCCGCAGGCCGATGGTCTCCACGAGATCGCAGCGAACTCCGCCGACGGCTTCGGCATCGGCCTCGATGCGGGAGTGCGCACCGGCCTCGGCGATGACCTCGTCTCGCTGGGACCCGTCAAGTTCTTCATGGACGGGGCGCTGAGCGGGGAGACCGCAGCTCTGCGGGAGAACTACGAGGGCAAGGACCATCCCGGCTATCTGCAGGACGACGCCGAGGTGCTGCGCAAGCAGATCCTGGACACCTACGCCTCAGGATGGTCCGTCGCAGTCCATGCGATCGGCGATGCAGCCGTGGATGCTGCGGTAGCCAACATCGTCGACGCCCAGGCCAAGTATGGTCGCCGAGCGGTCCCCAACCGGATCGAGCACGCTGGCCTCGTTCATGATGAGCACCTGTCCACCCTGGCCGACAACGGCATCGTCGTGACCCCGCAGTCCGCGTTCGCCGAAGGAATCGGCGACGGAATGAACGCCTCACTGGGCCCCGCACGCCGCTCACTGATCTACCGCGCGAAGTCCTTCCTCAACGCCGGTGTGCTGCTGGCCGGCAGCTCGGATCGCCCCTGCGCCGACGGCAATCCGCTGCGCGGGATCGAAGCCTTTGTGACCAGAAAGACCCGCGACGGCGACATCATGGGCTCGGCCGAGGAATGCCTGAGCGCCGATGAGGCGATCGCCGCCTACACCTCTGTCGCGGCCGAGGCCTCCGGGCATGGTGCAGACAAGGGAACCCTGTCACGCGGGAAGCTCGCGGACTTCGTGGCCCTCGATGCCCACCCCGCCGAGGTGGAACCCGAGCAGATCTCGCAGATCACGGTCCGCGCCACCGTCCTCGGCGGCGATTTCACCCACGACGCCCGCTGACTCCCCCAAACACCCGACGGCGGCCCTGCTACCTCGCGCGAGGTAGCAGGGCCGCCGTCGGGTAGCGGTTGGTGGGGTCAGCGGGAGAAGTCGAGGTCGGTGAGGACCTTCTCGAAGACGCCCAGGCCGGTCTCGAGGTCCTCTTCGCTGATGTTGATCGGCGGGACGACGTGAAGACGGTGGTAGTTGTTGAAGGGGACGACGCCGTGTTCTTTGAGGGCCGCAACCACCGAGGCGACTTCGGGCGAGCCCCCACCGTAGGGCGCCAGCGGTTCGCGGGACTCCTTGTCCCAGACGAGTTCGATCGCCCAGAAGGCGCCGACTCCGCGGACCTCGCCGACATGCTTCGAGTTCTCCGCTATCTGGCGCAGCCGTGGCCCGATGATCTCCTCGCCGATGCGTTCGGCGTGCTCCATCATGCCTTCTTCGTCCATGGCCGTCATCGTGGCCACCGCTGCTGCGCAGGCCAGAGGGTGGCCGGAGTAGGTGAGCCCGCCGGGATAGGGCTTGCGTGCGAACGAACTGTAGATCGCATCGTTCATGATCACACCGCCCAAGGGCACGTAGCCGGAGTTCACGCCCTTGGCGAAGGTGATGATGTCGGGCACCACGTCGAAGTGCTCGAAGGCGAACCATCTGCCGGTGCGGCCGAAACCGGCCATCACCTCGTCGGCGATGTAGATGATGTCGTGCTTGTCGCACAGCGCACGGACGCCGCGCATGTAGTCGCTGCCCGGGAGCATGATGCCTGCTGTGCCCGGAATGGTCTCGAGGATGATTGCGGCGATCGTCGACGGACCCTCGAGTTCGATGGTGCGCTCGAGGTGGCGCAGCGCCCGCTCGGTCTCCTCCGCCTCTGTGGCGGCAGAGAACTCGGACCGGTAGAGGAAGGGCCCGAAGAAGTGGACGACTCCGGAGTCACCGCGGTCATTCGACCAGCGACGCGGGTCGCCGGTGACGTTGACGGCGGTCTCGGTGCCGCCGTGATACGAGCGATAGCGGGAGAGGATCTTATGCCTGCCCGTGTGCAGCCGGGCCATGCGGATCGCGTGCTCGTTCGCGTCCGCACCGCCGTTGGTGAAGAACACATGGTCGAGTCCGGCAGGGGTGCGGTCGGTGATGAGGCGGGCGGCCTCCGAACGAGCTGCGTTGACGTGGGCGGGACTGATCGTGCACAGCAGGTCCGCCTGATCCTTGATGGCCTGGACGACCTTCGGATGCTGGTGCCCGATGTTAGTGTTGACCAGCTGGGAGGAGAAGTCGAGGAACGACTGCCCCTGGCCGTCGATGATGGTCGATCCCTGCGCACGGGAGACGGTCATCGGGTCAAGCAGCTCCTGCGCCGACCAGGAGTGGAAGACGTGCGCGCGATCGAGCTCGTAGGCCCTGGCGGATTCGTCCTTGATCGCTGAGATGTCTGCCTCGCTGAGCTGCTGCACAACGCATCACCCTTTCACCATTGTTCAGGTTCGTCCGCTCATCGTAGATCAGATTCCGGTGAAACGGTCCGTCGACGAGGTGCCGGGTCTATGTCCGTGCCCCCGGGCTCCGCATCGATGGCCCCGGGTAGAGTGATTCGCATGCCCTACCGCACGATCGTCGCCCCCGCCGAGACCGAGATCGAGATCAAGAAGTCGCGCTTCATCGGCTTCCTCGCACCGGTCGCCGATGAGGCAGAGGCCAGGGAGGTCATCGCCGAGCGCCGCAGCGCCCATCCGAAGGCGCGCCATCATTGCACCGCGTTCGTCCTCGATCCGGATTCGCGCACACAGCGCTTCAGCGATGACGGTGAGCCGGCGGGCACGGCCGGGGCGCCGATCCTCGACGTCGTCTCCGGTCACCAGCTGACGTTCGTCGTCGCGGTCGTGACCAGGTACTTCGGGGGAACTCTGCTGGGTGCGGGAGGACTCGTCCGCGCCTACGGCCAGGCCACCTCGGCGGCATTGGAGACGGCACGCGTGGTGACGAAGCATGAGCTGGTGCCTGTGCGCGCCGAAGTCGACTATGCCCAGGCCAACGCCCTGGATCGGGCGGCCGGGAACAGAGGATGGGCGACGCGGTCGCACTACGGAGCCACCGTGGTCATCGACATGATGGTCCCCGTCGCCGAGGTGGACGCGGCCTTTGCAATGTACGCAGACGTCACCGCCGGGCAGGCAGAGCCCGCCGTCGGTGATGTCGAATGGGCGTGATCAGTGCTGAACTGATCAGTCCAGGGCTGCGATCTTTCCGACCTGTGCATTGGTCAGCATGACGAGGTCCTCGGGACGGATTTCGATCTCGAGGCCGCGACGACCTGCGGAGACGAAGACCGAGGAGTGCTCGAGTGCGGTGCGGTCGATGACGACCGGCACAGCATGGCGCTGCCCGAACGGGGAGACCCCGCCGACCGGGTAGCCGGTGCGACGTTCGGTCTCGGCCACGCCTGCCAGTTGGGCCTTCTTCGCTCCGCGTGCGGAGGCGAGGCCCTTGAGGTCGAGCTGCCCGGACACGGGAACCAGGGCGGTGACGGGTGCGCCGTCGACCTGGATCATGAGGGTCTTGAATACCTGGTCGGAGCCTACGCCGAGCTTGTCGGCTGCTTCGGTTCCGTAACGGCGTGTACTCGGATCGTGATCGAAGCTGTGCAGGGTGTAATCGATGCCTGCCAGGTTGAGTACACGGACGGCCGGGGTAGCCGCGCTTGTCGGTTTGGATGCCACTGTCATAAAGGGGTCGTGCCTCCTGCCCGTAAATCTGCGAGGACACGCGGAGCATTTCTGCCCAGGGCATTCGCCCCTGTGTTCCCGCGTCGATACGGACGGAATGTTGTATCGAATGCTGATGGGTACCCGCCCACAATAAGCGAAGTCCCGGCTCAAGCGCCAATCAATGACGGTTGATGAAGAGTCAGAAACCACCTACGACCTGGAGTGACGCCGGTGTTCACGGGCAACTGCGGAGGTTGTAGGCCTCAGCCCCAGCCGATCTCGTGGAGCCGTTCGTCATCGATTCCGTAGAAGTGTGCGATCTCGTGAACGATGGTGATGACGATCTCGTTGCGCAGGTGGTCACGGTCCTCGGCGAAGGCAATGAGATTGTCGCGGTAGAGGAAGATATTGTCCGGCAGCTCGAGTCCGGAGATGCCGCGCTCCCCCACCGGCGTTCCGTCGTAGAGGCCCAGCAGATGTGTGTTGCCATCCTCAGGCCGGTCCTCGACGAAAAGAGCGACGTTGTCGAGCTCATCGGTCACGCCCGCAGGAAGTTGGTCGAGTGCCTCGTCAAGGATCGTTTCGAACTCTTCTTCACTGAGGTCTTCCATGTCGACCAGCCTACCGGGATGATCTCCGAAGGGACTGTGGGCCGTTCTCCCGCGGGCCCCGAACCACTCTCTTCAAAGCCCCCGAGACAGTGTGACCGAGGACACGGGTTGCCGGTTTGCACTCTTCGAAATGGTTGGGATAAGCTTAACGTCGTTGCCCCGGGGAATCCGAGGTCAACCTGGGCCCCCATCGTCTAGAGGCCTAGGACACCGCCCTTTCACGGCGGCGACACGGGTTCGAATCCCGTTGGGGGTACGGTGTAGGATTGTGAAGTCCGACATCGGATCAGATGCAACATAGTTAGGCCCTGTAGCGCAGTTGGTTAGCGCGCCGCCCTGTCACGGCGGAGGTCGCCGGTTCGAGTCCGGTCAGGGTCGCGGAGCACAAGGCTCTTCTTCGGAAGGGCCTTTGTTTCTCTCAACATACTTGACGTATGTTTGCGGCATGGCTCTGTAGCTCAGTTGGTAGAGCGTTCGACTGAAAATCGAAAGGTCACCGGATCGACGCCGGTCGGAGCCACCAGACGGAAGCCCCCGGATTTCTGCGGAAGTCCGGGGGCTTTTCTGTGCCAGATTCAGTCCTGCCAGATTCAGCTCTCGCGGAGCACTAGCTGGGAGGCCTCCGATGTCTGTCGCCCACCACCAGGCGGAAGAATTCTGCCTCGACAATGAGCCATCCAGATGAAGACGGCACCCGCAAGCATGCAGACAACGATGGAGAACACACTGCCTTCAGGTCCGAAGTCTCCGCCGGTGATGAGCACCGGTCCGGACATCGTCGCATCCAGCAGCCCCTGCGGCGTATTGGCCCCGGAGACCTCGGTGCTGAAGATTCCTCCGGCGGCTATGTTCCAGCCGAAGTGCAGACCGATAGGAACCCAGAGTCTCCTCGTCGCCATGTAGGCGGCGGTGAGCATGAAGCCGGCCTCGACCGCGATGGCGATCGCACCGGAGAGGGAGGCGTTGGGGTTGAGCAGATGCATGAGGCCGAACACCATACCGGTGGCCGCCATGGCGATCCATGAGCCTGTCCGCTCTTCGATGACGCGGAACAGGACACCCCGAAAGATCACTTCCTCTGTGACGGCGACTGCTGCCATGAACCCGAGCATTCCCAGCAATGCCCCCGGGGACCCGAGCCCGTCGACGGTGTATCCGCCGAGGAGGCCAATTGTCGCGATCACGAGAGAGAACAGGCTGATGCCGATGAGCGCTCCGAGGCCGAGCGACCGTGCGGCGCCTGTCCGCGACACCTCGGTGACAGTGCGATTCTCCGTGCGCCGTACTACAGCACGGTAGACGACGAGCGTGAGGGTCGCAGTGATGAGTCCGGCCACGAGAGCCGCCACCCCGTTTCCCCCGACGATACTTGTGGCGACGCTTCCGAGGACGGTGACTGCCACGACGGCGATGAGCTGTTTGATGAGACGCACGACACTGACTCCATTCGCAAGAAGGCCGTGAGCGTTTGCCTCGGCCATCGGCGACGATAGGGGGCATCTATCCGGGCAAGCATCACCCCTGAGAGTGAAAACAGATGGGACCAACCGGTTACGTAACGGTAACCATGGCATGTATTGTGATGGCGGTAACAGAGTTCCCAACCGAACCATGCGCTGAAACTCAAGATGCAAAGGAGCAAAAATATGACACGTGGTACCCGAATGAATGGTGCACGAGTGCTGATCACCGGTGCAGGCAGCGGAATCGGACGCCTGATGGCCCTCGACGCAGCAGCACGTGGAGCCGCAGAGATTCTGATCTGGGACCTCTCGGCCGAGAGTGGACAGCGCGTACGCGATGAACTCGTGGCGGCAGGAACGCAGGCCCGCTCATTTGCCGTCAATGTGGGCGACTCCAGCCAGGTCACAGCCACCGCAGAGGAAACCGGCCCGATCGATGTCCTCATCAACTGCGCCGGAATCGTCACCGGCAAGAAGCTGCTGGACGCCGATGAGGACGCCATCCGACGGGTCTACGACGTCAACACCCTCGCTTTGTATTGGACGACACGTGCCTTCCTGCCCGGAATGCTCGAACGTGACCGCGGCAGCGTGGTCACCATCTCCAGCGCCGCGGGCCTCACCGGAGTGGCCAAGCAGACTGATTATTCGGCAAGCAAATTCGCCGCCTTGGGCTTCACCGAGTCCCTGCGCAATGAGCTGCGCACCGACGGCAGCAACGTCAACACTCTCGTCGTGTGCCCTTTCTACATCAACACCGGCATGTTCGAGGGCGTGACCACGAAGTTCCCTCGCCTGCTGCCCATCCTCGAGGAGAACAACGTCGCCACCAAGGTCATCGACTCCATCGAATCCGGGCGCGAACAGCTGGTCATGCCCTCCCTGGTCCGTCTGCTGCCAAGTATGCGGATGCTGCCGACGCAGGCCTTCGACCGGGTGCTGGACTTCCTCGGCGTCAACAAGACCATGGATCATTTCACCGGCCGTCGGCCCGCGGCGGCGGAGTCGAATACCGCCTCGCCGGCACAGGAGCTGAATTCCGCCGATCCATCCGCCGCCCCGGCCCCTGCGCGACGCTGACGAGGGACACGAGCTCCTCCTCATCTTTGGCTATACGCCTACTCGATGGACAATGATGAGGAGGAGCATCGACCCCGCGGGGGCTCAGACACCGAAGCTGCGCAGAAGGAGGACGCCATGGCCGTCACCGATCTGGTCCTCGAAGGCGGAGGAGCCAAGCTTCCCGGACTCATCGGCGCGGTCAATGCACTGAGCTCGGCCGACTACTCCTTCCACCGCATTGCGGGAACCTCGGCCGGTGCGGTTGTCGGAGCCCTGACCGCTGCGGGCATTCCGCCGGAGAGTCTCATCGAGACGGTTCTCGGCAAGGACTTCACCGACTTCGAGGACCTCAGTCCGGCCTTCCGGCTCGTGCCGTGGCTCGGGAAGGTCCAGGGGCTTCTGTTCCACAAGGGCATGTATCTCGGCACCGCCCTCCACGACTTTCTGGCCGAGATCCTCGCTGATCAGGGGATCCGCACCTGGGGAGACCTGCGTCTGCACGACCCCCACAGCGCGCTGCCGCCGGAGAGGCAGTACCGCCTCGTCGTCATCGTCTCTGATGTCTCCCGCGGTCGCATGCTGCGACTGCCCTGGGACTACCGATCTGCGCTCGGCGTCGACCCGGATTCCCAGTCCGTCGCCGAGGCGGTCTGTGCCTCGGCCGCGACCCCGTTCTTCTTCCGGCCCCGCTCTTTGCGAGCAGATCCGCAGGTGGCCGGTGGTGCCACAGTGCTCGGGGCAGACGGCGGGCTGCTGTCGAACTTCCCCGTCGACATCTTCGATCGCAAAGACAGTCAGCCCGCTCGTTGGCCCACCCTGGGCGTGATGCTCTCAGCCAAAACCACGGCCGAAACCCAATGGCGGCCCAATGCGAACACCTACGAATACGCCGTCTCTCTGCTGTCGACCATGATCAACGCCCACGACCGGCGTCATATCGATGAACCCTCGGTCACCGACCGGACGATCTTCGTCGACACCGCATCCCAGAGCAGCACCGACTTCGCCTTGACGCTGGCGGACAAGGTCGACCTCATCGGATCGGGTGAGACCGCGGCCGAAGACTTCCTCAGCACCTGGGACTGGCAGACGTGGAAGGAACGCTACGACCGACGGTAATCGCAGCGGGCCCACGACACCGTCGAGAGCCGTCCACGACACCGGTGGGAGCCAGGACACCTGTGCACAAGCTTCTGCTCGTGCAACAATGTGGGCGTCGGCAGAAAAACGCATCGACCACCACCGAAGGAGCGATCATGAGCGACAATCCCAACGATCCGAGGCAGTGGCAGGACGAACCTGCGATGGGTGAACCAGACATGGATGAACCCACCCTTGAAGAGCCCACGGCCGACGAGCTGGACGACCCTGAACTCAACGCAGCCGAAGCCGAAGCCGACGATGTCGACACGGAGCTCGATGCCGGTGTCGATCCCGATTCAGCAGCCGGGCCGACAATCGAGCCCGGTGCCGACGGCCCCGAGGGAACCGGCATCGAAGGTGCCGACAATGCCCTCGTCGAAGCCGAAGGTGTGGAGGACGAGCTCAATGCCCCCGACCTTCCCGGTGAGTTCTCCACGGATACCTCCCCTGCCGCCGAAATGGGCAACCGCCCCGGTGATGAGATGGTCTCCGAGGACGAAGACGAGGCTGAAGTCGCCGAGCTCGCCGGTGATGACCTCGATGTCGATGCACTCGCCGATGATGGGGTCGAAGAAGTCGCCCTCATCGACGGCATGCCCGAGGTCATCGACGACTCCTACAACGAGGACTGAGTCACAGTCTGAACCGCTGGGACTATCCGCCCAGTTCGGAGACCGTCCGATAGGACAGCACGTTCGCTGTCTGAGCCGGGCGGTCTCCGGTCAGCCCTTCCAGCGACTGCACTGCTGCGGAGATCGCTGCTCGATACAGCAGCGAACCTGTGCTGATGCGTGCCGCTCCTGCCTCGGCCAACTGGCTGCGTGAGAATCGTGGGCTGGCCAGCACGTTGACCGGCAGCGGGCAGGCGTCGACGATCCGGGTGATGACATCCAGGTCCAGATCCCCGGGGACGAAGATCCCATCGGCCCCGGAGTCGGCATAGCGCCGCAACCGCTCAAGTGTGTCGCCGAGGTCTTCCTTCCCGGTCCAGTACGTGTCGATCCGGGCATTGACGAACAGGTCCGGGAACGCGTCCTTGATCGCTCTCACCTTGTCGGCGAGCGCCTCCGGTGCGACGAGGCGACCGCGAGCGGAATCCTCGATGTTGATCCCGTCGACCGCGAGGGCTCCCCCATCCGAGGAGCGTTGCCCACCCGATACGCCCACCGATGTCTGCCGGGTCGCGAAGCTCTCCCGCAGAATGTCGACGACGGCCTGGGGATCGTCGCCGTATCCATCTTCGAAGTCGCAGGTGAGCAGGCCGTCGGGCAGTGCCCGCCGCATGTTCGCCATGAGAGCGGCCATCGCGGTCAGTGTCTCGCGGTCTTCGTCGGCGGCGCCGATGCCGGCCGCCACACCGAGACTGGTCGTGCCGACGGCAGAGTGACCAGCCTCGGCGAACAAGCGGGCACTCGCCACGTCCCAGGCGCAGGGCAGAATGAACGGCTCCCCCGGGCGGTGCAGACGGTGGAAAGCCGGGAACGGTGCGGACGGTCTGCTCATAGCTGTGTCTCCTCTGCGATAAGGATCCAGTCGAGGCTCTCCCGACCGGTCGGTGTGAGTTTGAGTGCTCGACTGCTCGGTCGGCGCGTGATCCACGTGCGGTCGAGAAATTCTCGGCACAGTTCGTCTCCGAGCCACCCGCCGAGGTGGGTCCGCCGTTCCGTCCAATCGAGGCAGCGGCGTGTGACCGGTCGGGCAGATGTCGCTGTGGTCGGCACGTCGATGCCCCACGCCTTCGCGATTGCCTCCCGACCGGAATCGGTCACGGTCACCGCCTCGTCGACCCACCCGCGTGCGGTCAGGGCAGCAAACAATCGGACGCCGAGCTTTCCTGCGATATGCCTGTAACAGGTCCTCGCCTCGAGGAGGTGACGGTCACGAGTCTTCGCAACCAGAGACGAGACCGATTCGACTCGCTGGCCTGCCAGGGCTCCGGTGTTCTCGAGCCAATCGGCGATGTCTGCCGAGGCGAGTTGGACGTAGCGATGCCTGCCCTGACGGCGTTCCGCCAGGACTCCGCGAGCGATGAGGATGCTGACATGTTCCGAGGTCGACGACATCGGCAGCCCGAGTGCACGGGACAACTCGGTCAGCGTCCAGGCTCTGCCGTCGAGGACGCAGGTGCAGATCATCACTCGTGTGGGCTCGGCGATTGCCGATGCGAGTGCGGCGATGTCCGGCGCCGCTTCCTGGTGTGCCCTGCTCATGCCTCCATGATAGGACTCCAACGATTCGGGCAGTGCCGAAGTGACCTCGCGCTGTGGCATATGGTGGACAGCGACGACAGAGACAGCGGATGTAAGGGGGCAGTCATGACAGACATGACGGTGGACGACTCGGCGGCAGACCGCCTCGAATCCGCACTGTCGGGACGAATCGACCGGTCCGCGATGGACGAGATCGCGGATCTCACGCATCAGATTCCACTCCCCGAACTGACCCGTCTCGTCCACACGAGCAATCCGCTGCAGTCGGCGGTCCTCTTCCGCATCTTGGATAAGGATGACGCTCTCGCGGTCTTCGAGAATCTTCCGCCGGGTTATCAGGCAGAACTGATCCAGAGTCTGCGGGAACCGGAGGTCGCCCACATCGTCGAGGGCCTCGACCCCGATGACCGTGCCGAACTCTTCGGCGAACTTCCCGCCAACGTCGCCCGCAGGCTGATGAGCGGCCTCGATGCCGAAGAACGAGAGATGACGACCGCGGTCCTCGGCTACCCGAAGAAGGCGATCGGCCGCTACATGTCACCCGAGGTGCTCAGCCTCCACGAGGACTGGACAGCCGCCGAGGCTATGGAGGTCGTCCGCGCCCGCATCGACGGACCAGAGACCGTCTACCTCCTGCCCGTCGTCGGGGTCGGTCGTGTCCTTTCAGGGGTGGTGTCCCTGCGCAACCTCATCGCCGCCGAGCCCGAGGCTCTTATCGGGGATATGGTGCGCGAATCGATCAGCACGCAGGCGCTGACCGATCGTGAGGTCGCCTCACGTGAGTTCCTCTCCCACCGGCTCATTGCGATGCCGGTCGTGGACAAGGAGGACCGCCTCGTCGGGATTCTGACCATGGACGATGTCCTCGACATCGTTGATGAGGAGGACGCCGAGGACATCGCCCGGTCCAGCGGTTCCGAACCTCTCGACCGCTCCTACCTGTCCTCGACGATCTTCCGCCTGGTCAAGAGCCGCATCGTATGGCTGTTGGTCCTCGCGGTCTCCGCGATCCTCACCGTCCAGGTTCTCGAGGTCTATGAGGACCGGCTCGATCAGGTCGTCATCCTCGCCCTCTTCATCCCTCTGCTCACCGGCACGGGAGGCAACACCGGCAATCAGGCCGCAACGACCGTGACCCGAGCGCTGGCCGTGGGCGAAGTGCGGATCCGCGACCTCGGGAAGGTCATCTGGCGCGAGCTGCGGGTCGGTGCGCTGCTGGGCGCTGTGCTCGGTGGTCTGGGATTCATTGTCGCCGGGCTCGTCTATGGGTGGGCGATCGGGCTGGTCATCGGCCTCACTCTGCTGTCTGTGTGCATCATGGCCGCGACTGTAGGCGGGCTGATGCCGATCATCGCGAAGCGCGTCGGGGCGGATCCGGCGGTCTTCTCCAACCCGTTCATCTCCACCTTCTGCGACGCCACCGGCCTGATCATCTACTTCACCATTGCGACGACGATTCTGCGGCTCGGCTGAGGCACTACGAACACCCAGCCGCCACGAGCTGTCAAGATTTTATTGACACATTGAAAGCGTCAACCTAACCTTGACGCATGACCTCATTCAACTTCTTTGCCATCACCGAAGACCGCCCCTCGACCCGCTGGCAGACACTGTTCGATGCCGTGTGGCCTGCCTACCGGGCGTGGTATCTCCGCGACGGGGACACCGCCCGCCCCAGTTTGGCTACGGCCGAGGCCAAACTGCGCGAACACATGCCCGAAATCGTCCCCACCTGGCAGCGTCTGGTCGAACTCGCACGCGGGGACGAAACCGCGGCTCGCATGCTCACACTGTGGAACCCGCCGCGTTTCCTGCCCGGGTGTTCACAGGTTGCCCTGCAATCCCCTGAGCCGGCGCTGGTGCGCAACTACGACTACGGGTTGGAGCTGTTCGAACAGGTCCACGCCTCGACTCGCTTCGACTCCCGCCGGGTGATCGGGACCTCGGACTGCCTGTGGGGCCTGCTCGACGGAATGAATGAGGACGGGCTGGCCGTCTCCTTGGCCTTCGGCGGGCGGCCAGGCGACGGTGACGGCTTCGCCGCGCCGCTGGTCGTGCGCTTTCTCCTGGAGGTCGCCGGCTCCGTGCCGGAGGCCCTGCGCCGACTCGAGACGATACCGGTGTCCATGTTCTACAACTTGACCATGATCGATGCCGAAGGCACATCGGTGACGGCCTACGTCGGTCCGGGAATGACCCCAGAGATCATCAACGATCCGGTGGCGACGAACCACCGCGGTCGCCACCCGGAATTCCCCGACCACGCACGACGATTCCGCAGCGTCGAGCGCCAGGACCTGCTCACCGAGGCAGTGGAGCAGGGATGCGATGTGCAGGAGATGGCCCAAACGATGCTCAGCCCCGGAGTCTTCAGCGACGACTACGATAACGCCTTCGGCACCCTGTACACTGCCGTCTATCTGCCGCTGCGCGGCCAGGTCGAATATCATTGGCACGACCGCAGCTGGACCCGCAGCCTGAACTCTACCGAGGAGATGATCATCGTGACCCTCGATGAAGACAGTCCCGAACCGATGCATGTCGACAGGCAGCCCGACAACCAGCCGATCGCGGATCCGGTCAGAGAATCGGCAGGCCCTGCTGTGGCCGATCTGCTCGACACGGCACGGCAGGCGGTCCACGATCTGTCCCATTCGCCGGACCCTGCGGCGTTTTCGGCGCTGCTCAGCCTCTCCGCCGAGGTCGGTGAGGCCCTGGGCACCAGTGCTCGCACGATGGCCGAGGACAATTCCTGGGCCAGGGTGGCCGAGATGGCCGACGTCAGCCGTCAGGCAGCCTGGCAGCGCTGGCGCTGAGCGTCCACACTCGTCTGCTTCCACGCACGTCGGCGTCCACGCACCAGGCGCAGCATCACGCCGACCACGCCGACCACAGCTGCGCGTAACGCCCGTTCTCGGCGACAAGTTCCTCGTGACTGCCCTCCTCGACAACCTCACCGTGTTCCATGACGAGGACTCGGTCAGCGGTCTCGGCCTGGCTGAGCCGGTGGGCGACGACGAGAGCCCCACGACCGGCCAATGCGGCACGGGCAGAGGCTTCGAGCACGTGAGCTCCCGCCGATCCCGCCTCAGCGGTGGCCTCGTCGAGGATCGCGAAGTCAGGATTCGCCAGCACCAGACGGGCGAGTGCGATCGTCTGCTCCTGCACCGCACTCAGACGGGTTCCGCCGTCACCGACCTCGGTGTCCAGTCCCTTGGACAGTTCGCTGACCCAACCGGCCCCGACCGTGCTCAAGGCGGCGGTGATCTTCTCGTCCGTGGCATTCGGGACGGGCAGGGTAACGTTGTCGCGCAGGGTGCCGTTGAAGGTATGGACCTCCTGAGCGACCATCGTGATGTGCGAGCGAAGCACGTCTTCCGGCAGTTCGGTCAGTTCCATGTCCCCCGCCGAGGTGGCTGTGCCCGAATCGAGTCGCGCCAGTCCGTGCGTGGGTGCGGAGAGTCCGGCCGCGATCCGTGCCAGCGTGGACTTCCCGGCCCCGGTGGTGCCGACGACGGCGACGACTTCGCCCGGCTCCAGTCGCAGGTTCACGCCCTTGAGGACATGGTTGCTCGACTCCGGGTCCTCGTCGTAGGTGAACCACAGGTCCTCGAGCACGAGGGCCGGAGAGTCGAAGATGACGTCGCTCGTCCGCCTCGGCGAACTGCCTGCCTCATCGATGACGCCGACCATGCGCGTCAGCGAAGCTCCGGCGGATTGGATCTGGTCGAAGAGCCCGACCAGCGCCCCGATGGGGTTGAACAGACGGTGGAAGACCAGGGCAGCGGTCGTGACTGCCCCGGCCGTGGTCTCACCGGTGAAGACCAGAGCGAATCCGGCGACGAGGAGCAGGGAGAGCACGACGGCCTCGGCGCGGTTGTTGCGTCCGAAGGCGCGGGTGAGGAAGCGGAAGACATTGATCGACAGATCGCGGGCCTCGCCGGAGGCCGAGTCGATGCGGGTCAGCTCGCCGTCCTCAGCACGGTAGGCACGGAGGGTCTGTGCTCCGGTGAGTCCGCCCAGCAGCCGACCGGCGCGCCTGCCGAACGCCGCCCGTTCCTCCTTGTAGATCGGTTCCGAGCGGGGCAGGTACCAGCGCAGGGTGAGCCAGTACATCGGCAGTGCGACGAGGCCCACGAGGCCCAGTCGCCAGTCGATCGCGCCCAGGCCCACGGCAGAGACGATGACGATGAGCAGCGATTCGACGACGAGCGGCAGCACCTGGGCGGCGGCCTCGCTGATCTTGCGGGAGTCGTCGGCGACGCGGGAGACCAGGTCGCCGGTGCCGGTCTTCTCGATGCGCTGGGAATCCAGTCTGAGCGCGGATTCGACGACCTGGGTGCGCAGCTCGGCGACGACGGGCATGGCGATATGGGCCAGTGACCAAGCGCTGACCCACGTGCCCAGCGCCATGACGATGCCGGCGGCCGCAACGGCGATCGCGCAGGTCCAGACGAGATCCGGGCCGGCGCCGGTGGGCAGTTCGTCGACGAGGCGGCCGATCGCCCAGGGCCCGACGAGACCGGCACCTGCGTTGGCCAGACCCGAGACGGCGAGCACGACAAGCCATCCGGTTCGCGCCCGCAGCAGGGGTGCCAGGTGGGAGAAGGAGCGTCGCCTCGAGGCGATCGACAGGGTAGCGGGCGCGGAGGATGCGGTCATCGGGCCACCGCCTGACGGTAGGACTCTGCGGCCGCGGACTCCGCGGCGAGGAGTTCGGCGTGGCCGCCGATGAGTACCTGTCCGTTCACAGGAACGAAGACAACCGTGTCCGCGGCTGCCAAGAATGCCGGAGAGGCGGTGACGATGACGGTGGCAGCCGATCGGCCGGCCCGACGCAGATCGCTCACGCCGCTCGAGATGCGTGCCTCGGTGACGGCATCGACGGCGGTGGTGGGTTCGTGGAGGACGAGGACGCTCGGGTCGGCATTCAGCGCTCGGGCCAGGGCGACGCGCTGCCGTTGGCCGCCCGAGAGGTTGCCGCCGAGTTCCTGGATTCTGTGGTCGAGGCCCCCGTCGACGAGTCCGAGGAGTTCGTCGACCCCCGATGCGAGGAGCACCTCGGCGGGGACGGGGTGGTCGGTCGTGCCGACGACCATGGTGATGTTAGAGCGGATCGTGCCCTCGAAGAGGTCGACGGTGTGGGGTGAGACGATCATCTGGTCGGGACTCGTCCCTCGGGCATGGGATGCCAGCGCTGCGAGGAGGACCGTCGTCGGCTCGGCGCTCTCGGTGACGATGCACGTCAGTGTGCCGAAGTCGGTGGTGAAGTCGACGCTGCGGTCCTCACCGACTGCCCAATTGCGGACGTCGACCGCGGTGTCGCCGATGTGGATCCTTGTCGGCTTCCCGCCTCGGCGTGGGGCACTCTTGTCGGATTCTGTCTCAGTGGCTGCGTCGGTCGATGTGAGTGCCGCGGACGAGGGAACAGCCTCGGCGGATTCGATGTCGGTCAGGAGCCGGGCGATCCTGCCTGCCGCGCCGTGCGATTGGGCGAAGAGGCCGACGATCTCGGCGAGCGCTCGCATCGGTTCGGTGAGGAACGCGGTCATGCCGAGGATGCCGATCAGTGCGCCGACGCTCATCTGCCCTTCGATGAGCCGCAGGCTTGCGACGACGAGGACGATCGCGAGCACCGTCGACATCACGAGAGCACCCAGGCCTGCGAGTCGACCTGTTCTCTCACCGGTGGCGATGCCGGCTGCCGCGGCCTCGTCGGAGGTCTTCTCGTAGAGGCGGACGGCCCAGGGCTCACCGCCCATGGCCTTGATCACGCGCAGACCGTGCATGAGGTCGGATGCGGAACGACCGGCACCGGCGACTGCTTCGAGCTGGGTTGCGGCCTTCGCGGATACGGAACGGCTGGGTAGTGCGACGATGAGCAGCCCGATGGGCACGGCGATGAGGACGACGAGACCGGTCACTGGGTCAGCGATGAGGAGGAATACTGCGGCGGTGACCATGCCCAGCACCGAGGCGATGCCGCGTCCGGCCTGGGCGAACGACTGCGCTGCGGTGTCGGCGTCTGCCGAGGCGATCGAGAGGACCTCGCCGGAGGCGCGATCGGGCGGCAGGTTCGCCGAGGTGAGCGCGGCGTGGGTGATCTCGACGCGAAGGGCATGGGCTTCGTGTTCACGAGCGGAGTTGCAGAAGCGGGAGCCGAAACGATATCCGAGGCTGAGCACGGTGAACAGCAGGCCGATGCCGATGATCGAGACGGCGAGCGTCGGCAGGGACAGCGGAATGATCGCGCGGTCGACGACGATTCCGATGGCGACGGGCACGAGCGCCTCACAGACCTGCCACAACGACAGGGTGATGGCTCCGGGCACGAGCAATCCGAGTCGACGCCGGGCGGCCCTGCGCAGCAGCATCGAACCTGATGAGGGAGTCTTCGGCACGAAGGCTACCCTAACATTTTGCGAAGGACCGCGGAGTTCCGCACTTGGGCTTACGATGGCTTCATGGGCACAAGGCTCGATGACAACATCTCATCCGCAGCCGACCGCACCATCGTCATCACCGGTGGCAACAGCGGAATCGGCAGGGCGGCAGCATCCATGCTCGCAGGCATGGACGCTCACGTGGTCCTTGCCGTGCGCGATCCGGCCAAGGGACGAGCCGCAGCTGACGCGATGCGCGGGACCGTCGATGTACGACATCTCGACCTCGCCGATCTCGCCTCGGTGCGCGCCTTCGCTGAGGAATTCACCGAGCCCATAGACGTCCTCATCAACAATGCGGGGATCATGGCCCCACCCTTAGGTCACACCGCCGACGGGTTCGAATCCCAGTTCGGCACGAACCACCTCGGCCATTTCGCTCTGACCAACCTGCTTCTTCCCCAGATCCGAGATCGGGTGGTCACCATCTCCTCGATCGGGCATCGGCTGGGGACAATCGACTTCGATGATCTCAGTTGGGAACGCAGACCGTATAAACCGATGGCGGCCTACGGGCAGTCAAAGCTTGCGAACCTTCTCTTCACCTCCGAACTCCAGCGAAGGCTCACCGAGGTGCCCTCCTCTGTCATCGCGACCGCAGCCCACCCGGGTCTGGCGGCGACGAACCTCTACCGACTGCAGGGAAACCGAACGCTCGCATCAGTCACCGAGGCCGTGATCGGTCTGATCTCGCAGGACGAGCACCAAGGTGCTGTGCCGACATTGTGCGCAGCCACAGCTGACATCCCGGGCAACAGCTATGTCGGCCCACGCCGATTCAAGGAGACTTTCGGACAGCCGAAACTCGTCGGCCGTTCTGCTGCAGCCAAGGACGCCGAGGTTGCCCGACGTCTGTGGACGGTGTCGGAGGAGCTGACGGGAATCAGGTTTCCGCTCTAGGTCGTGGAATTCATCGCGCGACGCTTTTTCAACACCCCGTCCAATTGCCTCCCGGCCTACCGAAACGCCTGCTCACCGGTGATGTGACGGCCCAGAATCAGAGTGTGCACCTCATCCGTGCCTTCGTAGGTGCGCACCGATTCGAGATTATTCGCATGCCGCAGCGGTGAGTATTCGAGTGTGATGCCGTTGCCGCCGAGCATCGAGCGGGCCTCCCGGCAGATGGCGATCGCCTCGCGGCAGTTATTGAGTTTTCCGACCGAGATCTGGACCGGATCGAGCGTCCCGGCATCCTTGAGGCGACCGGTCTGCACGGCCACAAGGATCCCTTTCTGGATCTCGAGCACCATATTCACCAGCTTCTGCTGAGTGATCTGATAGCCGGAGAGTGGTTTGTCGAACTGCATCCTCTCCTGCGCATACTTCAGAGCCACCTCGTAGGAGTCGCGGGCGGCGCCCATCGCGCCCCACATGATTCCGTAACGGGCCTCATTGAGGCAGGAGAACGGCCCCTTGAGTCCTCGGACTTCGGGCAGGACCGCCTCGGCGGGGAGATGGACCTCGTCAAGGGTAATGTCGCACTGGATGGAGGCGCGCATCGACAGCTTCTGCTCAATCGGGGTCGCTTCAAAGCCTTCGGTGTCGGTGGGGACGAGGAAGCCGCGGATGCCCTCGTCGGTCGCGGCCCAGATGACCGCGATGTCGGCGATCGAGGCCAGCCCGATCCACCTCTTGGCACCGTTGAGGGTCCAGGTGCCGTCGTCGCCGCGCACGGCAGTCGTGGCCATTGATCCGGGGTCGGACCCGGCGGTGGGTTCGGTCAGACCGAAGCAGCCGATGATCTCTCCCTTGGCCATCCCCGGCAGGTACCGGTTCTTCTGCTCTTCGGACCCGAATTTGTGGATCGCGGACATAGCCAGGGATCCCTGCACGGACACGAAGGTCCGCAGTCCCGAATCACCGGCTTCGAGCTCCATGGCCGCGAGGCCGTATTCGACGGCGGTTCGCCCGGGGCAGCCGTAGCCGTGCAGGTGCATGCCCAGCAGTCCGAGCTCGCCCATCTCGGCCACGATCTCGCGGGGGAAGATGGCGTTCTCATACCAGTCGGCGATGTTCGGACGGAAACGCTCATCGACGAAGGCCCGCACCTTGTCGCGAAGTTCGATCTCGGACTTGCTGAGGAGTCCTTCGAGATTGAGGAGGTCGGACTTGTCGAGGTCGGCGGCGTCCTGCGCAGTGGCGGTCGTAGTCATTTCAGGCTCCTGTGGTGGCTGGGTGTGGGTGGGCGGCGGCGCCGAGGATGTCGTGAGTATCTGCTCCGAGCTCCGGTGGCGCGGAACGCACGGGTGGGCGGACTCCGTTGAAGTTGACGGGGAATGCCACCTGCCGCATGGGTCCGGCGGTGGGATGGTCGACCGTCTGGACCATCCCGAGGGCTTCGGTCTGCGGATCGGAATAGACCTCGTCGAGGTGTTTGATCGGTGCGGCGGGAATGCCGGTGGCCGAGAACTTCGCGCACCAATGCTCGACGGTGTTTGTGCGCAGGGTGCGGGAGAGTTCCGCGTTGAGGTATTCACGGTTCTCGACTCGACCACGGTTGACCGACAGGCGTTCGTCGCCGCCGAGGTCTGGTCGGTCGATGGCTGTGCAGAGCCGCTGCCACAGGGAGTCGTTGCCGATGGCGAGGACGAAGTAGTCATCGGCGGCCGGGTATGCCTGATAGGGCACGAGGTTGGGGTGGCCGGAGCCCAGCGCGTGTGGGCGTTTGCCGTCAGCGAAGTAGTTCGTCGCCCAGTTCACGTGCAACGCCAGCTGGCCTTCATAGAGGGAAGTCGTCAGGTATTGGCCCTTGCCGGTCCGGCTGCGTTCGAAGAGCGCGGAGACGATGCCGATGATGCCGAACAGCCCCGCACCCAGATCGCCCATGGCGAACCCGGACTTCATCGGTGGCCCCCCGGCCTCTCCGGTCAGGGACATGAGTCCTCCGCGAGCCTGGGCAACCATGTCGTAGCCGGGTTCATCGCGCATCGGCCCGTGGTCTCCGTAGGCGGAAATGTGGAGGATGACGAGGTGCGGGAATCTGGCCGAGAGCTCTTTGTAATCGAAGATCTGCTGCAGCGAGCTGCCCGGTCGGAAGTTCTCGACCAGCACATCGGCCTCAGCCAGCAATTCGTGGACCTGCTCCTGGCCCCGATCGGATTTGAGGTCAATCGTCACAGACTTCTTGCTGTGGTTCGCGGCGTGGAAGTACGTGGCATCGGCGCCGACCATAGGTGGGCCCCAGGCTCGGGTGGGGTCTCCCCCATCAGGATGCTCGACCTTGATGACCTCGGCACCGAGATCGGCCAGGGACATCGTGGCATAGGGACCGGCGAGGATCTTCGACAGGTCGATGACGCGTACGCCCGCGAGCGGTCCAGTGAAGGTCTCGTCGGCAGTGAGGGCTTCGTCGTGTGCTGCTTCTTCTGCTGTGGTTCTCATGTGATGCTCCGATGGTTGAGGTGGCTTCAGGCCACGGGTGTAGGAGTTGAGACGGTGCCAGCCGAGACAGATTCGCTGGTCAGACTCGCCCCATCGACGATGTCCTCGAAGTGGGACAGGATTTCGACCACGGCGGACTCGTCACCCGTGATGTTGCTGCCGATGAAGGTCTTCGCGACGAGCAGCTTGCGGAAGTTGCCGTCACGGGTGGCTTCGGCATCGGCCTGCTCGAGCAGCAGGGTAGCCATAATCAGCTGTGCCAGATCATCGGCATACCCGCCGATGAGAGCTTCGGCGGCTTCGGATTCGGCGCTCACAATGGCGTCACCGCGGTCGACGATCGCGCTCCATCTGGTCAGGAGCTCACGGATCTCAGGGACAGCCTCGGCGAGGGCGATGGTGTTCAGCTTCTCTTTCATCGTCTTCGCCAGGAGACGATGCGTGTTCTGTTTGCGCATGCACCGCAGGACATCGAGGGCGATGACGTTGCTCGAGCCTTCCCAGATCGAGCCCAGGTGGGAATCGCGGACGAGGCGGGCATCGGGGAATTCCTCGATGTAACCGCGACCGCCGCGGACCTCCATCGCCTCACCGGTGACGAAGCGGGCACGTTTGCAGATGTAGTGCTTGGCCAGCGGGGTGAGTACGCGGATCTGCGCGGTCGCGGAAGCATCCCCGGCATCGGCTCGTTGGAGCATGTCACCGCAGTAGAAGACGAGACCCAGTGCGGCCTCGGCTTCGGCCTGCAGCGGCAGCAGGGTCATGCGCATCAGGGGTGCTTCAATGAGGGTCTTGCCGAAGACCACGCGCTGGCGGGCGTGGGCGAGCGCTTCGTTGATCGACCTGCGCATGAGGGCGGTGGCGCGCATCGCGTTGGACAGGCGGGAGGTGTTGACCATCTCCGCCATCTGCCGGAATCCGCGCTCGAGCGCACCGACCTGGACGGCATAGGCATTGTTGAGGGTGACCTCGCCGCTGGGCATGGACCTGGTGCCGAGCTTGTCCTTGAGCCGGTCGATGACATAGGAGTTCTTCGTCCCGTCCGGACGGTGCTTGGGCAGCATGAACAGTCCCACACCGCGCGTGGTGTCATCGCCGCCGGGGAACCTGGCGAGGGTGAGGATGATGTCAGCGTCCGGATTCGAGGCGAACCATTTGCGACCGGACAGCGCCCAGTTCTCGCCGTCACGCTCGGCCACGGTCGAGGTCTGGGCGATGTCGGTGCCGGCATGGATCTCGGTCATGAACATCGCACCGGTGAACCGACGTTCGGGATCGACCGAGATCAGACGATCAATTGCCTCGGCGATCTGCTCCCCCTCACCGAACTTCCACAGGGTCCTGGCGGCTGCGTCGGTCATCGAGACCGGGCAGGCCAGACCGAACTCGGCTTGGACGAAGACGTAAGAGAGGATGTATTTGACCAGGTGGGGCGGTACGTCGTCCCAGCCGTGGAGGCCACGGTGTGAAAGGGCGGAGAGGCCGTATTCCTCGTAGGCGGCCTTCTGCAGCTCCTGGTAGCTGTGGTGGTAGTCGATCGTGTCGACGCGATCGCCCTCGCGGTTGAACTGTTCCAGCGTCGGCGGGTTCTTGTCCGCAACGTCTGCCAGCGGGGCCAGGCGCTGCGGGGCATCGGCGCCAAGTGCAGTGAGCACCGGAGCGAGCAGCTCTCGATCTGCTGACTCAAGGTATGACTCGATGAGGGGCTGCAGGGCCGGGTCGAGGTCGACGTAGTTCATGGTTCCTTACTGTTCCACTTGTATTACACGGTGTCCAAGACGTAATCTCATGGTCATTATTTGCGATTCTTTATCAATCCTTGGCTGTCTGCGGATACGGCCGAACGACAACGAAAGCGGGCACCATGGAACTGCGGCATTTCTCGGCCTTCCTCGCCGTGGCACAGGAGCTGCACTTCGGACGGGCAGCGGAGACCTTGCACATCGCGCAGCCGGCCTTGAGCCAGATGATCCGCGCCCTCGAGAAGGACCTCAACGTGCAGCTGTTCGAACGGACAACGCGCCGGGTGCGACTGACCTCCTCAGGTGAGGCGCTGCTCGAGCCCGCTCGCGCGATCCAGGCCCAGGTCGAGGGCGCGCGACGCATCGCCCGTGCTGCGAAGGAAGGCGTGGTCGGCCGGGTGCGGATCGGGTTCGGCGGCACGAGCGGCTATTCGATCCTGTCCCTGCTCGCCCGGGAGGTCGCGCACCGACAGCCCGGTATCACCCTGGAGATGCACCCACAGACGTATTCCGGTGAGTCGGCCTTGGCCGTTCGCGACGGGACCATGGACATGGGGATCATCTCCCCGCCGGCGCCGGCGGGCATCGCCGTCCACGTCATCCGGCAGGAACGGGTCATGGTCGCAGTCCCCACCAGCCACGAACTCGCCGGGGCGGAGAGCGTCTCCATGGCGGATCTGAAGGAGCAGCCGTTCATCACCTACGCGCCTTCGCACGGTTCGCAGGTGCGAGAGGCGATGATGCGCCTGGCCGATCAGGCCGGCTATCTTCCGCACATCGCGCAGGAGGCACCGGATCCCTACAGTCTGCTCGCGCTCGTGGGTGCGCAGGTCGGAATCGCGATCGTCGTCGAGTCCTCGAATCACATCCGCATCGACGGTGTCACCTATGTTCGCCTCGCCGAGGGTGGGGATGCGTTCACATTGGCGCTCGGCTGGCGCCGCAACAACCCTTCGAAGGCCCTGGCGCGGGTCGTCGAGATCGTGCAGGAGATCCTGCCCGAGGCGCAGCTGCCGAAAACCAATTGAGCCGGAGCGCACCTCCCGCCAAAACGTCCCGACGTCAATAAAACTCCCCGGCGCCACGCGAAATTAGTGACGTCGGGGAGTTTTAGTCTGGCGAGTGCTACCAGCTGATCACGTGTGGGACGCTGACGTGCTTGAGCCCTTCGAGTCCGAACTCGAGTCCGAAACCTGACTTCTTCACCCCGCCGAAGGGAATCCGCGGGTCCACTGCTCCGTGCTTGTTGATCCAGGTCGATCCTGCCTCCAGGCGGGCCGCGACCTTCTTGCATTCCTCGAGGTCGCTGCCCCAGACCGAGGAGCCGAGGCCGACCTCGAGTTCGTTGGCCCAGCCGATGGCCTGTTCCAGGTCGGTGTACTTGATGATCGGCAGAGCCGGGCCGAACTGCTCCTCTGCGACCAGCGGGTTGTCGTTGTCGATGTCGGCGACAAGCGTGGTCGGGTAGAAGTATCCGGGCTGGTCCGCGACAGGGTCACCGCCCGTGAGCACCCGGGCACCGGAGTCCTTGGCCGCCTGGACGAGCTTGGCGACGATATCGAACTGCTGTTTGTTCTGCAGCGGCCCGAGCACGTTCTCCTCCTCCAAACCCACGCCCATCGGTGACTGTTTGGCCACCTCGACGAGGGCATCGCAGACCTGGTCGTAGAGGGCTTCGGGCACGTAGAGGCGCTTCATCGCCGCACACGTCTGACCGGTGTTGATGAACGCACCCCAGAACAGGTCGCCGGCAATGGCCGCAGGATCGGCGTTTTCGAGCACGATGCCTGCGTCATTGCCGCCCAGCTCCAAGGTCAGACGGGCCAGGGTGTCAGCTGCCGATCGCATGATTGCCTGACCGGTCTTCGTCGATCCGGTGAACATGATCTTGTCGACATCTGCATGAGATGTCAGGGCCGCGCCGACCTCGCCGCTGCCGGGAACCACGGTGAGAACGTCGGCGGGCAGGACCTGGTTGATGACTGCGACGAGTGCCTGCACCGACAAAGGCGTGTACTCGGAGGGCTTGAGAACGACGGTGTTGCCCATCTTCAACGAGGGGGCGAACTGCCACACGGAGATCATCATCGGCCAGTTCCAGGGCCCAACTGCTCCGATGACGCCGACGGGTCCGTAGTGGAGTTCGGCGTGGGTCTCCTCGTCGTCGACAAGAACTTCAGGCTCGAGCTCGAAGGCGGCATTGGCCCGCAGCCATGCGGCGCAGGCGCCGACCTCGAAGCGGGCATTGGGTCCGTTGAGCGGCTTGCCCTGTTCACGCGAGAGCAGCTCGGCCAGCGCCTCGGCGGAGGCTTCGACCGCGTCAGCGGCCCGGTTCAGCAGATCGCTGCGCTCCTTCGACGTCCGCGACGCCCATTCGGGCTGAACCTTGCGTGCAGCTGCAACGGCGGTGTCGATGTCGGCGGTGCTGCCTTCACGGGTGCGACCGACGACCTCGCCGGTGGCAGGATCGAGCAGTTCTCGACCGTTCGGGTCTTCGATGGTCGACAGCAGTCCTGCGAAAGTGGTGAGGTCGGTGCTCATGATTCTCCTTTTTCGGGGGTGGATCGTGTGGTCATGGGGTGGGTATGGCGAGGTCTCATCCCAGGCTTCCACCTGAACCGACACCTGCATAGAGCTGTGGGCGCCTCGCCCGGAGGACGAGGGCCCAGGCGGTGCCGATGATGCCGGGCACAAGCACGATGGCGGGCAGCAGCCAGGAGAGCACCGAGGTGCCTTCGAGGCCGATGAGGACGTTGAAGTTGATGACGATGGAGATGAACAGAACGATGAGCCCCAGCGCCGAGAGCCCTGGTGCGATCGCCCTGGTCCACAACGAATATTCGCGTGAGTGAGAGCGCAGGAATCCGACCACGGCCAGCGCGGTCAGCGCCATAAGCAAGACGAGTCCGAAGGCCCCCATGTTCGTCAGCCAGGTGAAGAGGGTGACAACAGGGAAGAGCGGATCCTCACTGCCGGCCCCGATGAATGCGAAGACGAGGATGACAATGAGAGCGATCCCTGACTGGGCCAGAGACCCGGCAACGGGTGCACCCGTTCGGCGGGAGGTTCTGGCGAGGAAGGTCGGCAGCACCCGATCACGGCCGAGAGCGAAGAAGTATCGCGCCACGATGTTGTGGAAGGCGACGAGCGCGGCCAGCAGCGAGGTGAGGAAGAGCAGGTTCGCGAGGTCGACGAACCATACCGGGGCATGCTCACCGAGGAAGACGAACATAAGATCGGGACCGAACTCCTGAGACCGTCCGACGACGCTCGAAGCGCCTTCGCCCACGGTCATCGCCCAGGCGGAGAACGCGTAGAAGACGGCGATGATGCTCACAGCGATGATCGTCGCCCGGCCTGCTGTGCGCTTGGGGTCCTTGACCTCTTCGTTGTAGATCGCGCCGGATTCGAAGCCCATGAACGCCGCGATCGAGAATGCCAGTGCCGCGCCGACCCCGGGCGCGAAGAGCTGGTCGGGCAGCAGTCCGTCGGCGGTGACGCCTTCGGGACTGTGACTGAAACCGATGATGTCGAAGACGATGACGACGAGGAACTCGGTGCCGACGATGATCCCGAGGACCTTCGCAGAGAAGTCGACACGGCTGATGCCCATGAGTCCGACGATCACCCAGGCGATGAGCGCACAGATCCACCAGGCGACCTGCAGACCGAAGAGGGAATCGAGGAAGGAGGAGAAGACGAAGCCGAACATTCCGGCGATGCCGATCTGCATCGAGTTGTAGGCGACCAGAGCCGTCAGAGCGGCTCCCATCCCCACGGGCTTTCCCAGCCCTTTGGAGATGTAGGCGAAGAAGGCACCGGCATTGTGCACGTGTCGGCTCATGGCCGCATACCCGATCGCGAAGAGGACGAGAATGATGCCGAGGACGACGAACGACAATGGGATTCCGAGGAGACCGGTGACCGCGAAATTGCTCGGGACACCGCCGGCGACCACGGTCAGGGGCGCCGAGGCGGCGATGATCATGAACACGAGCGCCGACGTTCCGATCCGGCTCGCCCCGAGACCTGCCCTTGAGTGACTCGAGGCAGTGGTGCCTTCCGCCTCGGCGCCGGTGCCGAGGATTCCGTGCGCGCTCATGTGATCCACCTAACAGAAAAGATTGTCTGTTCAGGATCTCGCACCGAAGCCAGCCATGTCTTGGCTTTGGAAGCACTCCGCTTGACTCTCGACGCAGTCTTCACGTGCGCCTCGGATCACGCCGACTATCGCCTCAGCCCAGGCAGCCTCTGCGGTACTGGGCCGGCGGCCGGCCCACAACACTGCGGAAGAGCCGGGAGAAATGAGCAGGATCGCTCAGTCCCCAGCGGGCCCCGATCGCGGCGACGGGCACCCGAGCCTGCAGCGGGTCAGCAAGATCCAGGCGACAGCGGGCGATCCGGCGCCTGCGGATCTCTCCGGAGACCGTTTCGCCGCTGCCTTCGAAGATCTGGTGGAGGGCCCGCACGGACATGAAGTGTGCGGCGGCGATCGTCGAGGGCGAAAGCTGCGGATCCGCGAGGTTCGCTTCGATGTATTCGGTGATCTCCGCCCAGAGCTGCTGCCTCTCCCCCGGCGCTTCCCTCGCCTCGGTGAGCTCATCGGCCATGACGGTGGTGAGCAGGTCGACGACGTTGCCGGCCAGCCGGATCCCGACCGCCCTGTTGAGAGTGGGCAGCATGGCCCCGGCCTGGGTGATGATCTGCGTGGCGACCGCACCGAGCTGATGCTCAGCGCCGATCGAGGTCGCGGTGAGTTGGCCGACGGTGTCGGCGGGCAGATTGACCCGCGACTGCGGGAACATCATGACGTAGGAGGAGAAGTCGCAGTCGAAGCTCAGGGTATAAGGACGTGAGGTGTCGTAGATCGCCAGCGAGCCGGGTGCCAGGGACACCTCTCGACCGTCCTGGATGAGCAGCCCGTGCCCTTTGAGCTGGAGTGAGACCTTGTAGTAGCTGTCCGGGCTCGGGGCCGAGCCGTTGGAGTCGGTGTCAGTACCGCGAGCAATCAGGTTCGGCGTCCGCAGCACCGCGTGAGGATTGGCAGAGATGTGGGACATGACGACGGAGTCGTAATCGCGCGCGCTGATTGCTCCCCGGAATCCGCCGCGGCGCTGGGGCTCTGTGTCCAACGGCACGAACGAGTCCGAGACGAGGGACTTCCATCCATCGAAGTCCGATGCTGTGCTCTCAAGTAACATCTTCGTCCTCTGCAGAAACGACCGATCGTCGACCTCTGCGTCGGCGATCACTTGGCGCTCACTCTATCCCCAACCGAGCGGGGAGTCACGAGCACTTCAGGATTTACCGACCGATTGGTCATTGTCCTTCAGCGCTGCGGCCGACATGCGGTCGATGACATAGTCGAGCTGGGCACGGAAGCCCGCGAAGTCGACGGTCTCACCACCGATCATCGCGGCGGTCTGGGCACCAAGCAGATATGTCAGGAGGACATCGGCCGCGGGCTCGAGGACCACCTCGGCGGCCAAATCACCATCATCACGGGCCTGACCGAGCCAACCGAGAATCCAGGTCCGCCACCGTGCCATGGTCTCGCGCGTGGTGCGGGCATGATCGGGACTTTGGGCCACCTCGGCGAAGAAGGACAGGACGACCCTGGCCTCGTCGTGGAGCTCGGGCGTGATCGGCAGGACCTCCGAAGCGAAGGCACGCAGAGCGTCGACCCCTCGCAGGTGCGAGGTCGAGAACTCGACGCGGCGATTCGTGGCATCGAAGACGAACAGGTAGGTGGCCGCGAGCAGGTCGGACTTGGATGGGTAGTAGGACTTGATCGCACCGTTGGCGAAGCCCGCCTCGGCGGCGATATCGCGCATTGTCGCCCCGGCAAGCCCCTGCCTGACGATGATCCTCAGGGTCGCCTCGACGAGTTCGCGCCGACGCTGGTCGTGATCGACGATCTTGGGCATACGTCCTCCGGTTCACTTCAGCGGCGGCTCTTGACTTTAATTTCTACAAGTGTAGGTTATTACGTGAGTCAGCACACACATTTCATTGCAAAGGTGCACACATGTCCTGCCATTCCACTCCCGCCGAGCCGCCCCCTCGGAGCATCCTCACCCCACGCTCGCTGCCCACCGAGGATGAGATCGCGACCGTCACCACCGTGCTGCGCGAGGCCGGGCACTTCCCCGCCGAGGCGCGCATGGCCTACGTCGGACTGCTCGATCCCGTGCGCGGCCAGGCCCGCACCGCCGCCGAGGTGGACCGCCGTTTCCGTGCCTTCATCATCGACAAGTCCGCTGGCACGGCCCGCGACATCATCGTGTCCGCAACGCATGCCCGGGTCGATTCCGTGACCGAAGTGGACTCCACGAGCGAGGGTGAGTTCCCCGTCATGGAGGAGGAGTTCGGAATCGTCGAGGAGGTGCTTGCCGCGGACCCGAAGTGGCAGGAGATCCTCGCCCGTCGCGGCCTGCCTGTCGAACAGGTGCGTGTGGCACCATTGTCCGCGGGCGTCTTCGAATACCCGGAGGAGAGTGGCCGGCGGATCCTGCGGGGCCTCGCCTTCCACCAGCAGCATGAGACCGATTCCGCGTGGGCGCACCCGATCGACGGCCTCGTCGCCTATGTCGATGTCACGAACAAGTCAGTCGATCAGATCCTCGACCTCGAGAATGTTCCGGTGCCTGCCGAGCACGGGAACTACACCGACCCCGAACTGACCGGTCCGATGCGCACCACGCAGAAGCCGATCGAAATCACCCAGCCCGAAGGCCCGAGTTTCACCCTGTCCGAGGGCAACCACATCGAGTGGGAGAAATGGTCACTCGATGTCGGCTTTGACATGCGTGAAGGTCTGATCCTCCACAACATCGCCTTCACCGACGGCGAGCGCACCCGTACGATCCTCGACCGTGCCGCCATCGCGGAAATGGTCGTGCCCTACGGCGATCCCTCACCGGTGCGGTCCTGGCAGAACTATTTCGACACCGGCGAGTACCTCGTCGGGCAATGCGCGAACTCACTCGAACTGGGGTGTGACTGCCTCGGTGACATCACCTACCTCTCCCCGTGGGTGGTGAACAACCTCGGCGAACCGCGGCAGATCAAGAACGGCGTCTGCATGCACGAGGAAGATGCCTCGATCCTGGCCAAGCACTCGGACCTGTGGTCCGGTGTCGATTACACCAGACGCAACCGACGCTTCGTCGTCTCCTTCTTCACCACCGTGGGCAACTACGACTACGGCTTCTACTGGTACCTCTACCTCGACGGCACCATCGAGTTCGAGGCCAAGGCCACGGGAGTCGTGTTCACCTCAGCACTGCCGGACGGATCGAGCGATTTCGCCTCGGAGATCGCGCCCGGGCTGGGTGCTCCGTTCCATCAGCATCTCTTCGGGGCGCGTCTCGACTTCGCCCTCGACGGCGGCAAGTGCCGAGTCGAAGAGGAGGACGTGGTGCGCCTGCCGGTCTCCGAGACCAATCCGCGCGGCAACGCATTCAGCCGCAAACGCACGGTGCTGCGATCTGAGCGTGAGGCCCAGCGCGATGCGGATCAGTCGAAAGCTCGGACCTGGGTGGTGTCGAATCCGGAGTCGGTCAACCGCCTCGGCGAACCTGTCGGGTACAAGCTTCATCCCACGGGACTGCCGACTCTGCTGGCCGCCGAGGATTCCTCGGTTCACCGGCGGGCGACGTTTGCGTCGAAGGCGCTGTGGGTCTCGCAGTATCACGAAGACGAACGCTATCCGACCGGTGATTTCCCGAACCAGCATCCCGGCCATGCGGGGCTGCCGAGCTGGACGGAGGCCGACCGCAGCGTCGACGGTGAGGACATCGTGGTGTGGCACAGCTTCGGCCTCACACACTTCCCGCGGGTCGAGGACTGGCCGATCATGCCCGTGGACACGGTCGGATTCAAGTTGCGCCCGGAAGGGTTCTTCGACCGCTCCCCTGTCCTTGATGTTCCTGCGCCGGCCTCGGGTGGACACTGCGAAGGATCCGACGGCGGCTGCTGCGAGGGGTGAGACTGCTGCGCGGTGCCCCCGCGCAGCTCAGAGCTGGCGGAAGAAGTCGTCCGTGGTCGCGTTGGGGTGCTTCGCCAGGGGTGTGACTTTGACGTTCATATAGGCGAACATCGGGAAGCCCTGGAAGGTCGCGTGGAGGAAGTCGAGGTCATCGACGTCGTAGATCGAGATATTGGAGTACTCTCCCACGATGCGCCAGATGCCCTTCATGATTCCGCGTCAGCATTCGTGCCTCCTGCTCTGTCTGAATGGGTGATTCGATGGCCACTATAGGGCTTTGCTGCTGGGGACAGCTCGGCCGTCCCACAACGAGCTTCCCGCATTGATCCTCCGTGCACAGACAGCGGTCCCGCTTGAGTGTGCGTGCAGAGTTCCGCCCCCACCGCTGTTGTCTCGTGAGCCAGGTCACTAGCCTGGCGTCATGAACGCCTCAACTGCACAGAACAGCGCCGGCTCGACGAGCGAGCACAGTGAGAACTTCCCCACCGAACTGCCCGACACTGACTTCGACTATGTGGTCGTCGGTGCCGGATCCTCCGGGTGCGTCATCGCCCGCAGGCTCATCGACGCCGGCAAGAAGGTCTGCCTCATCGAGGCCGGCGGGGACGAGACTAACCCGAACATCGACCACCTCAACACCCTGGGCCTGCTCTGGCATTCAGCTCAGGACTGGGACTACTACACGACCCCGCAGCCGGGCGCGATGAATCGCAAGATCCACCTGCCGCGAGGCAAGGTCCTCGGCGGTTCCAACGCCCTCAACGCTGTGATCTGGGTCCGCGGCGATGCCTGGGACTACGAGCAGTGGGTCGAATCGGGCTGCCCCGGCTGGTCCTGGGACGAGGTCCTGCCGGTGTTCAAAGCCATCGAGACCTACGACGGTGAGATCACAGAGACACGCGGCACCGATGGCCCGATGGATGTGCGCACCGGCTACGAACGCAACCCGATCCAGGAGGACATGGTCGCAGCGGGTGAGCAGACTGGCCTCGACTACAACCCCGACTACAACTCGGGCAGCGTCGAAGGCATCTCCCGGATCCAACTCAACGTCCGCGACGGAAAGCGATTGAACACGTGGCGGGCCTACCTCAAGCCCCGCCTCGGCGATGGGAATCTCACGATCCTCACGTCGACACATGTTCGTCGTCTCCTCACCGAGGACACGCAGATCACCGGCGTCGAGGTCGACTTCCGCGGACGGGTGGGGACGCTGAACGCAGACGAAGTCATCCTCACTTCGGGGGCGCTGGCCTCACCGGAACTGCTCATGCGCTCGGGAATCGGTCCCGCCGATGAGCTGCGCGAGGTCGGGATCGAACCGATCCACGACCTGCCGGGCGTGGGTAAGAACCTCCAGGATCACTGGCTCTCCCCGGTCATCTTCACCACCGGCTCCGAGCCCGTGCCGATGGGTGAGGTCGCCCCCGCCGAGGTGCATCTGTTCTGGAAGTCCGACCCGGACCTTCCGGTGCCCGACACCCAACCTCTGTTCTTCTCCGTGCCGATGTACGCCCAGGACTCCGCGCCGAACGTGCAGACGGGACCGGACAACGGCTTCACCCTGCAGGGCGGGCTCGTCCGGCCGAAGAGCCATGGTGAGGTCACTCTGAGTGGGCCGAACCCGCAGGACCCGACGTTGGTCAACCCGAACGTGCTGTCCGAACAGGCCGATGTCGATGCCCTCGTGGCCTCGGTGAAGCAGTGCCGGGAGATCGGACGCGCCGAGGCCCTGGCACATTGGCAGCCCACAGAGATCTTCCCCGGCCCCGAGGTGGCCGATGAGGATCTCGAGGACTACGTTCGCGGCTCTGTCGTGACCTACCACCACCAGGTCGGCACCTGCCGGATGGGACAGGATGAGACGTCCGTCGTCGACCCGCAGTCATTCAAGGTCCACGGATTCGAGGGCCTGCGCATCGCTGATGCCTCGATCATGCCGCAGGTGCCCACCGGCAACACCAACGCCCCGACGATCATGATCGCCGAACGCGCGGCTGCCGTCCTCGTCGGCTCCTCCGTCGAGGGGATCACCGCCCCCTGACCCACCCAACTGCTACCTGACGGCGGCCCAGCAACCTCGCGCTAAGTTGCTGGGCCGCCGTCAGGTAGCAGTTGGGGGCTGATAGTCTTCGAATCCGTCGACCGAACTGCGATCGAGAGGGGCACGCGTGTCCGAGGCGAGCGATTCGACGCAGGACTCCCAGGAGCTGCTGGTCACCATCGGGGCCGGGCTGCTCACGGGCGGAATCTCCTCGGTCGACGTCGAGGATGCTCTGACCGGCCTTGCCCGCACACTGGGCATCAGCAAGCTCCGCGTCGCGGCCCTCCCCCGTGGACTGTTCCTCACATCCGGTTCCGGGGATTCGACGAAGTTCGAACGCATCGGTCCCGACCTGCGCTTCGATCAGACGGCGAAGCTGCTCGACATCGTCGACGCACTGCGGGCGCGGCGGCTCTCGGTCGGGGCCGCGGGACGGATGATCGAAATCGAGGTCCACGCGAGGCTGCCGCGGTGGCCCGTTTGGCTCTCCCACCTCGGCGCCGTCCCCATCGGAATCGGACTGTGTCTGCTGCTCGAGCCCGGTCTGATCAATCTGGCGTTCGCGGCCTTCGGCTCGCTCATCGTCGCAGGCATCCTGGCAGTCAACGGTCGCTGGCCCAATCTCCGCCCGCTGCTGCCGGTGAGCTCGGCGTTCATCGTCTCCGTCATCGTCCTCATCGGCTACCGACTCGACTGGCTTGAGAGTCCCCTGCGCACGATCGTCGCGACTCTCGCGCTGCTGCTTCCTGGCAGCGCCGTGGTCACCGGGCTGACCGAAATCTCAGCCGGAGCACTCTCTGCCGGCAGTTCACGGCTCGTCTCGGCCACGGTGCAGCTGGCGATGTTCATCGCCGGAGTCGCCGGCGCCGCCGCGATCACCGGCACCGGGGCCGAAGCGCTGCGGAACACTCAGCTCACCGATTCGGCCTGGCAGCTCTCCGCCCTCGGTGTCCTCTCCGCCACCATCGGGCTGATGGTCTACCTGTACACCCCGCTCGAGCACACGCTGCCGATCGTTCTCACGATCGCGGCCGCCGCACTGGCACAGCTGGGCTTCGGAGCCGAGTTCGGTGCCGCCGTGGGTGGTCTTGCCGGAGCACTGACCGCCTCACTGGTGGCCGTCATCCTCTCCCGCCTGCCCCGCGGGCCGATCTGGCGAATCAGCTACGTTCCCGCATTCCTCATCGTCGCGCCCGGTTCGTTCGGCCTGCTCAATGCCTCGCAGCTCGAGTTCGGCGACGGCAGCAGTGTCGCGGGCGGCCTGCTCGCGGCCGGCGCAACATTCTTCTCGATCGCCATCGGCACCGTCATCGGCGCGACCATCGCTCACGCCGTCGAACCCAAGGACGAGATCGTCGCCTGAGGCCCATCAGCGCTTCGGGTCAGCGAACGCGGCCTCGTAGCTCTGCCTCTGGTTCTTGCGCGCCCGCAGCTGGTTGGGCACCATCGCCTTGAACAGCCGATCGCGGATCGCAGTCGGCAGCAGATTGGCCACCTTGACGGCCGGGCCGATGAACCCGGGAACGGTGACCTCGAATCGCGGTCTGGCAGCGGCCTTGACAACGGCACGCGCCGCCTCGGTGGGGGTGAGCAGCCTGGCCGCACCGCTGGAGGTTCCTGCCGCCAGCGCGGTGTCGACGACTCCGGGCATGATCGCCGTGACCTGAACACCGGTGCCGCGCATCTCCGCGCGGATGGCCTTGAGGTATCCGAGCACTCCGTGCTTCGTGGCACCATAGGTCGCCTCTCCCGGGATGGGCAGGATCGATCCCGCCGAGGCCACGGTGATGAGGTGGCCGCGCCCCCTGGCCAGCATGGCCGGTGCCGCGGCCTTGATGCCGTTGATGACGCCGAGCAGATTGACCTCGATCTGTGCCCGGGCCGCAGCCTCAGGCTCCTCGGTGAAGGGACCGACCCACATCAGACCCGCATTGGAGACGAAGATGTCGATGGGACCCAGCTCCTGCGTCACCTCTTCCAGGAAAGCACTCTGGCAGGCGGGATCCGTGACGTCGAGTCTGCTGGCCTGGATCCCCAGCTCTGCAGCGGTTGCCCGCGCCGCATCGAGGTCGATGTCGCCGATGGCCACGTTCGCCCCGGCGGCTGTGAAGCCGGCGGCGATCTCCCGCCCGATGCCTCGGGCTCCGCCGGTGATGGCCACAACCTGGCCGCTCAGTGCGCGCTTGTCAGTCATGCCGTCACCTTTCCCTTGCGAGGAGCGTGCTGTCGCCCCGTTCGCATCTCACGTTTCAGTTCCAACAGATAGTGGTCGAAATCGACCTGCATCGTGTGCCGGGGCGAATCGTAGAACTGCCGTTTGTTTCGTCGATCGTCCTCGCGCATGCGCCTGGTCATCTCCTGCCGATTCGGCAGTTCGTACTCGCCGGTGAGCTCCTTGACGACCAGCCTGCTCTGAGCCTCGGCCAGAGGCATGACAGCACCGACCGGCTGCAGGAGACCGATGAAGAACAGGCCGGGACGGTCGGGATGGGCCATGCGCTTGAACAGCGGCAGGTCATTGCCCTCAGCGGAGATGAGGTCCGGATCGAAGAAGGGAAAGTTCACCCGATATCCCGTCGCCCACACGATGAGATCGGCCGGCGCCTCACTTCCATCGGTGAACACCACCCGGTCACTCTCGAGTCGTTCGATGCCCGGTTTCACCGTGATCGCACCGGCGCCGAGGCGGTCCCTGATTGCGTCCGACTGCACCGGATGCGATTGGCCGGGTGTATGGGGCGGAGTGGGCAGGCCGTATTTTCGCAGTCCTCCGGAGAGCATCGCGGCGATGCGCAGGCGAGCGCTCGTGGCCCACCAGGGAGCCCAGCTGGGCAGGGCGATCTGATCGGCGGCCATTCCGAAGAGAGTCTTCTTCAGGACCCATTGGCCCCGGCGGATCGAGAGATTGACGCTGCGCGCCCGATGAGAACCCTCGACGGCGATGTCCATCGCAGAGTTGCCCGCACCGACGACCACAACATCGCGGCCCTCAAGCTGGTCTCCGCTGCGGTAGTCGTGGGCGTGGATCTGCTCGCCGTCGAAGTGGCCCGGGTATCCGGGGTCGGGCCAGCGAGCATCCCAGTGGTGGCCGTTGGCGACCATCACGGCGTCGTAATGGCGCGTCTCGGTCGCTGCAGTCTCGACAGATTCGGCGGCGGAGCCGGTGCCGGTGGCACGGATGTCGACATCCCAACCGCCGCGCTCACCTCGGCGGACATGGGTGACTTCGGTGTTGAATGTGATGGTGTTGCCGAAGCCGAAGTGGGCGACATAGTCGCGGAAGTAGGCGTAGACCTGATCGTGGCTGGCGTAATCGGGATAGTCGGCGGGCATCGGGAAATCGGAGAAGGCCATGCGAGGACACGAGGTGTTGATCTGCAGGGTCTCATAGCAGGCACTGACGCCGTTGGGATTGTCGAAGAGCCAGTTGCCGCCGAATTCGGTGCCCTTCTCAAAGCAGTCGAAGGGAACGCCCGCGGTGTAGAGGGCTTTGGCTGCAGCGAGGCCCGAGGCTCCGGCGCCGATGACACAGACCCGCGGCAGTGCGGGGTCTGGTCGGATCTCTGCGGTGATCTCTGGGGCTCGATGTTTCTGTCTGACGCTGTAAGGCATGTCACAATACTGCCATTGAAAATCAAAATTTTCACTACACTGGAGTCATGAACTTTCGAGAACCTGCGGGACTGTGGCGTGGGACTTCACGAACGGACCGTGATGGGGCCCGCCGGGAAAGGCTTCTCGAAGCCGCTCTCGAACTGTACGGAACGCTGGGCTTTCGCGGAACGTCGATCCAGGCGCTGTGTCACGAGTCGGGGGTCTCGAGTCGGTCTTTCTATGAACTCTTCCCAGCCCGCAGATCGGATGCGCAGCAGGAGTCGATCACCGCTCAGGAGTCGCTCCTCGAGCAGCTCTACGTCGTCCTCAACCAGGAGATCGTCGAGGCCCTGGCGACGCTGACCATCCCGACTGGCGCGAGTCTCCTCGACGCCACCGTCCACGTCGTGTCCGCCGCGCTGATGCCGATGTTGGGCGATGAGCGCAAGGCTCGCGTTCTCGAGGTCGAGGCCGTCGGCGTCAACGACTCCCTCGAGGCCAGGCGACGAGAGACGATGCGGATGCTGGCGGCCTCCGTCGATGCTGCGGTCGCTCATCTCCAGAAAGCCCATGATCTGCCGAGTCACGGCGCGCTGTCGGGGGCGGACAGTGCCGAGCTGACCAGCCTCATTCTTGTCGGTGGGATCACCGAAGCCCTGGTGCAGCGCGTGCACACCCCCGTGGAGAAGCGGACGTCGACCACCGAATTCCTCACCAGCATCGCCGAGGTGGCCCTCCGTGCCCACGGGGTGTTCCCGACCTGCGGCGCATGACACCATGGAATCCTTGGTCGAACCACGAACCCGGGATCGATGGAGAGGAACAATGGCTGTTTCGCAATCGGGCTTGGGGCGGGGCGCAGGAGCCGCCATCCTGGCCATCGTCCTCGCACAGTGGTTCGGCACCTCCCTGTGGTTCAGCCCAGCGGCGCCGTCGACGGCCTCTCATCATGGCTCGGGTCGACACCGGCGCAGTTCGGGTGACTGATCGCCGCAACCCAGGTCGGCTTCATCGCCGGGACACTGCTGAGCGCGGCGACCGGGATTGCCGATCGGTTCCCGCCCGAGCGGATCTTCATCGTCTCCAGCCTCGTCGGGGCTGGCCTGAACTTCGCGTGGACGCTCGGCCCGCCTGACCTCATCCTCGTGTGGATCTCTCGCTTCGCGGTTGGAGAGAGCCTCGCGGACATCTACCCGATGGGGATGAAGATGATCGCCAAGCGGGCCCAGGCGAAGTCCGCGCAGGCTCTGAGCTGGCTCGTGGCCATGCTCACCCTGGGCACCGCAATGCCGCAGCTCCTGTCAGCCCTCGGCACCTCACTGCCGTGGCAGTCGATCACGTGGGGGTCCTCGGCCCTGGCTGTCATGGGGGCACTGCTCCTTGCTGCGATCTCCGGTCGCGGTGCCGGTTCAGGTGCCGACCGCGGTACTGGCCAGCGGACGAAGACGCCTCGGCCACCGCAGGCGTCGCAGCCGGCGACCGCACGGCCTTGTGTCTGCGTCGGCCGCCGGTGATGCTCCGCTGCGCAGGCTGTTCCGGGACCGAATGTTTCGCGCCGCCGTCTTCGGGTATGTGGGCCATATGTGGAAGCTCTACGCCTTCTGGGCAGTCGTGCCCACACTCGTCATCGTGGACTCTCCGCAGTTCTCGGATCTCGCTGCCCGCTATGCTCCAGCGGAGCTGACGGGCACAGGGCTGACGGCGATGAATGCCCTCGGCTTCGCCGTCAGCGTCATCAGCATCGTCATCCTGCAGAGCCTCATCGTCACCGTCGGCGTGGCAGCCGTATGGCTGCTCCTGCCAGGACCCATCCTCGGTCTGGTGGCGATGCGACCACTCCTGTTCAGGCGAAGGGAGCCGAAGCCTGATCCAGACGGGCGAGCTCCTCGGGACTGAGTTCGAGGGCCGGGGCTGCCATCAGTGCGTCGAGCTGTTCGGGCGTGCGAGCCGAGACGATCGGTGCACTCGCACCCTTGGCCAGCAGCCAGGCGAGCGCAACGGTTGCCGGTGCCACGTCGTGAGCTTCGGCCACAGCAACCAGCTCGTCGACGGCCTTGAGTCCATCGGCGTTGAAGTACCCCTGAACCATGCCGCCGCGGCTGGCGCCCTCAAGGTCTTCCTCGGTGCGGTATTTTCCTGTCAGGAATCCGGCGGCGAGGCTGAAGTAGGTGAAGACGCCGAGGTTGTGCTCCTGTGCCAGCGGCTTCAGCTCGGTCTCGTAGTCCTGCCGGAAGACCAGGCTGTACTGGGGCTGGATCGCCACGGGCTTGGCCAGGTTCTCCTGCTCGGCCACGGCCAGCCACTCGGCCAGGCGGTCCTTGGAGTAGTTGGACACGGCGACATGCTTGGCCTTACCGGCACGCACGATCTCATCAAAGACCCGGGCCACCTCGGCGATGGGGGTCACCTCGTCATCGCGGTGCGCGTAGTAGAGGTCGACATGATCTGTCTGGAGGCGTTCGAGGGAGGCGTCGATGGCAGTGCGGATGTACTCGGGGTCCTGCGTCTTGTGGTCCGGGTGGTCACCGACCTTCGTGGCGATGACGACCTTGTCGCGGTTACCGCGGGCGGCGAGCCAGGTGCCGATGATGGTCTCGGATTCGCGACCGGTGTTGCCGGGAACCCACGCCGGGTAGGACTCTGCGGTGTCGAGGAAGTTGCCGCCAGCGGCGAGGAACGCGTCGAGCACGGCGTGCGATCCGGCTTCGTCGGCGGTCCAGCCGAAGGTGTTCGTGCCCAGGTTGATGGGGAAGATCGACAGGTCTGTACCGGGGATCTGCAGCTGCTGCGTCATCATGCTCCTGTATCGGTTCGGTGTCGTTCACTTGGTCCAACGAGTGCCCCGGCACGAAAAATTCCGCTGTCTCAGCAGGTGAGCGCATGTGCGCGACGTCGGGGTGCCGACGTCGCGCGGGAATCGTCTAGCTGCGCACGGCGTCGAGGGCCGCGGACACGATCGATTCGGTGTCGATGCCGTGATAGCGGTAGACGTCGTCCATATCGCCGGACTGCCCGAAGGTGCTCACGCCCAGCGCCACATGCTCGACCTGATTGATCGTCGCGAGGAATGACAGCGTGTGCGGGTGACCGTCGAGGACCGTGACCATGGGCACCGCGCTCGAGGCAGGGAACACCTGATCAAGGATCCATCCGCTCCCAGCAGCGGCAGAACCGACTGACCCAGCTGACTCCGACGCCGGCGAACGGCGCTGGCCGGCTCGCAGTGCACGGTAGAGCAGACCGGGACTCGTCACGCACACGACGTCGGTTTCGATCCCCATCTTCTCCAGACGATCGGCGGCCGCGAGCACCTCGGTCATGAGCGCGCCCATCCCGACGAGCTGCACGACGGGTCGTGTCGAAGTTCTCAGCCGATAGGCCCCGGCGATGACCTGCTGTCGGCGACGCTCCCGGGCGGCAGGGTCCGCGGGTACACGGGCCAGGCTCTGGTCGACGCCTCGGGTGGACAGGCGCAGATAGGCCGACTCGCCGCCGGGCCTGCCCATGAGCGACATCGCGTGCAGCAGCGACCACTCGACGTCCTGCGCGAAGGCCGGTTCATACGTGACCAGCCCCGGCACCTCGATGCCCGTCGACGGGGTGGTGATCGACTGGTGTGCCCCGCCTTCCGGTGCCAGCGTCACTCCGGACGGAGTTCCGACGAGGATCGACTGGCCACCGGCATAGATGCCGAATGTCCACGGTTCCAGCGCACGATTGACGAACGGGTCATACATCACCCCGATCGGGAACAGCGGTTCTCCCCAGCGGCTCCACGTCGCACCCAATTCGCCGAGGAGGCCGACGAGGTTGGTTTCGGCGATGCCGAGCTCCATGTGCTGGCCCTGTGCCGACTCGTTCCACTGCAGGATCGTCTCCGCATCGTCGGCGAACCAGTTCTGCGCCGCATCCGCACTCCACACGCCGACCTTGTTGACCCATCCGCCGAGGTTGGTCGTCGATGACACATCGGGACTGACGGTCACGACCCGGCATGCCGTCTCCGGCGACTGCCGGCTGAGGTCCATGAGGACCCGACCGAGCGCCGCCTGCGAGGACGATGTCCCTTTGTGCGTCCGTTCCAGATCGCAGGGCAGCTCGACCGGTGCGGCAGGGACGAATTCGCGGCGGGCCAGTCGCTGTGCGGTCTCGGCCACGATGCGACCGGCAGGGGTGTCGGGATCGAAGCGCGACCACGGCGCCTGCGGATCCTGACCGCTGAGTTCGGCCAGTGCCGAATACTCGGCCGCGTCGATGAGGGCCGAGTGGTTCTGCGGATGGCCGGAGCTCGGCAGCCCGAATCCCTTGATCGTGTAGGCGATGACCGCGGTGGGACGGGAGTCGTCGATCTGCGCGAAGGCCTCGAGCAGGGTCGGAATGTCATGACCGCCGAGGTTCCTGATCGCGGCCAGGAGCGTGGCATCGTCGAGGTCGGCGATGAGGGCCCTCAGGGCTCGACAGCTCTCGCTGTCACCGTCGCATTGACTTCCTGCTTCTCCGGGCAGACGAGTGCGCAGTTCATCGGCGCTGCAGCGCAGGATCCGCTGATACTCGGGGTTGGACATCGTGAGGATGCGCCGGCGCAGCGCGTCCCCGCCTGCACGGGCGAAGAGGTCTTCGAGCAGACGCCCGAACTTCACCGTGATCACCTGCCACCCGGCGGCCTCGAACGTCGCCTCGATCCGTCCGGCGGCGATGTCGGGGACGACGCGGTCAAGCGACTGCCGGTTGAGGTCGATGATCCACACGATCTCGCCGAGGTGCTTGACTCCGGGATCGTTGACGGCTTCCCAGACGGCTCCTTCGTCGAGTTCGGCATCGCCGACAAGTGAGTACTGGCGTCCGGTGCCGATGTCGCGCAGGCTGGAGTCGACGTAGCGGCGGGCAACGGCTCCCCAGATCGGGGCTGTGGCACCGATGCCCACTGATCCCGTCGAATAGTCGGCCGGGACCGGGTCCTTGGTGCGACTCGGGTAACTCTGGAGGCCGCCGAACTCCCGCAGCGTCGTCATCTGCTCATCATCGAGTTCGCCGAAGAGATAGTTGATGGCATGCCACACGGGACCGGCATGCGGTTTGATGCTCACGCGGTCCTCGGCACGCAGTTCGTGGAACCACAGTGCGGTCATGATCGAGGCGATCGATGCACATGAGGCCTGATGACCGCCCACTTTGAGGCCGCTCCGGTTGGGCCGGACTCGGTTGGCGTGGTGGATGATCGAGGTCGAAAGCCACAGGATGCGGTCATGGATCTCGTCGAGGGCGTCGAGAGCAGAGTGGTCGGACACGTATTCCTCCTTGAACCGCAGGTCGGTCCAGGTCCGGACCGGCTCACAACGATCCAAACAGGTCTGATCGGGGTGCTCAATATGTCGAATTGAAATTGAGCATAATGCTCAGTTCCGAGTTATAGAATTGAGCAGTTGGTGAGCATTTCGCTGAGGAAAGATGGTGGTGTCATGGCCGAGGGACAACGGCGACGAATCGCAGATGTGCTGGATGCGAGGATCCTTCTCGAACTCATCCGCGAGCCGCGAGCGACGATCGCGGGACTGGCCCATCGCCTGCAGGTGGCCAGGAACACCGCTCAGGCACGGCTGGGCAGGCTCGAGTCCGAGGGGCTGCACCCGTTCGGACATCGTGTCGACACGACTGGCCTCGGCTATCCGATCCGGGCACACGTGCTGGCCAACCTCAAACAGTCACGACTCGACGAGGTCGGTGAGGCGCTGAGCCGGATCCCCGAAGTTCTCGAGGTCATCGGTGTCAGCGGAACAGCCGATACCCTCATCCAGATCGTCGCCCGAGACACCGATGACCTCTATCGCGTCGCCGGGCAGATCCTCGGAACCCCCGGCGTCAAACGCACACGCACCCTCGTGTCGATGAAGCAGATGGTGCAATACCGCGTCACTCCCCTGCTGCAGAGGACGATCGAGAACAGTTGAGCGACGTTCCAAGAGTCCGCCGCTATTTGAGCAGCCGGTCCATACGGCGATCGCTGAGCTTCTTCCCGCCGGTCTGACAACCGGGACAGTACTGCAGTGACTTGTCGGCATAGGAGACCTCGGCGATGGTCGAACCGCACACCGGACAGGTCTGACCGGTCCGACCGTGGACCCGAAGTCCGCGCTTCTTCGCTGTCTTGACCTTCGCCGGCGGCAGGTCGTTCAGCGCCTCGCGGGCAGCACCGAGCACCCCACGGATCACCTCGAGCAGCGCCTCCGCATCGACACCGTTGGCCGAGGCGAAGGGAGAGAGCTTGGCAGTATGGAGGATCTCATCGGAGTAGGCGTTGCCGATGCCGGAGATGAGCGACTGATCCTCGAGCACGGTCTTGATCCGTGAGCTCGAGTCCGCGAGCACCGCAGCGAACTGGTCGTCGTCGATGCTCAGGGCATCGGGACCGGCGCCAGCCACAGCAGCCACCTCGGTGCGGTCATGGACGAGAGCCACCGAGGCGTTCTTCTTCGTACCCGCCTCACTGATGTCGAAGCCGGCACCGGAGGCCAGGTGGTTGCGCAGAGCCAAGGGCCCCTTGCCCATCCTCACCGGTCCGGTGGGCACCTGTTCGTGCCAGACCAACCAGCCTGCGCGGGCGAAGCGGCACACCAGGTCGAGTCCGTCGAACTCGATGATGAGGGCCTTGCCCACCCGGGAGACCCCGCTGACCTCGAGCCCGCTGATCGCTGCCAAGGGCGGATCGGCCGTCTTGAGGATGCTCAGCTCACCGATATCGGTTCGGGTGATGAAGTCTCCGACGATCCGCGAGTCCAAAAAGTGGACGAGTGCGTCGACCTCGGGCAGTTCCGGCATGAGACCAGTATGCGCCTTCGCGCGCGAGCCCGCACTGCTCCCGGACATACCGCCCTTGTGAGTTCCCTGAACGAGAGCTAACGTGGACAGACCACGTGAGAGCGTGCTGCACCAGCAATTCGACCACTTCACAAGGAGGGTGACGATGGCTGAGAATGTCGCTCAGAAGCTCATCGGCTCACATTTGGAATCCGGGACGTTTGAGCCCGGAAACGAGATCGGAGTCCGCATCGATCAGACGCTGACTCAGGACGCGACGGGAACGCTGGTGATGCTCGAGCTCGAAGCGCTTGGCATCGACCGGATCCGCACGGACACCTCTGTTCAGTACGTCGACCACAACCTTCTGCAGACCGATGAGAAGAACCCGGAAGACCATATGTTCCTGCGCTCTGCCGCGCAGCGATTCGGCCTGTGGTTCTCCCCCGCCGGCAACGGCGTCTCCCACCCGGTTCACCAATCTCGGTTCGGCAAACCCGGTGCCACGCTCATCGGCTCCGACTCCCACACCTGCGCGGCCGGTGCCTTGGGAATGCTGGCCATCGGCGTCGGCGGGCTCGAGATCGCGATGTCCATGGTCGGCGAACCGCTCTACATCAGCTCACCTGAGATCATGGGAGTCGAACTCACCGGCACGCTGCCGCCGTGGGTCTCGGCCAAGGACGTCATCCTCGAGATGCTGCGACGTCACGGCGTCAAGGGCGGAGTCGGCAAGATCATCGAGTACTACGGTGAGGGCCTCAAAGACCTCACAGCCATGGACCGCCACGTGATTGCGAACATGGGTGCCGAGCTCGGTGCCACAGCTACGGTATTCCCCGCCGACGACGCGGTCCGGGACTTCCTCGAATCCAGCGACCGGGGCGAAGACTTCACTCGGATCGAAGCCGACGAAGGCGCGCAGTACGACCTCCACGACGCCATCGACCTCTCGCAGCTCGAACCGCTCATCGCCGCGCCGTCCTCGCCGGGCAACGTCCGCCCCGTGCGCGAAGCCGCCGGTGAGGACGTCTTCCAAGTCGTCATCGGCTCCTCGGCGAACCCGGGACTTCGGGACTTCGCCGTCGTCGCCGAGACACTCGAAGGTCGCCGCATCCACGAGCAGATCTCGCTCGACGTCAACCCGACATCGCGAGAGATCCTCGCCGACCTCATCGCCGGCGGATGGCTGACCTCACTGGTCGGATCCGGCGCTCGCATCCACCAATCGGGCTGCATGGGCTGCATCGGTATGGGACAGGCCCCAGCAGTGGGCCGCAACAGCCTGCGCACGATGCCGCGGAATTTCCCCGGCCGCTCGGGCACCGACGAGGACGCTGTGTGGCTGTGCTCGCCGGAGACTGCCGTGGCCGCAGCGCTGACGGGCAAGATCACAGACCCACGCGAGCTGGGCATCGAGTATCCGCAGGTCAAGCTGCCGGAGATGTTCTCCGCCAATCGGTCGATGCTGGTCCCACCGCTTCCACTCGAGGAGGCGCGGCAGGTCGAGCTGGTCAAAGGATCGAACATCTCCTCACTGCCTGACTTCGAACCGCTGCCCGAGGACATCGATCTCGAGATCATGCTCAAGGTCGGCGACAACGTCTCCACCGACGAGATCATGCCCGCCGGTTCCCGGGTCCTGCCGTACCGGAGCAACATTCCCAAGATCTCCGAGTTCGTCTACATCCAGGTCGATCCCAGCTACGCCGAACGGGCAGCGGGCCATGCCGGCGGCCATGCGATCATCGGCGGGGAGAACTACGGCCAGGGCTCTTCCCGTGAGCATGCCGTGATCGCCCCGCGCTATCTGGGACTGCGCATCGTCGTCGCCAAATCCCTGGCGCGCATCCACTGGCAGAACCTCGCGAACTTCGGCGTCCTCGCCCTCGAATTCTCAGATGAGAACGACTACGAGACCCTGTCCCAGGGTGAGGTCCTTCAGTTCCGGGGACTGCGCGATCAGCTGGCCGAGGGCAAGACTGTGAGCGCCGAGGTGGACGGACGACAGTTCGAATTCCGCCATACGCTCTCGCCCCGGCAGGTCGAGATGGTCCTGGCCGGAGGACGCATCGCCCAACGGGCCCAGCAGGAGGCCAGCGCGAAGGGCTGAGGTCTGCTCGTGTCCACTCGCGATCAGGGCGCCGCGAGGAAGCCGCGCAGCAATGCTGCGGTGCCGTCGAGATGCTCGGCCATCGCTGTGCGGGCTCCGGCTGCGTCTCCGGCGAGGATCGCGTTGTGGACCCGTTGATGCTGTTCGTGCGAATGGGCCAGATTGGGTTCGATCATCGGGATCTGCTCGAGCAGTTTGTTCGCCCGCGTCCGACTCTCGACCATCGAACGCACCAGACTCGGTGAGCCTGTCACCTGCGCCCAGGTCAGATGCAGCTGGGAGTCCAGACGCCGGTACTCGGCCAGACTCGACTGCCGACTCGCATCCATGGCCGCAGCCAGCTGACCTCTCTGGGGTGCGGTGAGATCCTGTCCGGCAGCCACCTCGGCGACTCCCATCTCGATCACACGACGCCACGTCAGGGTGTCTTCGACCTCGACTGCGCAGAACCCGGCCCCGAGGCCGGTGTCAGCGTCTTGGGTCGGGCTGGGCGCCCAGCCGCCTGCGGGAGTGCGGGAGACGAACGTTCCGCCACCACGACCGCGGCGGACATTGACCCAGCCGGCGGTCTGCAGCTCCGAGATCGCCTCGCGCAGGGTCGCCCGGGAGACCCGCAGCTGCTCGGCGAGCTCGCGTTCTGGTGGGAACCGCTGACCGGGTGGGATGATCCCGAGGCGGATGATCTGGAGCAGGCACTCGATCGTCTCCTCGAAGATGTTGCCCGAGCGGGCGGGAGCGATCGCCCGCAGCGCGGTCACCTGGCTGCCGGCGGTCTGGCTTCCCGCAGCTGGGGTGCTTGCCGTCATGCCATCGCCGCTCACAGCGGAGTCGTGTAGGCGTTCGTCAGGCCGCCGTCGACGGTGAACGACTGTGCGGTGACGAACGAGGCATCATCGCTGGCCAGGAACGCCACGGCCGCGGCCATCTCGGAAGCGTCGGCGAAGCGTCCCATCGGCACATGCACCAGGCGCCTGGCCGCCATCTCCGGGTCCTTGGCGAACAGTTCTCGGAGCAGCTCGGTGTTGACCGGCCCCGGGCACAGGGCGTTGACGCGGATGCCCTCTTTCGCGAACTCCACGCCGAGTTCGCGCGACATGGCCAGCACCCCGCCCTTCGACGCGGTGTAGGAGATCTGGGAGGTCGCCGATCCCATCAGCGCCACGAATGAGGCCGTGTTGATGATCGAACCGCGGCCCTGCCTGCGCATGTAGGTCAGCGCCGCCTTCGAACACAGGTACACCGAGGTCAGATTGATGTCCTGGACCTTTCGCCACACATCGAGGCCGGTCTCAGTGATCGAGGCGTCCGCCGGTGGGGAGACTCCCGCATTGTTGAACGCGACGTCTACGCTGCCGTAGGTGTCGAACGCCGTCTGGAACAGGTTCTCCACCTGGTCGGCATCGGTGACATCGGTGGATACGAAGAGTCCCCCAACCGCCTCGGCGGCGGCTGTCCCTGAGTCTGCGTTGGTGTCGGCGATGACGACGTTTGCGCCTTCAGAGGCGAGGCGCTTCGCGGTTGCCAGGCCGATGCCGCTGGCCCCTCCGGTGACGACGGCGGTGCGTCCCGGGAGGCGCCGGCAGATGATTTGGTTGTTCCCGTCTGCTGTTTCGTTCATGGTGTGTCCTTTGCTGGGAGATCTGCACTGTGAGTTCGTGGGAGCAGTGGAGCGGTGGCTTCTGTCTTAGGTGGTCGTTCTGGACCGATTTCCGGGGAGAACTTCGGACCAGAATGACCACCTAAGCCTGCCGCCGCGCTCTGCTCGGTGTGCTGCTGCGGGCTGCTGGCCTCTCTGCGGGTCAGTCGGTGGCGGGTCAGTCGGTGGCGATGAAGAGGTTCTTCGTCTCCGTGAACGAGTCCATCGCGTGGGGGCCGAGTTCGCGGCCGATGCCGGAGCGTTTGAACCCGCCGAAGGGAGTCGAATAGCGCACCGCGGAATGCGAGTTCAGCGACAGCGCCCCCGAGTCGACACCCCGGGCGACCCGCAGTCCGCGGCCCACGTCGCGGGTCCATATCGACCCCGAGAGGCCGTAGGGCGAATCGTTGGCCATGCTGATCGCCTCGGCTTCGTCCCGGAAGCGCTGCACGGTCACGACGGGCCCGAACACCTCCTCGGTGACGATGCGATCACGCGGTGACTTCGGCAGCACGACCGTCGGCGCCATCCAGTAGCCGGCGCCGCTGGGGGCGCTGCCGGTGAACGCGATGTCGACACCATCGAGGAATCCGACCACGCTCTCGTGATGGCCAGCGGAGATGAGCGGCCCCATCTCTGCCTCCTCGAGGCTGGGATCGGTGACGACCACTCCGGAGACCGCTGGTTCGAGGAGTTCCATGAAGCGGTCGAAGACAGAGTCGTGGACGAGGATGCGTGAGCGCGCGCAGCAGTCCTGGCCGGCGTTGTCGAAGACGCCGTAGGGTGCGGTGGCCGCGGCGAGTTCGAGGTCGGCGTCGTCGAAGACGATGTTGGCGGACTTTCCGCCGAGTTCCAGCGTTGTCCGTTTCATCGTCTTGGCGGCGTCGGCCATGATCGACTCGCCCACCGAGCTCGATCCGGTGAACACGATCTTCGCGACGCGGGGATCGTCGGTGAAGGTCTGGCCGACGACGGATCCTTTTCCGGGGATGACCTGGAAGACATCGGCGGGAAGCCCTGCCTGCAGAGCCAGCTCGCCGAGGCGGATCGCCGTCAGCGGGGTCAGCTCGGCGGGTTTGAGGACCACGGTGTTGCCTGCGGCGAGCGCCGGTGCGAAGCCCCAGCCGGCGATCGGCATGGGGAAGTTCCACGGCACGATGATTCCGACGACACCGAGCGGTTCGTTGAACGTGATGTTCACTCCCCCTGCCACGGGAATCTGATCGCCGAGGTGACGCTCGACTCCGCCCGCGAAGTAGTTGAGGACGTCGCGGACGTTCCCGGCCTCACCCCGGGCGTTGCCGATGGTGTGCCCGGCCTCGGCGACTTCGAGCGCGGCGAGGTTGTCGATGTCGGCGTCGACGGCGCGGGCGAAGGCGCGCAGCAGTTCGGCCCGCTCGGCCGGGGGCGTGGCCCGCCACCGGGTGAAGGCGTCGGCGGACCGGGCGATCGCATCCTGCGTCGCTTCGGCGCTGTGGGCATCGACCGAGGTGATGAGGGCCTCGGTCGCGGGGTTGATCACTTCGGTCATCGGTGGGCCTCCGTTGTCGTCTGTGCTGGTGTGGCTGTCGTTGTCGTGCTTGTGGGTGTCGTCAGTGGTCCGCTCATGCGCTGGTTCGCAGCCGCCACAAGGCCTGCGAACAGCCGGAGATCGTCCAGAGTCTCCTCCGGATGCCACTGCACCGCGAGCATCGAGCCGTCTGGGGTCTCGAGGGCCTCGATGCAGCCGTCGGCGGAGCGTGCGCTCACGATCAGTCCATCGCCGAGGCGGTCGATGGCCTGGTGATGATGGCACCTGACCGTGGCACCGGTTCCGATCAGGCCGGAGACTGCGGTATTTGGTGCGGTCTGCACTGCCACCTCGGCGAATTCGTCCTTCTTGGGTGCTTCATGGGCACCGTAGCCGTCGAGGTCGGGCAGGTGCTGGTACAGGGAACCGCCGTGGACGGTGTTGACGATCTGGGCGCCGCGGCAGATCGCGAAGACCGGCACTTCCGCGGTGCGCGCGTGGCGGTACAGGGCGGTCTCGAAGGAGTCGCGACGCACGTTGGGCACCTGGGTGCGGGGGTGGGCCTGCGCATTGTAGAGACCGGGGTCGACGTCGTCGCCGCCGGTGAGGATGATGCCGTCGAGCTCGGCCACCTCGTTCAGCGTCCAGGGGTCTTCTGGGGGCAGGAGGACGACTCGACCGCCGGCGCGCGTGACAGCGGTGACGTAGACGCTGGGGAGGAATGCCGCGTCCCGGTCCCAGACTCCGAACTGGCCGCGGCCGTAGTAGGTGGGCAGTCCGATGAGCGGGCGGCGCATCGTCGGGTCGAGGGCTGCGCTGCCGAGCGTTGGGTCAGAGTCGTTCGAAGCCACGCCGGACCTCCCAATCGGTGACGGCGGCGTCGAAGGCCGCCATCTCCACGCGACCGGCGTGGGTGTAGTGGTTCACGACCTCGTCGCCGAAGGCATGCCGGGCGACGTCGGAGGACTCGAAGGCTGCGACGGCATCGTGGAGGCGGCGTGGGATGGTCGGGGCATTCTGGGTGTAGGCATTGCCGGCGAGCGCCTCGGGCAGTTCGAGTTCGTTCTCGATTCCGTGGATTCCGGCCGCGATGAGGGCGGCGCTGGCCAGGTAGGGGTTGGCGTCTGCGCCGGGGACCCGCTGTTCGAAGCGCAGGGCGGGGCCGTGGCCGACGATGCGCACGGCACAGGTTCGGTTGTCCCACCCCCAGCCGACTGCCGTGGGGGCGAAGGAGCCGTCGGCGAAGCGTTTGTAGGAGTTGACGTTCGGGGCGTAGAGGTAGGTGAAGTCGTGCTGAGTGGCGACGACTCCGGCGACGAAGTGCTTCATCGTCGTCGACATCTCGGTGCCGTGGCCTACCGGGAAGACCGGTGTTCCGTCCGCGTCGCGCAGGCTCATGTGAATGTGGCAGGAGCTGCCTTCGCGGTCATTGGGTTTGGCCATGAAGGTCACCGACTTGCCTTCTTGGTCTGCGATCTCCTTGGCACCGAGTTTGTAGACGACGTGGTTGTCGCAGGTCGTCAGCATATCGGTGTAGCGGAAGCCGACCTCGAGCTGGCCGAGGTTGCATTCGCCCTTCGCGCTTTCGGTGTAGAGACCGGCTTCGTCCATCTCGTTGCGCAGTCGTCGCAGGTAGCCTTCGACCTGGCCGGTGCCGAAGAGGGAGTAGTCGATGTTGTAGGTGCTGGCGGCTTCGAGGTGGCGGTAGTCCTTCGCCATCGCCTCACGGTAGCCGGTGTTGTAGAGGGCGAATTCGAGTTCTGTGGCACCGATGGGCGAATAGCCCAGCTTCTCCAAGCGCTCCAACTGAGCCTTGAGGACCTGACGAGGAGACACGCTCAACGGGGATCCGTCGAGGAGGGCCAAGTCGCATTGGACCATGACCGTCGCCGGGTGCCAGGGGATGCGGCGCAGGGTCGAGTAGTCGGGGACGAACATGAGGTCGCCGTAGCCGCGCTCCCACGAGGTGAGTTCGTAACCGTCGACGGTGTTCATCTCCACATCGGCGGCCATGAGGTAGTTGCAGCCTTCGGTCCCGTTGTCCATCACCTCATCAAGGAAGAACCTGCCCGTGATCCTCTTGCCCTGAAGCCTGCCCTGCATATCCGTGGCGGCGATGAGCACTGTGTCGATGCGGCCGGCGGCGATCTCTGCCTGCAGCTGCTCCAGGGTCATATCTGATGAAGTCACGCTCATGGTTCCTCTTCTCGGTAGCCCACCCAGGCGATGAGTTCGCATCCTTGCGACGGACTGGGTCACGCATCGTTGCGGTGGTGGTTCTGTACGGCAGTGGCGGCTTGCGGCGGATCAGGAAGACTCTCATATTTAAGGTATGCCACCGAACCATTTGCGCGCAATAGCTGGAGAGAAATTGGCGACAATGCTGCTTTGCGGTCTGAACAAATACCTATTGACAAACCATAGGCGCGGTGACAAGCTCAACGTCAGAACAGAGCTGTGAACTGCATCACGCACTATTTTCGCGGCTTCCGCACGCGTTGTACGGTCGCGGTCCCGACGGAGGTGCAGGTGTCAGCGTCGGTGTCAGTGCCTGTCCACCAGCCGGATTCCGACGATGTCGATCGGTCAGCGAGGACCGATCGGGCCAGCCAGGCAACCGGCCAGCGGAAGCAGCCATTTCGAGAAGAACGGTGTTCCCATGAGCAATGAATCCTCTCCACCCGACGATCCGGCGCCGGCCCTCAGCGCTGATGAGGCCAGTCTTGCCGAGCTCGGCTACAAACAGGAGCTCAAGCGCGGCATGTCGGGCTTCGGCAACTTCGCGGTCTCCTTCTCCATCATCTCGATCCTCGCCGGCTGCATCACCTCCTACAGCATTGCGCTGGGATCGGGCGGCCCGGCAGCGATCACGATCGGGTGGCCGCTGGTCGGCATCTTCGTCCTCTGCGTGGCACTGGCCATGGCCGAAGTCTGCTCGAAGTACCCCACAGCCGGTGGCCTGTACTTCTGGGCCGGTCGTCTGGCCAAACGCAATAAGCGGCATTGGGCCTGGTACGTGGGATGGTTCAACTTCCTCGGCGAGGTGGCGGTGACCGCAGCCATCGACTACGGCGCGGCGACGACCATGATGGCCTTTGCGGCATTGACCTTCGGGGTCGTGCCCACTGCGCTCAACACCTTCGTCCTGTTCCTCGTCATCATCACCCTGCATGGTCTGCTCAACACCTTCGGCGTCAACCTGGTCAACCTGCTCTCCGGCGTCTCAGCTTGGTGGCACATCGTCGGTGTGCTCGTCATCGTCGCAGCTTTGTGGATCATGCCCACGAAGCATCAGTCGTTCAGCTGGACCATGACGGCCTGGCACAACGAAACCGGGTTCACGTTCATGCCGTTCGTCTTCCTCATGGGCCTGCTCATGGCTCAGTACACCTACACCGGCTATGACGCTTCGGCGCACGTGGCCGAGGAGACCAAGAACGCTTCGACCGCAGCACCCAAGGGCATCGTCATGAGCGTCCTGATATCGATCATCGGCGGTTGGATCCTGCTGTACTCGATCACGGCCGCGATCCAGGACGGTTCCGAGGCGGGGCTGACTGCTCTCAATGCCACCGCAACGGGACTGCCGCCGGCGCAGGTGTTCCTCGATGCCCTGAACAACCCGACGATGGCGAAGTTCCTGCTCTTCATCGTCTGCGGCGCCCAGTTCTTCTGCGGCATGGCCTCGGTGACGGCGAACTCGCGGATGAGCTACGCGTTCTCCCGCGACGATGCGATCCCCGGATCCAAGTACTGGAAGAAGGTCAATCCACGCACCGGCACACCCACGAACTCGATCTGGCTGTGCATCGTGCTGTCCTCGATCCTGACGGTGCCGGCGCTGTTCAATGAGACCGCTTATCTGGCGGTGACGAGTGTGGCGGTGATCGGTCTCTACATCGCCTACGTTGCACCCGTACTGCTGCGGCGACTCAAGGGCGATGCGTTCAAGCCGGGTCCGTGGAATCTGGGTCGGTGGAGCGCAGTCATCGGGTGGATCGCCGTCGTCTGGGTGATCTTCATCTGCATCCTGTTCGTGCTGCCACCGACCCTGCCGATCACCATCTCGACCTTCAACTACTCCCCCATCGCGGTCCTCGCCGTGCTCGTCCTCAGCGTTGTGCTCTGGTACGCCCGCGGCAAGGAGCACTTCATGCAGCACCTCGACAAGGAGCAGCTGGCCATCGACGAGAAGAAGCTTCTCGACGAGATCGACGACTGAGTTCGCAATCCGGTCCGCGGACCCGGATCCGCGCTCAGCCATCGCCGGACGCGCAGATGCCACTGGCCCGGATGTCTCACTAGGAGGGATCCGGGCCAGTGGCATCTGCGGGCCGCAGCCAGCCGGGCGGGAACATCAGCTCTGCGCCGACTCCGGCACCGGCTATCGACTCACGCGGTCTCGGATCTGTACTTGTCCTCGATCGCCCGACCCACCTCGGCGTCGATGTTCTTCCAGTACGTGAACACGTTGGTCAGCACAGGCTCTTCCACGCCGTCCTTCAGTGCACCGACGACGGTCTCGATGAGGCCCTGGCGCTCCTCTTCGGAATAGACCTCACGGACCAGGGTGTGTGCCTGACCGAAGTCGTCGTCCTCTGCGTGGAGAGTGGCGGCGCTGCGGACCAGCTCACCATCGGACTCCCACCGTGCTTCGACCTGAGTCTCCTCGGCTTGGTACGGACGGCCGTAGGAGTTGGGCGCATAGTTCGGGGCATCACCTGAATGGTGGTACTCCATCTGACCTTCCTTGTCATAGGAATTGGTCTTCGTGATGGGAGCGTTGACCGGCAGCTGGTTGAAGTTGGTGCCGATGCGGTTGCGCTGCGCATCCGGGTAGGAGAAGACGCGGCCCATGAGCATCTTGTCGGGCGAGATTCCGGTGCCCGGCACGGTGTTCGAGGGGCTGAATGCGGCCTGCTCGATCTGCGCGAAGTGGTTCGACGGGTTCTTGTTGAGCGTGAACTTGCCGATCTCCATGAGCGGGTAGTCCTTCTTCGACCAGGTCTTCGTCAGATCGAAGGGATTGAACCGGTAGGTCTTGGCCTCTTCATACGGCATGATCTGAACGCTGACGGTCCATGACGGGTAGTCGCCGCGCTCAATCGCGTCGAACAGGTCGCGACGGTGCATGTCCGCGTCCTCGCCGGCCATCCGTCCGGCTTCCTCGTTGGTCATGTTCTCCACGCCCTGGTCGGTGTGGAAGTGGTACTGGACCCAGAACCGTTCGCCGGCTTCATTGGCCCACATGTAGGTGTGCGAGGAGTAGCCATTCATGTTGCGCCAGGTCTTGGGCAGGCCACGCGGTCCCATGAGGTAGGTGACCTGGTGTGCCGATTCCGGCGAAAGCGACCAGAAGTCCCACTGCATGTTGTTGCTGCGCAGTCCCGAATCGGGGGTGCGCTTCTGCGAGTGGATGAAGTCGGGGAACTTCATGGGATCGCGGACGAAGAACACGGGGGTGTTGTTGCCCACCATGTCGAAGTTTCCGTCTTCGGTGTAGAACTTGAGTGCGAATCCGCGCACGTCGCGCCAGGAGTCGGGTGAGCCCAGCTCACCGGCGACGGTGGAGAATCGTGCGAGCATCGGTGTCTTCGTGCCCTTCTGCAGGAACTTCGCCCGGGTGTAGGCGGAGACGTCTGCAGTGATCTCGAGTTCGCCGAAGGCGCCGGATCCCTTGGCGTGGGGGCTGCGCTCGGGAACGCGTTCGCGGTCGAACCGAGCCAGCTTCTCAACGAGTGCAACATCGTGGAGGAGGAGCGGGCCGTCTGCTCCGACACTCAGCGAGTGCGCGTCGGACTCTCGTGGGGCACCTGATTCGGTCGTCGAGGGCTTCGTGCCGTCGAATCCTGGATGTTCATGATCAGCGTGTTTAGTCATTGCTTCTCCTTCAACCGATTGAGCGACGGGGAGTCATTCTTCCCGGTCCACTTCATCCATCATAGGACGAACATCGCTCGCCTGTATGCGATGAAGCGAAGGCCGATCACGGCTCCCCTGATATCGAGTTCCTGGCAGCGTGCAGAAGACTGGCGCAACCGATTTTCACGCTATCCAGGTTCCTTTCTCGGTACAACCAAGGCCACCCTGCTCAATATTCCTGACCCTCAGCCTGCGGCAGTCGCGGCGCTTCCACCGCCTGCAGAGCTCGAGCCGGAACCGCTGCCCACACCGTCACCAGAGCCTCCGCTGGAGCTGGATCCTCCACTCGAGCTGCCGGAGCCAGAGCTTCCTGCTTCACCCTGCGAGCCGGAACTCGAGCTCCCGTCCGTCGAGGTTGCGCCCCCGCCCGAGGTGTCCGCTCCGGCACTGCTGGATCCGCTTGAATCGCTGGCGGCTCCTGCGGTGTCGTCGCCGGTGGTTGTGGATGAACTGGCATCGGTGCCCTGGTCGGTCCCCGTCTGATCTGCAGTCGAGGAGGTGGTGGAGCTGCCCTCGTTCGCCGAGGTGGACTGTCCTTCACTCGTCGACGAGCTCTCGGCTCCGCTGCCCTGATTCGGGTTCTGGCCGGGCTGGGAATCGTCCCCGGAGGAGCTGGATTCGGCAGTGCCGCCGCCGTCTTGCGATGTTTCGGAGTCATCCCCGGTGCCGGAATCTCCGGTCACTGATCGTGAGATCTGTGAGGTGCCGGGCGAGATGTCGGCGTCGGTGAATGATTCGGCCATGACTACGGCACCCAGGCCGATTCCGAATGTCGCCACCCCGATAGCCACCGGGTAGAGGACGCGTTTGCGGCGCAGCTTCTGCCACCACGTCTTCGGTTCCTCGTTGGCCGCCTCGGTGGCATCGGGTGATGGGTGCTGCGCTGACGGAACGTCGACGGTCGTGGCTGCGTCCGCCTCGTCGCTCAGGCTCCCGAAGGTGCTGGTGGCGTGGGATCGCTGAGTCTTGGCACCGAGTGACTTCGCCTTCACTGCAGGAGCGAGCTTCGTGCCGACTTCTCTGATCTTCTCTTTGCCCTTGTCGAGGCTGCTGGTGTAGAGCGTCACCGCGAGTCCGGTGATGATGCTCGCGACCCCTGCACCGACGACCGTTCCGGCAACGCCCAGCTGCCCGCCGATGACCGAGGAGGTGGCTGCGGCTGCGGCACCGGCGACGAGCTGGGTCGCCGAGACCCTGCTCTCGCTCTTCTCCTTCTTCTCGCCGTCGTCGCCCTTCGCATTCTCGGCAACGTCATCCTTCGCTGTCGATTCACCGACTGCAGTGGTGCTCTCCTGCATCATCCGAGTCGCCGAGCCTGCTGACACCGGCTGTTCTTCGCGTCGGATCGGATTCGGCGGCATCACCGGTGTGCTCACGTGCGAGCTCGGCGTCGGTGTCGACTGGGTGTTCCTGGCGTGTGTGGCGGCGAGTTCTTCGGTGATCAGAGGCAGGGTCTGTGATGCCTGCACGGTCGATTCGGATCCGCCGTCTTCCGATGCTGATCCGTCGTGAACGGACGCTGCGACGCTCTGCCCGTTCAGTCTGCCTGACTCATTCTGCTTCGACACCAAAATACCTCCGATGACTGGTCCCTGAGTTCAGTATCGCCCGTCCATTTTCGGAGTTCCTGACCCACCCCCTCAGAAGCTGGGACAACACTGTGAGAAGGCAGCGCCTCCATGGCTGTTGACCTGCGATGATGCCGATCCGTGTGACGCACAGGACATGCGCTTTGCAGGATACTCGCAGGTCCGAATTCGACCGCCTCGAGGACCGCTGTCTCAGTCGCCGTCTCAGTGCAGAATGGCCACGCCGAGGTGATCGGGAAGAACGTCCGATTCCTCGAGTTCCAGCACTTGGAATCTCGGGTAGCCGGCACCCGACTCCAAGGTCACTGCGAAGAGGTCGGAACCGGTCGATCGCGTCGACATCGCCATCCCGACTTGTTCCGATTCTGCGCCGTCGTCGGACTCGACCATGAGGTTGAGGGCGAAGCACGGAGTGCCCAGTTCGATGAGGGAGACAATCTGGTCCCCACGGAATCTCTGAGGTTCATCTTGGGCGACGCAGTGCCCCTGTCCGTCGATCTCAAGGACAACCTCGGCGCCGATAGGAAGGAACGTGCGTGCCAAGCCCGGCAATGGGGAGAATGCAGCCGGACGGTCCAGACGCGCGATGCTCAGGCGCCACCGTCGTCGGCTCGGGGTCAGATTTTGGGATTCGATGAGCGAGACGAGCTCGGTCGTCTCCCCCGCACCATTGGCCCATGGAACCGGTTCGAGGTCATCGAAGGAGGTGATCACGCGCATGTGATCATTCTAAACGGGAGTTCAGTTCGCGCAGAGGCAGAACGGGTGCCCGGCAGGGTCGAGGAAGACGCGGAAGGTCTCGCCCGGTTGCTCGGCAGCCTTACCGGCGCCGATTTCGGTCACCGCTGCCTCTCCGACGTCCAAGTCGTCGACCATGACGTCGATGTGCATCTGCTGCGGATGCGCCTGGCTCGGCCAACTGGGAGCGTGGTAGTCCTCGACCTGCTGGAAGCAGATCGGCGGCCAGGAATCGGATGTGATCTCTGCCCAGGTGCCGTCGTCATCGACTCTGACTTCCCAGTCGAGGAGTTTGCCGTAGAACTCCGCGAGTTCGCGGGCGTCAGGGGCATCTAGGACGATGACGGGCTGCTTTGCGATAGCCATGATGTGAGTCTACGCCGCGGGGGTGACATGGGGAACAGCCTGACGATCAGAGCTGGTGTTAGGCTCGAACCACCCCAGGGGAGCGCCGAGAAATGGCGCTGAGAGTGCGCGAGCAGACCCTTTGAACCTGATCCGGTGAGCACCGGCGGAGGAAGTGAGGACACAGCGATGACCACTATTCATGTGCAGCCAGGTGGGGCCGTGGCAGCGATGAGAGCACAATCGGCAAAGACCTGGGAGGCGGCAGTCGGGCATAGGTTCGTCACCGAACTGTTTGCCGGCACGGTCGATGACTCCGTGATGAGTCGGTACCTGACTCAGGACTACCAGTTCTTCGAATCGTTCCTCTCGATGCTCGGCGCGTGCGTCGCTCACGGCGATGCCCTCGGGCCCAAGCTGCGATTCGCCAAGCAGCTCGGCTTTCTCGAAGCCGACGAGAATTCGTATTTCCTCATGGCCTTCGCCGAGGTGGGTGTCCCTGCCGCCGACTACGCTGACCCCCAGCTGGCCGGGCCGACCGAGGGGTTCCGTGACCTCATGGACGAGGCCGTCGTCTCAGCCTCCTACGCAGAACTGCTCGTCGTGCTCGTCATCGCCGAATGGCTCTACCTCGATTGGGGCGAGCGCTCGGATCCGATGCCTCCACGCCGGGTCCATTCCGGGTGGATCGACCTGCACCGCGGTGAGGCCTTCCGGGCCTGGGTGCAGTTCCTCGTCGACGAACTTGAGCGCGTATTCCCCACCGGTGAGGACGCAGAATCCGCCGCGGCGCGAGGCCGACTGACTCACATCTGGCACCGTGGCGTCGACCTCGAACTGGCCTTCTTCGACGAGGCGTACGCGCAGAACGAGACCCGGTGAAGCTGGAGCGCCCGGTTCACATTCTGCGTCGCTCGCTTCAACGAGGCTGCTCGGACTAGGATTGTTGAGCAGAACAGGTGTACGGGTGCATCCAGTCACCCTTCGCCGTCGCTGGAGGACGCGAGGTAATACAGATGAGCACGCAGCTGCTTCCCGTCACGGACGGTCCGGCGGTCTACATCATTCATGACAATCCCGAATGGATCGCGCCGTTTGCGCAGGCCCTCGATCGATCAGGCATCCCCTTCGTCGAGTGGCTGCTGCCTGAGGTCTCGATCGACCTCACCACCGAGCCGCCGCAGGGCCTGTTCTGGTCGCGGCTGTCCGCCTCGGCGCACACTCGCACGGATCCGCATGTCAAGGACTATGGGCGTGCGGTGCTCGCCTGGCTCCAGACCGCAGGACGCACCGTCATCAACGGCGCAGACGTCTACGAACTCGAAGTGAGCAAGATCCGCCAAAACCGCGAGCTTGCCATTCGCGACTTCGACACCCCGCGCACCTCGGCGGTCTTCGGCAGCGCTGCGCTGTCCACGGCGGCACGCGATTTCGTCCCGCCCTTCATCACCAAGCACAACCAGGGCGGCAAGGGACTCGGCGTGCGCCTTTTCGAGTCTCATTCCGAACTCGATGAGGCTGCGAGTGACTTCGCCGCCGGTGGTGCAAACGAACCGATCGACGGAATCACACTGGTCCAGGAATATGTGCAGCCGGCGCAGCCGTTCGTCACCCGTGCCGAGTTCGTCGGCGGCCGGTTCCACTATGCGGTGCGAGTCGATGTCTCCGATGGGTCCTTCGAATTGTGCCCCGCCGAGGCATGCGAGATCCCCTCCGCATCTGCCGCACCGCTCGACCCGTTCTCCGTGCGTGAGGACATCACCGCGCGCACGCCCCTCATCGGCAGGCTGGAGACGCTCCTGGCCGAGCTGCACATCGACATCGCTGGAATCGAGTTCATCGAGACTGCCGATGGCCGCCAGGTCGTCTACGACATCAACACCAACACGAACTACAACCCGAGCGTCGAAGAGGGCGAGCGCACGGCCGGACGCACCGCTGCCGCGGACCGGATCGCCGAGTACATAGCCGCCGAGGTTGCCGCGATGTCTGTGTCCCACACTTGATGTCTGACCGTCGCGCAGTTCTCCACCAACTGCTCTCACTGCTGCGCGGGGTCAATATCGGCAAACGAGTCCTTGTCGCCATTGATGGGCTCGACGGTGCGGGCAAAACCGTCTTAGCCCAAGAGCTCGTCGAGGTGGCCAGCCAGGACGGATTGCGCCCCATTGCGTCACTGAGCATCGACGGATTCCATCATCCCCGCTCGATTCGGTACGCGAACGGTCAGGGCCCCGATTCCTTTTATCGGGATTCCTATGACTACGATGCCTTCACTCGGTCCGTCGTGACTCCGTTCAGACATGGTCTGTCGATCGCGCCAGCGGTCTGGGATGTTGATGCCGACACAGCCGCCCCACCGACAGAAGACTCCTTGCCAGAGGACTGCGTCCTCCTCGTGGATGGGATCTTTCTCCACCGGCCCGAGCTTCGGGAGCTGTGGGATGCAAGTGTGTGGGTGCAGGTTCCCTTCGCTGTGTCTGTGCCCCGTGGGAACGAACGCTTCGCCGGGCAGTTCGATTCTGCTCCCGAGTCGCAGTCCAACCATCGTTATGTCGGCGGGCAGCGTCTCTACTTCGCGCAATGTTCACCCTGGGACCATGCCACTTGGATCCTCGACAACGACGATCTGGCGCACCCCACGGTCAGGGATAGTCCGTCCTATCAATGGTCGTGTCACCCCACTCCCCTAGACTGAAGCTATGAGCAACGCTGAGGTAGATGCCGTCGTCGTCGGATCGGGCCCCAATGGCATGGCCGCCGCCGTGACCATGGCTCGAGCCGGTCTGTCCGTGCAGGTGTACGAGACCCAATCGACCATCGGCGGTGGTGCCCGCACCCTTGACTTGGGCCTGGCTCCGGGCATCACCCACGACATCTGCTCTGCCGTGCACCCCTTGGCGATCTCGAGTCCTTTCTTCGTCGACTTCGACCTGCGCGCTCGGGGCCTCGAGTTCACCACTCCGGAGGTCTCCTACGCCCAGCCGTTGGACAATCAGCCCGCTGCGCTGGCCTTCCACGATCTCGAAACGACGGTCGACCACCTCGGCGCGGCCGGACCCGAATGGCGACGGTTCTTCGCTCCTCTCCTCGAACGTGTCGATGACGCGATCTGGCTCTCCCTCGGTGACAAGCGCTCCGTTCCGGAGACCCTGCGCGATGTTCCCGGGATCGCCAATGTGGTGAAATTCGGACTGCGGCTGCTGTCCCAGGCGAGCCCGGCCTGGAACATTCCGCTTTCACATGAGACGTCTCAGTCGCTGTTCACCGGTGTTGCCGCACATGCGATCGGTGGGCTGCCGGCCATGGGCACGGCCGCCACGGCCACCATGCTCTCGACCGTCGCCCACGCTGCCGGATGGCCGTCCCCTGTGGGTGGTTCGCAGGCGATCATCGACGCCATGGTCGCCGACCTCGAGGCCCATGGCGGCACGGTGACGACGAACGCGCGCATCGAGCACGTCTCCGATATACCGCCCGCCCGTGCCTATCTCCTCGACACCTCGGCACTGAATGCGGCTCAGATCTTCTCCGGCCTCATCCCGGCCAAGGTCGACAGATCGCTGCGCAGCTTCAAGCAGGGCAACGCCGCAGCCAAGGTGGACTTCGTCCTCAACGGGCCCGTGCCCTGGGCCGATCCCAACATCAACCGCGCCGGCACCATCCACGTCGGAGGAACCAGGACGCAGATGGCCGCCGCCGAGGCGGAGGTGATCGCCGGACGCATGCCGACCCACCCTGTCAGCTTGGTCTCCGACCCGACCGTGTTCGACCCATCGCGTGAAGTGGGCGGCCTGCGACCATTGTGGACGTATGCCCATGTCCCCTTCGACTGCCCTCTCGATCCGGCCGAATACATCATCAGACAGATGGAGCGCTTCGCCCCCGGCTTCCGCGACACGATCGTGACCTACAACTCGATCCCCGCATCGGAGATGGCAGGCCACAACCAGAACTACATCGGCGGCGACATCGCCACCGGGCTCGTCTCCTTCTACCGGATGATGGCCCGCCCGCGCACCAGCTGGGACAACTACAGCCTCGGCGTCCCCGGCGCCTACCTGTGTTCGGCAGCGACGCCACCGGCACCCGGCGTGCACGGCATGAACGGCTGGTTCGCCGCCAAACGGGCGCTGAAGACACGGTTCGGAATCACCGAGGCGCCGAGCCTGGCGCCCTGAGCTCGTCCCCTGGACTCCGAGCAACGTGGGATCTCCTCCGCAATCGCCACACCCCGTTGGCCACGGCCACCGCGAGGACAACGAGGCCTGCACCGATCGCCTGCCCCAGGGTGAGCATTTCGCCGAGGATGAGCGCCGCGAGCACAAGGGCGAGCACGGGCTGGATGAGCAGCAGGCTCGCCGTCATCGTCGGCACCAATCGGACGCTGCCCCTGTTGATGAACAGCCACGCCACCACCTGCCCCAACAGGGCCAAGGCGATGAGGTACATCCATGACTTCGGGCTGATCCCGGCCAGGTGGAGGCCGCCGGTGAACTGCGCGATGATCGCCGAGGTCACCGCCGCCGAGGCTGTCGCCCAGGCCAACGGCTGAAGTGTTCCCTCGGCCTTGCGCCTGGTCCCACGGCGGGTGAGGAACATGTACACCCCGTAGCCGATACCCGCGATCAGACCGAGAACGGTGCCGAGGACGGCACTGTCCCCCACCTCGGTCAGCGTGACGATGCCTCCCACCAGGCCGACGCCGATGAGCATCAGCGGAAGTGCGATGAGGAAACGTGGACTCACACGCTCACGATCGACGAGCAGCGCGAGCAATGGCAGGACGATGACCTGGACATTGACGAGCACGGTCGAGACACCCGCGCCCACGAGGTAGATCGACGCCGTCCACGCAATGTAGTCGATGCCCAGCGCGATACCGGCCGCGATCGCCCAGAGGACCCCTGTCCGAGAGAGTCCGCCATGGCGTCGGCGCTCAAACAGAGCCAGGGGCACGAGGGCGATGACGGCGATCGCACACCGCAGCACGGCCGTCGTCGCCGCATCCACGCCCGCAAGCTTGACCAGGATCGCCGAGATCGACAGGCACAGAGCACCCCCGAGCACCGCCGAGACGGCGAGCGCGGTCTGCGGCTCCGGCGTCGGAGCGGACCTGGGTATGAAGGTCATATGCTGACCGTATGCCCGCGGGCCCGATTTGGCACTATCTGCGGCTCATATCGGGACCGTCCAGGCTCGCCCCGGCGATGATGAGAGGTGATTCTCGCTCAGATGTGTTCGTTGAGGATCGCGCCCAACAGGGTCAGGGCATCGACCATCTCATCATCGGACTGGCCCGAGTAGCTGAACCGGGCATAGTTACTGCGGTGTTCGGTTGGGAAGAACGATTCGCCGGGCACGTAGGCGACCCGTGCTTCGGGCAGGGCGTGTTCAGCCATGAAGGCGGTCGTGTCGAAGCCTTCGGGGAAGGTCACCCAGGTGAAGAGCCCACCTTCGGGCCTGGTCACGGTCACCTCGGCGGGGAAATGTTCGGTCATCGTCGAGACCATGAGGTCGCGCTTGGCGCGGTAGACCCCGCGCATCGCTGAGACGTGGGCATCAATGTCGAAGGTGTCGAGGAAGCGCGTCACCGCTGTCATGTTCAGGGTCGACGATTGGGTGTCGGCGGCGAGCTTGAGCAGACCGAGCTTGTCGAGGATCTCCGGTGCCGCGCTCACCCAGCCCAACCTCACTCCGGGGGCGAGGATCTTCGAGAAGCTGCCGAGGTGAATGACCCGGTGCTCGGTGTCGAGTGAGGCCAGGGTCGGCAGCACTTCGCCCTCGAAGCGCAGCTCACGGTAGGGCGAATCCTCAAGCACGAGAACGTCGTATTCGTTGGCCAGCTCGATGATGCGCTTCCGGCGTGCGAGGCTGAGGCTGACACCGGTCGGGTTCTGGAAGTCGGGGATGACGTAGATGAACTTGATGTTCTCGGTCGTGGCCAGCCTCGTCTCAAGGGCGTCGACGTCCATACCCTCGGAGTCCATGTCAACGGCGGCGTACTCGGGCTGTGGCAGGGGTTGAAGGCGATGAGGGCACCGAGGAAGGTCGGGTTCTCCGTGACGATGACATCGCCTGGGTTGATGAGCAGCTTCGCCACCAGGTCCAGGCCCTGCTGGGCGCCCTGGAGAATGAGAACATCATCAGCATTCGTTGCCGAACCCGCGCTCGACATGCGTTCGGCGATCTGGGCCCGCAATCCGGGCAGTCCCGCCGAGGCCGTGTACTGCAGTGCGGTCGCACTCTCCTTGCTCAGGATCTCGGTATAGATCTGCTGGAGTTCGGCCGCGGGGAAGAGTGCGGCATCCGGGTACCCACCACCGAAGGAGGTGATGGAAGGATCGTCACCGTATTTGAGCAGCTCACGGATGGCGGAGGGCTGAACGCGAACGATGCGATCGGCGAACTTCGATGACACTGTTTCTCCTTTGAAGACTCAGCCATGAACACTGGCGACATGACAGGTGCTGACGGTACGGACACCACCGGTGATCCGCTGAGCATACAACCGAATCATGGTGCTCGGGTGCGGTGTCCGTGGAGCAATTCACAGCGCTCAGATCATAGTTCGGTGCGTTCCCGCGGGGACGTTTCTGCTCGCCGACTTCACTGTGTCGGCGGTCGCTGCCACGCATCTGCATCGTTGTCGTAGACCCACTCGACCACCTCGGTGACAGAGTCGACCACGTCATTCAGCCAGAACGTCATATCCGGGTGCCAGCCCGCCATAAGGCTCGCAGTGCAGTCATCGGTGTTCCCGATCGTGGGCAGGGACGGTGAAGCTTCCACGAGACTGTGATCTCCGACTTCCACGACGGAGCCTGCGGTGCGCAGGTACCCGGCCAAACTCACGTGCACCCCATCGAAGTCCTCGGCCACTCGTGACCAGTCGGGGATCACCCACCGGCCCTTGCGCCCGGTCGTCTCGAACCAGACATAACGGCGTTGAGCAGTGACGTCGAGCGGAAAGCGCCGACACAGCTGCGCCCAGTCCTCGGGCCAGCGAATCTCAGCGATGCGGGCCTCCTGGCGCAGGCGCACGCGGCAGACCCGCGCGCGTTCGAGACCGAAATCGTCTTCGACGAGTTCGACCCCGATCGGGGTCTGGTCCGGCCAGGTTGATGTTGAGGTCCAGAGCCCATCGGGCGGGGTCGACCACCATTCGCCGCTGAGCTCGTCATTGGGGTCTTTGGCCAAGTCGTGACGGTACTCGGTTTCCGTGGTGAGGACGTGGCCGAGCCACTCATCAAGGCCCCATGGCAGTTTGCCCCCGTCCCCCTCCGCAGACGAGAAGAGATCGGCGAGCGAGATCGCGGGCCGGCTCTCTGCTTGGCCGATCGGGCCTGCCGGGTGCGTGAACATCGCCGGCAGACCGCCGCGATGTTCTTCATCGTCCCAGGCCAGAGCCCATTGGTTCTCCGTGTCGAGGGGACGGGACCACGCGTCGAGCAGACCGGTGCCGATGAGCACCTCTGCGAAGAGTCGCAGGGCCTCACGCACCTCGGGTTCAGCGGCGACATGATCAGCCCCGTGCGGAGGCTGCCAGTACATGGCCCCTCCGATCACTTCAGCCATCGCGTGCTCGAGCTCGGCCTGGTTCGGGTTCGAGGGTGTGACGAATCGCAGCGTCTCAGCGACGTCGCCGGCCGTCACTGCGCCGGATTCCGGTTCCGAGTCACCCTCACCGAGGTACATCGCCACCGCGGCCCCCTTCGCCTTGTCGGCAAGATAGCCGGCGATGAAGACAGCACTGCGGAACTCGTCCAAGGCACGCGCCGACGCTGTGAGGGCCTGGCCTTCGTCATCGAATTCGTCCTCACGCCCGCTCAGTGCCAGTCCCAACACGAGCGAGCGTCCCCGCGGGGACGCCAAGAGATCCTCAGCAGTGAGCGGGCGGTCATGCGACATAGTCATGGGCACAACACTAGTTCGGTGTCAGGGACCGCGCCGTCAGGACGTCCCCGCGGGGACGTCGGCCACGTCTTCGACGTCTGTGGGCACCGCCTCGGCGAGGATCTTCGGCCCTTTCGCAGCGCGCATGCCCGCCCCGAGGACGCCGATGATGACGAGGACGGCTCCGCACATCTCCGCCACAGACACCGTCTCGCCGAGCACGAACCAGGCGGCACTCATACCGACGATGGGAACGAGCATCGAGAACGGTGCGACGACTCCAGCGGGGTTGCGCGACATCAGCCACGACCAGATGCCAGAACGAGGATGGTGGCGATGACAACGGTGTAGGCGAGCCCGGCGAGGCCCAGCCATCCGGTGGGAGTCATGAGCGTCGTCATCGACTGCCCGATAGAGTCTGGCCCCTCGACGACCAACGCAAGAAGGAGCATCGGCACGGGCGGAACCACCGACATCCACATCGTGAACTTCACCGGCTCGACCGAGTGCGCATGACGGTTGCAGATGTTGCCGATCGCCCACCCCAGCCCGCCGGCCAGTGTGAGCAGGAACGGCAAGAAGCTCGCGCTCGAGTCCAGTCTCTGCCAGCCCACGACGCCGAGCCCGGCCATGGCCACGATGAGGAACGCCATCTGTGATCCGCGGACCCGCTCTCGCAGGAACGTCATCCCCAGCAGCACCGTGAACGGCCCCGAAGCCTGGAGCACGAGGGAGGCCAGCCCCGCAGGCATCCCCGCCGCCATCGCCCAGTAGAGGAACAGGAACTGGAGGAGCCCGAAGCCGAGTCCGTAGCCCACGATCCAGCGGAACTTCACGTCCGGTTTCGGGATGAACAGCAGCGCCGGAACGGCCAGCACGGCGAAGCGCAGGGCGACGAGGAAGAAGGGTGGGAACTGTTCGAGCGAGAAATCGATCGCCAGGAAGTTCAGTCCCCACATCACGGCCACCGAGGCAGCGAGCAAACAGTGTTTGAATGACATGACTTCATTCTCGAGTCGCCAGACAGTTAATACAATCGAAATGTTCTACACATACCTTGCAGCCCTACTTCACTCTTGTAGCATTGGCACATGGACCCCAGGCATCTTGAGCTGCTGCGCCGACTCGACGAACTCGGCAGCGTGACTGCCGTGGCCAGGGCGACGTATCGCACGCCTTCGGCGATATCGCAGCAGCTCAAACAGGCCACACGGGATCTCGGACACACCCTCGTCGAACCCGAGGGCCGCGGGCTGAAGCTGACCAGTGCGGGCAGACTGCTGGCGGCAGGTGGTAAGGACGTGGCCTCAGCAATCGCCCGCGTGCAGGCGGACTGGGAGGACTACCTCGGCGATCCCTCCGGTGAAGTTCGGATTGCCGGGCTGCCCAGCGCTCTGGCCTACCTTGTGCCTTCTGCATTGCAACAGCTGCGGGAGACGAGCCCGAGGATCACCCTGCGCACCGTCGATGTGGATCTGGCCGAGCACGAGTTCGCGGGCCTGACCTCCGACGTCGACATCGTCATCGCCCACAGCCTGATCTCCGAACGTCCGGCCGGGACCGAAGGGCTGAGCGTTGAGTGCCTGGCGACCGAACCCATCGATGTCGCGCTCGCGGACTCCCACCCTCTGGCTCGCCGGGATCATCTGAGACCCGAGGACCTCGTCGACGCTGAGTGGATCTGCGTTCCCCACGGATTCCCATTCACCACGATCCTGACGTCGATCGAACACGTCACAGGACGTGAGCTCGAGGTCACCCAGCGCATCCGGGACAACCGACTCATCGAGGCGATCGTGGCCTCAAGCGACCAGGTCGCCCTGCTGCCGCGATTCACGACCCCCAAAGACGCCGGACTCACGCTCCTCCCTCTGACAGGGGTCGCAACCACGCGTTGGGTCGTGGCGGTCATGGCTCCCGATACGGCCGAGCGCGCAGCCGTCAAACGTGTGCTCGACGCACTGCGGCACGACACTGAGCGAGTGGCTGCGAACAGGTCAGCGAGTCGCGGCGAACCGCTTCGGGATCAGCTTCTCCAGGGGCAGGAACGCCGCCCAGCAGATGACCGTCGGCAGGAAGTGGATGCCCAGGGCGATGTAGGTCATGAGATGGAAGAGCATGAAGAAGATGACGGCACCATAGAGCCATCTGCCCTTGAGGAACAGCACGATCAGTGAGAGGAACTCGAACACCAGAGTCGCCCACTGCCCGGCGATGAGCAGGCCCGGCATCTCGAGGAACGGCTTCGACCATTCGGCCCCGCGGCGCATCAGGGCCCAGATGATCACAGCGCCGTTGGCCCAGTGGGTGATGTTGCCCGAGGCGATCCACTTCATCACCACCGAATAGAAGTAGGTGAGCACGACGGAGATCTGCACGACTCGCAGCGCCCACCCTGCCTTCGCCGAGGTGGCCCCCACATCCCTGAACCGTGCGACTCCGACCGTCGGCAGCACCACGACGGCGATGACGAGCGCCATGTGGTCGTGGGCGACATAGCCATAGCCCTGGGTATAGAACATCCACAGCCCGAAGGTGATCGCGACGATCCAGCCGCTGATTCGCTGGAGGACGCCGGCGGCAGCCATGAGAGCGAAGACGATGATCGCGGCGAGCAGGATCTGCGCGCCGAGGACGCTGACCGGTGGGATGTGGAGGAACCTGGCCAGCCACAGCGGTTTGTAGAGGTCGGGAGTCCAACCGTGCGGGATGACGTCGGCGGAGATCGTGAGCACGTCGATGATGACGAAGATGTAGACGATGACGCGGAAGACTGCGACGCGGGCCAGAGAGATCTGGGGCGTGAACCAGGCGACGATCGGATTGCCGACCTTCGCCTCGGCGGTGGTGGAATTGCTCACTGCACCTCCCAGGTCGCCAAGATCTTGTGTTCGGGTTCGCCGACGCTGCGGCCGTTCTCCAACTGGGTCACGGTGCGGCAGAGGATCATCTGCTCCGGTTTCGGCTCGTCAGGATGGAGGCGCTCAAAGGAGTCGGCCATGGGCTGCAGAAGTTCCGGGTTGGCGATGACCCGATCGAGCTGGGATTCGATGTCCCCGCGTTCGATCCCGACGGTGTCCGTGTTGAAGCCGAGCCGACGTGGTTCGTCCTCACCGGGGAACTGCGCTTCGATGCACGTCGCATTCACCGTGCCGTTGAGGTCCTTGGCGGTCGCGTACTGGGTGAGTGACCCGAGCGGGAAGAAGTCGTTGGTGTTGAGGAACTGTCCGCAGGTGAGAATGACGAGGGCCATGGCGGTTGCTCCGAGACGCCATACGATCGACCACGTCGTCATCGGCTCTGGCTTCGTGGCAGTCGCAGTGGCAGTCGCAGACTCGGCGGCAGTCGTCGGTTCGGCGGCAGTCGTTGACTCCTCGGCAGACTCCGACGGCGGTTTCCTGTTCGTCACAAGTCGACGCTTCTTCTCATCCATGCGCTGTGTGGTTCATTCTCTCGACGCCGCGGGTACGCAGACTATCGTAGCCGCCAGGTAGCTGGAGGGTGGGTCAGGAGCTGCGCGCGTAGAGATTGAGCTGTTCCCACATCGCCGCGTACTTCTGGAAGGATGCGACCGCGGTTTCAGGATCGTCGTTGCTCAGCGCGGTCACCCACGAATCGACGAGCTCCGGTGCCTCGTTGGGCCAGAGCACATCGCTCATCCCGCCCAGGTCGAGTTCGAGCACGGAGTTCATGTCGAAGCCGTCGACCCACTGGGCCAGAATCGATGTCTGCTCGACCATGTCGACGACCTTGGACTTATCGGCCACGGTCTCCGCTGCCCATTCCATCCTCGCCGAGGCTGCCAGAATGTCCGTACGAATGAGCACTCTCAGCCCGGCATCGGTTTCATTCGTGATGATCTGGTCTTCGCTCAGTGAGAAGAACAGCCACCATGACGGCGGCACATCCCACGCCGAGACGCGTGTGAAGACGCGAGTATCCTTGGTGTCCTGGAGCCACTCGGCACGACGACTGGCCGCACGCCTGCGCACCGACTTCGGAGCGATGATGTCCAGCGTCGCCTTCGAGGTGTGCTCACTCAATGCCTCGAGCGCCTCCCACCCGCGAACGTCCTCCTGGGCGGGGCAGTACCGATCCACGCCGTCCGAAGTCTGAGACGCCGGGAGGAAGATCGGCGTGTTGCGAAAGGACTCGGCCACAGGGTTCGGCGGCAGGGAGATCAAGCGCTGATCCGCGTCTTCGGAGACCTGCTCCTCAACACGAGAACGGTTGTCTTCCACCTGCTCGTCTTGCAATACGGAATGGACTACGGTGGGTTCGAAGATCCGCAGAGAGACAACATAATCGCGACTGTAGGACATGGGTTCACCCTATCCAAGGTCGGGCCTCAAAATGGAACTTCCCACTACGAACAGGTAGGATTTAAGCGCATAGCAGAGATCTAGTCCGGGGCGCTTCGCCCCACATGACGACGGAGGGGGTCACGCCAGTGGGTCGCGGCCGCGCAAAGGCAAAGCAGATCAAGGTTGCCCGGAAGCTGAAATACTACAGCCCGGACACCGACCTGAATAGACTCCAGCAGGAACTGGGTTCCGAGTCGCAGGCGTCCGGTTCGTCAGATCCGTACGACAACGAGCCGGACTATTCGGATTACGCCGACAAGTACAACGTCGACGATGACGACGAAGAAGACGACTATACACAGCGCGAATCTTGACCGATCAGCACTGATGTGATCGGCGCTCAGATACGGGAGCATCGGATTCGCTCAAGCAAGAAGGCGGAGGCTGCGGCCTCCGCCTTCTGCTTTGCCTGATTGCTGCACTGACACCCTCAGCCTGACACACCTCAGGCGAGGATTGCGGCTCCGCCGTCGACACCCTTGGCGCCCTGGACGTAGTCGAGTTCGGAGGCCAGTGAACCGTCGTCGACCCTGACTTCACCGAGCACCCATGAGCCCGGGGAGGCCGCGAGCACACTGTCAACGGACTCGGCAGAGGCCACGAGGACCATGCCGACGCCGAGGTTCCAGGTCCGTTCACGGTCCTCCTGCGGGACTCCGCCCAGATCGCCGAGGGTGGAGAAGACCGGAGGGATCTCCCACGAAGCTCGGGACATCTTCGCCACGAGACCCTTCGGCAGCACGCGCGCCACATTGGCAGACAGTCCCCCGCCGGTGACATGCGAGACCGCATGCACGGCATCGGGTAGAGCAGAGAAGAGGGCGTTGAGTTCGCCGGTGTAGACATGGGTGGGGACGAGGAGCTCCTCACCCAGGGTGCGGCCGAATTCCGGCACATTACGGTCCAGACCCCACCCCGCCTCGGCGATGATGTGCCTGACCAGGGAGTACCCGTTCGAGTGGATACCAGAGGAGGGCAACCCGATGAGCACGTCACCGGCGTCGACCTTCTCAGGTCCCAGTAGTTTGGAGGCCTCGACGACACCTGTGGCAGCACCGGCGACATCGTAGTCATCGACTCCGAGCAGGCCCGGGTGTTCGGCGGTCTCCCCGCCGACGAGGGCGACATCGGCACTGGCACACGCCTCGGCGATGCCCCGGACGATGTCCGCGATGCGCTCGGCCACGACCTTGCCGCAGGCGATGTAGTCGGTCATGAACAGGGGCTTGGCACCGCACACGATGATGTCGTCGACGACCATTCCCACCAGGTCATATCCGATGGTGTCGTGCTTGTCGAGAGCCTGCGCGATCGCGACCTTCGTGCCGACGCCGTCGGTCGATGAGGCCAGCAGCGGGCGCTCGAAGTCCTTGAGCACTGAGACGTCGAAGAGTCCGGCGAAGCCGCCGACTTCGCCGACGACATTTGCGTTGTGTGTGGCGCCGACCGCGGACTTCATCAGTTCGACGGCGCGGTCACCGGCCTCGACGTCGACGCCGGCAGCGGCATAGGTGGTGGACTTTGCTGGATCGGTGCTCAACTCAACATCCTTTGTCGGCGGGGGTGTTGTTGACAGGGATCGGGTATTCGCCCGAGAAACAGGCAGTGCACAGCTGGCTGCGCTCCTGCTGGGTGGCCTCGACCATCCCGTCGAGGGAGATGTATCCCAGGGAATCGGCGCCGAGGTTGTCGCGGATTTCGTCCATGTTCAGGCCGTTGGCGATGAGCTCGGCCCGGGTCGCGAAGTCGATGCCGTAGAAGCAGGGCCACTTGACCGGTGGGGAGGAGATGCGCACATGGATCTCCTTCGCTCCCGCTTCGCGGAGCATTCGCACGAGCGCGCGCTGGGTGTTGCCACGCACGATCGAGTCGTCGACGACGACGAGGCGTTTGCCCTCGATGTTCTCCCGCAGCGGGTTGAGTTTGAGTCGGATGCCGCGCTGTCGCAGGGTGTCCGAGGGCTGGATGAATGTGCGCCCGACATAGGCGTTCTTCATCAGCCCCTGGCCGAAGGGTATGCCTGAGCGTTCGGCATAGCCGACGGCGGCCGGTGTTCCCGATTCGGGTGTGGCGATGACGAGATCGGCGTCGACGGGGAACTCGTCGGCCAGCTGGCGGCCCATCTGAGTCCTGGCCGCATGCACGGTCTTGCCGTTGAGCACGCTGTCGGGTCGGGCCAGGTATACGTACTCGAAGACGCAGCGAGCCTGGTCCTGTTCGGCGAAGCGGAAGGAGCGCAGACCGTCTTCGTCGATAGCGATGAGTTCGCCTGGTTCGACGTCGCGCACGAAGGAAGCACCGACGATGTCGAGAGCCGAGGTCTCGGAGGCCACGACCCAGCCGTTCTCCATCCGACCCAGCGACAGCGGCCGCACACCATGACGATCACGGGCGGCGTAGAGGGTGTTCTCGTCCATGAAGGCCAGGGAGAATGCACCTTCGACCTTGGGCAGGAGATTGAGCGCGGCCTCGGTGAGGTTCTCGCCCTCTTCGGTGGCGAAGAGCTCGGTGACCAGGGAGGTGTCATTGGAAGAGTCGCGGAAGGGCCTGGTCCGGCTGACCTTCTTCGTCGCGTCCTTGACGACCTGATCGGCATCGTGCCGACGGCCATCGGCCAGAGCTTCGAGCTCATCGAAGTTCGTCAGATTGCCGTTGTGCGCCAGTGCCACTGTCCCGAACGGGGTGGGTCCCAGCGTGGGCTGGGCATTCTCGAACGAGGGTGAGCCCGTCGTCGAATACCGCGTATGCCCGAGCGCGATGTGTCCCTGCAGAAGTTCGAGATCCCGCTCATGGAAGACCTGCGAGACCAGGCCCATGTCGCGGTAGATCAGGATCTGCTTGCCGTTGCTGGCAGCGATGCCCGCAGACTCCTGTCCGCGGTGCTGCAGAGCGTAGAGCCCGAAGTAGGTGAGTTTGGCTATTTCCTCGCCCGGCGCCCAGACTCCGAATACTCCACAAGCATCTTGAGGTCCGCGGTCCAGGGGGTCGATTTCGTGCGTTAGTTGCCCGTCTCCTCTTGCCACGTGAAAGATTGTCTCACATCGGTGAGCTCTGCTTCACAAGTGGATCAGACTCCGGAACTCGGGGCTTCGTTTCGGGGCTCGTCCTCGGCATCGGGATCTTCGCCGTTGGCTTCGGCGATGCGACGACGCGCGATCTCCTTCGGATCATCGACCATGTCGATCTCCGCGTCGACTCGGTACTTATGTGACTTCCTCCGACCTATCCAGTCGAGGAGCACTGCCAGCAGGCCGCCGAGGAACAGTCCGCCCACGGCGAGGACGAGCAGCAGCAGCCCCGCTCCCTTGGCCACTGTGTAGCCGGTGGGCATCGCTTCGGGATCGACGAAGAGCGTGAGCACACCCGCGACGAGTACGCCGAGGATCGCGCCGAGTCCCATGAATACCGAGTACTTGGGGCTGCGACGAACGGAGACGTCGATCTGGTCCTTCATGATCTCCTTGGGCAGTGTCGGTGGCGGGTCGATGGTGCCCGCATTTCACGTCGCGGACAGTCTAGTCGAGAACTCTTTCGCCGACTCCCAGGCAGTTATGCGGCCGATCCCATAAGGTGGAGGAAGACACAGTAGGGCTTCTCACATAGGGGTGGACATGTCTCAAACGATCATCGTCGGAGTGGACGGCTCCGCCAACAGTCAATGCGCACTGCAGTGGGCGATCAGACACGCTCAGCTGACCTCTTCCGAGATTCGCCTCGTGGCGGCGTACACCGTTCCCGGCGTCAATATGACCCAAGCGGACATCGTCTACCCGGCCGATTTCGATGCGGAGGTCAAGAGGTCGGTGCAGAAGCTCGTCGACGACAACGCACGAACCGTCACCGATGCCTCGGTGCCGGTGTCGACCGTGGTCTTCCCGGGAGATGCCTCAGGGGCGTTGGTCGACAACTCGAAGAATGCCGATCTCGCGGTCATCGGCGCCCGCGGTCGCGGTGGGTTCGCCGGCCGCCTGCTGGGGTCCGTGGCCTTGGCGATGCCCGCGCACGCTCATTGCCCCACCGTGGTCATCCCCAGCACCTGGCCCCAACGCCCGATGCCGGAGCGACCTCTGCCGATCGACCTTCCTGTGCGCTCCTCCGACGCGCAGACGACAACCGCCGAATCCGGCGACAGGCGCCCCGACTTCACCGGTGAGATCGTCGCCGCGATCGATCCGTTCGAGACCGATGGGCCGGTCCTGCGTGAGGCCGCACTGCAGGCTCGGATCTATGGTCTGCCGCTGCACCTGGTCGGCATCACCGCTGCCCACGTGCTCTCGCCGGAATGGATGCCCAGCGAAACGCACCTCGAGAAGATGTACGACGAAGCCGTGACCTCGCGAGAAGAAGCCGCGCAGTCCCTCCAAGAGGAGTTCCCCGAGGTTGACGTTCGCTGGTCGATCTTCGATGCCCCCGCCACCGAGGTGCTCATCAGCGCCACCTACACCGCCGAACTCATGATCATCGGCTCCCGCGGCCGCGGCGGTTTCGTGTCAACGATCCTCGGGTCGACTTCCCAGGCCGTCCTCTCACACGCTGTGTGCCCGACCCGAGTGGTGCGCGTGCTCCGCCGGAAGGCAGCGAAGAAGCGCTGAAGCTGTGCCGGTGCTGCGCCGCAGCTCCACCTTCATGACCACGCCGCAGCTCCACCTTCATAACCGCGCCGCAGCTCCACCTTCATGACCGCTTGGCGAAAGTGCTGACGTAGGGCACAAGTGCTCAACGCCTGCACTTTTACCCAGCGGTGGCCGGATGTAGGAATCTCACCGGGGTGGGAATCTCACCCGAGGGCGATGAGGCCGATGCCGGCGACGACGACGACCGCGCCGGTCAGCTTCATGCCGATGTTCTTCTCCCCGAAGAACCACCAGGCCAGCAGTGTGCCGACAATGATCGAGGTCTCGCGCACGGGAGCCACAAGGGACACCGGTGCCTGCTGCATGGCGTAGAGGACGAGCAGGTACGCCAGCGGGGAGAGGATGGCGACGGTGAGCAGGGCTCGTTTGTGCCCGGACAGGATCGATGTGAAGTCCGCGCGACGTCCCGCACCGCCGGGGATCGTCACGATGCCCACGGCCATGATGGTCGCGACGCAGATTTCGGAGAGGGCGAAGTAGAGCAGCGGTGAGTCGGTGATGTGGTTGACGGAGAAGTCGTCCCACAGGGTGTACGAGGCGATGAAGGTTCCGATCAGTGCGCCCCAGGCCAGACCACGACCCACGCCGTGGCTGCTCATCCCGTGGCCCCTGCTCATCCCGTGGCCCCTGCTCATCCCGTGGCCCCTGCTCTTCCCGTGACCTCCGTTCGTCGTCCGGCCTCCGCCCACCCGCCTCGGGTGCACGGTCACGACCGCGATGCCGGCGAGGACGATGAAGGCGCCGATGGTCTCCGGTGCTGTGGGTCGCTCGCCCAGGAACAGCACGGCGACGATGATCGTGATGATCGGCCCGACCCCGCGCGCCGTGGGATAGACGACGCCCAACGGGGCATGGTCGTAGCCGGACTGCAGGGACACGGAGTAGGCGATGTGGAAGACCGCGCTGAGTGCTGCGGCGCCCAGCAGTCCCAGACTGAACGCATGTGTTCCCGAGACGAGCAGCCAGATCGCGATCGGGGCCAGCAGGATCGCCGACAGCCCGTGATAGGCCAGCACGAAGGCGTAGCCCTTGCCCGACACCGACTTCGCCGCGATGTTCCACAGGGCATGGGCGACTGAGGCGAATAGCACCAGCCCGAGGACGGCAGGAGTCATCGACGACCGTGTCCAGTCCGCTGCACTGCGTCGTGTCCAGTCCGCTGCACTGCGTCAGGACCTCACAGCTTCACGACAACGGTCTTCGTCTGCGTGTACTCGTCGAAGGCTTCGATGGACTTCTCACGGCCATAGCCGGACTTCTTGAACCCACCGAAGGGCAGCTCCACTCCCCCGCCGGCACCGTAGGTGTTGATGAAGACCTGCCCGGCTTCGACCTCGGCGGCGACCCGATGAGCCCGGGAGATGTTCTGCGTCCACAGGGCCGAGACCAGGCCGTAGTCGGTGCCGTTGGCCAGGGAGATCGCTTCCTCTTCATCGCCGAATGTCATGGCCACGACGACGGGGCCGAAGACCTCCTCCTGCGCGATCCTCGAACCCGGGGACACATTGTCCACGAGAGTGGGGGTGATGAAGGCACCGCCGGTGAGGTCCTCGGCGAGACCTTCGGGTCTTGTCCCTCCGGTGATGATCTGCGCGTTGCCGATGTCGGAGAGGTACCCTTCGACGCGGGACTGCTGCTTCTTCGAGATCAGGGGTCCCAGCATCGGGTCGTCGATGCCGTAGCCGATGGTCACCTTCTCCATCGCGGCCGCCATCTTCTCCACCACCTCGGCGTGGATGTCCTGAGCGACGATGAGTCGGGACCCGGCCGAGCAGGTCTGGCCTGCGTTCTGGATGATCGAACGCACCAGGGACGGGACTGCCGCGTCGACATCGGCGTCGGAGAAGACGATGTTCGCAGACTTTCCGCCCAGTTCGAGCACCGTCGGGATGACCCGATCGGCGGCGGCGTGGGCGATCTGTGAACCGATCTGAGTCGAGCCGACGAAGCCGAGGTGAGCAATGCCCGGATGCGCCGCCAACGCGGCCCCCGCCTCGGCGCCCAGGCCTGTCACCACGTTGAACGCACCTGCTGGAAAGCCAACGGAATGGATGAGTTCGGCCAGTCGGACCGTGGAGCGCGGCGTCTCGTCAGCGGGTTTGGCCACGGCGCAGTTGCCGGTGGCCAGTGAGGTCGCGGCGGCGCGTCCGATGAGCTGGAGCGGATAGTTCCAGGCCACGATGTGCCCGGTCACGCCGTAGGGTTCGCGGCGCGTGTAGACGTGCATGTCCTCGGCCATGGGGATCGAGTGCCCGTAGTAGGACTCGATGGTGTGGCCGTAGAACTCGAAGTAGCGGGCGCAGACGTCGACATCGGCGTAGGCTTGGGTCAGCGGTTTGCCGGTGTCCTCGGATTCCAGCGCGGCCATCTCATCGCGGTTGGCCCGGATCACTTCGGCGGTGGTGACCAGCAGCTTCGACCGCTGCTCGGTGCTCGAACGCCTCCATTCCCTCTGCGCTCGGGCCGCTGCCTTGACCGCACGGTCGACCTCGTCGGCTCCGCCGCGGGAGACATCGCCGAGGTGTTCGCCGGTGGCCGGGTCGACGTTGGCGTAGGTGGTCAGTGAGGGAACGTGGCGTCCGCCGATGAATGAGGTGGTCTGGGTGATCTGGGCGTTCATCGCCGACCTTCCAATTCTGCTGAGGTGTACAGGGGGACGAAATCGCTGATGTCGGCGCGCGTGCCCGAGGCGTCAACCGAGCCTTCGGCGAGCGCGGCGGAGAATTCGGTCCTGCCGGTCACGATCTCCAACCACACCTGCGCCGAGGTCTCGACGACGTTGGGCGGTGTGCCGCGGGTGTGCCGGGGCCCGGGAATGCACTGGGTGACGCCGAAGGGCGGGACGCGGACTTCGACGCTGTTGCCCTCCGCCCGGGAGGCGAGCTCCTCGAGCGTGAACCGCACGGCCGTGGCCAGGGTCGACCGGTCTGCCGGTGCCGCGTCGGCCTCGGAGTGCGCAACCCACATCTCAAGGGCGTTGCGGCCCTCGTCGGGGTCGATCCTTCTGCGAATCGCCATCAGTGACTCTCCCTCTTACCTGATCTTCGCTACATCTTCGCCCAGCCCGAGCCTGCCCACAATGCTCGTCCGTCCCTCGGAATCGGTGCCGCCGGTGATCGGGTCGGTGATCGCCGCGATGACTTCGTCGAGGAGCTCATCGGTGATGACGGCATCCCCCGCCGAGGTGGGGGCTGAGCCCGTGGACGAAGCCGTGCCCGGGGCGAGCGCTCCCACCTTCGACAGCAGAGTCAGTGCCACGATTCCGGTGGCGCGAGAGGACCCGTCGAGACATTTCAGAGCGACCGAATACCCGGATTTCGTCGACATCGCGATGACGCCTTCGGCCCCGCCCTTAGCGAAGACGCCGAGGCTCTCGATGACCGTCGTATTCGGTTTGCCGTGGCCTTCGATCGCCCACGGCTCTGCGAAGACGGCGTCCATGAGGGTGCGGGCCTCGGGGGCGTAGGAGACATATGGTTCCCTCGCCGAGGTGGTTCTCGGGTTCTCGTCTGCTGTGGCAGCGGCTGCACTGCCCAAACGCACCACACGGCCGATCGCCCGTGCCAGGCCGGTGAGGCTGAGTGCGAAGACGGGAGCACCGCAGCCGTCGGTGCCCACGGCTGCCGGCGTCTCACCGGCGAAGGCTTCGACCACCTCGGCGACCTTCTTCTGCACGGGATGGTTCGGGTCGAGGTAGCTTGCGGTGTCCGCGCCGATGGCCGCCGCGGCCATGAGGAACGCCGCATGCTTGCCGGAGCAGTTGAAGTACAGGGGCGATGCCGGATCAGTGTCGTCTTGCTCGAGATGACGTGCACTCTCCTGCAGGCTCCGACGGAAGGCACCGTCGGCGGGATGCGCGGACGGACATTGCAGGTCATCCACGTTCAAGCCGGCGGATTCGAGCATTCCGGCAACCGCCTCGGCGTGGCCGGCCTCGCATTTGTGGGACGCGGTCGCCAGTGCCGCCCAGGTGCCGGAGACCTGCGCTCCGAGACTCATCGCGGCAATCGCCTGCAGCGGTTTGAGACTTGACCGGGTGAACACGGGAGCCTCCGGCGCACCCAGGGTGATCAGGGGTGATCCATCCGGGTCGAGGACGACTGCGGAACCGGTGTGGCGGGATTCGATGAACCCGCTGCGCTCGACGAAGGCCAACTCGGCGGCGTCGGCGGAAACGAAAGTGGAACGAGTCACGCACTCAAGCCTACGACCTTATAGGCTGGTGGGGTGAAGGTTCTTGTCATCGGTTCGGGCTCCCGCGAACACGCCCTCGTCCTTGCTCTCAGTCGCGACCCCCAGGTCGACGCCGTCATCGCCGCACCCGGCAACCCGGGAATCGCAGCGATCGCGCACACCGAAGCCGTCGATATGAACGACTCCACCGCTGTCACGGCACTGGCGGAGACACTCGACGTCGACCTCGTGGTCATCGGCCCCGAAGCCCCACTGGTCGCCGGGGTCGCCGACGCCCTGCGTGAGTCCTCGTTCCCGGTCTTCGGACCCAGTTCCGAGGCCGCGATCCTCGAAGGCTCGAAGGCGTTCGCCAAGGAGGTCATGGAGTCAGCGAATGTGCCCACCGCACGCGCCGTGGTCGCCTATACCTCCGACGAGGCGGCCGCCGCTCTCGATGACTTCGGTGCTCCGTACGTGGTCAAGGCCGATGGCCTGGCCGCGGGCAAGGGCGTCGTCGTGACCTCGGACCGGGCCGAGGCACTGACTCATGCCAGCTCCTGCCTCGAGGTCTCCGACCGGGTCGTCATCGAGGACTACCTCGACGGACCCGAGGTCTCCCTCTTCGTCCTCTGCGACGGCCAGCACACTCTGCCGCTGGCGCCCGCTCAGGATTTCAAGCGCATCGGCGATGGCGACACCGGCCCGAACACCGGCGGCATGGGCGCCTACTCGCCGCTGCCGTGGATCCCGGCCGGCACCATCGACGACATCGTCAACACTGTCGCCCAGCCGGTCGTCGAGGAGATGACCCGCCGCGGCACCCCATTCGTCGGACTTCTCTACTGCGGGCTCGCCCTGACTTCGAAGGGCATGCGGGTCGTCGAGTTCAACGTCCGCTTCGGCGATCCAGAGACCCAGTCCGTGCTCTCACGTCTGCGCAGCCCGCTGGGCCAGACCATGCTCGCCGCCGCCGAGGGGCGCCTCGACGAGGTCGGTGAACTCGACTGGGATCCGCGCACCTCGGTGACCGTGGTCATGGCTGCCGAGAACTACCCGAACACTCCGCGCACCGGCGACATCATCCGCGGACTCAACACGGCCGACGGGCTCGAGGACGTCCACATCCTCCACGCCGGGACCGCTCGTGCCACAGACACGGGCGCCGGATTCGCCCCCGAAGACACCGTCATCTCCGAGGACGTCGCCGAGACCGGAGACATCGTCACCGCCGGCGGACGTGTGCTCTCCGTCGTCTCGCTGGGCACCGGACTCCACGAAGCCCGGGCCAAGGCCTATGCCGCTGTGGCCGAGGTCAAGTGGGACGGTGAGCAGCACCGCACCGACATCGCCGAGGTGGCCGCTCGTGGGCAGATCATGGTGGCCGACATCTACCCGGCACCGGAAGAGGCACCGGCTGCCGCCGCGCTCGACTCCACGGCGCCCGAACTTCCGGGTTGGACGCACGTCTACTCGGGCAAGGTCCGGGACCTCTACATTCCCGAGGGCTCGACCGATGCCGCGTCGACCGAGCAGCTGCTCATGGTCGCCTCGGATCGCATCTCCGCCTATGACTGGGTGCTTGACTCCGAGATCCCGGACAAGGGGAAGGTGCTGACCGGGCTGAGCCTGTGGTGGTTCGACCAGCTCTCCGAGGTCATCGGCAACCATGTCATCAGCTCCGATGTTCCTGAGGCAGTGGCCGGTCGCGGCCTCATCGTCAAGAACCTGTCGATGCTGCCCATCGAATGCGTAGCCCGCGGCTACCTCACCGGCTCCGGGATGGCTGACTACAAGGCCACGGGCTCCGTGTGCGGAATCCAGCTGCCGGCAGGCCTCATCGAGGCCGACCGGCTGGAGCCGGCGATCTTCACGCCCGCAACCAAGGCCGATCTGGGCGACCACGACGAGAACGTCAGCTTCGCCCAGATCACAGAGACCATCGGCACCGAGGCAGCCGAGAAGGTCCGTGACCTGACGATCGAGATCTACCAGCGAGCAGAGACGATCGCCCGTGAGCGCGGCATCATCCTCGCCGATACGAAGTTCGAGTTCGGGACACTGCCCGACGGGACCATGGTCCTCGGCGACGAGGTGCTGACCCCGGATTCCTCGCGCTTCTGGGATGCGGCGAGCTACGAATCGGGTCAGCCGCAGGCGAGCTTCGACAAGCAGTTCGTCCGCGACTGGCTGACCGGTGAGTCCGGCTGGGACAAGTCCTCGGACACTCCCCCACCGCCCCTCCCCGCCGAGGTGGTCGAAAAGACCCGCGCCCGCTACATCGAGGCCTTCGAGAAACTCACCGGCCAGAAGTTCCCCGGCTGAGGCCGGTCACAGCGTCACTTCTCCACCTCTCACACCGCCGCACCGCCGATACAACACTGCACGACAGCGGTATCGGCGGTGCGGCGTTGTCTCGAGACGCGTGCTGACCCCGGCCGCAAGCAAGGACTCAGCGCGAAAATCGCAGACACGACCACTGATTCAGCAGGGAAATATGCTGGGTGGTCATTGTTTTTAGCTCGAAACCGTCTCACACAACGGAATCGGTGGATTCAACCCACTGATTCCTATACTCTGTGTGACCAGGCCCACACACAGACGTGCAACTCGCTTGGAAGTGACGATATGCATTATTGGAACGGCACCTATCACGAAGGCAGCGGTGACACCTTCACCCTCGTCAACCCCGCCACCGGCGAGACGATCGGTGAGTACACGCTCGCGAACGCCGAGGATGTCAACGACGCCGTCGCCTCGGCGAAGGCCGCCTACCCCGCCTTCAAAGCACTCACCCCTGGCGAGCGCGCGGAGCTGATGCTCGGCCTCGCCACCGAGCTCGAGGCTCGCGCCGAGGAACTCGCCGAACTCGAGTCGCGCCAGACAGGCAAATCCATCCGTCTGGCCAAGGAATTCGATGTGCCCGGCTCGATCGACAACGCGAAGTTCTTCGCCGGGGCCGCCCGGCAGCTCACAGGTCTGGCCGCCGGCACCTATTGGGAGAAGTCGACGTCGATGACCAGACGCGAACCCCTCGGCGTGGTCGGCTCCATCGCCCCGTGGAACTACCCGCTGCAGATGGCCGCATGGAAGATCTTCCCCGCCGTCGCAGCCGGCAACACCATCGTGCTCAAGACCTCGGAGATGACTCCGGGGACCTCACTCATCCTCGCCGAGGCTGCCACCGCCGCCGGCTTCGCCCCCGGTGTCATCAACATCATCGCCGGCGACGGATTCGAGGCCGGTGAAGCGCTCATCACCCATCCCGATGTCGTCATGTCCTCGTTCACAGGATCGACGAAGGTGGGCCGACGCATCATGGAACTCGCCGCGGCGAAGGGCTCTCGCGTCCACCTCGAACTCGGCGGCAAGGCCCCGTTCGTCGTCTTCGACGATGCCGACATCGAAGCCGCCGCCCGCGGTGCCGTGGCCGGGTCGCTCATCAACTCCGGCCAGGACTGCACCGCGGCGACCCGGGCCATCGTCGCCCGCGAACACTTCGAGGCCTTCACAACCCGCGTCACCGAACTCATGGACGGTGTCCGCGTGGGCAACCCGTCGAACCCCGCCACTGACATGGGCTCCCTCATCTCGCTGACCCACCGCTCACGGGTCGCCGACATGGTCGACCGTGCCCGGGCTGCCGGGGCCACGATCCACTGCGGCGCAGCGATCCCGACGACGAACCACCTCGGCGAGGCTCTGCCCGGGGACACCGACTCAACGGCATACTACGCACCCACTCTCATCAGCGGAATCGACACCGACGCCGAGGTATGGCGTGAGGAGATCTTCGGTCCCGTCCTCGTCGCGATCGCCTTCGACACCGATGACGAGGCCATCGAACTGGCCAACGACACCCCCTACGGGTTGGCGGCGAGCGCCTGGACGACGACCACGAACCGGACGCTGCGTGCCGCGGCCGACATCGAAGCCGGATGCGTGTGGATCAACGAGCACATCCCGATCGTCTCCGACATGCCTCACGGCGGATACAAGGCTTCCGGATTCGGGAAGGACATGAGCCAGTACTCGTTCGATGAGTACACGCAGGTCAAGCACGTCTTCATCGACCAACACGAGGACCCGCACCACGAATGGCAGGACACCATCTTCACGTCCTGACACTCTGCCGCGGGTTACCGGTCACGGTCACGGTCTCGGGCACGAACGGATAACAGCCGGTCCGAGCCCTGTGGCCCGATGCCCCGGCCGACATACAATGACATCCTGCCAAGTGCGTCCAGCGCGCTCGGCCTCACCTTCGACAAGGAAGTCGGGAGGAACATGAACCTCGACGTTCTCGACGTCAGCATCTTCGACGGACACTCGGTCCTGCCTGCGAACCGCATCAGCATCCGCGACGGAATCATCACCGAGATCGGCAGCGGCCCGGCTGTGGACCCTTCCGAACACACCATCACGGCGACGGGAAAGCTGATCACACCTGGGTTCGTCGACGCCCATGTGCACACCACCTTCGGCGGACAGGAGTCCCTGGCCTGCGATCTCAGCGAAGCTCAGGGCCTCGAGGCCTCGCTTGAGGTGATTCGCGACTATGTGACCGCGACCGCAGCCAGCACCGCGACCGCCGCCGGTACGACAGACGTCAACTGGGTCACCGGCGGCGGCTGGTCGATGGCCGACTTCCCCGGCGGCGCACCGACCGCCGTGATCCTCGACGAACTGAGCCCGGACCGGCCCGTCATCCTGCTCAGCGCGGACCATCACTCGGCGTGGGTGAACACGCAGGCCATGGACCTGGCCGGCATCGATGCCTCCACGCCTACCCCGCCCGGTGGCGTGATCGAGAAGGACGAAGCGGGGGCACCGACCGGGTGCCTGCACGAATCTGCCATGGATCTCGTCTCCGCCCATGTCCCGACCGCCTCCGACGCCGACATCCGCGCCGGACTCCTCGCCGGGCAGTCCTCCCTCCATGCGTTCGGCGTCACCGCCTGGATGGACGCCATCGTCGGCGACTACTCCGGCCACCGCTCCCCCTTCGACACCTACGTTGAGGCAGAGGACTCAGGCGATCTGACGGCCGAGGTTGTCGGCAGCCTGTGGTGGCCCCGTGACGTCGAGGACATCGACGCCCAGGTCGCCGCCCTGCTCGACCAGCGGCGAACCCACGGGGGCTTCCGCACCACCTCGGTGAAGTTCATGCTCGACGGCATCGTCGAATCCCGGACCGCCGCGATGAGTGCCGAGTACAGCTGTGCCTGCGGCGGGTTCGGCACCAGCTACTTCACCCGTGAGCACCTGCACCGAGCCTTCGCCGCCCTCGACGCGGCAGGCTTCGACATCCACTGCCATGCGATCGGTGATGCGGCGAACAGGGCAGCCCTCGACGCCTTCGAGTCCATCGGGGGCTCCGAGACCACCGGGGACAGGGAGCGTCGGCACCACATCGCCCACGTTCAGGTCGTCGATCCCGTCGACATTCCCCGATTCGCTCAGCTCGGAATCACCGCGAACCTGCAGGCGCTGTGGGCCTGTCACGACCACCAGCTCCTCGACCTCAACCTTCCCTACCTCGGCAGCGAACGCTCCCGCTGGCTCTATCCGTTCAAGTCCTTCGCCGATGCCGGCACACACTTGGCGATGGGTTCGGATTGGCCGGTCTCGACGCCGAACCCGTGGGAGGCCATCCATGTGGCAGTCAACCGCTCGCATCCGGACGCCGGCGACCCGGCGCCGCTGCTGCCCGAGCAGGCCATCGACCTGATCACCGCGCTGCGTGCCTACACCTCCGGTTCCGCGCATCTGCTGCGTTCGGGGGCCAATGGAACCATCCGCACCGGCCAGATCGCGAACCTCGCACTGGCCAGCGACAACCCCTTCGACCTCGACCCAGGCAGTCTCGCCGAGGTGCACAACGAGATGACAATCGCAGGCGGCCGCATCGTCCACGACGCTACCACCGCTGAAAGGCAATCATGACCACGACAGCCACGCCTGAGACAACGGCGCCCACACAGCTCGAACACTTGGAGATCCAAGGTGTGAAGAAGGTATTCGGGGACAACACCGCGATCGAACGCCTTGATCTCTCCGTGCGCAAGGGCGAGTTCCTCTCTCTGCTGGGGCCCTCGGGCTGCGGCAAGACGACCCTGCTGCGTATGATCGCGGGGTTCGAGGCCCCCACCGACGGTGCGATCCTGCTCTCGGGCAAGGACATCGTCAGCCTTCCGCCGCACCGCCGGCCGGTCAATACGGTGTTCCAGTCCTACCTGCTCTTCCCCCACATGAACATCGCCGACAACATCGCCTACGGCCTCAAGCAGTCCAAGACCCCGAAGTCGGAGATCGCCGATCGGGTCCGTGAGGTGCTCGCCCTGGTCCAGATGGAGGACTTCGCCGGACGCAAGCCCGAACAGCTCTCCGGCGGTCAGCAGCAGCGCATCGCCCTGGCCCGAGCCCTGGTCAACCGACCGCAGGTCCTCCTCCTCGACGAACCGATGTCGGCCCTCGACCGCAAACTTCGCGAGGAGATGCAGCTCGAGCTCAAACGCCTGCACACTCGCCTGGACACGACCTTCGTCTTCGTCACCCACGACCAGGACGAGGCTCTGGCGATGAGTGACCGGATCGTGGTCATGTACAACGGCGTGATCCAGCAGATCGGATCCGGCGAAGACATCTACGCCAATCCCGTCAACGGCTTCGTGGCCGGCTTCATCGGCAAACAGAACTTCGTCCCCGCCGAGGTGACCGAGATCAACGGCTCCACCGCGACGTTGAGAACGGCGAACGCCGTCATGGAAACGCCCACCCTCGACATCCGACCCGCCTCGGCGTCGGGGACGGCTTCGACGCTGAGCGTCGGAGACAAGGTGCGGGCTGCCATTCGGCCCGAACGCATGCGCGTTGCCCCTGCCGGGACCGAAGAGTTGGCCGCGAACTCCGCCCGCGGTCGGATCCTGTCCGTGTCATTCCTCGGCGACGTCATCCAGTACATGCTCGTGGCCGGGGACAACGATGAGCTCCTGGCTCGGGTGCCGGCCGCCGGCAACGACGTGCTTGCCGCCGACGCCGAGGTGGATCTGAGTTGGAATGCCGACGACGTGGCCGTCTACGACTATGAGAGCGGTGTCTGAGATGGCGGGCAGGATCCCCGATGTGCATTTCCTGGCGCCCCGGGCCGCCTCGACGAGGCTGAGCAGGCGAGCGCTCCTGGCCGGGTTCGGCGTTGTCGGTCTGGGCGCGCTGAGCGCCTGTGGCCGCAACACGACGATGGCCGCTTCACCGCCCACGGACGGTGAGCTCGAGTCGAAGCTCAACCTCTACTCCTGGGGCGACTACGACAACCCCGAACTCATCGAAGCATTCAAAGCGAAGAACGACGTGCTCGTCCAAGTCGACTCCTACGGGTCGAACGAGGAGCTCATCGCAAAGCTCTCCACCTCGCGCGGAACCTCGGGCTATGACGTGGTGGTGCCGACGGGATCGAACATTCCGCAGATGCTCAAACACGATCTGCTCCAGGAGCTCGACCTCGATCTCATCCCGAACTTCACACACATGGACCCGAACTTCACGCACCAGTACTTCGATCCCGACAACACGTACTCGATCTGCAAAGCCTGGGGGACCACAGGGTTCGTCTACAACACGAAGAAGATCACTCACGAGATGACGAGTTGGCAGGACTTCATCGACACCGCACAGAAGGAGGCGGCCGGGACCACCTCGCTGCTCGAGGACCCGTGGGAAGTCTGCGCCATCGCACTGGCGGCGCTGGACTACAGCCTCAACACCCAGGACGAGAAGGAACTCGAGGAGGCGCGCAGCATCGTCCTCGACAAGCTCGCACCGAACACGAAGGCCTATATCGGCAATGTCGCCACGGGCATGGTCCAGGGCAGCTTCACCCTGCTGCAGGCCTTCAACGGAGATGCCCGACAGGGACTGTCGGAGGCGGCCGAGCCCGAGGACTGGAAGTTCGTGTTCCCGACACCCTCGGCGAACCTGTGGATGGACTGCTGGGCCATCGCCACCGGCGCTCAGCATCCCGACTCCGCCCATGCCTTCATCAATCAGATGATCTCTCCGGAGACCGCGGTCGAACAGCTCGACTACATCGGCTACCCGATCGGGACGCAGGGACTGGCGGAACAGGCGAAGAAGGCCGACCTCGACGAGCAGGACCTCATCTTCCCGTCTCAGAAGGTCCTCGACCGTCTCGAACCCAGCAAGCAGACCCCGGCCGATCAGATCCGCACGAAGATCTACGCCGATGCGCAGGCAAGGAGCGGAGCATGAGCACCCAGGCAGCCGAATCAACGCCCGAGAAGACACCTGGAACACCCAAGAGGCCGGCGAAGACAACTCAGCCGGCGAAGCCCGGAGGCATGTCAGCGAGGTTCTTCGGTGCCTCTGCGATGTCGTTCCCGACCTGGGCGTATGCACTGTTCTTCTTCATCATCCCCGTGGCGTTGGTCATCTTCTACAGCTTCGGCTACAAGCCCGACGAGTTCACGGCCGTGGCCACCGACCAGCTCTCCTTCGACCGGTACCCCGAGGCCATGTCGGCCAGCTTCGTGTCGACGTTCTTCGCCACCCTGCGGATCTCCGTCGTCGGCACGATCCTGTGCCTGATCATCGCTCTGCCCTTCGCCTATTGGCTGGCCATCAAGGTCTCACCGGCCAGGCGGTCTCTGGCGCTGGCGCTGGTCATGGTGCCGTTCTGGACGAACTTCCTGGTTCGGACCCTGGGGTGGCAGATCATGCTCTCCCCAGACGGGTTCCTCTCGGACTGGATGCAGGGCCTGGGGCTGCTCGACGGGCCGCTGGACATCCTCTACACGCGCTCGGCCGTGCAGATCGGTGTCGTCTACAACTATCTGCCGCTGATGATTCTGCCGCTCTTCGTCGCAATCGACTCCTCGGGTCAGAAGCTGCGCGAAGCCAGCTACGACCTCGGCGCCGGCAAGATCACGACGTTCCTGCGGGTGACGCTGCCGATGGCGATGCCAGGTGTCGTCTCGGGGTGCCTGCTCGTGTTCATCCCACTCAATGGTGACTACGTCACGGCGACCGTCCTCGGCGGGGCCAGTGGTTCGATGGTCGGGCAGCTCATCGCCAACCAATTCAACACGGCCCAGAACTGGGCAGTCGGCGCGGCCATGGCGGTGATCTTGATCCTCGCGACTCTGGCGGTCGTCGGGGTCGGATTCAGTCTGCTCAAACTGGGGCAGATGATCGCAGCCCGACTCAACAGTGTGCCGCTGAAAGATGGGAGGGCCTGAGATGTCGAAGAAGAATACGTTCGCCCGCAGAACCCCGACGGACATCGGACTCCACGTCTGGGGGATCCTGGTCTTCGCCTACCTGTTCCTCCCGATCGCGGTGATCATCGCGTACTCGTTCAACACCGGCAAGGTGCTGGCGAACTTCCGCGGCTTCGGTCTCGACGCCTACATCTCCGGGATCAACAACGACATCATCATCTCCTCGGTCGTCACAAGCCTCCAGGCCGCGGTGGGTGCCGCACTCGTCTCAACGGTCTTCGGCACCCTGGGCGGCGTGGCACTGGCGCGGGCCCCGAAGGGCGCGTGGTGGGCCCTGGGCCTGACAGCGATCCTCGGACTGACACTGGTCACACCCGAGATCGTCGACGGCATCTCATTCCTGCCATGGTTCGTCACCGTCGGCGTCGACTGGGGCATCACACCGCTGAACAACGGTCTGGTCAGGCTCATCATCTCGCACGCGATGTTCTCCATGGCGATCGTGACGTTCATCGTCCGCGCCCGACTGGCCGGCATCGACTCCCAACTCGAGGATGCGGCCGCGGACCTGGGCGCGACCCCATGGAACCGGTTCAAGGACATCACCTTGCCGATCGCAGCTCCCGGCATCCTCGCCGGCGCGCTGATGTCGTTCACGGTCAGCCTCGACAACACGATCCTCTCGAGCTTCGTGCAACAGCCCGGCTATACGCCGTGGCCGGTCTACATCTTCTCTGCCGTGAGGGTGGCCCTGCGGCCCGAAGTGGCGGCGATCTCAACCCTGATGTTCCTCCTCACCCTCCTGGCCTTGGCCTTTGTGGGCTTCGTGCTGCGCAAGGCGGGTGGAAGTTCGACAGAGATCATCAAGACGATGGCCGGATGATCCCCTCGCCGAGGTGGGCGGGTGGTCTCGCCGAGGTGGGCGGGTGGTCTCGCCGAGGTGGGCCCTGGGACTTCAGTGTTGCCACCCCTGCAATGATTGCCGCAAGGCAGAATACGAATGCCGACAGATGGCAGACGAATGCCGTCGGGCCGCAGACGACTGCGGTCAGACAGAAGGAGAAATGACATGGACGTCAATGCCGCACTGGCCGACGCCTCCACCGTGCCGTTCTGGCTCGATTCCGCTCAGCGCCCGGAACCCCTGCCGCCGCTGACCCACAACATTGAGGCCGACCTCGTCATCGTCGGAGGTGGTTTCACCGGGCTGTGGACAGCGCTGCAGGCAAAGGAGCGTGACCCAAGGCGCCATGTCGTCCTGGTCGAGGCGAATTCGATCGGATGGGCTGCCTCTGGCCGCAACGGCGGGTTCTGCGCAGCCAGCCTGACCCACGGCTATGACAACGGTGAGTCCCATCTGCCGAACGAGAACGAACGCCTGGCACAACTGGGGCGGGAGAACCTCGATGCGATCGGCGCGGCTGTGACCAGGTACGGCATGGACGTCGAGTTCGAGCGCACCGGTGAACTCGACGTCGCGACCGAGGACTACCAGGTCCCGGAGCTGCGAGAAGCACACGACCCAGAGGCCGGTTTCATCTTCTACAACCAGGAGGAGCTGGCTCAGATCGTGAAGTCCCCGACCTACAAGGGTGCTCTCTGGGACTCGCGCGAGGTCGCCATGGTCAACCCTGCCAAGCTGTGCTGGGAGCTGCTGCGGGTCATCCGAGAACTCGGCGTCGAGGTCTTCGAAGGCACGAAGGTCACGGATGTCAGTGACCGGAAATCGACGGTCCAGGTCACGACTCTGGTGACTGCCCAGAGCCTCGAGGACAGCAGAACCGCTCCCTGCAGCATCATCACGGCCGATCGCGTTGCTCTGGCCACGAACGTCTTCCCCTCGCTGCTCAAGCGGGCCAGTCTGCATACCGTCCCTGTCTACGACTATGCCCTGATGACCGAACCGCTCAGCGATGAGCAGCTGGATTCCATCGGCTGGAGCGGACGGCAGGGCATCGGCGACTGCGCGAACCGGTTCCACTACTACCGACTCTCGGCCGACAATCGCATCCTCTTCGGCGGATGGGACGCGGTCTACCACTACGGGAGGCAGGTGTCGTGGAAGTACGACCAGCGCCCCGAGACCTTCGAGACCCTGGCCGAGCACTTCTATGAGACCTTCCCGCAGCTGTCTGATCTGACGTTCAGCCACAAATGGGGTGGGCCGATCGACACCTGCTCGCGCTTCTTCTCCTTCTTCACCACGGCCTACGGCAAGAAGGTCGCGATGGCCGCCGGCTTCACCGGACTGGGCGTGGGCGCTTCACGATTCGCCGGCACGGTCATGCTCGACCTGCTGTCCGGGCAGGACACCGAGCTGACCCAGCTGGAGATGGTGCGCAAGCTTCCGCTGCCCTTCCCGCCTGAGCCGGTGGCCTGGCTGGGCATCCAGATGACGACGAATGCGATGATCAGAGCCGACAGCAACGAAGGCCGACGAGGTCCGCTGCTCAAAGCGCTCGATGCTGTGGGCATGGGCTTCGACTCCTGACGCTGCCTGTGACGTCTGGGCACCGGTGACGACTCGGCCAACCGGTGACGTCCGAAGCTCGGACCGAAAGCGGCAGTTCCTTCCGTGCTTGATAGACTTTCAGCGAGCGCGGGAGGAACTCCCGAACACTTTCTTGAAGGAGCAGAACACGCATGGCAAGTGTCGTCGTTGAGGTGATGCCCAAACCCGAGATTCTTGACCCTCAGGGTAAGGCGATCTCCGGTGGAATGTCCCGACTCGGCTTCACCGGTTTCGGTGAGGTGCGACAGGGGAAGCGCTTCGAACTCGAGGTCGAGGGTGAGGTCACCGATGAGGTTCTCGCGCAGGCTCGTGAGGCGGCGGAGAAGCTCCTGTCCAACCCGGTCATCGAGAACGTCGTGGCCGTTCGCGCCGTCGAGGAAGCCTGATGACCGCAGTCGCCACCGAGCCCACCATCGCCGAGGCGGGTGCTGAGTCCGGAGTCTCGATCGGTGTTGTGACATTCCCCGGCACCCTCGATGATCGTGATGCCGCACGTGCGGTTCGTCTTGCGGGTGCGAAGCCGGTCAACCTGTGGCACGCCGATTCCACGCTTGCCGGTGTCGACGGTGTCATTCTGCCCGGTGGGTTCTCCTACGGGGATTACCTGCGCTGCGGCGCGATCGCGGGCTTCGCTCCGATTATGGACGCCGTCGTCTCCGCCGCCAACGCCGGAATGCCGGTCCTGGGCATCTGCAACGGATTCCAGATCCTGTGCGAATCGCACCTGCTGCCTGGCGCCCTCATCCGCAATGACCACCAGCATTTCGTCTGCCGTGACCAGGAACTGGTCGTGGAGAACACGAATACTGCCTGGACCGGTGACTACTCACAGGGACAGACCATTCGCATTCCGCTGAAGAACGGTGAAGGCGGATTCGTCGCCACCGACGAGGTTCTCGACGAACTCGAAGGCTCCGGTCGCGTGGTCTTCCGCTATCAGGGGCTCAACCCCAACGGTTCTCTGCGTGACATCGCCGGCATCACGAATGAGGCCGGAAACGTCGTGGGACTCATGCCCCACCCCGAACACGCTGTCGAGGCCGGTTTCGGACCCGAAGACGGCGGCGGCATCGACGGTCAGGGGTTCTTCTCTTCTGCCGTGCGCACTCTGGTCAGGGGCTGAGCTCACAGACCGGTGCACGAAAGGGCCCCGAAGCACGGCATGACGCCGCGCCTCGGGGCCCTCAGCAGTTTGTGCCTTGTTGTCGGCCGGAGTGACCTCACTCCTGCGGTTCGGTCGGCTTGACCGTCACTGCTGCCGTGTCCTCGAGATCACCGCACGTGGCGACGGCCTCGTACTCGCCCGTATCGGGCATGCCGTCCCTTGGCATGTACCTCACTGATGCAGACTCGTCCTCACCGGCGAGCTGCCTCTTCTCCCAGACCTTCGACCGGCCTTCTTCGTCCTCCTTGAACACCTGGAACAGGACTTCGTCCTTGCTCGAGCAGTTGACCATCGTCAGGTTGAGTCCCTCTTGGTAGAGCGACTCGTCGAGCGTCGTCGATTCCGGGTCCATCACGAGAGTACCGTCATCGTAGTCACCCCGATCGCCCTCGATGATGTGGACGCGAGCGTCAAATACGCGGTCCGGCTCATCACCGCGTTTGACCGTAACCGTGAACTTCACGTTCGTATCGTCGGGCTTCTCATCCATGACAACCGCCCCGTCGTACGCTCCGTCCTTCTCCGCTGTCCGCAGCTCGTTGTCCAGGCTCGTGGTGACCTCGTCTCCCTTCTTGAGCCCGTCGATCGTGAACTCGATGCCCGTGCCCTGTGTGACCTCGAGAGGCGTCATCTCCCGGTATTTCAACGCCAAGTCCGCTTCCTTCATCACCGAATCCTGATTCGAGCCATCTGAAGCCGTCGCCGGTCCCACTCCGAAGGCGGAGAGGCCAAGAGCGATGGAAGCTGCCAGTGCGAGCTTCTTCATTGTGATCATCCTTCTTTCGCAGCAAAAGGTCGTAACAGCCATATTCGGTTGTGCCAGTCACACTACGAAGGTCGGATGACGGTTGTGGAGTTGTGTTCGTTGTGGTCATGACAGGCCTGTCATGACAGATCTGTCACTCCGTGATGACAACGAAACTTGCTCACCCATTGAGCTGAGTCGATGCTGGGACTGCTGAAGCTGAGCTGGCTCGCACAGTTCTCCGAAGCGCGTCGTCGTTCCAGCTCAGTAGGTCGCAACAGTCGTGGATATGAGGTGGAACTCTGCATCTGCGCGGCGATGTCCCTGAGCCAGGTTCAGGTGGCGTTCAGCTTCGGGGTCACGCATTGATGTCTTCGCGCGTCGCGCGCGATCCAATCGTAATGGGCGATTTCGGTTCTATTGCCTGGACCCACTGCTGAGTGGGCCCAGGCAATAGGTCCGAGTCAGTCCTCAACCCATTTGAGGCCGACGGCCGTCTCGAGAGTCGCGGATGCCGCATGCATCTCGACCGACCACGTCTCGTCACCGACGACGCCGTCGACGTCGGCCTCGCCCCACTTCTGGAAGCCCTCCACAGCAGCCTTGGTCTCGGCTCCGAAGTTGCCGTCTGGCTCCCCTGGTGAGGGCCAGTCCCCCTCGACCGAACCGTTCTTCAGCACTTCCTGCAGGTCGGCGACGGCCTTATGGGTCGAACCTTCCTTGAGCACCGGCATCGGTCCGCCGTCAGGCAGTGCTTCCCAGGTCTTGTCCCCGACGATGCCATCATCGTCCAGCCCGGCTCCTCGCTGGAAGTTCTTCACCGCTTCTTCCGTGACTGACCCGAATATTCCGTCGACGGCCACTGAATGATCCGGCACCCTGCGCAGCGCTCGCTGTGCCCTCTTGACGACATCGCCTTGTGACCCTTTTTCGATGATCGGCTGACCGGGGTTCGACATGTTTCCTCCTCTATCGATGCCGGTGGAGCCTCATTGAGAGAGGCACCGGCTGTGAATACTTGTGGAAGCAGCCTTGCCGCCACAAACGTCAATCTATGGGCGCAGTTCCTCTTGCGACAAGGGTCCGACGGTACTCAGAAGGCATGCCCGCGAGTTGGTGCCGACACAATTTCGCTGCTGGGGTCATAGCACGCAGTTCGGCCCCGGCGCACTGGCTCATCTGCAGATTCGATGAGTCGGTGCACCGGGGCCGAACGCCCTTCTGGCAGTGTCGATTCGCGCCGACGGGCCGGGGGTATTCACCAGCCCGTCGGGTCGCCGATCACTGCCCAGGCTGTGATCGGCGACGGGCGAAGAGAACTGTCGCAGCACCTCCCACGATCAACACTGCTCCTGCGCCGAGTCCGGTGATTTCGGCACCGGTGCGAGGCATCGAGCCGGTATTGCCGGAATCATCCGCTGGGCCGGAATCGCCGGCCTCGCCGGCGTTGCCGCCATCGGTGCCGCCACCGTTGCTGGTGACGAGGAATTCGCCTTGCATCTCCGCTTGGTCCGCGCACATCGCAAACACCTTGTAGGTGCCGACGTAGGGTGCGGGATCGTCGCCGAGTCCGTAGATCTGGACCGAGGCGGCTGCGTTCTCATTCGCCTCGGCGCTCTGTTCGTAGAGCTTCCCACTGGGTTCGAGTCCCCAGACCTCGAACTTGACCTCGCTGCCGGGTTCACATTCGGTGACAGTGATCGTCACCCCCTTGTCTCGGTTGATGAAGTCGACTGCAGAGATCTTCTCCGGATTGATGGAGAGCTTCGCTTCGGCGCCGGCGTCTTCGTCGCCGGTCACGGTGAAGGTCGACTCTGCGCTCTTATCCCCGCACGAAGCCATGACGAGGAACTCGTCGACCCACGCCTTGCCGCCTTCACCTTGGGGCATGAACGTCGCGTGCCCGGCCGCGTCTTCACCGGCCTGCTGCGTCTCTTCCCAGATGGTGGTATCAGGGTCGCTCTTGGTGCTCACCCTGAACGTCACCTCTTCGTCCATATGGCAGTTGACGAATGTCATGTGGACTCCGTCGTTGAGGAAGTCTTCCAGGCTCTGAGTCTTGGGCGACACGGTGAGATCCGAGTTCGCATCATCGCCGTCACCATCGGTCACGGTGAAGGTCGTCTCCGCACTCTTGTCGCCGCACGAAGCTGTGACTACGAAGTCACCGACCCAGCCGTCACCGCCCGTGCCAGGCATGAACGTGGTGGATCCTGCCCCATCTTCACCGGCCACCTGCGAGTCCTCCCAGATGGTGGTGCCTGGGTCGCCCTTGCGAGCGATGCGGAAATTGACCTCTTCATCCATCACGCAGTTGACGAGGGTGATCTGGACACCGCCGTTCATGAAGTCGTCCACGTTCTGAGTCTCCGGCGAAACTGTCAGGTCTGCCTCCTGCTCCTCATCATCGGGAGCCACGACCTCGACGCTGCCGCTGAAGGTCTTCGATTCCGCCCCCTCACGCGTGACGGTGACTGTGACATCGAGCGTGTCACCGGTCTTGAGCTCTGTGTTACCGAGGATCGTCCCGGTGAATGCACCATCGCTCTCGACCGTCGTCGAGGTGGCTTCACCGGGTTCAGCGGTGACGACGTCCCCAGCTTTGAGGGAATCGACGGTGTACCGGATCCCCTGATTGGGGTCACCGATCTCTTCGGCTGTCATCTCTGTCTTCTCGAGGGAGAAGCTGGCATCGATCACCTCGGTTTCCTCTGCACCGTCGGTGGCGCCGTCCTTCTTCGCTCCGTCTTCGGCTGCGTCCGGATCGGCTGCCTCGTCCGCAGGCGGCTCGGTGGCCGCGGCATCACCCTGTGCTTCATTCGTGCCTGTGCCCGGGTCGGATGCGTCAGCACCGGGGTCGTCTGCTTCACCGGGATCTGCGGCATCTTCGCTCGGAGACTCTGTGCCTGCCTGCGCAGCCGATGCTTCAGCTGTGGTCAATGTGCTCGCGGCCGCCGGACCGACTCCGAGCGTGGAAATCGCCAGTGCGATGCTTGCTGCAAGTGCCAGCCGTTTCATGATGATCCTTCCAGAGATCTGCGTGGCTGCCATGTTCGGTGATGAAATGGACCATACGTACGTAGTTAGCGGGTGGCGACTTTTGGTCTTTTAGTTCATGACGGAAATGTGATTGAGAAATTCCACAATGTTTATCCGTTCGAGACATCAACCTGGTCCGAAGAACGGTCCGCCCTGCCCATTTCGGTGCTGGTTCCTCCGCCCACCTCGGCTTTCTCTCCCGGCACAGCACCAGGGACAGCGTGAGAGCAGAGACGAGTCCATGTCACGATTGTGCAGAGACGGTCATCTTTGGCCGATAATCGTTACCTTCGAAATGAATTGACTTCGGCCCCCACAGCCGAAGCTGCAGGGGCCGATTCGCCCGTTGCGACCATGTCATCAGTCGCAATGGGTTCAGGTGTCTGTGACCGTGTCGTCCTTCAGCCCCCTCGGGGCCGGCCCGCCGTCGCGAATTCCTTCCGCAGACTCTGCGTCGTCAACGCCATCGGCGTCGTCAGCGGCATCCATGTCCGTTCGATCCTCGACGAGGATTCCGATCTCGGTCTCTGACTCAGCGAGCACCTCGGCGGTGAATTGCTCCTCCGCATCCTCCCCACGGAACTGTGACATGTAGAGGCGGTAGTACGCTCCTTCCGCGTTCAACAGCTCCTCATGGTTGCCGTGTTCGACGATGGCTCCGTCCTCCATCACCAGAATGGTGTGGGCATCACGGATCGTCGACAGGCGGTGCGCGATGACGAACGATGTTCTGTCCGTTCTCAGAGCAGCCATGGCCTGTTGGACGAGAACCTCGGTACGGGTGTCGACCGAAGATGTCGCCTCGTCGAGGATGAGCAGTGACGGGTCGGCGAGGAACGCCCGCGCGATCGTGATGAGCTGGCGTTCACCGGCAGAGACGCTGCCACCGTCGGAGTCGATGACCGTGTCGTATCCATCGGGGAGCTGTCGTACGAAGCGATCGACCATGGTTGCCTGTGCGGCAGCCATGACCTCTTCGTCGGTCGCGTCGAGTCTGCCGTACCGGATGTTCTCTCGAATGGTGCCTTCGAACAGCCATGCGTCCTGGAGCACCATACCCACGTGGGATCGCAGGTCTGCTCGGGTCAGATCCTGGGTGTCGGTGCCGTCGAGGTAGATGTGGCCACCGGTGATTTCGTAGAAGCGCATCACCAGGTTGACCAAGGTGGTTTTGCCTGCCCCGGTCGGTCCGACGATGGCCACCGTGTGACCTGGTTCGGCCGTGAACGAGACCTTCTCGATGAGCGGAGTGTCCTCGGTGTAGCGGAAGCTGACCTCGGAGAACTCGACCCGGCCCGGGGTACGCTGCGGCAGCGTCTCCTGCGCGTCGTCGGGTTCTTCCTCCTCGGCATCCAGCAGTTCGAATGTCCTCTCCGCCGAGGCGACACCGGACTGCAGCATGTTCGCCACTCCGGCCATCTCGGAGATCGGCTGGGAGAACTCACGGGAGTACTGGATGAACGCGGTCGCGTCACCCAACGTCATCTGCCCCGAGGCCACTTTCAGGCCGCCTGCGACAGCGATGAGCACGTAACTGAGGTAGGACACGAACTGCATCGCCGGCATGATCATGCCCGACACGAACTGCGCACCTGCCGAGGCCTTGTACAAAGACTCGTTGCGACGGTCGAACTCTTCGAGCATGATCTCGTCGCGGCCGAAGGCCCGGACCACGTCGAGGCCGGAGAACGATTCTTCGACGTGTCCGTTGACTTCGCCGGTGTGTTTCCACTGTGCCTTGAACATCTTCTGCGACCGGGTGCCGATGACTCCGGCGATGACCGCGGAAAGCGGAAGCGCGATGAGTGCCAGCAGCGCCAGCTGCCAGGACACGATGAACATCATCACGCCGATTCCCACAATAGTCAGTGCGGACTGAACCAGTTGAGAGAAGGCCTGCTGAAGCGCCTGCTGGATGTTGTCGACGTCGTTGGTCACCCGCGACATCACGTCGCCGCGCTGCCTGGTGTCGAAGTATCGCAGCGGGAGCTTGTTGATGGTGCGTTCAATATCTTCGCGGAGCCGATAGACGACCCGCATAACGAGGGCGTTGAGGATGTAGCCCTGCGCCCACATGAGCATCGAGGCCACGAGGTACATGAGGAGGACGATGATGATGATCTGGCCGAGCGCGGTGAAGTCGATGCCCTGGCCGGGAACGACCTCTGCGGTGGCCAGCATATTGGCGAAGTCGTCTCTGCCTTCCGCGCGGGCACCGGCGATGATGTCGTCGATGTCGGCTCCGGCCGGCAGCTGAGATCCGATGACACCGGAATAGACGATGTCCATCGCCTTGCCCAGGACCTTCGGCGCGATGACGGTGAGGACGACCGAACCGATGACGAGCAGGACGACGTTGATGAGCCCGAGCTTCTCGGTTGCCATCAGTCCGAACAGTCGTTTGACCGAGGGCCAGAAGTGCTTCGCCTTTCTCGCCGGGGTGTCGCCGAACATGTCCCCGTCGCCGCCCTGCGGCAGGTAGTCCTCGTCGGCGACCTGCGCTGTGTCGGGGTCGGCAGTCGTCGTTGCCGCCGAGGTGTCTGACGTCGTTGACTCGTTGGATTCCTGGTGCGTCATGTCAGTTCACCCCTTCCGTGGCCAGTTGGGATTCGACGATCTCCTGGTAGGTCTCATTCGCATCCACAAGTTCCTCGTGAGTTCCCCGGCCGACGATCTTGCCCTCGTCGAGGACGATGATCTGGTCGGCGTCTCGAATCGTGGAGACTCGCTGAGCCACGACCACGACTGTCGAATCGCCGGTAGTTTGCTCCAGGGCGCTGCGCAGCCGGCCGTCGGTGGCGACGTCCAGAGCTGAGAACGAGTCATCGAAGACGAAGATCTTCGGCTTGGCAGCCAGAGCTCTCGCGATGCAGAGCCGTTGCCGCTGTCCGCCGGAGAAGTTCGTGCCGCCCTGGGCGACGACTGCCTCAAGCTGATCGGTCTTATCGGTCACAAAGTCCGTTGCCTGGGCCGTCGTCAGCGCCTCCCACAGTTCGGAGTCATCGGCGAACTCGTTTCCGAACCGGAGGTTGGAGGCGATGGTGCCGGAGAACAGATACGGCTTCTGCGGCACCAGACCCACCAGCTGTGCCAGCTGATGCCGGTTGAATGCGCTGACGGGAACACCGTCGATGAGCACGTCTCCTGACTGCGGGTCGAGCAGACGGGGGACGAGGTTGACGATGGTGGACTTGCCGGCACCTGTGGCGCCGATGATCGCAGTCGTCGTGCCCGGCTGTGCGGTGAAGCTGAGGTTCTCAAGAACGGGAACCTCGGCTCCGGGATAGCCGAAGGTGACATTGCGGAACTCAAGCTCACCTCGGCGCGGGAGTTCGTCGACGCCCTTCGGGATGATCATGGACGAGGTGGAATCGAGGACTTCGGAGATGCGCTCAGCGCAGACGACAGCGCGGGGAATCATCATCATCATGAACACACCCATCATGACGGCCACGAGGATCTGCAGGAGGTACTGCAGGAAGGCAGTGAGTGAACCGACTTCCATCTGGCCTGCGTCGACGCGGTGGCCGCCGAACCACAGCACGGCGGCGGTGGCGAGGTGGAGGATCATCATGATCGCCGGGAACATGAGCACGAAGAGGTTGCCGACCTTGACCGAGGTCTCTGTCAGTGCCCGGTTGGCGTCGGCATAGCGGTCGGCTTCGAAAGGCTCGCGCACGAACGCACGCACGACCCTGATGCCGGTGATCTGTTCGCGGAGGACTCCGTTGATGTCATCGACCTGTTCCTGCATCCGTCGGAACAGCGGCATGAGCAGGTAGACGAGGATGCCGACGACGATGAACAGCGCTGGCACGGACACCCATACCAGCCAGGACAACCCCACGTCCTCGCGCAGCGCCATGATGATTCCACCGATGCACATGATCGGCGTGGAGACCATGAAGTTCAGGGTCATGAGCACCAGCATCTGGACCTGTTGGACATCGTTGGTGTTACGGGTGATGAGTGTGGCGCTGCCGAACCTGCCGACCTCCAGCGTCGAGAGCTCGTCGACCTTGCTGTAGATGGCCCGACGCAGATCCCGCCCGACGCCCATGCCCGTGCGGGCACCGAAGAAGATGGCAGTCACAGCGGTGACGACCTGGACAAGGCAGACGATGATCATCGTCATTCCAGTCGACCAGATGAAGTCGGTATCGCCCTTGGCGACTCCCTGGTCGATGATCTGCGCATTCAGGCTCGGCAGGAATAGAGCCGCGATGGTCGCAACCAGCTGGAGGACGACGACGAAGACAATGTAGAGCCAATAGGATCGAGCGTATTTCAGGGACAGGCGTAATAGGGCCACGGTGGACATCCAGAGATGTGAGTAGTTCGCGAAAAGGCGTTGAGAAATTCAAAAGCGCAACAGGCAATCTTACATGCATTCTCCTCCCTGGCAATAGGTCGAACCCGACTCTCAATTCGTTACAGTTCACCACACGCCACTGACATGACCCGGCGAAACCAGCTCCGACCTGGGCGGTGGCTCCGCGTGCCTCCTCGATAATCGGGCGCACACCTCTAGTCTTGAAATCATGAGCACAACTTTGCAGGACCTCGTCAATCGCGCCGTCTTCTTCTCCACAGAGATGCAGACGCACTTCGGCGCACTCATCGCCGATGCCGAATGGGAGGTCGATTTCACCTCCGACCCGCATCTCACCTTCACCTCCTCAGAGGGGACTGTCCTGCGTGGTCGCCCGCACCTGCTCGGCTCGGAGTCGAACGGGCAGAGCACGTGGCTGTGGGGATGGGAGAACATCAACGAGTTCCCCGAGCCCGTCGTCTCTCTCGCTCACGACGTGCGCAAGTTCGGTGCCGCCGAGGATGTCGCTGAGCTGATCACGGAAGAGCTCCCCCTCGATGAGGAGCTGGCGCTGCGTCTGACCCTCGCGGCGAAGGAGATCACCGGCAAATGGGCACACTACCCGGCTGCAGCGGGTGCCGGTACGACTGTCTGGCTCCTTGTCGATGCTCCGGAGCTCACCCTTCCCGAGCCTCAGGTCAAGACAACGGTGCGCGCCCTGATGCAGGGGCTGACGCAGACAACGGTGACTGATCATCGCGCCGCGCTTGTGGCGTATGTGAGCAAGCGGGGCATCCCCACCGCGGAGTTGCCCGAGGGCGGGCTGCGTCTGCTCTTCGCTGATGGTTCGGCCGATCTGTCCTTTGACGAGGAACGCCGGATCTCCAACTGCGAGATGGGTGCCCCGCTTGAGGGCGAGGCCGCCCAGCAGTATGCACAGGCCACCGGGGCTTCCTTGACAGACCAAGAATCCGTTGGAACTCCTGCCGCAGAGGCCGCTGCACAGCCGGCTCCCCCTGCACCGAGCCCGGCTCCTGAAACCGCTGCCTCCGGCGCGGGTTCGGCCGCCGCCCCATCGATGCATTCGACACCTGGGTCGTCGCCAGTGGAGTCCACCACCGAAACCTCCCACGAGACCGCCCCGACCCCATCCCCCGCCGAGGCGGGCCCAGGTGACGAGCGCGACTCCGATTCTTCTCGTCCCGCACCCGAGACCGGGTCCGAGCAACCGCGCGTCGCCGAACCAGAACCTGCGGCCTCGCCAACGGACAAGGCACAGGACGGCGATCGCCAGCCAGAGGAGCAGGAGGCCAAGGCGGAGGAGCCGAAAAAGAAGAAGGGGCTGTTCTCGAAGCTCTTCGGACGTTGACCTGCGGGTAGTGCGTGCCCATCGCCGGTTGATCGGCACGCGTGGATACCGGCTGAAGTTGCGGTCGAAGAAGGTACCTTCGTCCCGGGCCAGGGGTCAGATCAGAATTGCGTGAAGACGGGAATCCGGTGAGTCAGACCTCGCCGGATTCCCGTCTTCGTATCTCAGATCGACGGCCGCTGATCCGTCTTTCGTCAGTTGACCGAAGGCTGCTTGGATAAGGAGAGGTCCGGCCAAGCGTGTGATCGCCAGGAAGATGCGGTTCGTCGATACCTGCCGTGCCACGGTCGACCTTGTCCGCTTGCACACTTAGAAGCGAGAGAGCCTTGGCAGGTTGGCGACGCGTTCGATGATCCCCTCAACGCGATGATGCCTGAGAGCGGCTGGACAGGCTCGTAGAAGATCAGATTGAGCCGGAACACGACAGTCATGCCGAACGCGGCGAGGAGGGCTCCCAGCCACGCGGTGGAACCGCGGGAAGGCTGCGGCTACGACCTCGGCGAGACCAACAAGGACCTGCACGCTCGGAGAGAAGCCCATAAAGCGCCGGGCCAGACATAGGGGACTCATCTCGAGGTATTGCACGAGAGCGGCCAGTCAGATGCGGAGGAGCCAGTGCCCCGTCCAGAGCAGTCGAACAGTGATCACTCGCGGCTTGCTGGGGATGCTTCTGTCGGTGGCATCCACACGCTACGCGCATGACGCATGGGGTCCGGTACGGCCGTCGGAGTCGTCGCTCGAACCTGCCGGCCACCCCGATGGGGCCAGTGAATATGAAAAAGGGGCTATCCCGCAACCGACGGAACAGCCCCAAGCAAAGAAGACACACCACGTGTGAATACAAGAATGGCGGTGTAAGGAACAATCCCACAGGATCGAACCCCACACCGCCACTCTCCAAAGAATATTGCGGCAGTCACTTACTCTCCCACAACCACCAAGTTGCAGTACCATC
>NZ_JABASX010000011.1 GCF_016107655.1 Brevibacterium antiquum
CGTCACCACACACCATCAAACATGGCGGCGTACACCGGGGGTGTCAGTTTCAATTTTCGTTGCCATCCCCATCCTGTGATGATCCGACCCAAACTGTGTTTGTGCTGGTCATACAGGGTGAAAACTGTTCTCGAAGAACTCGTTTTCTGCGGGGCAACGAGATACAACTCTAGACCAGGCCAGCCGGTGCGTGCAACTCGAAATCGGAAAACTGGGCGTGACGCCCGTCACCAGGACTGTTATGACGGCTTCGTGCCCCGGAATACCGGGGATCGAGGGCTGTGCGAGCCCCTCAAAACAGTGCGCGGACGATTAAGCTCCGCGGTATCCGGGCATGAGGGAGTTGCTGTCGACGATCTCCTTGCCCAGGGGCATGAGGGAGACGGGGATGAGTTTGATGTTCGCCCATCCCAGCGGAATGCCGATGATCGAGACGAAGAGCGGGATCGAGGTCACCACGTGTCCGATGGCCAGCCAGATGCCGGCGACGATCACCCAGATGATGTTGCCCAAGGTCGTGGCAATGCCAGCTGGCCTCGTCTCGATGACCTCACGGCCGAAGGGCCAGAGGGCATAGTTGCCGATGCGGAAGGAGGCGATCCCCCAGGGGATGGTGACGATGAGGATGCAGCAGATGATGCCAGCGAGGTAGTAGCCGAGTGCCAGCCACAGTCCGCTGAAGATGAACCAGATGATGTTGAGCAGCGTGCGCATGTTCTCCTCGTTTCGACTTTGTTCTCTTTCCAGTCTCGGTCACTGCCCGCGCTGGTGCCATGAGGCTGTCCAGAAATCTCACGAATGACATCCCACAGAGCTTCGAACTCCCGAAGTCTCAACGCGCCAGCCCGAGTACCGGTACAAGTGAATGACTTGTCATTGACGATCACAAGTCATTCGCTTGTCCATTGCAGCTCGCCGTCGATTCCGGCGCTTTCACCGTGTCGATGGTGAATACGACGACACCGTGCCCTCGATTTGATCAAGGACACGGTGTCGTCGGCAGTCATGGAGCTCAGCTGATGATGTCAACTGCTCCCAGGGTCTTCTTTCCCCGACGCAGGAGGATCACTCCTCCGCCTTCGGTGGGGAGCACCTCGGCGGGGGTCAGGGTCTGGTCGTCACCGGTGACCTTGACGTTGTTGACGTAGGCGCCGCCGTCCTTGATGGCTCGGCGTGCCTCGCCCTTGGACTTCACGATGCCGGCAGTCACGAAGGCATCGGCAACGGGCACGCCCTCAGCCAGCTGCGTCGAGCTGACATCACCTCGAGGCAGCTCAGATGTCGCAGCACCCAGGGTGGAGGCGTCGAGGCTGGCAAGCTCTCCCCCACCGAACAGGGCAGAGGCCGCTGCGATCGCCTGCTCGTACTTCTCCTTGCCGTGGACCAAAGTCGTCACGTCCTCGGCCAGCACCTTCTGTGCCAGACGGGTGTGTGGTGCCGCGGTGAACTCGGCCTCGATCTCCCCAATCTCCTCGAGGGACCGGAATGAGAACACCTTGAGGTATTTCACGACGTCGCGATCATCAGCATTGAGCCAGAACTGGCTGAACGCGTATGGGCTGGTCAGGCTCTCGTCCAACCACACGGTGCCGGACTCGGTCTTGCCGAACTTGGTGCCGTCAGCCTTGGTGATCAGCGGAGTGGCCAGGGCATGGACGCTGTGCTGTTCGACGCGACGGATGAGATCAACGCCCGAGGTCAGGTTGCCCCACTGGTCGGAGCCACCGGTCTGCAGGGAGCAGCCGTAGCGGCGGTGGAGTTCGAGGTAGTCGTTGCCCTGCAGCACCTGGTACGAGAACTCCGTGAAGGAGATTCCTGCTTCGCTGTTGAGACGAGCCGAGACCGATTCCTTGGCCAGCATCCGGTTCATCGGGAAGTGCTTGCCGATGTCGCGGAGGAAATCGATCGCAGACATCTCGGATGTCCAGTCGTAGTTGTTCACGACCTGGGCAGCATTCGGGCCGCTGAAGTCGAGGAACTTCTCAACCTGTGCCCGGATCTTTTCCAACCATTCCTCGACGACCTCGCGCGGGTTGAGCGTGCGCTCCCCCGACATGCGGGGGTCACCGATGAGCCCGGTTGCTCCACCGACGAGGGCCAGGGGGTTGTGTCCTGCCTTCTGCAGACGCGCGGCGGTGATGAGCTGGACCAGGTTGCCCATGTGCAGGCTGGGTGCGGTGGGATCGAACCCGACATAATAGGTCAGCGATTCCTCATTGAGAGCCTTCTGCAGGGCGGCTTCGTCGGTCGAAACCGAGACGAGGCCACGGGCCTTGAGTTCACTGAAGATGTCGGTCACTTCGGTCCTTTCAGATGTGTATGAAGCGTCGGCGAGAAGCCGACGGGGTCAATTCTACGGGTTGTTCTGAGCTAGTCCCTCACACCTGGGCGCACCGGAATCATTTTCAGCGATACACTTCACGTCGATGCCCGACGCTCAACACCAGTACGAGAAGTTCTCCGTCGTATACGTCGTAGATGATCCTGTAGTCGCCGACCCGAATCCGAAGTTCGCCACCACCGCCCTTGAGCTGAATACTCCCCTGTGGACGAGGATCCTCGGCCAGTCAACTGATCGAGTAGCTCATCGAGGAAGCTCAGATGCCAATCTCTCTGACGAGGTCCTCGTGAGGGACTCGTTCGGACTCATCACGCGCCGCGGCGGCAGATCGAATATCAGCCTGATCCTCCAATGCCTGCAGAGCACGGTCATAGAACTCCGGAGACACAACGACAGCACGACGGCCCGCCCCGCGCGAGGTGATCTCGACGGGCTCGCGCTGCGCAGCGGCAATGTAGTCACTCTGCTGATTGCGGAACTGGGATAACGTCACTGAACTCATCACTCAAGCGTACAACTTGTACAAGTTGTACGCAATGCTCAACAGCGTTCCTGAAATCGTGCTTCTTCGTAAAGAAGTACGCTCACACGCTCCGAGCCGAATCCGCGAACCCGCGCAGCTTTGCAACTTCGGCCTTCGCATTGGCCAACTGCTGGTCCACGGCGGACCGCGCGGTCCCGCCCTTGGAGCCGCGGGAGTCGATCGATCCAAGCGTGGTCAGCACTTCGCGGACGTCTGGCGTCAGGTGTTCGGAGATGCCTGCGAATTCTTCGTCTGTGAGGTCCCACAGCTCAACATCTTTCGATTCGGCCAGCTGCACGCACTCTCCGGAGACCTCATGGGCAACTCGGAAGGGCACGCCGCCCCGGACGAGCCATTCGGCGATGTCCGTGGCCAGGGCGAATCCGCGCGGCGCCAGATAGGCCATGCGTTCGGTGTTGAACTTCAACGTGGCGACCATGCCGGTGAAAGCCGGGAGCAGAAGTTCGAGGGTGTCGGTGGCGTCGAAGACCGGTTCTTTGTCTTCCTGCAGGTCACGGTTGTAGGCCAGCGGCAGTGCCTTGAGCGTTGAGAGCAGGCCGGTGAGGTCACCGATGAGGCGTCCTGATTTGCCGCGGGTCAGCTCGGCGACGTCGGGGTTCTTCTTCTGCGGCATGATCGAGGACCCGGTCGAGTATGCATCGTGGAGGGTGACGAAGGAGAATTCCTTGGTCGCCCAGGCGATGACCTCCTCGCTCAGACGGGAGAGGTTGATGCCGATCATCGTGGTGATGAACAGGTATTCGGCGAAGACGTCGCGACCTGCGGTGCCGTCGATCGAGTTCTCTGCCGAGTCGTTGAAGCCGAGGTCCGCGGCCACAGCCTGTGGGTCGAGGCCCAGCGACGATCCTGCCAGGGCGCCCGAGCCGTAGGCGGAGATGCCGGCGCGCTCATCGAAGTCGACGAAACGGGCGACGTCGCGCAGCAACGGCCAGGCATGGGCCAGCAGATGGTGGGCCAGGAGCACAGGCTGTGCGTGCTGCAGGTGGGTGCGACCGGGCATCGGCGCTTCGGGGTGCTCTTCAGCCTGGGCGATGAGGACCTCGACGGCGTCGAGGACGAGCCCGGCAACTTCACGAGCGTGATCGCGCAGGTACATGCGTCCCAGGGTCGCGATCTGGTCGTTGCGGGACCGGCCGGCACGCAGTTTGCCGCCCAGCTCGGGTCCGGCGATCTCGATGAGTCCGCGCTCGAGTGAGGAGTGGACGTCTTCATCCGATTCTGCGGCAACGTATTCGCCGGTTTCGACGCGGCGGCCGAGTTCGTCAAGCGCCTCGGTCATGCCCTGCAGCTCATCATCGTCGAGCAGACCCGAGCGGTGCAGCACCTTTGCGTGGGCCTTCGAACCGGCGATGTCGTAGTGGGCCAGGCGCCAGTCGAAGTCCGTCGACTTGCTCAGCGCGGCCAGTGCATCGGCCGGGCCGTCCGAGAATCGTCCGCCCCATAGGCTCAGTCGTTCGCTCACAAAAGGTCCTTCCCCACCGTCGGCGCTTCCACGCTGCCGGTTTGAATCCATCGGTTCGGTGTTCCAGTTCCCGGTCGGCCGGGTCTGCGTGTGTCTCAGGTCTGGCTATGTGTTCCAGGCCCGTGTGTATCAGTCTTCCGTGTATCGGGTGTATCAGCTCTCGGCGGCGTTTCCGGCCGCATATTCGAGGAATGTCTCGGCCAGTGTCTGTCCCCCGACGGAGGACATCGCGATGACGAGAACAGTATCGTCTCCTGCGATTGTGCCAAAGATCCCGGTCATCGAGGAGCGGTCGATCGCCGACGCCAAATACTGGGCAGCTCCGGGTGGGGTACGCAGGACCACTGTATTGTCCTGTGCCGCCGCGGAGACGAGGAGCTCTTCGAGCAGCCGGGGCAGCTTCGCATCGAGGCTGTCACCGGTCGATTGCTGCAGGCTCCGGTCCCCTCCCTCACCGGGGACGGCGTAGACGGATCCGGCAGTGGAGCGGATCTTCACAGCCCCCACCTCGGCGAGATCGCGTGAGAGTGTCGCCTGGGTGACGGTGATGCCCATCGTTGCCAGGTTCTCGGCCAGGTCGATCTGGGAATGCACGGACTTGCGGGTGATGAGATCAATGATCTTCTGCTGCCGCGCGGTCTTCGTCAGGGGTGCGGAGTTCGTCGGTGGCACGACGTTCTTCGGCGGGGTGGCGTTCTCGCTCATCGCTTCTCCAGCAGGAATGTCATGAGTGCCTTCTGTGCGTGGAGTCTGTTCTCGGCTTCATCAAAGACCGCCGAGGCGGGACCGTCGATGACCTCGGCGCTGACCTCTTTGCCCCGGTAGGCCGGCAGGCAGTGGAGGAAGATCGGGTCGTTGCCGAGCGCCATGAGCTCGGACGTGACCTGGTACTTCGCGAAGGGTGAGGCTTCGTCGTCGCGTCCGGCTGCGTCCTGTCCCATGGACACCCAGGTGTCGGTGACGAGGACATCGGCTCCCTGAGCGGCAGCTTTCGCGTCGTCGGTGACGGTGACGGATCCGCCGGTGGTCTGGGCAAGTTCGTTCGCCTCGGCGATGATCTCGGCGGCCGGCTGGTAGTCGGCGGGGGCGGCGATGCGCACGTGCATGCCGGCGTTGACTCCGCCGAGGACGTAGGAGTTGGCCATGTTGTTGGCCCCATCGCCGTAGTAGGTCATGGTCTGCCCGGCGACGTCGCCGCGGTGTTCGCGGATCGTGAGCAGGTCGGCCAGGATCTGGCAGGGATGATAGTCATCAGACAGCGAGTTGATGACCGGGACGTTGGAGTTCTGGGCCATCTCTTCCAGACCTGCTTGGGCATAGGTGCGCCAGACGATGGCCGAGACCATGCGCGACATGACCTGGGCGGTGTCGGCGATGGATTCCTTGTGTCCCAGCTGCGCCTCACCGGGGTTGATGATGAGCGGCTGCCCGCCGAGCGCCGCGATCCCGGCGGCGAAGGACACGCGGGTCCTCGTTGAGGTCTTGTCGAAGATGACTGCCGCGGTCTGCGGTCCGGCCAGCGGGGTGCGCGAGTACGGGGCGGCTTTGAGCTCGACTGCGAGGTCGAGGACTTGCGCCTGTTCGGCCGGGGTGAGGTCGGTGTCCTTGAGGAAATGCCGTGTCATGGTGTGTCCTTTGTCAGTCTGTGTGGGGCAACCGGGCTGTGAGCGTGGATTGCCCGGCCGCCGAGGTGGCCGCCAGGTGGACGGCGAACGTGTTCAGCCGCGCAGCAGTCCGGGCAGGGCGGTCAGGAACGATGCGAGATCGTCTTTCGTGATGATCAGCGGTGGTGCCAGGCGCAGGCGTCCGGGTGAGACGGGGTTGATGATGAACCCGGCCTCGAGCGCGCGGGCGGTGATCGCCTTCTCGTTAAGTCCTTCGGCCAGTTCGAGGCCGAGAAGGAGACCGGTGCCGGTGACCTTCTCGATGCCGTCGATTCCCAGCAGCTGTTCGCTGAGCCATTCGCCTGTGGCCCGAGTGTGGGCGAGCAGGTTTTCGGTCTCGATGGTCTCGAGTACGGCCAGTCCAGCCGCGCAGGCGATGGGGTTTCCGCCGAAGGTGGTCCCGTGCTGTCCGGCTTCGAGGAGTTTGGTATTGGCATCGCCGACGGTGATGGTGGCCCCGATCGGCATGCCCCCGCCCAGGCCCTTCGCCGAGGTGATGATGTCGGGGACGACGCCTTCGCCGATGTCCGGGTTCTGGTAGGCGAACCACGATCCGGTCCTGGCCACACCGGATTGGACCTCGTCGAGGACGAGGAGGGCCCCTGCCTCGCGGGTGAGTTCACGGACCTTGGTGAGGTAGCCGGCCGGGTGCTGCCGGACTCCGACTTCGCCCTGTATGGGTTCGATGAAGACGGCGGCAGTGGTGTCGTTGATGGCGGCGGCGAGCGCGTCGACGTCGCCGTAAGGGATGTGGACGACGCCGGGCACTCCGGGTGCGAAGGGTTCGCGGTAGGCGGCCTTGGCCGTCAGTGCGAGCGCGCCCATGGTCCTGCCGTGGAAGGCGCCTTCGATGGCGATGATGATCGGGCGTGATCCACCTCCTGCACGGCGGGCCATTTTGAAGGCTGCTTCGTTAGCCTCGGTGCCGGAGTTCGAGAAGAACACGGCCGAACCGCTGGGCAGGTCGAGGACCTCGTGAAGTTTGGACGCGAGGGCGATCTGCGGTGGTGAGGTGAAGAAGTTCGAGATGTGGCCCAGGGTCGACGCCTGCTCGGTGATGGCCTTGACCCATGCGGGGTGGCAGTGGCCGAGTGCGTTGACGGCGATGCCGGCGAGCAGGTCGAGGTATTCCTTGCCCGAGGCGTCCCACGCGTGCACGCCCTGCCCGCGGACGAGATCGAGCTGAGGTGAGCCGAAGACCGGTGAGAGGACGCGGGAGAAGTCATCGCGCCAGGTCTGGGCCTGGTCTGTCACAGCGTTCGTCTCATTCATCGTTCGTCTCCTCAGTGCTTGTCTCGTGTCCCTCGCCCTTGTGTCCGTCACCCAGCGGTGCGGGTTCGACGACGGTGTCTTCGACCATGGTGCCGATGCCCTCGGAGGTGAAGACCTCGAGGAGGAGCGAGTGTGCCATCCGGCCGTCGATGATGTGGGCCTGCTGGACTCCGTGCTCGATGGCTTCAAGTGCTGCGGTCATCTTCGGGATCATGCCCGCGTCAAGGCTGGGCAGCAGCTCACGCAGCTTAGCCGGTCCTATGCGGGAGATGAGGCTCGAGGTATCGGGCCAGTTGGCGTAGAGGCCCGGCACATCGGTGAGCATGATCAGTTTGTCGGCACGCAAGGCTTTCGCCACGGCGGAGGCGGCGAGGTCGGCGTTGATGTTGAGCGGTTTGCCCGCTTCCCCGTCGATCTCCGAGGCGATCGAGCAGATGACGGGCACCCGCCCGGCGTCGAGGAGCTCGGTGAGCACGGTGGTGTTGACTTCGGCGATCTCTCCCACCCGGCCGAGGTCGATGACCTCACCGTCCACCTCGGCGTGGGTCTTGTGAGCCAGCAGCAGGTCGGCGTCCTCACCGGAGAGCCCGATCGCGGCATTGCCGTTCTGGTTGATGCGGGAGACGATGTCGCGGTTGACCTGGCCGGAGAGGACCATGCGGATGACCTCGGCGGCCTCCTCGCTGGTGACCCGCTGGCCTGCCTTGAACTCGGACTCGATCCCCAAGCGAGAGAGCATCGAGGTGATCTGAGGTCCGCCGCCGTGGACGACGACGGGTCGGATTCCTGCGAAGCGGAGGAAGGCGATGTCGTCGGCGAAGGACTGCTGCAGCTCCGGGGAGATCATCGCGTTGCCGCCGTACTTGATGACGATCGTGGCACCGGCGAAGGTTTTGATCCACGGCAGCGCCTCGGTCAGGGCTTCGGCCTTTACCTGGGCAGCGGCGAGCCGGGCGGCTGTGGACTTCGTGGACATATCGTGTGGGTTGCTCATGTGGAGTAGGCGCTGTTCTCTTCGACGTAATCGTGGGTGAGGTCCGAGGTCCAGACCGTGGCGGTGTGATCTCCGGCGTGGAGGTCGATAACGACGTCGACGTTGCGGTCGAATGTGACCTTCTCCGGGTCCTCATAGGGACCAGAGGCCCGGCATACCTCGGTGCCGTTGATGATCACGTCGATGGCCGTGGGGTCGAAAGTCGCCGAGGTGGTTCCCACCTGAGCGACGACACGTCCCCAGTTCGGGTCCTGGCCGAAGATCGCGGCCTTGAACAGGGCCGAGCGTGACACTGAGCGGGAGACCTCGACGGCCTCGGCTTCACTGGCCGCACCCTGAGTGGTGATGGCGATGTCGTGGTGGGCGCCTTCGGCGTCGACGTGGAGCTGGTGCATGAGGTCGAGGCAGAGTTCGCGCAGCAGGCTCGTGAACTCCTCCGTGTCGACGGTTGCCTCGTGGGCGCCGGAGGACATGAGGATGACGGTGTCGTTCGTCGACATGCAGCCGTCCGTGTCGAGGCGGTCGAAGCTCTGACTCGTCGAGGCCCGCAGAACCTGGTCGAGCACTTCTCTGTCGACCTTGGCATCGGTGGTGATGACGACGAGCATGGTGGCCAATCCGGGGGCGAGCATGCCCGCGCCCTTGGCCATGCCACCGATCGTGTACCCGGAGCTGCCCTCGCGGGTGGCGGTCTTGGCCACGGTGTCGGTGGTCATGATCGCCTCGGCGGCGTGCTCGCCTCCGGCCACGGAGTCCTCGGCGGCGGCCACGAGTGGTGGCAGGTTGTCGATGATGGTGTCGCGGAAGTCCTGGCCGCCGACGCCGATGAGTCCAGTCGAGCAGACGAGGATGTCTTCGGCTTGGGTGTCGGTGCCGGCCTCGGTGAGGAGATCGGCGGTGGTCTGGGCGGTCAGGGTGGTCGTCTCGTATCCGAAGTCACCGGTGTAGCAGTTGGCTCCTCCGGAGTTGAGGACCACGGCACGGGCCCGACCGTTCGCCGAGGCCTTCTGGGACCACAGGACGGGGTTGGCCTTGCACCGGTTCGAGGTGTAGACGGCGGCGACAGCAGTGTCGGGGCCGGTGTTGATGACGAGCGAGAGGTCTTTGGTCCCGCTGGGTTTGAGTCCGGCGGTGAGGCCGGCGGCAGTGAAGCCGAGTGGTGCGGTCACGCTCATGGTGCGACTCCTTCAAGGGGAAGTGCGGTGGTCTCGTCGAGGCCGAGGGCAAGGTGGATGGACTGCAGGGCTTGGCCGGCGGTGCCGCGGACGAGGTTGTCCAGGGCCACAACAATCAGGATCTTGCCTGCCCGTTCGTCGACGGTGAACTGGACGTGCGCGAGGTTCGAACCGGTCGTCGAAGAGGTTCGCGGCCATTGGCCCTCAGGCAGGACGCGGACGAAGGGCTCGTCGGCGTAGGCCTGGTCGAATGCCTGGGCCAGCTGGTCTTTGAGTGCCGCAGCGACGAGGAGGCCTTCGGCGGTTTTCGGTGCGGACTCGCCCGCGTCGGCGGTGATGGTGGCGAGGATTCCGCGGGCCATGGGCACGAGTGTCGGGGTGAAGGAGATCCGCGTCGGGCCTTCTGCGGCATCGGCGCCGAGCACCCCGTTGAGGTTCTGCTCGATCTCGGGCACGTGCCGGTGAGTGCCGCCCGTGCCATAGGGAGAGGCATCGCCGAGGACCTCGGCGGCTGTGAGGTGCGGCTTGAGTGCCTTGCCCGCTCCGGAGACTCCATTGGCGAGGACTGCGTTGAGACCCGAGGGTGCGGCGAGTCCGGCCTGGATGAGTGGCGCGAGCCCGAGGGTCACGGCGGTGACATTGCAGCCGGGCACGGCGATGCGCTTCGTGTCCTTGAGTGCCTCGCGCTGCTTCGTACCATCGGCGGTGAGCAGTTCGGGCAGACCATAGGTCCAGGTGCCCTGGTGGGTCGAGCCGTAGAACTTCTCCCAGGCGGCTGCGCTGATGAGGCGGTGGTCGGCAGCGAGGTCGACGATGAGCGTCTCGGGACTCGACTCTTCGAGCTCGGCGGCGATCGCTCCGGACTGGCCGTGCGGGAGCGCGAGGATGACGACATCGTGGCCGGCGAGCACCTCGGCGGTGGACTCCTTGACTACGAAATCGGAATATCGGGCAAGATGGGGTTGATGTCGGCCGAGCGTCTCGCCCACGGAGGAATGTCCGCACACCGTGGTGACGTTGAGATGAGGGTGAGTGCTCAGCAGCCGGAGGACCTCTCCCCCGGCGTATCCGGTGGCACCGGAGACGGCAACCGTAAGATCATTCATATGTATAACTATACCAGTACATTAAATTATATGCAGGAGGCGTGATGACCCAGGCTATTCAGGCGATGCGAGCAGGTGGACCCGAGGTTCTCGAATTCAATGAGGTCGAGACCCCTCGGCCCGGTCCTGGTGAGGTCCTCGTTGACGTCGCGGCCGCGGGTGTGAACTTCATCGACACGTATCGTCGTTCGGGCACGTATCCGATGAGCTACCCGCACATCGTCGGGTCTGAGGGCACCGGTCACATCGCCGAGGTGGGCGAAGGCGTGGCGAGCTGGTCCGTCGGCGATCGCGTCGCCTGGCACGAGGGCCCGGGATCATATGCGACTCAGGTCGTCGTCAAGACCGATAACCTGTTGCGCGTGCCCGAGGGCGTGAGCACCGAGGTCGCTGCCGCAATGCCGCTGCAGGGCCTGACCGCCCAGTACCTAGCCACGAGCTCGCACGAGATCAAGCCAGGACACACTGCTCTCGTCCATGCCGGTGCCGGTGGTGTCGGACTGCTGCTCACCCAGATCATCAAGCACCTGGGCGGCAACGTCATCTCGACCGTGAGCACCGAGGAGAAGGCGGAACTGGCACGCAAGGCCGGAGCCGACGAAGTGTTCCTCTACGGCAAGGGTGTCGACATCACGGCGAAGGTCAAGGAACTCACCGACGGCGAGGGCGTCGAGGTCGCCTATGACGGCGTCGGCAAGGACACTTTCGATGCCTCGCTCGCATCGTTGAAGCCGCTGGGCTCGATGGTGCTCTTCGGCGGCGCATCGGGGCAGGTGCCACCGTTCGACATTCAGCGGCTGAATTCCTCGGGTGGCATCTTCCTGTCCCGGCCGTCACTGGCCTGGTTCGCCCGCTCCCCCGAACAGTTGGCCAAGCGCTCGGCGATGCTCTTCAACGGCATCGAACATGGCTGGTTGAACTTCCGGGTCGGCGCCACGTTCGCGCTACCTGAAGCTGCGGATGCTCATCGGGCGCTTGAGGGTCGGGAGACCACGGGCAAGGTTGTGCTGACGGTGTGATCGCGGTGCACCAAGTTGAAATAGAGCGGCTCTCCCAGGATCGAGAACTGCCTTAACTCGGAAATATCTGTTCGCCACCCCAGGCAGACTCACTACTAGTCCTGCCAGCTCCTAACAAGCTAGGGCCGCAAGGAGGTAAACCGGCCGCTTGACCGTCGAGTATTTATGGATCCCCCGAGATGGGACCGACCAGGCAGTCAACCCGACAGTATTCGACACTCCACCTTCGCCCTACCCGATCTGATCATGTGCTACCACCTCAATCGACTTGGCCTGAAATCAGTCGGACAACGGCCCGAACCGAGTCGCCCTTCGATCGCGAGCCGGGCAGACGAACCTAACGCACGGCGCCGTACGCACAGCTGCTAAGGAACAATGCGTCGACTGGCGACATGGGAATGAGAGCCGAGAGCAACATGCGTACTATAGGATTAGTCGAATGAGGAAGGTCCCGTACACGCTCCGAAGCTTTGTCGAGATAGCCGAGAGCGAAAACCGCCGTGGCCGGGACATTAGTCACTTGGACCCCGAAGTTCGTCGCGTTACCCGCGCACTTCACGACCGGCGGGACCGCTATTTTGCAGATCTTGCGCTACTCGACAAAGATGAGTCTAGCCGCGATGTCATACGCAAAACTTACCGTTCAGACCGGCAAGAACTGCGTCGGGCTCGAGATCAAACCGTTGAAACGGCGATGCATACAGCACTATTAACCTTTGAAGAAAAGCTATCCAAGGGCGAGTTTTCGTTTGGCCTCAGAGAAGGCCACAAAGTGGGCACGAAGCCGACGCCTACTTATAGAATCGAGTCGGCGCCCGACGTAGTGTACCCGGCGAAGCAGGCCGCAGATGTCGTCAAACGAGCCGCACGCCTCGAAGCGATCAGCCGGAACAGCGCTGTAAGAGCACTCCAAGCAGCTCTGCAAAAGAACTACAGTCATGCCATCTACAAAATTGATGTCGCAAATTTCTTCGAATCCATAGACCATTATGTTCTGACCGAACGCCTCAACACACTTCCGGACCTCGACTCCGTCACAACGCAAATTATCCGCCGTCTACTCAAAGAGTTCGAAGCTATCCGAGGCACGGATACGGGTTTGCCGCGAGGAGTTGGGCTTAGTTCACACCTCGCTGAATTCTACCTTAATCGCTTCGATTCCAAATTAAAAACGCATCCTGGAGTGTTATTCTACGCACGTTACGTAGACGATATAATCATGGTCCTCGAGAACAGTAACGATTTAGCTAAAGTGAAGGATGCGGCCACTACCGAACTGGCCTCACTTAAGCTCGAACTCAACGAACACAAAACATTCGATGTCGTTACAGATGAACAAGGAAACTATAAGTCAATAACGGAGTTTGATTACCTTGGATACCGCTTTTCTCGGCAAGCAGGCAGCCTTTCTACACGACTGACCGCCAGGCGTAAAGATCGACGCGCGACCCGACTAGAGAAAGCTTTACAAGCATGGTTGGATACCGCGCCTAACGCATCCTTTCCAAACACCGGACATAACGGTCTGCTACTCGATCGGGTGCGCTATCTCGCAGGCAACACCAGGCTGATCAACTCAAAAAGCAATGTCGCTATAGGGCTATACTTCTCCAACAGTGCATTAGATCCTGAGGCGGACGAACTCATCGAACTCGACGCAACTCTCGAAGCCTTCCGAAAGCACCATGCGTCAAAGATACCCAAGAAGATGAGCACTAGGTTGGCACAGATTTCATTCGTCGAGATGTTCGCGAACCAGACTTTCCTTAGATTTCGACAGAAACGCATTGAGCAGATTGTGAGCATCTGGAAGGAAAAAGGGCGATGAGATACCGCGCAGCTAAGCGAGATCTATTACGCGCATTAACATCCGAGATGCTGCCGTACGAAGTGCCGATCCCCTTCGATATAACACGGCTCTATGAGTTTCTTCGATGGATCAAATTTCGCTGGACCGGGGATCACAAATTTACTGTATTAAAATCGAGGCTCGGTGACGGTGAGAGGTCTTGGCTGGGAATCATCTTCGACCCGATCAACCTGGGGACAGGTAAAACGGTGGAAGATGGCAGAACAATTGAGTTCAATTTGGCTGACGGTGGCAAGAAGCACAGCCACCTACGGCACCCCTACAAGTTCCGATCGCGACGCAACAATGGGAAGTCACGAGAACTATCAGTCCCACATCCTCACTCGATGGTACAGATGGCGTCCTTCATCCATGAGCACCGAGACTCGATTCTCTATTACACAAATCGTAGCCAATTCTCCATTAGGCACCCCCACCGGGTCGCACGCCTGCAAGCGAAGACTGGGTCCGTCTTCGAAGGTTACCGCGACCGAGAACAATTCGGCTTTGAGCAATCTGATCTAGAGTACGCACACGTTTCCTCGTATTTCAGCTACCGCAGATACAACAACATCAACCGGTTCTATTCATCACCGGAGTTTCAGGCTTGCGAGCGTAAATACCCTCATCTGATGCGTGCAGACGTCTCCAAATGTTTCGACAGCATTTACACGCATAGCATTTCATGGGTCACCAACGGCGTACGCACAAGCAAACGATTGAGAAACAAGACAGGTAAAACTTTTGGCGGGCAGTTCGATCACCTGATGCAATACCTCAACTATGCCGAAACTAGTGGAATCATTATCGGCCCTGAACTCTCGCGAATATTTGCGGAGATCATCTTACAAGAAATTGACATTAGAATTGAACGGGACCTGGCCAGCAATGGACTCACGCTTGGAACACACTACGAGATAATGCGTTACGTTGATGACTATTTCGTATTCCTGGCCGACCCGAGGCACGCCGAACTGGTCGAAGAAATCTTAGCAAGACAACTGGCTTCATTCAAATTGCATCTCAATGAGCAGAAACAGCGACATTTCGACACGCCGCTACAATCACATATGTCGGTCGCGAAAATTAAAATTCGAGAGGCACTGGAACAGCGTACTCAGTATGATTATGACCCGGACAACAATCATGCGAATGCAACACTGTACTTTTCGTCTCGCAAAGCAATTCTCGATTATAAATCCCTACTCATAGACACCGGTCTCGAGCACGGGGAGTTGGCCAACTCTTACCTTTACGAGCTTGGCCGACGCCGTGATTCGACCGTCCGAAAGTTTAGAAAGCGCTTAAACGACGTAGCAGAAGCAGGCGAGCCTAAAGCTATTCACTCTGCCCGGCTACTTCTAATCAGGTATCTAATGGCAGTACTGGACGTTGCGATCTTCATCTACTCGGGCGCACCATCGGTCTCGCACAGCGTGAAGCTGACGAGATTGGTCGCTGCATCCTTGGGCGAACTGGAAATCGATGGATTTGGAACTCTCGAGAGACTCCAATTTTCCGACAAGGTCGCAAAAGAGATCGTTGCTCAGCTCAACGCTTCGCATGACGAGACTTCGTTTGGTGCACACACGCTGCTCCTTCTCGACTGCCTCATATTCGTGAACCCTGAAGTATCCGAAGAGACACTGACATCATTCCTCACGCGCAGAGGCAAAACGGTCAACGATCTAGACGCTTTTGGTGTACTCACCCTGCTTCGTCGATTTCAGGATCCGGGTTCCGCAAGTGCCCTTAAACAGGATCTACTGACTCGTGCCGGCGCGCTGATCGATCTAGGAAGAGACCAGCAAGAATTTGAGACCGCTCGTGCGATTCTAATGCTCAGCCTTCCCACATTTCCCGGCGCAACGCCCAAGGAGATTGCGAAGGCGATGGGCAACGGGGTATCAGAAAGCAAAATACAGAAACTGAGACGAACTCGGCGAGAGCCGTCAGTGTTTTCGTGGCACGCCAGTGATAGCTACTATGAGCGATTGTTGCTGAAGTCGACTCAGTTTGTATACTAGAGACGCAGCCATGACCGCAGCAATGAAGCCTTTGGCTTCCACACACGGGCGCTTGGGAGCGAGCGGCATCGAACTCCCACCTTTTCTTGTCGATCAGGACTTTCGAAGCCCTTATTCTAAGGGATTTGAGGAAGCCCCATCGATGGAGGTAGCAACGTAGTTCTAACTTCGGCACGCTCCTCACAATATAGTTTTTCACCCTCCAGATGCTTAAGACCCGAGTTTTCCCTTTTGGACATCACGAGGGAAGGATGAGGCTGAGGCCTCCGAGTTCCAAAGGGTTCGTAGCTTGCCCGACCACCAACTATTTCCTAGCGAAGATGCCGGTTATGGAACTGTACTGGTGGGGCCACATTTGAGCTACTGGAGAAGCGACATGCTCAAGACGACCTTCATCAGATATGACGTTTACTCGAAGGCCGTAATCGCAACAGCACTAAACGCTGACACCAATGCTCTCTAGGGCTGCCTGCCAATCGCCTTGTTACCGGCCCAGATGCTCCCCTAGGCGAGGTTTGCAAGTCCCTTACTGCGCCGGTCGAACAAGAAGGCCAGCGTCATGTCTCTCGAGCCCAGCAACGCGCCGTCGTCAATCCTTCGCATATCGCACTGCCAGCGAAGTGCAAAACTGAAACGTTGCAGATGGCTCACTACAATCGCCTGTTTGCCACGATCACCAAGCTGGAGCTCGGTTTGGCTGTTGCAATTGGCGGCTAGACTCGGTTCGCCGAAGCCACGATAGGATCCAAATTGAGGCCGACTACCTGTGAGCGCGCCAAGAAGCAGTCACGGTTGCAGGGCCCGATCGCGAAGGCCGGGAATGCGTAAACGAGGAAGCTTCTCGATTAGGTCACGTGGTCGCAAATTCAGCCCCTTCCCGCCTCTGTGCCAGATTGCCACGACCAGGATGGGAGCGATCGAACGTAACCAGGGAACTGATGCAGGATCTCTCATCCTGCTCTGTGGTGGATTAATCGATTTGCGCGCGAAGGCGGGCGTCCCTGCACGGCGGAAGCGACTGAAAGCTTAAGCTCTACTCTTCCTACCTTTCGGACGCCCACCAGGGCTGGCGGGCCGACATCTGCAAGGACGATTCACCGAATCCGGATGGGGTTGGGTGCAACGGCATCCAAGATCAACTAACACCATCCTCTCAAATTTCCCGTACAGCTCTCCCGATGACCGAGCTCACTGATTCCTCGATCAACTTCTCGGACGGATTCGCAGCGGCAGCTTCTATAGCATTATCGGTTGTTCCACCCCTTAGAATCATCTGCCTTGGAGTAGATCCCGGTAATGCATCCGATCTCACTCGACTTAGCATGATTCTAGATAACTCCTGACACTCGTCCGGATGATTCCCTAACCCCAAATCCAACGTTCTATGACTCCCCGGTGCATGTAAACTGTCCGACCACCGCACAGACCCACGCAAGAATCGAACTGTATGGAAATGGTGTTCGTATGACCCGCCCGGTAATACGCCCGCTGACGGGTCCATAACTGAGGCAAGAAGAGGTTCAAACAATGTTGATCGGATATGCCCGATGCTCGACTCATCATCAGGACGAGGATCTGACCGCGCAACGCACGGCCTTGTCCCGATTGGGCGTCGACGAGAACCGAATCTATGTCGATGTGGGGTTGTCCGGAACGAACCGCGATCGACCCGGCCTACGAGAAGCCCTTGCGGCACTCCGAGAGCAAGACACTCTTGTGGTTACCAAGCTGGACCGTCTCGCACGATCTGTGCGAGACGCGAGTGACATCGCTGAAGAGATCGAGGCGACAGGGGCGGTACTGTCTCTAAGCGGCTCTATTCATGACCCGTCTGATCCTATGGGCCGAATGTTTTTCTCGATCATGGCGGTGTTCGCAGAGTTCGAATCCGACCTCATCCGAGCCAGGACCCGCGAAGGAATGGCAGTCGCCCGATCACGAGGCCGGCTTCGTGGCAAGCAACCGAAACTTTCCCGCGCACAAGAGCGTCATCTAGTCGCATTGGTCAAGTCCGGCGAGCACACCACATCGGACGTCGCTGCGCTTATGGGGGTTAGCCGCGCGACCGTCTACCGTGCCGTGGAGCGTGCCAAGATGAATGGAGCAACAGCATGATCGACACCGAGTTCAACGATCTGGTGACCAAACGGGTCCAGGCACTCAACGTCCTGGTGTCCGCTGCCGCCAACACCGCCAACTCCGACGACTACGGGGACATGTTGGGAGCTCTTCGATTATCCGAGCTTGCGGCTCAGCAGGCCCGCAACGCCATCATTCGCGAAGCACGCGCCGCCGGAGATCCATGGGAAGACATCGCCCTCGCGTTGGGATGTACTACGCATAACGCCAGAACACGGTTCGGCAACGCACATTGATGCTCCCGAAGCAACTGCGCCGTGGGTACGGAAATCTCAAACTGGGAATGTCAGAAGCGAACCCGCAAGGCGCTTAATTCACGCAGTTCTAGCTAGTTCGTTGGAGTGAGTTGAAGATCAGTGATTCTCCCTCTAAACGGGGACGCCGAAACATACGCCAAAGCCAAACGAGCACTCCTGTCGACACTCCGCTAGCGAGTGCTTGGCCAGGATTAGTTCCCCAGGCCAATGCGGCGCTTCCCGATCCTATTGTGCTCAGAACAGCCATCATGCCGTCCTCTTCAACACTTTTTCGCATAGCGCTACCGAGGGAGACACTTTCAATCGAGTTGCGTACAGGCGTCAGCTCGTCTTGAATTCTTTGGCGCAGCTGACTATGTGAGTCACCCCTAGAGTCTCGATCAATCGAACGAATTCTATTTCGCCACTCATCAAACGCAGACTCGTTCTGTCGGATGTCCACTGCGGTCTCGGCATCTAGCTTCAAGTTCGGCAGCGCAAACCTCGCGATCTCGGCTAGAGTCTCTGGACGCGGTGCCGTATCCTGTTCCGCAGTCAGCTGTCCAAGCTTCAAACGGAGAAGTTGCAACTCTGCGGAGGACTGCGGAACGTATACCGTCGAATACTGATCAGCAAATGCAAGCTGTCTCGCCAGCTCAGCAAACTCATATTGCCACTCCCAGCGCTGATCCGACTTGTGTACAGCTTGATTCAGGCTAGCGTGCAAACCCAAGAGATTGTCCCATAGAGGAAGCGGACCCAGTTTCTCTGCGATCTCTGGGGCACCAATGACCATCGAGTCGTTGGCTACATCGTGCCGGACTGAAGTACCTATTTGATGGTATCGATCTCTTAGGACTTTCCATTGCGGCCGCGGCAGTATCACCCCCGCGTTGAGAAGCGGTGACAGCTCGAAAATATAGGGAATCGTCCTCGCCAAGTAGTGACGAACTTGCTCGCTACTATCCTTGATCGACGAGTAGAGCAGATTCCGATTCCAGAGATTCGGACCGCCAGAGATCGCCATGCTGCCATTTGCGGCTCGGATATCGCGGTACTCGTACAACCACCGATTCTGAATGCCAAAGAAATCCGCGATTGGATCATGAGTCACCAAGACGCGGTGATACAGAAGTCTCTGATTGAGGTCGTATTGCCCGACCGGTTCATGCCAATTTCCTGCAACCCAGGATCCGGGGTAAAGGGCATCTTGAGGTGGGCTCGCGAGTTCCGTTGTGGAAGAGGATTCGTTTACATGTTGTGCAAGTCGTTCGATGTCATGCGTGCTTAACCCTTGGATCTGTTCGGAAGTAGGCCGATCACCGAAAAAGGTCTCAAGGGCCGTCAGAGTGCTCACGTATGTTTGCCGCACCATGGCCTACTCCACTCGCAGCGGAGGCAATGCATCTACGATGCGCATGGTCTCGAGACTCACGGTGGTGATCTTCCCGATCAGGTCGATGATGTAGCGAGGTTGATTGTGTTCGCGCGACCAGTCGTTGGGATCGTTCACGATACCCGAGGCCTTATCCGACTTTACCTGGTACCGCTCGATAATCCAGTCAAGGCCCGATCTGGAGCCCAACATGTACCGCTGAGCTGCTTCAGGGATGTCTTCGATAGTGATGAAGTTGTTGTACTTGATGACCGACTTATCCCACATGCCAGCTTTGCCGCCATACTTCATCTTCGTCACTGCAAACTGCTCGAACTCGTCTTCCGGCGTGACAGTTGTCATGCGTTCAGCCAACGGATACGGTTCCACATTTTCGTACCCGATGTGCAGAGCCGACAGCTCACGCCCAGATGCTACAAACGCGTCAAAATTCTTACGGCCCTTGACTTGGGGGATGCGTGGCAAGGTCTTCTTTAGTTCTGCCTCGTACTGATTCCGGTAGTCAGGTGAATGCAGTAAACCATAGACATAGAAAAAGATGTCGTCTTTTGACACATCTCGCCCAAACGTTGACCGATACTGATCCAATGCCCAATCAGTGATGTTGTCGAGCTGTGTGGGCTCTTCAAGCAATGCGTCTTCAGCAGTAGCTGAATAAGAGTAGCGCGCAAAGAACTGACTGGTCTCGATCACGTGCAGGTCCGGGATAGCGTTGACCATCAAGCATGCATGCTCACCGGACCCTCCAGGCGATACGGTGACAATTCCGAGGTTGGTGGATTCCTGAGTCGGGAACAGCTCGTTCAACCGATATCTACGTTCGTTTAGTTCCGGGGAGAAGTAGACATATTCCTTCTGAAACGGACGATACATCGACTCACGTAACGCTGAATCGATCGGATACGTCTTCTTTCCAGCCGCGAGTCGATTCTTCAAACTTCCGGACCAACTGATCTTTGCTGGATCGGTGTCGATAAAACTATCTACCCGGGCGGGCCTTCTAGCTGCTTCCCATCGGTCAACTTCGTTGTTGTAGAAATCGATCATTGCTTCCGCATTGGCTAGAACCTTCCCTCGCGACAAGTTGTACACCCACGCATCCCGGTTCGTTTTCAAGCCACCAGACTGTACGCAGAATATTGTTCGTCCCGTCTTGTCCTTCTTATCCGCGATGAGGGGATGGTTTTCATAGTTGGGGTCGCGTTGGTTGATCCAGTCCCCGTACTCGTTCGGAATCACAGTGTCCCAAACCAAAGTGGACAGCGAGTTCTCTTCCAGAGTCGCCAGTTTCGTGGACCGGTCGAGATAGTCGCCAATGTCCTTATAGTGCAGAACACACTCCCCCACCTTGCCAGGGAGCTTAACCAACACCATTATTGCAACCGTATTCCGTGAACCTGCGTCGAAAACCTTGCCGCCCTCTCGACGGCTGAGTTCACCAGCGGTGCGCTGATTGCCGCGAAGGTTGTAGATGTAGATATCGTGGAACTCGATGGTCAGGGTTTTTCTCAACCCGTCGGCCGTGTTGCCGTCAATGTAGCCACCGTTAGATACGTAACAGACAACCCCACCCTGTTCGGAATCGAGGACACGATTCGAGGCCCAACGGATGGCTCGAATATACGAGTCATATAGCGAGTTCTTGTTCGTCGCTGTCGACTGGGCTGCGTAGGTGGAGCGAATGGACTCGTCCAGGGTCGGATAGGTCTGGTTGGCGTTGTTATCGTTACCGCTGGACTGTCCCACCGAGTACGGAGGATTCCCGAGAATCACACGGATGTCCAGATCGTTCTGGGCAATGACTCGGTCGTTGTTGCCGACGAACATGCGCTCGTCGAGGGTGTCGCCGTCCTCACTCATCTGGAACGTATCAGTGAGGACGATTCCCTCAAACGGTTCATACCCAACTTGTTCTGGATTTTCTCCGGTTTTGGTGGCGTGTTCGCGTTGGAGACCATGGAAAGTGGCCTCAATGTTGATCGCAGCAATGTAATACGCCATCAGCAAAATCTCATTCGCATGCAACTCATTCGCATACTTTCGGGCCAAATCCGCCGGATCGATCAGCCCCGACTGCAGCAGACGAGTGATGAACGTACCCGTGCCCGTGAATGGGTCCAACACGTGTACACCCTCACCCGAAAGAGTGGTCCCAAAGTGCTCTTTGAGAACGTCATTGACTGAGCGGAGAATGAAATCGACGACCTCGATGGGCGTGTACACAATTCCGAGGGATTCCGCGGTCTTCGGGAATGCGAGCTTGAAGAACCGTTCATACAGTTCGGTGATGATCTTCTGCTTGCCCTGTGCCGACTCGATGCCCTCGGCCCGGATTCGCACCGACCGGTAGAACTCGTCGAGTTTGCCCGTCTCGGTATCAAGGTTGAACTCACCCAACACCGCGAGCATCGAATCCATGACTTTCGACACCGGGTTATGCGCAGTGAAGTCGTAGTCTTCGAACAGTGCATCGAAGACTGGTTTCGTGATCATGTGCTGGACCAGCATGTCGACGGCGTCAGCGTCATTGATCCCGTCATTGAGATTGGCGCGCAATCCCTCAACGAACTCACCGAATCGTGTCCGCACTGTTGCGTTGTCGGGATCGTCGATGATCGAGTGCAGACGAGTAGTCTGCCGGTCAGCGATGTCTTTGACATCAGTGGCCCAGTCTTCCCAATACCTGCGATCACCGACCTTCTTGACCATGCGGGCAAAGATCGCGTTTTCCCAATCAGCCGCGTTCACCATCGTGAACAGCGCCTCAGCTGAGTTCTGCCCTGCTGAACGATCCGAGCCGTCGCCTTCATCGTCTGAGCCGCCGATACCGATGACATCGACAGTCTTGTTTGCATCCTTGTCGAGATCGATCTTATTAATCATCGCCTCGAACCGGTCATCGTGGGCTCGCAATGCTTGCAGCACGTCCCAGACGACCTTGTACTTCTTGTTGTCGTTGAGCGCGGTTTCAGGGTCCTGGTCGGCTGGGACTGCGATGGGGAGGACGATGTAGCCGTATTCCTTGCCTGGTGATTTGCGCATCACCCGCCCCACAGCCTGTACGACATCGACCTGGGAATTGCGGGGGTTGAGGAACAGCACGCTATCCAGACTGGGAACATCCACACCCTCAGTGAGACATTTCGCATTAGTGAGGATCCGGCAAGTGTCCTCTCCCGCATCGGCTTGCAGCCAGTCGAGGCGTTTAGAGCGTTCGAGAACGTTGAACGTCCCATCCACATGCTCGGCTTCCATCCGCAGCTTCGATTGCTCGTCGGTGCGGTTAACGATGAGTTCACGACCGACTTTCTCGAACTGGTCGGCAATCGCTTTCGATTCCTTGATATTGCGGGCAAACGCAACAGCCCGGTGCATCGGCGAATCATCATTGATCGCCAGCCGCTGCCCATGCACACCGCGCTTCGATAACCCATTCCAACAGCCAACAATCCTGGCGACATCATCCAGGTTGAGATCCCCGTCCTCGGATAGCAATCGTTGGAACGAGGACGCCACTGATGCTTCGTCAACTGCGAGGATGAGGACCTTGTAATCAGAGAGGTGGCCGAGTTCAACGGCGCGTCCGAACCCGAGATGGTGGAACTCAGGACCATACGTGTCCTCATCATCCATCGAGTACACGGCCACACCATCCTGGGCGGCCTTCGTCTTCGAGTCCTCGACATAGATTCGAGGAGTCGCAGTCATGTACAAACGTTTCTTCGCGTGAATGAACTCATCATTATGGACACGTACGAACGCCGAATCATCAGCACCCGGCTGGGAGATTCCCGTGGTGCGGTGGGCTTCATCGCAGATGATGAGGTCGAATTCAGGCAGCCCCTTCTCGAACGCACCCATCCCGGGCAGACCAGCTTCGCCACGTTGAGTACCGACCTGCTGGGCTTGGTGGATGACATCAATCGACTGATATGTCGAAAACACCACACTGATCGACTCGTCACCGGTCGAAATATTGAACCGCGCAGCCAGTTTCGACGGATCCGTTGTTGCAGGGAATCCGAGATCGTGCGCCGAAACGTCTTCGGTCTGCCGACGGCCCACCGAGGTGTCCGAACATACCGCGAAAGGACGTAGCGATGTGGTGGCTTGCGCAGTCCACTCGTTGAGTGTCTGCTGCAGAAGAGCAATCGAGGGCACAAGGAAGAGGACACTGCCACCAGCGGGCACATACTGTTCGACCAGCGACAGGGCGGTGAATGTTTTGCCGGTCCCGCAGGCCATGATCAACTTCCCGCGATCATGGGTGGAGAATCCTTCAATGACGGCGTCGATGGCTTCGCGCTGATACTTCCTGGGCTGTTTTCCTGGTTTCGTCGACAGTTCGTGTGGGCGGTCGAGGTCGAACACCGACCAATCGATCGTCGACTCAGCGAAGTCCCGCAACCGGATGCGTTGGACTTCTTTGGTCTGATCGGCCAGGGCTGCTTCAGCGTGTGAGGACCATCCGTCGGTAGATGAGACGATCATGCCACGGCTGAAGGGCTCCTTCCCTAACTCCGTGAAGAAGGAATCGATATCGCCTTTTTGGAGCTTGCGTTCCGGGTCATAGAACTTCGCCTGGATCGCCACGAGTTCACCCGTATACCGGTCCTCAGCAACCAAATCAATGCCGGTATCCACGCGGCCAGCGCGACCGGGCCAGTGCTGCCACCGCCAAACTTTGGAGAACTGATCAGCGTACTTCGGTTCCGTCTGGAGATAGGCCTCAAGGAGTTCCTCGAACTTCGAACCCTTGTCATATTCACTGGTTGCGGAAAAGTAGAGGCGGTCGAACACCTCGTCAAAAGCCATCACTGTCATACACCTGATTATGCCTTCTATAGAAGGGACTTATCCCTGCTGAGAGCCACGATCCGATAACATGTCTTCCCAAACGACTGGTATGGAAGTTGCTCGTCTTCGAACAAGAACTTGTGATGTCTCGGGTCATCGTTCCGTTGAAGACGCGAGACATCAACATGGTGCTCGCGGATGGAGTCAGACCTGGGGCCCACCTCCGGTGCGACAATGTGTTGAGGAGTTCGTCAGCTTCATCCCAGTCCGCACATAGTCCGCAAGAGAGCTAAAAATGATCAATCTCAGTCAACGTAGCCAACACTGTAAGCCCTGTTCAGCTGGGACGTTCAAACATAGTCAACACCAGTCAACGCCCTTCAAGGCGTTCCCCTGGAACTGTTGACTCCGTCCACTAAGCGGACCACTTTCGCCGTAGGCAAAATTATCAAGGCACGACAGCTCCGCGTTTCGGTGCCATGTCCACCATCATCCTGACAGCTTCCAGCGGATTACCGGCTCCGGGATATCTCGCCTCCAACGTGCATGCACAAATCTGCTGGGAGACGCGGGAGGTCATTACATTTTGTGAAGCCTAGAACCCCATAGGCCGAAAGACGAAATCGCCGCAATTGCCACCACCGGCACGATTTTGCTCTTGCCCGGTTAAGTTCGGACGGGCGTTGCCCACCTACTCCTCCACCCGCTCAACCTTCCCAACGAGGAACACGTACGACAGCACACCGACGATAGTGATCGCAGCCATGTAGACGAACGCTGGAGCGAAGTCGATGTCGGTGACGAGGAAGCCGATGACTATCGGTGTGGCGATCGACGAGAGGTTGCCGATGAAGTTGAACATGCCTCCGGTCAGACCGAGCAGCCGTTCCGGTGCCAAAGCGGAAACCAGCGACCAGGTGATCGAGGCGAAGCCGTTGCCGAAGAACGCGATCGACATGAACACGATCACCAACGCAGTCGAATCCGTATAGTTCGCCCCGAGCATGAACACCGTCATTGCGAGACCGATGATGATCGGCAGCTTGCGGGCCGTACCGAGCGTGAGGCCCTTCTTGACCATGAGGTCCGAGACCCACCCGGAAAGCAGTACCCCGACGAGCGCTGCGATGAACGGAAGGGAGGCCATGAAGCCCGACTCGATGTAGTCCATCCCGCGGTAATCAACGAGGTATGTCGGGAACCAGGTGAGGAAGAACCACAGAGTCGATGTCAGGCAGAACTGGCCGAGGTAAATGCCCCACAGCTTCCGCCGGGTCAGCACCACCTTGACGTCGGACCATCTGAGCTTCGGCTTAGTCTCCTTCTTCGTACCACTCTCGACATCGACCAATCCCCCGCCGGAGGCGATGAGATCGATCTCGGCCTGGTTGACTCCCGACTTGTCACGCGGCTCGCGATAGACGAACCACCAGATCGAAGCCCAGATGACGCCGACGACACCGGTGAGGATGAACACCCAGTGCCAGGTGAGCACCGTCTGCAGCCAGGACAGCACAGGGGTGAGCAGGGCGAGGCCAATGAACTGGCCCGAGGTGTAGAAGGCGATGACCCGTCCGCGCTCACGCTCGGGGAACCACGCCGTGGCCACCTTGTTGTTGATCGGGTATGCCGGAGCTTCGAACCCGCCGACCAAGAGCCGGAGGATGATAAGAGCGACGAACCCACCAGACATACCCATGAACAGCGTGGCCAGGGACCACAGCACGAGGCAGGAGGCATAGAGCACCCGCGGCCTCACCCGGTCAACGAGCCACCCACCGGGCAACTGCATCGCGGCGTAGGTCCACCCGAAGGCCGAGAGCAGAAGTCCCTGCTGGCCGGTGGTGAGATCGAATTCCTGAGACAGTGCCGGCATCGCAATGGACAGGTTGGCCCGGTCCATGTAGTTGATGACGACGGTGATGAAGAAAAGGAGCGCGATGATGTATCGCATCCGTGTCGGCCGCGTGGTCGTGGGCTCAGCGGTTTTCGTCATGAGCTGGTGTCTCCGATCTCTGTGGCGGCGCTGTCTACCCGAATCGGGGCACGTAGCAGGAGCAGATAGGCGATCCCCGCGATCACCGCGACAACGGCTCCGAGGACGAATGGAATGAGGTAGGACCCCGTAGTCGTCACCAGCACGCCTGTGAGCCAGGGCGAGAGCGAGCCGGCGAAATAGCCGCCGAAGTTCTGGATGGACCCCAGCGATGCGACACGACTTCCGGTCACGACATCAGCGGGAATCGACCACCCCACAGCGCTCAGTGCTCAGTGCTCCGCAGAAGAACAGCGCCATGCTCATCGCTGTCAGCTGCAAAGCGAAGTGGCCGGTGGTGACACCGACGAGAATCGAACAGATGGCGAGCGCCCCGCCGTAGACTGCAGCAATCCGCCGCTTGCAGGCAAGAGGCGCCAGATGAGACCGCATCCTCGAGTACTTCGTGGTGAACCATCCACCGAGGATTCCGCCGATGCCGCCGACAGCGAACGGGATCGCCGTGTACCACCCAAGCGCCTCGTCAGCGACGGAATAGATGTCGCCCAGCATCAGCGGGAGGAAAGTCACGAAGATGTTGAGGGTCCACACCACGGCAACGAATCCCAGCACCATCGCCCAGGTCTGTGGCTTGGTGAAGAGACGCAGCCAAGGGATGTGGCCTGTTGGAGCGTTGTTGTCTTCTTCTCTCGCTCGGATGTGTTCGAGTTCTGCTGCTGAGACCCTGCGATCGTGTTCCGGGGAACGATAGAAGACCCAAAAGCCGATCGCCACGATGATGCCGAGCACACCGAGGATGACGAACATGGCGCGCCACCCGAACCCGAGGATGAGGAAGGTGAGAATCGGTGGTGCCACTGCCGGGCCCCATTTGCTTCCAGAGTCGTAGACTCCGACTGCCGCTCCACGTTCCCTTGGCGGGAACCATTCGGAGACAATCTTCGCCGAGGTGGGTGAGACCGGGGCTTCAAAGACGCCGAGCAGGATGCGCGAGATCATGAAGTGCCACATGTGGTGGCCAAATGCCATGAGTGAGGTCGCGATCGACCAGAAGCCCAGTGCAATGACGTAGACCGGTTTAGCGCCGAGTCGATCAGTCAGCCATCCGCCGGGCAGCTGGAAGAACGCGTAGGTCAGAGAAAATGCGGTGCCCAGCAACCCGATGTCGGCAGCGGTCAGCCCCAGTTCGTCGATCATATGCGGGGCCGCGATAGACAACGACGATCGATCCATATAGTTGATCATCATCGCTGCCAGAAGCCAGCCGAGGATCCACCACCTGGCTCGCCCCGGCGAGGCAGCACGACGTTGCTTTGTCACTGTAGTCTGTGAGTTCATCCTTGAACGTCCTTCTCTCTTACCCAATCCGCCGACTCACCATTCCGCGAAGGAGCCGTCGCTGTGACGCCAGATGGGGTTGCGCCACCGGTGTCCTTCAGCTGCACGTTCGATGACGTACTCCTCATTGACCTCAATGCCCAGCCCGGGCCCGGAAGGGATGTCGATCATGCCGTCTTCGTAGTTGAACACCGTCGGGTCGGTGACGTAGTCGAGCAGGTCGTTGCTCGTGTTGTAATGGATGCCCAGGCTCTGTTCCTGGATGAACGCGTTGTAGCTGCCAGCATCGACCTGCAGGCAGGAGGCGAGCGCGATCGGGCCCAGTGGGCAATGCAGCGCGAGCGCGACATCGTAGGCTTCGGCCATCATCGCGATCTTCCGCGTCTCAGTGATACCGCCTGCGTGGGAGACATCGGGCTGGATGATGTCGACGGCACCGGAGGCGATCACCTCGCGGAAGTCCCAGCGTGAGAACAGTCGCTCCCCCAGCGCGATCGGCGTCGGGGTGTTCGCCATGACGTCACGCAGCGAGCCGAAGTGTTCGGAGAGCACCGGTTCTTCGATGAAGAGGAGTCGATAGGGTTCGAGTTCTTTGATGAGGACCTTGGCCATCGGCTTGTGTACACGTCCATGGAAGTCGATGCCGATGCCGAATTCGTCGCCGGTGGCTTCCCGTACAGCCTGCACGTTTTCGATGACCTGGTCGACCTTGGTGTAGGAGTCGATGTACTGCAGCTCTTCGGTCGCATTCATCTTCACGGCGGTGAACCCGCGGTTCTTCGTCTCGAGTGCCGCTGCCGCGGTGTCGCAGGGTCGGTCTCCGCCGATCCACGAGTAGGTGCGGATCCGATCCCGGACCTTCCCGCCGAGCAGCTGGTGCACCGGTTGGCCGAGTGCCTTGCCCTTGATGTCCCAGAGCGCCTGATCAATACCGGAGATCGCACTCATGAGGATCGGCCCACCGCGGTAGAAGCCCCCGCGGTACATGATCGTCCACAGGTCCTCGATGTTTGCGGGATCCTTGCCGATGAGCAGGTCAGAGAGTTCATCGACGGCGGCTGCCACCGTGGCGGCCTTACCTTCGATGATCGGCTCGCCCCAGCCGACGATCCCTTCATCCGTCTCGATCTTGAGGAACAGCCACCTCGGCGGCACGGTGTACGTCGTCATCGACGTGATCTTCATTGGTCTGGCCCTTCGTCTGGTGTAGTCATTTGCTTGTCGTCGTTGGGTTCAGTGGGCCTGTGCCCACGCCGAGGCGATCGCCTCGGCCCGGTCATGTACGTCTTCGGGGCGGTCACCTCGGCGATAGAGGGAGGAACCGAGGCCCAGGCCGGCAGCACCGGCGTTCCGCCACTCGGCAGCGTTGACGGGTCCCACTCCCCCGACGGGATAGAGCTCGGTGCCGGCAGGAAGAACCTCGCTCCACGCCTTCATCCCGCTGATCCCGACGGCCGAGGATGGGAAGAGTTTGACCTTGGTGGCGCCTGCCTTGATGGCAGCGAACGCCTCGGTCGGGGTCGCGGCTCCCGGGTACGGGGTGAGCCCCAACCCGAGCGCGGTCTGGATGACTTCGGTATCGGTGTCGGGTGCGACGATGATGCGGGCACCGGCTCGCTTGCAGTCGCGGACCTGCCGTGCGGTGAGAACCGTGCCAGCACCAATCTCCACCTCATCACCGAATCGATTGACCAACGCCTCGATCGAAATCAAGGGGTCCGGTGAGTTGAGCGGAACTTCGATGGCGGAGAATCCGACAGCGACGATGCCCTCGGCGATGTCGAGGACCTCGTCGGAGCGAACCCCGCGGAGGATGGCGATGAGGCCGGTGGGAACTGTGTCAGTCATTGGTGTTCTCCTTGGTCGGCACGAGGCCGGATTGTTCGGCGATGCGGAAGAGTCCAGCGGCAGCAGCACGCGGATCCGCTTCTGTCGTCTGTCGCCCGTGTCGAAGGAGGGCGCGTGAGTATCGCATCGTCAGGTCCGCGGTTCCACAGACGATGACGGGGGCGTCAGAGCCGGCTGTTGTCGTGAGCTGGGCGGCAACCTCGGCGCCGATGAGCATTCCCGAGAGGTAGTCGTTGACCTCCTCGGCGTGCAGTCGTCCGTCGAGGGCCCAGGTGCGTGCGTAGAAGATCGAGGAGATGAGCGCGGCGGGATCGTCAGCGCCGACGCTCAGTCCCCAGTCGAAGACGTCGGGGTGGAAGTCATCGGTGGATTCGGCCAGACGGCTGAGGATCGACGAGGTGCTCAGAAGACCGAACATCTCTCCGCTCATCGAGGTGGAGAAATCAGTCACGCGCTGGCCCTGGCACTTCACCCATTTGGTGTGCGTGCCGGGAAGGATCACCGTGGTCGCGTCGGCCTGCTCTGCATCGAGCAGACCGAGCAGTTGGGTCTCCTCTCCGCGGATGACATCGGGGGCAGTCGCTTCGGTCGATGTCTTCTGCAGTCCGGGCACGATGTGGAGTTCGCCGATGGTCAGTTCGACTGAGGTCAGATGCCCGCCCAGAGCAGAAAGTTCGGTGGGCAGGTCGAGGTAGCCCGCCTCGGCGATTCCCTGGGTCGAACCGATCATTCCACAGGCGAGGAGAGGGAGGTGGCCGTGATCGCTGAGCCAGTCGCCGATGGCGGCGTGAGCGAGCCGGGAAAAGTCACCTTTGAGGTCGCCGGTATCCGGACCGACGGCCATGATCCCGTCTGATCCGTTGCGTTCAGCGAGGACGCCTCCGTCGCTGCCAATGAGGAAGGCTCGCAGTGAGCTCGTCCCCCAGTCGAGGCCGATCATCTGCGGGGCCTCGGTTGTTGCCAGTTTTGCCATAAGAGCCACTATGGGCAGGCGTTCCATCATGCGCCACCAGTGTCCCTATATGTGGGATAAGTGACATACTGGGGCGATGATCGAAGAATCTGGAACCGTTGTCAGCAATGCGATTCCCCAGGGCACTCAGACCCTTGCCAGAGGGCTACAGATCGTCAGCGCAGTCGCCCATGGGTCCACCACGTTGAAGTCCGTCGTCGACGCCACGGGAATCGGTCGATCGAGTGCGCACAGGATGATCCAGCTACTGGTGCACATGGGCTATCTGAGGCACGGTTCACCGGGCGAGTTTCGTCTGGGTTCTACTCTCATCGAGTTCGGCTTCACTGCACTCAATCAGGATCCGCTGCCGGTGGTCGCCCGGGAGAGCCTTGATGCTCTTGCGGAGCGGACCCAGGATACGATTCATCTCTCGGTCGAGGATGGTGAGTCGGTGCTCTACCTCCACAAGATCCCCGGGACGCGCGGTGCTGAGATGCGCTCTCGCATCGGCCACCGCATGCCAATGACTCGCACCGGTGTCGGGAAGGCGCTGCTGCTCGGACAGGAGAACCGATGGGAGCGGATCTTCCTGGCGGAGAATCCAGGTGCAGACTCAGCCGCAGTCGAGGCCTTCGTCAAACGGATGCAGGGTTATACCCACGATGGTGCCTCGCTCGACCTCGAGGAGAACGAACCAGGGATCCGGTGCGTGGCCGCTCCCATTCGGGACGGCAGCGGAAGCATTGTCGCAGGAGTCTCGCTGTCGGCTACTCGTCCCTACATGCCGAAGGAACGGATGCAGGCACTTGTGCCGGTGATGAAGTCTGCGGCGCGGGAGATCTCGGTGAAGCTGGGGTTCCGGTGATCGAATTCGGGCGTGAAGGTCAGGCGCGTTCTAGTCGCATGGAGCATTTGTGTCCTACATCCCGGTTGATCTGCACAAGACGCTGACTGTCGCGTTAGCCTGAGCGAGTATTGAACAAGCTCAGCGAAGAGCGCACCACTCGTACCCACAACCACTGAGGAGACCGCCAATGACGCTCGGATCCACTGGCCAGATCGCCGCCCCCACCCGGAGCACCGGATCGGGACCCTACCCCAGGCTCATCCTCCGCAATGTCATGATCGTCGACGGAACCGGCGCTGCCCCATACGGGCCAGCAGACATCCTGATCGAAGACGACAGGATCACCGGAATCTGGGAACCGAACGGGGCGAGCAGCCTCACCGAACGTCCCTCGACCGACGGCGCCGAAGTCATGGACCTCAACGGCTCCTACGTCTTGCCGGGGCTTATCGACTCCCACGCCCACATCGGCAAACCCGAGCAGGCACCGAACGCCGACTATGTCTATAAACTCTGGCTCGGCCACGGCGTGACCACCATCCGCGAACTCGGTGCATTCAACGGCCTCGACTGGACCGTTTCCGAGGCCCGACGAGCCGCAGCCAACGAAATCGCGGCCCCGCGCCTGCACATCTATCCCGCACTGCGTGCCGGAACCCTCGACGGGCCCACCCCGGTCACGGCTGACGAGGCAACCGCGTGGGTCAATGAGGTCGCCGACCGCGGAGCGAACGGAGTGAAGTTCTTCGGCACCTCCCCCACTGTTTTCGGTGCCGCCGTCGAAGCGGCACAAGCACGTGGTCTGCGGACCGCCTGCCACCACGATCAGCGCCGAGCCGCGCAGGTCAACGCCCTCACCTCGGCGAGGTGGGGACTGAACAGCATCGAACACTGGTACGGCATCCCCGAGGCGATGTTCCGCGACCGCACGCTCCAGCACGTGCCCACCGACTACAACCACAACAGCGAACCCCAGCGCTTCAGCCAAGGCGCCCACCTGTGGCTGCAGACCGCCGAGCGCGGCAGCAGCGCCTGGCACGAGACCCTCGCGGAGCTCCTCGAACTCGGAACCGCATTGAGCCCGACATTCAACATCTACATCGGGTCCCGCGACGCCGCCCGAGTGCGCACCTCCGAATGGCACTCCGACTTCACCTCCCCCACTCTGTGGGAGTTCTTCCAGCCCTCGGCCGACAAACACGGCTCCTACATGGGCGACTGGACAAGCGAGGACGAGATCGCTTGGCGCCACGCCTACGTCAAATGGATGTCCTTCGTCAACGACTACAAGAATCTTGGTGGCTTGGTCACGGCCGGGTCGGACTCCGGTTTCATCTACAAGGTCTTCGGATTCGGCCTCATCGAAGAACTTGAGCTCCTCCTCGAAGCGGGGTTCCACCCCCTCGAAGTCGTCCGCGCCGCCACGCTGAGCAGCGCCGCGCTTCTCGGCATCGACGACGAGCTCGGCTCCGTCGAACCCGGCAAGATCGCCGACCTGCTCATCGTCAAGGACAACCCCCTGAGCAACTTCAAGGTCCTCTACGGCCACGGTCATCTCCGCGCCGAAGAGTCCGGCATCAACCGCGTCGGCGGAGTCGACTTCACTCTGCGCTCGGGCATCGTCTACGACGCCCGGGAACTCCGCGAGGACGTGAAATCGATGGTCGCCGAGGAGAAAGCGGGGCAGCACTGAGCGACATGGCTCGACCCAGGCCGGACTCAGATCCGACCGGGGTCGACGTTAAAAGAGGCGAGATCCTCAGTGTCCGGGGGCCGCCTGAGCCTGCCGATCGGCGGCTGCCGAGCGGATAGCTGCGCGCACGTGTGCCTGCAGCACAGTGAGCGGGACGCTGCCCATCCCGAGCACCGTGTCGTGGAAGTCCCTGATCGAGAAGTCCTCGCCCAGCGTCTCCTCGGCCTCCTGCCGCAGCTGCTGAATCGTCAGTTGCCCGAGGTAGTAGGCAGTGGCCTGCCCGGGCCAGGAGATGTACCGGTCGATCTCCGTGACGATCTCATGTTCGGCGATCGCCGTATTGTCCCGCAGGAAGTCCTGCGCCTGCTCCCGGCTCCACCCGAGCGCATGCATGCCCGGATCAACGACGAGGCGCGCGGCCCGCCACATCTGGAACGACAGCATACCCATGCGTTCGAACGGCGTCTCGTACATCCCCATCTCATCGCCGAGGCGTTCGGTATAGAGGCCCCAGCCCTCGCCGAAGGCCGAGATGTAGAGCCGACGGAAGTCGGCGAGCTCGAGCTCCTCAGCTAGCGAGATCTGGAACGAATGTCCGGGCGCAGATTCGTGCAGGGTCAGTGCCGGCAGGGAATACAGTGGTCGCGCCGGCAAGTTGTACGTGTTGAGCAGGTACCGGTCGGGAGCACCCCGGCCGAACGTGTCGAATTTCGCGATCTCCGCCGGTGTCTCCATGATGGCGAAGCGCTGCTGCGGCAGACGCCCGAAGTACTGATGGACCACCCGGTCGAAAGCCTTGCACGTGTATGCGGCTTCGGACAACAGTTGACGAGGAGTCGCTGCATAGAACTGCGGACTCGTGCGCATGAACTCGAACAGGCCCGGCAGGTCGTCGGGATAGCCGAGTTCGACGGCGACGTCCTCCATCTCCTCCCGGATCTTCTTCACTTCGACCTGTCCGAGGTCGAAGATCTGCTGCGGGCTGAGATCCGTCGTCGAATACTCCCTGATCTGGGACCGGTAGAACTCGAGACCATCCGGCTGGTCGACCGCGGCGATCGATTCGGGCAGATTGGGCAGATACTCCGTTGTCAGGAAGTCAAGAAGTTTCCGGTAAGCGGGCACGACCTCGGCCGAGAGCACCTGAGCGGCCGCCGCGTGGAGTTCGGTTCGAACCTGTTCGGGCACGACCGCCGGGATTCTTCGGAACGGTCCGAAGAACGACAGCTCGGTGACGTCCTCGGTCTCGGCGACGACCCGCACCGGTTCCTCTCGTCCGCTCATGCACACCCTGGCCGGCCCAAAGCCTCGAGCCACCCCGGCCCTCATGTTCTCGATCTGCTGATCGAAGAACCGTGGAATGTCGCCGAGCAAGCTGATGTATGCCCGAGCCGAACCGACGTCTTCAAACACAAGACGGTAGGCGTCGAAGGCGAGCGTGCGCCAGAAGGCAGAATCCGCCGTTGCCGGTCTCTCCCACATCCGGTATCTCTGCGCCTCGACCAAGGTGACCAACTGCTGGCGGTAGACCTCGAAGTCGATAGTCTCCTCCACAGTGAGAGTATCGGTACTGACCGAATCGAGTTTGCCGAGCGTGTTTTCCCACATCTGCTGCCGACGCAACTGCGAGGCCTCACCGACATCCGGCAAGTAGTCGACGACGGAGGCCTTCTGAGACAGTGACCCGAATTCGGCCTCTCTCCACGTCCACTCCGCATTGATGATGTTGGCAAGCTTCCTGCCTTCGGCTGACGCCCTTGCATGTGAGCTGCCTCGATGATGGCTCTCGGGCACGTCGATTCTCCTGTTCTCGATGATGATCGTCTTGGCGTGTTGCCGACCGGCTCGGTGCGCGAGACCGTCCGGCTCAGATGGGTTGGTTCGACTCAGGCTTGGCACCGTCTCCGATCGACCAAGCGACGAAGTCTGCGATATCGCGCAGCTGCTCGACCCGGACCTGCTGGTCGACATACATCATGTGCCCGGCCGGGTAATAGCGACGAACGATCTGATCATGGGACTCATCGGCAATGCGCAGGTGCGCAAGCACATGCTCCGAGGCGGCGAACGGCGTCGCCGAGTCGTGATACCCGAAAGCCACGTAGACCTTGAGATGCGGATTCATGCGCATCGCGAAAGCGAGATCTTCGGCAGTGTTGACGGTGGAGTTCTCGAACTCCTTGTACGACCATGGATGGACTCTGGATGTCAGCACCTCGTAGGTGAGGTCCGATTCGTATCCGAGTTCGGCACGCAGCAGATGATTGATGCCCACGGTGTAGGGATACTGGATCGCCGGATACGAAGGGTCGTCGCCCAGCACCTCGGAGGCCACCTTCCCCGGATGCGCGGTGAAGCGGGAATCCAAGCGACCGATGCGCAGTCGCTGATCGCGGAGCAGTTCGGTGAAGAAGGTGAACTCGTCGATGCGAAGGTCGGCCAACCGGACGAACTTCTCATCGATCCCAATGAGCTCGGCCAGCTTCGCAGCTATCCGGGAGTGTTCGGCGGCCTCGAGCCGGTGTCCGCGCGCAAGCGCCTGGCTGAAGTCCCCATGGGTAAAATCCGTCGCCTCTGCGACGACATCTTCGAGCTCGCGCCCCGGATGTTTGCCGTGATAGTGCGCGATGGCGGCAAACGTCGGCAGGTAGTGGATGTAGGGCGCTTCGTTGCCCTCCGCGAAATCGATCGTGGCGAAATCGAGGACGGCCGAGATGAGGAGGATGCCGTTGAAGGCGATCCCATGTCGTTTGGCCAGATGTCCGGCCAGGGCCGCAGCACGGGTGGTTCCGTAGGACTCCCCGGCGAGGAACTTCGGTGAGATCCACCGATTGTTCCGTGTCAGCCACAGCCGGATCGCCTCGCCGACGACGTCGCGATCCCCAGTGAACCCGTGGAAGTCCTCCGGCTTCTCCCCCTCTGCGGTGCGGGAGTATCCCGTGGTCACCGGGTCGATGAAGACCAGATCGGCGTGAGCCAGAGTCGTCTCAAGATTGTCGACGAGACCGTAGGGCGGCGGGGTGCGATCATTGACGTCGTTGGCCACCACCCGCCGTGGACCGAAGAGGCCGATGTGCATCCAGGCCGATGACGATCCCGGGCCTCCGTTGAAGACGAAGACGACAGGACGCTGAGCATCCTGACCGTCGTCGGTGCCCTCAGTGATGGCGGTGTAGGAGGTGAGGAAGATCTGTGCCTTGGGCTTGAGGCCGGCGAACACTCCGTCCTCAACGACTTCGGAGCCGATGACCATCCGGCCCGCCTGGGCCCGATACCGGAGTAAGCCGTCGGGCAGTTGTAGCTCATGGACAGTGGTGACGAAGTCATCGACCGGTTGCGGTGGGTCCGCCGGCTGATTCGTGGGCTGTGACTGAGTCTGTGTGTCAGACATGATTGGGTTGAGGTCCTTCCCTGTGTGTGGAGATGGTGGAGATTCGGTGGTCGGTGACGATGCTGACCGCCGAGGTGGTTGTATCGGTCAGGAACGCCGGCCCGCGTCCCAGCGGGGATCGATGCTCGGGACCGAGGCGAGCAGGGCCTTCGTGTATTCGTGCTGCGGGTCATCGAAGATCTCGTCCCGCGGCCCCTGCTCGACGATCCGGCCCTTCTGCATCACGGCAACCTTGTGGGCGATCTGTCGCACAACCGCCAGATCGTGGGCGATGAAGATGTAGGAGATGTCGCGTTCGCGCTGCAGGTCGACCAACAGCTCGAGCACCTGCGCCTGAACCGACACATCGAGGGCGGAGACCGCCTCGTCGCAGATGACGAGCTTCGGTTCGACGATGAGGGCGCGAGCGATGCCGATGCGTTGGGCCTGCCCTCCGGAGAACTGGCGCGGATAGCGAGTGGAGTGATCGGGGTTCAGTCCGACTCGCTCCATCGCCGCCTTGACCATGCTCCGGCAGCCACCCGCGGCCGTCCGTTTCTGATAGCGGAGGGGTGCCGACACCACCTCTTCGACGGTGTGACGCGGGTTGAGCGAGGAGTACGGATCCTGGAAGACCATCTGGACGCCGCTGCGAAAGTCCCGCAGTGACGCACCCGAATGCTGGGTGATCTCCTCACCCTGGAACTCCACAGACCCGGACGTAGGATCGATGAGGCGTGCGATCATCCGCGCCGTGGTCGACTTTCCCGAACCGGACTCTCCGACGATGCCCAGCGTCTGTCGCCGGTGGACATCGAAGGAGACTCCCTCGACCGCAGTGAATGTCTCTCTGCGGCCAGTGCGGAACTCCTTGCTCAGGTCCTTGGCCGCCAGCAGCGGCGTGGCGATGTCGCTCATGCTCACTCGCCCCCTTTCGTAAGAATGGGCTCGGGAAGATCGACGACGTCGTCGAGACGCGGTGTCGCGGCAAGCAGCGCTCTGGTGTAGTCCTTGCGCGGGCTCGAGAAGATCTGCTCCGCAGTGCCCTGTTCGACAGTCCGGCCGAACCGCATCACCGTCACATGGTCGGAGATCTGGCTGACGACGGCCAGGTCGTGGGTGATGAACAGCATCGCCGCCTGCGTCATCTCCTGCACCTCAGCGAGCAGATCGAGGATCTGGGCTTGGACGGTGACGTCAAGGGCCGTTGTCGGTTCATCGGCGATGATGAGGTCGGGTTCGCACACGAGCGCCATCGCGATCATCACTCTTTGGCGCATACCCCCGGAGAACTGATGGGGGTAGTGTCCGACGCGGCCGGCGGCGTCGGGGATGCGCACTCGATCCATCGCCTCGGCGGCCTTCCTCATCGCCGCTGCCTTCGTGCCTCCCTTATGAGCACGGTAGGCCTCGGCGATCTGGAAGCCGACCGTGTAGTAGGGATTGAGCGAGGACAGAGGATCCTGAAAGATCATCGCGATCTGGTCGCCGCGGGTCCGCCGCATTGAGGCATCGGACCGATGGAGCAGTTCGTTTCCGTGGAATCGCGCCGACCCTGTTGTCGTCGCCTCTTTCGGCAGAAGACCCATGATCGCCAGTGAGGTCATCGACTTGCCCGACCCTGATTCGCCGACCAGTCCCATCGTCTGGCCCCGTGCGATGTCGAACGAGCTTCCGTCGACGACGACGCCGAGCGGAAATTCGATGCGAAGATCCCGCACAGACAGGACCGGAGCGTCACTTGCAGCTCTCGACGGATGTGCGCTCATGAGGTGCTCACTCTCACTCGGGGGTCGAGCACCCGGTAGAGCAGGTCGACCACAATGTTGGCGATGATCACGGCAAAGGCGGCCACAAGCGTCACACCCATGATCACGGGCTGATCGTTGACGGCGATCGCGTCGTAGGCGTACCGGCCGACGCCGTTGAGTCCGAAGACCGTCTCGGTGATGAGGGCTCCGCCCAGCAATGTGGCGAAGTCGACGCCCAGGAGTGTGACGATCGGGGTCAATGACGGACGCAGTCCGTGCCGGATGAGGACGGCGCTGCGTCCCAGGCCCTTGGCACGGGCCGTGCGCATGAAGTTCTCTCCCATGGTGTCGATGACATTGGTCCGGGTCAGCCGCGCGTACATCGACGCGTACATGAGCGCAAGCACCATCCACGGCATGAGGTAGGCCTGGAACCACTGCACTGGACTGTCAGTGAACGGGACCACCGTCGGGAACGGCAGCCATTGGAGCTGCACGACGAGGAGGTATTGCAGGACTAAGGCCACGAAGTAGTTCGGCAGGGAGATCCCGGCCAGGGCGAACATCATCGCTCCCTTATCCCACCAGGTGCCTTCCTTCACAGCGCTGATCACGCCCGCGGCCACACCGGAGAGCAGCCACAGGACCGCGGCACCGACGGCAATGGTCACCGAGACCGGCAGACGATCGACGATCCCCTGCAGGACATCCTGGTTGGTCTGGAACGAGTACCCGATGCACGGGGCGTTGCAGTGGACCACCGAGGCACCCGAACCGTAATCGCGGCCGACGAAGATTGCGGCGAGGAACGTGAAGAACTGAGTGAAGAACGGTTCGTTCAGTCCCAATTGGTCCCGGATCGCCTCGATCCTCTCCGGTGTGCAGGTCTGCCCGCAGATGCTGGCGGCCGGATCCGGTGAGAGTTGGAAGAAGATGACGAAGGTGAAGAACACGACGAGCAGCATGATGATCAGCGCCGCGAACAATCGTTTGACGAGATAGATGGCCATCAGAGTCCTCCCGCCCAGATCTTCTGGAGGTTGTCACCGAGCACGGTGAACGAGAGCACTGTGAGGAACAGGAACATACCCGGTATGGCGAAGAACATCGGATCGCTGGAGTACCAGGTCACCGCCGATGCGATCATCTGCCCCCACGAAGGATCGGGTGGAGTGATGCCCACTCCGAGGAAGGACAGGCCGGCCTCGGTGGCGATGAACGTCGGCACCGCCAGCGTGGCCATGACGACGATGGTTCCCGAAAGGTTGGGAAGCACTTCGCGGAACACCAGCGGAACCCAGCCGGCACCCGATGTCCGGGCCGCCTCGACGAATTCACGATTCTTCAGAGACAGAGTCTGGCCGCGGATCACGCGGGCCGTGGCCGGCCAGGAGAACAGACTGAGGACGAGGACGAGGAGCAAAGGACGGTTCCCCTGCGGCAGGGCCGAGAGGATTGCGATCATGAAGATCAGTGCTGGAAACGCCATGAGAAAGTCCGTCACCCGGGAGATCGCGGCATCGACGAACCCGCCGAGGAAGCCGGCGATCACGCCCATGACCACGCCGATGACCATGGTGATCGCGGTTGCGCCGATACCGATGAGCATCGAGACGCGCGCGCCGTAGGCGATCCGAGCGAAGATGTCACGGCCGTTCTGGGGTTCGACTCCCATCCAATGCTCGGCACTGATGCCACCGAACTGCCCGTGCGGCAACCCACCCAGTGCCGGGTCCACGGCTCCTTCGTCGAATTCGTAGGGGCTGTAGCCGGAGAGCTGAGTAATGAGCGGAGCGAAGATCGCAAGGAGAACGATGAAGACGAGGAACCCTGTGGACAGAATCACTGTCGGTTTGCGCAGGATCCTCTTCAGGGTTCCCGGCCCGGGGGAAAAATCCTCCCCCGGGCCGGGCCGACCGAATTCCTCGACCTGATTCGAAAGCGAAGCAGTCACGAGTGAACTATCCTTCCGGCTTGAGAAGCCCCAGCTGCGAGTAGTCGATGTATCCGGTCTTGGACGGATTGGCGAACGCTCCGCCGACGTTCGAACCGACGAGCTGCAGAGGGCGCGGGCGGACCAGGGGAACGACGGGAGCGAGCTCGAGGACCTGTTCGTTGATCTCGGCATAGGCCGCTGTCTTGTCGTCGAGATCGGGCATGACTGCCGCCTCGGCGAGGGCCTTGTTCAATTTCGGATCATCGATCTGGGACTGATTGAGGTTGCCGGTCTTCGTGATTCGCTCACCGTCGAACAGGGGTCCCAACAGCGGTTCGCCGGAGAACCAGCCATTGGAGCACCAGCCGGTGATCGCGAGCTCGTTCTGCTGGCTCGGTGTGGCCAGGACCTCGTAGAACTTCGCCTGGTCGATGACGTTGAGTTTGACCTCGATGCCGACCTTCTTCAGCGACTGCTGCACCGCTTCTGCCTGCGCCTGCCACATCGGCAGTGCACGAACATCCATGGTCAGCTTGAGGTTCTCCGCGCCTGCTTCCTTGAGCAAAGCCTTGGCCTTCTCGGGATCGCCCGTGTTTCCCTCGGTGGCATAGGGGTCGGTGTCGTCATACTGCGGAACGCTGGGCAGCAGCAGGTTCGGTGCGACATCGGCCAACTGTGGGCCACCGCTGGCGTTGACCACGCTCGACTTGTCCACAGCCCAGTTGATGGCCTGTCGGACCTTCTTATCCCCCAGTGACTCCTTGGTGTTGTTCATGACCATGAAGTAGTTGCAGGAGGGTATGCTCTGAACCGTGCGCTCAGAGAGCTTGGGATCCTGGGTGATCTTCGCGAGGTTGGCCGCGACCACCGGGTTGGTCGACGCCGAGACCGCGTTGGCATCGTCGCCTTGACCGGAGATCATCCGCTGATCGATCGTGTTCTGATCGAGGCTGACTGTGAACTTGTAGCCGTCGGGATAGGCCGGACGGATGTCGTCGGTCTCGGCGTTCCAGTTCTCATTGCGGACCAGGGTCAGCGACTCGCCGCGCTTGTACTCGTCGACTTTGTACGGCCCCGACGAGATCGGATCCTTCTGGATCTGGTCGACCGTGGTCACCTTATCCTTCGGGAAAGGGGCTCCCGGTGCGGTAGCGACGACGTCTGGAAAGTCCGCCATCGGCTCATTCGTCTCGATCGTGATCGTCCGATCATCGACGACCTTGATCGAATCAAGGCCTTCGGGGTCCTCGAAGACACCTTCGTAGTCCTTGGCGCCTTTGACGTAGTTCTGCAGGTAGTCGAGGCCGATGGCCAGCGACGGGTCGAAGGCATGCTCGAAACCGAACTTCACGTCCTCGGCAGTGATCGGGGATCCGTCCTCGAAGGTGATGCCTTCCTTGAGCTTGAAAGTCCACTCAGTCGCATCATCGTTCGAGGTTCCGGTGCCTTCAGCCAGATCTCCCACGAGTTCGAGTTCTCCGGATTCGCGGTTGTATTTGTACTGCGTGAGGTTGCGATAGAGGAGGTTGTAGAGGTTGAGGACGTTGCCGTCGCTGCCCATGGCAGGATCCAGGTGGGAAAAATCGACCCCACCCAGCACTTCGACGATGCCGCCCTTCTGCGGATCACCGGTGTACGAGGCGAAACCCGTCTTATCGTCGACGACCGATTGAGTGTCCCCGCCCTTACTCGAACTCCCATTTCCACAGGCGCTCACAAGCATCGTGGCAGCAGCGGCGATCGCAACCATCGACATAGCTCGCTTGTTCATGAAAAGTCTCCTTCGACTGTTCCGTCATGATGCGTGGTTCAGAGTCCGCGAGTGACCGCACACCGCACGTCTGCAGTATCTGTTGCAGATCCTATTCCCGACGTCGCCTCTGTTACTAGCGATTAACGTAGCGATTTAAGCTCCAAGCCATCCCTCAAGTGATCTAAACCACACCTCGTATACAATCAGATCGCAACGTTCATTGCAATAGGAGATTCAAAGTGGGAATCATCGCGACATGGCTAGAGCACCTCATGTCTCAGCACAAACTGTCCCCCGGGACAACGGCGGTACTCAAGGCGATTGCCGAGGATCCCGAAAGAGCTTCGTACTGCAGCGCTGCAGCTCTCGCCGCTGTGGCTGGTGTCAACGTCGCAACAGTTGTCCGGGCTGCGCAAGCAATCGATTTCACCGGGTGGTCGGAACTGTCGACTGAGATTCGGAATCGATTTCTTTCTTCGTTGGATGCTGACAAACACTTCGTACGCAACACCGGAGCCGGCAGCGGACGAGCGGTGAAGTCGATCGGCAAGGACCGCGAGCTTCTCGGCCTGCTCTCAGAGACACTCACCGACGAGACGGTCAGCACGATTGCCGAAATGATTGCTTCATCGCGATCGACCAAGGTACTTGCCACTGGCGCCTACGTCGCTCCGGGGGCAGTCCTGTCTCACAATGCTCAAGGGCTGGGCTACAACGTCTCACTCAGCGATGGTTCGACGACAAGCATGATCAACGACATTCGCCTACTGCAGCCAGGAGACTGCCTGCTGACCTTCTCGATCTGGAAAACCAGTTCAAGCATCGTTCCGCTGTGTGAGATCGCCAAAGAACGGGGTGTGCGACTGATCGTCATTGCCGACCAACATTCACACCTGGCCGAACTTGCTGACCAGCTCATCCTTGTCCCCTCCGAAGGCCTCGGCCCGATGGCATCAGTGACCTGCGCCGTCAGTGTCGCTCAGAGCATCGTGGGTGCGATTGCGAACGTCGACACACAGCATTCTGCCGCGATGCTCGAGGAACTGCAGACCATGTGGTCGCGCACTCAAGCCGTCATCAGCGACTGAGCACGTTGAGTGTCAAGAACCCCAGCAGCACATCGAGTCGGCAGGAAACAGAACGGATTCCCGGAGATATCGGCGATTTCCGAGATCGCGGACAGTGGCGGTCTCGCAAGTGAATCAGTCTTTGTTCGCCTACGTTCGACTGTCATATAGTCAATGGGAAAGCTTCGCCAGCCTGCGGAACGATTCCGGTCGAAGGAGACTGTATGCGATACGTCGTCGGCATCACCATGGACAAGCGTGGACGCGACGCCGTGTCGCTCGCCCTCACACTTGCCCAGTCGACGCTTGCGCATCATCCCGTCGAACTCGACCTGGTCCACGTACTCCGCGGTGTTCCTCCCGACCAGGCAGGTTCGAAGCAGGAGAGGGAGTACCAAAGCCTCTGCCTTGACGAAGCAGAGCAATGGATGGCGAAGGCACATGATCTCATCCCGAAGACCATCCGGTCGACGACATCGATCCATTTCGCCGAATCCATGGCCGCCGGGCTGATCGAGACGGCCACGGCACGACCCTGTGATCTCATCGTCGTCGGCGCGGCCAGCCACGGCCCGCTGCGCGGCTTCACCGTCGGGTCGGTGGCCAACGCACTCCTCCACTCCTCCCCTGTGCCGGTCGCTTTGGCTCCCTCGGGCTACCTGCCGCCCAGCCGTCTGACTCGGCTCACCTGCGCCCTGGGTATGCGCCCCGGCGCCGAGGTTGCCCTCAACGTCGCAATCCAATCCGCAGTCCGCCATGACGTCCCACTGCGGCTGATCTCACTCATCGGCCTCGACGCCCGTTCCGGAGCCGTCGAGACCGCCGACGCCGCCCGCGCACATGCGAAGAAGCTGCTCCTTCATGCCTCCCAGACCGTCGACGATGCCACCGAGGTCATGGTCGATGTCGCACATGGTCGATCCATCGAGTCGGCCATCGAGAAACTGACCTGGGACGACGGGGAGATCGTCGTCATCGGTTCGAGCAGGCTGGCCCGGCATCAGTCGATCTTCCTCGGTACGACAGCCAATAAGATGCTTCGCAGTCTGCCGGTTCCGATGGTCGTCGTCCCGCGCTATCCTGCGCCCGATGTCACCCCCGACAAAGACTTCTCCATCTGAGTTGGTGCAGACATCACTTCCCACGACGACCATCCAGAATCCACGCATAGCCCGCCGGCCCGATCCCCAATCGAGATCTCGCTCGAGTCAGGTGAACCACTCTACCGACAGCTGCGCCGTGCCCTGGAGCATCAAATTCTGTCCGGAGTGCTCAACCCCGACGTCGCGCTGCCCTCTTCACGTGACTTGGCCAATGAGCTCGGGCTTTCCCGAAATACGGTCAACGCCGCGATCCAAGAGCTCGTCGCCACCGGACTCATCGAAGCCCGTCCCCGCAGCGGGCACTTCATCAACACCACGCTGCTCGATGACGGACCGAAGAATCACGTCAGGGCCCGCCTTTCCGACGGATCCATCGACTGGGGGTCGAAGATCCGTCCCATCCCGGACCGGAACCTACCCGAGATCACGAAGACGAAGAACTGGCAGTCCTATCCCTACCCCTTCGTCGCCGGTCAGGTCGATCCGGAGGAGTTCCCCCGGCTCGCCTGGGCCCGGGCTCTGCGCACAGCCATGGAGCCTGAGCATCTGCCGTTCTCCGTCCGCGACGCCATCGACGAAGACGACCCGCTGCTGACCGAACTGCTGTGCCAGCGCGTGCTGCCGAGCCGCGGCATCCATGTCACCCCCGAGAATGTGCTCATCACAGCAGGATCCCAACAGGGGCTCGACTTACTGGCCCAGCTGCTCGTCGGTCCCGACACCACCGTTGGCGTGGAGGACCCCGGCTATGTCGATGCCAAACACGCCTTCGCCCGTGTCGGCGGCCAATTGATTCCCCTTTCTGTCGACGCCCAAGGCATGATCCCGCCCGAATTACCGCTCGACCTTGTCTACGTCACCCCGAGCCACCACAGCCCCACGAACGTCACTCTCGACCCCTCCCGCAGACTGCAGCTGCTGACACACACGCGAGAGACGAACTCACTCATCATCGAAGATGATTACGACTCCGAGTTCCGGTACAGAGGCAAACCCACCCCTGCGCTCAAGGCGCTCCCCCATTCCGACCACGTCATCTACCTGGGGTCCTTCAGCAAGTTCCTCGCCCCCGGACTCCGGCTGGGCTACATCGTTGCGGAGCCGGAGCTCATCGAACGCATGCGGACCCACCGGCGCTATTCCATCCGCCATGTCCCCGGCCACACTCAGCGGGCAATGGCGCTGCTCATCGACTCCGGACAATTCCACCGCACGATCGCACGCCGACGAACCCAGCTGCGGAAGAAATGGGAAACTCTGGCCAGCGCGCTTGAGGAGCACCTGCCCTGGACCGTGCCGTTCCCGGCCGGAGGCGTCAGCATCTGGATCCAGGCCCCGTCGCAGCTCGACTGCCGCGAATTGGCCGAAGAATGCCTGCGCCGAGGCGTCGTCATCGAACCCGGCGATCCCTTCTTCCTCTCGCCAGAGAACAATCTCAACTTCTTCCGCCTCGGCTTCGCCGCCATCGACCTCGATGCCATCGCCCCCGGAGTCCGCCACCTCAGTGAGGCCATCGACTCGGTCCTCTCCCAGGCCTGATCACTCGAACCCTCTGGTACCAAAGAACTCGCAACGGACTGGGACTTCTACGGGAGCCAGATTGCCGAGAGAGTGATGACAAGCACACCAAAGACGGAGTGCCGGAGTCGGGACGCCTCGACGTACCCGACCCGAAAGTGAGAATGGAGGGTTCGCGTGACGATCTCGGACTATGCAAATCGTGCCCAGCAGCATCTTTTCCCCCACTTCACCACCGGGAAGGTGTGGAATGACGAAAGTCTTCCGATCATCGTCGAGGGCAACGGGAGTTACCTCACCGACGAACGAGGCGATCGATACCTCGACGGACTGGCCGGACTGTTCTGTGTGAACATCGGCCACGGACGACAGGACATCCCCAAGGCCGCCTACGAGCAGATGAGCAAACTGGCGTACTGGACGAACTGGGGCTCAGCCCACCCGGCAGCCGTGGATGCCGCCACTCTCATCGCCGGCCACGCACCCGGCGACCTCGACACCGTCTTCTTCGTCAACTCCGGTTCCGAAGCCGTGGAATCGGCCATCAAGTTCGCCCGCCAGTACCACCGCTCCCAGGGACAGCCCGAACGCACGAAGATCATCGCCCGCAACATGGCCTACCACGGAACAACGCTCGGTGCTCTCGCAGTCACCGGCATTCCGGCGTACAAGGAGCCCTTCGGCGACCTCATGCCGGGAGTCTTCCACGTGCCCAACACGCTCGGCGAAGAGGTCCCGGCAGGCGGCACCGCTGCCGATCTTCCCTCAATCCAGGCCATCAGAGAACTCATCGAACGCGAAGGCGGCGACACCTTCGCAGCATTGTTCGCCGAGCCCGTGCAGAACTCACGCGGGGCTCTTGTCCCGCCCGTTGGCTACTGGCAGGAGCTGCGGAAGATCTGCGACGAGCACGGAATCCTCCTCGTCGCCGACGAAGTCATCACCGGCTTCGGACGGCTGGGCGAATGGTTCGGCTCGATCAAGTTCGACGTCGTCCCGGATCTCATCACCTTCGCGAAGGGATCCACCTCCGGCTACCTGCCCCTCGGCGGAGTCATCATCCGCAAGCCACTGGCCGATGCTCTGCTCGACTCCCCCGATGCCGGGGCGTTCACCCATGGTGCCACCTGGGGCGGCCACCCCGTGGCGACAGCAGTGGCCACAGCGAACCTCACGGCTCTGGCCGATGAGAACGTGCCGGGCAATGTCCGCAGCCTCGAACCCTATTTCCAGAACGGGCTCGACCGGATCACCGACTCCTACCGGTGCATCAAGGAATACCGCGGCGCCGGGTTCTTCTACGCCATCGAGATGATGGCCGACCGCGACACGGGAACCGAGCTGAGTCCCGAAGCGTCCCAGTCGGTGCTCACCGAGGTGATCCCGAAGGCAATGAAGGAAGTCGGCCTCATCACCCGCCCGGACAACCGCGGTGCGACGATGCTCGTCCTCTCACCCCCGCTGGTGGCCGACCAAGCTGTTCTCGACGACCTGCTCGACAAGGTCGATCACGTCATGGGAGCCGTCGACAAACGCGTCGGTGTCTCGGCACTGTCGGCGGCAGTCTGAGGATCGCACCATGTTGAAGACACCGGCAGCACACAGGCAGACGGACCCCGTCACGGCACTTCCCGAGCCCGACCCTCACGAGGTCGAGGTCGACCCGATGCTGCTCGAGCGGGTACTCGGACTGTGCGGAAGCGGACCCCGCCCCAGAGTGGTTCTCGCGGAGACTCACGATGACCGCATCCTTCGTGCTGCCGGTGTCCTCGCCGAGGCGGGGCTGCGTCCCGTCCTCATCGGCAACCGAGATGAGGTCCTGGGTCGCGGCGATAGCCTCAGCATCACGGGAGTCGACGGATGGAGCGTGGAAGATCCCGCCGCGCTCGCAGCCGGAGCTGCTGGCGAACGCATTCGGCGCAAGACGGAGACAAAGCATCGCCATCTCACCGACCAGTGGCTCAACGATCCCGTCTTCCTCGCCGCCGCAGCGGTCGCAGAAGGTGCCGCCGAGGCGGCTGTCGCCGGTGCGGATCGTCCGACGGCCGATGTCATCCGAGCCGGGCTGGCGATTGTCGGGCTGGCTGCGGATTCGACGGTCCTCAGTTCATCGTTCCTCATGAAGCTGACGGATGGGCGGTATCTGGGATTTGGAGACTGTGCCGTCATTCCTGTGCCCGATGACGAACAGCTCGCCGCGATCGCCGTCGCCACTGCCCGGACCTTCGCCGCTATCACCGGAGCCTCTCCCTCGGTGGCGATGCTCTCCTTCTCCACGGCCGGATCTGCCCAACACACGGACATCGACAGAGTCCGTCTGGCCACACAGCGGATCCGGCGCACATGTCCCGAACTCGATGTCGATGGCGAACTGCAGTTCGATGCCGCGATCGTCGAATCGGTGGCGAAGTCGAAGGCTCCGGACTCTGCGGTCGCGGGACACGCAAATGTGCTCGTCTTCCCGAACCTGGCCGCCGGCAACATCGGTTACAAGATCGCCGAGCGCCTCGCCGGGGCGCACGCCTTCGGGCCGCTGCTTCAAGGTCTGGCCGCTCCGATCAACGACCTGTCCCGCGGGGCGAGCGTCTCCGACATCGTCAACGTCGGCCTCATCACGTGCCTGCAGGCACTCACCACGGCCCCAGCGACTCAGCAGCCGGGCCGAGAATTTACCACGGAACCCACGTTCACAGAGTAGTGACGAAAGTTAGGTGCCATGTCGAAATCAATAGAGAACCCAACTCCGCACGTCGCGACCACACCGTCTGATCCCGGTCACGGCGAACAACCCGAGAGGATGGCGAAGACGCTCAAACCGCGTTGGGTCTTCGCCATCGCACTCGGCTCCGCAGTCGGCTGGGGTGCCTTCATCCTTCCGACCGATTGGCTGGCGATGGGAGGACCGCTGGGAACCCTGCTCGGGTTCTCCATCGGCGCCGGGCTGATGCTCATCATCGCCGTCAGCTACGGATTCCTCATCCGCACCTTCCCGGTCTCCGGAGGCGAACTGGCCTATGCCCTCATCGGCTACGGACGCGTCCATGCATTCTTCGCCGGGTGGTTCCTCACACTCGGCTACGTCTGCATCGTCGCGCTCAACGCTTCGGCGCTGGCTCTGCTGTTCCGCAAGATCATGCCCTCGGTCATCGAACAGGGCTATCTCTACACCGTGGCAGGCTGGGACGTCTATCTGCCGGAGATCATCATCTCCGTCACAGCGCTCGTCGTCTTCGCTGTCCTCAACATCCGCGGTACTGCCCTGTCCGGCCGGATTCAGTTCTGGGCCTGTGTGCTCATGATCATTGCGGTCGCGGCGATGATCATCTCAGTCATTGCCAGCCCGACGACGCATTTCGGCAATATGTCGCCGGCGCTGCCCGACGGAGTCAACCCGGTGGCTGCGATCATCGCGATCGTCGCCATCGCCCCCTGGGCGTTCATCGGCTTCGACAACGTCCCACAGGCCGCCGAGGAGTTCGACTTCTCCCCTGCCAAAGCTCTCCGCCTCATCGTGCTCGCGATCGTCACCGCCGCAGCCCTCTACATGGCGATGCTGGTCTCGGTGTCGATGGCCGAACCTTGGCAGGCACTGGCGAACTCGGGCTCCGCATGGGGCACGGCCGATGCAGTCACCGGCGTCATCGGCGGCTCAGGGCTCTTCCTACTGGCCGTCGCGATCACCATGGGCGTAAGCACCGGTCTCAACGGCTTCTACGTCTCCGCCAGCCGAGTCCTCATGGCCATGGGCCGTGCCCAGATGATCCCGCCCATCTTCGCTCGGCTGCATCCGAAGTACAAGACACCGCATATCGGGATCATCGCCGTGCTGATCGTCTGCCTCATCAGCCCGTGGTTCGGCCGTGCGGCACTGACCTGGGTCGTCGACATGTCGTCAATCGGTGTGACCATCGCCTACCTCTACACCTGCCTGTGTGCCTTCAGAATCTTCCGTCCCACCCGTGAGGCACAGGATCCCGAGGCTCTGCCGGGCATGTATTCGACGACGAAGAAGGTTCTGTCCGGTGTGGGCGCGGTGATTGCGATCATCTTCATGCTCCTTCTGCTCATCCCGGGCTCTCCCGGTGCGCTGGGCAAGGAATCGCTCATCGCCCTGGCTGTGTGGATCGCCATCGGCATCGTCTTCTTCCTCTCACGCATCCGCCACAACAGGAAGCTCACCGACCACCAAGTCGATCGTCTCGTTCTCGGTGACGTCCGTCCAGCCGTCACCCGATTCAGCGAACGTGCCGAGATGCGTCGCGAGGGGGCGCTGACAACGGAGAACTGAACCGCGTATGCGGAAAATTCCCACGGGATGAGATCGGCCCGCTGCACTTCGCAACGGGCCGATCGTCTCTGTGTGCAGCGGAGCCGATCATCTCTATATGCAGCTGCCGGGGTCTCACCGACTGAAGCCTCAACGCTCAACGGCTGAGGACACTGCGGAGAGCGTCGACGACTGCACGTACTGATGCCGCGTTCCCCACGTCCTCAGGGTCAACTTCGACGCCGACGGGATAGATGAGGCTCGGGTCAGTGCCGACGCCGACTCCGATGACTCCGATGTCGCTGGCTCGGCGCAGACGGGCCACCGTCGCCTCGAGGTCGCGGGCCAGAAAGTGCTCGTCGTTGGCCTCGCCGGTAGCCGAATCGGCAGGCAGTCCATCGCTGATGACGATCACAGCGGACTTCGCCGCCTGCTGGCTGCGCAGCCGATCGACGGCCCATCGCAGGCCCTCGGCATCGATGCCTTCACGAAACAGCGAGGTCTTGAGGATCCCACCTAGGTGGGTCCGTGAGCGGCGCCATGAGGAGTGTGCTGCCTTGACCACGATGTGATGAACCTCGTTGAGGCGGCCGGGACCGGCAGGAGATCCCGCCTTCTTCCAGTCCCGTCGCAGGCGGCCGCCGCTCCACGCATTCGTGGTGAATCCGAGGATCTCCGTGCTCACGTCCAGCCGGTCGAGGGCGGTGACGATGACATCGAGGAGCGCACCGAGCCGGGCCGAATGCGGTTTCATCGACCCCGAGAGGTCGAGCAGGAAGGTCACGGCGCAGTCCGTTTCGGCCCGCTGCGAACGTCCGCGGAACACCCGGGGGTCTCCGGGAGAGGTCAGCAGCCGTGTCAGCCGGGAGGAATCCAGGATGCCTTCATCGGCAGCGACTGCCTCGTGGACATCGGTGACATCGTCGATGACACTGTGCAGGCGGGTGACGACGGGAGCCAGCGGCACCGCGAGCCGGGCAGCCTCCTCGGCGATCGTACGACGACCGCTGCGCAGACTCTCGGCCCTGACCAGATCGGTGATGTGGGATGTCCTGTCGAAACTCGTATCCCAGATGCGATACCCGTGAGCGACATGGAGGCGTCCGCTCCTCGAATCCGGGGCAGGGGCGAACAGCTCCTCACTGACGTCGAAGACCAGGGGCAGGTTCGCGCTCACTCGACGTTCGCGCGCTCCGGTCCGTGTGCTCTCCCGATCTTCGAGAGCGGTGATCCGACCGGCGATCGTGCGGGCCAGGTCACGGGCCACCTTCGCGAAGGCATACTGATCGTGACATGTCGCTTTCAGGGATGGCAGGAACGGACCCAGATCGGCCGAAAGTTCGAATCGGGCCTCTTCGATGAGGTCGGACTCGACAGGTGTGATCGGCTCGCGAGTCAGGGCGGCCCGAGTGATGAGGATGACGGTGAACAGCAGCATGCCCAGATGGGTCTCATGGAGTCGGCTGCGCAGGTACTCGCTGCGCCAGACGGCATGGCGCAGCGACAGATTGGCCCGGACTCCCGACTGCACGACCAAGGACTCGCACCGACACTGTTCGAGGATCTCGACGAGGAGACGTTCCTCTCTGGCATCGGGCAGCAGTGCTCGGTGCACCTCCAGGTCGCTGAATCTCCGGCGCATTGCCATCGCATCCGTGGCTCCTCGCAGCGAGTCGAGACCGGCCGTGCGCGGATTCGGGTAGAGGTGAGGGGCGTTCATCGGCAGCATCCCTCGAGAATCGACGGGGCGATGGGCCCACAGATCGACTCGGGGATCGCCGCTCAGCGCCCTGAACACCGAGGCCAGACGCCTCTCCAGCATGGCCTCCTCCCGGTGGGAGCGGCCCTCGGACGACAGCGATCCGAGCTCGGCCATCAGCTTGCCGTTGCTACGTCACTGACGCGCAGCTCGTCGCCGAAACAGCGCTGATAGTATTCCGCGACGAGTGGGTGCTCGGAGGGATCACAGCGGTTGAGGAAGGAGAATCTGAAGGCGAGTTCGACGTCGCCGAAGATCACCGAGTTCTGAGCCCAGGAGATGACCGTGCGCGGCGACATGAGTGCGGACACGTCCCCGGCGGCAAATCCGCTCCTCGTCAGCGCCGCCACCTCGATCATCGTCCGCACTCCGTCGGTGCCGACAGCATCCGCGGCTTCGGGCACCTGCCCGGTGACGACGAGGAACTCTTCGTCGGGGTCGAGGTAGTCAAGTGAGGCGATGATGTTCCAGCGGTCGAGTTGAGCCTGGTTGAGCCGGTTGACTCCGTGGTAGAGACCGTTGATGTTGCCCAGCCCGACGGTGTTGGCCGTGGCGAAGAGACGGAACTTCGGATGCGGACGGATCACCCGGTTCTGCTCCGTGAGGGTGAACAGCCCGTTGCGTTCGAGCAGGCGTTGGATGATGAACATGACCTCCGGTCGACCCGCATCGTATTCGTCGAAGACGAGAGCCATCGGCCGGGTCAGCGCATGGGGGATGACTCCTTCCTCGAAAGCTGTGCGAGGCTGACCGTCTTCGATGACGACTTGGTCCTTGCCCACGAGATCGGCGCGCGATATCTGTCCGTCGAGGTTGACGCGCATGAGCGGCCAGTTCAGACGCGCCGCGATCTGCTCGATGTGAGTCGACTTCCCGGTCCCGTGCAGGCCCTGGACCAGCACTCGCGAGCCATGGGCGAACCCTGCAAGAACGGCTCGGGTGACCTGTGGATCGAACCGGTAGTTCTCATCGATGTCCGGAACCAGGTCACTGTCGTCGTCGAGAACGGGCACCGGCATGTCTGCATCGATGCCGAACATGTCTCGAATCGTTGATTTGTCGGCCATCGTTGAATCGTCGGCCATATTATGCGCCGTCCTTTCGCAGTCAGTGTGTGTCTGAGGTTCAGGCCGAGGATGTGATCGCATCCTCGCGATCGATCTCGTTGAGAAGAGCCATGCGCTTCGCTGCGGCGCGAACCACCGGCAAGAGTTCGACGAGGTTGTCGATCGACTTGCGGATCACGGGAGCCTGGATTGCCAGGGCCTGATTCGAGCGGCCGATGTCTGTGGGGATGAGCACTGCCAAGCAGACGAGTCCTTCAAGGTACTCCTGCCGGTCGAGGGCGTAGCCGAGCTGACGGACCGAGCCGAGTTCCTCATCCAGCACGTCCGGGTCAGTGACGGTGTTCGCGGTGAAGGCTCTCAGCTGCCCACTGGTGAGCAGCCGACGACGAGGGGTGTCTCCATATTGCGAGGTGATCATCTTCCCGCTCGCCGAGGCATGGATGGGCACCCGGCTGCCGGCCTCGAGATGCACCCTCAGCGGGTGGGAGGTCTCCACGCGATCGAGGTAGATGACGTCATTGCCGGAGACAGCGGTGAGGTTGCAGCTCTCGCCGACGTCTTCGGCCAGCTGCGTCAGGATCATCCGCCTTGCCCCCTGCCGAGAATCGTTGAGCAGGACATCCTCTGCCATCCGTCTCAGTCGTGCCCCCGTGCCGTAGTGGCGACCATCGCTGTGCCGAGTCAGCAGCCCTGCACCCTCGAGCTGCTGGAGCATGCGATGGAGGGTGGGTTTCGGCAGGCCCGTCTGCACAACCAGGGACTGCAGCGTGAAGATCTGGTCTCGGGTGGAGATGAATTCCAGGAGGGACACCAGTCTCAGTGCAGGAGTCTCACCGGCAATCGAGAGACCCTCGTCGGTCATCGGCTCTGCTGCATCATCCATGTTCCTCGTCCTCCCAACCCCTGCGGGCATCGTCACCTCGGAATCGCTGTCTCAGCCATCACTGTCTCAGCGTCGTCATCGAGTCCGGACATCACCGCCCGAATTCCATTGTTCCGGATTATCGTACCAAATGAAATCTTTTCCGGAACTCTGTTGACATGACGAAGGCCGATCACTAACGTCAAATATGTTCCGCTTTTCGAAGTGATGTGAACATAAATCCGAGACCACAAGGCAGTGGTCGCACGACGAACAGGAGACGTTGCAATGACGGAACTGGCCGATCGAACCGACAAGGCAGCACTCAGCGAGGCTGCGAAACCACAGAAGATCACATCGTCCGAAGCGTTCGTCGAAACGATGGTCGCCAATGGTGTCACCGACATCTTCGGGATTATGGGCTCGGCATTCATGGATGCCATGGACATCTTCGCTCCCGCGGGCATCGACTTCATTCCCGTGGTCCATGAACAGGGTGCTGCGCACATGGCCGACGGCTACGCCCGCGCGTCTGGCCGGCATGGCGTCGTCACCGGACAGAACGGGCCGGGCATCTCGAACTGCGTGACAGCCATCGCGGCCGCCTACTGGGCGCACTCACCGGTCGTCATCGTCACCCCGGAGGCGGGAACGAATTCGATCGGTCTGGGCGGATTCCAAGAGGCCAATCAGCTGCCGATGTTCCAGGAGTTCACGAAGTACCAGGGACACGTCAGCCACGCGGCCCGCATGTCCGAATTCACTGCCCGCTGCTTCGACCGGGCGAAGTCCGAGATGGGCCCGACCCAGCTGAATATTCCCCGCGACTACTTCTACGGGGAATGCTCATCCGAGATTCCCCAGCCGCAGAAGATCGATCGCGGTGCAGGCGGGACCGAAAGCCTGGAGGAAGCGGCCAGCCTGCTCGCCTCGGCGAAGAACCCCGTCATCGTATCCGGCGGCGGCGTCGTCATGGCCGATGGGGTCGATGAGTGCATCGCCTTGGCGGAGCGCCTCGGATCCCCGGTGGTCAACAGCTATCAGCACAACGACTCGTTCCCAGCCAGCCATCCGCTGTGGGCAGGGCCGCTGGGCTACCAGGGGTCAAAGGCCGGGATGACCCTGATCAATCAGGCCGATGTCGTCCTCGCGCTCGGCACCCGCCTCGGGCCGTTCGGCACACTGCCCCAGTACGAATTCGACTACTGGCCCACGAATGCCAAGATCATCCAGGTCGATGCCGACCAGAAGATGCTCGGTCTGGTCAAGAAGATCGATGTCGGCATCTGCGGCGATGCCAAGGCCGTTGCCGAGGAGCTCCTCGCCCGGCTCAACGATCGCGACGTCGCCGGCGATGCCACGAAGTCCCAGCGAGCAGAGCTCATCCGTGCTGAGAAGGAGGCCTGGGAGGCTGAGCTCGATTCGTGGACCCATGAGCGCGACGAGTTCTCCCTCGACACCATCGACGAGGCGGAGAAGGAAGAGGGCAACTGGCTCCATCCGCGGCAGGTTCTCCGCGAACTCGAGAAGGCGATGCCCGCCGATGTCATGGTCTCGACCGATATCGGCAACATCAACTCGGTCGCACACAGCTACCTGAGGTTCGAACGCCCCCGCAGCTTCTTCGCCCCGATGAGCTTCGGCAACTGCGGCTACGCTCTGCCGACGATGATCGGAGCCAAGCGGGCTGCTCCGGAGCGTCCGGCCATCGCCTACGCCGGCGACGGCGCTTGGGCCATGAGCATGGTGGAGATCCTCACCGCCGTCCGGCACGACATCCCGGTCACCGCCGTCGTCTTCCGCAACCGGCAGTGGGGAGCGGAGAAGAAGAACCAGGTTGAGTTCTACGGTCGTCGCTTCATCGCCGGTGAACTGGACAACGGTGAGAGCTTCGCCGCGATGGCCGAATCGATGGGTGCCGAAGGAATCGTCGTCGACCAGCTCGACGAGGTCGGACCTGCCCTGCAGAAGGCAGTGGAGGCACAGATGAACGAGGGCAAGACCACCGTCATCGAAGTCATGTGCACCAAGGAACTGGGAGATCCGTTCCGCCGCGATGCACTGCGCAAACCGGTTCGCACACTCGACAAGTACAAGGACTTCGTGTGATCGTCCGAGTCTGCTGACAGCAGCTCTACAATGACGTCGGGGCACCGAGGCTCAGTCAGGCTCGGTGCCCCGACGCCGTTCCGCAGCATCACACCCCGATCGACGGCAGAGTCGACGAAGCTATCGACACTGCCGCAGAAAGCTGGACCTCAGCGATGAATTCACCCGAAAACGTCATCTATCCGGCCAAGATGGTCAGGACGCTCGACCCCGCGCGACCCACCGCCGAGGCGGTCATGGTGAGTGGATCACGGATCCGTGCCGTCGGCTCCCTCGACGAGCTCAGGGCCTACGGTCCCTCACGCATCGACGATCGGTTCGCCGAGTCCGTGATCTTCCCCGGAATGGTCGAAGCCCACGCACACGCGGGCAGCGGCGGAATGTGGGAGAACACCTACGTCGGCTTCCACACGAGGAAGGACCCCGAGGGCAGGATCTGGCCGGGCTGCACCAGCATCGACGAGGTTCTCGAACGCCTGCGGCAGGCCGATGCGCAGCTCACGGAAGGCGAGATCCTCACCGCATGGGGGCTGGATCCGATCTTCTTCCCCGGAGACCGGCTCGACAAACGCCACCTCGACAGTGTTTCGACGACTCGCCCGATCTTCGTCAGCCACCAGAGCGGACACCTTGCCACGGTGAATACGGCGATGCTCACCCACGAGGGCATCGACCGGGACTGCCCGGTCGAGGGAGTGGTCAAGGGCGAGGACGGAGAACCCAACGGCGAACTCCAGGAACCGCCCGCGATCGCCCTGATCACGAGCGCTTCGTCCCTTCTGGGGGCTCCCTTCAACGCCGCCACCCTGCGCAGCTTCGCCGCAGACGCACGCAATCACGGGGTGACCACCTCGGCGGACCTCGGCAACCCATTCATCATGACCGATGCGCTGGCCGAGCATCGCTCGGTCATCGATGACGAGTCCTTTCCCCTGCGGCTGTCGCTGTTCCACCTCGGCGGCGGGATGGGTGCCGGCGGTGAGCCGACGACCGCGGCGCAGAAGCTGGCGGAACTGGCCACGACCGGCAGCGACAAGATGCACCTCGGCGGGGTGAAGCTCTTCCTCGACGGCTCCATCCAGGGCTTCACCGCACGACTCCAGTCCCCCGGCTACCTGCCCGATGACGGCAACGGCATCTGGCTCTCATCGCCCGAGGAGTTCTACACGGCCTTCCGCGCCTACCATTCGGCAGGCGCGACGATCCACGTCCACTGCAACGGCGACGAGGCCACCGAACTCTACCTCGACACAGTGGAGCAGGTGCTGCAGGAGGTTCCGCGCTGGGACCACCGGCATACGGTCACCCACAGTCAGCTGACCACTCCGGCGCAGTACCGGCGGATGAAGGCGCTGGGCATGTGCGCGAACATCTTCTCCAACCACATCTGGTACTGGGGCGACCAGCATCGCGATCTCATCCTCGGCCCGGATCGTGCCGAGCGGATGGATGCCGCCGCGACGGCGCTGCGCATCGGTGTGCCGATCTCACTGCACTGCGACACTCCCGTCACTCCGCTCGATGCGCTGGCCACGGCATCGTACGCGGCCGAACGCGCCACCCCCAGCGGGACGATCCTCGGTCGGCACGAACGCATCAGTGTGCCCGAGGCTCTGGACGCGGTCACCCTCGGGGCCGCCTACATGCTCAAACTCGATCACCTCGTGGGCTCTCTCGAAGCGGGCAAATTCGCGGACTTCGCGATCCTCGACCGAGACCCTTATGAATGCGAGCCCGCCGAGCTGCGGGACATCACCGTGCACGGATCGGTCGTGGCCGGCAGACACTTCCCCGCAGCAGGTTGAGCGATGATCGAGCTGACAGTAATCGGAGGCTACCTCGGGGCAGGCAAGACAACTCTGCTCAATGAGATCCTCGACCGTCAGGACGGCGAGCGCGTTGCCGTCATCGTCAATGACTTCGGCACGGTCAACATCGATGCCGAGATCATCGGCAGCGTGGACGGTCGGGCATGGGAGATCGCCAACGGATGCATCTGCTGCGATCTCTCGGACGGGATGGCCGCCGCGATCGAGAGCATCCGGAACGCCGAGCCACCGGTCAGCCGCGTCTACATCGAGGTCAGCGGGGTCGGCCGACCCGAGGTCGTCGCTCGTTGGGGCTCTCATCCAGGGTTCGCCCGGGGTGGTTCCGTCGTCTGTGCGGATGTCATATCTGTTCGCCGCGACGTCAGCCGGAAGTGGGTGGGCGAAACCGTGGCCTCTCAGCTGCGCGGCGCTGACCGACTCCTGCTGACGAAGACCGACCTGGTCGGTCCCGAACAGATCGAGGATGTCAGGCAATGGCTGGGCTCACAGCCCGGCATCGACGCCGAGTTCGTCGACCGTGATCAGGTGCTCGCCGGAGCGCGGGTGCCTGGGACTCAAGCTGCGGCCCGACCGGGATGCTCGACTGTGGATGCCGCAGGCAACGCATCCGTCTCCGACCCTGATCCGAGCCACGAGACCAGGACCCACAGCTCCTGGTCGGTCACGATCACCTCAGCCGTCGACCCTGCACAGCTGCGCTGTCTCGTCCTCGACTTGCCTGAGCCCTTCGTCCGCGTCAAGGGGATTCTGGCCGACAAACGGAATGTCGGTCAACAGATGCTCGTCCAATTCGACGGTACGAGGTTCGAAACGCAAGCCTTGGCTTCGCACGACGTTGGTGGTCATGAGGGCAAACCCACCGGCGGCATGAACGATCCCGGCCACAGTGCGGGACGGCTCGTCCTCATCGCTGCCGGCGACTATCCAGGTACGCCCGAAGCTGTGACCACACTGGCCCATGCACTCGGCGGCAGGGTCGACAACCAGACCTAAGCCGTCTGGAGGATTGGAAAAGGAACAATGACGTTCACCCGCAGAACCACCCAGACATCGACACACGCCGCCCGACGGAGCAGATCAGCGTCTTCCCATCTGCTCAGGCCAGTGGTCGCGTCCCTTGCGGCACTGACACTGGTACTCGGCGGATGTGCGGCCCCATCCGCGCTCGTCGGCAGCAGCGATGACACGCTCATCTACGGAACCGGCGCCATCCCGCGTGTGCTCAACCCAGCAGTGCAGTCAGGACTGGCAACCGCGACGACCGGCACACAACTCTTCGCCAGCCCGATCCGTCTGAGCAAGAATCTGGAGCCCGAACCCTATCTCGCGGAGTCATGGGAGGAAGCGGAGGACGGGAAGACGATGACCCTCCACCTCGTCGAGGGAGCGAAATTCCACGACGGCCAACCCATCACTTCGGAGGACGTGGCGTTCTCACTCAACGTCGTGAAGAAGGAGCATCCCTTCGGGGCCAATCTCTTCGGCCCGGTCACCAGCGTCGACACCCCTGATGAACAGACAGTCGTCATCAACATGTCCCGCAGGCATCCCGCTCTGTTAACGGCGATGAGCCCACCGTTCCTCCCTGTCATCCCAAAACACGTCTACGGCACGGATGACACTGTGACAGACCACCCGCAGAACGCCCAGAACGTCGTGGGCTCTGGACCGTACAAACTGCGCAGCCACCTCGAGGGCAAACGCATCGTGCTCAAAAAGGTCGATGACTTCTTCATGCCGAACGAGAAGGCTCCCCAACAAGTGCTCGTCGAGATCATCTCGGATGAGAACACTCTGGCACTGGCCACGGAGAAGGGAGAGATCGACATGATGACCTCCAACACTCCCTCCATCCTTTCGCGATTGGATGACGTCGACGGTCTGACCGTCGCAGACACCGGCTATGAAGGTCTGGGCGCCCTGACCTGGTTGGGTTTCAACGTCGAGAGCGAGAATGTCTCGGACAAACGAGTCCGGCAGGCGATCGCCTATGCGATCGACCGGGACTATCTCATCAACAAGCTCCATCGAGGTCAGATCGAGCCAGCCACCAGTCCCATCGCGAACGACAGCCCATACTTCGACGACTCCCTGCCGACCTATGACCGCGACCTGGACAAGGCTGCGAAACTGCTCGATGACGCCGGATACACGACCGATGACCAGGGTAATCGCTTCACTGTCCAGCTCGACTACGATCCGCTGAGCGCCGAGATGTCCTCGAGCATCGCCGAGACCATCAAGGCCAATCTCAAGGACGTCGGCATCACTGTACGCATCCGCAGTTCCGCTGATGAACCGACGTGGGGCAACCGAGTGGCTAACTATGACTACGACATGACGCTCGACAACGTCTGGAACTGGGGCGACCCGGTCGTGGGAGTCGAACGCACCTATCTGTGCGACAACATCAAGAAGGGCGTCCTCTGGGCGAACATGTCCCAATACTGCAACGAGGACGTCGACCGGCTCTTCAAGAAGGCGGCCTCCGCACCGGATGAAGAGAGCCGGAAAGCCACCTATGCGAAAGCCCAACGGATCCTCACCGACGAACTTCCTGTCCTTCCTCTGGAGAATCAGCAGTACCGCAACATCTATTCGGACTCGGTGAAGAACGCCCCCAACGGCCCGTTCGGCATCATGTCGCCGGTGCTGAACACCTCGATGGAAGGTTGACCATGTCACTGACAGCCCCACCGAAGATCAAGCTCAAAGGGCGCAGAAACATGGCCCTGGCCAGGGCGCGGTCGATCGCCTCACGCATCGCCCAGGCTGTGCTCCTGCTGCTCGCCGTCATCATCTTCAACTTCGTCCTCATCCATCTCGCTCCCGGAGATCCGGCGACGGTCATCGCCGGCGAGTCCGGCGGAACCACTCCCGAACAGCTCGAAACGATCAGGGAAGCCTACGGGCTCAACGACCCGATCTTCATCCAGCTCTGGCACTACCTCGTCAAGATCTTCCAATTCGACCTCGGCTACTCCTTCTACTTCGGCCAGGACGTCACAGCCCTCATCGGAGAGCGGCTGTATCCGACCGTCCTGCTGGCCGGAACCGGCATGTTCGCCGGACTGATTCTCGGGACTCTGCTCGGTGTCATCGCCGCGATCAAACCCAAGGGTCTGCTCAGCTACTTCGTCACCGTCATCGCTCTCGTCGGCTTCGCCGCTCCGGTGTTCTGGACCTCCGTGCTGCTTCTGTTGGCCCTGTCGATCACTCTCCCGCTCTTCCCGGTCCAGGGAATGAACTCGATCATCGTCTCACCGGACGCCATTCCCCAGATCTGGGACACGACATTGCATCTCGTCCTGCCTGCCACGGCCCTGGCACTCATCTACGTTGCGCTCTACAGCCGCACGGCCCGGACCAGCATGCTCGACGTTCTCGACTCCGACTACATCCGAACGGCCTGGGCCAAAGGCCTCGGCGGGAAAGTCGTCATCTTCAAACACGCTCTGCGCAATGCGGTGCTTCCCATCATCACCCTCTTCGGGCTCCACGTCGGTGCACTGCTCTCGAGCGTTGTGCTCATCGAAGTCGTCTTCAACTGGCCGGGCCTCGGTTCCCTGCTGCTCGAATCGATCCTCCGCAGAGACACCCCGGTGATCCTGGGCATTTTGCTGGCCAGTTCAGTCCTCGTCATCATCGCCAATCTGGTCACTGATGTGGCCTACCGCATCATCGATCCGAGGATCGCCATCTCAGGAGGGCCACAATGACCGACACGATGTCACTGCCGGGCGCCGGACAGGAACAGACAGGCCCGGGGCCTAAGAAAGCAACCCGGAAGCGACCGACGACGGCATGGACTCTGTTCCGACGCAACAGGGTCGCTCTCATCGGCTTGTCCCTGCTGGTGGCGATCCTGCTCGCCATCACCTTCGGACCGATGATCTATCCCAACAACCCGTTCGAAATCGTCGGGATACCGATGGAGGCACCCGGGGAGTCCTCAGTGCTGCTGGGAACCGACGCTCTCGGTCGAGACCTCTTCGCCGAACTGCTCTACGGCGGCAGGGCCACCATGCTCGTCGGCGTGGTCGCAGCTGTGCTGTCGACCGCGATCGGCATCATGCTCGGCGGCCTGGCTGGCTACCACCGTGGGTGGGCCGATTCCGTGGCTGTGCGCATCACCGAATTCTTCCAGGTGCTACCGCCGCTGCTGTTGGCCATGGTCCTCGTCACCCTGTTCACCCCGAGCCTGATGACGATCACGATCGCCATCGGTGTCGTCAGCTGGCCCGCGACGATGCGCATCACCCGGGCAGAGTTCCTCCGCATCCGAGAACTCGACTATGTCAAGAACGACCGTGCCGCAGGTGCCGGTGACTTCTGGATCATCCTGAAGACGATCCTGCCGAATGCTCTGCCACCGATCGTCGTCATGTCCACGTTGGTCATCGGGCAGGCGATGCTCTTCGAGGCGGGGCTGAGTTTCTTGGGCCTCGGCGACCCGAACACGATGAGCTGGGGGCTGATACTCGGCAACAATCGCGAGCAGATGCTCACCGCCTGGTGGCCTGTGGCCTTCCCTGGTCTGGCCATCTTCCTTGCAGTACTCAGCGTCAGCCTCTCCGGCGACGGGCTCAACGACGCGCTCAACCCGAAAGGTCGTGAACGATGAACACTGCAACAACCTCCTCCACTGTCGTGAACGAGCAAGGACCAGCTCTTGTGGGAGGCGACGAGTCGCCGATCCTGTCGGTGAAGAACCTCTCGGTGCGGTTCCAGGACAACATCGCCGTCAACGACGTCTCCTTCGACGTCAGCCCCAGAGAAGTACTGGCGATCGTCGGGGAATCCGGATCGGGCAAGTCGGTGACCTCTCTGGCCATCATGAGACTGGTCGAGCTCTCGTCATCAGGCAAGGTCACGGACGGGACCATGAAATTCGTCCGCGCAAGCGGCGACATCGTCGATCTGCGCACGGCCCCCGAAACGCAGATGCGTACGATCAGAGGCAACGACATCTCGATGATCTTCCAGGAGCCGCTGACCTCGCTCAATCCGGTCTACTCGGTGGGCAATCAGCTGGCGGAGGTGCTGCGCGTGCACAAGGGTATGTCCCGCCGAGAGGCGAAGAAGGGCGTCATCGAGCTCATGGAGCGGGTACGGATCCCAGAGCCGACGCGCCGCGCCAGACAATACCCGCACCAGATGTCCGGCGGCATGCGTCAACGCGTGGTCATCGCCATGGCCTTGGCCTGTCAGCCGAGGATCCTCATCGCCGACGAACCCACCACAGCACTGGACGTGACAATCCAGGCACAGATATTGGCGCTGCTCCGTGAACTCAAGAACGACCTCGATGCCGGAATCATCTTCATCACCCACGACATGGGTGTGGTGGCAGAGATCGCCGATCGAGTGCTCGTCATGAGGAAGTCGGAAGCGATCGAAACCGGACCTGTCGAAGAGATCTTCCACAACCCACAACGACCCTATACGAGAAAGCTGCTCAGCGCGGTGCCGAAGCTGGGGTCGATGAACGGCACCGACTCCCCCGCGCTGTTCCACCTCGATAGAGAAGAGGCATCCTGATGACGAAAATTCTCGAGGTCGAGCACATGGTCAAAGGATTCTCCCTATCGGGAGGCATGAGGGTCCATGCCGTCGAGGATGTGACTTTCCATGTCGATAAGGCCGAGACTCTCGCACTCGTCGGTGAGAGCGGGTGCGGCAAGACCACGGTGGCGAACCTGGCCATGAGACTGCAGAAACCCGACAGCGGAACGATCAGTCTGCTCGACACCGATATCACCGAGCTGGGAACGCGCGAGCTGCGAGCCCACCGTCGGCACCTGCAGATGATCTTCCAGGACCCGTTCGCCAGTCTCAATCCGCGCAAGATCGTGGGCAAGATCGTCGGCGACCCGATGCGGCTCAACCGGACTGCCTCGAACAGCGACATCGACAGTCGTGTTGCCGAGCTGTTCGAGCTCGTAGGTTTGAGCGCTGACGACATGAGGAAGTATCCGCATCAGTTCTCCGGGGGTCAGCGCCAGCGTATCTGCATCGCCCGAGCGCTCACCCTCAATCCCAGCCTCATCGTCGCCGATGAAGCGGTATCGGCCTTGGACGTCTCCGTCCGTGCGACGGTACTCAACCTGATGATCGAACTGCAGCAGGAATTCGATCTGTCCTATCTCTTCGTCAGCCACGATCTCGCCGTCGTCGAGCGGATCGCCCATCGGGTCGCGGTCATGTATCTGGGTCAGATCGTTGAGATGGGCCCACGGCGTCAGGTGTTCGAGAACCCACAGCACTCGTACACGCAGCGCCTGATGGACGCGGCTCCGATTGCGGACCCGAGCCAGAGGCGCGAACGTGCCCTCATCTCGGGAGAGATCCCCAGTCCAGTCTGGCCCGAAGACGAGGGACCTGAGCGGGTAACACTGCGCGATCTCGGGGATGGGCATCTGGTCGCGGTTGAGTAGCGCAGTCGTTCCGTGCGCATCGGGCCCGTGCACTCACTGTTTGCCGAGGATGCCGTCCCCGCCGTCGACGTTGAGCAGAGTGCCGGTGATGTAGGAAGCCTCCGGCGAACACAGCCAGACGGCTGCGGCCGCCTGTTCTTCGGGAGATGAGACCCGCTTCATGGGAATCGCCTCGGTGACGGCGCGGTACTCCTCAGGTGAGTTCTCTGCCCACGAGGCGAGCGCAGGTGTCATCGTCGCCGAGGGGCCGAAGGCGTTGACCCGGATCCCCTTCGCCGCGTATTCCAATGCCGCCGTCTGAGTCATTCCGTTGACGGCCCATTTCGAAGCGTTGTACGGCGAGAGTCCGGGGCTGCCGTTCTTGCCCGACATCGAGGAGGTGTTGACGATGGCGCCGGATCCCTGCTTTTCCATCTGGGCCAGCTCATACTTCATAAAACTCATCAGGCCGAAGACGTTGACATCGAAGAGGCGCTGCCAGTTCTCGCGCTGCTGCTCTGTGAACGGCAGCGCCGCGGCACCGAGGCCCGCGTGGTTGTGAGCGAAGTCGAGGCTGCCCCAGCGCGAGACGACCTCGGCGACGACGGCGGCGGCATCGTCTTCCGAGGACGCGTCGACGATCCGGCCTTCGGCGGTGCCGCCCTCGGCCCGGATCAGCGCGCAGGTCTCCTCGACAGCGTCCTCGACGATATCGGTGACGAGCACGTTGGCGCCGGCGCGGGAGAAGGCCAGGGCACTGGCCCGCCCGATTCCGCTTCCCGCCGCCGTGACGAATCCGTTCTTCCCTGTGAGATCTGGCATGTCTGGCTTCCTTCGTGGGTCATCGTAGCTTGAATCAGTTGGTGGGCTAAGTTGCCGCTGGTCACGAATCCGACCTGTTCGAACGCACCTTGAGCAGCTGAGTGATCGACAGACGCAGGACCTCTTCGAATTCGCTGCGTCGCAGACGATCATTGAGCACGGCAGACAGGGCAGCCGTCCACGACAGCATGATCGCGTAGATCATCCTGTGGTCGGTGACCACGGGCTCGACGATGCCGAGGACCTTGAGCACCGCCGTCTCCAAGAGCTTGTCCGACTGCGCCACAGCGATTCCGCTGCTAGCCTGCGAGGCCATCGTCGCATTGATCATCGCTTTGGCCAGATTCGGCCGCGAGAGCAGAGAGTTGCTCGCTGCGGAGATCAAGCCGAGGACACGTTCGGCCGCATCGTCATCGTCGAGCGAGAAGGGTTCCTCGGAGCTGTTCGTCCGCACATCGAGGGTCTTGAGCTCGTCCTCGAGGATCGCTGTATACAGATGTGATTTCGAGGGGAAGTAGCGGTAGAGGGTGTTGAGTGCGACGCCGGCCTGTTTGGCCAACTCCTGCATCTGCACCGCATCTTCACCGTGATCGATCGTCAGCGTCCGTGCCACCCTGATGATGTTCCGATACCGCTGCCGACCGCCGGCATTGGTCGGACGTGCCGCCGGTCGCTCAACATTCAGTCGTGGCAACGGTCTTCCTCCACACTCTTCGTCATTTCCTGCCCGAGTCCTCTCCGGCTTCAGCTCCTCCAGGATAGCTTCTCACCGGACCGCAGCTGTCACTGCTCCCGGCCGAGGACCAATGCGCTGGTGGGCACGCCGGTGCCGGCGCTGACGAGGGCGTGGTCGACATCGGCGGCCTGATTGGCGGCGGTGCCGCGGATCTGGCGCACTCCCTCGGCGATGCCGTTCATTCCGTGGATATAGGCCTCGCCGAGCTGACCTCCGTGGGTATTGAGCGGGATCGCCGAGTCCATCTCACCGAATCCGTCGGCCAGGAGCCCAGGTGCCTCGCCGGGACCGCAGAAGCCGAACTCCTCGAGCTGGGCCAGCACGAACGGAGTGAAGTGGTCGTAGAGGACCGCCGTATCCATGTCCTTCGGGCCCAGGCCGGTCGCCTTCCACAGCTGATCGGCGACCAGCCCCATCTCCGGCAGCGGCCGGTCCTTGTCCTTCCGGTAGAAGCTGGTCATATTGTGCTGGTCGTAGCTGACGCCCTGCGCCGAGGCGCGGATGACCGCCGAGGGCTGCGCGAGGTCCTTTGCCCGCTCGCGGGAGGTGATGACGAACGCCTGCCCGCCATCGGACTCCTGACAGCAGTCGAGGAGGTGAAGCGGCTTGGCGATCCAGCGCGAGGCCTGGTGATCGGCCATGGTGATCGGCTGCTCGTAGAACCATGCCTTCGGGTTCGTCGCCGCATGCTTGCGGTCGAGGACCGAGACCCGGCCGAAGTCCTCGCTCGTGGCCCCGTAGTTGTGCATGTACCGCTGGGCGAACATCGCAATCCATGAGGCGGGGGTCATGAGACCGTGCGGCAGGTACCAGGCATAGTTCGCCGCGCGAGCGTCGACGCCCCAGGAACTGACGTCCAGGGCGGCTCCGAAGCGCGCACCGGAGCGTTCGTTGAAGGCCCGATAGCAGACGACGGCCTCAGCGGCTCCCGTCGCCACGGCCATGGCCGCATGCATGATCGTCGCGCAGGCGGCCCCGCCGCCGTAGTCGACGAGACCGAAGTAGCTGACGTTCTCGCAGCCGAGTCCGCGGGCGACCTCGATCGACGGAGAGGTGTCCATCGAGTAGGAGACGAACCCGTCGACCTCGTGAGGCGAGATCCCGGCGTCGTCGAGTGCGGCCTTCGAGGCTTCGAGAGCCAGCTGCAGCTCCGTGCGACCGGAGGCCTTTGAGAACTCGGTGGCTCCGATGCCGGCGATGGCGGCTGTGTCGTGGTGGCTTCTCATGAGCGTTTCCTCCCCTGCAGCGCAACGCGAACGTGGCCGCTGGCGTGTGTTCCGATTCCATTCTTGCCCGTGACTTCGATCAGGGCGCTGGCACTGTCCTCGTCGAATTCGCTGACGGTGCCGGTGACTGTGAAGGCGTCGCCGGGGAAGTTCGGGGCGCCCAGGCGGATGCTCACATCGGTGAGTTCGGCCTGGGGCCCTGCCCAATCGGTGACGAAGCGACCGATGAGGCCGTTCGTCGTCAGGATATTCATGAAGATGTCCGGTGTGCCCGCGTTCTTGGCCGCAGCGGTGTCGTGATGGACCAGCGACCAGTCGCGCGTGGCGATCGCTCCTCCCGCCACGAGTGTTGCGGTCACGGGAACGGTCATCTCGGGCAGGGTCTGGCCCGGACTGCAATGTGTGGGCATCATGCCTCCTTCGTATCGTTGCCGGGAACAGAGCCGCCGCTCTCCGTCGAGGACAGCACTTTGCTCGGGGTTCCTGGCAGGAACCCGGCAGGCAGCGTCAGCTCCGGGTCGTAGGAGTGTGCTCGGACTTCGACGTCCATGCCGATGGAGACATCGGCCTCGTCGATCTCGAGGTTCATCACAATGCGCACGCCTTCGGCGAACTCGACGAGTCCGACGATGTAGCCGACGTCGAACGGCGGCATGACCGGGTGGTGCAGAACCGTGTAGGTCACGAGCTCGCCGATCTCCGACAGTTCGGAGGCCTGCCAGTCGAAGGACTGACAGCGCGGGCAGCACGGCACCGGCGGGTGCCGGAATTCGGCGCAGTCGCCGCATTGCTGGGCGACGAGGCGCCCTTCGTTGAGAGCATCGAAATAGAACGCATTGTCCAGGTTGAGCGCGGGACGAGGGCGCAGTGCCTCGGTCATCTCAATCCTCCTTCTTCTGTGCTGCGGCGTACCACAGGGTGCGGAAGCGCATGGTTCCGACCTGTTCGTCCTCCTCGTCGCGGAAGACGAAGAGCGTGGTGATGAACATTCCCGGCCCCAGGCCGGTCTGCTTGAGCTCCGAGAGCTCCTCGACCGTTTCTGTGCTGCTGATGAGATCGCCGGGCACGATCGGGCGGTCGTAGTGCTGTTCGCTGTTGACCGCGACGACGCTGGGGAAACCGCAGTCACGGAGGATGTCATAGGCGGCATCGACGGGGCTGGCGGAGGGTTCCTCGCCGAGGCGGTTCATCGTCCACACCTGCAGCGCCGTCGCCGGCGCGATGACGCTGTCATGCCCGTGCTTTTTGGCCTCGGCTTCATCGGCATAGACGGGGTTGCGATCGCCCAGCACGTCGAGCAGGGTGTTGATCGTCGCCGTGGACACCCGGTCGCGAGCGCGGTAGTGCCGGGCCCGCCCTTCGGCGATGAGCTCCGCGATCCTGCGGGCAGCCCCCTCGGGGTCGATTCTCGGTTCGGTGGTGACAGTCATTGGTTGAGCAGATCCTTTCGTCCGGAGTCCTCGAAGCGTCGCAGGAGCTTCTCCACGTGTTCGGGTTCGAGTCGGTGGTACTCGTTGTTCTTTCCAGGTCGGTAGTAGACCGGGTCCTCGGTGCGCCAGGCGTCCTTGCGCAGCTCCTTCTTGTTGATCTTCGCGGTCGCGGTCACCGGCAGCGTGTCGACGATCCGGATGTAGCGCGGAGCCCACTTGGTCCCAAGATCGGCCTGAGCGTCGAGGAATTCGCCGAAGCTCACCGGGTCGAAGGCCTGGCCGTCGACCATCTGCAGGGCCAGCATCACCTGGTCGCCGCTGATTTCGTCGGGCACGGGGTAGATCGCCGCCAACTGGGCGTCGGGGTAACGGCCGATGATCCTCTCGATCGGGGCTCCGGAGAAGTTCTCCCCGTCCACACGCAGCCGGTCCCCGCCGCGACCGGCGAAATAGAAGTAGCCCGCCTCATCCCGGTAGCCGAGGTCGCCGGAGAGGAAGTTGTCCCCGCGCAGCCGCTCGGATTCGGCCGCCGGGTCCTTGTAGTAGCCTTCGAAGGTTCCGCGTGCCCCGAGGGCGGCCAGTTCGCCGATGGCCTCATCGGCGTTGAGCAGCTCGCCGTGTTCGCCGAAGCGGGCCCGAGGACGTTCACTCATATCGACCGCGTCGATGACCGCAGCGGTGTAGGCCGAGCCTGCAGGCGGCAGCCCCAGGGCGTCCTCGGGCGTGTCGGCCGAGCGCACGAAGTTCAGTCCTCCCTCGGAGGAGCCATAGGATTCGAAGGGCTCGATCCCGAATCGACGAGCGAACTCCTTGCGGTCACGCACAGGCGCTTCGGTGCCGAAGGCGGACTTCAGCCTCACCTGCTTCTCCTCTTCCCGCTCGGGCTGAGCGAGGATGTAGGACAGGACGCGGCCGACGTAGTTGAAGTACGTGACCTCGTACCTGAGCAGATCGTCGAGGAAGCGGCTGGCCGAGAAGCGGCGGGCCAGGACGAACGTTCCGCCCTGGTACAGCGGTGTTGCCCAGCAGCCGAGGATGGAGTTCGAGTGGAACAGCGGCATCGAGTTGTAGGACACGTCCTGGGGGCCGAGGCCGCCCGAACCGTATGTCGCCGCGGCCGTGAATCTGCCGGTCGAGCACATCGCGGCTTTGGGACGGCCTGTCGACCCGGAGGTGAACTGCATGGTCAGTATCGTCTTCGGGTCGGCGGCCGGCGCCGATTCCGGCACCCGGGTGTCGTCGAATCCGTCCAGTTCCTGTGTGTGCTCCGGCGCGTCGATGTCGATGACCTCGACCTCTGGCAGTGCCGAGAAGTCGATGAGTCCGCGGGTTGTGGAGTCGACGATGAGGATCTGGCAGTCCGTGGCCAGCACATCCTCGGCGAGCTCCTGACCGCGTCGGGTCGGGTTCATGCACACCAGTGCCGTGCCCGAGAGCGCGGCTGAGCCCCACCAGAACAGGAATTCCGGTCGGTTCTCCAGCAGGATCCCCAGGTGCGCCGGCTGGGCGCGATCGAGGTGCGCGGCGAGGAAGTGACTGCGACGGATCGCCGCCCGCGCGAAGTCGTCCCAGGTGTAGTCGTCGTCCTCGAAGCGGATGCCGATGCGGTCATCGCCGAGGCGGGCGAGCACCAGGTCCGCCGCCGTCTTCGGCAGCGTCCTCTCTGCCTCAGTGTGCTGGTTCTGACTTATCGTGGTCATGATCACTCCTCTCGTGCGTGTGCGACGATGTCGCAGCCGAGTTCTTCGAGGAGGGCGTCCGCGGCTCCGAGGACGATCCCGATCTCGCGGACGAGGACGAAGAACCGATGGATGTGGTTGTCGAGATCGGCACCCATGCCGCCGTGCAGATGCTGGGTGGCGTGGACGACGCGGCTGCCGCCGGTCGCTGTCCACCAGGCGGCCTCGAGCGCGGCGCGGGCAGCGCCGGCGTCGCCGGCGTCGTAGAGGCTGGCGGCGTTCATCGTCGTCAGCTGCATGCATTCGGTATCGATATGGGCGTCGGCGGCACGGTGGAGCACGCCCTGCTTCGATGACAGCGGTTTGCCGAACTGCTCGCGCTCGGAGGTGTACTTCGCCGTCCGTGCCACGGCCTCCCGGCAGGCTCCGACGGCGACCGCCGACAGCGCGGTGCGCCAACGCCCTTCGAGCTCATCGCGGCCGACGCCTTCCAGCTGCCGACAGTCCTCGATCGAGATGTCGAGGGACACAGAGATGTCGTTGTCATAGGAGAAGCCGGTCGCTCTGACTTCGAGGCCGGGAGTCTCCTTGGGCGCGAACCACAGTCCTCCCGTGTTGTCAGCGATCAGCAGATGGCTTGCAGCGGCGCCGCTGGGCACGATGCCCACGCTGCCCTGCAGTCGGTCACCGTTGCGGGCCACGGAATGCAATCGGCTGGGCAGAGCTGGTACGGCCGTCAGTGTTCCGGAGGCGATCGCCTCGACCTCGTCGCTCAGTCCCGCCTCGGCGAGGCTGAGAGCGGTGACGGCGGACCCAGCCAGAGGGATGCGGGCCAGCCGCGCCCCGGTCTCGATCAGGCACAGGCTCAGCCCGACCATTCCGAGACCGTCCTCGCCGTCGTCGATGACGGCCCCGAGGACACCGGCTTCGGCCAGTGAGGCGTAGAGGGCCTCATCCCAGCTGCCGGCCTCGGCGTCGAGTGCGGCGACCCTCTCGTCGCCGGACTGCTTGTCGACGATGGTGGCGACCAGCTCGACCAGTTCGGCCTGCAGATCGGTGGGGTGGAACGTCATCTCACCCGTGTCGTCGGCGCCCGTTTGCGATTCCTTCATCGTTGACCTCGTTTCATTCCCAGTGTCGTCCATGCGACGATCTCGCGTTGGATCTCGGCCACACCGCCGCCGAAGGTGTTGATCTGTGCACCGAGGTTCATCACCGCCGGGCGGCCGTCATCGATGCCGGTGGGCACCTCGTCGATGTGCAGCGCGTCCTCGCCGAGGATCTCGAGCATGATCCGATAGATCTCGATCGCCGCCTCGGTTGCGTAGATCTTCGCTGCCGAAGCCTGGCCCGGGTCGACGGCCTCGGTGGCGGTGGCTTCGACGAGTTTCCAGTTCATCAGGTTCATCGCCGAGTTCAGTGCCGTTGCCCGGGCCAGCGAGGAAGCCACCCATGGCAGGTCCGCGTACGCTTCTCCCGCCGGTGTGGTCTTCTCCGCCGCCCAAGCGGTGACATCTTCGAGCATTCCGTCGCAGATGCCGGAGTAGGCTGCCAGGCCCACACGCTCATGGTTGAGCTGAGTGGTGATCATCCGCCAGCCCGCGTCGATCTCTCCGACGACGTTGCCCACCGGCACACGCACGTCGTCATAGTAGGTCGCCGAGGTCTCGACCTGGCCGAGCGCCTCGATCGGCGTCACGGAGAATCCTTCTGCCGTGGTCGGCACGAGGATGAGGGAGATGCCCTTGTGCTTGGGGGCTGTCGGATCCGTCCGCGCCGCCAGCCAGATCCAGTCGGCTCCCGGTCCTCCAGAGGTGAAGATCTTGCTGCCGTTGATGACGAATTCCTCGCCCTCGCGCACTGCCGCTGTGCGCAGGGAGGCCAGGTCCGTCCCGGCCTCAGGCTCGGTGTAGCCGATCGAGACCACGAGCTCGCCGGCGGCGATCTTCGGAAGGAAGTAGTCCTTCTGCTCCTGGCTCCCGTGGCTCATGATCGTCGGAGCCACCGTGGTCAAAGTGACCATCGGCAGCGGAGCCTGGGCCCGGTAAGCCTCGGAGTAGAGGATGAATTGGGCTCTGTGCCCCCTGTCCTGCCCGCCGAATTCCTCCGGCCAGCCGATGGCGAACCAGCCGTCGGCTCCGATCTGCTTCATCACTTCATCGCGCACCGGCCCCCCGGCCTCGCCCTCCGCATGGAGCCCGGCTCGCACTTCGTCGGTGAGGAGCCGGTCGAAGTAGTCACGCAGCTCCTGTCTGAGCCTGAGATCCTCGTCACTGAGTTTCACGTGCATATCAGCACCTGTTCTTCCTTGTTGCCGCTGAAATTGATCTGTCGCCGTCGCGTCCGGTCACGTATTCACTGGCCGGAACCGCAAACAAGAATTCATTCTCCAAACGAGGCGCTCAGGCGATGTTCTCGATGCCGGTCTCATCGAGCTCGGCCAGATGATAGGCGGCGAACCCGCTTCCCGGCGCCTTCCCTTCGAAGTGCCCGCCGATCTTCTCGGCCAGCTCTGCCTCATCGAAGACACCGGTGCTGGCGATGAACTTCTCCTCGATGTCGGCGGGCCTGAGCAGTGCGACGAAGTCTCCGTAGACGATGAAGACTTCGCTGCTGATCCGTGCCGCTTCCGGCCCGGAGAGGAAGCCGACGAGCCTGGCCACCCGCTCGGGCGCGAGGATGTCGAGACGCCGGGAATCGGAGTCGGCGGCGAAGACCGCTTCGGTCATCCCGGTCCGGGCGCGCGGCATGATCGCATTGGCCCGCACGCCGTAGCGGCCCAGCCCCTGCGCCGTCGACAGCGTGAGACCGATGATGCCGGCCTTCGCCGCCGAGTAGTTGGGCTGGCCCGCCGCTCCCATCAGTGCGGCTTCGGAGGCGGTGTTGACGATGCGACCGTAGATCGGTCCACCCGCGGCCTTGCTGGCCGAGCGGAAGTGCACGGCCGCCGCGTGGCAGAGCGCAGCGTGGCCCTTGAGATGGACGTCGAGGACCTTGTCCCATTTGTCCTCGGTGAGGTTGAAGATCATCGTGTCGCGCACGATTCCCGCATTGTTGACGACGATGTCGAGCCCGCCGAAAGTGTCGACGGCCGCGGCGACGAGCTCATCGCCGGTCTTCCAGGCGCTGATGTCGGCCTGCACAGCCAGGGCCTCAGATCCCAGCGTCCGCACCTCGTCTGCGACGACGGCCGCGTCGTCGCCGAGGTCGTTGACGATCACATTGGCTCCGAGCTCGGCCAGGCGCAGCGCTTCGGCGCGCCCCAGGCCCGAGCCCGCTCCGGTGACGATGGCGGTCCGCCCGCTCAGATCGGTGTCTCGGTTCATCAGTGAGTCTCCTTCGATTCCGCGATAGGCTTCCGTGTGTCTTGCAAATTACTATAATTGATTCTAGTTTTGATTTGCAAGCATTTCGGCTATCCGATCGGAGCACCATGAAGGACTCGATCGCCATCGGCGACGAACTGACCGAGCTGACAGAGGTCCTCGACGACTTCTGCACCGACCGTGTCTCACCCGAGACCATCCACGCGTACATCGATGCCGAGGATGAGGGGGTTCCCGGCTTCTTCTCGGACCTCACCGATATCGGCATCCTCGACCTGCACCTGGACGAGGAGCAAGGTGGCGCGGGCGTCGGCTTCATGGGTCTCGCCACCGCCGCCGAAGCGCTGGGCCGCGGGCTGGTGCCCGGTCCGGCGCTGCCGGCGATGATCACCTCGGCATCGCTGGCCCATGCGGGGCGGGCCCCGCAGACCGAAGGTGCCGCCGGAGGCCCTGCCGCCGCACTGGGCGCGATCGCCCTCGAGCCCGGCGATCTGGCCTTCGACGCCGCGACCTGCACACTCACGGGAACGAGCGCGCCGATCACCTCGGCCGCGACGGCCGAGCACGTCGTTCTGCCCGTCGACGACGGCAGCTGGCGACGCTGGGTGCTGCTGCACACCTCCGCGACCGAGGTCCTTCCCTGCCCGTCCCACGACGTCACCCGCCCGATGGCACGTCTGCGCATCGAACAGGCGGCGTCTGTCGAGGTCCTCGACATCGATCCGGAGCTGCCGCGGCTCATCGCCGCCGCAGCCCTGGCCGCCGAGGGGTCGGGGATCGCCCAGTGGTGCACCGAGACCGCGGTCGAATACGCCCGAGTCCGTGAGCAGTTCGGGGCCGCGATCGGCAGCTTCCAAGCGGTCAAACACCGGATCGCCGGCATGCACGTCGCGGCGGCTCAGGTGCGCGCCCTGGCCTGGGACGCCGCGCGCTGCCTCGACACGGAGATCAGCACCGACGAACGCAGTCTGGTCATCTCGGCCGCTGCCGGGACGGGAATCGATCTCGCGCTCGACACGGTCAAGGACCTCATCGATACTCTGGGTGGAATCGGCTTCACTTGGGAGCATATGGCCGGCTTCGCTCTGCGCCGGGCGCAGACCTCCCGCGTCGTACTCGGCCCCGGAGATCACTGGCGCGTCAAAGTCGCACAGGCGGCACTGGCCGGTGCGCGTCGCGGTCCCGCCCTGTCCTATCCGGAGGGCTCGGATAAGATCCGCGAGGAGATCGGAGCAGAACTGGACACCGTTCCCAGCGGAGACGAGGCCACGGCGCGCCTCGCGGATCTGGGCTTCACCTCGCCGGCGCTGCCCCGCCCCTGGGGCCGAGGCGCTGATGCCCTCACCCAGCTCATCATCGACGAAGAGCTCACCGCCCGGAACCTCACACCCCATGACATGGTCATCGGCAACTGGGTCGTGCCCAGCCTCGTCGCCCACGGCACTCCGGAGCAGAACGAACGGTTCATCGGCCCGTCCCTGCGTGGGGACATCCGCTGGTGCCAGCTCTTCAGCGAACCCGGTGCCGGGTCCGATCTGGCCGGTCTGACCACCTCGGCGAGGAAGGTGGACGGCGGCTGGGTGATCACGGGCCAGAAGGTGTGGACCTCGGGCGCGCGGGAGTCCGATTGGGGGATCCTCCTGGCTCGCACGGACCCAGAGGCGCGCAAGCACCGCGGCATCGGTTACTTCCTCCTCGACATGAACTCCCCCGGGATCACCATCCGCCCGCTGCGCGAGCTGACCGGGGAGGCGCTGTTCAACGAGGTCTTCCTCGACGAGGTATTCATCCCCGATGAGCTCATGGTCGGTGCGCCGACAGATGGGTGGAAGGTGGCGGTGGGCACTCTGGCCAACGAGCGCGTGGCGATGACCGGGCATTCGATGTTCGGCGGCGGGGACGAAGCGCTCGTATCGCTGCTGCACGGATATGCGGCAGACGATCCGCTGCGCCTCCGGATGGTCGGCGACCTGCTCTCGGTGTCCCTATCCGGATCGCTGCTGGGGGTGAGGTCGATGCTCAAGGCGATGGAGAGCGCGACCTCGTCGGCGGAGTCGTCCCTGGCCAAGCTCGTCTCCACGCGCAACATCCAAGACACTTGGGAAGCCGTGGTCGAATGGTCGGGCACAGACGGCATCGACGGCGTCGACATCGCCGGTGCCGAGGATGTCGCCACCCGCAGCACGGTGCCCACATACATGTTCCTCAACACGAGGTCGCTGACGATCGCCGGCGGGACCACCGACATCCAGCTCAACATCGTAGCCGAGCGCATCCTCGGACTCCCCCGCGGCTGAGACAACTCAGTCCTGGCTGGTCGCCCGGAAGCGGCCATCCCTCCCCTGCCGCCGTCTGTCGCGGCGGCATGCACGAAGAAAGGACCACCCGTGCCCATTGACACAGAGACCGCGCTTGCCGCGGATCCACAGATCAGCGAGATCTCCTGGACTTCGACCGATGTCCTGCTCTACCACCTCAGCCTCGGCGCCGGCTCCCAGGCCGACGAGCCGGAGCTGAGACTGACGTTCGAACGCGATCTGAAGGTCCTGCCGACCTTCGGCCTGGTCGCGGGCAGGGGCCCCTCGACTGCAGCCTCGGGCCCCTCGGCAACGACCGCCGGCGAGTCCGCGTACGGATCTACCGAGGAGGAAGCCGGTGGGGACACAGCCTCGGACCCGACCCGGATGCGGCTGCCCGGCATCGACGTGGACCTGCGCGCCGTCCTCCACGCCGGGCAGTCGCTCACCGCTCACCGACCCCTGCCTGCCTCCGGAACGGCGGAGGTCCGGCGCTCGGTCGCGCAGATCCATGACCTCGGCAAGGCTGCTCTCATCGTCCTCGAGTCGAGTGCCGTGGACGCTGACGGGCCGCTGTGGACCGAGCACTCGCGGATCTATGTACGCGGGGAGGGCGGATTCGGCGGAGAGCCGGCGCCCGCCCCACGGCCGGTCCCCGAACGCGTTCCAGAGACCAGCGTCCGCATCACCACGCGTCCGGACCAGGCGCTGCTCTACCGTCTCAACGGTGATCTCAACCCCTTGCACATCGATCCGGAGTTCGCGCGCTCCGCCGGCCTTCCCGGTCCGATTCTCCACGGTCTGGCGACCTACGGAATCGTCGCCAAAGCGCTGACGGACATCGCCGCCGACGGGCATCCCGAGCGCGTCGCCGAGGTCGGTGCCCGGTTCTCCGGAATGGTCACGCCCGGTGACGTCCTGGTCCTCGAGGTCTGGGAGACGGGACCCGGTCAGCGGTCGTACCGGGCACGAGTCGAGGGCAGCGAACAGGCAGTCCTCGACGAGGGAGTCCTCATCCTGAACTGAACTGCACGGACGAGTGTGGGGCGGGCAGTGATTCACTGCCCGCCCCACACTCGTCTGTGTCACGCGTTGTGCCTCGCGTTGTGCCACGCGCGACTGCGGCAACGCCAGTCAGAGGCGCTCGATGATCGTCGCCGGGGCCAATGCCCCTCCGGCGCACATCGTCACCAGTGCTGTTGAGCCGTCGAGGCGCTCAAGATCGTCGATGGCCTGGATGAGCAGGCGGATGCCTGAAGAGCCCACCGGATGGCCGAGCGCGATGGCTCCGCCATGCGGATTCACGCGATCCATGTCGAAGCCGGTGACCGAAGCCCAGGACAGCACGACGGAGGCGAAGGCCTCGTTGATCTCGACGACATCGATGTCGCGCAGGCTCATCCCTGATTTCGCGAGCACAGCATTCGTCGCGTCGACCGGTCCGTCGAGGTGGTAGTGGGGCTCGGCCCCGACCATCGCCGAGGTGTGGATGCGGGCGCGCGGCTTGAGGCCCCGTCGATTGGCCTCCTCCTCGCTCATGATGAGCGCGGCAGAGGCACCGTCACTGATCTGCGAGCTCGTGCCGGCGGTGTGGATGCCTCCCTCGACGACCGGATTGAGCCCGGCCAGGGCCTCGGGGGTACTGGGGCGCAGACCCTGATCGCGCGTGACCTTCCGCACCTCTCCGGTGGACCTGCCCTCTGCGTCGAGAACGGGCGCGTCGATGCCGATCACCTGTGAGTCGAAGACACCGGCTTCCCAAGCCCGGATCGCCTTGGCCTGGGATGCGGCGCCGAAGGAGTCGACATCGGCACGGGAGATGTCGCGCCGCTGGGCGATCCGCTCGGCGGCGAGGAACTGGTCGGGTAGGTCGACATCGAAGTCGGCAGGGTACGGACTGCCCGACTCGCCGCCGGCAGCGCCGAGGAAGACTCTGCTCATGCTCTCCACGCCGCAGGCCATACCGGCCGACACCGCTCCGGAGCCGACGAGCGCATTCATCAGGTGCACGGACTGCAGAGAGGAGCCGCAGGCGCAGTCGACCGTGGTGGCCGCAGCCTGGTAGGGCAGGCCGCGGTCGAGCCAGGCGGTGCGCGTGATGTTGTTCGATTGCTCACCCGCCTGGGTCACACAGCCGCCGATGACCTGTTCGATCTCGGCCGGGTCGATCCCCACACGGTCGAGAAGGCCCGACTGCACTTGGCCCAGGAGTTTCGCAGGGTGGAGTCCGGCGAGATCGCCGAACCGCTTTCCGTAGGGTGATCTGATTCCATCGACGATAACGGTTGCAGCCATGAAGTTCTCCGATTCTGTTCTGTACTAGGTCCATTCCCTAAACTAGAATTAATTCTAGATGACGTCAAGATCATGTCGCGATGGCCTCACGATCTTGACAGCCAGGGGTTAGGCGCTCTTGCACGATCGCCTGATAGACCAGAGACACAGAGACACAGAGACGAACAGAACAGACGCGAACAGTGAGGCAGAAAATGAAACTGGAGAACCAAACATTCATCGTCACCGGCGGCGCATCGGGTATCGGACTGGGCATCACCCGACGGATCATCTCCGAAGGCGGACGGGTCGTGGCAGTCGACATCAACGCCGAGGCGGGTGAACGGGTCGTCGAGGAGTTCGGCGACAGGGCCCGATTCATTCAGGGCGATGTCTCCGACACGCAGGTCGCCACGACCGCCGTCGCCGAATCCGTGGAGGCCTTCGGTGGCCTCAACGGTCTCGTCAACAACGCTCACGCCTCACGCCAGAAACCGTTCCTCGAGCTCGAGGAGTCCGATTGGAGCTTGTCCTTCTCCACCGGTTTCCAGGCGACGCTGAACTTCATGCGCGCCGCCCACGATGAACTGGTGAAGACCAAGGGCTCCGTAGTGAACTTCGGTTCCGGGGCCGCGATGGGCGGGCAGCTGGGGCAGGCATCCTACGCGGCGGCCAAGGAGGCGATCCGCGGGGTCAGCCGTGTGATCGCCAACGAATGGGCCCCGGAGGGCATCCGAGTCAACATCGTCTCGCCGCTGGCGCTGACTCCCGGAGTGGAGGCCTGGAGCAGGGAGCACCCGGCGCAGTACGAGGAGACCGTCGCGACGATCCCGCTGGCACGCTTCGGCGACCCGGAGACCGATGTGGCACCGGTCGTCACTTTCCTCCTGTCCGCGGACGCGAAGTACATGACCGGTCAGACGCTCATGGCCGATGGTGGAATCCGGAAGCTGTACTGACAGCGACTGTGCCGATGTGCGGTCGTTCGCGCACGGCCAGTGGTCCCGGCTGTGAGCCCGAAGCGATTCGCTTCGGGCCCACATCTCGTCGAAGCCGATCAGCTGCCCAGGTCCTGCGCCTGCTTCGCGTCTTTCTCCAGCCTCGGCCGGGCAACGCTGCGGCTGCCCACGGCCAGCGACAGCACCGCCGAGAGGACGGAGGCGCCGGCGATGACCAGTGCCGCGACCCAAAGGCCCGGGTTCGACACGAAGCCCTGCCCGGCGACCACGATAGTGCCGATTGACATCACGACGCCGAGGACCGAGGTGCCCACGGACTGGAAGGTGTTCCGAATGACCTGCGCCATGGCCGCGGCGATGCTGACCACCGAAACGTCGACGGTCTCGACGATCATCGCCGGAATGCCAGAGAACAGGCAGGAGCTGCCGACGGTGAACACGAGGATCGCGGTGAGGACGACGACCGTGTTCGCCGGGAAGCCGGCGATGAGCAGGACGCCGATCATCGCGAGCCCCGAGCCCACCACCAGCGTGGTCCTCGCCCCGTAGTTCGTGGTCATCCTGCCGATGGCTCCTGCGAGGAGGAAGGCCACTGCCGAGAATGCCGCGGTCCAGATTCCGAAGGACATGGGGCTCAGACCGATGCCGACACCGATATTCGTGCCGTCGACGACACTCGGCTGGCGCGAGATGGTCGCCGAAAGCACGGTGAACATCCCCAGCGGCCCGAATCCGAGGACGATGGAGAGGATCATCGAGGCACGGACCTTCGAGTCGCGCAGCAGGCGGATCTCGAACAGCGGGTAGGAGATCATGGACTCGTGGCGAACGAAGATCGCGAGCACGATGAGACCGGCGAGTCCGAAGGCGATCACCTGCCAGTCGGTCCATCCGCGGTCGGCGGAGGCGGTGACGGCGTAGAGGGCGGAGCCGATTCCGGAGCCGAAGAGGATCGCGCCGAGGAAGTCGATGCGCCGTGTCGCGGCCAGATCGGAAGCCTGATCGCGGGGGACGACCACGGCGACGAAGGCCGCCACAGCCAAAGCCACCACGGTCGTCACGATGTAGATCGAGTGCCAGGAGAAGACCGACAGCAGCACACCGGCGATGAGGATGCCGAAGGCACCGGCGATGATCGCCGAGGACGACACCAGGGTGACGGCGGTGCCGGTGCGGTCTTTCGGATAGCGCGCGGAGATGATGCCTATCGCCAGCGGCAGGACGCAGCCGGTGACGCCCTGGAACACGCGCCCGAGAACGAGCACCCAGAAGACTGGAGCGACTGCCGACAGCAGCGAGCCCACCGCGCCCAGGGCCAGGGCCCCGACGAGAATCTTGCGTCGGCCGTATTGGTCACCGAGACGCGCTCCGATGCCCGCAAAGATCGCGGCGGCCAGCGTATAGGCGGTGACGATCCACGTCAGTGAGGACAATGGAACGTCGAAGAAGTCCTTCGGCGCGTAGACGAGCTGAATGGACATGGTGGTCTCGAGAATCGCGACCACCTCGGCGGCGATGAGTGCACAGGTGATGAGCCAGAACTTCGTGACTCTGTCATTTTGGGACGGAATTGACATGCGGAACCCTTTCGTCGAGATTCCCCCGCAGCAGGCTCTGCGCCCACTTCGCCCACTTCATCGTGGGGAAATCTTGTCTGCAGATTAGCGTTGCGTGCTGTGAACTATAATCAATTATAGAATTGATTACAATAGCAAATAGGGGTCCGTCGTCGACGAGAGGTCCGGGTCTGAGTCTGGGGCGGCGAGGCTCGCCAGGCCGCGCCTATGTGGTTCTGTCCGCCCCGAGGAACTCACGGATCGCGGGCAGCTCACGGCGCGACTGGGACAGCCCCATACGATGAGCCGCGGCGAGGCGGGAGAGGTCCCGAGTGCCGTTGTCGACCGGCATGCGCTCAGGAGCGAAGACGTGGGCTTTTCCTTCCGCTTCGAGGGCGAAGATGCGTTCGCGCGTCTCGTTGTACCGTGCCCACCGGGTCAACAGCGCCTCCCCCAGCGCCGGGTACCGCCGGAACATGCTGCGGTAGACCGCGGGGAAACGCTGCGGTACCTTCCGGTACGAGCGCTCCTGCGTGAGCACGATGACGAACTTCTCGAAACCCTCTCGCTGGGCCTGGCTCAGCGCGATTCCACCGTCCTCACCCATCGCACCGTCGACGTAGACGTGTCCGTCCAGGTGAACAGGTGGCATGAGCGCAGGCATCGTCGACGACGCTCGAACACGGACCATAAGGTCCTCGATACAAGGAGTGTCCTTCCGCGACCACACCACATCATCACCTGACACTGCGTCGAACGCGACGAGTCGCACATCACTCGGACTCAACTGGAACGACTCCCAATCAAAGGGCAGAGCTTCCTCGGGTCCACCAGCTTTCTGGTAGATGTACTCCGCATTGAACATGCCTTGCCCGCGGGCGAAATAGCGCAGGCCGCCGAATTGCTCATCGGCTGCGAATTCGACGAATGATCGGCGGGCTCGACGAGCGTCGCCCGACAGATAGTTCACCGCATTCGAGGCCCCGGCGCTGATTCCCGCGACCCAGTCAAAATCCAGCCCAGCGTCGAGCAGCGTGACGACCATCCCACTCGTCAGCGAAGCCCGCATGCCGCCACCTTCGAAGATGAGAGCTGTGTCGCTGATCCGCGGCGTGCCTGTCGTGTGGTCTGTGTCCGTCATGTCGATCATCCTAGCGAGTGTCACTCAGCTTGCAGTGCGCCGCCGTCACTCCGCGACTATGGGAACAAACCAACCACATGGTGTCAGGCCGCCTTGGATTACCCCAGCCCTTCCCACACCATCCGCTGTCGCAGCGCCGGTGCCAGCACCATAGCCGCAATCACGCTGCCGACGAGCAGCATCCAGGCCCCGAAGTACGTGAACAGTTTGAGCTCGGGCGCCAGCGGCGGGCCGAAGTCCGCGGCCATGAGAATGACTCCACCGAGGATCAACGCCGTGGACACAATCACTTGGATGAACTGTTCGACCGTGGACTTCAGCAGACCTTTGATCATCGAAATGTTCAGGCCGCTCGTGCCGACGTCGAGGGTACCGTCCTGCAGGTGGCCGGCGATGCGTGAGAGCTGCCCGGGAAGTTCTGCGATCTGCGGACCTACGGCGGCCGCGTAGAGTGCTGTCTCCTGCAGATCGACTCCCAGCCCTCCGACCTCACGCAACAGGCTGCGCCCGTTCTGGGTCACCAGGGCGAGCAGATTGAGTTCAGGGTTGAGCTTCGTGATCGATCCCTCGAGAGTGCTGATGGCCCGGAAGGCTGTGGCCACCGAGGCAGGCATGGGGAATCCGAAGTCGACGACGAAGTCGATGAGCTCCCCGAACAGCGCTGCCGAGGTCGATCCCGGCAGCCCGTCACCGTACTTGAGCAGGATCTGTCCGATCTCCCGCTGCAGCTCCCGAAGATTGACATCGCTGGGAGTGCCGAGAAGGTCGAGGATTGCGGCCGTCGCCGCCTGAGAGTTCTGCGAGTCGAATGCCATGAGCAGCAGGGCGATCGCACGACGGTCACGTTTGTCGATGCGTCCTACGGCCCCGAAGTCGACGAGTCCGGCCCTCCCTGCGGGTGAAATGACAATGTTGCCCGGGTGCAGGTCGGCGTGGAAGATGCCCTTGCCCAGCACCTGCCGGACGACCATGAGGAAGAGGTCCTGGGCGATCTCGTTTCTGGCCAGCTCCGAAAGATTCTCGACAACCTCGGTGGCGTGTGAGAGCGGAACACCCTCGATGAGATCCATGACGATGACGTACTCACCGGAGTACTCCTTGTACACCCGTGGGATGCGCACCGTGGAGTCCGTCCCCGAGGTAGAGCGGCCCGTCTCATCGGCTGTGCGCAGAGCCTCGATATGGGACAACTCCCCGCGGTAGTCGAGCTCACCCTGCAGGGAATCGACGAAGCTGCGGGCGAGTTTTCCGATGCCGACCTTGCTGGCCCACTCGGTCGAGCGCTCAAGCCGCTCGGCCAGGCTGAGGACGATATCGCAGTCGGCACGGACCTGTTTGCGGATCTTGGGTCTTTGCACTTTGACGGCGACAACTCGGCCCTCCCACGTAACTGCGCGGTGAACTTGGGCAACCGAGGCAGCAGCGAAGGGGACCTCATCGAACTCTTCGAACACCTCGGCGACGGGCTTGCCCCACTGGGCCTCCAGCTGACCTTTGACCTCGCTGAAGGGCACCGGCGGGACACCGGCTTGCAGGGTGGAGAACTCTTCGACGAATTCGTGCGGGATCATGTCACCACGAGTGGCAATGAACTGCCCGAGCTTGATGAAGGTGACGCCAGCCGCGGCGAGCGCGTCACGCGTGGTCGATGCGATCTCGCGCAAGGACACTCGCAAGGTCGGGATCCGGGGCTTGAGATAGCGGGAGAGCCCGAACTGGATGAGGATCTTCTGGATCTGGGCCAAACGATTGAGCCTGCGATACCAGGTGGGGATCTTCGGCGCCGACCGCAGCAGCGTGGTCAGCGATCCTGTCGGGAGGACGAGCTCGATGGCCAGGAGCACGAACATCTGGATGACGATGAACCAGGCGAACAGCAGGAGGAAGACCATGATGGCCGGGAAGCTCATGTCGAGCGTCGGATATTGCCCGTCCTCGGCGATGCCCAGAAGACGATACGCCTGGAGGGTGATCGGCCAGATCGAGAGCCCCATGGCGAGGGAAACGATGGTGTTGCGAGCTGCACCCGTGCCGGTGAACATCATTCGCCGGACGAGGAAGCCGACGATAAGTGCGCTGAGGACGCCCAGCCCGATGGAATAGAGGATCGTCACCCGTCAAGCCCTTCTGTCGTTCGATCAGATGCGCAGAGCGGCGCTGGTGTGCGCCGTCACCAGCCTAATTGATCAAGACCCACTGAGATTGAGAGTTTGCAGTGCATCCAGACGGACGCTGCAACGAGGCTGATGATCACGGGTGACTGGATGGCTGAGGACTGGCTGTCCTCACAGGTCGGACCTGCCCGATGTGGCAAGTCCGACCTCTCGGCGGAGATTTGCGCTCAGAGGTGCAGCACCGTCTGAGCGAGGACAGCGGCCGCGACGAACGAACTGGTCAAAGTGATCAGTGCGATGACCACGACTCTCCAGCTCAGTTGCTTGATGGCCCCCACGTCGCGACCCAAGCTCAGGCCGATGAGGGCGAGCTGCAGCAGACCGAAGAGCATGACGTCCATGCCATCGACGAGTCCCACAAGGGAATCAGCGAAAGGCATGAAGGGTGCGCTGGCGATGGTGGCGAGGCCCAGAACCCAGACACTGGCCGGGACGACGGGTATCCACCGCGCGAGCTGGAACGACACCGCAGTGAGTGCGAGCAGGAACAGGGTGCCGAGGATCTGACGAGGCTCGAACGACGAGGTGCCCAGCGCATTGAGCAGAAGGCCCAGTCCCCCGGCGCTGGCGTAGACGAAGAGAGACACCTTCCACCCCCGCGGCTCGACCGGATCGAACGGCGCTGCGACGACGGGCACCTCAGACTTCTCCCGATCATAATCGCTCTGCTTGGCATCGGTCTCCGTCCGAGATGCATTCGGGCGAGAGGCATCTCCATCGGGGATGACGCCGCGGGCGACGAGTTTCGCTTCCTCGATCTCTGCCGCCGGTCGGCGCCAGACTCGTGTCCAGAACAGGTACAGCTTGCGTGCCAGGGGAAGTGAAAGGAACACTCCCGCATAGAAGCCCACAATGTTGGTCACCAGGTTGGACAGGCCGGCGAGCGCCATGATCTCGGTGGCTTGCTCCGGGTAGAGCACCGACAGCGCACCGACGCCGCCGAGCATCATCGATGACGATCCCAGGCCCAGACCGAGTGCCAGAGCCAGTGGGTGCAGGACGCCGAGGCTCCCGAGCACACCGGCTGCCAGTGAGATGTAGAGCGCACCGAACAACGACCCGAAGATCCAAACTCCGAAGACGCCTCGATACTCCGGCGATCGGGTACCGAATCGTTCGATGGCGAAGGCGAGAAACGATTCGCGATCCACCGACCAACTGGCGCCGATCGCCGAACGGCCCATGCGCAGTCCGACCGCAATCGGCAGTGCGATGATGACCGTGCCGAATATGTGGCCGACTTCCTGAAGCAGAATCGCCGGCCCGAGGTTGGTCACCTCCCCCAGCGACGGTCCGATGCTCATACCGAGAAGAGCGAGGAAGAGGACGATGCCGATTCGAATCTGCGGATCCCCGACCGAGCGGACTACTCCCGTCACGGGCAGGATGCGCTGGAGTCCGACGACTGCGCCGAGGAGCACCGCCCAGATAATCGGGAACAGAACGATCGCTGCCGGACCGACTTTGATGGTGTGTTCACCGATCAGAATCGCGACGAGTGAGATTGCGACCCCGAGGCCGACCGAGATGCCCCAATGCTTCAACGTGGGGCGCTCCGCCGGGTGCTCAACGGCGACGCCTCGTGAAGTGGCTGAAGATGACGACTCTGTCATTTGTATACCAATCATAGTGAATGGGGCGAGCGTGTTCCCGCCAATTCCGCTAGTTAGCATTGCATAAAGGTTATCCGGTTACAAGAGTTTTGATCATCTGGTATACCTAGACTATGGATTTCTCACTTCACGCCACACACATCCTCACTGGAGCGGGTGCACAGCGACGCTGGGTGAACGATGCTTACGTCCACATCAGCGACCAGACGATCACCGGGATCTCACAGGAGAGGCCCGAGTCGGGCGAGATCATCGAACTCGGAGAATCGGTGTTGCTGCCGGGACTCATCGACCTCGATGCCCTTGTCGATGTCGACCATCTCCTCCTCGACTCATGGCACAGCGCCAATGACTCATTGCTCCTGTCCGGATCGGTGGAGCACTGGCACTCTCACCGAGAAGCGGTGCTGACGCCAGAGGAGAGGACGACGCTGCGCACCTACGGGCTGGTCCAGCTCGCCCTGCACGGGATCACGAGCTTCATGCCGATCGCGTCAGAGGTTCACCTCGAGTGGGGAGAATCGGCCGATGAGCTCAGAGAGACTGCACGGGTCTCCAAGGAACTCGGACTGCGGGCATGGCTCGGCCCCTCATATCGCTCAGCCGTCGTGGCCGCATCCGTCGATGAGGAAGGCCAGGCCACTCGAGCTGTGGTCACCGACGACGAGCTCGGCCGCGAAGGACTCCGCGAGGCTCTCAAATTCGCCGATGACGTTGCCTCAGCGAATGACCCCTTAGTCCACCCTGTTCTCCTCCCCTGTCGCATCGAGACGATGAACGATGAACTGCTTGCCGCCACCGCGGAGAAAGCAGCCCAGCGCAATCTACTCGTGCGTCTGCACAGTCTGCAGCAGGGCTGGGAACGCACCCTCATCCAGGAACGCAGCTCCATGACACCGTTGGATCTGCTTGATCATTTCGGTCTGCTCAATGATCGCCTGCTCATCCCTCACGCGCTCTGGACCGACCGGCACCCCCAGCTCGGCGCACTCGACACCACGGCCGCGGAGTCGCCAGATCTCCGACGCATCGCCTCGGCGGGGGCAAGCGTCATCCACTGTCCACTGACATCCTTCCGCTACGGCGAGGTCCTCCACACACTCAACGATTACCTCGACGCGGGCGTGGCGATATCGATGGGTTCCGATTCCTTCCCACCGGACTTCATCCGCGGCATGGATGTCGGGGTGCACGCGGCGAACGCCGTCTTCGGACGCGGCTCAGCAAACCTGTCTCAATACATCGATGCGGCGACCACCGGAGGTGCCTCTGCCCTGAAGCGGCCCGATCTGGGGCGGATCGAGCCCGGAGCCTCAGCCGACTTCAGCGCATTCTCCATCGGTGATTTCCGCGATGGTGTCCACGATGACCCTCTGCGCACATTGGTCCTCAACGGCAGCGCACGCAATGCCACGTTCTCCATGGTTGCGGGACGCACGGTCATGCGCGACGGTGAGATCGAGGGAATCGATCTGGCCGCACTGCGCGCCGACGCGCAGGCGGTGTTCGACAAGCTGCGGGAGGGATACGCCCTGCGTGATCCACTGGGTCGTCCTGCCGCTGACATCTTCCCACCGACATTCCCACTGGAGGAATCGTGCTGATCCTGGGCCGCTCAGATCTCGAAAACCTTGTCGACATCGACTCGACGATCGAGTCCCTCAAGGACGTTCTGCGCAGGCAGGGGCACGATGCGTTGACCGTCTCGCCTCACGCGCTTCGCCTGGATGACGACTCCGCGTACATCCCTATGATCGGCACTGACCTGGCCTCCGGCATCGTCACCAGCAAGACCCTCATGGACAGCCCACAGAACGCCACGCGCGGACTGCCGTCGCAACGGTCGGCGATCACGGTCATCGATCGTCATACGGGGCAAGTGCTCGCACTGCTCCATGGCGCGGTGCCCACCCGGGTGAGAACAGCGAGCGTATCGGCGGTGGCCACCGATGCCCTCGCCAACGCGGATGCGTCATCATTGGGACTCATCGGCGCGGGGGCTTTGGCGCTCGAGCACACACGTGCAGTCAACAGCGTGAGGCCGTTGGAGTCCATCACCGTGTGGAGCCGGACCGAAGATTCCATGGCTCGCTTCCGCGCCTCAATCGAGAGGGTCTGGAATGATGAGGCTATGCCACGGCTATCATTCGCCTCATCACCAGAGGACGTCATCAACCAAGGCGAGATCGTCTGCACGCTCACTCCCAGCATCACTCCGATCGTCAAAGGTGCATGGTTCCGTCCGGGTCAGCACATCAACGTGGTCGGTGCCCGCCCGCGACCAACCGACCGTGAGGTCGACGCCGAGGCGATGCACCGGGCCCGGCTCTTCATCGACCATGCCGAGACCGTCGCTCATGAATCTGGTAACTATCTGTTGGCGCGTGACGATAAGGGATCCCTACCGTCGATCGCCGGCGAACTCAGCAGCGTCCTTCGCGGTGAGGTGCCCGGACGACGGTCGAACGACGACATCACTCTCTACAACTCGGTGGGCACAGGATTGCAGGACACTGCGATCGCCTCGATCATCATGAAGGCCGCCGCCGAGTTGTCCGTCGGGGCGGACGTTGATATCGATGCTTGAACATCCCGGCGGGAGCCTGACCGAGCAGACGGAGATCTCCGTTCGTGAAGGCATCATCACAGGCCGGTACGCGCCCGGTGACCGGCTGCGCGAAAGAGAGCTCTCTGAAGGCCTCGGCGTGTCACGCGTCCCGGTCCGCGAGGCCCTACGCAACCTCGAGTTCCAAGGATTTGTCACGATCCTTCCGCGGCGAGGTGCCATCGTTCGGGAGATGACGGCTCAGGACGTCACCGAACTTTTCGACCTGAGGTCGGCCCTCGAACCGCTGGCGGCGAGCACTGCCGCTCTGCGCTGCAGCGAGGGGTACGCGCACGAAGGACTCGATCGCGCCATGGACAACGCACAGGCTGCGACCGAATCGGCCGATGCGCAGACGATTCTCCTCGCGAACTCGGAGTTCCACACCGAGCTGGTGTCCGCCGCTCGGCATCAGATGCTCGCCGATGCGATGGCGCCGGTCTTGGCCAGGACCCGGTGGCTGTTCGCGCAGACTGCCGATCGCAGCGCCAACCTCCAGATGCATGAGCATCATCAGATCTACAATTCGATTCGTTCGGGTCAGCCACAGCTGGCGTCGGCATACATGCTCGCGCATGTCGAGTCAGGGCGCCTCCCTTCGCTGGAGGCCATCGCCAAGGTGTGACTGGTCAGTTCACTCCGGCCGATGCTCGGCCATAGCCTTCTCGAAGAGCTGAGTACCGAGCTCGTCGTAGTTCGCGTCCTTCGGGTACCACTCATCGAGGTTGGCAAAGTCGCCCTTATCGTCATAACCGAGCTCGGTCACGCTCTTCTGCCAGTCGGCCCCCGCGGTCTTCAACGTCGACGGCGCGTCGGGAACGCCTGCGTTCTTCGCCGTCTTATCAGAGAGCGTCTTGGCGTACTTCGCCATCTGCTTCTGCACGTCATCGTCGAAGGGCTCAACCGATCCATCGTTGGCCTTCGCCTGTTCGACGGCCATCGCCTTGGCACCGATGACGACCTCCATCATGGTGGAGAATGTCGTCGACATCGAGTCGAAGACGATCTGCTGGTAGGCCACGGGCAGCTCCGAATACTTCTTCCCGGCTGTGATGGCACCGGCCGAGCGCGCGATTCCCGCATCGGAGGCGACTCCGATATTCGGGGCGACCTCGAACGTGCCGGCCTCGACGTTCGGGGCGAGCTGCCCGAGATCGCAGTCCACGGTTCCGCGCTGCAGCGCCTCATAGGTCTCCGGGAATGACAGCGACACCGGAGTGGCCCCCAGATCGGTGACCTGCTTACCGGCGGCGGCGGAACCGACGCGCAGCTGCTTGCCCTTCCAATCATCGAGAGACGTCATCGGCTTCGAGCACATTGTGGAATACCCACCGGCAGCGAGCATGGGGATGAGCGGAACGAGGTTCTTGTCCTCGAACTCGGCGAGCACTTCGGGTGTCTCCCACGCCGCCTGAACGCCGGCGGCATTCGCGGCAAGATCACTGGCGACCGGTGAGGACGGCAGAGTCGACATGGCGGTGCCGAGCGCGTCGAAGGCCGGGTATTCGGCCGGGGTGTAGGACGGCAGCGTGAACGCGAGATCGACTCGCCCATCAGCCAGGGCATCATCAACGTCGGCATAGCTGGCGATCGCCTGACCCCAGACGATATCGACGGTGATCTTCCCGCCCGAACGCTCCTCGATCGCCTTCTTCACATCGAGCCCGTTCGGCGCCAGGATCGACTTCTCCGACATCGACGAAGGCTGGAATTTCAGAGTCACTGGGTCGAGATCGGCCAGAGCCTCATCGATCTCGTCCTGCGATGCGTCGTAGGCGAAGCCCTCCCCTGCGGACGCAACCGAGTCTGAATCGCTCCCGCCGACAGATCCGGCGCATCCGGCCAAGAGCGCCAGCGACGCGAGCGTCGCGACGGCGGTGAGTGGGCGGACTGCCGCCGACCGAATGCGATTCATGGGACCCCTTTGAACAACGACTGAGAGTTTCCTTAGATCATAGATCTGAATGAGTCCACCCTGTTATGACTCCCCTCACACCGCCCGCAATCCCGGAACGGCGTGTGCGACGGAACTGCAGTGCCACCTCGGCGAGGGTCAGCTACTGGCCATGCCGCCGCTGGTGCGTTCGATGAGGTCCGGCAGCCATTCGGTCATGCCTGGTACGGCGACCAGGAGGACGAGGAAGACCACGGCTCCGGGGAGGAACCACAGCAGGGAGATGAAGATGTCGCGCAGCGTAATGGTGTGCCCGAGGTTGACGGCCTTGTCCTTGACGATGCTGTGGATGATGTAGGGGATGATGCCGACCGGCGGGGTGATCATGCCGAATTCTCCGAGGAGGACGACGAAGACGCCGAACCAGAGTGGGCTGACGCCCATCGTCTCGAGCGTCGGCAGCAAGATCGGGATGGTCAGCAGCATCATCGACATGGTGTCGAAGAACATGCCCATGATGATGTAGAGGACGATGAGCACGAGCAGGAAGCCCACCCGCGAGAGGCCGAGATCGGTGATGAAGCCGGTGAGGATGGGGGCCAGCCCCGTGATCGCGAGCAGGCTGGTGAGCATCGTCGCGCCGATCATGATGAAGAAGATCGCCGAGGTGGCCGACACTGTGGCCATGGCCGAGTCCGCGATCTTTCGCCAGGGATGGTCGCCCCGCTTTTCCCACAGGCACAGCAGAACGGAGCACAGTGCGGCGGCGGCTCCGGCCTCGGTGGGGGTGAATATGCCGGAGAACATGCCGCCGAAGAGTACGACGAGGATGACCAGGAAGCCCCAGACTCCGCCGAGTGAGGTCAGCCGTTGGCGCCAGGTGGGTCTCGCGCGGTCTGCGGAATCGACGCCGCGACCGACGAGTTTCGGCGCGATGACTCCGATCGCGAAGATGAAGACGGCGAAGCACAGCGCCAGCAGAATCCCGGGCAAGGCGCCGGCCATGAGTGCCGGGCCCACGGGCACGGAGGCGATGCCGGCGTAGATGACCATGAGGATCGACGGTGGGATGAGGTTGCCCGTCATGCCCGACACCATGATCGTCCCGACGGTCATGCGTTTGTCGTAGCCGGCCTTGAGCATCTCGGGAATGCCAGCGCGGCCGAGCGCGTAGGTCATGCCGATCGTCGAACCGGTGACTGCGGAGAGTCCGGCCCCTGCGAAGTTCGTGCCGATACCGATGCCGCCGGGCAGCCAGCTGAACCAGTCATCGGCGACGCGATAGATCTTGCCAGAGAGTCCTGATTGGGTCAGCAGCATGCCCATGAAGATGAACATCGGGAGCACGCTCAGCGTCCAGTCCGAGACCGCACTGAAAGGGGCCGTCGAGAGAATGTTCATGGTCGCGGGGATGCCGCTGACCGCGTAGACGCCGATGATGGAGGGCACGGACAAGGCGATGGCGACGGGCACGGAGAGGAACAGCAGCACCAACATCATGGCGATGCACCAGATGCCGCCGATCGCCGCCGAGGGACTGGTGAAGAGGCCGATCAGGCAGATGGCGACGAGCCCGAATCCGATAATCAGGGCGAGGTAGCCGGGCGGCTTTCGGCGGGAACCCGAGGGCAGCAGCTGAGGGCTGTTCTGCGTGCTGCCGTTCGGCGTCGGGCCGGTTGCAGAGGTATCAGTATTTGTGTTCACAGGTCGTTTCCGTCGGCGGCTAGTCAGTAGGTTCTGTTGTCGGCATCGTGCTCTGCCGATTGGCCCGTGTCACGGTCGAGCCCGGGTTCGCCGGTGCGGGCGATGAGCACGGCGTCGAGGACGTAGAGCGCGGCCAGCAGCACGAAGACGACGGGAACGAGGAAGTAGACCGGCCAGGTGATGATGTCAGAAACGTCGGCGGTCGAGCCAATCGCTGTGTTCTCGAGTGCCTTCCTGAAACCGAACCAGGCGAAGGCGAGGGAGACGAGGGCGCCGAGAATGCATGCGAAGACTCTGAACACCGAGGCGGTGGCTGGCCTCGCCCGGTCGATGACCATGGTGACGGTGATGTGTTCCTTCTGCAGCTGTGCAGCCGGAATCCCCAACAGTGCCACGATCGGCAGGTACCAGTACTCGACGATCTCATTAGTGCCGTAGATCGGGGCGTCGAAGAGAGACCGCGTAAGCGCGTGAATGACGATGTGGAGCATCATGACGATGATCGCCGCTGCCGTAGTGATCGTCAGGCATTTGTTGAGGACTTTCGTGAACGTCAGCATCACACTGCGACTTCCACCGCACGAAGCGCATTCAACAGATCCTCGACCTCTGATGTCGAGCGCAGCCCATCGGGGATCATCGCGGTGACTCTGCGTGCCCCAGCTTCGTCGAGGACGATCGGGTCGATGCCGGCCACTTGGGAGTAGCGACGGGCGCTGCGTGGCAGAAGGGCAACTCCGAGTCCGTTGGAGACGAGCGACTGGATCGCACCCGGGTTGTCGGTGATGTGTCGTGTGCGCGGTTCGAAGCCAGCACGTCGGCAGAGACGCTCGGCGGTGGAGCGGCAGCGCACACAGCCCATGATCCACGGCAGGTCCGCGACATCGCTGAGGTGGGTGATCTGTCCGGCACGATTCCATCGTTCAGGGACCAGCAGGTCAAGATGATCGACCCCAAGGTCGACCGTGTCGTGAGCAGGCAGCCGCGGTGCCTCCTCATCTTCATGATGGAACAGGAAGGCGACGTCGATCTCGCCTGCCTCAAGCATCGTCATGGCTTCGGGCGGTTCTGTTTCGGCAACCTCGTAGGAGTGGTGTTGGACGGAATCGGCGCCCGTGCCTGAGGATGATGCGAGACTTCCCAGGGCTGCCGCTAAGGGGCCGACGACGAAGCTGGGGAATCCAGCCAGTCGGACATTGCGTCCGCCGAGGCCGAACGCCCTGGCCAGGTCGCCTCGTAAACCCGTCACCGAGGTGGCTATTTCGTTCGCGCGGATGCGTGTCAGTTGGCCGGCGGTGGTCAGCACGATGCCGCGAGAGGTGCGTTCGAAGAGTTTGACGCCGAGGTCCTTTTCGAGCGCGTTCATGTGTTGGGACAGCGCCGGTTGTGACCAGCCTAGGTCGCGTGCGGCTGCTCCGATGCTGCCTGCCTCGGCTATAGCGCCGAAGATCAGCAGACGTTTCGGTTCACCGACGTCGAGCGCCTGCTCAAACACATTTGCCATAAGTCCAGCTTATGTCATGGCAGAATCAACTGGGCCTACCGGGAGTTCCTGGTGAGGACGAGACTGGAGGGAAGACACTGATACACGAGGACGAGGAGACGAACAATGCGCAGGATCGGCCTGTTGGGTGGCATGAGCTGGCACTCAAGCATCGAGTACTACACGAAGATCAACTCGGCTGTGGCTGAGCGACTCGGCGGGCATCACTCTGCACAGATCCTGTTGGACTCCACCGACTTCGCCGATATCCGCGACATGCAGGTCGCCGAAGATTGGGCGGGCATGGATGCATCCCTGACCGAAACAGCGCAGCGACTCGTCGATGGTGGCGCCGAGGCACTGGCAATCGCGACGAACCTCATGCACAAGTGCGCACCTGCCGTTGAGGCTGCGGTCGATGCACCCCTGATTCACATCGTCGATGCGATTGCGACGATGGCCAAGCGTCAGGGCCATTCGACTCTGGCGGTGCTCGGCACGAAGTGGACGATGCTCGACGGCTTCTACACCGAACGACTCGAGGCGCAGGGCATTGCAACACTGGTTCCTGACGAGGCTACCTGCCTCGAGGTCGACCAGGTCATCTTCGACGAGCTCACCCAGGGCGTCTTCACCGATGCTTCTCGTGCCCGATATGTCGAGATCATGAAGGACCTCAAGGCTCGCGGCGCGGATGCTGTTGCATTGTCGTGCACGGAGATTGGTCTGCTGGTTCCGCCGGAGACCGCTCCCCTGCCTGCCATCGACTCCGTTGATGCGCATGTGGCGGCGATCGTCGAGTGGATGATGGCGGAGGAGTTGGCTACGGTCTGAACTGACCTTCCCCCTCACTTCTCACCCTCCTGTGGAGCCTAAACGTACTGCCCAGTCCTGCCCGGAGACCGGCCCCATGTCTGGCCCTGTGGCTACGCTACTTGTATGTTTGAATTTATTGGCACTGCACTCGGATCGACGGTGGTGGCTGTAGTTGTCACCCAACTATTCCACTGGTTCCACCCTGGGCGCATTGGGGAGAAGATAGGTGCCCTCAGAGACGAACTCGCCGTGCTTCGTGAAATTGACGACGGTACTGAGTTGGGCAAGGCTGCCTACGCCGTCGGGAGTGCCACCGTGGAAACCGCCATGATCAATCGGCTCGTTCCAAGCAGGACGATTCAGAGTCTTGGTCTTGTGTTTGTCTCTCTGGTGTCATTCGCCCTGGTATTGACCTTCAGCGCCCTTGCTGAGCCACATGACATGGTCGACCAGACTCTTCTTGTATGCATAGTTGTTTTGTACTCACTATTTGGAATTTTTTTGTTGGCCTGCGGAATATTTGGCTGGTTGGCATCAGTATTTGTGCGTTCATCGGTTTCTATGGGGTTCAGGCTGTCGGCCGAAGTAGAACGCGAAAATTTAGACAAAGCATTTGCTGATCTGAAAACTACGATGTTTAAGACGGTCAACGAAGGCGAGACGCAACAGTATCAGTTTCGGCGGTGGTATAAGTTCTGCCTGACCCAGACTTCAAGAACACATATTCGTGTTTTCATCCGGGAAATCGACAATCATACTCCAAGCTATAAGACAGCAGTGGAGAGGCTATAGACAGAACGAAGTCAGCCAGGCACGATCCGCCGCGTTGACTTTTCCAACTCGGCAACCGCGTCGGCGATCCGGGTCTCAGACTCATAGACCGATACGACCACATCGATATTGAGCTCAATGCCGGGCCTCTCCTCGCGGACGCGTCCGCGGTCTCAGCCAAGGCCAGTTCCGTCACGGCTGCGCCGGCCCCCAGGCACGCATTGTAGAGAGCATGCAAGACAAAGTGCGCGAGACCAGCGCAGTTGCTCTCTCCGGCACACGCTTAGTCACGGTAATTATCTGACTTTTTCAAAGTACTGCGGCCGCAGTACCTTTGACTGTCGTTTAGGGTTCTCGCAGAAGCCTTACCGAGAATGCTCTGAACGTTCGTTCGACCAACAGGTCGTGAACCAGATGCTCCGGTCACACAAGTGCCATCTGGGCACCGAGCCACACCTTCCATTCCCAGAACCTCTTCGGCGCACCAGCGCATTCGTAATTGAGCTGGCCGGAGAAAGCTCGGATGCGCCGGATCCCGTGCAGAGCGTTGACGAGCCACACCTCGTGTCCGGACAGATCTTCTGGTTGTATCCGTCGATGCTCGATGCTGACAAAGCGCTTACGGGCTTCGTCTTGGATCAGTGAAGTAGTTACGCCTGGAAGTTGGGCCAGGTCCGGGTGCGGAACGCACAGTGTCTCGTCCTCCCACCACAGCAGGCTCGAGGTGGCCGATTCGACAGCGAACGCGTTTTCGTCGACGAGCAGCACCTCATCACACTTGTGTTCCTCGTGAGCCTGCCTCCGCAACTCAGCAAGGCGTGCAATGTCCGGACCCTTAGTCCTCGGGTGTTGACGCGGATCGGCGAATGGTGGGATCCACACCCTGAGTTCGTCGGTGCGGGTCGGTGCCGGTCTCAGCCGGAATCCGAGCGCAGGTTCGTCGTCGCCGAGCATCTCTACTCTGGGGAACCACTCCCCCGAACGCGGAATGAGATCAATGAGCGCCGACCAGAAATCGGCCGAGTCCGCATCAGTACACCCCAGTTCGAGAGCGGCTGCGCTGAATCGTCGGCGATGCCGTTCGAATGCGCGGACTCTACCCTCCTCGACAAGCCAGGAGTCTGCGAGGCGCAGTTCGCCCTCAGCACCACCTGCGACGAATTCTCTGTGCTGCTGATCCCAGGTCCAGATCGTCATGTCACGAGGCCTTCCGTCTCAGTGGATTGCTCAGTGTCGAGCCCCGTGTCACTTCCTTCCTGTCCAAGCGGCATGTCCTCAACTGCGCCCGGAAATGCGGCGTCGTCGAACAGTCGCAGCAATGGTGCAGCTTTGGCCACGGTTTCAGCGTATTCGTCCTCGGGTTCGGAGAGGGCGACGATTGCACCACCGACCCCATATTGGACGGTGCCATCCGAAATGACCAGCGTCCTGATCACCACGCTGAGATCGACGGCGCCGTTGAGGGAGAAGTAGCCGATCGCCCCGCTGTAGGCACCTCGGGGACCGGTCTCGAATTCGTCGATGATCGACATCGTCCGCAGCTTCGGCGCACCGGTCATCGATCCCGGTGGGAAGGCCGCTCGGACACACGCCACAGGGGAATGCTCGGGGTCGAGGACTGCGCTGACCGTGCTGACCATCTGGTGGACGGTGGCATAGGTTTCGATGCCGAAGAGCTCATCGACGGACACTGATCCGAGCTGAGCAGTGGCTCCGAGGTCATGGCGGACAAGGTCAACGATCATCAGGTTCTCCGACCTATCCTTCTCCGAGTGGAGGAGCTCGTCTCGGATCGAAGCGTCCTCACTCTCGGTGGCACCACGTGCCCGGGTACCCTTGATCGGCTTTGATTCGATGCGACCATCGGCCGTGATGCGCACGAACCGTTCGGGCGAGGTGCTGAGGACGGTGGCTTCCCTGGATTTGAGATAGGCACCGAACGGGGTGGGGTTGTCTGCTCGCAATGCAAGATACATGCCCAGCGTGTCCAGCTCGGTGTCCGGCTCGGTGTCCGGCTCGGTGTCCACCTCCATCTCGGCCTCGAGCATATTGGTCAGGCAGACTTCGTAGGTTTCGCCGTCGGTGATCTTCTCCAGCACGCGCTCGATGTTCTCCCGGTACTCACTGCGGGAATGCCGGGCCACCAGAGACGTCGCGTTGGGAACGGCGTTTCGGGTTCCAGGGCCGGCTACCTGCCCCTGAGGAGTCAACGGGGTGTCAGAAGCGAGGTCCTTGATCGCTGACCTCGTCTGTGCGCACCAGGCCTCGGCCTCCGCCGGTGAGGAAACGAGCCCCTCGAGTGCCAGCAGATAGACTCTCGACTCCTCGTGATCGATGACCACAGCGCGGTCGAGGAACATCAGTGAAGCGTCTGGCAGTTCAGAGTGGTGCCGGCTGGGTGAACCGACCTCGGACTTCAACTCATACCCCAGGTATCCGACCCAGCCGAGGCGGAAGTCGAAGGGCAGTGCCGGAGCCTCAACGTCGATGGTGTTCAGCTCGCCCTCGAGCCAGTCGAAGAGGCCGCTGCTGACCGTTGTCTCCGCACCTGCCGGGTCGGATGCAGCACGTCCGGTGTGGCGTATGCGGATCGTGCCGGCATTCGTATCTGCCGTGGCGACTCGGCCATTAGCTCCGGTGGGTGCACCCATGATGGTGAACCTCGATGACCTCCTGCTCGGGTCATTGCCGTCGAGCCAGACGGCTTCTTCCTCGTTTCCGTACAGCGCTGCGAAGATGGCCTCGTCCGGCACTGACAGCTCCAAGGCTTCTACCTGGAGGGACAATGTGACCGGCTCGGGTCGGTCACGTGTGCCGGAACTTGGAGTCCCGGAATCCAGAGTCCCAGGAGTCGAGGCTTCAGTCTCTCTGCCTGCCCATTCCCGGGTCAGTCGCACGAAATTGCCCAGCAGCGCCAGACTGTGTTCGGTCGAGATCGATTCGGGGTGGAATTGGACGCCCCACTGCGGCAGGCTGCGATGGCGCAGACCCATGACGACGCCGTCATCCGAATACGCAGTCACTTCCAGTTCCTCGGGAACGTCGGTGACGGCTAGCGAGTGATAACGGACCGCGTCGAACGTCGGCGGAATTCCTGAGAAGAGGTCAACGCCGAAGTTCCGTATCTCCGATAGTCGCCCATGCCGCGGAGATGGTGCGTGAGCGACGGTTCCACCGTGAGCCAGGGCGATTCCCTGGTGTCCCAGACAGATACCGAGGATGGGAATTCTCGCATTGGCAATCACCTCGGCGCAGATCCCGAAATCGTCGGCCTTGTCCGGCGACCCGGGCCCCGGGGAGATTACGACATTGTCGAACTCCTCGAGGGCACCGATGCTCCAGTGCTCCCAGTCATTGGGCACGATGACGGGTGGGCAGCCGTTGACCTCGGTGAGGTAGTGGTACAGGTTGTTGGTGAACGAGTCGTAGTTGTCGATGAGCAGCGTGCGTATCACTGATGTGCCGATGTCTCAGTCTGTCCGTGAGCTCTGCGAAAACCTGGGAACTCAGCCGAGGACGAGACGTCGTGTGGACTCGGTGAACCCGGCGGCCGCCTCGGCGAGAAGCGATTCCTCGGTGTCAGCACCTGCCCGCACATACCGCCCGGTGAACGCATCAAGCGTGCCTGAGGACAAAGCCAGCGCCAGGTCGGTGACCTGCTGTGGGCTGGTCCAATCGTCTTCGCCGCGGAAGTCATGGACGGGCATGGACTTCGTCATCGACGTCTCCACGACTCCCGGCGCCATCTCGAAGATCCGCAGACCCAGATCATGGCCGAAGTGGACGACGGAGTCGGCGATGCGGAACAGGGACGCCTTCGATGCCGAATACACGGCGTAGGCAGGTGTGCCCGTCGCTCCTGACCCCGAGTTGAGGTCGATGATGCGGCTGGGACGACCGGTCGCCTCGGCACTAGCGATGAGGACTGGGGCGAAGGCGTTGACCATGAGGGCGACGCCGAGGACGTTGGCGTCGACCACGCCCTTGATGCTCTCCGGCTCGGCCTCCCACAGGGGGCCTTCGGTGGATTCGATGCGGCCGGCATTGTTGACCAGCACCTGCATACGGCGGCCACTCTCAGATTCGAGCGCGGCGACCGCAATGCGCAACGCCGACACCGAGTCGATGTCATCGGCGCGCAGCTCCAACCCGGTGACCGCTCCCCCGGTGGCGTCGACGATCTCCGCCGCCGCTGCCTCAGCCTTCGACGCCGAGGTGGCCGTGACGACCACGTGATAACCGGCCTTCGCGAACGCCTCGGACAGATAACGGCCGATGCCGCGGGCTCCACCGGTGACGACCGCGATGGTCTCACCGGGCACGGCTGTGGCCCCCGCCGTCGCGACTTCGGTGGGCAGGTTGGTTCCGTAGGGCAGCTTCTCGGTCATGGTCTGACTCCTCTGATGTTCAGTTCGGATGTGACAGGACCCGGCCGGGATACCGAAGCAACCGACCGGGTCCTCATGCGGTCGTTCCTCAGCTGCGGACTTCGGCGCCGTGACGCTCGGCGGCCAACTGGGTCGCAGCCTCACGCATCGCTGAAGCGTCATCGGCCTTGAGCGTACGATCCGGTGCCCGGAACGTCAGACGGAAGGCCAGAGATTTCTTCCCATCGGGCAGCTGGTCACCGGTGTAGAGGTCGAAGGTCTCGAGCAGTTCGAGTTCCTCCCCCGCACCTTCGCGCAGAGTCGCCGCCAGCGTCTGGGTGGGCAGTGACTCGTCGACGATGAGGGCGACGTCCTGACGGGAGACCGGGTAGGTCGACAGGGCACCGTCCCAGGTCCGCAGGTCCTCCTGTGCCAGGAGTGCATCGAGATCGATTTCGAAGGCCACGCTCCGCGCGGGCAGGCCGAGGTTCTCGCACACCTTCGGGTGGAATTCACCCGCATGTCCGAGTTCCTGACCGTCGGCGAGGAGGAACTTCGCGGCACGGCCCGGGTGCCAGGGTGTGATCTGGTCGGCTTCTACGGTGACCTCGATGCCGTTGACGCCGGCAATGCGGCGCACGGTATCGATGACATCGGTGGCCTCGGCCTTGCGGCCCTTGCCCCAGACGCCGGGTGCTTCGACGTTGCCGGAGATGATGCCCGCATAGTGGTACGGCTGGGCGGGAACCGAGGCGTAGACCTCCTCGAGTTCCGCATCAGTCGGGTGGTAGCCGGGCAGGTGTCTAGGCCCAGGACCGGCAGGCAGTCCTGCCGAGGTGGAGACGAGTCCGGCTTCGAACAGGGCGACATCCTTGGCTCCGCGACCGAAGTTGCGTGCCACCAGTTCGACCAGGGTCGAGAGCAGGTTGGTGCGCATCAGCGGCAGGTCTTCGGACATCGGGTTTGCCAGGCGGATGTGTTTGCGGCGCACATCGTCGGCTTCGAGACGCAGCTGATCGTCACGCTTATCGGAGGTGAACGGGTAGGACAGCACCTCCGTGAAGCCGTCGGCGGCCAGCAGGTTGGAGATCCGGCGCCGGGTGCGCTGCGCTTCGGTCATGCCCTGTCCTGCGCGAGCGGCCGGTTGGATCGATGGGATCCGGTCGTAGCCGCCGGTGCGGGCGACTTCCTCGATGAGGTCGACGTCTGCGGTGATGTCCGTGCGCCAGGAGGGCACGGTCACGGCCAGACGGTCCTTGCCGATGACCTCGATGCCTGCACCGATGCCTTCGAGCAGACCGGTCACCTCGGCGGTCGTGTAGTCGACGCCGACGAGGGAGTCGACGCGCTTGACCGGAAGCTCGATGACGGTGGCTTCGGGAGCCTGCCCGACCTGTGTTGTCGCCGGGCTGAGCGTGCCACCGGCGAGTTCGACGAGCAGGTCAGCGCAGCGGCGTGCAGCCACTGGTCCGAGCAACGGGTCGACTCCACGTTCGAAGCGACGCGAGGCCTCGGAGGACAGCTTGTGCCGACGTGCGGTCCTGGCGATCGAGATCGGATCGAAGTGAGCGGACTCGATGACCACGTCGGCCGTCTTATCGTTGACCTCGACCGCGGCGCCGCCCATGACACCGGCGAGACCGATGATTTTGCCGCCGGTGCTGTCCGAACCCTTGCCACCGCGGTCGGTGATGAGGAGATCTTCGGCGTCCAGCGTGCGTTCGACGTCATCGAGGGTCGTGAACTTCTCCCCCGCCTGCGCGCGGCGAACGACGATCTCCTCGCCCAGCAGCGCCGTGTCATAGGCGTGCAGGGGCTGGCCGAGTTCGAGCATGACGTAGTTCGTGACATCAACGGTGAGGCTGATGGGACGCATGCCTGCGGCAATGAGACGGCGCTGCATCCAGAACGGGGTTGTCGCTGCGGGGTCGAGTCCGGTCACCTGCACAGCGGTGAACTGGTCGCAGCCGACGTTGCCGTCGATGGGGTTGGAGTCTTCGACGACGACAGGGAACCCATCATCGGTGGGGTCGTTGACCTCGGCGACGGCAGGGCTGCCGATGTCGGAGAAGGCCTGGCCCTTCATCTGCGCGTACTCGCGGGCGATGCCGCGCATCGACAGCTGGTAGCCGCGGTCAGGGGTGACGTTGACGTCGAGGGTGACCTGGTCGAGTCCGAGGAGCTCGATCGCGGAGTCACCGGGCTCGCCACTGAGGCCGAGGTCGGTGAGGACAATGATGCCGTCGTGGTCCTCGCCGAGGCCGAGTTCCTTGGCCGAGCAGATCATGCCGTCGGACTTGTGTCCGTAAGTCTTGCGGGCAGCGATCTGGAAATCACCGGGCAGGACGGCTCCGGGCAGGCAGGCGACGATGAGGTCACCGACGACGAAGTTGTGGGCGCCGCAGATGATGCCGCGGCTGGGTCGTTCCTCGCCGGGCTGTGGGTCCTTCGGGTCATCGACATCTTCGTTGTGCGCGGGACCGACATCGACCCGGCACCAGTTGACGGTCTTGCCGTTTGAGTGCTCTTCCTTGACCAGTTCAAGGACGCGACCGACGACGAGGGGGCCGGTGATCTCGGGGCCGAAGAAGTCCTCTTCCTCGAGTCCGATCGACGCGAACTCCGCTGCCAGGGCATGGGGATCCGTATCGGCCGGGAGATCGACGTAGTCGGCCAGCCAGTTCAGTGGGACGCGCATATCAAGCCTTCATTCCGAAACGTGCCGAGAAGCGCACATCGCCCTCGACCATGTCATGCATATCGTTGATTCCTTCGCGCAGCATCAGGGTGCGCTCGATGCCCATACCGAAGGCGAAGCCCTGGTAGACATCGGGGTCGATGCCCGCGGCCTTGAGCACATTGGGGTGGACCATGCCGCAGCCGCCCCATTCGATCCAGCCGGGGCCACCGACCTTGTTGGGGAACCAGAAGTCCATTTCCGCGCTCGGTTCGGTGAACGGGAAGAAGCTGGGGCGCAGGCGGGTCTTCGACTCGGGGCCGAACATTTCGCGGGCGAAGCCGTCGAGGGTACCCTGCAGGTTGGCCATGGTCAGGCCCTTGTCGATGGCGATGCCCTCGATCTGGTGGAAGACCGGCGTGTGAGTGGCGTCGAGTTCATCGGTGCGGAAGGTCTTGCCCGGGCACACGATGTAGAGCGGGACACCGCGCTGCAGCAGCGAACGCGACTGCACCGGTGAGGTGTGGGTGCGCAGGACGAGGCCGGCCTCAGGGGGGTCGACGAAGAAGGTGTCCTGCATCTGGCGAGCAGGATGGTCGGGTCCGAAGTTAAGGGAATCGAAGTTCAGCCACTCGGATTCGATCTCGGGGCCTTCGGCAACTTCCCAGCCGAGGCCGATGAAGTAGTCGGCGGCCTGTTCCTGGATGAGGGAGAGCGGATGGCGAGCGCCGAGGCGGTTGCGGTCTGTGGGCAGCGTGACGTCGATGGACTCTTCGATGAGAACGGCTGCGTCGCGCTCGGCTTCGAGCTCGGCCTGACGGGCGTCGAGGGCCCTCTTGACCTGACCTCGGGACTTGCCGACGATCTTGCCGGCGGCGGCCTTATCGGCCTTGTCGAGTCCGCCGATGGCTCGGTTGGCCAGCGCCAGGGGGGCCTTGTCGCCCGTGAACTCGATCTTCGCGGCCTTGAGATCGTCGAGGGTGCGTGCGTCCGCGAATGCCCTCAGTGCCGCGTCAACGGCCGCATTCACGGCCGACTCGTCCAATGGGTCGAGCTGGTCAGTCATCAATGTCCTTCATCTGCGTAATCTGCATCTTCTGCGTACTTCAATGCCGTTTGTCTGCTGCGCTCAAGTCTATCGCCTGTGATTCCGTGCTCGACCACTCGTCCGGATCGTGTCCCGCCGCTCCTGTGACTCCCACCCTCGCCGAGGCGGCTCCACCGGATCCCGGTCCGTTCCCACATCTGTGAGCTGAGCCATCGAGGCCCCACTCCAAAAGATGTAGTGTCGAAACATGACGACTCAGCGAGCTTCCGATGTCATGGTCAAGGCCCTGGAGAACGAGGGAGTCGAACGCATCTTCGGCATCCCCGGTGAGGAGAACATCGATTTCATCGATTCTCTTCGCCAGTCCTCGATCGAATTCGTCCTCACCCGCCACGAACAGGCTGCCGCCTTCATGGCCGCAACCTATGGGCGACTGACGGGCAAGCCCGGAGTGTGTCTGACCACGCTCGGTCCCGGCGCGCTCAACTTAGCGACCGGTGCGGCCTACGCCCACCTCGGCGGGATGCCGGTGATCATGATCACCGGTCAGAAGGGGATCCGCACAGCCGAGCAGGCACGCTTCCAGATCGTGAATACGGTCGCGACGATGAAGCCGCTGACGAAGGACAGCCGACAGATCACCTCGGCGAACATGGTCCCCACCATGGTCAGGGAGGCCTTCCGCGTCGCCCGGTCCGAACGGCCGGGCCCGGTCCACCTGGAACTTCCCGAGGATATCGCCGCCATGCCTGTCGAGCATGCAGACCTGATCCAACCGCACACGAATGGACGGGCGACTGCCAGCGATGACGCCGTCGATGCCGCGGCCCAGGTGATCCGGAATGCCAAGCGGCCACTGCTCATGCTCGGCGCCGATGCCTCGCGCTCGGACTGCAGCGAGGCGCTGTCACGGTTCGTCTCCCGGGTGCGCATCCCCTATTTCACCACTCAGATGGGCAAGGGATCCGTGTCCGGCTCGTCCGGCCTGTACATGGGCACCGCGGCCCTGACCAGCCGCGACTATGTCCACGATGCGATCGAGAAGGCCGATGTCATCGTCACCATCGGACACGATACGACCGAGAAGCCGCCGTTCACGATGGGAGAGAACGGTCCGACCGTCGTCCACGTCGGCTACCGCGCAGCCGTCGTCGAGCAGGTCTACTTCCCACAGGTCGAGACCATCGGTGACTTGGGCCCCAGCCTCGATCGACTCGCTGTGGAACTCGTCGGTCATGTGCCCAATGCCGGAGCGCTGCTGCCGATGCGGGCCGGGATTCTGGAGAAGATCGAAGAACGTTCGACCGATGACCGGTTCATTCCGCAGCGCATCGTCGCCGAGGTACGTGAGGTCATGCCCGTCGACGGGATCGTGGCGTTGGACAACGGCATGTACAAGATCTGGTTCGCCCGCAACTACCGCACCACCCGGGCCAACACTCTCCTGCTCGACAATGCATTGGCGACGATGGGTGCCGGTCTCCCCTCAGCCATGGCCGCCAAACTGACCTACCCGGATCGCCGGGTCATGGCAGTCGTCGGTGACGGTGGGTTCATGATGAACAGCCAGGAGATGGAGACCGCGGTACGACTGGGTCTCGACCTCGTGGTGCTCGTCCTCGAAGACAGTTCCTATGGCATGATCCGGTGGAAGCAGGCCGTGGACGGCATGCCCGATTACGGCCTGACCTTCGGCAATCCGGAGTTCGTCGCCTACGCCGAATCCTATGGGGCCACCGGGCACAGGCTGGAGAATGTCAGCGAGATGCACGAGGTTCTCGAGTCGGCCTTCGCCGCCGGTGGAGTCCACCTCGTCGTCGTGCCCATCGACTATTCGGAGAACGAGCGAGTGCTCATCGATGAGTTGGGTGAGCGGGCGACTCAGGCGCTGGACGCACAGTAGGGATCTGCAAACGAGAGCGCTGGGTGAGCCGCTGACGACTATCACTCGACTCTGATGCCGAGTTCGTGAGCGAAGAGATCGGCGAAGAGCATCAGTTGTGTTTCATCAATGGTGGCTCCGCGCAATGAGTGGACTCCGGAGATCTTGTGCGGCTGCAGGCCCCGGAGGTCCACATTGCCCAGCGTCGCCTGTTCGCACTGGAGCACTCCGACCGTGGAGCCGGGGAATGACACTCGGTTGACCTTGGCTCGGTCGAGGTCGATCTCGTCGATGACGCAGTCGCGAAATTCGACGTCGGTGAGTTTGGCTCCGCGTAGGTTGAGGTAGGAGATGCGGCAGTTGTTGAAGGTTGTTTTCTCCCACACGCTGTCATGGAAGACTCCAGCACCGATCCGTGTTCCAGAGATCTCGGTATGGATGAAACTTCCCCGTGGCATCGTCCACGTATCGGCGCGGGAGTCTTCGATCTTCGAGCCCGAGAAACGCGCACCGGTGAGATCCGCTGGCTCCGCGGCTGCACCAAAGTTCACCCGGGCCAAGGAAGAGTCCAGGTACGTAGCTTGGGAGGAATCCACCTCGGCGAAGTCAAGATCCGTGAACTCCATGCCCTCTAAAAACTCTTCCGGAGTGATATCGCCGAGGTAACCCGGCGTCAGGTGCGCCAGCTTGATCTTGGGTACGCGAGGAGCTTCAGTCGTCATAGGCTCACCGTATCGGGTTCCGGTGACACACATACCGTCGGGCACACCTGACTTCCTAGTGCCTACTTCCAGCTGCATACTACCGAGCCGTCTTCGCGTTGTTTCGCATGTTTCGCCCTCGTTCAACGTTGAGCCAGGCTTTCCTTGTTGCCTCGGCGGGAAAAGCTGGCTTCGCGTTGAACGAGCGGCCGCGCAGTGCGAATGCTTGCGATGGTCAGCCTATGGTCCCTGTGGAGCTCGCGACGCGTGCTTTGATTCTGAGGAACACATCAGCGGTGAAGAGATCTTGCCACCGGAGGCGAAATACGGAATATCCGAGGTTTCGCAGCTTGTACTCACGTTGACGTTCGAGCTCGAGTTCTCGTCGCGGGTCTCGGCCCGGCAGATGGTACTTTCCAGCGCCGTCGAACTCTGCGACAGTTTTCGCTCGCCTATTTGCGAAATCGGTTCGCGCGACGAAGTTCCCGTTCTCATCGCGAATGGTCACCTGTGGTTCGAACCCAGGAATGGAGAACTCGACGAATCGCACAGCACAGATGGATTCGGCGATCGACTCGCGGCGACCGTCAGCGAGCCCCAACACCCGATCGACCCGGCGTTGACGCGTCCGCACCGGGTGCGCTTCGCAGTACTCCCTAACCAGCGGCAAGGTCACCAGGGAAGTGTGGATAGCGGCGTCGATAACGGCGACCGCGAACGCAAGCGGATAGTCGCGAGCGATATCGGCCAAGGTGCGCAGCAACGTGGTCACGCGTGCTCCGTCGATCTCGCATACTTCAGCTGGACCGTAGTCCCGGCGCCTCATCAGGAGGGTGTTCCGGCGGACTCCATGAGTCGGATGAACCACCTCGGCGACTATGGACTCATCGCGGTTGAAATAAGGGATAGGCAGCCCATGCACGATGAGGGCGCTTCTGTGCGAAAGTGTTGCCCCCGGCGGAAGGTCGCCCACGTACGATCTGACGAGAATACGCAGGTCCTCATCACGTTTCCTCATTCCCGCGGTCTCCACCGGGAGATGCGTGCGATCGGAACCAGCGATCAGTGCGATGTGCTCGTGAATCGGCGTCTGGCACTGTCGTTTCACGAGGTATCGGCCGGACCGCACCCGTCGGAGACAGCAGGCCAGGGCGTTGTCGATCTGGTGTGAAGACCAACCAGCAGCCGTGAGTTCTGCAGTGCTCAGACAGACGAACATGCCATCAGCATCTGCGATGACGACACTTACCGCAAGATGTCACGACGCGCCTGTGGACAACAGACCACCCGCCATCACAGGCGGATCGATGACGGTCTGCCCACCATTCGAAACTGTCGTTCAACGCTGAGGGAGGTTTTCACTCCGAGGCAACGCGGAAAACTTGACTCAGCGTTGAACGAGACGCAGTTGCCTCACATCCGCTGGTTGCGAGCACTCTCGTAGATGCACACGCTGGCGGCAGTCGCGAGGTTGAGGCTCTCGGCCTTGCCGTAGATCGGCACGGCGGCCGAGGCGTCGCAGAGTTCCAGGTCCTTCTCGCCCATCCCCCACGCTTCATTGCCGAAGACCCAGGTGGTGCGAGCGGTCAGGTCGAGACCGGAGTCCCAGGGGTGGTGGAGGTCATGGGCATCGTCGTTGGCGTCTGCGGCGAGGACCTGGAGTCCACGGGCACGGGCGAGTTCGGTCACCTCGGCGAGGCCGACTCCGGTGACCACAGGGATGTGGAACAGAGAACCGGCGGTCGAACGCACGGTCTTGTCATTGTAGATGTCGACACTCGAGTTGGTGAGCACCACGGCATCAGCACCGGCGGCATCGGCCAGGCGGATGATCGTGCCGGCGTTGCCGGGATCACGGACCTGCGAGAGCACCACGATGAGCTGAGCTTCTTTGTCGATCACCGAGTCAAGGGCCACATCGAGGTGTTCACACACGGCGACGACACCTTGTGAGTTCACGGTCGTCGCCAGTTCGGCGAGCACCTCGGGGGTCACGATGTTCCAGTCGATCTGTGCGCCCTTGACCGTCTCGACGAATTCGGGGTGAACCTCGGCCGCCTCCTCGGTGATGAAGAGGTCGACGACAGCACCCTTGGGATCGATGGTCGAGCCCATCCACTCCGGAACACCAGGATTGTGCCCGTCAAGGTCCTGCGAGACATGACGCTCCAGAGCCTCTCGCACGGACTGTGGCCCTTCGACGAGGAACTGGCCTGAGCTCTTACGGCCGTGGCGCTTGAGCAGCTTGACGGCGTTCTTGATCCGTTTCGACTGTGTAGAGGAGATGACGTCTGGAAGCTTCATGGAGTTTGTCGACCCGCGTTCTGGGAGTTCTGGATGTGCTGAGACAAATTCAACGGCCCCGAACCAAATAAGTTCGGGGCCGTTGAGAGTATGAGGACCGGCAGCTCAGGCTGCGGCGGTCTTCGCTGCGTTGACGTCAGCCGGAAGGGCTTCCTTGGCAACCTTGATCAGGTGCGCGAAGGTGGCTGAATCGTTGACGGCGAGCTCGGCGAGCATACGGCGGTCAACCTCGACGCCAGCGGCTTTGAGGCCCTGGATGAAGCGGTTGTACGTCATGCCGTTGGCGCGAGCACCGGCGTTGATGCGCTGGATCCACAGGCGACGGAAGTCACCCTTGCGGGCGCGACGGTCACGGTAGCTGTAGACCAGCGAGTGGATGACCTGTTCTTTGGCCTTGCGGTACAGGCGCGAGCGCTGTCCACGGTAGCCGCTTGCCCGGTCAAGGATGACCCGGCGCTTCTTGTGAGCGTTGACCGCTCTCTTAACACGTGCCACGTGTTACTCCTTCAAAATTGGTTCTGCCGGCAGTGCCGGAGTCTGGTTCAAGCTATGGGAACCACGTGCGTGGCTGCCCGGGATCGGAGACCCGAGAGGGTCTCACCTGCCCTTGAGCTTGCCCAGAAGCTTGCGGGCTTTGGCGCGATCTCCGCCGGTGAGGACCTGGTCCTCCGCAACGCGACGCTTACGGGCCGAGGACTTGCCCTCGAACTTGTGCTGGTTGTTCACGCCTTCACGCATGATCTTGCCAGTACCCGTCACACGCATGCGCTTCTTGGTGCTGCTGTTCGTCTTCTGCTTCGGCATCGAGCCGTTCTCCTTTGCATTTCGTTGTCGGTGGCGACCACCGCCAACTACTTCACACGCTGAAACCGTTCAGGCTCCAGCGAATCGGTACTTACTTCTCACGCGTCGGGCGCTGCGTGCTTCTCTGCAGCGACGCGATCACGTCGGGATTTCACCTCGGCGACGTTGCCCTTGGCATCTGATGATGCCTTGCGGGCCTCGGCCTTGGCGTCGGATTTTGACTTATGTGGGCCAATGACCATCACCATGTTGCGTCCGTCGACCCGTGGTGAGGATTCGACGGTGCCCAGGTCCGACACATCTTCGGCCAGGCGGTTGAGCAGCTTGATGCCCATTTCGGGGCGAGACTGTTCACGTCCGCGGAACATGATCATGACTTTGACCTTGTCGCCACCGGCCAGGAAGCGGGTCACATGCCCCTTCTTGGTCTCGTAGTCGTGTTCATCGATCTTGAGACGGAAGCGGATCTCTTTCAGCGCAGTGTTCGCCTGGTTCTTGCGGGCTTCTCTGGCCTTCTGAGCAGATTCGTATTTGAATTTCCCGTAGTCCATGAGTTTGGCTACGGGAGGTTTTGCCTGCGGTGCAACCTCGACCAAGTCGAGGTCTGCCTCGCGAGCGAGGTCGAGTGCCTTGCGAATGGCAACGATACCGACCTGTTCACCGTTGGGTCCGACCAACCGGACCTCGGGAACCCGAATCCGGTCATTGATGCGCGTCTCGCTGATGTGTTCACTCCTTTTTAGCTCAAATGATGTCGTGGCAATAGAAAAGGCTCCCATTGACCACATGCCAAGGGAGCCTGCACACACATCAGAGCAACGGAATTGAAACCGCAGCACATCAAGTGAATACACCTCGATCTGAAACCTTCTGCCTCAGGCTTGCACCCGGGCTGTCGATCATCAGATCATTGGACCCGATCGCTCTACACGATCAAGGTGGGAGTCAGACCCCGCTTCGCACCACGATTCAGTGTACTACGCTTCATGACTCTTCGCACATCGAGGTCGATCGTGCAATCGCCGGGTCAATCATATGTCAAGCTAGTCCCATGAGTTCTGAAGATTCTGTACCCGCCGAGGCGGTTGCCGATGTCACTCGTGATATCGCCGAAGTACCAGCCGTCGAGGTCATTACATCAGCAGCTGTGCACCTGATGTCCGCCGCCGCCGTCAAATGCGGACTGGCCGAAGACTCCCCCGAAGCTCCGGCAGCAGAGCTGCAGGATCTCGACGAGGCGCGCAAGCTCATCACCGCCCTGGCCGGCCTGGTCACCGGAGCCGCCACCGTCATCGGCGACCACCATGCTCGTCCCCTGCGCGACGGCCTGCGCAGCCTCCAACTGGCCTTCCGCGAAGCCTCGGCCATTCAGGACGAGCCCGGACAGGGCCCCGGCGAGAAGTTCACGGGCCCCGTTCGCTGACACAAGCCTTGCTGAGTGCCGGCAGTCTCGTCGTGCACCATTCATATGACTCTTCACATCCGCTGCGGCTCTCGACCATTGATCGGGGGCCGCTTCTGTCATGTCAGTGCCGAGTGAGACCATCGTTGCATGCCTCCCGTTGAACTGCCGTACGTGAGTGCCAAGGAGTTGCAGGACTACTTCGGCACCACGTTCTACGAGCGCGGGCGCAGTTATGCCAACAAGGGAATGGTCGGGCAGGCCACCTGGGACCCAGAGGTCATGACTCTTCGGGCGGATGTCTCCGGCACCGCGGCACACGATTACACAAGCACTGTTCGGCTGGAGCGGCACAATCCCACAGCCAAATCATTCACCGTGATCTCCTCGATGTGCACCTGCCCAGTGGGCGGAGACTGCAAACACGTGGTGGCTGCGCTGATGGCGGCGTCGATCCGGCAGGTGGCACCCTTCGGTTCAACGGCGCTGCACGATCCTGACCAGCGCCGCTCCCCCGACGACGCCGACTGGCGCAGCGCCCACGTGCGCGCTGCGCGCACGAGCCCCCGAGGCCGGGCTCCTGATGGCAGCACCCCGTCATCGCAGAGTCGAAGAGAATCCGACTGGAAGTCGCTACTGTCAGGGTTCTCCGCTGACCGAGTCGACGATTCGGTATGGGCCTCCGGTCCCGGCGGCACTCTGGTCGGCAGCGCACCGACTCGCCTTGCCCTCGGCTTCGAGATCTCCGAGCTGAGACGCACGGGCTTCGGGAACTTCGAAACCCACCCCATCAGACGACCCGAGCTCTCCGGTCGCACAAACCTCGTCGTCACCCTGAGACCACTGATGGAAGGCGCGCGCCGCAATTGGATCAAGGGGAACGTGTCGTGGTCCAACATCGCCAACAACTCAAACACTCGTGCATATGCACAGGGGCAGGCAGCCTGGTTTGCACAGCTCTACGGCCTGTCCGCCATCAGCTCGAATCACCTGATCACGAATGACGACTCGGTCGTCCTTGACTGGTTCACTTCGCCCTTGCTCTGGCATCTCTTCGATCAGGCGAGGCCACTGGGCATCGAACTCGTCGGCACCAGCCGCGGATTCTCGATTCGCCGAGGCGAGGAAGGGTCGACCGAATGTGATGTAGTTGCGGTCGCGGACGGGCTCGAGGCCCGCTCCCTGGTCACGATTGACGGAGAGTCGTTCGACCAGGGCTTCTGCGGCCCGATCGATGACCATGGCTTCTACGGAATCTCGACCTCCGGCGGGTTGTCCATCGTCCTTGCCCCAGCTGAGGCAAGGACGAATCATGATGTGGTTCAGATGCTGCGTCGGTGGGAACCGATCACCATCACCGATGGTCAGATCCGTGACTTCTTCACTGATTTCTATCCCACGCTCGCCTACGCCACCACCGTCGTCTCCTCCGACGATTCGGTGGCCCTGCCTGTGCTCGTGCCTCCCGATCTCGCGCTCACCGTCACGTACGGTGACCATGGCGCGCACCTCACCTGGGAGTGGCATTACTACCACCCGGTGCAGACATTCCCGGTCCGCCGCGGGCCGCTGGCCGATCGCAACCGGAGCATCGAGCACGAAGACGATGTGCTGGAGAAACTGAGCACCACCGTTGCTGCAACCGCGATGCCGCTGACACTGCCGAGCGAGGTTCGCCGGGCGGACACCGTGGGCCTCGACGACCTGCAGACAGCAGTTCTCGTCGACAAACTGCTGCCGGCCCTGAGTGACATCGACCATCTCGAGGTGCATGAGGTCGGTAATCGTCCGGACTATCGAGAAGTCACCGATGCGCCCCTGGTCGCGATGTCGACCGACGAAGCCGAGGACAGCGACTGGTTCGACATCCGCTTTGACATCACGATCGCCGGACAGCAGGTGCGCTTCGCCGACCTCTTCGTCGCCTTGGCGCAGGGTGCTGCGATGATCGTTCTGCCCGACGGCGCCTACTTCTCACTCGACGCACCCTTCTTCGACAAGTTTCGACAAATGCTCGCCGACTCCGATGTCATCGCGGACTGGAAGCCGGAATCACCCCGCCTGTCCCGATATCACATGGATCTGTGGGCCGAATTCAACGAGCTCGTCGACGAATCCGCTGCCGCGACCTCATGGCGGCGCTCGGTCGAAGCCCTCAGCCACCTCGGCGAGATTCCAGCTCTCGACGTGCCCGAAGGGATCGACGCCACACTGCGGCCCTATCAGCAGGAGGGGTTCAGTTGGCTGGCAGCACTGTGGTCGAGCGGACTCGGCGGCATCCTGGCCGACGACATGGGCCTGGGCAAGACGCTGCAGGCACTGAGCCTGTTCACTCACGTCAAGAACACGAACAAGAACGCCGCTCCCATCCTCGTCGTCGCACCCACCTCGGTGATGTCGACCTGGCGAGCCGAGGCGGAGAAGTTCGCACCTGGTCTGCGAGTCGCCACGATCTCGGCCACAGAGAAGAAGCGGAAGACCACCCTGGCCGAGGAGATCGAGGAGGCGGACCTCGTCATCACCTCCTACGCCATTCTGCGCCTCGACGCACTGGCCTTCAGATCGATCGTGTGGGACACGTTCGTCCTCGATGAGGCACAGTTCGTCAAGAACAGGACCGCCAAGGTCCATACTGCGGCAAAGGCGATCCAGGCCCGGTTCCGCCTGGCCATCACCGGCACACCGATGGAGAACTCGCTGACGGACCTGTGGTCGCTGTATTCGATCACCTCACCAGGGTTGCTTCCGGGCTTCGAGAAATTCCGGCGCGAGATCGTCTCCCCGATCGAGTCTGGCGAGGCCCCGGAGGGGATGGCCCTGCTGCGCCGGCGGATTCGACCATTCATGAAGCGGCGGAACAAAGAACTAGTCGCTGCCGACCTGCCGCCGAAGCAGGAACAGGTTCTCAGCGTCGAACTCAGCACCAAGCACAGGGAGCTGTACAACACGGTTCTGCAGAAAGAGAGGAAGAAGCTCCTCGGTCTCATCAACGACATGGATCGCAACCGCTTCGCGATCTTCCGCTCGCTGACGCTCCTGCGCATGTTGGCCATCGACCCGTATCTCATCGATGCGAAATATGAAGACATCGGATCGAGCAAACTCAGCGCTCTCTTCTCCCACCTTGACGACATCGTTGCCGAGGGGCACCGGACCATCATCTTCAGCCAGTTCACCTCGTTCCTCACCAGAGTCGGTGAACAACTCGAGCATCGCAATATCAATTACGCCTACCTCGACGGTTCCACCCGGAGTCGCGGCGCAGTCATCGAGGACTTCAGGGCCGGGGACGCACCCGTTTTCCTCATCAGCCTCAAGGCCGGTGGGTTCGGCCTGACACTGACGGAAGCGGACTACGTCTTCCTCCTCGATCCCTGGTGGAACCCGGCGGTCGAGGCTCAGGCAGTCGACCGCGCACACCGAATCGGGCAGACGAAGAACGTCATGGTCTATCGGATGGTCTCGGAGAAGACGATTGAGGAGAAGGTGCTGGCGCTTCAGGAGAGGAAGGCACAGCTCTTCGACTCCCTCGTCAATGAGGGTGAGGGCTTCTCATCAGCGATCACGGGTGAGGACATCCGCGGTCTTCTCGACGGATAAGCAGCTCGTCGTCACCGGTCCGTACTCTCACTCAGTACCCGAGCGTCGACACGAGCCCCTGCATCAGTTCGTCTTCGACCAGTTCGATCCCGGGGCCGAACTGTCCGAATCGCAGGGCGTTGATGAGGCCGATGATCGCGGCCCACACGGTCACAGTGCGCATGATCACCTGATCGTCTGGCTCCAGTCCCAGTTCTCGCAGTCCTTCACGCAGCGGGTCCAATGCATGAGCCGGCGGTACCTGAGAGTTGGAGGTCTGATGCGGAGAGGACTGTGAGAGCAGGGTCGTCAGCGTCACCATGATCCTGGTCCCAGGCACCACTGTCTCGTCACGCGGTGCCTGGTAGTCAGGAATGGGCGTGCCATAGATGAGCGCCCACCGGTTGGGATGCCTCCGCGACCAAGACAGCATCGTCACGCCGACGGTGAGAACAGATGTGTCATGTTCGAGAGCCTCATCCACGTCATCGGCGATCGAGGTGAATGCGTCGCGAATGAGTATGGTCAGCAGTTCGTCGCGGTTCTTCACATACCGGTAAATGGCGCTTGAGACGATTCCGAGTTCCCGTGCGATGGCCCGAAGCGAGACTCCATCGAGACCGTCGTCATCAAGCATTCGGTTCCCGATCCGGGTGATCTGCGCTTCGGTTTCCAGCCGGGCCCGCTGGCGCGGAGTCGAGTTCGTCATGCCTTCACCCTAGAACGAGAGAGCAAAGATAACAATAGCGAGCAGTGCTCTTGAATTGCACAGCCGATCGTCCTATTCTGATGTTAGAGAGCAGTGCTCTCATTCATTGAAGGACTCGACGGTCCGCACGGCATCACGAAACTGCGAAGGACAACCATCATGAAATCTGCACTCGTCATCGGCTATGGACAGATCGGCAGCGAGATCGCCTCCCAGCTCACGGCGGCGGGAGTACACGTTGCAGTGGCAACCCGTTCGGCTCCAGTTGCCGTCCCGGTTACCGCCACAGCCGGCCCAGGATCGGCAGAACCCACGTACGCCAACCAAGCCAACCGAGCCGACCACGCCAACCGAGCCAACCGAGCCGACCACGCCACTATCGCCCGTGTTCGCGCCGACGCATCCGACCCTGCGCAGCTGCTCGAAGCCGCTGCAGGCAGCGATGTCATCTTCGCCTGCGTTCATGCTCCCTATGACAGCCGAGTCTGGGCACAGGTTCTACCGCAGCTGGAGAAGACGATCATGGATGTCGCCGCGGAACTGGGCATTCCGGTCATCTTCCCCGAATCGGTCTACGCGTTCGTCGGCCTCACCAGCCCGGTGACGGAGTCTTCGCCATTTGCACCTGTTGAAGAGAAGGGACGGATCAGACAGCAGCTCATGGAGGCGAGGCTGGAACACCCGGCCACCTCGGCGAGCATCATTGCCGGTGATCTGCTCGGCCGGAGCGCGCAGCCGATGTCCTCTGTAGTGAAGATGTGCATCACCGATCCGATTTCCAAGGGTCGTCGGGCCCGTGTGCCCGCACGCTCCGATGTCCCCCACGGCATCACCGTGATCGAAGACCTCGCTGCCGCGATGATCCGTGCGGGACAGCTGCTCGAAGACGTCCCCACCGGGACGCATCGCCTCCTCATCGCTCCCTCGTCGAATCCGACTCTCGCCGAGATTGCGAAGTTCACTCACGAGCATCTGGGCACCAGGCCGAAGAGTCCGCTCTCCCTCCCCCGCTGGACGACTCGCGTTGCAGGGATCGTCGAACGCTCGATGTACGAGCTCAACCAACTCTCTCCGATCTGGTACTCCCCCTGCGTGATCGAGACCGCAGGGTTCGCTGAGGATCTCGGCACAACCGACTGGCGTGAGGGCGTGAGGCAGATGCTGTGACGCCACCTCGACATGGAAACTGGTGCGCCGAACCCGGACGGTCCGGCCCTCACAGTCGTCCTACTTGAGGAAGATGCCGTTGCCGGGGCCCAGCGGTAGGTCGAAGAAGAACCAGATCGCCAGCAGCGCAGCCCAGGCCAGCCAGAATGGGATGACGAACGGGACCATCCTCGAGATGATCGTCCCGAGCCCGGCATTGGGTTCATACCGGCGCACGAGGCCCAGCAGCACGATCATGTACGGGTTGAGTGGGGTGATGACCTGGGTGGCCGAGTCGCCGACGCGGAACCCGGCTTGAATGAAGGCCGGCTCGTAGCCGAGCAGCGCGAACAGCGGGACGAACACCGCGGCCATGAGCGTCCACATCGAGGAGCCGGAGACGATGAAGAGGTTGAGCAGGCTGGCCAGCAGCATGAAGCCGAGGACAGCGGCGAATCCGGTGAGTCCGATGGCTTCGAGACCGGAGGCGCCGGCCACGGCGATCCAGGATCCGATCCCTGTCCAGTTGAACAGGGCGATGAACTGGCCGAGGATGAAGGCGAGGATGAGGAATGACATCATGTCGATGATCGACTGGCTCATCATCCGCACGAGATCGTTCATCGACCGCACGGTACGCACGACGAAGCCGTAGACCACGCCCATGAGCATGAAGTAGGCGAAGACGATGAAGACGATCGACGACAGCAGGGGCGACTTCGGCAGGAAGCCGCCGTCCTCGTTGCGCCAGGGTGAGTCGGGGATGAGCACGGCGAAGAGCACCACCGCCGTGAGCATCAGTGCTGAGGCCAGGGACCATACCAGGCCCCGCTTCTCTTCGGGTTCGAGTTCGGCCTTGACCTCCTTCTGTGATTCCTCGACCTCTTCGGCGGACACGGAGTTCTCGCCGTAGGGGTTGTCCTTGGCCTGATATTCCTTGGCCAGGCCCGATCCCTTGGCATCCGCGTATTCGCGCGGAACGCCTTTGCGAACCATGTTCGGTTCGATGAGCTTGTCGATGATGAAACCGGCGATGACTGCCAGCACGATCGAGGCGACGATGTTGAAGAAGTAGTTCGACACCGGGTTGACGGCCGAATAGTCGGTGTCGGGCAATGTCCCCATCACCGAGGTGGTGATGCCGGCGAAGAGTGCATCGAGGCTGGTCGGCACGATCGAGGTCGAATACCCGGCCCCGGTGGCGGCGAATCCGCCGATGAGCCCGGCCATCGGGTGCCGCCCGGCGGCCTTGAACACGAGCGCAGCCAGGGGCGGGATGATGATGAAGGCCGAATCGGCCATGATCGACCCGACCACGCCGACGAAGCCGACGGCATAGGGCAGCAGCCAGCGCGGGCTCTTGCCGAAGGCGATTCGCACGGCTGCGGCGAGCATGCCCGATTTCTCGGCCACGCCCACCGCCAGGAGGATCGGGAGCACGGTGGCCAAGGGTGGGAACCCGATGTAGTTCTCCCCCATCGTCGTCGTCAGCCACGACATGCCTTCCCCGGTGAACAGTCCCTTGATCGCCACGGTCTCGTCGCTGCCGGGAATCGAGACCGACACGTCGGCGATGGCCATGCCCGTTGAGATCGCTCCGGTGATGAGGAACAGTCCGAGGAAGAGGGTGAACGGCTCCGGCAGTTTGTTCCCGAGCCGTTCGATCCCATCCAGCAGACGTTGGCCGATACCGACTTTCGCTGATGTCGTCGTTGACATGTGTCTTCCTTTATCTGGTTGACGTCGTTAAGTATCTAGTTGAAGTAGTGCTCCACGTCGACCGCTCCTCCGTCGCGCTCGAATTCCGCTACCACCTCGGCGGCCAGTCCGTCGTCGACGAGGAAGTCCAAGGCCGTACACGCCAGCCCATATCCGGCGTCATGGGCGGCGTCTTCGGCGGCAGGTGTGATCGAGGCTGCCGCGAACTCGCGGGTGTGCAGCGCCACCTCGGCGTCGGCGGTCTTGATGAGTGGGTGGATGCCGGGTATCCGGTAGGAGACATTGCCGAAGTCGGTCGACGCTGCGATTGACTCATCGAGCACCCCACCGGGCAACGGTGTTCGCCCCTGCGTCTCCTCGTGCACGGCCCAGCGCTGTGTGAGAGCTGAGTTCGAGCGCACCGGAAGGGAGGGCGGATGCTCATCCCAATCCACCTCCGCTCCGGTGCCGGTCATAAGTGCCGCTCCCTTCGCCGCCTCCTCGACCCTGTCCGAAAGCTCCTTGAGCGTCTCGGGGAACTTCGACCGGACATAGCACTGCACTGTGGCGGCTTCCGTGATGATCGAGGGCCGGGTTCCGCCGTCAGCGATGACGGCGTGCAGACGGGAGATCGGCGGCATCTGCTGGCGAATCAGGCCGAGGCCCTGGTAGAAGAGGTTCGCCGCGTCAAGTGCGTTGCGGCCCATGAACGGCTGTGCCGAGGCGTGGGCGGCGATCCCAGAGTAGTTGACGGTCAGCAGGCGCCTGCCCAACCACACCTGGTCCGCGCAGTCGTACCCGTAGCCGTGGACCATGATGGCTGCATCGATCCCCTCGAATGCTCCACCGCGGGCCATGACCTCTTTGCCCGAGTGGCCCTCTTCCGCGGGAGTCCCGAGCAGCACCACGGTGCCGGGGACAGCGCTGGGGTCCTGTTCCCAGAGGGCATGCAGGGCGAGGAATGCTCCGACCCCTGAGGCGGCTATGAGATTGTGCCCGCAGGCATGACCGATCTCAGGCAGTGCGTCGTATTCAGCGAGGATCGCGATCGTGCGTCCCTGCCCGGAACCTGTGGTCGCGCGCAGGGTGGTCTCGACGCCGAAGAGCCCGGTCTCGACCTCGATGCCCCGTGAGCGCAGCAATGAGGCGATGGCGTTCACGGATTCGTATTCGACGAACGCGGTCTCTGCCAATGAGTGGATGGTGTGCAGCAGTGTGTCGAGATCAGACCGGGCCGCTGCGAGACCCGCGGCGATGCCTGCAGTGCTCGACTCTGGAGCCCCATTGAACCCGGAACTCCACTCGCCTGCTCGCTCGCTGCGGGCTTGAGTCTCGGCGGCGATCTGGTCGAGATAGCTCGCGTTTGGGACGGTCGGATGGCTCAGATCGCGAATCTCACTCATGGAGAACAAGCATAGGAGACATCGGGCAAGTGCACATGCCTCTTCCCTATATTCGGGACTCGATCGGAAGGATCGGGCGCGCTGCGAGTCGGGAGTCTACGACTCGGCGATCTGGAGAGCCAGCGAGTCCACTTTCTCGACGATCGTCTCGTCGGCGGCCAGAGCCTGTTGGAATCGTGTCATCTCCTCGGCGGGCACCTGAGAGCGCACCCCGAGTCGAATGCCGACCTCGGGTCCTTCGACATGGACTCGGGCACTGCCGGGGCTCAGGCTGATCTGGGACAGCCAAGGAAAATCCTCGGCGATCGCGACCAGCGCCTGCCCCACCTCGGCGTCGGCCCAAGCCGGCGTCCAGGACTGTCCCTGGGCGAAGGCGAACATGGCCGGACGCCGGAGCAGAAAGGGCTGAGAAGTACCCGGGTCGAGGACGATGATCTGGGAGCCGGCCTCGATCGCTCCGAGCACCAGGCGCTCGGATTCTATGGGCACCGGTCGGGCGTCACTGTGCCAGGCTGTCAGCGGCGGGATCGAGCAGAAGCCGGGGGTGCATTCGCGCCCGTCCTCGGCCTGAAGCCGAACCATCGCCATCTCCGAGGCGTTGTCGACCATGTGACCGTGCTCGCCGACTTCATGTTCGGTCGCGACCGGGACGATCGGCGCATACAGCCTGGCACCCGCCAGCGCTTGGACGACGTCGAGATGGGCCTGAGGTTCCAACGGTTCCCTGTTGACCCGTCCGAGCGCTTCCAGCAGACCCGTGTCGGCCAGACCTGAGTCGCCCGAGAACGGGTTGGGTTTGAGCTCTCGGCCTTCCCATGGCTGACCGGCCGAGTCGAATGTCACTTCTTCAGCCTCCGGCGACTTCGAGAGCTTCTTCCAAGGTGAACTTTCCGGCGTACAGGGCCTTGCCCACGATCGCCGAGTCCACGCCGAAGGGAACCAGCTCGCGCAGGTTCCGCAGATCCTCAAGGCTGGAGACGCCGCCCGAGGCCACGATCGGCTTATCAGTCTTCTCCGCCATCGACTTCAGCAGCTCCACATTGGGTCCCTGCAGAGTGCCGTCCTTGCGGACGTCGGTGACGACGTAACGGGCGCAGCCTGCCTTCTCAAGAGTCGAGAGAACCTCGTAGAGATCTCCCCCGTCCTGGGTCCAGCCGCGGGCGGCGAGAGTTGTTCCGCGCACATCGAGCCCGATGGCGACCTGATCGCCGAAACGCGAGATCATATCGGCGGTCCACTCCGGGTTCTCCAACGCGGCAGTCCCGATGTTCACCCGCTCAGCACCAGTGTCCAGAGCCCGTTCGAGGCTCTCGGTGTCGCGGATGCCGCCGGAGAGCTCGACCTTGATGCCGACAGCCTTGACGACCTGGTTGAGCAGGTCTGAGTTCGATCCGCGACCGAATGCAGCGTCGAGGTCGACGAGGTGGATCCACTCCGCTCCCCGGCTTTCGAAGTCCTGGGCGGCGTCGATGGGGGAACCGTAGTCGGTTTCGGTTCCGGCTTCGCCCTGGACGAGGCGCACGGCTTTGCCGTCGGCGACGTCTACGGCCGGCAGGAGTACGAGTTTGTTGGGGGTTTGAGTCATTGTGACCTTTCTCAAGAGGCTCTGGAGACTGAGCTGGAGGAACCGGAGTGTGTGGAACTGGAGCGTATGGACAATGCTAGTGGGCTGCCTCGCGGCCCTGGGGGAAGGAGCCGAGCCAGTTGCGCAGCAGACGCGCACCCGCATCGGATGACTTCTCGGGGTGGAACTGTGCTGCCCAGGTGGTGCCGTCCTCGACTGCCGCGATGAAGCTACTGCCATGGGTTGCTGTGGTCACCATGGTGTTCGGTGGAGTGTCGGTTGCCGCATATGAGTGGACGAAGTAGAAGCGCTCTTCGGCGACACCGTCGAACATCTGTGAGGTTGTCGGTGCACTGACCTGTGACCATCCCATGTGCGGCACGACCGGAGCCTCGAGTGCTGTGACGGCGCCGGGCCAGAGTCCGATGCCTTCCGTCTTCACTCTGTGTTCTTCCCCGCGGGCGAAGAACACCTGCAGCCCGACGCAGATGCCGAGCAGAGGCCGCTGGCTTTCGTGCCACGAGCGGATGAGGTCGTCCCCGCCGATTCGCTTCAGTCCGGCCATCACTGCCGAGTAAGCCCCGACACCGGGAACGAGCAATCCGTCTGCACCATCGATGATGGCACGGTCTGCTGTGAGCACGACTTCGGCACCGGCCGCCTCCACTGCGCGAACGGCCGAACGAACGTTGCCCGCGCCGTAGTCCAAGACAGCGACCGTGCTCATCTCTTCGCTCCCTTGGTGAGGACGCTGTAGATCCTCCAGAGGGAGAAGCCGAGGACGATCGCGCCGAAGACAGCGACCACCCAGGCCATGGTGTTTCCGCTGAGCCCGATCGTGATGCCGAAGGCGGTGATGAGCCCGGCGAGGACCGCTACGACGATCCACAGCAGCGCAGTCCGGGCCACGGCGGCCCGACCTGGAGACATCGTGGCGGCGCTGGCCTGCAGCTTCGTCATCGAGGAGGTGGGTATGCTGCCCTCGACTTCGTCGGCTGACACGATTTCGAGCAGGAGCTGCTCGAGGACGTCTGGAAGGTTCTTCAGCGCCAGACCTGCCGGAACATCCGATTCGCGGGCACCGTGGCGGTAGTGACCGGCGTCGATCTGCTCCTCACTGCGGGCCAGGAGGAGGACCTCGTGCTTGCCGGAGAGTTTCGAGATCGCTGCGGCCGCCTCGTTGCCTGTCTGGACATCCGTGTCGGCCAAGACGATACCGGTGAAATCACCGATGGGAACGATTGTCCCCTTGATGTTCGACAGCACGCAGGCTGCGGCCAGCTGCTCGGCGACTCCGAACGGAGTCACGACGACGGTGGTGCTCACAGGACTCCCTTGGTGCTGGGTACCGAGCTGTTGCGCTCATCGGGCTCGACTGCTTCCCGCAGAGCGCGGGCGAAGGCTTTGAACTCGGCTTCGGCGATGTGGTGCGGATCCCGGCCGCGCAGCAGGTCGAGGTGCACGGTGAGACCGGCATGGAAAGCAATGGATTCGAGGGAGTGCGAGGTCATCGATCCCGTGAAGTGTCCGCCGATGAGGTGGTATTGCTGACCCTCGGGTTCTCCTTCGTGCACGAAGTACGGGCGACCGGCCACGTCGACGACGCAGCGGGCCAGAGCCTCGTCCAATGGAACGGCGGCCAGTCCGTAGCGGCGGATGCCGGACTTGTCGCCCAGTGCTTCGCTCAATGCCTGGCCCAGGACGATTGAGGTGTCCTCAACCGTGTGGTGGACGTCGATGTGCGTATCGCCGTCGGCTTTGATCTCCATGTCGATGAGTGAGTGCTTCGACAGTGCTGTGAGCATGTGGTCGAAGAAGGGAACACTCGTCGAAATGTCGGACTGGCCGGTTCCGTCGAGGTTGATCGAAACGGTGACCGAGGATTCCGAGGTCGTACGGGAGCGTTGTGCCTGCCTCATGAATGGCCTTTCGTAGGAAGGGTGGGGGCCGTCTGAGGACCATTGTCCCCTGACTCGAGCGAAGTGGTGCGACTCAGCGTGCGCATCTCAAGGCCGGGATCTCAGTTCGATTCCAGTAGAATACCGGGGTCTTCGGCCAGGATCTCGTCGACTGCGGTGAGGAACGCGGTGGTCTCCTCGTCTGTGCCTGCATTGACCCGAGCATGGTGGTCGATGCCGATGTCACGGATGAGAATTCCGCGGTCCAGGAGCTTCTGCCACAGTTCATGTGGTGAGGCGATGTTGCCGAAGAGGACGAAGTTCGAATCGCTGGGATAGACACTGAACCCGACGTTGCTCAGGTGGTCCGAGATTCGGTCGCGAGCGTCGATGAGCCGGTCCACGTTCTCCAGGAGGACGTCTGCGTGTTCCAAAGCGGTGCAGGCCAGCACCTGAGTGATTTCCGATAGGTGGTAGGGCAGACGCACCAGGCGCAGGACGTCAATGAGATCCGGGGCCGCGATCGCATACCCTAGGCGCAGCCCTGCGCAGGCGAAGGCCTTGCTCATCGTCCGCGATACGACCAGACGGGGACGACCTTCCAGAAGCGTCATCGCCGAGGCTTGTGCGGGCCTGGAGAATTCGGCGTAGGCCTCATCGACGATGACGATGCCCGAGCAGTTGTCGTACGCCGCTTCGATGACGTCGAGACCGATCGATGTTCCTGTCGGATTATTCGGTGTGCACAAGAAGACGATGTCTGGATCGGCTTCAGCAACCTCGGCGCCGACGGTCTCTGCATCAAGGGTGAAGTCATCCTTGCGCGCCGATGACTGCCAGGTGGCACCGGTGCCCGTGGTGATCAGTGGGTGCATGGAGTAGCTGGGAGTGAACCCGAGGACCGTGCGACCCGGTCCTCCGAATGCCTGCACGATATGGGAGAGGACCTCGTTCGATCCGTTCGCCGCCCAGATCATGTCGGGGCTGAGTCCGACGGTCTGACCGGCTCGGTCGTTGACTCCGTGCAGGTAGGTGACCAGATGTTCGCGCAGCTCCTCGAACTCACGGTCGGGGTAGCGGTTGAGCCCGGCGAAGTGATCGTCGACGGCCGACCGCATGCTTTCGACGACCACGTCCGGAATCGGATAGGCGTTCTCGTTGACGTTCAGCTGCACCGGCACATCCAGGTGCGGAGCCCCGTAGGGCTTGAGGCCGACTAGGTCCGAACGCACTGGCAAAGACTCGTTATTTCCCACCGCATCAGTCTAGCGTTGGGGCACATCCAGGGTCTGACCCGGGTGCACCACAGGCGAGGACAGATGGTTGATCTCCACGATCTCGGAAACGACATCGCGAGTGTCGCGTTCGATTCCGAGGTTCGACGCGACGGCCCACAGCGACTCGCCTTCGCCGACGACGACCGCCTCGGTGTCGATGCCGATGTCTTCGGTCTCTGCTCCGGCGGCGGCCGAGAACGACTGCGTGGCGACGAAGAATGCTCCGCCGATGATGACGAGAGCGCACACCATGGTCCGAAGCAGGCGCATCGCCTGGCGTCCACGAGTGGTGAAACGCAGTTCCTGGTTCTGTGCAGACATCGCTTAACCTCTTCCCTTCGTACGATTCCACCCGTAATAGGTAGAACGTCTGTTCTATTCAACATGCCAATCGAACATATGTCCAGTCCAACTCGAACATTTATGCGACAATGAGAGAGAACCAGCGTTGTTGATTGATCTGAAAGAACCATCTCAGGCGGCACTGACACGAGAATTCTCGACGTGAGGATCCAGCGGTGAGGTCGGCAGGAATAGAACGAAGGGGAACGAGCAATGGTTCAGAACAAACGAGGCAGGGGCCGTCCCCGCAATGAGGACGTCGCCAGCGAGATCGCGGCCGCCCGCAGCGATGACGAGGACGTCTCGATTCCGGAAGGCTCCACCGGCGAGGGCGATTTTCGTCTGACCCCGCGACAGCGGTTGGTCCTCGAGACCATCGAACGCGCAGTCGTCACCAACGGCTACCCGCCGAGCATGCGTGAGATCGGCAAAGCGGCCGGACTCGCCTCACTCTCCAGCGTGGCCCACCAACTCTCTCAGCTCGAACGCCTCGGCTATGTCCGCCGAGACCCGAAGCGCCCGCGTGCCATCGAAGTCGTCAATCCCTTCGAAGAGGAAGAAGCTGAGCGCGCCAAGTACGAGGAGCTGGCCAACAACACCGTCCAGGTTCCTGTCGTCGGTCGCATCGCCGCGGGCGGGCCCATTCTGGCCGAACAGGAGATCGACGACGTCTTCTCTCTGCCGACGCAGGTCGTGGGCTCGGGTGACATGTTCCTGCTCAAGGTCGTCGGTGACTCGATGATCGAGGCAGCCATCTGTCACGATGACTGGGTGGTCGTGCGCAAACAGCACACCGCCGACAACGGTCAGATCGTCGCGGCGCTGCTCGATGGCGAAGCAACCGTGAAGACCCTCAAGCGCAAGGCCGGGCAGCAGTGGCTGCTCCCCCACAACAAGGACTACGAACCGATCGACGGCACCTATGCCCAGATCATGGGTCTCGTCGTCTCGGTCATTCGGCGCCTCTGACATGATCGCCTGAGTCTGATGACCCTCAGGTCTTCCGACCGCTGAAGTTCCAACGCACTGTGCCCCGTCCGATCTCGGACGGGGCACAGTGCTGTTCGATGAGGCGGAGTGCTATCGGACGGGGCCGAGTGCTGTCGGACGGGGCTCAGCGCGTGTCAGACTCCGGTCATTTCTCCGTTGCTGCCAGACGTCCCAGGCTGCTCTTCACGAGTGCCGAATCCGTCGTCGGCCACATCGTCGGCATCGAGTTCACCAGATAGCCGCCGTACCGAGCCGAGCGCAGGCGCGAGTCGAGGACCGCGACCACTCCCCTGTCCGAGGTCGACCGGATGAGACGGCCCGCACCCTGGGCCAGGCGCAGTGCGGCATGAGTGGCGCTGACGGCCATGAAGCCGTTGACGCCCCGATCGTCGGCGTCTCTCGACCTTGCCTGCATCAGTGGGTCATCGGGCCGGGGGAACGGAAGCCTGTCGATGATGACGAGGCGATTGGTCCGGCCCGGTACGTCCACTCCCTGCCACAATGACATGGTGCCGAACAGGCAGGCCTGGTCGTCTGCAGTGAACTGAGAGACGAGAGACGGCAGTCCGTCATCGCCCTGGAGAAGGATCGGAAGGTCCAATTTCGTCCTCAGGTGTTCGGCTGCGGCATTCGCAGCCGCTCGCGAGGAGAACAGTCCCAGCGCACCGCCCTTCGAAGCGGTGACCAGTGCCTCAAGCTCATCCAGTGCCTGTTCGCTCAGGCCGCTGCGACCCGGGCGCGGCAGGTGCGCTGCGACGTAGAGGATGCTCTGCTTGCCGTAGTCGAACGGTGATCCGACGTCGAGGCTGTCCCATTTGGGTGCGTCGGGACCGAACAGCCCCAGCGACGCTGCGACCGCGTCGAAGTTGCCACCCAGTGACAGAGTCGCCGAGGTGGCCACCACCGTTGACTCTTCGAAGATCCCTGACCGCATGGTGCCGGCAACACTCAACGGCGCGACTACGAGGTTTGTGGTCTCGCGCTCGCGGAAGGTGCTTCGAGACAGCCACACGACGTCGTTCTTGCCCGGGGAGCAGAAGCGCTCGGCGAGTTCGAAGATCTCCTGGCAGCGGGCCTTGGCCATCTGGCGGCCGGCGTCGGAGTCTTCTGTCTTGCCGCCGATGTCGTTGATGATCTGGCGAGTGGAGTCACGAATCTGCGCCAGCGCAAGGGACAGTGCCTCGCTCATGTTCATGATCAGACCTTCGCCGACACCGCTTTGAGCTCGTTCGAGTGCCGCAGCCGCTGAATCGAGCAGCGCGACGACGCCGTCCTGAACGATCGTGTGCTTGCGCACGGAGCTTGTGGCGGCCGCGAGCATGCTGGTGTTGATCTGACCGGACAGGGCGTTCGTGACCCTGTCCTTGAGCTCGTGAGCCTCGTCGATGATGATGACGTCGTGCTCGGGCAGCACGGTGTTCTCGCCGAAGGCGTCGATGGCCAGCAGCGCATGGTTGGTCACGACGATGTCGGCCTCGGCCGCGTTGTTGCGGGCCAGCTCTGCGAAGCATTCGGTGTACAGCGGGCAGTTCGACCCGAGGCAGTCGAAGGCGTTGACAGAGACCTCTGACCACGCCCTGTCGCTGACTCCCGGGAGCAGATCATCGCGATCTCCGGTGTCCGTGGTCTTCTCCCACGTCCGAATCCGCTGGATCTCCTCGCCCAGGCCGGACCTGTCTGTCGGCTTCCGTCCGGCCTCCGCATCGGCACCGAGGTCGAAGAGCATTCCCTCGCCCTCATCGGGATAGCCGCCGGAGAGTTTGTGTTTGCAGACATAGTTGCGTCGGCCTTTGAGCAGGGCGGCCCTCGGCAGCGGGTCGAGGGTCTTCTTGACTGCCTTGAACAGTCGTGGCAGATCCCTGTGGATGATCTGTGTCTGCAGGGCCAGGGTGGCCGTCGACACGATGACGCGCTTACCCGTCCGACTGGAGTACTCGGCCGCGGGGACCAGGTACGCCAAAGATTTGCCTGTGCCCGTTCCGGCCTGGACCAAGAGGTGGATGCCCTTGTCCACCGATGAGGCGACCGCCTCGGCCATCTCTGTCTGACCTTTCCTGGTCGAGCCGCCGATGGCCCCTACGGCGGACTCGAGCAGATCTTCGACGGTGCTCACTCGCCGATGACCAGGTCCGGACGTCGGAAGTCGGCGAGTTCCGCGGCCAGGTCTGCCGGAACCTTCGCCTGCATGGCGGTTCCCTCGGCACCGTGCTCTTCGTGCTCGACCGTGCCCAGGGCATAGATCTTCGACACGAGGTCGCCTCGTTCATAGGGAAGGAGCACTGTGACGTCGATGTTCGGCGAGGGCAGCATCGCCTCGATCGTTTCGACGAGCTCGGCGACTCCTTCCGTGGTCACGGCGGAGACGAATTGCGCTTCCGGGTACTCGGCGTGGAGTCCTGTCACCACTGCTTCATCGGCGATGTCGGCCTTGTTGAAGACGAGGAGTTCGGGGATGTCTCCCGTGTCGACGTCGTTGAGCACTTCCCGGACGGCGTGGATCTGTCCGTGCGGATCGGGGTGCGAGGCATCAACGATGTGCAGAAGCAGATCCGAGTCCGAGGCCTCCTCCAATGTCGACCGGAACGCTTCGACCAATTGGTGCGGAAGGTTCCGGACGAAACCGACGGTGTCTGTGTAGGTGAAGGTGATGCCCTCAGCGGTGCGGGATTGTCTGACGGTCGGATCCAGGGTCGCGAAGAGCGCGTTCTGGACCATCACCTCGGCGTCGGTGAGCTGGTTGAGCAGCGAGGACTTGCCGGCGTTGGTGTAGCCGACGATTGCCACCGAGGGGATGTGATTGCGGGCGCGGTTCTTCCGCTTCGTGTCCCTCGACGGTGCCATCGCGGTGATCTGCCGGCGCAGCTTCGACATTCTGGCCCTGATCCGACGACGGTCGAGTTCGATCTTCGTCTCACCGGGACCGCGCGAACCGATTCCGGCACCGCCGGCAACTCGGCCACCCGCCTGTCGGGACAGTGACTCGCCCCAACCGCGCAGACGCGGCAGGAGGTATTCGAGCTGAGCCAGTTCGACCTGGGCCTTGCCCTCTCGGGACTTCGCGTGCTGAGCGAAGATGTCGAGGATGAGAGCAACACGATCGACGACCTTGACCTTGATGACGTCTTCGAGTCCGCGTCGTTGACTGGGCGCGAGCTCGGAGTCGATGATCACGGTGTCAGCACCCACGGAGGCAACGATCTCGGCCAGCTCGGCCGCCTTGCCCTTGCCGAGGTAGGTGCCGGGGTCCGGTGTCTCACGTCGCTGGATGATCGCGTCGAGGACCTCTGATCCTGCGGTCTCTGCGAGGGCGGCGAGCTCCCGAATCGAGTTCTCGGCATCGGCCTGTGTCGTGTTCCAGAGTCCTGCGAGGACGACCTTCTCCAGGCGGACCTGGCGGTATTCGACCTCTGTGATGTCTTCGAGTTCGGTGGACAGGCCGGCGACTCGTTTGAGGGCCGCCCTCTCAGCCAGATCGTACTGCGAGGCATCGTCGACGTGTGATTCGTTGGTGTCCAGAGCCTGGGCACCTCGTGCGAGAACGCGGTCGAGCATCGCGTCCCGACGTTCTTTGTCAGTGGACGTCATTCATTCCTTTGTTCGTTTCCACTCTCGCCGGCAATGATGTCGTGCGGAGAGTTTCCTCTCAGATCAGAGAGGTGTCCATCAATTCTCCCACAGCCGTCTAGACTGTAACGGTGTCAGAGCACTATTTCACCGAATCGCCCAGCAGCGAGGCCAAAACACGCGAGCTCACACTTGACCTCGCAGGCCGTGAAGTCACGGTCGAGACCGTTTCGGGGACCTTCTCCCCCACCCGTTTGGACCTGGGAACCGCGGTTCTGCTGCGACATCTGCCGGTGCCAGAACCGGGCGACATCCTTGATCTGGGGTGCGGCTGGGGCCCCATTTCCTTGGACGCAGCGCTGAGTGCCAAGGACGCCGAGGTGGACGTCCGGGTGTGGGCACTTGACGTCAACTCCCGATCCCTTGATGCAACTGCCAAGAACGCGAAGCGTCTCGGGCTGACATCGATCCGTCCCGTCACCGCCGAAGAGATCCCACCCGACCTGCAGTTCAGTGCGATCCGTTCGAATCCGCCGATCAGGGTTGGCAAGGAGGCACTGCATGAGCTGCTGACCACCTGGCTGCCGCGGCTGGCTCCCGGTGGGCGTGCCGATCTCGTCGTGTCCAAGAATCTTGGTGCGGACTCGCTCCAGAAGTGGCTCATCGAGACTCTGGGAAGTGGATTCAGCGTCGTTCGCACGGGATCTTCGAAGGGTTACCGGGTCCTCACCATCGACCGCGACTGATGGCCCCATCCGTGTGACCGGCTGGAGTTCATCGACGGCTGGAGTTGCTCAACGGCAGGCGTTGCTCAACGGCAGGCGTTGCTCAGCGGCTGGCGTTGCTCAGCGGCTGGCGTGTGTCAGCTGATTGTGCCGCTGGCGACCAGGACTGCCGGTCCGGAGAGGGTGACGCTGCCGCGTGTACCATCCTCGTTCGGGGTGATGCCGATGCGCAGCTGGCCTCCGGGAACATCTACCCGCCATTGCAGAGGCGATGCTGGACCTGCCCAGTGGTGTGCGGCGATGGCGGCAGCACAGGCTCCCGTACCGCAGGATCGGGTCTCGCCGACTCCGCGTTCGAACACCCTCATGCGCAGGGCGCCCTCTCCCCCGGCCACATCGCTGCGCGCGGGTTCCATCACGATGTATTCGATGTTCGACCCCTGTGGCGGTACCGGGTCGAGGACCGGTGCGTCCCGCAGCTCAGCGCTTTCGAGCTCAGCCGACTCCGCCAGTGCGACCACGGTGTGAGGGTTGCCGGTCTCGACTCGCATGCCGGGGCGGGGCACTTCGATGCCGGAGGTCGAAACCAGAACGTCATCGCTGTCGTCGAGAGACCACTGGCCCATGTCGATCATGTACCAGGCGTCGGCTGCGGAACCCGGCGGCGTCTGCCCTGCCGGCGCTGTCGCGGTTGAGTCTCCGGTCTGCGTGCCCAGTGCCGGGTTGAGGACAGTGCGCACAGTCTTGATGCCATCACGCGTGCCGACGAGGATCTCTCTGGCGTCAGCCGCGACTCGTCCGGTCGTCACGAGCACGTGGGCGAAGACTCGCACTCCGTTGCCGCACATCTCGGAGAGGCTGCCGTCGTGGTTGTAGTAGTCCATGAACCATTCGGCTCCGGCCTCGGCCTGTTCGAGGGCCCCGGGGATTCCGCTGCTTGCGGAACGGACGATGCGGATGACCCCGTCGCTGCCCAGGCCCGACCGACGATCGGCCAGGAGCGCGATCGTCTCCGGATGCATCTCCAGATCGCTGTCATCGTCGGCCAAGAGGACGAAGTCGTTCTGTGTGCCGTGGCCCTTGATGAAGACGGTGTCTGCGATGTCGGCGAATGGTGACTGGGAGGAACTCATGGTCTCATCCTATCGGTGACAGACCTGCACGTGACACAGTCGGCATTCAGCTCTCGTGGACTATCTCCAACCCGTGTCAACTGTCTTCAACCCCCGTGGACTGTCGTCACCTCTCGGGATCTGCCGTGTCTGCTTTGTTCGCTGTCGTGTCTGCAAGGACTTCGAGGGCCTTGCCCGCATTGGCCTCATGGTCACCGGCAGTCGCGTCGATCCAGGCGATGCGCGGGTCTCTGCGAAACCACGTGTCCTGTCGGCGGGCGAACTGCCGAGTTCTGATCGTCGTCTGCTCTTGGGTGGCGTCTTTGTCGAGTTCGCCGGCCAGATACTGCTGGATCTGTGCGTATCCGATGGCACGGGACGCGGTCCTGCCTTCGGTCAGACCGCAATCGAGGAGATTGCGCACCTCGTCGACCCATCCCTGCTCCCACATGGTGCCCACCCGGGTCGCAATTCTTTCGTGCAGCGTTCTGCGCTCGACGCTCAGACCCAGGTGGAGGGTCGGTTCGATTTCCTGGTAGTCGGGCAGCTGAGCGCTGAAGGGCCGTCCGGTCAGCTCGATTACTTCGAGGGCACGCACGATGCGTCGTGAGTCGTTGGGGGTGATCTTCGCAGCCGCGGCTGGGTCGAGCTCCTGCAGATGCCGGTGCCTGCCCCAGCGATCGGCGTCGACCTCGGATTCGATCCGCGCCCGCACCTCGGCGTCGGTGCCGGGAAACTCCATCAGATCGGTCGCTGCTCGCGCGTACAATCCTGACCCACCCACAAGGATGGGACGTTTCTCCCTGGCTCGGATGTCAGCGATGGCCTCACGCGCCTGTCGTTGAAACGTCTGCACATTCGCTTCTTCACGAACGTCGAGGATGTCGATGAGATGGTGGGCAATCCCCCGACGCTGCCCGACTGGGAGTTTGGCGGTGCCGATGTCCATACCCCGATAGAACTGCATGGAATCCGTGTTGACGATCTCCCCGTCGAGGTGTTCGGCCAGGTTGAGCGCGAGATCTGATTTGCCGGTGGCTGTGGCTCCGGCAATCGTGATGGTCGGCTGGTCGACTGGGCTCAACGTCGGCTCATTTCAGTACGTCCCGGTCCCGCACAGCGAACGGACCTCGTGGACGCGTTCGTCGAAGACGGTGGTGAACGAATAGTCGCGACCTCCATGAGCCCGCATGTGCACAGCGGCGGCTTCGAGGAGGTCGAGATCCGCGTGCACGTCGGCTGCCGCAGCGATCGCGGCAGAGACCGCCCCGATATTACCGGCTTGGAGTGAGCGAACGATCCTGTCATCGGCCTCCGCCGCCTGGGGTACAGGGGCCAACGGGGCGTTGTCCGAGGCTGCGACGGACAGGTCGATGGGAACCAGCAGATCGTCACTGCTGCCCAGCGGGCCGATTCGCACTCCGGAAGCGTGGGCGTGAAGGAGTGCCACGGCGATGGCAGGATGTGCGAATTCGCAGTCTGCACGGCTGGCAGGGCTGAGTTCGGACACGGCCTGAACCCAGTCCTCGCCGTCGAGCAGCTCATTCGTGCGGGTGTCGATGCCACAATCGATCCCCAGTCCCCCGAGGCCGGCCAACGGTGGCAGGCTGCTTACCGGCAGTGCCCACGACGCCTTGGTCAGCAGAGCGGACTCGATCGACGTTCGCAGCGCTACAGCTGTGGCGGTCTCCGCCAAGTCCACACCGGCCAGGAGGATCGGGGCCGCCGGGATGATCGCAAAGGAGGGCATCTCAGCTGCGAATGCGGAGGGTCGGCATGCCCAGGTTGGTGGATCCGCCGCTCGTCTGGCCCGGCGCCGGGACTCCGCAGCTGTCCGCCTGGGCGCGGTCATAGGCATCGCCTGCTCGGGACGATCGCACACCGAAGCCCGAGTCGGCCAAGAGGAAGAAGGGCTTGGCATCTGTCACGGTAGCGGTGACGAAGTCACCGGGACGTGGCATGGACGCTCCTTGCGGGATTCCGACATGGACGAGTCGATTGTCCGCAGAACGGCCGGTCAGTCGTGGTGAGTCATCATGAGGTCTGGTCGTGACGAGGACTTCGACCTCTCGACCGATCTGTGCCGTGTTCTCCTCCCAGGAGATCTCATCCTGGAGGGCCGTCAGTCGTTCGAAGCGTTCCTGCACGATGTGCTTGGGCACCTGATCGTCCATCGTGGCGGCGGGAGTGCCTGGTCGGATGGAGTACTGGAAGGTGAATGCCTGCGAGAAGCGCGCACGGCGCACGATGTCCATGGTTCCCAGGAAGTCCTCTTCGGTCTCTCCGGGGAATCCGACGATGATGTCGGTGGTGATCGCTGCGTGCGGGATCTTCTCGCGCACGGAATCCAGGATGCGCATGAATCTGCTGGTGCGATAGGACCGGCGCATCGATTTGAGGATCGTGTCGGACCCGGACTGCAGGGGCATGTGGAGCTGCGGCATCACGGTCGGTGTCTCTGCCATGGCATCGATGACATCGTCGGAGAAGGACGCAGGATGTGGGCTGGTGAAACGCACACGTTCGATGCCCTCCACATTGCCCACGGCGCGCAGCAGTTTCGCGAATGCGCCTTTGTCCCTGAATTCTGCGCCGTAGGAGTTCACGTTCTGGCCCAGAAGCGTGACTTCGACGACCCCGTCGGCGACGAGCGCTTCAACCTCGGCCAAGATGTCGCCGGGCCTGCGGTCCTTCTCCTTGCCGCGCAGGCTGGGAACGATGCAGAACGTGCAGGAATTGTTGCATCCGACCGAGATCGACACCCACCCGGAATGCTGGGACTCGCGTCGACTGGGCAGGGTCGAAGGGAAGACATCGAGGCTCTCGAGGATCTCGACCTGGGCTTCCTGGTTGTGTCGGGCTCGTTCGAGCAGCGCCGGCAGTGATCCCATGTTGTGGGTGCCGAAGACGACGTCGACCCAAGGGGCCTTCTTGACGATCGTGTCCCGGTCCTTCTGTGCCATGCAGCCGCCGACTGCGATCTGGAAATCGGGGTTGCGTTCCTTGACGTGAGCGAGCTGACCGAGGTTTCCGTAGAGGCGATTATCCGCGTTCTCCCGCACCGCGCAGGTGTTGAAGACAATGACGTCGGCTTGGTCATCGGTGTCTGCAGGAACATAGCCCGCATCGTCGAGAAGTCCGGAGAGCCGTTCGGAATCGTGGACATTCATCTGACAGCCGTAGGTCTTCACCTCGTAGCTGCGAGGTGATTTCTCGGTGGAGGTGGGTGCATCAATCAGTTCAGTCATGGCGCAACTATTCTAGCTGTTGTCTGTCATCGGAGTTGTTCAGTCTTCGCCGAGGACTTCGCGTGTCACTTTCAGACAGACTGAGGAGGCGAATCCGCGTCGGGCGAGCATGCCCAGGATTCGACGTTCGCGGACTTCGTAGTCGAGTCCGCGTGTCGATGCGGCCTTCTTCTCGGCTACTTGGCGGGCGAGGTCGTCTTCCCCGTCCACGTCGTCGACGGCGCCGGAGACGATCTCTGCGGGCAATCCCTTTTTGCTCAGTTCTCGTTTGAGAGCGGATCGGGAGAGCTTCCGTCGTTCCCGGTGAGCGCGCACGTAGCGGTGAGCGAATTCCTCGTCATCAAGGAGCCGGGACTTCTGCAGTTTGGCAATGAGCTCATCAACGGCCGCCGGCAGGAAGTCACGTTTGAGCAGCTTGTCGCGCAGTTCGCCACTGGCATGGTCGCGCATGGCCAGCATGTTCATGGCCGTCTTCTTCGCCTTCGCGTATGCGGCGTCGAAGTCCTCGGGCTCATCATCATCGTCGAACGACAGCGCGTCAGCGAATGAAGGAGCGTCCGCGGGAGACGTGAGACTCGGGGACAGCGAAGGGTCCGGGCCGGAGGTGGCTTCAGCGAAGTACTCCGACTCCCCCTCGGCATGCCGCTGGTCGATCTCGGTGATGGCCTCGCGCAGCTTGTCCAGCTTCGCGGTCGGCGCATCTGATCTCGCCGAGCCTCCCCTGGGGGGTCTCGACTCGGCGAGATCGCTGCCGCGATCGATTGGGTCAGGAGACTTCGACGTCATCCGATTTCGAGCTTTCTGCTGTGCTGTCTTCACCCTGGTCGGTCTCTGCCCCGGCCTCGGCCTCGGGCTCGTCGACCTTGATCAGACCCATCTTGTGCTTGATCTTGAGTTCGATCTCCTCAGCCAGACCTGGGTTGTCGCGCAGGAAGTTCCGAACGTTCTCCTTACCCTGACCGAGCTGATCGCCGTCATAGGTGAACCAGGATCCGGACTTTCGGACGATGCCGTTCTCGACACCCATATCGATGAGGCTGCCCTCGCGGGAGATGCCCTGGCCGTAGATGATGTCGAACTCCGCCTGCTTGAACGGCGGAGCGATCTTGTTCTTGACGATCTTGGCACGGGTTCTGTTGCCGACCGCATCCTGGCCTTCCTTCAAGGTCTCGATGCGTCGTACGTCGATGCGTACGGAGGCGTAGAACTTCAGAGCTTTACCACCGGAAGTGGTCTCTGGTGAGCCGAAGAAGACACCGACCTTCTCACGCAGCTGGTTGATGAAGATCGCGGTGGTCTTCGACTGGGACAGTGCACCTGCGATCTTGCGCAGGGCCTGTGACATCAACCGTGCCTGGAGACCCACGTGGCTGTCGCCCATCTCGCCTTCGATCTCGGCCTTCGGCACGAGGGCCGCGACGGAGTCGATGACGATGACGTCGAGGGCTCCGGAGCGGATGAGCATGTCCGCGATTTCGAGTGCCTGCTCACCGGTGTCCGGCTGAGACACGAGCAGCTGGTCGGTGTCGACGCCGAGCTTCTTCGCGTATTCCGGGTCGAGTGCGTGCTCAGCATCGATGAAGGCCGCGATTCCGCCGGTCTTCTGAGCATTGGCGACAGCGTGCAGAGCCACTGTGGTCTTACCCGAGGATTCCGGGCCGTAGATCTCGACGACACGGCCACGGGGCAGGCCTCCGATGCCCAGAGCGATGTCGAGTGCGATGGAACCGGTGGGGATGCAGGCGATCGGTTCGCGAACGCCTTCGCCCAGACGCATGATTGCGCCCTTGCCGTAGTTGCGGTCGATCTGTCCCAGCGCGGCGTCCAGTGCCTTCGACTTATCTCCGCCGGTCGGGATCTGCAGGTTCTTCGGTGTACGAGCCATGGTCTCTCCTAAAAGTTTCGTTTTCCGTTGAGACCAAGGCTAGAAGGTGGCACTGACATAACAACAGAGGAACGAATTCCCCCGTGGATAATCAGCCACTCATGGTCACAGGTCCCGTGATTCATTACCAGCATAACCGACATGGGAACAAGTGTTCTATATGTCGGCGCGTGTCGCATTATTTCGCACCTGGCGTCGCTCCGCTCTCTGCCCTGTCACCCGGCCCAGTCACCCGCGAGATCGCACTGCGAAGAGGCAGGATTCGAATGTTGAGGAACAGTCCTGGGAACGACAGCCCACGGAGGGACAACCTCAGAAAGGACGTGAACGCGGTTTCTCTTTGCCCAGGCGGTGTGATTCGGGCACGCCCGAGGCATCACAGACAGCGATCCAGATGTCGCGGGGTTCGATACCTGCTCGGAATGCCTCTTCGGCGGTCCGGGAACCCAGGCTGCTCAGTGCGAGGTCCGTGTGCAGCGATGCAGCACGAGCCTCTCCGAACTCCTCGTTCATGAGGACCCAGTAGAGAGTGTGACGCATTAGGGCTTGGCTGCCAGTCGCGGCACCGGGTATCCACCTGGGCGACCGAGGATCTTGTCGGAGAGTTCCTGTGGAATGGTGTCGGGAATTTCGACACCCTCTTCGAGCGCGAAACGATCGGAGACCGATGACAGCAGAGCCGACAACGGCAGATCGAGTGCTTCACAGATCGCGGAGAGAAGCTCCGAGGAGGCTTCCTTCTGTCCGCGTTCGATCTCACTGAGGTAGCCCAGCGATACGCTGGCTCCCGTGGAGACATCGCGCAGGGTCCGCCCCTGGCGCCGGCGTACGGAGCGCAGTGCGTCACCGATTTCAACTCTCAGTAGCATTGCGCGTCCCTCCCTTTGTCTCTGTGAACAGTCGTGATGGCGTAGTCAACTTTACAGCCCGGTCGATGCCGAGCGCCAACCTGGGTGCGTGACCTGATGGTTTTGCCAGTCCATTCGAAGGTACCGGTGCATATTCGTCCAATTGCCATTACCTGGTCAACTTCGCGGAGGCTGAACTTATTCCACAGCGGTACCGTCATGGTTCTTCGGGGCCGTTCGAGTCAGGACCGAACGCCAGCCGGGTGACGAAGTCGTCGAGGTCTGCCACCATGGCCGCGACCGTCTGTGCGCGCACAGCGTCTCGATCTCCGGCGAAATGATGCTCGCTGACCTGTGCCTTTCCGGCGAAGGCGATGGCCGTGTAGACGAGACCGACCGGTTTGTCGTCCTGCGGTTCGGGTCCGGCGACTCCGGTGCAGGCCACCCCGATGTCGGAGACACATTCCCTGGCCGCACCGGCAGCCATCTGAGCCGCGACGACTTCGTCGACGGGTCCTGTCTCTTCGAGCTGGTCGGCCTCGACTCCGGCAAGCCGCGACTTGAGGTCGGTGGCATAGGTGATGAGTCCGCCGCGCACCACGGCGGAGGCTCCGGGAACATCGACGAGCGTGGCGACGAAGCGACCACCGGTCAGTGATTCCGCTCCAGCGACCGAGAGTCCCACCTGTGCACAGGTGGTGATGAGGTGCTGACTTCGGGAGAAGAGTTCGGTCTCGTTCACAGGCTCACTTCGGATTCGAGTCAGAGGCTCCGGTCTCGGCAGTCCCGCTTCCCCCGCGCGATTCCTTGGCAAGTTTCGCGGCCTGGAGGCAGTAGTCGATTCCCGTCACGACTGTGACGACGATGGCGGCGACCATGATCAGCCAAGCCACGATCAGCAGTGCGAATGTCACGCCTTCCGGGACGATCTGCGCCACGGGGCGAAGGAGGAGGAACAGCCCGATGGCGACGGTCTGCAGCACGGTCTTGATCTTGCCGCCTCTGGATGCGGGCATGACGGCGATGCGGATCATGAAGAACCGCAGCACGGTGATGCCGAGCTCCCGGACGAGGATGATGATGGGAACCCACCAAGGGATCTCAGCAATCGCGGCCAGGCCGATGAGCGCCGCAGCCATCAGAGATTTGTCGGCGATCGGATCAGCGATCTTGCCGAAGTTCGTGATGAGGTTGTACTTGCGTGCGAGATCTCCGTCGATCTTGTCCGTGGCCATCGCCAGCAGGAAGACGACCAGCGCCCACCACCGCATGGTCATGTCCTGGCCCCCGTCGGCCAGGAGGAGGACGAGGAAGACTGGGACCAGCAGGATCCGCAATACGGTCAGGGCGTTGGGAACATTCCACGGGCTGGGCTCGGCCGGTGCGTGTCCGGGGGCACCGTGCTCTGATCGATCATTCACGTAGCAAGCCTATCGGAGTGACATGTGAATGGCGTGGAGCCGGCCACTCATTTCAGTAGCCGGCTCCACGCCGTATTCAGATTCTCAGTTCTGCTGTGTCGCTGGAGTCAGCGGCCCGTGAGCGACCAAGCGTCCTCACCGCTGGTCTCGACGACTTCCAGCCCTGTCTCGGGGTCGACGTCGCCGACATGCAGGTCGTCGGCATGCCCGACTCCCGTCGCGTAACGATCGTTGGCACCAGAACCTGATGACCTCGCCGAGGTGCCTGCCCCCGTGCCTCCGAAGTCCTCGAACTCCTCGTCGTAGTCTGCCGCCGCCGACTGCCCGCCTGCACCAGGCGCTCGGCTCGCGCCGTAGCCGGAGCCGTCATCATCCGAGCCGCCGCCGGCTGATGCCGAGTTCGGTTCCTCATCCGGAGGGGTCTCACCCTTGATGATCGCCAGTGTGCCCGGCAGGTCCTCGGGCCGGACCAGCACGTCGCGGGCCTTCGACCCCTCGGAGGGTCCGACGATGCCTCGTGATTCCATGAGGTCCATGAGACGTCCGGCCTTCGCGAAGCCGACACGCAGCTTGCGCTGCAGCATCGAGGTCGAGCCGAACTGCGTGGTGACCACCTGTTCGGCCGCCTGGAGCAGGAGTTCGAGATCGTCGCCGATCTCCTCGTCGATCTGCTTGGTCGGCTTCTCGACGGCGACGTCTTCACGGTAGTTCGGCTTGAGTTCGCCCTTGACGTGTTCGACGACCTTCTCGATCTCGGACTCGTTGACCCAGGCACCCTGGACACGCATCGGCTTGGCAGCACCCATGGGCAGGAACAGTGCGTCACCCTGTCCGATGAGCTTCTCCGCTCCCGGCTGGTCGAGCACGACTCGGGAGTCAGCCAGGGATGAAGTGGCGAACGCCAGACGTGAGGGCACGTTGGCCTTGATGAGGCCGGTGACGACGTCGACGCTGGGTCGTTGTGTGGCCAAGACCAGGTGGATACCGGCCGCACGGGCCAGCTGGGTGATGCGCTGGATCGAGGCTTCAACATCGCGTGGGGCGACCATCATCAGGTCGGCGAGCTCGTCGACGACGACCAGCAGGTAGGGGTAGGGCTGGAGCACCCGTTCCGATCCTGCAGGAACCTGGACGCGGCCCTCCCGGACGGCCTTGTTGAACTCGTTGATGTGTTTGAATCCGAAGTTCGCGAGGTCGTCGTAGCGAGCGTCCATTTCGCGCACAACCCATTCGAGCGCCTCGGCGGCCTTCTTGGGGTTCGTGATGATCGGGGTGATGAGGTGCGGGATGCCTTCGTAGATCGTGAGCTCCACGCGCTTGGGGTCGACGAGGATCATGCGCACCTCGTCGGGGGTCGCGCGCATCATGATCGAGGTGATCATGGAGTTCACGAAGCTCGACTTACCGGCACCGGTCGCACCGGCAACCAGCAGGTGGGGCATCTTCGCCAGGTCGGCGACGACGAATCCGCCTTCGACGTCCTTGCCCACGCCGATGACCAGGGAGTTCTCGGTCTTGCGGGCGGCCTTCGACCGCAGCACATCTCCGAGGGAGACGTTCTCACGGTCCGAGTTCGGAATTTCGATGCCGATCGCCTTCTTGCCGGGAATCGGCGAGAGGATGCGGACATCGGCACTTGCCACCGCGTAGGCGATGTTCTTCGACAGCGCTGTGACCTTCTCGACCTTGGTACCCGATCCCAGCTCCACCTCGTACCGGGTGACCGTGGGGCCACGTGAGAAGCCGGTGACCTGTGCGTCGATCTTGAACTGCTCGAGCACGTCGCGCAGTGCCTCGACGACACGGTCGTTGGCTTCGGAGCGCTCCTTCGCGGGCGGGCCGGGCGTGAGGTTGTCCGAGCTCGGAAGCGTGTAGGTGACGTCCCCGGCCAGAGTGAGCTGCTCGACCCGTTCGGGCAGCTGTTCAGTGGGTGGGGCCACCGGAGCGTTCGTGACAGGCACCGGCGCCGAGGCGGCTCCCGAGTCGGACTTGTTCGCCGCCGTGGTCGAGTCCTCGTCCATCCCGATGGTCTTCTTCAGCGCGGCGGTCTCCCGCTCGGCCTTCGTCGGGCGACGCTCACCCGGCTTGAACTTCGGCCGTTCGATGACGGTGGTGTCGGCTTCTTCATCGCTGACGTCGTTTTCATGGATGTAGGCCTTGTCGTAGGCCTTGGTCGTCGTGTCATCGTCGGCACTGCCGACACCGGTCTCAGACTTCTTGGACCGGCGCTTGGTACCCCTGACGGGTTTGAGCGTGGAGGTCCTCGCATTGTCGGCGACAAGGTCGGTCGACTCCTGCCCGTTCTGCCTCTCTGAACTGGGGCGCGCTCCCCCGGTCAGACGCAGGTAGAGATCCATCAGACGCTTGGGGATCGAACGCACGGGTGTTGCGGTGATAACCAGCAGGGAGAAGAGACCGAGCAGAATGAGCAGCGGGACAGCCACATAGTTGGTGGTGGCGACGACCAGAGGCGAGGAGATGACGAAGCCCAGCGCCCCTCCCCCGTTGGCCATGGCCTCACGAGAGTTCGCGAAGGTGGGGTTGCCTGCGGAGATGTGGGCCAGCGCGGATGCGGAGAGCAGCAGGAGGATGATACCGATGAGAATCCGGTTATTGCCCCGGTTATCGTCTCCGCGCAGGAACAGTCGAATCGCGTAGCAGGTGAAGATCACCGGCAGCGCGAGTGCCACTCTGCCGAAGGTGCCTTCGACGACGTTGCGGACGACGTCACTGATGGCGCCGGGGATGTTCCACCATTCGAAGGCAGCGATGATGATCGAGAGACCGATGAGGAAGAAGGCAGTGCCGTCTCTCTTGGTCGGTGACTGATCGCTCGGCTCGTCACTGAGGATCTTTCGCGCACGGTTTCCGGCCATGTGGGCCACTCCCCTCCACGCACCGGTGACAACGTTTGTCCCGGGGTCTTCCTTGTTCCCCGCTTGCCCGGTCCGACCAGCAGTTTTGCGCGCTGTGCCTTTTCCTTTACCAGAAGCGGGGGAAGTCGTTCTGGTCGCCATGCTTCTCATCTTAGGGCGATTATGCGCTCCTGCCCAGTAAATCCGCAGGGTTCGGCGCGCCGTCAGCCTGTTTGTGCAGCCGCGCTAGATGGTCGTTCTGGGCTGATCCGCCCGAGGATTTTCAGCCCGGAATGACCACCTAACGCACCTGGTTCAGACTTTCCGCATCCCGCATCCAACGCCGAGGTGGCTCCGAGCTCCGCGACCATCGCCGCATAGGCCTCGAGGTCGTCCCGCTCTGGCCCCTCGGAAACGTCGCAGATCGCCGCGCAGCGCGCGTCTTGATGGCTATCGCTCGTGGCTACTCGGGTGCGTGGCTGCTCGGGTGCATGGCAATGAACAGTCCCCACTGTTTGGCGTCCGGCTTCTTGCGGCGGGAGCGGAACTCTTCGAAGAGAGCATCGATGCGGCCGCGGAACTCCTCAACCTCATCGGCAGTGAGCATCGCCGCCATCCGCCCCATCGTCCGCTCCTCGTAGGGAGCCGCAGTGAATTCGGCGGTGAAGGCCTCGATCATCGGATTCGTTACGTCGCCGACATCGATGTACCAGCTCTTGCCTGTCGCTAGGTAGGGGATCTCCCGCGCACCTCGGCGACCCCGCCTCGACTCCTGCGCTTCGAGGAAACCCGTGTCGGCGAGCATCCGCACATGGTGAAGCGATGTCGCGGGGTTGAGGTCGGTCGCCTCGGCGATCTCGCGATTGCTCAGCGCCTCGTCGAGGCACAGCCGCAGGATGCGAATGCGCAGACTTGAGGCCAAGGCCTTCGCCTCAACATCGGTGGCATCACGGCGTTCGACGGCTCGCGCGACGGCCCGCGCTGTATTTTCGGCGCGCTCAGCATTCATACCTCAACGCTAACGAGCGATCGGGAGAAGTCAATTGGTCACCTCGCAGTGATTGACTTAACTCAATCACTCCTGACAGGCTTGCGATTGAGAGATCTCAATCACTCCTGTTCTGCTCTCCCCCATCAGATCACGACACCCCGACTCAAGGACGAGCCATGGTCACATCCGGCACCGCACGCTCGAGACGCTCACCACTGTGGTCCCATCGCGACTTCATGAAACTGTGGGCGGGCGACACCGTCTCGGTGTTCGGGTCTCAGCTCGTCTTCTTCGCACTCCCCCTCATCGCTGTCAGTCTCTTAGACGCGAATGCCTTCCAGATGGGTCTACTCGCGACGCTGGAATCGGCAGCATTCCTCGTCATCAGCCTGCCGGCGGGCGCTTGGATCGATCGGCTGCCGAAGAAGATCGTCATCGTCTCCGGCGACATCGTGCGCGCTGCCATCCTGCTGACGATCCCGTTGGCCTGGGCGCTCGGCGCTCTGAGCATGTTCCAGCTCTATCTGGTGGCAGCAGGAGTCGGGATCGTCACCGTCTTCTTCGACATCGCCAATCAGTCGTATCTGTCCGAACTCGTCGACGGCGCATCCATCGGAGACGGCAACGGCAAGCTTCAGGCCAGTCAGCAGACAGCGGGAGTCGTCGGACCGACCTTGGCCTCAGGACTCGTCGCCGCCATCGGAGCCCCACTGACAGTGGGCCTGACCAGTGTCTGCATGGGCCTGTCGAGTCTCGTCGTCAGCAGAATCCGCCACCGTGAAGCACCGGCGGAACCGGCGACCCGCACCGGCTTCATCTCCGAGATCCGTGAAGGACTCGGCTTCGTGCTCGGGCACAGCCTGCTGCGCCGGATCACCGCATGCACGGGCCTCACGAACTTCGCAGCCTCGGGCATCTTCGCCCTTCTGGTGTTGTTCGTGCTGACGACACTGGGACTGAGCCAAGTTCAGCTCGGCATCATCATGTCGGCCAGTGCGATCGGGGGAATCCTCGGTGCCCTCAGTGCCGCCTCGGTGCAGGCACGACTCGGTGAGGGAACGAGCATCTCGGTGTCCGCAATGCTCGGTGGGTTGAGCTTCTTCGGGATGCCTTTGGCCACGGTTCTGCCGGCCTTCCCGACGATGCTCTCAGCCAGTCTTGTCACCGGCTGGGCGGTCGTCGTCTACAACGTCGCCCAGGTCAGCTTCCGCCAGCGCCTGTGCCCGAAGCCGCTGTTGGGACGCATGAACGCTTCGATTCGGTTCCTCGTCTGGGGGCCGATGCCGCTGGGTTCATTGCTCGCCGGGTTCCTCGGTGACAGGCTCGGCGTGTCCACGACGATGTGGATCCTCGCGGCCTGTTCGCTTGCCGCGTCGATTCCCGTGCTCGCCTCCCCGCTCCTGCGGATGCGGACTCTGCCGCGCGAGCTGGACCTGCTTAGTGCCGTCAGTGATGCCGATCCGGACCGCCGACCCCTCAGCCCACTCCGTAGAGGTGTTCGGGCCTGCCGGTGCTTCCGTATTGGAGTGAGACGGTGACTGCTCGGGACTCGGCCAGCTTGGCCAGGTGGCGCTGGGCTGTCGCGCGGGAGGTGCCCACGACGTCAGAGACCTCCATCGCCGTCAGCGAACGATCCGCGCCTTCGAGCGCCTCGAGGATCCGGCCGCTGGTCGACGAGCCCGAGCCTTTGGCAGGTGCACTCCCCGGCGAGGAGACGTCATGCAGACTGCGCAGCTGACGTTCGAGCTCCGGCTGGCTGACCTTCTCGCGGTCCCAATAGCGTCGGAAGCGGGCATAGCGCCTGAGGAAGTTCTGCAGCTCCTCGGCAGCGAAGGGTTTGATGATATAGGTCATCGCTCCTGCCCGCAGAGCCGAGCGCACCACGTCGGGATCGGCCACTGCCGAGAGCACGATGGCATCGACATCGTGCTCTCGGATCAGTTCGACACCGTTGCCTTCGGGCAGGACGTAGTCGGCCAACAGCAGGTCCACATCGTCCTCGGCGATGATCGTGCGCGCGGTGCGCAGATCTCTGACCGGTTCCAGGGCGTGGAATCCTGCAACCTCGTTGACGTAGCGGCAGTGGATCTGCCCCACATAGAAGTCGTCGTCGAGAACCAGAACGTTGACCATCATCTCTCCTTGTCGTCTGTGCGACGCTCGTTTGCAGGACTCTCATCTGCATGGTCGTCACCTGCGGAAGTGTCGTCCGCATCGTCGCTGAGCACATCGGGCAGGCGCACGGCGAAGCCGGCACCGCCCAGTTCAGGATCGTGGCCGGCCAGCAGCCACACCAGGCCGCCGTGTCGACGTGCGGTCCGGCGACACAGCGCCAGACCGATGCCGTGGCCATGTTCTGGATCGAGGCCATCGGCGCGGCTGACCCCCTCGTCGAAGATGGACTCCGCATCATCGTCATCGACTCCCCCACCGGAGTCGGTGACGACGGCATGCAGCTCCGGACCCGAGCCGAGCAGCGTCACCTCGACTCTGCCGAACACCTCGTCGGTTCGAGAAGCACCGTCAGCACCGCTGCCGCTTGCATTCGTCACCACCGCTCGCACTGCATTGTCGATGAGGTTGCCGAGGATGAGCGTGACATCCTCGGGCTCCTTCACCCGACCCAGCACCAAGGAATCCGGGGTGACGGCAAGGGTCACACCCGCCTCGGCGGCGGTGGTCCCCTTCGCCTCGAGCAGCGCACGAAGATACGGGTCGGTGATCACCTCGATGCCTTCGACGGGCGTCGCGATCGGTCCGGTCCGCAGGATCGTGGCGAGGTAGCTGCGTGCTTCATCGGTGGCCCCTGTGTCGACGAGGCCGAGGACAGTGTGCAGCCGGTTGGCGAACTCGTGGCGCTGAGTGCGCAGGGCCCGGGCCATCGACGTCACCGATTCGAGCTGACGGGCCATCGTCAGCACCTGGGTCTCATCGCGCAGGGTGACGACCCCGCCGACGGAGACCCCATCACGACTCACTCGCACAGCCGTGGCCAACAGGATCCGATCGCCGACGGTGACTCGCCGCCGCAGGGCACCGTGATCGGGTGCCTCGAGCATCATGCTTCTGATCACCTCAGGCACGTCCGCCTGTGAGGCGCTCGCGGGTCCGCCCGTGACCGAGGCCGTGGTGTCCTCGCCTGTGTCAACATCGTCCTCGTCGGCATCGACATGGGCGATCCCGAGCAGCTCTTCGGCCGTCGCATTGCTCAGGGTCGGCTCTCCGGACGAGCTGAAGGCCAGAACACCGTCGTCGAGGCCGCGCAGCACTGCGCCCTGATCACGTGCCATCTCCGCGAGTTCCTCGGGACCCACGCCCAGAGTCTCGCGGCGCAGCCTGCGTCCCAGTGCGAGCGAGGCGATCACGCCGATGACCAGGGCGAGGACGGTGACAGAGCCGAGAACGAGGAATTCTCGTCGCAGGTCGGCATCGAGCACCGAGGCGTGAATGCCCACGGAGACCTCCCCGACGACGGTCTCATCATCGGAGCTGGAATAGATCGGCACCTTGGCGCGCACCGTCTCACCGAGGGTGCCTCGCTCATGCGTGACGGACTCCCTGCCCGCCAGCGCCTCATCCGGGGAGGTCGACACCCGTTTGCCGATGTTGTCCCGGTCCGGGTGGGTCAGTCGGATGCCCCGGTCGTCGGTGATGACCGCGAACACGATGCCCGAGGAGTCACGCAGGTCATCGGTGATCTCGAGCAGCGGAGTGGTGATCGCCTCCTCGGCTTCCCCCGCAGGCTGTGCCGAGGCCTGGGTCGAACCCTTCCGCACCTCGGGATCGATCGCCAGCGTCCGCGCCGTCGCCAGTGCCTTGGTCTCGGTGACCTCGGTGACCGAGCGCGCACCCATCCACGCGAAGACTCCGGTCACCAGCGCCAGCGTCACCACAATGACCGCGAGCTGGCTGAGCAGCACACGGCGTGAGAAGGAACGGGTGGGACGTCGCACCGACTCACACTAACCACGCATGAGCGAAATGCGCAAAAGGTGCCAAACAGGCAGAACGTGTTCAGTGCACACAAACGCGCGCCGCGCCAGAACGCGATCTAGGGTGTATCGGGCATCACATCCGCCTTCATAGGAGAAGCACGTGCTCGTAGTTCTCGGTTTCGCAATGATCATCGTCTTCATGACGCTGATCATGACGAAACGACTCTCACCGATCCTGGCGCTGATCATTGTCCCGACCGTATTCGGACTGTTCACCGGCGCAGGCCTGGGAATCGGCGAAATGGTCATGGACGCCATCGCAGACATGTCGTCGACGGCAGCGCTGCTGCTCTTCGCCATCATCTACTTCGGCATCATGATCGACGTCGGACTCTTCGACAAGCTCGTCGAGTTCATCCTCAGGGTCGCAGGCCACGATCCCGTCAAAGTCGTCATGGGCACAGCCCTGCTGACCGGAGCGGTCTCCCTCGACGGCGACGGGTCGACGACGTTCATCGTCGTCACCGCCGCAATGCTGCCGATCTACCAGCGCCTGGAGATGTCGCCCGTGGTGCTGACCTGCGTCGCGGGTCTGATCAACGGCACTCTCAACATCGTCCCCTGGGGCGGTCCGACGGCACGCGCCTCCTCGGCCCTGCAGATCGATGCCAACGAGATCTTCGCTCCGATGGTCCCGGCTCTCGCTGCGGGCCTGCTGGTGTGCTTCGTCTTCGCCTACTTCCTCGGCATCTCCGAACGACGCCGCCTTGCCAAGAACGGTGTGGCCTGGGTCGATGAGTCCCGTTCGGGATCGAAGCGCTCCGAGCTCGTCGGTGCCGTCGCCCGCTCGAGCACGGGTTCAGACTCGGGTTCGGATTCTGGTCCCAGCACCGGGTCCACGTCGGTATCCGATCACGGCGCAGCAGCCTCGGCGGGAGCATCGCTCGCGGAGACCGCGGGTGCCGATGACGGTTCAGAAGCCGGTTCCGGCTCCGGTTCCGCTCTGACCGACACCGCACTCGACCCCAACCGAGCGACGCTGCGTCCCAAGCTCTTCTGGTTCAACCTGACGCTGACCGTGGCCGTGATGGTCATGCTCATCGCCGACCTGCTGCCCCTGCCCTACCTGTTCATGATCGCCATGGTCATCGCCCTCATGGTCAACTTCCCGAATATCAAGGCACAGCAGGAAGAGCTGGCTTCGCATGCCTCGGCGATCATCGCCGTGGTCGCCATGGTCATGGCCGCCGGCGTGCTCACCGGCATCATGAGCGGAACCGGCATGGTCGACGCCATGGCCGAGTGGCTCGTCGATGTCATTCCGACATCCATGGGCCCCTACATGGCCGTCATCACCGGACTGCTCTCGATCCCGATGACGTTCTTCATGAGCAATGACGCCTTCTACTTCGGCATCCTTCCCGTGTTGGCCGAGACCGCCGGTCACTTCGGCATCTCCGCGGCCGATATGGCCAGAGCCTCCATCACGGGCCAGCCGGTGCACATGCAGTCACCGCTGGTGCCCGCGATCCTGCTCCTCGTCTCACTCTCGGGAGTCGAACTCGGCGACCACCACAAGAAGGTCCTGTGGCGCGCCCTCATCGTGTCCCTCGTGATGCTGACCGTCGGCGTCCTCATCGGCGTCATCGCAATCGGATAGGAACACGACCGACATGACTGATTTCTACTCAGCCCCTCGTCACCGCTTCCCGGCGCCCTCGCTGCGGGTGGAGGCCTCGGCCGGCATCGACGATGCCCAGGCCACGGTCGTCCTGGCCTACCGCTCGGACTCCTCTACAGCCCTCCTCGAGCAGGCGATCGCCGGCGCCCGGCGAGAGGGTGCGGCTGTGCGCGCCGTCCACTTCGAATCGGATACGACGACCGCTCCGTCGACCGGTGCCCTGTCCCAGACGAAGGAGCTGGCCGATCGGCTCGCCGAGGCGGACCTCGAGTTCGAGATCCAACGCGCCGATTCCGATGTGGCCTCCCAGCTCATCGACCTCGCCGAGGCGTGGCAGGCGAAGCTCATCGTGATGCCCTCCAAGCGCCGCTCCCCCGTGGTCAAGCTGCTTCTGGGCTCAAGCACGCAGAGGGTGATCCTCGAGGCCGAGTGCCCGGTGCTCATCGTCAAGTAGAGCCGTGCCTCACCGTGCCAACAGGCCCCTTGCTCCTGCACCGGTGAGTGAGGCGTCGAGGAGTTCGATCGTGTGCGCCGTCGGCAGTGTGGCCTCTCCCTGTCGGCGAAGGGCGTCGGTGACCTGCAGCAGGCAGCCGGGATTGCCCGTGACGACAAGATCGGCTCCGGTGGCGGCGATGTTCGTGGCCTTCTTGTCCCCCAGTTCGCGGGCCGCTTCCGGGCGCACCAGGTTGTAGATTCCGGCCGAACCGCAGCAGGTGTCGGCATCCTTGATCGCAGCCAGTTCGACCCCGGGGATCTGGCCCAGCAGCTCACGTGGCGGGTTGCGCACACCTTGGGCATGGGAGAGGTGGCAGGCGTCGTGGTAGGCCACACGCAGCCCACCGCGGGCCACCGGGTGCCGTGGGGCGCTGGGTCCGAGTTCGACGAGGATCTCTGTCACGTCCCTGACCTTGCCCGCCAGCTCCTTCGCGCGCTGCGCGTAGGCGGGATCATCGGCGAGGATGTCGGCGTACTCCTTCATCGTCGATCCGCAGCCTGCGGAGTTGACGACCAGATAGTCCACGTCCGCCGAGGTGAATGTGTCCACGATTCTGCGTGCGAAGTCCTCGCCCTCTTCGCTGCGCCCGGCGTGGACGGATAGGGCACCGCAGCAGCCCTGTGACTGGGGCACCACGACCTCGCAGCCTTCCATGTTGAGAACCCGCACGGTTGCGGCGTTGACCTGGGGGTAGAAGGTTCGCTGCACACATCCCAGCAGCATCCCCACTCGCGACCGGACAGGCAGGCTTTCGCCTTCGGCCGTGCGCGGTGGGTTCGACGCCGGAATGGTGACCTTCTTGGTCACCGGCGGTGCGATGGCCTCCATCGTGGCCAGAGTCGGTGAGAGCTTCTCGAGGATCTTGGACTTGCGGATGACCGATGACAGTCCCGTCCGCTGGTAGAGCTTGAGGGGTGCCAACATGGTCTTCAGACGATCGGGGTACGGGAACAGCTGGAAGATCGCCTCCCGCAGCGCCACCTCGCCGCGGCTGCGATGCTGTTTTCCGTTGCGTTCGACCTGTCCGCGGGTGGCTTCGATGAGCTTGTCGTACTGGACTCCGGACGGGCAGGCGCTGACGCAGGCCATGCATCCCAGGCAGGCGTCGAAGTGCTCGACCATGGACGCACTCATCGGCCCCTCCTCCAGGCCCTTCTCCATGAGGTAGATGCGTCCGCGCGGTGAGTCCTCCTCATTTCCCCACAGCTGGTAGGTCGGGCAGGCGGGAAGGCAGAAGCCGCAGTGGACGCAGTCGGCGATGAGACTCGGGTCCGGCGGGTTGAAGACGTCGAAGGCCGAGTGGTCCATGGTCGGAGGTGCCATCTGCATGGTCGCCTGGCCGGCCGAGGCCATCGTCTCCTCCAACGCCGTCGGTCCGGAAACCTGGCCCGAAACACCACCGCCCTGGCTTGGGGCACCGCCGCCTTGGCAGCCTCCTGCGCCACCGCAATCGCATGACATCACAGTCCTCCTATTCCACGTCCGGGTGAGAGCAGACCGTTCGGATCGAACTGGTCCTTGATGGTGGCCATGAGCGCGAACCCGGGGATCTCGCCCCAGGCGTCGATCTCGTTCCACACTGTGGGTGGTGCGCACAGCAGCGTCGCAATCAGCTGCTTGCGATCCCAGGTCCGCAGGTGCTCGAGGACGACCCGTGTCGCGATCGCAGGGTCCATGTCGGGGGCGCCGACGCCGAGGTCGAAGACTCCCATGGCACTGCCGCGCAGCTGGATCGGGTAGCCGATGGCGTCTTCGAGTCGGGCGATCTGAGCCACCAGCTCCGGCACCAGCGCCGGTGAGACCGAGGCCCGTATCGTCACGGGGGCCTGAGCCCTCCGTGCCCACCAGCTCGGCTCGATGCCCGCCTTCGCACCGGGGTAGGCCTCGATGATCTGCCGGGTTCGGGACTCGACCGACTCCGGGAGTCCTTCGACCATGACGACGGTCGTGGCCTCTGCACCCGGCGACCGATCGATTTCGACTGCCGCCGGCGCCAGCTGGGAGCCGAGGACTCCCAGCGCAGCCTCGGCGTCGGGAATCTCGACGTAACCCTGGGCTTCCGGCTTCGGGTACAGCCGGATCGCTGCGCTGGCGATGATCCCCAGCGTGCCCCAAGACCCGGTCATGAGCTTCGACATGTCGTAGCCGGCCACGTTCTTCACAACCTTGCCACCGGCCTTCGCGATGGTGCCGTCGGCGAGGACGACGGTGACGCCGAGGACGACCTCACGCAAAGGCAGACGGCCGATTCGCCGTGGTCCCACGGCTCTGGTTGCGATGGCACCTCCCAGCGTCGACCCGGAGTCGACCCGATCCGCAGGAAAGTCCGAGAGGAGCTCCTGGGCACCGGTGTCAGCGACGTCCTTGAGAGCGGCGATCGGTGCACCTGCCTCGGCGACGAGAATGAGGTCCCCAGGAGAATGTTCGATCACCCGGTTGAGTCCGCTCATGTCGATGAGGAGACCCGGTGTCGCACCCGGCGGGTGATCGTCGAGGGCCGTCCCGCCGCCGTAGACGGCGACGCTGTGTCCGTCTCGGTGCGCGGCCGACATGATCTCGGAGAGCTCCTCGACGCTCTCAGGTCGGGCGAATCTGGGAAGTTCCGCGGTCAAAACAGCTCCGCCTTTCCTGCTGCCTGGAGGGGATGCTCCCCCGATGTTCGCCGAGGTGGTTCCCCGCACAGTCGTGGTGTCGGGAAGACCTTTCCCGGGTTGGACAGATAGTCCGGGTCGAAGGCGCAGCGCAGGATCTGCATGGTGTCGAGATCCTCGTTCGTGAACATGCGCGGCATGAACTTGGCCTTGTCGGACCCGACCCCGTGTTCGCCGGTGATCGATCCGCCTTCGCTCAGGCACAGGTCGAGGATGCGACCCGAGGCCGTCTCTGCGAGTTCGGTCTGACCTTCGATGCTGCCGTCGAAGAGGACGAGCGGATGCAGGTTGCCGTCGCCGGCGTGGAAGACGTTGGCAACGCGCACTCCGCATTCCTCCGCGATCGTCGAGATCGACGCCAGCACGGGCCCGAGCCGGGACCGTGGGATGACTCCGTCCTGGACGATGTAGTCGGGGCTGATCCGACCGACGGCGGCGAAGGCCGATTTCCGGCCCTTCCAGATCAGACCGCGTTCGACATCGTCGACGGCGACGCGAACCTCACCGGCACCGTGGTCCTTCGCCCTGGCGATGACCGTCTCCCGCTCGAGATCGACGTCGATGGCCGGTCCGTCGAGTTCGACGACGAGGACGGCACCTGCACCGTCTGGATAGTTGCAGGCCACAGCCTTCTCTGCGGCCTCGATGGCCAACGCATCCATCATCTCGATGGCGGCGGGCATGATCCCTGCGGAGATGATGTCACTGACCGCCTCCCCTGCCGCATCGGTCGACTCGAACCCGATGAGCAGCGTCTCCACTGCTTCGGGCAGCCGGGTCAGACGCACGGTCACCTCGGTGACGATCCCCAGCGTCCCCTCTGATCCGCAGAGCACGCCGAGGAGGTCGAAGCCGGGGTATTCGGGAGCCTGTCCCCCGATTTCGACGATGTCTCCCTGGGCGGTGACGAGGGTGAGGCCGGTGACATGGTTGGTGGTGAAACCGTATTTGAGGCAGTGGGCGCCGCCGGAGTTCTCGGCGACGTTGCCTCCGATCGAGCACACGCTCTGGCTCGAGGGATCCGGGGCGAAGTAGTAGCCGTCGGGGTTGGCCTCATTGGAGAGGTTGAGGTTGATGACGCCTGGCTGCACGATCGCGCGCTGGGCCAGCGGATCGATGTCGAGGATGTCCCTCATCGTCGACATGACGATGAGCACGCCTTCTGCGTGCGGCTGGGCCCCACCGGAGAGCCCGGTGCCCGAACCGCGGGCGACGAAGGGGACGTCGAACTCATGGCAGGCACGCACGGTCAGGGCCACCTCGGCGGTGGAGGTGACGCGGATGACCAGCGCTGGAACGGTCCTGTGCACGGCCAGACCGTCGCACTCGTAGGTCTTGCGCTCGTTCTCGTCGGTGACTATCGCCCCTGGTGGCAAATGTGGTTGGATCCGTCCGAGAACCGATTCGATTCTGCTCATGTCCACTTCCGCCTCCTTGCGTCGATGTTGTCGAGCTTAGCGAAGAACGCCGCCGAAAATGTGCTCCTCGGCACATTTTCGACGGCGTTCTTACGTGGTGAGACTCCTGACCGGCGCAGACTCAGGGCCTGCACGGTCCTGTCTGTCAGGGCATACGTGCGTAGGCCGGCAGCGTCAGGAAGTCGACGTACTCGTCTGCGACGGCCACGGACAGGAACGTGTCGGTGGCATCCTTCCAGTCCGACTCCTGACCTGGGAGCTTCGCGACCTCTTCGGTCACGACCTGGCGCACGAAGTCAGCGGTGACGGTGACTCCGGTGTCGAGTTCGACTCCGGCGTCCATCCACTGCCAGACCTGGGACCGTGAGATCTCTGCAGTCGCAGCATCTTCCATGAGTCCGTTGATGGCGACGGCGCCGTTTCCCTCCAACCAGGCGCGCAGGTACTGGATGCCGACGGAGACGTTGGTCCGCAGACCCTGCTCCGTCATCGATCCTGGGGTCGACTTGACGTCGAGGAGCTCGGCTGCCGACACGGAGACGTCATCGCGCTTGTTCTCGATCTGGTTGGCGTTCTCACCCAAGGTCTCGGTGAAGACCTCCTTGCAGAGGGCGACCATGCCGGGATGGGCCACCCAGGAGCCGTCGAAGCCGTTGCCGGCCTCACGGGACTTGTCCTCGCGGACCTTGGTGAATGCGGCCTCATTCGCCTCCGGGTCCTTCGCCGGCACGAAGGCGCTCATGCCGCCGATGGCGTGTGCGCCGCGCTTGTGGCAGGTGTGCACGAGGAGCTCGGTGTAGGCGCGCATGAACGGCACCGTCATCGTCACGTCAGAACGGTCGGGCAGCAGGAAGTCAGCACCGCGGGCGCGGAAGTTCTTGATCACGGAGAAGATGTAGTCCCAGCGACCGGCGTTGAGACCTGCGGAGTGCTCGCGCAGTTCATAGAGGATCTCTTCCATCTCGAAGGCCGCGGGGTAGGTCTCGATGAGCACGGTGGCGCGGATGGTCCCACGGTCAAGACCGAAGGAGTCCTCTGCGTGGTCGAACACCTGGTTCCACAGGCGTGCCTCGAGATGGGATTCCATCTTCGGGAGGTAGAAGTACGGGCCCTTGCCCTTTTCGATCTGGAGCTGTCCGGCGGTGGCGAAGTAGAGCGCGAAGTCGACGAGCGAGCCCGATGTCTCCTCACCGTCGACGAGGATGTGCTTCTCCGGCATGTGCCAGCCGCGGGGACGGACGACGATGGTCGGCAGCTCCTCGTCGGGGGCCAACGTGTAGCTCTTGCCCTCGGGCGAGGTGAAGTCGATCTCGCGGTTGAGCGCGTCGAGCAGGTTGAGCTGTCCGCCGATGACCGAATCCCACTGTGGGGTGTTCGCATCCTCCTGATCGGCCAGCCACACCTTGGCTCCGGAGTTCAGAGCGTTGATCGTCATCTTCTTGTACGTCGGTCCGGTCATCTCCACGCGCCGGTCCTCGAGCCCGGGTGCCGGCGGTGCGACCTGCCAGCTGGGATCGTTGCGGATCTCGGCGGTCTCGGGGAGGAAGTCGAGATCGGTGCCGGCGGCGATCTGAGCCTGGCGTTCCTTACGGGCCTCCAGGCGCTCGAGGCGGGTGCCGTTGAACTTCCGGTTCAGCTCGACGATGAGCTCGAGGGCCTTGGGGGTGAGTACCTTCTCTGCCCCGTCCGGCAGTTCGCCGGTGATCTCCATGCCCTCTGGAATGTCCAGATTCTCGATTTGAGCAGTCATCGGTGGTTCTCCTTCGGTGCACCAGAGGGGTGCGTTGCGTATTGCTGGCAGCGGGGTTTAGGCTGCGAAACTTTCACATCGTGAAATTTATTGTTCACACAACGAAAAGAATAGGAGGTGATGCACCTCTCGTCAAACGCTTCCCTCGAGGTGAGACTGGCGGATCCCTTGACGGTACAACACACCACCAGGCACGATGAGCAAAGGTACTTCGTTTGCAGAGTCTGCACCATATCGTCTGCTGGCCAATCGAGCAGAGACGGCCGGACTCCTCGACCAAGCGGCAACGACGCCGCGGATCGGATTCACGATGGACAACCTCGCTGTCGCTGCGCTTCTGGCGCTCGCCCCCATTCTCCTGGCAGGAATCCTGCTCATCGGATTTCGCTGGCCCGCGAAATATGCCATGCCCATCGGGCTGGTCGCCGCCGCACTCGTCGCCAACTTCGCGTGGCAGATCGACTGGGTGACGATCAGCGCTTCGGTGGTCCAAGGACTGCTCACCGCCGTCGGGCTGCTGTGGATCGTCTTCGGTGCACTCCTGCTGCTGGCCACCGTCACGCGCTCGGGCGCGATCCAGACGATCCGCGCCGGCTTCGTCTCGATCTCTCCCGACCGACGCGTCCAGGTCATCATCATCGCCTGGCTCTTCGGTTCCTTCATCGAAGGCGCGGCAGGCTTCGGCACTCCCGCCGCGGTGGTCGCCCCGCTGCTGCTCGCCCTCGGCTTCCCAGCCATCGCCGCGGTCCTCGCCGGTCTCATCATCCAGTCCACACCGGTGAGCTTCGGCGCTGTGGGAACACCCATGGTCGTCGGAATCGGCACCGGGCTGTCGAAGGAAGACGGCAGCATGTCTGCCGATGTTGCGGCCAGAGCCTCCGAACTCGGTCTCAGCCAGTCAGAATTCATCGCCCACACGGCCACCCAGGTCGCTCTCATGCACGCCATCTGCGGAATTCTCATTCCGCTGCTGCTGTCCTGCATGCTCACAGGCTTCTTCGGTCGCACCAGGCGCTTCGCCGACGGCCTGGCGATCGCCCCGTTCGCCATCTTCTCGGCCCTGGCTATGATCGTGCCCTACCTCCTGGTGGCAAATCTGCTCGGTCCCGAATTCCCCTCGCTCATCGGCGGTCTCGTCGGATTGGCGATCGTCGTCACCGCCAGCAAGGCCGGATTCCTCATGCCGAAGAAGACCTGGGACTTCGCCCCGCGCGAGATGTGGCCCAAGCATTGGATGGGCACCGTTGACCCGGCCGATGAGGCAGCGGAGCTGACGAAGAAGATGTCGATGATCCGAGCGTGGTCGCCGTATCTCATCGTGGTCGCGCTCCTGCTCGTCACTCGCAATGTGCCCCCGGTCAAGGAATTCCTCACCGGGCCCGCCGTCATCAATATCAAGGAGATCTTCGGCACCGCAATCAGTTCGGATATGGATTTCCTGTGGTCCCCGGGCTTCATCTTCGTCATCGCCTGCCTCTGCACCTACCTGATTCACCGGATGACCGGTTCGCAGATCGCCGGTTCATGGAAGATCGCAGGTTCGCAGATCGCCGGTGCCGCCGTGGCGCTGCTGTGCTCACTGCCCCTGGTGCGTGTGTTCATCAACTCCGGCAGCGACTACAACGCCTCCGGCCTGGACTCGATGCCGGTCACCCTCGCCGAGGCGGCCGCGAGCACGGTGGGCAGCGGCTGGCCGCTGTTGGCCCCCTTCGTCGGAGCCCTGGGCGCATTCGTCGCCGGTTCGAACACGGTCTCGAACATCATGTTCTCGCAGTTCCAGTTCTCCACCGGAACGGCGATCGGGGCGGCTAGTCCTGAAACGGTCGTTGCCGCTCAGGCTGTGGGTGGTGCGGCAGGGAATATGGTCGCCGTCCACAATGTGGTGGCCGCCTCTGCCACGGTCGGTCTCATCGGACGCGAGGGCGAGCTCATCCGGCGCACCTCCATCCCGATGCTCGTCTATTCACTCACTGCCGGTGCCCTGGCATTCATCGGCATCAATGGGCTCGGGTTCAATGCCGGAACCGTGGTCTTCGGAGCGGTGCTCGTGGGCCTGATCGCGGCCGTCCTCCTCGCCCGGAGATCGCCGGGCAAGGAGCTCGTGGCCACGACGGAACCACGGCCTGCGAAGAAGGCGACGCCGACGCCGAAGACCCAGTCCTCAGAGGCACAGTCCTCAGAGTCCTGAGGCGTCGGCACGCCGCCATTTCACCGCATCGGCACCCTGAACCTGCAAAAGCTCCCCACATGTGGGGAGCTTTTGCAGGTTCAGGTATCTGAAGAAGACTCGACAGTCGCCGAGGCGGTGCGCGGCGGTCGGTCTGTGTGTGCTTTGGCGAACGAACTCTGTCGAATCAACTGTGTCGAACGAACTCAGACGATGACGACCATGGGGACGATCATCGGCTTGCGACGCAGCTTCGAGGACGCCCAGCGTCCCACAGTGCGGCGCACGACCTGCTGCAGCTGGTACTGGTCGGTGTTGCCGTCCTTGAGTGCATCCTCGACGGCCTTCGTGACCTTCGGCATGATCGAGTCGAAGACAGAATCGGACTCGGCTACACCGCGGGCGTGGATTTCGGGTCCGGCGATGAGGGACTTGGACTGGCTGTTGATGGCCATGAAGATCGTGACGAAGCCTTCGCCGGAGAGCACGAGACGGTCTTTGAGGTCCGCCTCGGTGATCTCACCGACTGAGGAGCCGTCGACGAAGACGAAGTTGCAGTCCACTGCGCCCACAACCTCGGCGTGGCCGTCCTTGAGGTCGACGACCCAACCGTCGTCGGCGAGGACGATGTTGTCCGGGTTCACTCCGGTCGCCTCGGCGTGCCTGGCGTTGGCCAGCATGTGTCGCCATTCGCCGTGGACGGGCATGACGCCGCGGGGCTGGACGATGTTGTAGCAGTAGAGCAGCTCGCCCCCGGAGGCGTGTCCGGACACGTGGATCTTGGCGTCGGCCTTGGAGATCACGTTGGCGCCCAGCTTCATCAGCCCGTTGATGACCTTGAACACGGAGTTCTCGTTGCCGGGGATGAGTGAGGAGGCGAGGATGACGGTGTCGCCGTCGCCCACCTCGACGCGGTGGCTGCGGTTGGCCATGCGTGACAGGGCTGCCATCGGCTCGCCTTGCGAACCGGTGCACATGAGCACGACCTGGTCATCGGGGAGCTTGTCGACCTCTTTGATGTCGATGAGAGCACCGCGGGGAACCTCGAGGTACCCGAGGTCCTCGGCGATCTTCATGTTGCGCACCATCGACCGGCCGACGAGTGCGACCTTGCGGCCGTGTGCGTCTGCGGCGTTGAGCACCTGCTGGACGCGGTGGATGTGCGAGGAGAACGAGGCGACGATGATCCGGCGCTCGGCGTGGCCGAAGAGGTTCTCGAGAACCGGCCCGATGTCCTTCTCCAGAGCGGTGAATCCAGGGACCTCGGCGTTCGTCGAGTCCGTCATGAACAGGTCGACGCCTTCCTCGCCGAGGCGGGCGAAGGCCCGCAGGTCCGTGATCCGGCCGTCGAGCGGGAGCTGGTCCATCTTGAAGTCGCCGGTGTGGAGGATGTTGCCCGCGCCGGTGCGGATGAAGACCGCGAGAGCGTCGGGAATCGAGTGGTTGACGGCGACGAACTCGAGGTCGAAGGGACCGAGCTGATCGAGGTCGTTCTCCTTGACCACGCGGGTGATCGGCTTGATCCGGTGTTCCTTGAGCTTGGCCTCGATGAGAGCGATCGTCAGGTTCGAACCGAGGATCGGGATATCGGCTTTGCGGCGCAGCAGGTAGGGCACGGCTCCGATGTGGTCTTCGTGCCCGTGGGTGAGGACGAGGCCGACGATGTCGTCGAGGCGATCGTCGAGATAGGCGAAGTCGGGGAGGATGAGGTCAACGCCGGGCTGGTCCTCCTCCGGGAAGAGGACGCCGCAGTCGACGATGAGCAGCTTGCCGTGGTACTCGAACACGGTCATGTTGCGGCCGACTTCACCGAGGCCGCCGAGCGCCACGATGCGGACGGCTTCCGGGTCCATCTTCGGCGGAAGTTTCAGTTCTTGAGTCAATGCATTATTCACTGAGGTAACCACTCCTGGTCAATTGGGCGGTCACGAGGGCCATCTGCTCGTCATCTGCTGGGAGCAGCGGCATTCGCGTACCGCGGTTGTCAAGTATTCCTTGGGCCTGTAGTGCGGCCTTGGCCGAGATGACTCCCGGCATGTGGTTCATGAGCGCGTCGACCATGTCTGCCGTTTCATGGGCAATCGCGCGGGCGGTGGTGAGGTCGTTGTTCGCCACGGCGTCGACCATGTCAGCGAACCGCGGTGTGCAGACATGGCCCGCCACGGAGACGACACCGAGGGCACCGAGAGCCAGCAGCGGAAGGTTGAGCGCATCCTCACCCGAGTAGTAGACGAGCGAGCTGCGGTTCATCACCTGCGCCGAGGCGAAGAGGTCGCCCTTGGCGTCCTTGACCGCGAGGATGTTGGGGTGATCGGCTAACTCGAGGAGAGTCTCCGTCCGAATCGGCACGCCCGATCGTCCCGGGATGTCATAGAGCATGACGGGAAGGTCGGTGGAGTCGGCTGCTGCGCGCATGTGGGCGGCAATGGCCGGCTGTGTCGGCTTCGAATAGTAGGGCGTGACGATGAGGATTCCATCCGCGCCGGCTTCGGCCGAGCGCTTGGACAGATCGATGGTGTGCGAGGTGACGTTGTTGCCGGTACCCGCAATGATCTTCGCCCGGTTGCCGATGACACCGCGGACGACCTTGAGCAGTTCGATCTTCTCATCATCGGTCGTCGTCGGTGATTCGCCGGTGGTTCCGGACACCACGAGCATGTTGTTGCCGAGGTCGACAAGGTGGTTCGCAACCTTCTCCACGGCAGGATAATCAATGGTTCCGTCGTCCTTGAACGGCGTCACCATCGCCGTGCCGACCGTACCGAACGCATCAATTGCAGCGGCTGCTGCGCTGTCACCGAGAATCGCCATACGAAAAGGATACCGCGCACAGCTCATGACTGCGGCAGTGGCCATCCGCGCGCCACCAGTGCATTTCCCTATCGCCGTCTGTCACCCGTGGCCGCTGGCCGCTCGTCGGCGGCGGGCGAGGCATTCGGCTGGGACCGTACAAGGCAATGAGACCACGAGAGACAGATCACACCGACCGGGCTCTGACCCCTGTACTGACCCCTGCACCGGCTGCGGCGCTGCCAGCGGCAGCAGCGCCGACGTCAGCAGCGGCAGCAGCGCCGGCGGCCGCGTCATCGGCTGTGGCCCTGTCGTCGACGCCCAGCAGCCGTCCGGCGGTGAGCTCGAGGGATGCCGCGATCCGATCGGACGTCGCGGCACTGCGACCGGCGGCCACTCCGACATCGAAGCCGTCGATGACCGCGATGAGAGTGTCGACGATGAGATCCACATCGGCGTGCGGCCGGAAGCTCCCGTCGTCGATGCCGATGGCGATCAGTCCCCGGAAGTGGGCACTCCATGTGTCGAAGATCGCGTCGACCGAGTCTCGCAGGTACTCATTGCGCGGCGAGGCGGCGAGGAGTTCGATCCACACCTGCGAGCGCCGCTGCAGGTCACCGCTCCTCGGGACGGCCCGCAGACTCGACTGCAGCCTCTCCCACGCTGTCCCCTGCTCCTGTGTGAGACCCGCGATGGCGTCGACGACTGTGCTGCTGTGGGTCGAGAAGGCGTGGACGAGCAGGGACTCCCGGGACCCGAAGTAGTACTGCAGAGTACCCACGGACAGCTCCGCCGCCTCGGCGATGTCCTTCATCCGCACTGCTTCCGGACCGTGCTGGGCAATCTGGTCAAGGGCGGATTCGAGGATGGCGCTGCGCCTGGACGCGACCTCGGCCGCGGAGTGCTGAGGACGCGGGCTCACGAGAATGCCGATCTCACGATGCTCATGAGGCTGCAGCCAAACTGCTCGCGGCCTGCAGTCCTTCGAAGACCGCTTCCTCCACCGTCCGCGGTGCCACGGCATCCCCGATGGTGCGAACGCTCGCGGACCCGAAGTCGAGATCAGGGATCACGGACTGCGGTGCGCCGGAGACGATAGTCGCCGCCACGCCGTCGACCTCGTGGACGAGTTCGCACAGCGTCGACTGCAGGTAGCCGGTCGACGCATCGACTCCGACGAGGCGGGCGTCGTTGAGGAAGTCGACTCCAGCCCGCAGAGCCTGGGACACGAGCAGTGTGCGTGTGTACTGCTGGATCGCGGCTCCGGCGAAGTTCGCCGCCGTCGCCAGTGTCACCGGTACGCGTGCTTCGGCCAAGCGCAGGGCGATGCCCAGGCCGATCCAGTCGCCCTTCCAATCGGTGACGAGCACACGGCCTGCAGGCAGACTCGGCTGGGTGCTCAGATAGTCGCGGGCACCGACGACGACAGCCTCATCGTCGACCTCAAGTTGTGGCATCCGCTGCTTGGCACCCGTCGCGACGATCACGTGATCGGGGGCAACCTCGGCCAGCATCTGCTGGGTCACCGGCGTCGACGTTCGAATGTCGACTCCCGCGCGTCGTGCCTCGGCGCTCAGGTTCGTCGCCGCTCCCCCGAATTCGGACCGGTAGGGCAGCTCCTGAGCCAGCAGCACGGCCCCGCCGAGGTGGGGCTCGCGTTCACAGAGGACGACGTCATCACCCTGTTCAGCTGCCACCGCTGCCGCCTTGAGTCCGGCGGGGCCTCCCCCGATGACGAGCACACGACGTCGGGTCCTCACCCTGGGCCTGGGCAGGAACGTCAGCTCCCGACCCGACTCGGGGTACTGGATGCAGGAGATGGGCACGCCCATCTGGAAATGCCCGATGCAGGCCTGGTTGCAGCCGATGCAGGCTCGGATCTCGTCCACGGCGTCGTGCTGGGCCTTGTCGGCGATCGCCGGGTCGCAGATCATCGCCCGGGTCATGATCGCCATGTCGGTGCGGCCTTCGGCGATGGCCGTCTCCGCCTCGTGGGGCTGGTTGATCCGTCCGGCGACCATCACCGGTCGGTCGGTGATCTTCTTGACCTGTTCGGACAGGCTCGCGGCATAGGCCGGGTCGATCTGCATCGAGGGGACGATGTGCACCGCACCCTGCAGGGTCGAGGAGTCTCCGGCGGTGATCGAGAAGTAGTCGAGGCAGTCCATCTGCTCGCCGGAGCCTGGCCCATCCGCGACCGTCATCGCGTCGAGGTGGCCGATGAGCTCGAGAACCTCGGTGGCGACCAGACCGTCCTCGGTCTTCTCCTCTCCAGAGATCCTCAGGCCCACCACGACGTCTGGGCCCACCGCTTCGCGAACCCCGGCGACCACCTCGGCGAGGAAACGACGACGACTGGCCGGGCTGCCCCCGTATTCATCGGTGCGCGTGTTCACTCGCGGGTTGAAGAACTGAATGGGCAGGTACCCATGGCTGGCCACGATCTCGACGCCGTCGATGCCGGAGTCGGCGATGCGCTTCGCGGCGCTGGCATACCCGGCGATGATGTCCTTGATCGCGGAGGTGCTCAATGCCTCGGGGACGACCTTGAACCTCTCCTGCGGTTCGTCACTGGGAGCCACGGCGCGAGGGGCCATGCCGCGCTCGCCGTCCATGACCTCACGTCCCGGGTGGAAGAGCTGAGCGAAGATGGTGGCACCGTGACGGTGGACCGCCTCGGCGACGGTCCGGTATCCGGGCACCGAGGAATCGTCGGTGGCCATGAGCACATGGTTCGTGTAACGGGCGGTCTCGTGGACGCCTGAGACCTGGAGGACGATGAGACCGCAGCCGCCCCTGGCTCGCTCTTCGTGATAGGCGACAAGATCGTCGCCGATCATCCCGTGGTCATCGAGTACGGTGTCGTGGCCCGAGGACACGATGCGGTTGCGAATGGTCTTCGCGCCCAGCGTGATGGGTTCGAAGAGGTGAGGGAACAGTGAAGACATGATCGTCCTTGATGCATGCGGGGTGGGTCCTGACAGGTAATTCATATCATGGTATGAATAACTGTGGAAGGTCCAACTGCTCGGTGCAGAACACCCAAGTGCTCGACTCAGAACAACCGGATGGCCCCGACCATGTGAGAATCGAGGCATGAGCTCACACCGCTCCCCCACCTCGGCGACTGCTGGCAGCACAACGACTGATGACAGGACAACGGTCCGTGATCGCCTGAGCCCCGCCGGACGACTCATCGGCCTCGACGCCGCTCGCGGAATCGCCCTGTTCGCGATGATGGTCACGCACATCTTCGCCTTGTCCGATCCCGAGGGCCTCCCAACCTGGGCAGCCGTGTTTGCGGGGCGTGCCTCGGCACTGTTCGCGGTCCTGGCCGGCTGTTCGCTGGTGCTCTCGACGCGGTCGCGGATGGCAGCTTCGGGACGTCTGCGCGATGCCGTGCCCAGTGTGCTCATCCGGGCAGGAGCGATCGTCATCATCGGACTGTGCCTGGGGTCGATCTCGTCGCTGCTGGCTGTCATCCTCGTCAACTACGGGGTCATGTTCGCGATTGCGATGCTGTTTCTGCGCCTGCGCGCCAGCACACTCTTCGTCATCGCCGGTGCCTGGATGGTCCTCAGCCCTGTGCTCTCGATGCTCATCCGCAGCCAGTTCGGCCTGGAGCCGATGTATTCGTCGATGTCGTGGTTCGACTTCGCGAGCCCTGTGACCATGCTCCACGACCTGGTGCTCACCGGCTATTACCCGATTCTGCAGTGGCTGTCGTACATCTTGTTGGGGATGGCGGTCGCGAAGGTCGATATCGGCAGGCACCTCCTGTCCCTCTTCGCCGCCGGTCTGGGGCTGTTCCTCGTCGGCAAGGGAGTCTCCTGGCTGCTCATCAACGTCGCTGGAGGCGGTCCTGTGCTGGTTCGGGTGTCCGAGCTGCATGGGACCGATCTCAATGCGGCGCTGTTCACCGGCAGCTATGGGGTGACGCCGACGACGTCGTGGTGGTGGCTGGCGATCGCGGGCCCGCACTCAAGCACGCCCTTCGACCTGCTGTCCACGGCCGGAACCGCACTGACGACCATCGTCGTCTGTCAGTCGCTGGCGATGCTCCTGGGGCGCAGCACCTGGGTGCTGGCGCCGTTGACGGCTCCCGGCTCAATGCCCTTGAGCGTGTACTCCGCCCATGTCGTCCTGCTCGAGATCACTCGCCCCTGGATCGAGGCCAATCCGATGCTCGGCGGTGAGGCGATGTCACCGCAGACCGTCGAGTTCGGTCTGCATGCTCTCGTGTTCATCGGCTTCGCTCTGATGTGGAAGCTGGCGATCGGTGCCCATGGCCCGCTTGAGGGCGGAGTCGCGGCGATCATCCGATCCGCGTCGCCGGTTCCGGGGCCCGGGCCGGCTAGGAATTCTGCTTCACACCCGCCCGATGCATCGTGACGGCCTTGCGCATCGTTGATCTGGCGCGCTTGCGATCTCCGCACGCGTCGTAGGCACAGGAGAGGCGGAACCATGAGCGCCAGTCCTCGGGTGCCGCCTCTGCCTCGGCCTGGTACTGACCGAAGGCTTCGTCGGCGGATTCGCGGATGATCCTCCCGCCCGGAGTTCGCGGAAGATCATCGACGGGAAGCCCACCCTCTGATTTCAGGATGCGCGCCAACTTCTCGGTCCGGGCACCGAACATGAGTTCAACGATGAGCGTCCAGGCTCCGACGAGCGGCAGGACGAAGAGGGCGATGCCCATCAGTCGTGGAATCAGATCGGGTTCTCTGACCAGAATCCATGCTCGATGCCCCATAAGGACGAAGTAGAAGACGAGCACCACTGAGACGACGATCGCCCCGATTTTTCCTTTGGACATCAGAGGTCGAGCATATTCTCGAGGCCATGCAGAAGGCCGGTGTAGTCGGAGATCGACCGCACTGCGGTGACGATTCCCGGCATGAACGCCGAGGTGGAATGTGAGTCCGTCCGGATCGTCAGGGCCTCGCCGCTGGAACCGAAGTGGATCTCCTCCGAGGCTGTCATGCCCTGCTGTCGGATCGCGTGCACGTGGATGCCGTCGACGACTGCGCCGCGAGCACCGTTGGGATCGATTTCGGTGGCGTCGGGTACCGGAGGCAGGCCGGCATCGTTCCGGGCTGCCGCGATTCGCTGCGCGGTGTGGTTAGCCGTTCCCGACGGAGCGTCGAGCTTGCGTGGGTGGTGGATCTCGACCACCTCGGCGGAGTCGAAGTACGGTGCGGCCAGCTCAGCGAAGCGCATGGCCAGGACCGCACCGATCGAGAAGTTCGGGGCGATGAGCACAGCGGTCTCCGCATGCTTGGCCAGGAGCTCTGCGAGACCGGACAGCTTCTCAGCGTCCCAGCCGGTCGTTCCGACCACGGTGTCGATGTCGTGCTCGACGAGGAAGCGCACGTTGGCCTCCGTCGAGGCGGGAACCGTGAGTTCAACCGCAACGTCGACGCTCTTCTCGAGCAGACTCTCCAGGGAGTCGCTGCTGCCCAGGCTCGCAACGAGTTCGAGGCCCTCAGCCTCGGTGATGGCGTCGACAGCTTGGGCGCCCATGCGGCCCTGTGCTCCGATGACGGCTACCCGAATCGCATTCATAAGTTCGTAACTCCTTGCTCGACGATCTCCGCAGGCCAGTCTAACGACTCACGGCACTGCCACCGTCATCAGGTGATGTGGTCGAGGAAGCACGGATCGGCAGTCTGCGCCGCTGGGGCCGCGGATCTCCGGCCAGTCGAGCACATTCTTCTGTATCGAACCGGACCCCGCCGTAAAGCAGTCGTTCACGTTGCCGACCTTCGACGATGAAACCGGCGCTCTTCGCGACCGCTGCCGATGCCGGGTTGTTCACGCGGAAGCCCAGTTCAAGTCGATAGACGCCAAGTCCATCGTGGAGGTGGTCGACGAAACTGCGCAGGCCGGCCGCGGCCAGGCCCCGACCCCGGACGTCTGGGTCGAGCCAATAGGAGATCCAAGCGGTCGAATTCCGCCGATCGACGGCTGTCGCCATCACATTGCCGACCGGCGTCTGGTTCCCGTCCACGATTGCGTCGGCCGCCGGCGTCCCCTCGTCCTCGGCACTGCGGATCCTATCGAGCCATGCCTGCGCACCTGCTGGTGAGCGGTCGTCAGGCCAGTCCCCGGACATGAAAACGGCGGCCCCGCCGCGATGGGTCGGAGCCGCCGTTTCAGGGTCTGTACAGCTATCAGCCGAGCAGGAGGCCCTTGGTCTGAGCCACGGCGCGGTCGAAGCGTGCGCCTGCATCTGCCCAGTTCACGATGTTCCACCAGGCCTTGACGTAGTCAGGCTTGACGTTCTGGTAGTCGAGGTAGAAGGCGTGCTCCCACATATCGAGCTGGAGAACCGGGGTTCCGCCGAGCTGGATGTCCGACTGCTGGTCCTTGAGCTGTTCGATGAAGAGGTTTCCACCGAGCTGATCGTAGACGAGCACGGCCCAGCCGGAGCCCTGAATCGTGGTGGCTGCCGTGGTGAAGTGCTCACGGAACTTGTCGAAGGAACCGAACTGGTCGTCGATGGCTGCTGCGAGTTCGCCGACGGGCTTGTCGCCACCGTCTGGAGACATGTTGTTCCAGAAGATCGAGTGGTTGACGTGTCCGCCGAGGTTGAACGCGAGGTCGCGGGTCAGCTTCGGCACGTTGGCGAGGTTGCCGCTTTCGCGGGCTTCAGCCAGCTGCTCAACGGCGGTGTTGGCGCCCTTGACGTAGGTTGCGTGGTGCTTGTCGTGGTGCAGCTCCATGATGCGAGCCGAGATGTGCGGCTCAAGTGCGGAGTAGTCGTAGGGCAGTTCCGGAAGGACGTACTGCTCAGCCATGAAATTCCTCCTGAAGAGAATTGATGTCCGCCAGGTCGGCGGCTTCATTTCGACCCTATAGCAGGGTCTCATCTCGAACAACACGGTAATCGTGAGGACTATTCCAGATGACGCCAAGTGACCTCGGAAAAGATCGCGGCACCGCACGAATGCATCCACACGCCATACGAATGCATCCACACGAAATCATCCACAGTGTCAGGGCAGATTCCGTGAGATGAGCAGCCGCATGATGTCTGAGGTGCCTTCCTCGATCTCCTCGAGTTTCGCATCCCGCATCCACTGCTCAACCGGATGCTCTCGCGAATAGCCCCACCCGCCCAGGGTCTGGACTCCGGCCCAGGTGCAGAACATCGCCGTCTCCGAGGCGCCCAGTTTGGCCATGGCCGCCGAGGCGGTGACCTTCTCCCGCGGCACGCCGTCACCGGCATCGATCATCCGGGCCGCGTTGAGGACCTGCAGCCAGGCGGCATCGATGCGTGCCGACATGTCTGCCAGCCGGAAGGCCACGGACTGATGTTCGATGATCGTTTTTCCGAACTGTGTGCGCTCACGCGCGTAGTCGCGGGCGTATTCGTAGGCTGCTCTGGCTGTGCCCAGTGCCGCGGCACCGAGGACCACACGGGAGATGTCGAAGGTGCGCATCAGCCCGTAGAAGCCCTGCCCCTCCTCGCCGAGGCGGTTGTGGGTCGGCACGAACGCGTCGGAGAAGAAGATCTCCCGGCACACGATCGCCCGCTGGCCCATCTTCTTCATCGGGGCCCCGAACTCCATGCCCTCGGTTTCCCTGGGCAGGAGGAAGGCGGTGACCCCACGTGAGCGCTGCGCGGGATCAGTCTTGGCGAAGACCACATAGCCCTCGGCGAGTCCGGCGTTCGAGATCCAGACCTTCTGCCCGTTGAGCAGGTAACCGCCGTCAACAGCCTCTGCCCTGGTGGTGATCGAGGCGGAGTCGGATCCAGAGCCCGGTTCGGTCGTCGCCAGAGCGGTGAAGACCGGTTCCGGCCCGGTCAGAGGGCGCAGCCAGGTCTCTTTCTGCTCTTCGGTACCCAGCGCCAGGATCGGATCGGCGAAGAAGCCGTTGGAGCACAGAAGGTTCCCGATGCCGGGGTCCCCGAAGCACAGCTGCTCTTGGACGAGGCATTGGGTGAAGACGTCGGTGAAGCCTCCGCCCCCGTACTCCTCGGGGATCATGAAGTCGGTGATGCCCACGCGTGCCGCCTCGCGGAACAGCTCCACCGGGGACTCGGTGTCCGCTTCGTCGACGCCGGGGCCTGCGGGTCGGATCTTGTCCTTGGCGAAGGTGGCGCACAATTCGATGATGTCGTTCTGCTCATCACTCAGCGGCCAGGGTGTATAGCTCATGTCAGGTCCTTCTTCTCGTGCGAACTCTGTGTCGACTCATGCGAACTCTGTGTCTGCCGGACCGCACCCAGCATGTCCGTGGCCGCGCGGGAATCCTCGGTGATGTGGATGAGGGTGGGTCCGGCGAAGTCCTCGGCCTGCTGCAGTGCCGTCGCCAGCTGCTCCTGGGTCTCGACGTGGAGACCGCGAGCGCCCATCGACTGAGCCAAGGCCGGGAAGTCGGGGCCCAGCAGAGCCACTCCCGCAGGGGTATCGCCGCGATCGGCCATCTCGTTGCGGATCTCCCCGTACCCGCCGTTGTCGACGATGATGAGTGACAGTGATACTCGCGCCTGCACTGCCGCAGCGAGTTCGGCGATCGTGAACATCGCTCCCCCGTCGCCCTCGATCGCCACGACCCTGGCTCCGGGCACGGCGAGTTTCGCACCGATTCCCGCGGGCAGGCCGTATCCCAGGGTTCCGGCGCCTGCCGGGTAGAGGAAGCGGTCACCTCGGCGTGCCATCCATCCGGTCTGCACACCGTAGTAGCAGCACATCGTGGAATCCGCGGCGACGATGACAGGTGAGGCCGCCGAGGTGGTGTAGTCGTTGAGCCCGCCGCACAGCTGTGCCCAGGGTGCTCCTTCATCCTTGGCTGCGGCCGTGATCGTGTCCTGCCAGCCGCGCAGCCACTCGACTGCTGCCTGTGAGCGGCTGGTCGACCTGGTCTGGTGCAGCTGGTGCGTCAATGCGATCGTCGCGTCCGTGGCATCGGCTGGGATGGGGTGGGTGACGCGGGCGTTGCGCAGCATCTGCACCTCGTCGAGGTCGATGCGCACAACCGTGTGCGGCAGCGGCATCGGTTCGGGCCAGAAATCGCTGGGAGCCAGTTCAGTGCCGATGGCCACCACAGCATCGGCAGCACTGAGCACCTCCGGCAGAACTTCGAGGACACCGATGGCGCCGAGGTTGTTCTCGAACTCATCGTCGATCGTGCCCTTCGCGTTCGAGGACAGGATGACCCCGGCCCCGAGCACCCGGGAAAGCTCTTCGATCTCGACTCCGGCGCTGCGGGCCCCGGCCCCGACGACGAGGAGGGGACGCTGGGAGTCTGCCAGCGCCTCGGCGGCGGAATTGACTGCTGAGGGCTCGGGGCTCGGATGGGGACGGGCCACCGCAGGATGGGCCCAGCCGGGACCAGCGGCCTCGATGAGGTCGAGTGGGATCTCGATGTAGGCGGGGCGAGCGCGCCCGGTGCGCATGCGCGACAGGGCCTGTCCGACTGCTAGGGACACCTCACCGGGGCTTGTCACCCGATGGCTGTCACCGAGGACTGCTTCGATCGCCTGGCTCTGGTTGCGCACCTCGTGGAGGAGTCCGTTGCCACGTCCGGGGTGGGCCAGCGGCATACCGGGGCTGATGAGCAGGACCGGGACCGAATCGGTGAAGGACTGCAGCAGTGCGGTCAGCGCATTGAACACCGCCGGTCCCGTCGTTGTGACGACGACCTGCACCTCGCCGGTGACGCGGGCCGCGCCGTCGGCCATGTATCCGGCTCCCTGTTCATGGCGCGGTGAGACGATGTCGATGCCCTCGGCGGCCAGCTGTGCGAAGATCTCGAGATTGTGGGTCCCGGGGATCCCGTAGACTCGCGTGATTCTCTCGGCTCTCAGTGCCCGGGCCAGGTGCGCACCGCCGGTGATCTCTGCCTGTTCCTCTGTCATCGTGACTCCTTGTCGGGAATGTCGGTGCTGCCGGCGTTATGATTGCCGCTGTCGTAGTCGGTGCTGCTGTCGTCATCGGTACTGCCATCGTCTTCCTCGTCTCGGTTGGTCACGACGAGCGCATCGACGGCGAGCGCTCCATCGGGGGTGACGCGCACCGGGTTGATCTCGACCTCTTGGATCTCGTTGCTGCCAGCGATCAGACGGGAGACCGAGACGATGATCTCGGCCAGTTCGTCAAGGTCCGCCGGACGCCGTCCACGCCACCCGGTGAGCAGCCGATAGCATGTCAGCCGCGACACCATCTCAAGTGCTTCCGCATGCGTCACTGGTGCCAGCTCGAGCCAAGTGTCGCCGTAGAGTTCGGTCTCGGTTCCTCCGGCTCCCACCATCACGATGGGCCCGAAGTTCTCGTCCTGTCGGCCACCGACGAGGATTTCGACGGCCTCACCGCGGGTGTCCATCTCCTCGACGATGTACTCGCCCTCGCCGAGGCGGGCCACCATCTCCGTATAGGCGTGTTCGAGGGCTGTGGCATCGCTGAGGCCCAGCGCGATCGCCCCGAGTTCCGTTTTGTGTGCGGGCCAACCGGCTTTGAGCACGAACGGCGGAGTCAGGTCCGAACCGGCCATCGTCTCGGCGAGTTCGGTTCCGCGCCTCACGGTCAGAGCCTGCGGCACCGGCACCCCAGCTGCCGAGATCGTGTCCCGCGCCGCCGTGTAGCCGGTCCCCCAGGGGGTGACCGGACCCGAGCGTTCCAGAGCTTCGGTGATGCGCCCGGCGTGTGAGGCGTAGAAGCTTGCTCCGGCGACAACGCGCATGACCGATTCGATCGAGGTGTAGGCGGGTATCGAGTTCTCCCACAGTGCGGCGACGGCGGGCGAATCGGCGCTCATCGAGTGGACGATGAGCGGCTTGCGGTGCGAGCGTACGGTTTCGCCCAGCTGCCCCACCTCGGCCAGTTCTGCCTCGAGGAGAGCGGGGATGTCCTCGCCGTAGCAGCCGAAGTATCCGCTGAGGATGACTGAGTCGATCGACTCATCGGCGAGGAGCTCAGCGACGAGACGCGAGTGCACCGACAGGTCGGCTTCCCCCGCCCCGTCGAGGTCGATCGGGTTGTCGATGTGCCCGGCCTGCGGGAGATGGGCTTCGACGCGGGCTCGGGTGGCGGCGTCGAGGACGTTGACGCGCAGTCCGTGGGATTCGGCTCGGTCTGCCGCGATCGCGCCCTGTCCGCCGGAGTCGGAGATGATGGCGATCCGCTTCCCTGCGGGCAGCCACGAGGTGGCGAGGAAACCGGCGAGTTCGACCGCCTCACCGGGTGTAGAGAGTCGGATCGCACCGGCGGCGCGGCAGGCGGCATCGACCGTGTCCATCGCCGAGGTGAGTGATCCGGTGTGCGATTTCGCGAGCCTGGCGCCGGCGTCCGATTGGCCCGTGGTGAGGATCATCGTGGGTTTTCCGGCCGCGCGCAGTGCCTGCATGGCCGAGACCAGGGCACTGCCGCCGGTGAAGGATTCGAGGTAGAGAACGACCTGTGTGGTGTCGGCATCGTCGACGAGGGTGTTCAAGATCTCTGCTGCCCGGACGTCGGACTGTCCGCCGATGGAGGCGAAACGTGAGATTCCGAGTCCGCTGCGCGCTGAGAGGGTGGCGATCTCCGTTCCCAATTGACCGCTCTGCGTCACCACGGCCAGCGAGCCTGGGGTGAAGTTCCCCCAGGCCAGAAGGAGGTCGTTGCCCGAATCGACGACGCCCAAGGATGAGGGCCCGATGAGACGTGCGCCCGCAGACACGATGCGCTCTGCCAGGTCGGCGGCGCCGGGAACCCTGGACGAGATAATGAGGAAGGCCGTCACGCCAGCGGCAAGCGCCTCGCCCACCACGGCCGGAACCCCCGTGCCTGGGATCGATATGACCAGAAGTTCCGGGGTCTCCGGCAGGTCAGCGAAACTCGCGAACGTGGGCTCGGACTGGATGGAGGCGACTCGGGAATTGATGAGGTAGACCCGACGCCTGCCGGTGCCTTGCAGCGCACCTGCTGAGAGCCAGAACCCCCATTTCGCCGGGTCGTTCGAGGCTCCGAGGATGGCGACGCTGCCGGGGTCGAAGAACCGGTTCATGGTTCTAGCGATCTGCCATCGCGTCGGTCGACTGCTCAGTGGCCCCGGGTTCGGAGCCTAAGACCCTGGGCCCAGACGCGGACCGGAGCACCTCGAGGTTCGCGTCGACCCTCGCCTGCGCTGCCTGCCTGGGGGTGATGTGCTGCCGGCCGGCCTCGCCCAGCACTTGTGTCGTGAGTTCGCGCAGAGTCTTCGTCACGATCGACCTGCTGGTCTCCCAGCTGCCATCGACATCACCGAACGTCACCCACCACCACCATGCATTCGTTGCAGAGTTCGCCAGGAAGTCGGGAACGACTGTGACACCGCGAGCCTGCAGACGGTCTTCGGCCTCAGGCAGGACGGGCATGTTCGCCGCCTCGACGATGAGCCCGGCGGTGATGGTCTCGCAGTTCTCAGGCGTGATCGCGTAGCTGACAGCGGCGGGGACCAGCACATCACAGTCGGCGGCCAGCCAGTCTCCACGGTCACCGTCGACGTCCTCGGGCCGCAGTGCGGCCCGGTCGATGCCGCCGAAGGGATCCCGTGTCGCCAGCAGGGCCTCGACGTCGAGGCCGGCCGAGTTGGACACGAACCCATCTGCATCGGCGATTCCGACGATGCTCACCCCCGCCTCGGCGAGGAACCGGGCGGTTGCCCCGCCCATCGATCCGAATCCTTGGATCACTGCGCTCGCAGCTGCAGGGTCTTGCCCGTTGGCTTCGAGAGCGGCGATCACCGAGCTGGCCACTCCGAGTCCGCCGACGAGTTCGTCCTGTCCCACACCGTCGACAATCGTGGAGAAAGCCGTCGCGGCTCGCGCTGTGGCGGCTTGCGGGTCTGTGAGCAGTTTCTCGACGGCTGCCAGCCCGCTTCCGAGCTCACGTTGTGCGAGGATGTCGTCGATATCGCTCTGGCGCACGCCCAGGTCCTCGCCGAGGGCCCAATAGGCGCACATGATCGGGTTCACGTCGACGAGGAAGCGTTCGAGGATGTCTCTGGCTCCGGGGGCACGTGGGTCGAAGTCGATGCCGCCCTTCGCACCACCGACGGGAATGTAGTGCCGGCCCGGCCGCAGATGGATCGCCTCCTTGCGCGTCATCCCCTGAGCCAGGCCCCGCACCTCCTCGAGAGTGCACCCCTGACGCATTCTCAGTCCGCCCGAGGCTGTTCCCCTCACCAGCGTGTCGATGACGACGAATCCGTGTGCTCCGGTGATCGGATCCTGCCAGGTGATGTCCATGAACATGTCGCTCCCAAGGGTTTTACTGAATCGCTGTTCAGTTAGCTTCAGACCACCAGTCTGACCGTCGGAGGACTCCCGCGTCAAGAGCGACTGGGCAAGAATTTCGGGTTCATTCCAATTCGCGTGCGACGAAGGCATCGACCCAGCTGGACAGGGTCTCAGGCGACACAGATTCGGGGTTGAAAATGAGTTGGACTGCGAGCCCGTCGAGGTACGCGAGGATCCTCGTGGCGCAGTCATCGGCCATCTCTGAAACGGTGGTGCCGGTGGGCCCGTTCGCCGACGCTTCAGTGACTTCTCGAGCGTGGCTGAATCGGAATTCCTGCACCTCGAGTCCAGCGACGATGAGCTCGGACAGTATTGTCTTCCACTCTCGGTCGAGGATGGAAAACGTCGACTTCACCCCATCGTCGAAGAGTCCGGCAGACCACCCGTCGATCCAGATCTTCCAGCTCCTCGTCGAGCCTGTCGGCATGTACCACTGGACGACGTCTCTGAGCCGCTGCGCTGCCGGCTTCCGTGTCGCGGCGAGTCGACGCGCGCGATAGAGGTCGTTCTCCCCGGCATGTGCGAAGGCTGCGGCGACGAGTGCCTCCTTCGTCACGAAGTGGTAGATGACTAGGCTCGGGCTCAGCCCCAGCCGTGCGGCGACATCGGCGACTCGGAGGGTGCGCAGGCCGGTGCTCTCGATCTCCTCCACGGTCGCAGCCAGGATCTCCTCCCGACGCACCGATGCGCTCTTTCGCGACATGAATCTCTCCCCCCACACAGACAGAAATGGCTATACAACAAGAATCTTGTTGTACAGCCATTCTAGATGCTCATGGTTCGGGGCCTGCGGGCATCGCCTCAGGCTGGCGTCATCTCAACCTCAGCGCAGGACGACGTCGGCCTGTGGTCCCACGAGCGACAGCGACTTCGGGCGACTCATGAGGTCTCCTGCCATCGTCGACACCTGCTCAGCCGTGACCGACCGGACGCGTTCGATGAGGTCGAGCGGAGATTCGAGTGGGATTCCGAAGATCTCCGAGCGGGCCAGTCGATTCATCCGTGCGGCCGAGGATTCGAGTCCGAGGACCATCGAACCCGAGAGCTGGGAGACGATCGCGTCCAGCTCGGTGCGACTTGGCACCTCCTGCGCCAGACGATCCCATTCGGCCAGTGCCAGGTCGACGACGGCCTGCCCGTTCTCCGGTGTGCAGCCGGCGTAGATGCCGAACGTTCCGAAGTCGGTGAACTGGCTCGCCATGCAGTTAACGGCGTAGGCGAGACCGCGTTGTTCGCGCACGCTCTGGAAGAGTCGGGAGGACATTCCTCCGCCGAGCATCGTCAGCAGCACCGAATAGACGAAGCGATCCGGATGGCCCTCTTCCAGACCCTCGCAGCCGAGCAGGATTCCCAGCTGTTCGGTGTCTTTGACCGTGTGTGAGCGACCCGAACGGAACGTCGGCACCTCACGTGCGCTGCGGTCGGGCACCCGGCCTGCTGTCGCGGCGGGGCTGTCCCAGGTGTGTGAGCCGGCCTGTGAGCCGACACCGGCCTGAGCCAATGCGTCATCGACCATGCCCAGGACTTCGTCGTGGGTGGCACCGCCGGCGGCGGCGATGACCAGGCGCGGGGGCACATAGGTCGTCGAGTGGTGTTCGAGGAGTGTGTGATGGCCCAGCACGCGGATCTGGTCCTTCGTCGCGCCGACCGGACGTGCCAATGGGTGGTCGCCGAAGATGAGCTCGTCGAAGTCATCGAAGAGGACGTCGCCGGGATCGTCGGCGGACATCGCCAGCTCTTCGATGATGACGCCGCGTTCGCGCTCGAACTCCTCGGCGTCCAGGTTCGAGTTCGAGACCATGTCGACGAGCAGCGAGGTGATGTCCGACAGGTCCGTGACCAGGCAGCGCGAGTAGTAGCAGGTGAGTTCCTTGGCCGTGATGGCGTTGGAGTCTCCCCCGGTCCGGTCGAAGGCTGCCGCGATCGTCTTCGCGTCCTTCGTCGACGTTCCCTTGAAGAGCATGTGTTCGAGGAAATGGGTCGATCCGGCGGTCTCGGTCGATTCGTCACGCGAACCTGCCGCGACCCAGATGCCGATGGTCTCCGACGCCAGTCCGGGCATGTGTTCGGTGGTCACTGTCAAACCACCGGGGAGGACAGACCGATCGACTCGGCTGCCCTCCCCGGTGTGAGAATCTCCCCGTATCAGTTCTCTGATTCCTCTTCTGCTTCATCGTCATCGTCGCTGACAGGCGAGAGTGACAGCTTGCCGCGGTCATCGATCTTCGTGATCTCGACCTGGACCTTCTGGCCGACTCCCACGACGTCTTCGACGTCCTCGACGCGCTTGCCATCGTTGAGCTTACGCAGCTCGGAGATGTGCAGCAGGCCGTCCTTGCCCGGTGTCAGGGAGACGAATGCGCCGAAGCTCATCGTCTTCACCACGGTTCCGAGGTAGCGTTCGCCGACCTCGGGCACCTGCGGGTTGGCGATGGCGTTGATCATCGAGCGGGCGGCCTCTGCGGCTGCTCCGTCGGCGGCACCGATGAGGACGGTTCCGTCGTCTTCGATGCTGATGTCGGCGCCGGTGTCTTCCTGCATCTGGTTGATCATCTTGCCCTTGGGTCCGATGACCTCGCCGATCTTGTCGACCGGGATGTTCACCGAGATGATGCGCGGAGCAGTCGGAGCCATCTCTGCCGGAGCGTCGATAGCCTCGGCGATGACGTCGAGGATGACCATGCGGGCTTCCTGCGCCTGCTTGAGGGCGGCACCGAGCACCGAGGCGGGAAGGCCGTCGAGCTTGGTGTCGAGCTGGATCGCAGTGATGAAGTCACGCGTACCGGCAACCTTGAAGTCCATGTCGCCGAAGGCGTCTTCGGCACCGAGGATGTCGGTCAGTGCCGCGTATGCGGTCTGGTCACCGGTGTCGGTGGAGATGACGTCGGAGACGAGTCCCATGGCGATGCCTGCGACGGGAGCCTGCAGCGGCACACCAGCCGAGAGCATGGCCAGAGTCGATGCGCAGACCGAACCCATCGAGGTCGAACCGTTGGATCCGAGTGCCTCTGATACTTCGCGGATGGCGTAGGGGAAGTCCTCGCGCTTGGGCAGAACCGGCACGAGTGCACGTTCAGCCAGTGCACCGTGTCCGATCTCGCGGCGCTTCGGGCTGCCAACACGACCGGTTTCTCCGACCGAGTAGGGCGGGAAGTTGTAGTGGTGCATGTAGCGCTTCGTCGTCACAGGCGACAGAGAGTCGATGTGCTGCTCGAGCTTGAGCATGTTCAGCGTGGTGACACCGAGTATCTGGGTCTCTCCGCGCTCGAAGATGGCCGAGCCGTGAGCACGTGGGATCACGTTGGTCTCGGCGGTCAGCGGACGGATGTCCTTGAGACCGCGACCGTCGATGCGGATCTGCTCGGTGAGGATGCGCTTGCGCACAACCTGCTTCGTCAGAGCGTTGAGGGCCCCGGCGATTTCCTTCTCGCGACCGGCGAAGCGTTCGCCGAGCTTGTCGAAGAGCTCAGACAGCAGAACTTCGCCTGCTGCTTCGCGTTCCTGCTTGTCAGCGATCTGGAAGTTCTCGGTCTGCTTGGCTTCGGCGAGTTCGCGCACAGCCTCGAAGACGTCGTCCTGGTAGTCCTTGAAGACAGGGAATTCGACGGTGGGCTTGGCTGCACTGTCCGCCAGCTCCTGCTGCGCACGGCAGAGTTCGCTGATGAAGGGCTTCGCGGCTTCGAGTCCCTCGGCCACGACCTCTTCTGTCGGTGCGGTGGCACCGGTCTTGATGCGGTCGATGGCGTTGTCGGTGGCTTCTGCCTCGACCATCATGATCGCAACGTCGTCACCGACGACACGGCCGGCGACGACCATGTTGAAGACGGCGTCGTCGAGCTGCGAGTGGTTCGGGAAGGCAACCCACTGGCCGTCGATGAGTGCGATGCGCACGCCGCCGATGGGGCCGGAGAAGGGCAGTCCGGAGAGCTGAGTCGACATCGAGGCCGCGTTGATGGCCAGTGCATCGTAGATGTGGTCGGGGTGGATCGACATCACTGTGACGACGACCTGAACCTCGTTGCGCAGTCCCTTCACGAAGGAGGGGCGCAGAGGGCGGTCGATGAGGCGGCAGGTGAGGACCGCGTCGGTCGAGGGGCGTCCTTCACGGCGGAAGAACGAACCGGGGATGCGACCCGCGGCGTACATGCGCTCTTCGACGTCGACGGTCAGAGGGAAGAAGTCGAAGCCCTCACGGGGGTTCTTGCCCGCCGAGGTGGCCGAGAACAGCATGGTTTCGTCGTCGAGGTAGGCGACGGCAGAACCGGCGGCCTGCTGTGCAAGCCGTCCTGTTTCGAAACGGATGGTGTGTGAACCATAGCTGCCATTGTCAATGTGCGCTACGGCGGATTCAGGGTTGAGTCCCACGTAATCTCCTTGTTTGTAACCGGTACGCGGACACCTTCGAAGAATGAAGGCGAAAAAAGCCCGCGTCGATCCGGTGGATATTGGCTCGGACAACCCCATGGATCCAAGCCGGTCATCGATCGGGGCCCACGGAATCAGCATGCGCATGCGTGCTCTTCCGGAAGCCACTACCGAGGACCGAAACGTCCATGGCATGGTTGTCCACGTTGAAGTCTACCGCAGTTGCCCCTGTGAGCCATTGCCTCGCATTCCACCCGGGCATGCCATGGGCAGTCTCCGGGCATGCCACGGGCAGTCGAGCTGCCGGGAAAGACGAAGAAGCGCCCTGCCTGATGCAGGACGCTTCGTTTCGTCTGAGGTGTCTCGTTCGAGTCTGTGTCAGTTCGTCCGAGTCACACTCAATGTCATGGGGCTGGTCTCAGCGACGCAGGCCCAGGCGCTTGATGAGCGAACGGTAGCGCTCGATCTCGACGCGCTGCAAGTACTTGAGCATCCGACGGCGCTGGCCGACGAGGAGCAGCAGGCCACGACGTGAGTGGTGGTCGTGCTTGTGATCCTTGAAGTGTTCGGTGAGCTCGGTGATCCGGCGGGTCAGCAGCGCAACCTGAACCTCGGGAGAACCGGTGTCGCCCTCGTGAGTTGCATATTCCTTGATGACTTCTTGCTTTTCAGCAGTACTGAGAGCCATGGACTTCTCCTTTTGATCGTTGCGCGGCGCCGAAACCTGTCAGTCTCAGCACTATCGAACCGCGGCCGGTGAAAACGGCAAGGTTCAGTTTATCAGGTGTGGAGCACCTCGCGCACATCGGCAATGTCCTCGTGCATCTTCACGACGAGCTCGTCCATGCCGGTGAACGTCACCTGCCCACGGATGCGTGAGACGAACTCGAGGGTCATGTGCCTGCCGTAGACATCGAATTCGCCGAACTCCTTATCGAGGACATGCGCCTCGACCCGTCGGACGCTGCCTTCGAACGTGGGGTTGGTGCCCACCGAGATGGCTGCGGGGTATGTCTGATCCTCTTCGGAGAATGTCGCCCACCCGGCATAGACACCATCGGAGGGAATGAGGCCTGCGACATCTTCGGACAGGTTCGCGGTCGGGAATCCGAGATCGCGACCGCGGGCGTCGCCGTGGACGACGGACCCTTCGACCCGGTGGTAACGACCCAACTGATCAGCAGCCTCGGCGACATCTCCGCCGACGATCTGATCCCGGATCCGCGAGGAGGAGTACCGTCCTCCGCGTCCGACCTCTTCGATCGTCTCAGTCCGGAATCCGTATTTCTCTCCGAGGTGGCGCAGGGTCTCGATGGTGCCTTCGTTGTCCTTGCCGAAGCGCACATCATCACCGACGACGACGATCTCACAGCGCAGGGCCTCAACGAAGTAGGTGCGCACAAACTCCTCGGCGCTCTGGGCCGCGAAGTCGAGGTCGTAGTGCTGGACGAACAGGGCGTCGATGCCGGTGTCCCCGATGAAATCGGCCTTCTGCTCGGTGCTCGTGATCATCAGCGTCGGCTCATCAGGGCGGTGGACTGTGCGCGGGTGCGGGTCGAAGGTCATGGCCACGGAGCGCAGTGACCGCTCGCTGGCCAGTGCCGCTACGGCGCGGAGAACAGTCTGGTGACCGCGGTGGACCCCATCGAAGTTGCCCAGGGTCACGACGGTGCCGACATCGTCGGTCCCGACCTCATTCAGTCCGTGATAAAGCTCCACTCGACGCTTGCTCCTTCCGTGCACCGACTCAGGTTATCGCAGAGATGTTCTCACGTGCTAACCCACGCACGCCTCAGGAGATGACGGCCCAGCCGATCACGCCGACCAGGGATGCGATTGCGATGGAGAGGAACGTTCCGATGATGAATCGCTCGCCCGCGGCCGCCGAGGATTTGATCTCCGCGAAGCGCCCGAGCCCTTTGACTGCGACGACGACGGCCATGAGTTCGGGCCTCCCCAGCACAATGGCTCCGGCGATGAGTGCGCGCTCGACGATGCCGATCCACATTCCGCCGCGCAGGACTTCGATGTCCTCGCTGCCGGTACGCCGAGGTTTCGAGCCGGGCCCGTCGTGGGTCATACGCAGGAACAGCGGAACGAGCAGATAGCCACCCGCTGCGGACACGATCGCCGCAATAGCAGCGATGAGTACGTCAAACCACATGGTCACCTGCCTGAGAGCCGCTGTCCCCGGTCTCTCCTGCATGGGCCAGGTGGAAGGTCGACAGTGCGCAGGCACCTTCGATGAGTTCCACACCGCCCGGGGAGAGCACCCTGGACACAGCCTGTTGGGAGACGTCGAAGTGCTCAGCGATGTCGTGCTGGGTGGAGTCGGGATGGTCGAGCCTGCGGTCGATGTAGCGCCGAGACTGAGACCGGATGTTCTCGAACGTCCAGACCACCAGGCGCAGAGCGCTTTCAGCCAGGCTCGAGTGCGCCGTCTCCGGGTCGACGACAAGATGAGCGGGTGCACCCTTTGCCGCCTCGACCGCGCGCCTGGCCGCGTAGAAGGCCTCTCCCCTGCCCTCGGCGGTGGAAGCCGGCAATGGGGTGTCGACCGGGCCGATGCCGATTCCGATATGCCACCCGGTCCGTGCGGCCAGCAGACGGACGGCCAGAGTCACCTGTTCGGGTGAGTCGAGAACACCCTGCACCTCATCGCCGATCGTGCGCTCGAAGCCCCGCTGGGTCTCAACGCGGGCCAGAATGTCGAGCAGCCCGGGCACCTCATCGGTGCGCTCACGAGATCCTCGCTGGTCGATGGTCATGACGTACATGACTCAAGTACACCAAAGTCCACCACGATAGACAACCGTTTCAGTTGTATCTATCGAATACAAGCGATGACGTTGTGTTGCCCGCAGTAACGTTGTGCTGCCCGTGGTGTCGTTGTGCCCTCAGGCGAGGTCGATGGCGAAGGCCGTCTGGGATTTCAGCACTCCCCCGGCTCGCACCTCGGCGATCGAGACGAGCTCCTCGCCGACGATCACGGCCACCTCATCACCCTGATCCGGGCTTCGATCGGTGTCGATCGTCTTGCCCTGCATCAGGGCCTTGGCGTCCGCGGAATCGACGTGCACGGTCGGAAGCAGGGTCCGGGCCACCTCGGCGAGAGAGGTCAGAGTGGGTGCGTCGGTGTCGAGATCATCGGGGATCGTCACCGCTTCGTCGAGGCTGAAGGCGCCCACTCGAGTGCGCCGCAGAGCGGTGAGATGACCATGGACGCCGAGGCTGCTGCCGAGATCTCGCGCCAGTGCACGAACATAGGTCCCCGACGAGCAGTCGACCTCGACGTCGACATCGATGTGGCCCTGCGCAACGGAGTACCGGGTGGCGAGGATGGTGAAGTCTGAGATCTCGACTCGGCGCGCCTTGAGCTCAACGTCTTCACCGGCACGGACACGGGCGTAGGAGCGTTGGCCGTTGACCTTGATCGCGGAGACCGCGCTGGGAACCTGGTCGATGGAGCCCCTCAAAGCTGAGACGCCTTGGGCGATCCCATCATCAGTGACTGCCGACAGTGCCGCAGGTTCGGCGAAGAGGTCTGGCTCGGAGTCCGCGTCATCGGTCGGCGTGGCCGAGCCGAGACGGATCGTGGCCAGATAGGTCTTGGACACACCGGTGATGTAGCCCAGGAGTTTGGTTCCGCGCCCCAGCCCGAGAACGAGTACGCCGGTGGCCATCGGGTCGAGGGTGCCGGCGTGTCCGACCTTGCGGGTGCCGTACCAGCGCCGAATCCGGGAGACGACGCCGTGGGAAGTCAGGCCTTGGGGCTTGTCGCAGACAAGGACACCCTGTGGGGAAGTATCACTCACGTGTCAGGTTCGATCAGTTGAACGAGGCGTGCACGTGGTCGAAGTGGTTGTCCGTGGGTGAACCACGGTCTTCCATGCTGCTCCAACCGCTGCCTGGGTTCCAGATGCGCTGCTTCCAGATCACGTACTTGACGTTGAGTGCTCCGGAGTTCTGGATCAGGTACTCGGCGATGCGGTCGCCGGTGGCGCCGGTGATCATGATGTCGACAGCCTCGCCGGTGTAGTGGTCCGAGGTGCCGGAGCCCGGCCGAACGCCACCGTAGGTCTTGACTTCGGGGAACTTCGCACACACGGCGCGGTAGCCGTTGACGGCATTGGGCTGGAGTCCGGATTCGATCGAGGACGAGACCGAGCACGGTTCGTTCGAGATGCCCTCTGGAGTGTCTCCACCCTCAGATGACTTCTCATCCGAATCGGTGGCTTTCTCCTCAGTTGACTTCGCACCGCCGGACTCCGTCTCAGCCTTCTCCGTCGTCGGGGACGGCTTGGGCTTGGGAGTCTTGACGTCGAGTGTCGTCTTCGAGGTCTTGTTCTTGTACTTGGGATCGTCCTTGACGTCCTTGAGGTACTCTTCGCCGGCCTTCTCGCGCTGGGCGTCGATCTCATCCTGGCTGACGGCCGAGGGGCTCGACTTCGCCTCCTGCGCTGAGGTGTCAGCAGCCTCGGTCGTGACATTGCCGGCTTCGGGCGGGCTCATGACGACGGTGGAGCCGACGACGGCAGCGGTGGCTGCGGCCGGAACCGCGATCGCGGCAACGACGGGACGCTGCCGGACAGTTGCCAGCACGGAGGTGGCGGTCGACGGTGCGTCCGAGGAGTGCCGACCGGCCGAGCGCTTGCTGGCCTTGCCTGCCTTGCCGGCGGGAGTCAGATCCCGGACCAGCTGCTTGGCGAAGCCAGGCTTTGGCGAAGAGTGCTTACCCAATGCAGAAATCCCTTAACAGAGTCGTAATCATTTCGTTACCAGAAAAAGTCTAAACTAGAAGTGAAAGATTACAAAACTGTTACGTGAAGTTTTTCGCGAGAGTGACAGAGATCGCGATTGCTCGCACGAGGCCCGCTGCACTCAACCGAGAGGACACAGCCGGAGCACTGTCGCATCGGTGCTTCGTTACAGCGCTGTGACCAGTCAGCCTTCTTCGTCGGTCTTCTTGTAGGGATCTTCGTCTCCCGCGGGCTTCGCGTCCTTGGCCAGTCCGGCCACCCGAGCGTCATCCGCTGCGGCCTTGGCGAGAAGACCGTCCAGGTGAGCGGCGGCCTCCGGCACGGCGTCGGCAATGAATTCGAGGCTGGGAGTCAGCCGGATCGTCAGGCCCTTGCCGACCTCTGATCGGATGAAGCCCTTCGCGGACTCCAGTGCTTTGCCTGTGGCCTCGAGATCCTGCCCGTCGCCGAAGACAGTGTAGAAGATCGAGGCGTGCTGCAGATCTCCGGTCACGCGCACATCGGTGACCGTGACGAAACCGAGACGGGGATCCTTGAGTCTGCGTTCGATCGTGCTGGCGACGATGACCTTGATCTGGTCGGCGATCTTACGCGCCCGAGTTGCATCTGCCATGGTGACTTCCTTCTTCGTCTGAACTGTGACAGTGACTGAGTTCGGTTGGAACTGCCACTTGAGTATCTGTCTGTGTCTAAGTCTGTGTGTCTGTGTGTCTGGGGAGAGCTCCCCCGGCACATTCTCTCATCGCCGGGGACGTCAGTGCGGAACAGGGCAGAGGCCTGCGAACCGCAGACCGGGTCCTGCCCGGGAAGTGTGCTGGCGAGTGGACTCATGCCACCCGCTCGCACATTCCCCGTTCAGAACCCGGTATGGGAGAGCGACGTGTTGATCAGTCGCGAGGCTTCTCACGCATCTCGACGGTCTCGATGATGTCGCCGACGCGCAGATCGTTGAAGCTGCCCAGGCCGATGCCGCACTCGAATCCTTCGCGGACCTCGGTGGCATCGTCCTTGAAGCGACGCAGGGACTCGATCTTGACCTTGTCCCCGACGACCACTCCATCACGGGTGACGCGAGCAGACGCGTTCCTGGTGATGTGACCATCGCGAACGATGGAGCCGGCGATGTTGCCGAACTTGGAGGACCGGAAGACTTCGCGGATCTCCGCGGTGCCTGTCTGGACCTCTTCGTACTCCGGCTTGAGCATGCCCTTGAGCGAGCTCTCGATGTCGTCGATCGCCTGGTAGATGACCGAGTAGTAACGGACATCGACGCCTTCGCGCTCGGCCAGGTCGCGAGCCTTCGCCTCCGGACGGACGTTGAAGCCCAGGACGATCGCGTTGTCGACCGTGGCCAGGTTGATGTCGTTCTCCGTGATCGCACCCACACCGCGGTGGATGATGCGCAGGTCGACGTCGTCGCCCACATCGATCTTGAGCAGCGAATCCTCCAGTGCTTCGACAGCACCGGACACGTCGCCCTTGAGGATGAGGTTGAGCATGTCGACCTTGCCCTCGGCCAGCGCCTTGGTGAAGTCCTCGAGGCTGATGCGCTTGCGGCCGCGAGCCTGAGCAGCATTGCGCTCGATGGCGTCGCGCTTCTCAGCGATCTGACGGGCGGTGCGATCGTCCTCGGTGGAGATGAACGTATCACCGGCACGCGGCACGGAGGACAGACCCAGCACCTGGACGGGACGGGATGGTCCCGCCTCCTCGACGAGGTTGCCGTTCTCATCGAACATCGCACGCACACGTCCGTAGGCGGTGCCACACACGATGGCATCTCCCTGACGCAGTGTGCCGGAGTCCACGAGCACGGTCGCAACCGCGCCACGGCCCTTGTCCAGCTTGGCCTCGATCGCGATGCCGCGAGCGGACTTGTCCGGATTGGCCCTCAGGTCCAGCGCAGCATCGGTGGTCAGCAGCACGGATTCGAGCAGCTGGTCGATGCCCTCGCGTTTGAGCGCAGAGATCGGCACGAACATGGTCTCGCCGCCGTATTCCTCGGCAACCAGGTTGTACTCGGTCAGCTGCTGCATGACCTTGGCGGGGTTAGCGCCTTCCTTATCGGTCTTGTTCACTGCGACCACGATCGGAATGTTCGCCGCCTGAGCGTGGTTGAGTGCCTCAACGGTCTGCGGCATCACGCCGTCATCGGCCGCGACCACGAGGATCGCAAGGTCCGTCGACTTCGCACCACGGGCACGCATAGCGGTGAACGCCTCGTGACCTGGTGTATCGAGGAAGGTGATCTTGCGATCGATGCCTTCGTGTTCGACCTCGGCCTGGTAGGCACCGATGTGCTGGGTGATTCCGCCGGCTTCGCGGGCAGCCACGTTCGCAGAGCGAATGGCATCGAGCAGCTTGGTCTTACCGTGGTCGACGTGACCCATGACAGTGACGACCGGTGGACGTGCTGTGAGATCCTCGTCGGCCTCTTCCGCGGCTTCCGCGTCAAGGTCGATGTCGAAGGTCTCGAGCAGCTCACGGTCTTCGTCCTCGGGTGAGACGATCTCGATCTTGTAGCCGAGCTCCTCGCCGAGGACCTCGAATGTGCCCTCATCCAGAGACTGGGTGATGGTCGCCATCTCGCCGAGGTGGAAGAGCACCGTCACGAGGTTCGTCGGATCGGTGTTGATCTTCTCAGCGAAATCGGCCAGCGAGGATCCGCGACGCAGACGCAGAGGAGTATTGCCGTCGCCGCGTGGAACAGAGACGCCACCAACCGACGGTGTCTGCATCTGCTCGAACTCGGCGCGCTTGGCCCGCTTCGACTTGCGTCCCTTCTGACGGGGACCGCCTCCACGGCCGAATGCACCCTGGGTGCTTCCGCGACCGCGACCTGAACCACGACCGCCTGGACCGCCGCCGGGTCCGCGACGACCTGCAGGTGCGCCGCCTGGAGCTGCGCCTGGCGCACCGGGTGCGCCGCCGCCGGCGGGCGCGTTGCCGCGTCCTCCGCCTCGACCGCGGCCTGGAGCCGGCTTGTTCAGCGCAGAGTTCTTCATCATCGATGGGTTGGGGCGAGGGGCGCCCGGTCGTGGTGCCGGACGTGGACCTGCTGCGCCTTCCTCACCGGATGCACGAGGTGGCTTCTGGCCTGGCTTCGGCATCCCCTGCGAGTTTGCGAACGGGTTGTTGCCCGGGCGCGCACCCGGACCGCCTTGGCCACCCTGGCCGCCGGGACGATTGCCGGACTTCGGTCCACCGCGTCCTGCCGGTTTGGGCATGCCCTGTGCTGGGGCGAAGGGGTTGTTTCCGGGGCGGGCCGGCGAGCGACCGCCCGGCTTCGGAGCAGAGCCCGGCTTGGGTGCCGAACCTGGCTTGGGAGCCGCAGCGGGCTTCGCAGCAGCACCAGGCTTCGGCGCGTTCGAGCGGGCCGCAGGCGTGGCCGGCTCTGCCGGGGCATCAGCAGACTTGGTGTCTCCAGCGGACGCGTCCGTGTCAGCAGCCTCGGCGTCTGCAGCAGGCTTGGCTTCTGCAACGGGGTTGGCTTCTGCAGCAGGTTTCGCGCTCGGCTTCGCACCGGTCGGCTTAGCTGCGGGCTTCGCCTCTGCAGGCGTGGATTCAGCTGCTTCGCTCGGTGCCGAAGCTGGCTTGGCGCCGGGCTTGGCTCCTGGCTTGGCAGAAGTCTTTGCACCGGGCTTGGGAGCTCCGGGCTTCGCGGCAGGCTTGGCGCCTGGCTTAGCAGCCGGCTTCGAGTCCGCGGATGCGCCGGATGTCTTGTCGCCGGAGTCGGCCGGAGCGGACTCGGCGAATGCTTCCTTCACCTTGCGCACAACGGGTGCTTCGAGGGTCGAGGAAGCGGAGCGAACGAATTCGCCCAGGCCCTGGAGTTTCTCGAGGACGTTCTTACTTGTAGTGCCGAGCTCTTTTGCGAGCTCATGGACACGGGGCTTTGCCACAGTTCTCCTGTCCGGGTTCTTTCCCGGTCAGGAAAGAACCTCATCAATGAAGAGCAGTTCTCATTTCACTGCTCTCTCGAATTCCGATAGCGGTGTCATCGCACGACACTCACAACTTGTCATCCATTCGGGCTACCCGCTCTTCTTGGGTTCGGTATCCATCCTCGGCAGGTCCGAGGCGGTGACCTTCGTTCGAAAGGCTCGAGCGAAGGATGCGGTCGTCAATGCCTTCTTCAGGCATGTGGCGTCCGGGTGCACCCAGGCTCCTCGTCCCGGAAGTGTCGCTGACACGTCATGGACGATGGCTGGATGCTGATCGGGTCGAATCACAAATCGTGTGAGTTCGTCCCGGTCGGCCTTTTGCCTGCAGGCGATGCACGTCCTTCGAGGTGCCGCGCCCACAATCACAGTACATAATTCTACAGCACTTCCGTCCCCACCCGCGCCACACCCCGAGTGGTTCAGATCACGCCCGATGCCTATTCGCCTGGGACGATGTCGATCTTCCAGCCGGTGAGCTTGGCCGCCAGGCGTGCGTTCTGCCCTTCCTTGCCGATGGCCAGGGAGAGCTGATCACGGGGCACGATGGCGCGTGATTCCTGCAGATCGGCATCGAGGATGTCGACCTTCGTCGCCTTGGCTGGTGAGAGTGCATGGCCGATGAACTTGGCCGGGTCGTCGCTGTAGTCGACGATGTCGATCTTCTCCTGGCCCAGCTCGTTCATCACGGCCCGCACGCGGGAACCGAGTTCACCGATGCATGAGCCCTTCGCATTCACACCGGGCTTCGTGGCGCGAACTGCCAGTTTGGTTCGGTGGCCGGCCTCACGAGCCAGGGAGACGATCTCGACAGTGCCGTCGGCGATCTCCGGTGCTTCGTGCGCGAACAGTCGGCGCACCAGGTTCGGGTGCGTACGCGAAACAGTGACCGATGTTCCCTTTGGTCCCTTGTGGACGTCGGCGATGTAGACGCGCAGGCGCGTTCCGTGGCGGTATGACTCGCCGGGAGTCTGCTCGTGCGGCGGCAGGACTGCCTCGACATCACCGAGGTCGACCTGCACCATCTGCGGGTCCCGACCCTGCTGGATGGTGCCGGAGACGATCTCACCCTCGCGGCCCTTGAAGTTGCCGAGCACCGATTCGTCTGCGACATCGCGCAGACGCTGGTGGATGACCTGGCGAGCCGTCTGCGCAGCGATGCGTCCGAAGCCGGTGGGAGTGTCGTCGAATTCGCCGATCGGATTGTCGTCGTTGTCGAACTCGACGGCGAGGATGCGGACTTCGCCGGAGGTCTTGTCCAGCTCGGCGCGGGAATCTGGCCACGCGCCCTCGGTCTTCTGATAGGCAAGGAAGAGAGCTTGTTCGATGAGTTCGATCAGAGTATCGAGCGGAATCTCCCGCTCTCGCTCGATAATGCGCAGAACACTGAGGTCGATATCCATGGCCTATATCCTCTCCGGCTCCCTCGAGCATTGAATTGTCGGTCTTCATTTATGCAGGCGTGACATTCTATCTCAGATTACGCTCACCGAAATTTGAGTTCGACCTGCGCCTTGACGATGTCGCCGAGCGAGACTGTCCGCTTCTCACGACTGGCGGGATCGATTCCCGAAATTGAGTTTTCGCCCACATCGTCGAGATCGAGCTTGAAGGAGTCCTTCTTCGTGCTGATTTCGAGTCGGCGACCGAGCACCCGTTTGAAGTGCCGCGGGGACTCGAGCTTCCTCGTTGCTCCTGGGCTCGTGACCTCAAGCTGATAGGGCTTGTCGCGGAAGACCTCGACCTCGTCGAGGGTGTCACCGACGAGTCGGCTGGATTCGGCGATCTTCTCCATCGACATGGGTTCTGTGCTCGACTCATCAAGGTCGACGACGACCGTCAGCGCCCGACGCTGTCCGGCAGCCACGGCCTTCACCGACTCCAGGTAGAACCCAGAGGTCTGCAGCGGCTCTCGCAGAAGTTTCTCTATCTGCGCCACGTCCTCGTCCATGTGTCCTCCAGTCCTCGTCCCGCTGACGAAGGTGTGCCCCGCGCGGTGACGTCGTTTCTGCCCTGCTGATTGCCTTAGCCCCACCCTAAGCGACTCCCCCGGGTGAGGTTAAGCATCCGCTAGGATTGGCCTATGCGATTTCCCGTCAGCCGCCGTGCTCTTCTCCTCTACGGTGTGAGCGGGGCGAGCCTGAGCCTGCTGTCGGGATGCGGTGTGAGACTCGATACTCCCCCGGACGTGCCGACCCTCGATGAGACGAACCAGCTGCGCAACCGCATCGCCAGAATCCTCGCCGCCACCACCGCCGGAGACAGCGACCCGGAGACCGCTGGTGAGGACCTGCAGAAACTCCGGGACGCCATCGGTCCCGTGTGGTCGCCACCGGCCGAAATGGCCACCGAGCCCCCACCGTCGGAAGATCCCCGCAGCTACATCGAAGCCGCCGAGGTGGTATCGGATGCCGTCTTCACCGCCGTGCCGACGTTGGACTCGAGCCTCATCCCGGTCCTCGTGGACGTGGCAACCGGTCTGGCACTGACTGCGGGCACCGAGCACGCCGAGATCATTCGCAGCGCAGACGCGCTGATCCGTGACTCACGCGAATCCGGCACTGCCGAAGCGTCCGGCTCATCGGGCTCCGCGACGGATTCGACCTCTCCCCCGATGTGGAATGACATCCTCAACCAGGCCAGGGCAGCGACATATGGCTATGAGCGTCTCGCCGTGAACTTCGACACGAAGTCACGCGAGCGCAACCGTGCCGTGGCGCGGCTGGAGTCCCTGGGCTCACTGGCAGGCGAGATGCTCGAAAAGCTCGGTGAGAAGAACGCTGAACCCGGTGCTCCCTCATGGAAACTCGACCCCATCCCACGTGACCCGGAGACCGCGAAGGAGCTGGCTCTGGCTCTCGAAGACGGTGTGGCAGCAGCGATCCTTCCCTGGCTGCAGATGGATTCGGGGGCCGCTCTGCGGCTGTGGGAGTCGGCTCGAACGCGCACGGTCTTCGCTAGCCCACAGGTACTCCGGTACTCGTATCCCGGGGACTCGGGAGAGGCAGAGGCACAGAAGTGAAGGTCCCACCGGTCCTGTACAACTCCACTCGCGACATCATCGGCGAGTACCGCACCTCCTCCTGGGTCGCCGCACTGGATTTCATGGCCAATGAGCTCATCGACCGGTGGAAGCTGAGCTTCGACGAGGTTCCGGGCTCACCCTGGGCCGGCTGCGAAAGCCTCGTCATCCCGGTTCTGACTCAGGAGAACTATCAGGGGGTGCTGCGCTTCGCAGCCCCCACCTCGGCGGCATCAGCTGCCCATGCGCAGGCTCTGCGGGCGCTGAAGATGTGGAACGGGCACGGCGCTGTCCGGGTGATCAGGGACGATCACAGCTTCAGGGTGACCCTGCAGGAGCGGCTGCGAACGAAGGACAATCTCTCCGTGCTGCCCCTGTCCGATGTGCCCCCGGTCTGGGGTGCCCTGCAGAAGTCGCTTGAGATTCCCTCGGATTCCGACTTCCTGCGTGTCCAGGATGTGGCCGCAGGATGGCTGAGCACCTTTGATGCCGATGCGGGTCTGCTCAGCGGCTGGACCGAGGCGGGTCCGGGTGATTCCCTCCTGCTCTCCTTCGCGCGCAACTGGATGCGCACTCTTGCCGCGTCTGAGGAGAATTGGCTCATCCACGCCGATCTGCACTATTACAACATCCTCGCCGGCAACCCCGATGCCGCTGGCGTCTCGACCTGGAAGGCCATCGACCCGCAGCCCTTGTCGGGTCCGACCGCCTACACCTTGGCGCCGGTGCTGTGGAACCGTCTCATGGAGATTCCGTCCCGACATCCGCAGGCCCAGGCCGCGTGGCTGCGCGGTTTCGCCACCGACCTCGCGCTGTGCGCGGGCATGGATCCGCAGTACGGGATGGGTGCCGCCGTCGCCCGGGAGGTCACGAACATGTTCTGGTACCTCAGGTCAGCCTGCAGCGGATCGACCGGGGCACTGGCCGATGCCGCGAGGTCCTTGTGGGTGGCGCGGGCGCTGTCGGGAGCAGACGTCGCCGGCGTCAACGCCCACGCGCTCAAACCCATCGGCTGATCCCCTCCCCAACTACCTGGCGGCGGCCAGCAACCTTGCGCGAGGTTGCTGGGCCGCCGCCAGGTAGCAGT
>NZ_JABASX010000012.1 GCF_016107655.1 Brevibacterium antiquum
TAGGTTCGTGAGTAATGTAGTAATGACCGATCCAGTCACAAAACAGCCCACCTGACCTTGGCAAACGAGTAAAAACCGCTACTACCGGTCCCGTAGCAACACGAAGTAACGGTAGTCAGGCCCCGTAGTAACCACCACCAGAGAGGCTGGAGAAGCGCGGCTGCTGAGCCATGGGCGGCGCCCACCTCTGGGGCGAGTATGAACACAACACGCTGTCCTAATCACGCACGATTCCTGACTTATCTGTCGAGCTTTGGCGGCCAGTCGATCATCCGAGTGCTCCAGCCTGCTCGCGTGAGTTTCCGGCAAGGACTTGCCAGCCTCAAGGCAGCACGCTCAGCGGGAGTCCAGTCGGTGCCACGGACATTCGTCGACGGCGACGGCTTGCCTCTGGGGTTGTGGGTTCACGTCGTCCAGACTCGTGTTGCCAAGGGAGCCCTGAGTGACTCCGAGCGCGAGGCATATGTGGCTGCCGCTGGGATCTCCGATCTTCGTGAGCAGCAATTCATCGATGGCCTGATCCATATCAAAGCTCATGCAGGTGCCAAGGCAACTATCGGTGCTCGCCATGTCTGTGACGATGGCTTCCCTCTATCAGGTTTCATCGACGCATTCTCCGACTCACTCAGCGTCGACACCGATCGTCGCAAATCAATCGTCAAAGAAGTTCTTGGCGTGACCAGACTCAGCGAACACCGGTTCTTCCGCGCTGGTGGGGCGGGACTGAAGGCGAATAGCACCGAACAGAGTCCTCCGACTGCCGAGGCGGCCCCCTCTCAGGAGCCGTTCCGCCTCGATGGAATCTCGGACGCCCAGTATTTGAACCTCTACCAGTCGTGGCGAGATCGTCACCCTGATCGAGTCGAGGTACCCATCGACGATAGATTCGTGGGCTTTCGTCTCGGCAAATGGTTTTCCACGCTCACGCCCAAGCGCGGGAACGAACGCGCGAGGCAACTGCGCTCGATGGTCTCAGCCATCGCACCGAGCGTTCGCTTCCTATCGCGCACGAGCGTCGAAGAGACCCGAGTTCGCCAGACAGTGAAAATGCTACGAGCATTCGCTGTCGCCGGATCACCCAAACCCGAAGTCGTGCGCCATATCGTCGCCTCAGCCCTCATGACCACCCCGCTGTCAGCCCAAGACGAGACCGACATCGACCAGGCCGGATACACCCTCCTGGTCAACCATCTGCGTACCCAAGGAGCCTTCGCCGCATGAAAACGTTCATCACCCGAATCGCGACATCCGTCGCCAAGACATTCACTGTGGCCATGGGCTCACCGTTACTGAGATGGACAGTATTTGGAGTCGTCGCGTGCCTCCACGTCCTCTCCGCGTCGATGGTTCCCACCACCCCTTACGACATCAGTCTCGCCGTGGCCCTGGTCGTCCCCGGCATCCTCGCCATGTGGATCTTCGCTGACTTCGCCCACTGGTATCGGTGGGTGGTCATTGCCCTGATCATCATGTGGATCCATCCGGCAGTATCGATGCTCGCCCTCATCATCGCCGATGTCTGGGCCATGAACCGCCACTACCGTGATGGCTCGCGCTATGACACGACAGATCCGGGAGCCACTACGACAGCCCACCACAAGAGGAAGTAGACGCCACAGACACATGCGAGAGAGGAAACACCCCATGGGAGCCGTAATGACAGCCGAGACATTCGATGCCAAGCAGCGTAAGCAGTCCACAAAAGACCTCAACGATCCTTCGGCGATCGGACTGCCGGTGCGTCGTGATTGTGTGCCGGGCCTGCGCAGGGAGAAGATGTTCATCGCGTTCCCTTCGGCGACCGGGCGGTCGGTGAGAATGTCCTCGGCTCCCGACGAACGACCTAGAACCGTCACCAGCACAGTCATCGCCTCAACCCTGTCGACTGACTTCATCCACGAAGAAGTCACCGATGCGGATCGAAAGAACCCGTACCCGCCTGCCGATCAGTCCATCGTGTGCCTGGACCGTCGAGTCTTCAATGCGATCAAGTCCAGCGTGGCCGAATCTGAGAAATTGCCAGGCGGGACGAAGCGACAGTTTGAGATGTTGGCGGCCTACAAGTTTTCCTCGCGCATCTGCGTCCTGACCGATCTGCTCTACGAACGATTCTGGACTCCCGAAGATGCCCCAGTCGAGTCCATCGACTTCTGGTGTGAGGCCTTCGACGTCGAGAACTCGAAGGCTGGGTGGTTCGAACTCATGGAACTAGCCATCTCACCCATCGAAGCACGTGCAGGTTACTTGAAGAAGTTCTACCAGGACCGTCTCAAAGCCGAAGCCTACTTGCTCGGCTCGGCGTGGTTCCGATCGAATGTCGGCTGCTACCGCCAGCTGAACTTCCTCGGAGGCCTCGACAACGTTCTGACCCACCTTGACCCGATCCTGCGTGAGCGCTCAGTTCTGACCGGTGCCACGACCCGCATTGAGGCAGGTCCGGATCAGCAGAGCTTCATCGTCGAGGGTCCGTTGAAGACCAAAGTCGACCGGTCGCTGCTCATCGTCGCTGACGAGAACATGGGGGAGAAAATGAACCGCGCCAAGGTTCGTGAGATCTGGCTCGATGCCGACCGCAAGTCACGGATGCGTCTCGAAGATGAAATCGTCCAGAAGGTTCTCTCCACCCCTGCCATGCGCCTGAGCCAGATCGGCGGATATGCGGTTGAGGCCCCGGTCTTCATCGGCAAAGCCTCGGCTACCCGATGGGCACGTCCCGGCAATATCAAGAACTCAGACGGTGAACCAGTGTCCAAGATCAGTCGCAAGGTGCCCATCCACATCGAACTCGCCGCTGCGATCGATCACTGAGGGCATATGCGCTGGTGGGCTATGAGCCACTCCCACCGGCGCACTCAGTAAGAAGTAGACCAATAAATCCAAACGAAGCAAGGACGGAGGCTGCGCGTGGCCACAACGACTGCGACCGAGAAGCCGAGCCAAAGCCACCAAGTGAACTCCACTGTGGACACTGTTGTCGGCACCGGATCGATCGACTCGTCGAGTGACCTCCTCGCTGCCGCCGTCTCTCACAAGCTCGGGGCCAAAGGGAGCCCGAGGCGCGGCCAGCAGGATCTTTGCGATGATGTGGCCGACGTAATGTCGACCTCGATCACCAATCGCTCTACCGCTGTAACAGGGACTGCGCCACAGCCCGCACTCCTGGGGCGAGCCAAAACCGGCACGGGCAAGTCCCTGGGCTACTTGGCGCCAGCAATGTTCCATGCCGCCAAGTACGGCCACCGCACGGTTGTGTCGACGAAGGACCTCGCCCTACAGCGTCAGATCGTTGACCAAGACGCGCCACATATCAACGCCGCCCTCGACCAGGGCGGCTATGACACGACCGATGTCACCGTACTCAAGGGCTTCAGCAACTATGTGTGCCCTCGCTCGCTCATGCTCTCAGTCACCGATGCCATCGACACCGCGGCGTCGACCAAACATTCCACCGTCGTCGACGGCATCGAACGCCTGACAGCACCACTGACCAACGACGAAGAGGCCGAGAGCTCAGACGGATTCGCCGCATTCGTCAAAGGCCGCATGGCCAAGTTCGTCACCGAATCCCACGGGCTGCTCGACCCACCCACACGTGAGTTCTACACATGGGCGACGACGACAGGCATGGACACGAGCGGACCCAACGTCCACGACCTCTCCGACTACCCACACGCCCTGCCGACACCGGTGAAGCTCTCAGCCACCCAGCAGCGTACGGATTGCCCGGCCACCTGCCCACTGGCCGCGATCTGCCCACCCAACATCTCACGGCAAAGAGCCGCCGACGCCGACGTGATCGTCACCAACCACACGTTCCTGGCGATCCAGGCCGCAGTGGACGCACCCGTGATTGTGTCGAACAAGACCATCGGCCCAATCGACCATCTCATCATCGACGAAGCCCACGAACTTCCGGCTATCACCCGTAAGCAAGCCTCCGGGGCAGTGTCCTCACAGATCATCGGCAAGCTTGCCAGCACCGTGAGCAAGCTCCTCGACGATGACGAGGCCGCCGACAAAGCCGTCCACGCCTCATCAACCGTCCGTGACCTCATGCGCACACACCTGGGCGAGATGATGGGCGATTCCACCGGCGAGATGACCATTGACGAAGACACCGACCCAACCGAAGGGTTCCGCGCATCATTCGACGCCTGGGTAACGACGACAAAGAACGCGCTCCTGGCAGAGAAGAACGGTCTGGGAAAGTCAGAGACCATGTCCCCCGTCCAGCTGCGTCGCTCTGATCGATTGGCTTCTGCGATTCGTCAACTGGCCGAGCTCCGAAGTGTGCTCATCCAGGCAGGTGAACATCGTCCTGGCCGCGCGCGGTGGATCGCCAAAAACGACTCGGGCCTGAGTCTGAATACCTCAGCAGTCGGTGTGGCCAAGATCCTGGGCGAACGAGTCTTCACCGGGTACGAACCCGCCGACCCAGCAGAACTGGCAGCACAGGCGGCAGAAGACGCCCAGCGCGGTGACATTGAAGACGATGACGACCAGATCGCCCGAGACGTGCCCTTCTGGCGACAAGGCAATTCTTACCCGCTCTCGGTCACCTGCGTCTCAGCCACACTGCCAGGCACGTTTCCCAGAGATATCGGTCTCGATACCGATGTCATCGATTATGCCTCGGTCTTCGATGACGCCTACGCCGCTTCCGCGTTCTTCTCTCCACGAGTCTCAACCGACGATGGGGGAGTCGACCCAGACCAGCTCTGCCGCGGATTCGGCAGGCGCAAGAAGCTCGACTACGCCAAGCACCGAACCTGGTCTATCGAGACGATGACTGAGCTCATTCGCTCCAATGGTGGCTCTGCCCTCGTCCTAGCGACCTCCGCTGAGGGCGGCAAGGCGTATGCTCACGCGCTGCGGTCAGCCCTCGACGTGCCGGTCTATGATCAGTGGTCCTCGGCCGGGGCCAGCGTACTCAGGCACAACTTCACCTCGAATGAGTCATCAGTCCTCGTTGCTACTCGTGGCATGATGACCGGCCTCGACGTGCCTGGTGACGCTCTGAGTCTGGTCATCATCGACCGCATCCCTCGGGCCCCGATGAACGCTGTCGACAATGCCAGAGCCGATCTCATCTCCTCCGACGGGGTTTCCGGCTTTCTCGAACAAGACGACGTCTACGGCTCCGATGCCGCAGTCCTCCTCGAACAGGCCGCTGGAAGGCTGATTCGCTCGATCTCCGACACAGGTATGGTCGCTCTCCTCGATCCTCGAATCTCTCCGAAGTCGGACCTGACGAACAAGCGCAACCCGTCGTACCGCTACTACAAACAGATCATCAAACCCTTCGGCACGAAACTCTCATCGACCGATGATGCTGTGTCGTGGTTGGCCGACCAGTTCGCCCAGCGGAGCCGGTCATGAAGCCGCGACTGAGAATCGAGGGCACCCTGCGACAGCCCGAACTTCACGCGGCCTTCGACCGAGACGTCGACCACGCGAGGAATCCGGGCCACTCTCTGCTGGATTTCATCAGGTCGATGCCTTCACGTCGGTGGTCTCCAGAAGACGGCGAATGGATCGTCACCGGCACCGGGATCAACCCACAGAAACGCTTCACCCGCGCCGGGTTCACCATCGACCTCGGCGATGACGAGTTCGCAGACATCATCGACCTCGATGATCTGGTCGAACCGGTGAGCAAGTTGGCCAAGAATGAGCGCGAAGTCTTCATTCGACCACGACTTCTCGGCTACGAGCCCACCCTGGCTTTACTCGGGCTCTCGGCGTCCTGGGACCGACAGAGGCAGCGCTTCACTATCCCCGTGGCAGACATTCTGCGCGCAGGGGAGCCCGTCGAAGGAATCGACTTCGACGACGAGACCATCGAGGCCGCCCGAGAGGCTAAAGGCCGTGTGCGAGTCGAAGAGGCCGTGGCCGGTTCGGTGACTGTCCTGGCGTCCGCCAAAGACTCAGCAGAAGCCGGCGAACACATGAATGAACTCATCGCTCACGTCGGTGATGTACCTGAATGGTTCGGACTCGACCTCTTCGCTTATCAGCGCCTCGGTGCCCTGGCGGCCGCATCTGGGCAAGGATATATCGCGGATGAACCCGGATTGGGTAAGACCAGGTCTGCGCTGGCCGCAGCTGCCATCATCAAGCCGTCTCGAGTCGTTGTCGTGGGCCCTCCCGTATCCCTGACCAATTGGGAACGCGAGACTACGTTCTCAGGTCTGGCCCATGCTTGTGCCGGCGCCATCGACAGGGAGGTCACAGTGATCGAACCCGGTCGGGCTAAGGCCGACGGTGGATTTACTGCCGCCCGGTTCCCAATCCATGGTGACGACGGTGAGCTCGACAGTTTGCCGATCAACAAAATCGTGTCCAGCCGCAAGGTCAAAGACTTCCCCGAAGCGGGAATCGTCATCGTCTCAGACGACATGCTCCGCTCACGCCCGCAAGTGCTATCCGATTTGCAGAAGTGGTCGCCTGAAGTGCTCATCGTCGATGAGATCCACAGGCAGAAGACGTGGGGGGCAGGGAAGTCGACGGCGGTGCGCAGACTCTCCTATGCCACCCAGAAGCTCACGATCGGCCTCTCCGGCACCCCGCTCGATGGATCCCCAGACCAGTTGGCCAACCAGCTTGAGATCACGGGCCACCTGACTCCGGTCTTCGGTGGCAAAGATGCCTTCCTCAACGAATACTGCTCCCGCAACCGGTTCAATGCGTTCATGCCTGTGAAGAAGAAGCTTCCGCAGCTTGGCCGTATCCTCGATGCGCACGTGTGGGTTCGGCGAACCAAAGGCGATGTGCTTCCGTTCTTGCCCAAGAAGACTCGCCGCGTCGAGTGGGTAGATGTGCCCATGCGTGACTACCGACAGGCCCACCGTGAGCTGCTGATGAAGATCGGCGAGGTCGCTGCCGAGTTCCACGAGACCAAAGGTCGGTGGCCCAGCGTCGAAGCTCTTATGGCTGAATTGCCTGACCCCATCAGCCTTTCATCGCCTCTGCGTCGAGCGGCAGGGATGGCCAAGGTCGACATCGTTTCCGAGGCCATCACCGAACATTTGGAATCGACTTCCGACGCCGCCGACGCCGCATACGACCGGCCACTCATCACCTGGGTTCATCACAAAGATGTCGCCGAGGCCATCTTGGACAAGCTGGCAGCCGAGAAGGTTGCAGACGTCCGCCTCATCAGTGGAAAGACAGGACACGACGAACGCGACGACATCATTGACTCCTTCCAGGCTGGGGGAGTCGGAGTGCTCATTGCCTCGATCACCGCGGCCAACACCGCCATCACACTGACCCGGTCGTCGGACATGATTTTTGCTGAAACCGACTGGCGGCCGCCGCAGATCTCGCAGGCCGAGGATCGCTCGGCTCGTATCGGTCAGACCCGTCCCGTCATCGTCACCGCATATGCAGCCGTCGACACCCTCGACGAACGACTTCACGCCTCTCTGGAGACGAAGGGCTCGATACTCGAGGACGTGGTGGTCGGAGGCGACAACATGGTCACCACCGGCACTCAAGGTGTCGCCATGTCGCTGACGGACATCATCGTCGATGTCGTTGGCCAAGCGATCATCGGGGAGAAGAAGGGCAAGCTCGCCCAATGGCGGGCCGAACGCGCGACTGAGCTAGCTAGTTGAGGCATAGAAGGGATATGGACTTCCTGAAATCGGCTCAGTACATTGCCACGGCAGATGAGGGCCCCGAGGTCATCCGCATCGCCGGAGTCGTGCTGACTCTGCTGTCCCGGACAAAGGCCAAGTCGTTGCCTGACCTCAATCGGTCACTTGAGCGCGGGGATAGTAATGCAGTTCAGGGTATCCGTAAAACACTGCTCACAGATTGGCAGATGGAAGCCATGGCCAAGCACTCGGCCGTGCTCGCACCGCTCACGGCAGCCCCGCTGGTCCACCTCATCTACTGCTCGTCGTGTGGAGAACACTGCTATTCGGCCAACGACTATGGGTCCAGGTGCCGCATGAGCTTGGACTGTGGCGAGAAGACGATCCACAAATCGAAGAAGGCTACTCTCGTGCCGAAGGGTCAGACGCCGGCCCCCGCCGATCCGAGCGAGGACGATCCGACTGAGATGACACCGGTGAGCACGCCAGGGCAGGACGTGGATACCGAGGTGTGGACCAGTGCAAAGACAGGTGAAGACGACGAGATTTGGGCGATGGACGCCGATGTTGAAGAATGATGGACTACCAGCCTGAGACGGTGGGGTGAGCAGTGAGCGCCAGACACTCAAATATTGGATAGTCAACGATCTAATCGGTCAGATAACGAACTAGTTGACCCCATTGATTCGAATGCATGGAGATGTTCATTTCGCCGCATCAAGCTGGTGACAACGAAAAGGCCGACCGGCAAATATGCTGGTCGGCCTTTTCTACTGCTCATTGGGTTCAGGCATTGATGAGCATCCGTCGCACTTTCCGATGAGCTTCGCGCTCGGACCCGGAGACATCGGCGGATGCAATCGACAGCTTCCAATCCTCACATGTGATGAACGACAGATGCGCGGTGTGGCGGGAGAGCATCACACACAGGCGACCCGGTGAAGAATGGTGGTTGGTGACTGCCTTGACACCGGCAAACGGATCAAGAGCGACCACGGCAAGCCATTGGCCGCCTTGGAGGCTGTCAGCAGTACCAACAGTGATCGAGGCGCTGTCGTAGGGGTCGAGCAACCCGGCCAACCGAGACTCGATATAGGACCGCTGTGCATTATGGGCGACCACTACGGCCATGTGGCGACCGGCGAGATACATGTCTTCGACGTTTCCTTCTTCGTCGACTTGAACGTACTTCCTTCTCAAAAGCTCGACGACCTTGTCGCAGACTTCATCGAGGAGGTCTGGATCGTGGGCGACCGGCGCGGTGGCGACAACGGAAGTCTCTACCTCGGCGTGGCCCTCGACGTACTTCTCTGACCGCCTGGAATCGAATGGGAAGTCGTAGAAGTGCTGGATGATGTCAGTCGTGGTCTGGCCAAGTCGGTAGGTGTGGTCCAACGACAGAACGACTGCCTCAAGGTCACGCTCAAAGGCGATTGGTGCCGGAATGTGCGGGGGAGTGTGAGCACGGTCAAAGACTTTGGTATCGACAGTGACGACTGGACCGATCTGGCCTGGGTCGCCGACGAAGAGTACCTGGTCTGCCTTGTCGATTGCGGCAATGGTGTCTGAGAACGAGGACTGGTAGGCCTCGTCGACGATATAGAGTCCACCGTCGCCCTTTTCCGTGTTCTTCCGGCTCATTCCGGCCGATGCGATGGTCTGCACGGCAATTGCGCCGGTGCCCAGTGCACTGCCGAATCCGACGCGCTCAGACCAGGCCTCTGGCATGATTTTCGACGATGCGGCGACCACGGCATCGGAGCCGAACGCCTCGGCGATACGAGTGATGAGTGCCTGACCGGAGCCATTGGTTGGAGTCACCACTGTCACTGGCAGGGTCGGCAGCTCGGAGTGGAGGTAATAGGCCAGCCTGGCGACAAGAGTGGACTTGCCAGCACCGGGAGGTGACTTGATGATAGTGGTGCGGGTGCCCTTCCAAACGTTGTAGAGGGCGTGGGCAAAGACTGAGCCGGGTTCAATAGGCATAGGCCCGATCAGCGGCTTCTTGGTGGATTTCTTCTGCTGGTTAGGCTGATCGTCGGTTGTCGATTCCTTGACCGCAACCGAGGGTGTCAAGCCGATGTCTTTGAGTGATAATCCCGTCATACTCACCACTGTCGTGGGACGAGACAGTGGCTCGACGGTCACAACGGGGCCCTCCAAAGCATCCTTTCGTTTTTGGCGCGGACTCGTACGGCACGGTGAATTGTTGATCGATCTACTGAACTGTTGGAGCCACGAGCTTGTTAAGTTCCGCCAATCAGTCAGAAATGACTAGTCGTGACCACCCGGCTGCTGCTTGACACTGAATGTAATCGGCAAAGTGCATATTCTCTCAGTTTCTCTGAATACAGACCATGGTCGATGCCACCAGATCTTGGATTGTTCCCTTCGTTTCGGAGTGAGCTTGCGGTGTGATGAGCTTTTCAGACCACCGTGGTGAATCCGCCAACGAGTCCTTGCAGTCCATTCACCCATTGAGTCCATACTCCGGTGATCAGGAGTATTCCTATTCCGATCAGGACGACGCCTCCTGCACGGGTGATTGCGACATGATGGTCTTTGACCCATCTCATGCGGCCCCCGCCTCTGATCAACAGGAGAGAAACAAGCAGGAAGGGAATGCCAAGGCCCAGGCAGTAGCTCAACGTCAGTATGGTGCCTCGAAGCAGGGCATCGGTTCCGGTCGGTCCAAAACTGGTCGTCAATGCAAGCACTGCGGCTAGCGTCGGGCCCATGCACGGTGCCCAACTGAACGCGAAAGCACCCCCGAGAAGCGGTGCCCCCCACAGTCCCGCCTGAGGGCGACTCTTGATACGCCACTCTCGCTGCAGAAAACTCAACCCGCCCATGAAAATGATCCCGGCGATGATGACGATCGCGCCCATGATGCGATTGATTACGTCCGCCCAGGCGCTGAGAAGTATTCCAGTGAGAGAAAAGACGAGTCCAATTGTGACGAACACCGCCGAAAAGCCGAGCATGAACAAAAACACGCCAACGAGCACGCGGAAAGTCTTCTGGTCTTCAAGAGACTTACCTGCAAGTCCAGTGACATAGCCAAGATAGCCGGGAACCAGAGGCAGCACGCACGGGGACAGGAAAGAGATCACCCCGGCAACCGCAGCAATCGGAACTGCCAACAACATGGGGCCCGAGCTTGCTATCTGAGAGAACTGCTCACCAATTGTCGCCATAGTCATCTCGTCTCTTCGTCGAGGACATCCGTAATGAGCCCGTCGAGAGTTGAACGGTCGACAATGCCAACGACACGAGCGGCGGGGCGGCCATTTGAGTCCAGAACTACCGTCGACGGCACAGCTTGGGGAGGCAGAAGACCGCTCAACGCTGACACTGCCCGACCTTCGTTGTCGAGCATGGAGGGGTAAGTGATGCCGAAGTGTCGAGTAAAGGCATCAGACGCGGCAGCTTGATCTCGGACATTAATTCCAAGAAATCGCACTCTCTCCTCGCGGAATGACTCGTAGCTTTTCTGAAGGTCTGGTGCCTCTTCTCGACACGGCGGGCAAGCTGCGTACCACAAGTTCAAGACGACCGGGCTGCCGTGCCAATCATGGAGGTCGAATGAGTCCCCGCTTGTCGTCTGTCCTGCCAGCTTCACAGCTTCTGAGCGTTCTGATTCGGGGATTTGAGTAATGATTCCCGTGCCTGAGACATACCCTTGGTCGTTTGATCCGGATGCGTCGGCGCTCTTGTTCGTGGGCGCGCACCCAGTCACTGCAGCCAGCACGATCGCGACCACAGCACTCCCATAAGCCAGACGAGAGAAGGAACAGACTCGAGATTGCTGTGCATGCGTATTTCGCACGTTGGCTCCTTGACCACGAAGATTATAAGTATAGGATTCTACGCTACGTAGAATCCTATACTAGGTTAGTTGAAATTTCAGGCGAATGGACCCAGCTCACTGAGATGTCGCACAGTGGCAAAGGTTCAGGCGACCCAGCGGGCCCGTCTGGCTGGGCACTTCATCAATCGGGGCCCGCCCACTACTTGATGTAGGAGAAGACCCCCATCATGCCGCGTTCGGCGTGGTAGGCATTGTGACAGTGCGTGAGCCACTGGCCGGGGTTGTCGGCATCGAAGTAAACGCTCATGGTATCCCCAGGTCTCACGATCACGGTGTCTTTACGTGCGCCCTCGTCGCCGACTTGGAAAGTGTGGCCGTGAATGTGCATTGGGTGCCACATCTGCGTGTCGTTGACGAATTTCACTTCCACCCGCTCGCCCTTCTTGATATCGAACGCATTCTCGTACGGGGAGGCCAAGTCAAAGCGGTGTCCATTGATACCCCAGTCGAACTTTTCCATTCCACCGGTCAGGCGCAGTTCGTGAGTGCGGTCCACCGTTTTCGAGGGCAGGTTCACTGACGGATCGGCCGCCAGTTGACCTCCGTCGACAACTTTGCCTTCCAGCTTCCTGGGGAGCTTGTCAGCAGACGGAGCGTCGCCGATTCCGGTGGAGAGCAGCCCGTAGGTCATCTGATTCTTGCCTTCGGCCAAGGCAATCAGGGGCGTGTAGCCCTCTTTGGCGACCAGAATCGCGTCAATGCGCTCACCCATACCGACCACGACCGCGTCGGCTTTCACATGTTTGACTGGAAAGCCATCTGTATGAGTCACGCTGAGCTGCTGGTTAGGAACTCCAACACGGTAGGCAGTATCCGCAGAGGCGTTGATAATGCGTAAACGGATCCGTTCCCCGGGTTTAGCCTTGAACGTCTCCGGGTCCTTGGTGTCCTGCCCATTAAAGAGGTGCAGGGGGTAGGCGATGTCACCGGCATCGCCGCCCAGGAAATCGCTGGTAGCTCCCATCAGCAGATTCCCCATTTTCATGGGTCCGCCGTCATCGTGGCCCATGCCTTCCATGCTACCCATTCCCTTGGAAACCTCTTTTAAGACTTCGTCCGGAGTAGCGCTGACGCCGTCGAGCCAGTCATCGAGCACGATGACCCAATCCTTGTCGTATTCGAGGGTTTCCTGCGGGTCCTCGATGATCAGAGCGCCGTATAGGGCGCGTTCTCGCTGCATTTCTAAGTGGGAGTGGTACCAGTAAGTACCTGGGTGAGGAAGCTTGAAAGTGTAGTCGTAGTCTTGACCTGCTCCGATGGCTTTCTGAGACACTTTCGGTACACCGTCGGCATTGTTGCGCAACGCCAGGCCGTGCCAGTGGATGGTTGTAGATTCGTCGAGATCGTTTTGCACCGTGACAGCGAGTTGGTCTCCGACCTGTCCGCGGAGGGTGGGTGCGACGAGGGAACCGTTGTAGCCCCAGGTGGGAGTCTTCTTGCCGGCAATGGTCGCTGATACAGGGCTTGTGGTCAGTGTCTTCGAAATGGTCTTGCCGGTGGCGACCCGATTCGCTTCAGTCTGTGCAACGAGCGGGTCGGTCGGCAGGATCCGCGTCACTGAAGCGTTCCCGGCCCCTGGTTTGGTGGGGGTACAGGCGGCAAGTGCAGCCGTAGCAGCGGTCACGACGGAGAACCCCAGGACAGAACGTCGGTTCACTTCGAAAGGCGCAGTTGATTTATTCATATTTCTTCTTTCCCAGGCACTAACGACCCGGCTCGTGAGCTATGCCCGATAGAGCACAGTGGTGGCCACAATTTCTCGGACTGATGGTCAGGAACGGTTAGTGGTATCGACCCGGTCAGATGACGAGGATGAACCGGTGATGGGCAGTGCTGCGAGTGTGGCTGGGTCGAGATCGACTCGACGCAGCAGTTGGGCATTGAGCGCGACGACGATCGTCGACAACGACATCAGGATGGCCCCGACTGCCGGGGACAAGACGAACCCGATGGGAGCGAGGACGCCAGCGGCAAGTGGGACGGCGAGGACGTTGTAGCCGGTGGCCCAGGCCAGGTTCTGCAGCATCTTGCGGTAGCTGGCCCGTGAGAGGTCGATCATCGACAGCACGGCACGGGGGTCGTTGCCGGCGAGGACGACTCCTGCTGATTCCATCGCCACGTCCGTGCCGGCGCCGATGGCGATTCCGACCTCGGCTCGTGCCAGGGCAGGGGCATCATTGACGCCGTCTCCGACCATGGCCACGGCCTGTCCGCGACTCTGAAGCTCAGCGACCTTGGTGTCCTTGTCCTGGGGGAGGACGTCGGCGAAGACCTCGTCGATTCCCAGATCTGCGGCCACTGCGTCAGCGACTTGATGAGCGTCGCCGGTGATCATGGCAACAGCCACACTTCGACTGTGCAGGGCCTTCACTGCTGCCCGTGATTCCGGCCGAACTCGATCTTCTAGAGCCAGGGCCCCGATGATCTGTCTGTCGGAGACCACGTGCAGGATGCTGGCTCCACGATCGACCCATTCGTGAGTCTTGGCGGCAATATCAGCTGGTGGGTCGAGGTTGAGCTCGCGCAGCATGTTGGGCCCACCGACGGTGATTTCTGCACCGTCGACGACCGCGCGTACTCCTCGCCCGGTGGCGGAACTGAACTCGGAGCCGACCAAGGCCATCGTCGAGGCTTCCTCGTGATCATTGGCTGCCGTCACGATTGCTCGGCCCACAGGGTGTTCACTGTCTGCTTCGGCTGCGGCGGCGATGGCCAGCAGCTTCCCGTCCGTGATGTCCGAAGTCGTTGCGATGTCGGTGACTGCGTGAGCGCCCTCGGTGAGGGTGCCTGTCTTGTCGAAGAGGACGACATCGACCGTGCGCATCCGCTCCAGTGCTATACGGTTCTTGATCAGTACTCCGGCCTTGGCGGCTCGCTCTGTGGAGATCGCGATGACGAGAGGAATTGCCAGACCCAATGCGTGAGGGCAGGCGATGACGAGGACAGTCACAGTACGGATGACAGCATCATCGGGTTGGCCGATGAGGAGCCACACAAGGAATGTGATGATGCCTGCCCCCAGTGCGAACCAGAACAGCCAGGCCGCGGCCCGGTCAGCCAGTGCTTGTGCCCGGGATGAGGATTGCTGGGCCTCGGCGACCAGGCGTTGGATGCCAGCCAGCGCGGTGTCCTCGCCGATGGCTTCGACGGAGACTCGCACGGAGTTGTCTGTCGCGACGGTGCCAGCCACCACATGATCCCCGTTCTCGCGGGTGACGGTCTTTGATTCGCCGGTGATCATGGATTCGTCGAATTCTGCCGCCCCGTCGACGATGCTGCCATCGGCCGGTACCCGTGCCCCGGACCGTACGAGCACGATGTCTCCGGCCGTGAGCTCACTGATCGGTACGGTCACGGTTCCGTCGTCGGTGACCTTGTCTGCCTCGTCTGGGATCAGATCGGCAAGAGCGTCGAGCGCACCCGATGCTGCGCCCAAGGCACGCATCTCCATCCAGTGACCCAGCAGCATGATGACAACGAGCAGGGCTAGTTCCCACCAGAAGTCGAGCATGAAACCACCGATGCCCAGGCTGGTGATCCACGAGGCCACGAACGCGACGGTGATGGCCATGGCGATGAGCAGCATCATGCCCGGTTGGCGTGACTTCAGTTCCGACCATCCGCCGGTGAGGAACGGCATGCCGCCATAGAAGTAGATGACGGTGCCCAACACAGGGGCAATCCAATCGACTCCCGGGAACTCCGGTGGCGTATACCCGAGGAGGCCGGCAAACATCGGGCTGAAGAACACGACCGGGATCGACAGTGCCAGGCTCAACCAGAATTTGTTCTTGAACATCGCCGCATGATCACCATGGCCGGCATGGCCCCCATGGCCGCTGTGCGAATCGTGGTCGTGCGCTTCGTGGTTCTGAGCGCTGGGGGAGTGGTGGTCGAGGTGGTGCTCTGAATTGTCGTGGTTCGTCGCAGACGCCGAGGCATGAGTCTGGGGCGATTCGTGCGCGCCGGTGTGGTGATCGTGGTGGTGTGGGGTACTCATATTGTCCTCCTGCTACCGGACTACTGGCAATGGTCGTTCAGCTGCGCATCAGACGGCTGATGGCTTCAGAGACTTCGTCGAGCTTGTCATCGGCTTCTGCTCCGCCGTCCTTGACCGCGTCGACGACGCAGCTGCGCATATGGTCATCGAGAAGCCCTCGAGCGACATTGCGCAATGCTGATTGGATGGCAGAGACCTGGGTGAGGATGTCGATGCACTACTGCTCTTGTTCCACCATCCGCTCGATACCCCGAACCTGTCCCTCGATGCGTGCCAGCCGTCGCTGATATTGACCCTTGTTTCGGATGTATCCGTGCTCATGACCAGCGACATGGCAAGAGGAATCCTCTTGAGCTCTATTCGACTGACAGATGGTGACGTCGGCTGGCTCTTGGCTAGTCGCCATGTGGATGCTCCTCAGGTTTCATGCGGTGATGGAAATGATCGTGGTGGGACACCGGGTCGTCAGTCCGCGCGGTACGCCGAATGTTGCCAGGCCTCGGAGTGGTAAGCGAGCCGGGCATTCGGCAGAAACGGGCTTCGAATCATGCCGCTTCTATGCGGGCGCTGCCTGGTATCCCGCTTCCTGCACAGCTTTGATGACGGCGTCCGAGACGTTGGAATTCGAGGTGACAACGAGCTTTCCGGTCTGGTGAGAAACCTGAACGTCTGTCACGCCCGGAATCTCCTGGACTTCTTCACGGACTGACATTTCGCAGTGTCCGCATGTCATGCCTGAAACGTTGAACTCACTGTTCTCGCTCATGTTGTTCCTCCATAATTGGATACCTGGGGCAGGTATCTGATCCCGACCATATACCCAGTGGGGGTATTATTGTCAATGGAAAAGGCAACTCGCTCGAGGTTTGTGATTGACACCATAATCATGAGCCGCGCGGCAGCGACCGGTCCCATTCCGGTATTGAAAAGAAACACCGGGCAGAGCCCCGAATCAAACGCGAGGAGATGAAGTGAAACGACGAGGAATTGCTATAGCAGCCCTGACACTTGTGCTGGCTGGATGCGCAACCGAGAACTCAGATCCGTGGCCCGATGTCGACCAGGTCTCGTCGGAGGAATTCCTTTCAGATCACGGGCTGGCAGGAATGGACGCCGTTGAAGCCATCAATCACCTCGACCAACTGGCAGTAGAGAAGCGACCAACTGATCTCATGGCTTCGGTCTATCCTGATGAACTGGTACTGGCCGGCGAAGCACAGGAAGTGACACTCGATCTACCGGCAGAGAAGACGTATCTTTCGATTGCACCGTATGTAAACACCACTCACGACTGCTTTTATCACAGCCTGACGACCTGCCAGGGAGAGCTCGGCAACAAAAAGCTTGATGTCCGGATCACCGATGAATCCACTGGCGACAACGTGGTCGATGAACAAGCGACGACCTTCGATAACGGTTTCGTCGGGTTCTGGGTGCCAAGCGATATCCAGGGAACCATCAAAATTGGCTACGATGAGAAGGTTGGTTCGACCGAGTTCGCCACAACCGATGAGGGTGCGACCTGCGTTACTGATCTCCAGCTCGCCTAACGCTCCAGCTCGCATTCCCTGCTTGTCGAGCAGGTCTCGAGTACGGCAAAAACAATCCTGGGCAGTGTTCATACCTGTAGTCACATCAAGTGTGCTTTGGAATGAACACTGCCCAGGATTGTTCGGACTCCTGTCGCGTAATTGCGCGCTGTTCTCAGTCCAGCGAGGCCAGGAGGTCTGCGCAGGCCTGTTCGCAGCGTCGGCATGCTTCGGCGCACGTCCTGCAATGTGCGTGCATCTCCGCATGCTTTTCACATTCTTCGGCGCAGGTGCGGCACGCCGTGCGGCAGGTTTCGAGTAGAACGCGGTTGAGGTCGATGTTGGTGCCGGTTTGGCGAGAGAGCACGCGGCCGGTGGCTGCGCAGACGTCGGCACAGTCCTGGTTCAGGCGGATGCACTGTGTCAGCTCGGCTACTGTGTCCTCCGCGAGGCAGGCATCGGCGCAGGCAGTGCAGGTCCGCGCGCATTCGAAGCAGGCTTCGATACATTCAGCCAACTTTTGCCGGTCGATGTCACCAAGGTTCTTCGGGTAGGTCTCCAGCATTGAGGCCACATGATGAGTCATGATTTCGCTCCTTCTGTCGATCCGAGAAAGCCGGTAGGCATCTGCCTACTCCGTCGAGACTAATCAACGTTTCGCGCGGGTGGAAGGGGGCGCAGGACTCACATAAAGTCCCGCGTCCTCAAGCGGAGACGCCGGCGGGAAGTCGGGCTGACGCGTCTTGTGAAAAAGTATGCCACGAGAGCTGGGAAAAGTTTGGTACTCGAATATGCTAAACGCGCCCCATAGCGGCGTACCCGCCAAGTGCTATTCATTTACTGTCCGGCCACCGTGTCCGAGACCTTCGATGAGAACATTTTCATTAGCCCGTTGAGCCCGTTCCAGTAATGCGCGTCGAATCCAAAACGGGACTGGGCGGATCTGGCCAATACAGGGCTAAGCGTTATGACGTCTACCTGCGTGGAGGGTTCAGGGCTGCTGCGGCAGGCAGTCGTCATCCTTCTGTTCATCTCAACGTTCTTTCCCGGCGAAGCTGTTGTCGCTGAAGTAGTTTCGACTGCTGTCGTCGGTGATTCCGCGCCCCCTGAAGCTTGGATCGAGGAGCGCGGAATCACCGAGGAGGGAATTGCTTAGGCGGCGTTCACGTACCGGTCGGGGTCGGCGTCGAAGAGCGGCCCGCATGAACCGCAGCACAGCCAATACCGCTCACCGTTGTAGTCGCGGTAGAGGCCGGCGGCCTCTGCCTCGGCCTTAACAACGGGGGTGCCGACCATGACCGGGCACTTGGCCATGTCTGCGGCCGGGGTATGAGCGGTGGACTCGGCGCTGGGAGCGTGGCCACAACAGCTTCCTCCCTCGGCGGCCGAGGCGTCGGTGAGATTGAGGTTCTCATGTGCAGTCATCAGATATTTCCTTTCATGGTTGGGTGATGACGGATGGGTGGATCAGGCGGCCACCGGCTCGCGGGCTGGTGCCGGACCGGCCGGTGCCGGGTCGCTGGCGTCGTCCGCGCGGGCCTTGAAGGTCCGCAGCCGCAGGCTGTTGGAGACGACGAACACCGACGAGAGCGCCATCGCTGCGCCCGCGAGCATCGGGTTGAGGAGCCCGAAGGCGGCCAGGGGGATCGCGGCGGTGTTGTAGGCGAAGGCCCAGAACAGGTTCGTCTTGATCGTCCGCAGCGTGCGCCGGGCCAGCCGGATCGCGTCCGCGGCCGCCCGTAGGTCGCCCCGGACGAGAGTGATGTCGGCGGCCTCGATCGCCACATCGGTGCCGGTGCCCATCGCCAGACCGAGGTCGGCCTGGGCGAGGGCGGGGGCGTCGTTGACGCCGTCGCCGACCATCGCCACGACCTTGCCCTCGTCTTGGAGTCGGGCGACGACGTCGACCTTGTCCTTGGGCATGACCTCGGCGATGACCTGGTCGATGCCGACCTCGGCGGCGACCTGCTCAGCCACCGCCTGGTTGTCGCCGGTCAGTAGCACCGGCGTCAGCCCGAGCTCCTTGAACTGGGCGATGGCCTGGGCGCTGGTGGGCTTGATCTGGTCGGAGACGACCAGCACCCCCCGCGCCTGTCCGTCCCAGCCGATGGCGATGGCCGTCTTGCCCTCGGCCTCGGCGGCCTGCTTGGCGGCCTTGAGGTCCTGGTCGAGGTGGATCGACCAGTCCGCCAGCAGGGACTCGCGTCCGGCGAGGACGGCGTGGCCGTCGATGACGCCCTGGACGCCCTTGCCCTCGATGTTCTCGAAGGACTCCGGCGCCGGCAGGTCACCGACCTCGGTGATCGCTCCGGTAGCGATGGCCTGGGCGATGGGGTGCTCGGAGTAGTCCTCCAGACCGCCAGCGACTCGCAGCAGCTCGTCACGGTCAACCCCGTCAGCGGCGATCACGTCGGTCAGGGTCATCTTCCCTGTGGTGACGGTGCCGGTCTTGTCGAGGACGATCGTGTCGACCTTGCGGGTGGATTCGAGGGTTTCGGGGCCCTTGATGAGCACACCCATTTGCGCGCCGCGCCCGGTGCCGACCAGCAGTGCGGTCGGTGTCGCCAGGCCGAGAGCGCAGGGGCAGGCGATGATCAGCACCGCGACGGCGGCGGTGAAGCCGGCCGACAGCGGGAAGCCTGCGCCGATCCACGCGCCGAGCGTAGCGACGGCGATGGCGATCGCGATTGGCACGAACACCCCGGAGACACGGTCGGCCAGTCGCTGGATCTCCGCCTTGCCTGATTGGGCGTCCTCCACCATCTGCGCCATCTGCGCCAGCTGCGTGTCCGAGCCGACCCTTGTGGCCTTGACGACGAGGCGTCCGCCGGCGTTGACGGTCGCGCCGGTGACGTTGTCGCCCTCGCTCGCCTCGACCGGCACAGATTCGCCGGTGAGCATCGAGGCGTCGATCGCGGAGTTGCCGGAGGCGATGGTCCCGTCGGTGGCGATCTTCTCGCCGGGCCGGACGACGAACTCGTCGCCGACCACGAGCTCGTCGACGGAGACGCGCTGTTCGGTGCCGTCGCGAAGGACAGAGACTTCCTTTGCCCCCATCTCCAACAGGGCACGCAGGGCAGTCCCGGCGCGACGCTTGGAACGCTTCTCGAAGTAGCGGCCCATCAGGATGAACGTGATCACCCCGGCGGCGACTTCGAGGTAGATGTTCCCGAGCCCGTCGGAGCGGGAGATGGTCAGCTCGAAAGCGTGGGTGACGCCGGGCTGGCCGGCGGTGCCGAAGAACAGGGCGACGATGGACCAGATCAACGCCGCGGTCGTGCCCACCGAGATGAGCGTGTCCATCGTGGCCGCACCGTGCTTGAGGTTCATCCACGTGGCGCGGTGGAAGGGCCACCCGGCCCAGACCACGACGGGGGCGGCGAGGACGAGTGAGGCAAAGCCCCAGTAGTCGAACTGCAAGGCTGGGATCATCGCCATCGCGATCACTGGCACCGCGAGGACCGCGGCGCCGATCAGGCGCTGACGCAGAGAACGCAGCTCTCTGTCCTCGGCCGACTCGCCCCCCTCCTCTGAACTGTCACTGTGGCCCTTGGCAGGCGCCGGAAGCGCGGCGGTGTAGCCGGTCTTCTCGACCTCCGCGATCAGGGCCTGCGGGTCCAGGTCGTCGGGACCAGTGACGCTGGCCTTCTCGGTCGCGTAGTTCACGCTCGCGGTGACACCGTCGAGCTTGTTGAGCTTCTTCTCGATCCGGTTCGCGCACGAGGCGCACGTCATGCCACCGATCTGCAACTCGATGCCGGCGACCCCGATACTGGTGTTTTCAGTGGTCATGGCCTTCTCCTTCCTGATGCTCGCCACCGGTGCCCGGCTCCTGACCGAAACCCCCATCTTCGGGGTGCCCGCCGTCGCTCTCGCCCGAGCTGGTGGTCGTATCGATCACCAGCGGGGCTGTGTGGACCTCGCCGTCAACTTTGAAGTCCAGGTAGAGCAGGTAGCGGCCCTCGGTAGGTGCGGTGGCCTCGAATACGATCTCCGGACCAGACGTCTGGCCGGCCTGCGGGGCGTCCCCATGGGGGCGGACGTGCAGGTAGGCGAGGTCCCCGTCACGCAGGGCGACGAGGTGGCCGAAGGTGCCCAGGTAGGGCTCCAGCTCTGTGACTAGTTCACCGGCCCGGGTGATGGTCATGGTCAGTTGGGTGGTCACGCCGGCGGTGAGATCGCCCTCGACGCTGACGTCGAAGCCGTCGACGGTGGTCGTGGTGACCGGTTCGGTAGCCGGTGCGGGATCGTAGGTACCGCCCACCTGTACCGAGGTCGACAAGGTCAGTCCTTCACCGGCCTCCGCGGGAATGAAGTCTGCGAAGATCCGATAGATCCCGGCCGCGTCCCACTGCCACGGGATCGTCCAGGTGCCGTCGTCGTTCATCTCGGGATGGACATGGCGAAAGTGCTGGCCGTCGGCTCGAACGGCGATCAGGTGCAGTTCCTTCTCGTGCTCCAGCTCGAAGTCGGTCACCGGGTTCCCGTTCGGGCCGGTGATCGTCAGGGACAGGGTTTCCTCGGTACCGGTGTCGGTGGGGGCGGTCACTGCGGTGAGCTGGTAACCATCCTGCGCGATGCCCAGGCCGAGGGCAGCCGTCTCGCCTGTGTCGCCGCCCTCGTGCCCAGCGGCGTCCATGGTGTCTCCTTCGTCGTGATGGGTGTTCTGTGCGGTGTCTTCTGCCCAGCTCTGCACGGTCTCCTCGGGAATGGCCGCGTTCGCCGTGAATCCAGCCACGGCGAACACGGCCACGAGGACCAGCCCGTACAGGCCCAGCCGTGCAGGTGCCTTCATCTCAGCTCCTGACAGCGGTGTATCCGGCCTCGTCGACCGCCGCGAGCACTGCGGCGTCATCGACCGGATTGTCGGTGGTCACAGCCAGGCGGCCGGTGGTCGCGCTGACCTCGATGCCCGTAACGCCGGGGATCTCGGAGACCTCCGCCCGGATCGCGGTCTCACAGTGCCCACAGCTCATCCCGGTCACCTGGTACTCGGTCGTGTTCATGATTGAAACTCCTTCACTCGTGTGCCATTTCTGAAACTATATACCCCCGTGGGGTATCAAATCAACCGTTGACCGTCTCATCGGTGGCCTGCTGAGCCTCGCCGGTTGGGCGAACGTGGCGCAGGCGGGTTGCGGCGATGATCGCGGCGGTGCCGGCTAGGACGGCCGAAACGATCGCGGCGGTATTCAGTCCGCCGGTGAATGCCTCCTGGGCCGCAGCGACCAACTGTTCACCGAGCGCTCCCGGCAGTTCCCTGGCCGAGACCAGTGCGCCATCGATGCTGTCGGCGGCCGCGGCCGCCGCGTCAGCGGGCAACCCGCCCGGGAGCGTGCCGGCAATCTGATTGCGGTAGGCAACCGCGCCGACACTGCCGATCAGCGCGACGCCGAGGGAGATGCCGAGATCGTTCACCGTGGTCGCGAGCCCCGAGGCGCCACCAGCCTTCTCCGGCGGGACCGAACTCACCACCAATTCGGTGGTCAAGGCCATCGACGGGGCAACCCCGGGATAGGTGATCACGAAACTGGCAATCACCAGCGCCAGACCTGTCCCAGTGTCGAGCTGGGTGAACAGGACGTAGCCGACGACCTGGGTGAGCAGGCCGGTCGCGATCACATTCCCGGGCCGGAACTTCCGGGCGAACACCGGTGAGAGGGCGGAAACCACGATCAGTACCGCTGCTGCCGGCAGAATCGCGAACCCGGCCTGCAAGGGTGAAAGGCCCTGTACCTGCTGGAGGTACTGTGCAAACAGCTGGTAGACACCGCCCAGGGCCGCCGCGGAAAGCAGGAAGACTGCGAGAGCTCCGCTGACCGTCCGGTTGCGGAACAAGCGCACGTCCAGCAGCGGTTGCTTCGCACGCAGCTGCCTGATCACGAACCACAAACCGATCAGAGCACCGATCGTCAGCAGTGCAATCGAGAAGCTTGCCGGTTGCTGCGTGGCGAACCGCTTGATGCCGTAGATGATCGCCAGCAAGGACGCCACCAACAGCAGTGCGCTGAAGAGGTCGAACCGCGCCTTGGGGTCGCGGTGCTCGGGCACGAGGGGTGGTGCACCGATGACCACCAGGGCCATGATCGGCACAGCCACCAGGAAGGTGGCCTCCCATCCATACGCCTCCAGCAGCAGGCCGCTGAGCAAGGGGCCGAGCGCGACACCAGCTGAGATGCCGCCGGCCCATATCCCGATGGCCACGCCGCGCTGTTTGGCATCGGAGAACAGCACGAAGATTAGTCCGAGTGTGGCGGGCAGCATCATCGCACCTGCCAGACCCAGGATTGCGCGCCAGACGATCATCAGCGATGGCTCAGTCGTCAGTGCTGCCGCGATGGAGACAACTGCGAACAAGATCGCGCCGATCACCATCAGGCGGCGTTTACCCACCCGGTCTCCGAGCACGCCCATCGCGACCAGGAATCCGGCCATCACGAAGCCATAGATGTCGAGAATCCACAGCAGCTCCGCGCTCGACGGGTTCAGGTCGGTAGCCAAGTTCGGTGCCGCAAGAAACAGGATCGTCAGCATCATGAACAGCAGCGTGGAAGGGATCACCAGGACTGTCAGACCCCACCATTGCTTGGCGCCGGTCTGTGTTGCCGGTGCGTTTGTGCTACTCATGTCGCACCCCCGGAGACGTGTGTGTCGTACTCATAGCGCTCTACTCCTCTCGTTTGTTCGTCGCCAGTCGGGCGACGGCACCGTAACTCAATCATCGGTGTACGGAATATAACAGCTACACTATGTCATACATTCCCGTACGACTTGTGAGGTGGACGATGCCGACGAATAGGGCTCGGCCGACACGGGGCACCCGGCGTGCCCCTGCGACAGCGACCCGCGCGGCCAACCAGCGGGCCGACGCCCAGCGCAACCGGGCGAAGATCCTGGCGGCGACGGTGACGGCGATCCGCGGGAACCTTGACGCCTCGGTCGCCGACATCGCCGCTGAGGCCGGAGTGGGCCGGATGACGTTGTATGGCCACTTCCAGACCCGCGCCGAGCTCATCGAAGAAGCGTTGGTGGACAGCCTTGAACGCGGCGAAGAGGTTCTGAAAGAAGTCTCTCTCGACGGCGAGGCCGCCGCGGCGTTCCAGCGCCTGGTTTCTTCCAGCTGGGTGCTCGTCGACCAATCAGGCGCCTTGTTGGCGGCCGCGCAGAAAGAACTTCCCGCAGCCCGCATCCGCGAGCTGCACGAGAAGGCCGAGGCGCGCATGCGCACGCTACTGCTCCGGGGTCAGCGCGAGGGCGCGTTCCGGACGGACCTGCCCGTGACCTGGTTGCTGACCACGACTCACGTGGTAATGAACGGCGCAGCGGAGGAAGTCCGAGCAGGACGCCTCGACCCGGGCGACGCACCCTGGTACATCGACGCAGTCCTGTTGCCAGCCTTCACCCAGATCATAGTCACGACGGAGGACACCTAATGCGCTCGACAGACGGACTTAGTAGCGCCGACGCAGCCGAACCGCAACCGTGAAAGCTCTGCACGCTTCGGGCGTCGACGTCGAGTTGTTCACCCGAACCGGCGAACAGCCTTCCAATCGGACCCGGGCCAACAAGGGCGTGGCCCCACCGGCCCGCGAACCCTAGAGGTTCGCCTCGCCACCGCCGGGCGACGAGCCTTCGATACGCTCGTCATCACCAACGGGAGCCGGCACGCGGTCAAGCCGTACGCGCTCGTGGCCTCCTCACCGTGTGCTCCATAGCCGACGCGGACCGCGTGCTAATGCTCGGTGGGGCTCGTAGCCTCGGAGACCGTATCCTTACATGCCGATGTCGGCTACGTCGTCGCCTTGATCACCCGCTCTCACGCCCCCGGCGCTAACTCGGTTGGGGAGCCCATCGCGTGCAGACTACTGAAACTGCATCAGCCGCAGGGCGTGGTCACTCCGATGATGTGAAGAACCCCGAGCGGATCGCCGAGGTGGCAGTCTCGTAGCGGCGTCATCGAGCCGATGTGTCGACCACCGGTATCGCGCGCGAAGAAAGTTGCGACGCCGTCCTTTTTCATATGCGTGTCTAACAGTGGATGCGGCCATGTTGCCTTGAAGCCCAAAGAGATCTACCGAATAGCCTGTCGTGGCAGACGGAGTGTGAAAAGGCAGCCGTGGCCAATTCCCTGCGACTTGGCATTCAATGCGCCTCCCTGGGCTTCCATCAGCGCTCGAGATATGGTGAGGCCGATTCCTGACCCTCCGTGCTCGCGGTCGCGGGCAGTGTCACTCCGATAGAAGCGTTCGAAGATGTGACTGATTTGGTCGGGGGTGAGTCCCTCTCCTGTGTCACGGACGGCAAGGACAATCGACGTTTCATCCTGAGAATGGATGCTGATGTTTACGAGTCCTCCAGGTGGAGTGTGTCGTAATGCGTTGGATAGTAAGTTGTCGATCACTTGAGCCATACGATGCCGGTCAACGCAAACTCGTTGATTTGCTTCAGCGTTTTCGACTAGAAGTGATACGCCTTTGGCATCAAAGGCTTCGTGGAACGCTGCAGCCGAGGAGTTTGTGAGCTCTGATACGGCCACTTCAGAAATGTCAAGATCAATTCTTCCTTCCTCCGCACGGGAGACATCATCGATGTCTTCGACAAGCCGGGTCAGCCGTCCCAGCTGTTCGTCCATTACCTCGCTTGTGGCAGAATTCCAGGAAGTCACTCCATCCTGGAGTCCCTCGACGTAAACAGTCAGTACTGACAGGGGAGTGCCCATTTCATGAGCGAGATCCGAAAGCAGTCGGCGGCGGGTATCTTCAGTTCTCTCCAGCCGATGGGCCATGGAGTTGAACGCCTCAGCTAAGGCGTCGACTTCGGTTCCAGCCCCCATTTGCGGAACTCGCACATTGTAGTTGCCATTGGCCATTCCGGTGGTGGCCTGAGTCAATTGCTCTAGGGGGACCTGGATCCTGCGAGACAGCCACCATGTCACCACTAAGGCGCACACCAGTGCAGACACCAGTGCCACGAGGAGTGTGATCAGGTTCGCTTCCCGAAAAGACTGCTCCGCATGCACAATCTGGTCCGAACCTTCTGAACTGTCCGGGATCAGTATGTGTTGGTGAAATAGTGCCGGGCCGACCAGCGTAGTCACTACTGCCGCTGTAGATAAGCTGGTGACCGTTACCAGCAAATGACTGCCCAGAAGCCGAAACGCTAAACCGTGTCTTGCGGGGCGATTGCTCAAAGTGCCACCATTCGGTAACCAACTCCGCGCACAGTTTCGACAAAATCTGTACCTTGCGCAGCCGCTTTGAGCTTGTGGCGGAGGTGGCCGATATGGACATCGACAACACGTTCATCACCCACCCACGAGGGATCCCAGACCGCATCCAAGAGTTCTCTGCGTGACCAAGCTTTATGGGGACGTGCTGACAGGATGACGAGAAGGTCAAACTCCGTGCGGGTCAGTGAAACCCTGAATCCGTCACAACGGACCTCGTGGGCGGCGAGGTCTATTGCGAGATTCAGAAACTGTCGGGAACCCTGCCCTCGAGTCGTGTCACCGGTGCGAGGACGGCGTAACACCGCCTGTACTCGAGCCACTAGTTCCCTTACGCTGAACGGTTTTGTGATGTAATCGTCTGCACCTGCTGCCAGCCCGACCAGCTTGTCATCCTCACTGCCTCGTGCCGTGACGATGAGGACATAGCACTCCGAGAACGAGCGAATACTGCGGCAGACTTCGATCCCGTCTGCTCCGGGCAATCCCAGATCCAGTAACACCACATCAGGTTCCCATTCGCGGGCTACACTAAGCGCTTGAACGCCTGTATGTACCTGAGTGACGTCAAAGCCGGTACGACCGAGATAGATAGACACCATCTGAGCCAACGACTTTTCATCCTCGACGACAAGGACTCGCCCAAGGCTAGTTTCGGTGTTTTCGGAATGAGTCATGAGTCTAGTGTGCCCGTTGAGATCCTGTGTACCTGCACATTGCGTCGAAATCCGGTGGGCTCATGCCAAGTTTTCGTGAGCTGCGTTCTCGCACGACGTGCTCCGTTGAAACTATCGCTACAGGCAACCGATTGCTGTTCGATGCCACCACCTATATTGGATGAGTCCACCTTCGCGCTGTTCTCCCGCAACGGACCAAGAGGTGAAGACAGCGCGACGAGCACGGAGGTCATTTCGGTTCAACCCCGATATGTATATGGTCCTGATGCACCTCGTTGCTGAATGTCGCGCCAAACTGAGTTGCGATGCGCCAAGGTCCGCCGACCTCGTCTGCTCCCATCTCAAGTGCGAGAGACATGAGTTCGTAGGCAGGATTGTTCTCTTTCGGACGAGTAGCTAATTCGGCAATGGCAACGCCGTCGATCTCCCAAACATCGATGGCCCTCCCTCGCGTGTGATTGCTTACTCTCTCAGTGGCAAAAACGTTTCTAGGATGTCCTGTCCGCAGGACTGCAACCGAGATTTTGTAGTTCTTTGCGAACTCATTTGAAATCTTCAGTGGAAGCGGTTGGATGTCACCTGTGAGGATGTCCGAGATTGCACTGTCCGGAAGATCTATGTCTTGGGCACTGACGAAGTCACGTTCGTCCTGACTCAATGTTTCGTATCCGGGACTCGCTCCGGGCGACGCAGAGTGTCCCGTCTCGGTCTCTGCCAGATTATCCGTACCTTTTATACGGCTGACCTTCCAGATGCCGTCGAAAAGCTTCATGCGAACGTCCAGAGTTAATGTTGACGTCCTCAGCTTAGTTCCGCTTTGGCGGGTTACTTCAAGAACGACAATCAGCGCCCCTTCATTTTCGGTCAGGCCGCCGAGCTGCGGATAGACTATCGACGTGGATGTCGCATCACTGCTGCTGATGAGCGGTTTCAAGTCTTCCAACGCCTGGACATCATAGGCTGATACACCCTGTCGCTTTGCCCGTTGCTGGGCGGAGTCGAAGCCCTGATCCCCGTCCTTGTAATTCAGAATCGCTTCGAGAAAGCTGACCCCGGACTGCTTGATTTTGCGGTGTTTCTCAGCGTCGACGAGTTCGAACGAGCTCATAGACGGGAGCGTGGGAACGGCGTCTACAGTTGGAGATGTGAGCGATCGATCTTCAGGTTCTGACACGAGTGAACATCCTGTTACCAGCATCGATGTCAACAAGAGGATACCGACGAGCTTTATGCGAATTGAACGAAGTTTTGTGATTAGCAAGTCATCAACACCCATTCCTCTCCGTCATTGTCGGATATTTCGTCTTTGACGGACCAGCCGTGCTTCAGATAAAAGCGCTTCGCAGATTGGTTGCTCGTGTGAGTCAGTAGCTGGAAAGCTTCAACGGAATGGATCTGTCCAATGGAAACGAACTTGCTGACAAGTTCGGATCCGAGGCCGCATCTTTGCTTAGTTGACGTGATCGCGATGTGGTGTAGAACGCCTAGGCGCCTCGGTCGTTGACTCCGAGCGTTGCGATGGACGCTGAGCCTGATCGCTCTTCCGTACTTGCGCAGACGAGTTCTCACGAAGCGAGGAACAATCTGTGGGCGCATAGCCATGCACCACAGTCCAGTGATTGCTAATCGAGTTCTTTCAAGCCTGATTACGTGTTGACGATGACTAGCTTCGTCAACCGTTCCGACCAAATACCCGACTGGTTGTCCGTCCACTTCGACAATCAATGCGACAGCGACCGGACTCGTGAGATATGTGCGATAGTACGCGACGAGAAACCTTTCGCCCAGGCTGCCGAAGAACCCTGCTGGCAAATGAGCAAGGTGTTGCTTTGCAACCGACTCTAGATCTGCCAATTCCATCGGTCGAGTAGTGGCTTTAAGCATTTGCGGCTTAGACATGACATAAATCTAAGCCGAAGCAGCAGGCCGACGGGCCCATTTTCCTTCTGCGACGTGATTCTTCATCAAAGCTTCAAGGCTACGGTGACTGACGCCACATTACAGCCCCTTTCGTCGCAAAGTGGCTTCTACTTTCACCGGACTGTGCTCATGACCGATCTTGTTTTGAAGTTTTCTGCGCGAGGCTGGATCCGGGCTGGAAATTCGATCTTGTCGTTCAGTCTCGGTCAATTCGCTACGGCCTGACAATGGCGGAGCTCGAAATCGTAGCGCCGGTGTGATCTCACCGGGGCTCGTGTGATGAGCCCGTGCCCATTGTCCCAAAATGCTGCCTATAGGGCTGTGAGCTGCAGACTTAAATGGCGGCCTTCCTCCAGACTTAAATGGCGGCACAAGTAAGTAGGATCTACAGGCTGGTCTACGGCTCAATACGAGGTGGTCGCGACTTCCAAGAACGCTGGCGGCTCGTCGGCGTCGCGTGTCACAAGAGCGTTGTCCAATAGTCCCAGAAGCGGTTGGCGATCAGAGTGATGATGATAAGGAACCAGCCAGTCAGGATCGCCCCACGGTACTCATTCAGTAACGTGATCCACGTTTGCTTTTTGCCCAGTGCTCGAAGGTTTCTAGCTGTCGTGTACCAGAAGATCGGGATCGTCACGGCCCAGACGACCATGCAGTAAGGGCACAGTGCGTCGATGACGTAGAGGCTCTGGTAGATCAGCCAATGGACGAACACGACCGCGAACGTCACTCCGACCTGAACGCTAATCCAGAACCATGCTGCGTATCGGCCTCCCGCGAGTAGACCTGTGCCGATGGCCGCGACGATGGCGAAACCGGCGACGCCGATGATCGGGTTGGGGATGCCGAAAGCCTCGGCCTGCGCAGTCGCCATTACCGAGCCGCAGGAGAGGACCGGATTCACGTTGCAGCTGGGGATGTAGTCAGGATTGGCTGCTAGTGCCATCTTCTCTACCAGCAAAACCACAGCCGCGATCAAACCGATGACGCCGCCCGCTACGAACAACACCCCCAGGCCCGAGACGCGCACGATTTGGGTGTCCCGGGTCTTGGTCTCGGTGTGAGTCTCAGTCTTGGAGGGCAGCATCGAAGGCTTCCTCCAGATCAGTGACGCTTTGGGGTTCGAGTTTCTGGCCATCGAGGAAGAACGTGGGTGTTCCGGTGACCCCGAGCGTCTGTCCGTCTTTCTGGCTCTGTTCGATGCGTTCGAGTGTGGCCGGATCATCATAGGCTGCGGTGTACTTGTCCATGTCCAGGCCGAGGTCCTGAGCGTATTTGTCAAACGCCTTGCGTTGTGATGTCTCTTGGTGGCCCCATTCTTCGGCCGTGTCGAACAAGCGCTGATACATGGCCTCGAACTCGCCCTGCTCAGCGGCGGCCTCGGCTGCCAGTGCAGCGTTGACGGAGTTGTTGTGCATCGGCATATGCCTCACGACAAAGGTCACGCGGTCCCCGTACTCTTCGCGCAGGTCCTCGATCACCGGGTAAAGAGACAGACACCCCTCGCACTCGAAGTCGAGGAATTCCACGAACACCACCTCCCCGCCTTCAGATAGGCGGGGACTGTCGTCACGGACTAGTAAGTCGCTGGTGTCTCCACCGGCCGGTGTGGCTTTTTGTTGCGGTTCGTCATCGCCGTTATTGACCACCAGCAGTCCGACGAGGACGAGGGCGGCAACACCGATCATTGCCCGGGACACTTTCACGTTGCGGCTCAATAGTCGCTCGCTTTCACAGAGTTCGTCGACGACGGTGTGGTTGCGTCGCTGACATTGGATGGGTAGATACGGCGCTTCGACCGGGCGGCCCGGAGGCCGTTGAGGATCACGATGACCTCGGCGATCTCGTGTACCAGCACGACGGCAGCGAGGCCGAGCACGCCAAAGAGCGCCAGTGGGAAGAGCACCACGATAATCGCTACAGCCAGGGCGATATTGCCAGTCATGATTGACCGGCCCTTCTTGGCATGGGCCAGGGCGTCGGGGATCAACCGCAGGTCGGTGCCGGTGAATGCGATGTCGGCCGTCTCCACCGCGGCTGCGGACCCGGACACGCCCATCGCGATGCCAACGGTGGCCGAGGCCAAGGCGGGGGCGTCGTTGATGCCATCGCCGATCATCGCCGTTGGCACCTGGTCGGTCGAGGCGCGGATGTGCTCGGCCTTGTGCTCAGGCAGCTGCTCGGCATGGACCTCATCGATGCCGGCCTGGGCAGCGATCGCTTGAGCAGTGCGGGTGTTATCACCAGTGAGCATCACTGTCGAGATACCCTGGTCACGCAGAGCCGTGATCGCCTCGGCGGCCTCGGGGCGCAGCTCATCACGGATACCAATCACCCCACCGATTTGGTCATCGATCTCGACGACGATGATGCTCATACCCTGATCGGCCAGCTCCGCAGCCTGCTCAGTCAGGCCGTGCGGGGTGATCCAACGGGGACTACCGACGCGCACACGTCGCCCCTGGACCGTTCCGGTAAGACCGTGGCCGGGGAGTTCGTCGACGTCCGTGGCCTCCGGGTGGGTGGATGCGGCGACACTGATAGCCTCGGCAAGCGGGTGCGTGCTCGATTTTTCCAGTGCCGCAGCGAAATCGAGAATCTGCGTCTGAGTGTGATCTCCGCTGGTGTGGGTGGCCACGACCCGGGGCTGGTTGCGGGTGAGAGTACCGGTCTTATCGAACGCGACTCGACCGATGGTCCCGAATTGCTCGAACGCGGCACCGGACTTGATGACGACACCCAATTTACTCGCTGACCCGATCGCAGAAATCACCGTGACCGGCACCGCGATCGCCAACGCACATGGCGATGCTGCCACGAGCACCACCAGGGCCCGCTCGATCCAGGTACCCGGGTCACCGATGACAAACCCGAATGCCGCGATCAGCGTAGCAGCGATCAGCACGAGCGGCACCAGGGGGCGGGCAATACGATCGGCCATGCGGGCACGCTCACCCTTGTTCGCGTGTGCCTGCTCGACGAGATGCACGATCTTCGTCAGCGAATTGTCACGTCCGTCGGCGCTGGCTTCGATATTGAGCGTACCGGAACCATTGACCGAGCCCGCCAACACCTCGTCACCGGGGACGACCTCGACCGGGATCGATTCCCCCGTGATCGCTGAGGTATCCACCGAGGAGCGGCCGGTGGTCACAACTCCGTCGGTGGCGACTCGCTCTCCGGCACCAACGACGAGCACATCAAGCTCGCGAACGTCTGCGGCTGGGATTGTCTGTTCGCCGGCCAACCGGGAGATGCGGGCGGTGTCGGGAATGAGTGAGAGCAGGGCGCGCAGCCCCTGCTGCGCGCGATCCATTGCGCGGTCCTCCAGGGCCTCGGCAACAGAGAACAGGAAAGCCAATGCCGCCGCCTCACCGATGTGGCCAAGGAGGACGGCACCGATCGCGGCAATCGTCATCAGCAGTCCTACGCCCAAACGCCCGCGGCCCTGGGCTGTGAACAAACGCTTCAACGTGCCCGGTACGAAGGTCCACGCACCGGCCGCCAGGCCGAGCGCGAAGACGACCAGCGCAGGAATCTCTAGACCGGTCCATTGCAGAATGAGACCGGCCACCCACAGCAATCCGGAGGCGACAGGTAACGCCAGGGCACGATCGCGCCACCACGGCGGCACCTCCTCGTGCTCATCGAGACCGGCCACCTCATCGGCGTCAACTGGGTCAGGCGTCACTGCGTCGTCGGGGCCACAACATTCGCGACTCACTGCAGAGCCTCAGCTGCGAGGGGCTCGTCATGGGGCGTACAGCACCCGGGAACGGAGCAGGTCGGATCGATGCAGGGTTCATGCTCGTCGACGGCCAGCGTCACATCCACCAGCGCCATCAGCGCGGCAGCAAGATGGGGATCGGCGATCTCGTACCGGGTCTGTCGACCCTCGGGTTCAGCGACAACAATCCCGCACCCACGTAGGCACGCCAAATGATTCGACACGTTTGTTCGCGTCAGCCGAAGGTCACGCGCCAGTTGCGCGGGATAGCCCGGCTTATCTAACAGGGACAGCAGGATCCGCGACCGTGTCCCATCTGCCATGGCCCGGCCCAATCGGTTCATCACATTTACACGAGAAGCAATAGTCAGCATACAATGACTATACATTACTTGATGACCTATCTGGGTGGAACCTAAGGTAGCGTTGACCGTATTCTACCAACCGTAGAATACGGTTGAATATCTATTGCATCCAAGGAGCCCCGTGCGAAACACGCATGCGCCGCGATCTCGAGCCCACAACTTCTCACGTCTGGCTTATGGCGGCGCTGTGCTCGCTCTCATGCTGGCGGTGGTGACAGGATGCGCTCCCGCCGACAACGGGGCCGAGGCATCTTCTGGTTCAAACGACCAAGGGTACGTGTCAGGTAAGGGAGTCGTTACTCAGATTCCCGAATCGGAACGCTCTGCGACTGTGGAACTGGCGGGAGAGACGACAAGCGGGGATATGTTCGATCTCCATGATTGGCAAGGTGGGCCAGTCGTCTTGAACTTGTGGTACGCAGCTTGCCCACCCTGCCGAGAGGAGGCACCAGACCTCCAAGACAGCTACGAATCGTTCCGCGACGACGAGGTCCGATTTCTTGGAATAAACGTCCGAGACGAAGCGGCCGCTGCCGACGCGTTCGCTCGGCAGTTCGGCATCACTTACCCGTCGATGCTCGACAAAGAAGGTCGGGCAGTGTCGGCGCTGAGTGGTCTGCTGCCGCCCCAGGCTGTGCCTTCGACTGTGGTTCTCGATTCCAAGGGCCGTCCCGCCGCTCGTGTCGTGGGCGTCGTTGACCGCTCAACTCTCGATGGTCTCATCACTGATGTACTCGATGGCGAATCCCGGTCATGATGGCATCAATTGGCGAGCAGTTCTCCCAGATAGCAAGCTCGGGACCCATGCTGCTGGCGATTCCGATTGCCGCGATTGCCGGAGTAATCTCCTTCCTGTCACCGTGCGTACTACCGCTCGTTCCTGGCTACCTCGGGTATGTGACTGGGCTCGCGGGAAAGTCACTCGAAGAGCAGAAGACATTCCGCGTTCTCATTGGCGTGTTTCTCTTCATGCTCGGCTTCTCTGCTGTCTTCGTGGCGATCGGACTCGTCTTTTCTCTCACGGGAATACTTCTCAGTGGCTGGGCAGACGTGATCAATCGCATTATGGGCGCGATCGTCATCATTGCAGGGATCATTTTCATGGGTGGCTTGAACGTCCTCCAGCGGGAGTGGCGCATCAGAAGTCGCCCTCAGGCAGGGCTGTGGGGAGCCCCGCTTCTCGGCGGTGCTTTCGCGTTCAGTTGGGCACCGTGCATGGGACCGACATTAGCGGCAGTGCTTGCGTTAACGACGAGCTTTGGGCCGACAGGAACCGGAGCGATGCTTCGCGGGACAATCCTGACGCTGAGCTATTGTCTGGGTCTTGGCATTCCCTTCCTGCTTGTCTCCTTGCTGCTCATTAGAGGAGGTGGCCGCATGCGATGGGTCAAAGACCATCATGTCGCCATCACCCGCGCTGGAGGAGCCGTTCTTATCGGAATAGGAATACTGCTGATCACCGGCGTGTGGACTCAATGGGTGAATGGTTTGCAGGGCCTAATTGGTGGATTTGCCACAGTGGTCTGAGACTCTTGTTCGGTATGCAAGAACGTTGCCTCGGATTGCCGAAGACTGGATTTGGCTGCGTGGCAATACTGAACAGTGTCTTCAGGTGAGCCTGGGGCCAGTCTTCAACGAAGTTGGTCGTCCTAGCCCGTCGGCAAGCCATGCTACTTCACGCTAGCGCCCTGGCCGAAGAAACCTGGTACTGGCATTTAAGAGGGCCCCAGCGCGAGCGTTGCTCTGCCTATATGAATACTTGCGCCGATCCGGCTTCTCCGAATATGGAGGGGTTAGATTCGTTCCTCGCCGCTGGCGAGTCGTCCCAGGTATGCGTTGTACGCCTCGAGTTCTTTATCACCGAAGGCATCGACGTGACGGTCTCTGACCCGGTTGTTCTTATCTTCTTGGCGAAACCACGTGATGAGAACGACAAGCAAAATCGCCACAGCTGGCCCCTCACCATAGGCCCACGCGATCCCTCCCGCGAGTTTCTGGTCCTCCATGACATCGATCCCCCAAGCCCCCGGGGCTTGGGTAAACCGGTCCACAAGCGGCAGCGTCGCCATCATGACGATCACGCCGAAGAAGGCGTGAAGGCCGGCTTCGAGGAAGGAGTGGAAGATGCGCACGATATGTGATTCGGGCACTGGCAGAGGATCGGCGGGAATGAGCGTGGCGTTGAAGACGATGCCGGTGAACAGGAAGACCAGTTCCAATCCGACGTGTCCGACAATTCCAATGCCCAACAGGGTGCTTGCCGCGTCTGAGAGATAGAGGCCATAGAAGAGAGCGAGGAAGAGTGGGATCGAGAAAAATGGGTGGACAATGACCTTTCCCGCCCACGACCGTAGACCGAAGATCGCGACCTTGAGTGCGATTCTCCCGGGAAGATTGCGAGGAGTGGCGCGCAGCAGCAGCGTTCCCGGTGCACCGAGGAGGAGCAGCGGTGGCACGGCCATCATCAGCGTCATTTGCTGGAACATGAATACCGAGAACATGAGTTGTCCGTAGCCTTCGATGGCCAAGCCCATCACGGCAGCCAAGAGAAGGCATCCGAGGAGGAAAAGCATGCCTCTCCAGAACGGCCATGGCCGTTTCAGGAGTCGGAGTCGGATCCATCCGGCAATATAGGCCAGAGCAAGGATCCCAGCGATGACAGGAATGATCGGAATGGGTTGTAAGTTAAACCCGAGGAAAGCTTCCATGGATGGAGCCTGGGTTGGTGTCCACATCAGTTCTGCCACTCGCACGACCTCATCTCTCTCATCCAAATTTCCACCACTCGCGTCCTCACCTTCGTGACGCTACTTTTGGCAGCCTGCGACACAGTTTTTGAGACCTCTTCGCACTGTGGTCCCTGGGAGCCGAGTGTTGGAGCAGTGTCTCAACGATACGTCCAAGAATGTGTTCAGCGCGCTGGGCCGGAGGCGTTGGTGTGGTCGCTGCCTCATGTGCGGGCCATTTCTGGAGTCGCAGCGGAAGTGGCGGCAGTCGTGCTGGGGTCAGGTTTGAACAACGAGTAGACGGCCATCACCAGGAGTGGCATGAATCCGGCCAGCACGATGCTGGTGGCACCACGGTGCTGGTCGGAAAGCGGGGGCAGCCCCCATTCTCTGCCGAGTTCAGTGAACCACTCTGGTTGCAACAGGGTGGGCGAGACTGCGATGAGGACCGCCCACGCTCCCACTGCGATGGCAACCGTGAGCACAGTTAGAGTCTGCCGGTTCCTGCCTGTGTGCCCGGCGCTGGTAGTGAGGACACTGTTTGTAAAGATGAGCCCGGCGACCAGTGCTGCGGTGTTCATCAGTTCTTGACCAATGAGCGTGTTCAGTGCCAGGGGGAACATTGGTGTGTAGTAGAGGCCGACGGCCACCGCCACGACCAGAACAGCCGTGACACTCGGGCGCGAGAGCAACTGCCCGACAGTCGAAGTCTTCCATCCATGCACGATTTCATACCAGCCTGTTGTCCCGTCGGTTCGCGGTTGGACCAGACGGTTGATCAGGTGGTGTGGGTGGCCTGCCAGCAATAGCATGGGAACGACGAAGGCCAGAGCAAGGTGGCGGAGAGTGTGGATGCTCAAGAGGATGGGAGCGTAGATGTTGGGCACTCCACTGGTCATGTAAATCAACACCACGAGGCCGGAGACGAAGGCTACCGTCCGGAGCACAGGCCATGTTTGTCCCTGGGCCCGGAGCCGGAGGACTCCATATATGTAGGCGGTGACAGGGAGGACAGTGGCCGCGATCCACAGCCAGTCGAACCGCCATTGCGTCACCCATTCTGATACGCCCAGAGGTGGTGGCAGCACGTAGTCGGTGAGCACTTCTGCCGGGGTGATGTCCGGTTCTCGGATTCGTTCGGCCCCCGGGTTGGTCCGAGCCAGAACAGCTCCCAGCGCCATGACTGCTGAGAGCACGATCACCTCGCCGGCGATCATCTGCCATATGCGAGAGCGCACCCCTTTCCGAGCACCCTGGGCAGTGATGAGGCGACGATTGAGATACCCGGCAAGTCCCAGTGCCACCGTGGCCAGGGTTTTCACGATCACCAGGGCTCCGTATACGGATGCCAGTGCAGCCCAGCTGTCGAGGCGGTAGACCGTGTTGATGACCCCAGAGACAACGACCAGACAGAATGCGATTAATGCCAGTCCAGAGAATCGTGGCAGAACACGCTCGGCCGCCTGGGGACCGATTTTGATAAGGATGGGGCTGATCGCGGCCAGGATGACAATTCCTCCGGTCCATAGGCCGGCCCCGAGGTAGTGGAGGGCGAGGGCGTTGACGGCTCCGTCGTGGTCTTCGACACCGGCGACGTGGCCCAGCTGCGACAGCGGTATCACCGCAGCCAGGGAGACCACCGCAATGATAGTGATTCCAGTCCGGGATGAGACCATGGCGATCAGTGTTGCGGTCAGGGCCGCGATGGCGGCTGTCGCGCCCCATGCTTGACCGAGAATGATGCCGAAGACGTAGAAAAGCAGCTGTGAAGCGAACTCATCCGAACCTGACAATGCCTGCCCACTGGTGTCGGCGTAGCCGAGGATGATCATAGCCACTGCCGCGAGCGTCCACACTGTGGCCGCTACCAAGGCGATGGACATTGTTCGCTTGTGCACCGCCTGGCTATCGTCGTTGTGAGGAATGACCGTGACGGCAAATACCAGCGCCGCCCAGGTCAGCGACATGGCCAAATGGTGGATTGTGGTCATGATCGGCAACGCCCACCGCACCAGGGCCCCCGGATCGAGCAGCTGGCGCGGATCGGTTACGCCAGAGAACTCCAGCGCGGTTACCAGAACAATCGTCGTGACCAGGACAGCAATAGCCAGGCTTGTCAGCATGAGCCGGCGGTGGGCCCTTGCTTCAACGGAGAATTTTTGGGTGGAGTTGGTCATCAAGGTTCATCCTTTTGCTGCGTCCGTGATCGCAGACTGAATTGTTCAATCAGAACCTTCCAGGCGCAGCCATGGATATCGCGTGCCATCGCCTCGCGACGAACCTCACCGCGACTACGAGAATGCGCAAGCTCGAAGCCGAGGATTACTGTGTCTCATCAGTTGATTGATCGTTGGTCTTTCTGACCACAATAATGGTGACGATCGCGATGATGGCGGCGAGCCCGAGACCTAACAGAATTACAAGTGTCGGCGAGATTGCGGAATAGGAAGCTTCGTCGCTGGCATCTGTAGTTGCGGACGCAGTGGTGGGTTCATTGCTGTCTGCGACGTTCTGTTCGGTCTTGGTCGGTGTCGGTTCCTGTTTTTCTGTCTTGCTGCTTGTGATGGTGAAGGTAGATTCGCCGCTGATTGGGTGGCCATCCGAGGATACGACCCGCCATACCATCTTGTATTTCCCGGCTGGCGGGTCATCCGGAAGAGCGCTGGTGATCGTTTGTCCCGCAATGACAGGTTCGTCGACGGAGACGTCTTCATCACCGGAAGTCACTTGAACTTCGGAGCCCATTTGCTGTAATTCTCCGCTGAAATCCAGCTTAATCTCTTTGGGAGCTTCACCCAGAGTCGCCCCATCTTCCGGAGTCGAAGCAGTTATTTCATCATGGGCAGCAGCCGGCGCTGGCATCATTAGACCCAGTGCGAGCAACAGCATGGCCAGCATTCCTGCGCTGACCCACGATACCATTCGCCCAGTTCCTTGCATGCTGATACTCCTAGTGATCAAATTCTGGCGGCGTTGAACGCCGCCCAAGTGGCCCATCCAGATGCCGCACATTTCTACTCACTGTAGAATATATTCGCAGAGAACGCACCCGCCCCACACCTGACCCCCTCCGGAGAACTAATAGCGAGAAGGCGCGACTTGGCAAGATGCTTGCCCAAACGACCATACATCAACCACTGACCCTTCCGCAGAGACAGCGCCGATCGACAGTGTTCAAATAATCTATAGTTTTATAAGACGCTCAAATCACTCAGCAAGGACTGGCATTGACGCCCGAGATCACGGGCTGAGAAGTGTCTCGCTAACCCGTCTCGCCGCAAATTGTCTTACAGTCGTGACTTTCCGGAGTTTGTGAGTCATTCTTGGAGCATGAGGCTTCTGGGATACACACGAATCAGCACCGCCGGACAAGATGCGCAGCTCCAAATAGATGCACTCGTCGGTGCTGGAGTCCAGAAACGAGATGTGTTCTCAGATGTGACCTCTGGTAGTAAGACGGCAAAACAGCGACCGGGCATGAAGCGACTACTCGAATATGCCGAAGACGGCGACACCGTCGTTGTATGGCGCATCGACCGGCTCGGCCGATCACTTCTCGACGTGCTGGCAACCGTAAACCTTCTTCGCGACCGGGGCGTGAAGGTCCGTTCCGTCTCAGACAACATCGACCCCGAGACCTCGTCGGGACGAATGATGTTGGGAATGCTCGCCACCCTGGCCGAATATGAACGTGAACTCATCACCGAACGCGTCAACGCAGGCATCGCCGCAGCCAAGCAGACAGGCACCAAGTTCGGACGGCCACCAGTGGACCCAGACGAGACCGCACAGAAGCTCGCGATCGCCGAAGAAGCCCGCGCCAAAGGACGCACCGCTGAAGATGCAGCCCGTTTGGTGGGATGGTCGAGAGCAACCTTGTACCGACACCGTCAAGCTGACGGCACTCACGACACACTGACTAAACCGGTGTGAGGTGGACGGGCCAGAGAAGTGGCGAATACTTCGACTACACGTCGAAGACGATATCGCTCTGACAGCTCTCGCCCAAGCGACCGGCCTCGGCTTGCGCACACTGCAACGTTGGCACCAGCTGTATAAGACTGGCGGGATTGCCGCTCTCGAACCGCAGACCCGACAGGACACTGGATCCAGGCGTACCCATCCTGAGCTTCAAGCGTTCATCGAACGACTCGGCCTCACCCGCCCACGTCCGAGTATCGCTACTCTCCACCGCTTCACAGTTCAAGAAGCAAAACGAATAGGCAAGGCAGCGCCAAGCTATGGGACGGTCCGCTCAATCCTAGAGTGCTTGGATCCGGCCATGGTGACTCTGGCCCTCGACGGCCCTGCTGCATACAGGGACCAGCACGAACTTATATACCGGCACACAGCCGAGCATCCCAATGACACCTGGCAGGCAGATCACACAGAACTCGACATCGTCATCACCGATGCCAGTGGACGCCCGGAACGCCCATGGCTGACGACAATCCTCGACGACTGCTCCCGAGCAATTTGTGGATACATGGTCTTCACCGGAGCGCCCTCAGCAATGAATACTGCGTTAGCACTCCGGCAGGCGATCTGGCGCAAAGATGACCCAGCTTGGGCCATGTGCGGCATCCCTGACGTCCTCCACGTCGACCACGGCAGCGACTTCACCAGCCACCACCTCGATTACACTGCCACCGCGTTGAAAATCCGGATCATCTACTCAACCATCGCCCGCCCGCAAGGCCGCGGCAAGATCGAGCGCTTCTTCGGCACCCTCAACACCGAGCTCCTCTCCACCCTGCCCGGATACTCCGGAGGCCACGAGAAAAACCCGTCGCCCGCAATGGACCTGCCCGCACTGGACCAGACGATCGGCGACTTCATCACGACCTACAACGAACGTCCGCACCGAGAGATCAAAACCAGCCCCAAAGCAGCCTGGATCGGTCAAGGGTGGCTTCCACGAATTCCCGAGACACTGGACGAGCTCGACGGACTGTTGCTGACAGTGCCTAAACACCGCACCGTCCGCCGCGACGGCATCCACTTTCAAGGCCAACGCTATCTCTCACCCACACTCGCGCCACTCGTCGGGAAACCAGTGACGATCCGATACGATCCCCGCGACATTTCAGAGATCCGCGTCTACGAACACGACACCCTCATCTGCGTAGCCATCGACCAAACAAACCCGAACCAGCGACTCAGCCTCAGAGAAGTCGAATCCGCCCGCAGGATCCGACGCCACCAATTGCGCAAAGACATCAACGAACGCATCCCCAGAATCGCGCACCGGAAAGAACTGCAACACACTAACGAACCTTCGCGGCCGCGATCGAAGCTGCGCACCTATGAAGAGGACGAGTAATGGCACGAGAATTCATCATCACCAAGGAACATCGCCGCTTCAAAGAATTCGCCACAGCAGTACGCAAAGACAAAACAATCGGCATCTGCCACGGTGAAGCAGGTGTCGGCAAGACACTCTCAGCCCGACGATACGCCCACTGGGATGAAGTCGGCACTTTCGTCGACGAATGGGGACCACGTAGCGAAGACGACGCGAAAGTCCACGCCACCGCCCACCGGTCTCGAACCATTTTCTACACCCCTGAAGTTCTGCCTCGGCACAAGCAGATCATGACCGACATCCAACATTTACAGATGCGGGTCGGAATCTGCATTGACGAACACTTACGCACGATTGGAAAGGTCACCGGCTTCCGTGTTGGAGACGTAACGAAACTAGTGGAACTGGTCATCATCGACGAAGCAGAACGACTGACCCCAACGTCTCTGGAACTTCTTCGCGATGAGCATGACCGGCACGAATTGGCAATCATCTTCATCGGCATGCCCGGAATCGATCAACGATTTCGCCACTACCCACAGCTGTACTCACGCCTCGGGTTTTCCCACATCTACCGTTCGCTCGGCCGCGATGAACTCCTTTTCGTCCTCGAACGCCAGTGGAAACGCTTGGGGGTGACTCTCGATATGGATGACTTCACCGACGCCCAAGCCGTGGCCGCTATCGAGAGAATCACGCGTGGCAACTTCCGTTTGCTTGAACGACTCTTCCCGCAGATCCGGCGAGTCATGAGGATCAACCAACTCGAGACCGTCACCGATGATGTCGTTGAGGCAGCCGCGAGCATCCTCGTCATCGGCAATTAGCATCGTCAGCCTTGCGGCGAATATTCGACGGGCAGTTGAAGCTCGGCTAAGCCCAGGGGTAAGTGTCGTGCTATAGGAATGCCGCCATCCTCTACTGACAGAAGACCGCCGTTTATCGTCGAAACTCACAACTGTTGCCTCTCGCCTTGATGTGATGAATCGATTGGGTCGAGCGATGGCCGACGCAACGCGGTCAAGAATCCTGTTGATGTTGCTGGAGGAACCGAGGTACCCGGCTGAACTTGCCCAGTTCCTGGGCTTGACTCGTTCGAATGTGTCGAACCATCTGGGGTGTCTGCGGGACTGTGGCATCGTCGTCGCTGAGCTGCAGGGACGACGGACTCGTTATGAGATCGTCGACGCTCACCTGACCCGGGCTCTGAACGCGTTGGTCGAGACCACTCTGGCTGTAGACGAGCATGCGCCCTGTTTGGACCCGGAGTGCTCAATCACCGGGTGCCAGGCCCCGAAGCAGGCGGCGTGAGCGCTGCTCTGCCCCAGTATTTTCACCAGCGCTTCACTGAAAGTAGTTCTAAACTTGCTCACTGCGATCTTGCAGGCCATCGGGCTGTTCATCGTCACCAGCATTGATGACCTCATCGTGCTGTCTCTGTTCTTCGCCCGCGGGGCGGGGTCCCGCGGGACAACGTGGAGAATTCTGCTGGGGCATTACGTGGGATTTGGAGCCATCCTGTTGGCCTCGGTCACCGTCGCGCTGGCAGCCCGAAGCTTTCTTCCCGAAGGACTGCTTCCCTACTTTGGGCTGATTCCCCTGCTGCTGGGCCTCTACATGGCCTGGAAAGCCTGGCGTGGCGATGCCGAAGACGATGATGGCCAGGAGAGAGTCGCCGGAAAGAGGATCAGTGCACTGACCGTAGCGGGGGTCACCTTCGCCAACGGTGGTGACAATATCGGCGTCTACGTGCCCGTGTTCGCTACCGTCAGCACAAGCTCCCTGATGGTCTACGGCATCGTCTTCTTCGTGTTGATCGCTGTGCTGGTGTTCCTGGCGAAGTTCATTGCCACCCGCAAACCGATCGCTGAAGTCTTGGAGCGCTGGGAACACATCCTGTTTCCAGTGGTGCTGATCGGCCTGGGCTTGGTCATCCTCATCGAAGGCGGCGCTTTCGGCCTCTAAAACAATTCGCCCAACGAAAGCACCTTGATCGAACTATTCGAGATGATCTTCTACGTCGTGTGTCATAGGTAACTGCAGATTTGTTCGGGGTCACAGTCGTTGGGGTTGCCGGCGGTGGCGATGTGGTGGTGCTGGGCGACGGTGGCGCGCAGCGCGCTCAGAGCGGCGATCTGCTCATCAAGGTCGGCGAGCTGCTGGTGCAGTGTCTCGCGCACATGAGCACACGGTGTCTGCCCGGTCTCGTGCAGGGCCAGGATTTCCCGCACCTGGGATAGGCTCAGGCCTGCTCTGCGGCCGCGGGTGATGAATCCCAGTCGGTGCAGGATCTCGGGGTGGTAGTCCCGGTAGCCGTTGGCAGAGCGGGCCGGGGCCGGCAGCAGGTCGATCTCCTCGTAGAATCGCACAGCCTTGGTGCTGACCCCGGCGGCATTGGCGACTTCTCCGATCCGCATCGGCTCCTCCTTGCCTTCCAGTACGAGCCTTGGCCGCATCGCACCGAGGCCTCTGCACGGTCTTGACCTTCCACCCTAGTGGAAGGTCCACACTGAGGGCAGCGCCGGCCGATCGGTTGCGCGAAGCGTCCGCACATTTCCGATGTGCGCCGAGGAGGAAGAGCAGAATGTCAGGTATGTCGTCACAAGATGTGGATCTGGCGATCCTCGGCTCCGGCAGTGGTGCGTTCGCCGCCGCGATCCGGGCCACCACCCTGGGAAAGACCGTACTCATGGTCGAACGCGGCACCGTGGGTGGCACCTGCGTGAACACCGGCTGCGTGCCCTCGAAAGCGCTGTTGGCCGCCGCCGAGGCACGCCACACCGCCGCCGACGCCGACCGGTTTCCCGGCATCAGCGCTACCACCGGACCAGTCGACATGCCAGAGCTGATCGAAGGCAAGCAAACGCTGGTGGAGGGGATGCGCACCGAGAAGTATCTGGACCTGATGACCGATTACGGGTGGCAGCTGCGTCAGGGGCAGGCCTCCTTCACCGGCAGCCAGCAGGACCCGGCGCTGCAGATCACCACCGACGACGGGGCGGTAGAGACAGTGCACTCTTCCCATTACCTGGTCGCGACCGGATCTACCCCCACCATCCCGGAGATCGAAGGCCTCGACGGGGTCGACTACCTCACCTCGGCCACAGCGATGGAACTGGACGAGGTCCCGGCATCGATGCTGGTGGTCGGCGGGGGCTACGTGGGGCTGGAACAGGCCCAGCTCTTCGCCAGGCTGGGCACTCAGGTCACCATGCTGGTCCGGTCCCGGCTGGCCTCGACCGAGGAACCCGAAGCACACGAGGTGCTGGCCGAGGTGTTCGCCCATGAAGGTATCGAAGTGGTCCCACGTGCGCTCATCACCAAAGTGACCACCGATTCCAGTAACGACGAGGTCATGGTCACCGCCACCGTGGACGGAGACGAGCAGACCTTCACAGCTCAGCAGCTGCTGGTAGCCACCGGGCGTCACGCGGTCACCGGCGGCCTGAACCTGGACACAGTGGGAGTGGCCACCGGAGTCCGCGGTGAAGTCCTCATCGACGAGACCCTGGCCACCAGCAACCACCGGATCTGGGCCGCTGGGGACGTCACCGGTCATCCACAATTCGTCTACGCAGCCTCAGCCCACGGTGGCCTGGCAGCAGAGAACATGTTCACCAACACCAAACGCAGCCTCGATTACACAACCCTTCCCCGAGTCACTTTCACCTCACCGAATCTGGCCGCGGTGGGCATGACCGACGCACAAGCCCAGGCAGCCGGATACCGATGTCAATGCCGGGTGCTGCCGCTAGAGTACGTGCCCCGGGCGATGGTCAACCGCGACATCCGCGGCTTCATCAAAATCGTCGCCGATGCCGACAACGACCGCATCCTAGGAATCACCGCCGTCGCCAAAGAGGCCGCCGACCTCGCTGCCACCGGGGTCTACATCATCCAAGCCGCAATGACCCTCGACCAGGTAGCCAACCTATGGAGCCCCTACCTAACCATGGCCGAAGGCATCAAAATCGCAGCCCAATCCTTCACCACCGACGTCAGCAAACTCTCCTGCTGCGCCGCCTGAACCAAACCTATCGACCAGTAGCAAGACTGCCCCCGACCGCCAAACGAAGCTGCGAAAAACCGCCACACGAAGTTAAGAGTCACAGCGAAGACGTCTCTTCTGTCATCTTCTGAAGTCGACTGCACGTCCAGCCTCGTGTTCTTGGGGTTGCGCAGTCGGCTATTGAATACTGGCATTTCAGCGCTTGTGTACACACGGCCGCGCATCTTCAGAAGTCACCTGCGCAAAACGACACTATTCAGATGAGTGTGAGTTTCAAAGGTAGATGGCGGTCGTTGAACTACCGGGACTGCCTATTCCACGAGTACGCGTGCTCGCCGGTAGAGCGTGGCTCTGGACATTCCGAGATCTCGTGCGACTTGCGCTGCCGGTTCACCGCCCTCGACTAGGCGAATCGCCTTACGGATTTGGCTGTCTGTGATTCGGCGGGGCCGGCCTCCGAGGTCGAGGCCGGCGTCACGGCGTTTTCTGATGGAGTCGGTCACTCGCTCCCGTTTGATCTCGTGTTCCATCTGGGCCAGCGCGGCCATGATCGTATACAGCATCGACCCCATTGGGGTTGCCGTGTCGACATCGCCGCCGCCAAGGTTGAGAACACGCAAACCCGTACCCCGGTTCCGAAGCTCGTCAGCGAATGCGAGCATGTTCTGGGTCGACCGACCGAGCCTATCGAGGGTGGTAATGACGAGAGTGTCTCCGTCGATGAGTGCTTCGAGCGCGCGGTCAAACTCAGGGCGTGAGGCCCGAGCTCCCGAAACTCCGTGATCGATATAGAGATCATCTCGCCGGACTCCGGCAGCAAGGAGGTCGGCCCGTTGTCGATCGGTAGATTGGTCGCGAGTTGATACGCGCGCATATCCGATGAGTTTCGCCACGGTGCTCCAATGTGTCTCGTAACTAGCGGTGAGTACACCAATTCGTTCAACAGGTTACAAGACATAGTTGCAAGAATCGCTTGCCTGGCTAGCAACGCCTGAAATCCACGGAACTCAGGGCAGCGTGGAAGTCCCAGATCCCAGCACCAATGAGACGTCTCGTATCCCTAGGGATACGAGACAACTAGTAAGCTCCAGCAGCTGCATCACATCCGATTGCAGCTTCCGTTTCAATCAGCGGAGGTCTCTGTTGACTTCCCGACGCTTTTCCAACGTTCCCGAGAAGATGCGAATCTAAGGTAGTCGTTCTGCGAAGCGAATGACCACCTTGAAAAGCCACTCCATCAATGCGCCCTTAGGTATGCCTCTGAGGCCGATATGACAGGGAAGTTCACCTCTTTCCCTCGAGCCAAGCCTCGAATTCCTAAGACACATAATGCCCGAGTGCCCCGACACCTCTCCGTCTCGTAACCCCTGGTATCCAAGACTCTGTGAAGGGGCGGAACTCAACCAGAGATGGATGAGCGCAGAGCCTCTTCGCGCACAGTGGAATTGACAGTGAGAATGCGTGCTTGTGGAGTCCGTGGGTGGCTCAGCGCTCTTTCGTTATATTCAGCTTTTCTGCCACCCGGCCACCGAGAGAGTGCGGTGGTCTTTCAATTAACGATACTGACAATTGTACTGGTCATAACCGTGGCAGCAACGATGAACACGAGGCTGGCAAAAGCGATGCGGACGTGTTTGTTGTTGAGTTTGTGTGCCACACGTCCAGCAACGAGTGAGCCGATGATCGCGGGTATCGCGAATGCCAGGGTAGTGATCCAATCGGGACTGTATCCAGCAGCGTGGGCAGTGAAGCCGGCCGCAGAGTTAATCGCGATGATGATCAGTGATGTCCCGACGGCCTGAGCCATGGACAACCCCAGAAAGATTGTCAATGCGGGAACGATGAGGAAGCCTCCGCCGACGCCAAGCAGCCCGGTTAAAAACCCGATTCCCAACCCCACAGTCAAAGACTGCAGAAGGTGACTTCGCAGAAAGGAGTTTCTGCCAGTCTCGTCACGGCTGGCTGTCTCTCGGACGGGTGAGAGCATGCGGATTCCTGCAGCGATCATGATGACTGCGAAGGCGAGCATTAGCACGGTGTCGTTGACGAGACGGCCAACGGCAGCACCTGCCCACGCCGCTGGGATTCCGGCGGCTCCCACTCGAAGGGCTATCCGCCAGCTGATACCGGTACGAATACGAGGGAGTACGGCCGCGATTGAGGAGGCTCCGACGACGAGTAGGGCGGAAGGGATCGCTTCGTGGGTGCTCATCCCCACCCCGTAGACCAGGGCGGGGACGGCGATGATGGAACCGCCGGCCCCGACCAGGCCGAGAACGCCTCCAACCAGGAGACCCAGTACCAGTGCGGCGGCGATCACGAGATCAGGGACTCTCCGCCGGCGGTCTGAGGGGTCGGCAGCTGCAGGATGGCCGATTCGCGGGTCGGTTCTTCGGCGCTGCGATTCCAGGGCATGGCTGCCAATGCTTTACCCATGGCGCAGGAATTGGTCGCAGCGGAGAAGGTCAATCCGCTGCCGATGGCTCCGGCGAGGATACGGAATTTTGGTGAGAGGAATTTGCCACCGGCGAGTCCAGTGATGACCAGTGAGCCCGCCACCAGGCGGACTTGGCGTTCCAAGTCCCAACGCTGGGTTCCGCGAACGACACTGCCCCCAGCTGCCACGAATGCCGGAACACCGCCAGTGAGAACGTGCAGGGTCTCGATGCCGGCGGCACCGAGTCGCTGGCGGGCTTGTTCGGCGCGAGCACCGGACTGGCACACCAATACGACTCGTTGACCAAGCCGTTCGGTCAGTTCATCGGCGTGTTCGGACAGCAGTGGCAACGGAACGTTGTAAGAGCCGCGGATATGCACGGATTCGAACTCAGCACCGGTGCGCACGTCGAGGATGATCAAGTCAGTGTGGGCATCGATCCACGAGATCAGAGTTGCCGAATCCACGGTGGTCACGTCTGCTTCGGTGTGTGGTGATAGTTTCATATGTTCACTTTCGAGTAATGCATGTGCGCTAACGGCTGTTGCCGGTATCGCACATGCCAGCGGTGTTGCGAGTCAGTCAGGGTGTATCGACAGGGCGGCCTTCGGCCCTCCACGCACTCATGCCGCCAGCCATTGTGTCGGCGCGAAAACCGGCGATCCCGAGATCGGTGGCGGCACGAGCGCTTCGCTTCCCGCCCGTACAGACGGTGATGACAGGCCGGCTGGGTCGAGCTCGTCGATGCAAGTGTCTTAGGCGTTAGCGGGAACGTTGACTTCAGCCCAGGCGTGATAGCCGCCGTCCAGATCCCTGACGTCGGCATGACCGAGAGTGCGCAACAGGCTGGCACCGACACTGGAGCGCCAACCGCCAGCACAGTGGACGAGGACCGGACCTGAGGGAACCTCGTCGTGGCGGCGGGCGAGTTCTGCCAGCGGGATATGCAGTGAGCCGGGCACCGCACCGTCTTCAACTTCGCCCGGGTTGCGCACATCAACGACGGTGACTCTGCCGTTGCGCAACTGATCGAAGGTTTCAACGTCGACTCGAGGCCCGGTCTCGACGATTCCACCGAGCTCGGCAAACGCCTGGACGGGAGAGTCAAGATAGCCGGTGACGCGGTCGAAGCCGATCCGGCCCAGCCGCAAAGCAGCCTCATCTTCGCGTCCCGACTCGGCGATGATGATGATCTCGTCTTCGGCGCCCACGACCATCCCAGCAGTTTCAGCGAAACGTCCATCAAGGCCGACGTTCAGGGATCCAGCGAGGTGGCCTGCAGCGAAGTCTTGCGGTGAGCGGGTATCAAGTATGGAGGCGCCACGGCCATCGGCATCTTGCAGCTCCCGCATCGACAGGGCATTCAGGGCGCCGGATGAACCGATCAGCGACCGGTCCTTGCGGTTCAACACCGCGTCGGCAGCGAAGTATTCGGGTATGGCCGGCTGTCCGCTGCGGACCATGGCTACGAATTCGTCCTCGGGCATGGGTTGGACAGACAGGTTCATCATCCGCTGGGCACCGATCGTGGATTCGAGCTCGTCGGAGAGGTTCTTCCCGCAAGCAGAACCGGCACCGTGGGCTGGAAGGACACGAACACTGTCGGGCAGTTGCATCAGCACAGTGTGGATAGACGCATAGAGAGCCCGAGCCAGTTCATCGGGATCGGCACCGACAGCGGCGGCCAAATCCGGTCGTCCGACATCGCCGATGAACAGCGCGTCGCCAGTCAAAACAGCTTCCGGTGTGGCATCGCCGGCGTGTTCGCGCACCAGGATGCTGATCGACTCCCACGTGTGTCCTGGGGTCTCGAGGACTTCAAGTTCGACCTGTCCGAGAGAGACCTTGTCGCCGTGGCTGAAGGTGCGGATCTCGTATTCGGTTTCGGCCCGATGACCGTAGCCGATCCACGCTCCGGTAGCGGCTGACAGTTCGAGGTGGCCGGCGACGAAGTCGGCATGGAAGTGGGTGTTGATCACCCCGCTGATGGTCAGATTATTGGTCTCGGCATCGGCAAGGTACTCCGCGATGTCGCGACGAGGGTCAACGACGATCGCTTGACCGGTGGTTTCATCACCGATCAGGTACGAGCCATGGGACAGGCAGCCGAGGTAATACTGCTTCACGATCATGTCATCCTCCAAAAGGGTTGTTGTGGGGTGATGCAAATCAGTCTGACATATACCCCACCGGGTATGCAATAAGCCCCTGGGGGTATATACTTGCTAAGTAAACTGAGAAGACGATGGAGGAAGTAATGCAACTGGATACTACTGATCTTGGCCCGGTCGTGAATCGACTTAAGCGGGCCCAGGGTCAACTCGGCGCTGTCACACGTATGCTTCAAGACGGCAGCGATTGCAAGGACGTGGTGACCCAGCTCGCCGCAGTCTCCCGGGCGCTGGATAAGGCTGGGTTTGCCATCATCGCCAGCGGTCTTCAGCAGTGCATGGACCAGGAGGACCCCAGCATCGACAAGAAGGACCTGGAGAAACTCTTCCTCTCACTGGCCTGAGCAGTCTCAGTGACCGCGCGAAGTGTTCTTCGAGCAAATGCAGGAACAGCCATTAAGGAGCAGCAGATGAGCTACACCCACACGATCACCGCCAACCTTTCCTACGCTGACGCCGTGGAACGGACCAAGCAGGCCCTGTCTGATCAGGGGTTCGGTGTCCTCTCTGAGATCGATGTGCGATCCACCTTCGAGAACAAACTCGGCACCGATGCCGCAGACGAAATCGGCGACTATGTCATCCTGGGCGCTTGCAACCCCGGATTGGCTCAGCGCGGCCTCACTGCAGAGCCGGATCTGGGGACGCTGCTACCCTGCAATGTCGTTGTACGCCGCGGCCCGTTACCCGACACCACAGTGGTACAGGCCATTGACCCGCAAACCATGGTCGACATCAGTGGCACTGCCGCTGTCAGAGACGTAGCCGACGATGCCAATACTCGGCTGCGCGCCGCACTAGCGCAACTGCCCAGCGCCGGGGCCTGAAGGTCCGTTCAAGCGGCCACTGCTGATTGAGATAGACACCTAGGCGCTACCCGTTCCTGTCGTTGTCAAGCTGGAGCCGAGCGATCGGTATAAGAAACCAGCCGCGGCAACTGTCTGAAACCTTTCGTGCCGAAAGTGTGCATACGGCACCTGAAAACTGCGCAATCACCTTCTGAACTAACGATTGCAGTCCGATTCGCACGTGAACTACCTCATAGCCAATCCATTTCAAAACCCATGGCATACAAGACTCCGCGTAGGCCAGGGCTGAAAACAGATAGGCGATAATCTCAGAGCTGCCACCGAGTGTTGCGAGAAAACTGCCATTGAGCGCTGAAGCTCGCACGAGAATGAGCACCGCCGGCCAGGACGCGCAACTCCAACTCGATGTACTCGTCGATGCTGAGTCCACAAACGGGGTGTGTACTACGCCGTCATCTCCGGCAGTAAAATCGCAAGACAGCGGTCGAGTATAAAGCGACTGCTCGACTATTCCGAGGACGGCGACACCGTCGTAGTGTGGCGCATCGACCATCTCGGACCATCGCTGCTCGATGTGCTCGCAACCGTGGACCTTCTCCACGATGGGGGAGCGAAGGTCCGGTCGATCTCAGACAACATTGATCCTGACACATCATCGCGGTGGATGACGCGGGGAATGCTCGCCACGTTGGCCGAGTACGAACGCGAACTCATCACCGAACGCGTCAATGCTGGCATCGCCGCGGCTAAACAGAACGGGACGCAGTTCGACCGTCCACCAGTTGACCCAGACGAGATCGCTGAGAAGCCGGCAATCGCTGAAAACGGTCGCGCGAAAGGACGCACTGCCCAAGGACGCAACCCGTCTCGTCGGCTGGTCACGAGCAACCTTGTACCGCCACCGTTACGCCACCTGCAATCACGAAACCTTGATCGAGCCGGAGTGATATTGGCCACCGGTGCAGTGACACACTGCATACTGATGGCAAAGTCTCCAGCCATTGCTCAGCATGCCGGCACTGGCCGGTCTCGCTATCAATAGATCAGTATCGCGCCGCAAGCCGAGCGCTGAAAATCCGGTCACACTGAACTCAACATCCCCTCACCAGCGCCAGAATTTCAACGATACGGGAATTGCTGACAGCTTTGTCTTCCTTGGTGTCATCGCGTTGTGCTGCTCGCCGTGGGGAGGGAATCGTATGCTGGCCGGACGCGGTTGGCCAAATGTAGTTCTCAAGGACATTTCACGCAAAGTTCACTATCAGAGGCACAGTACAGCTCAGGTCGAGCATTCTCTCAATCAGGCATGAATATAATCATCGTGCCTTGTTTTTTCATGAGCACGAACTGCTGGCTGGAAAGACTCACCGCACATTTGCTGACCGCCCAAGGGCGTTCCCGATGCTGAGAAAGGAGTGCCCGTGAAATCTATGCAGGATCTACTTGCGACCGTTCGTCGCCGTGAAGCATCAGTGAACGTGCCCCTGGGCGCGCGTCGTGTGTTTCAGCTCCTTGTCATGCTCGCGGCAGTTGCTTTCGTCCTGCATCTTGCGGCTCTCCAGCACAGCAGTCCCAGCAGTCATCTGTCACACGGGGAACATGCCGGTAGTACTGCTGACGTCCAAACTGAAAGCTCGACCGAGACATCCGCGGCCGCTGACTCTACGTTCGGAAAATCGGATCTAGGTTCCTCGATGGCTACTGCTATCGACGTTGACCATGACCACGAGTTCGAATGCGACGAGCCGTCTGCGTTGAGGGTGGACACGACCACGCTCGGCCTGGGGCCAGCATTACCCTGCTTGCAGGTCATCCCTCGGATCGAGCTGACTTATCCCATACAGGTCTTGTCAGACCAGGTCAGACATGCTCCCAATCTCGTTTGCGAGCTTTGCATTCAACGGATTTAGAAGAACCGCGCGTATCCAACGCGCGGCCCTTCACCTTCTCTGAAACGCAATGCATCACGTGAACGAAAGTAGACAGTCATGCCCGAAAACATCCACAACTCCTTAATGACCTGTGTCGGAAACACCCCCTTGCTCCGGTTGGATCGCTGCTTCCCCGATCCTTCTCGAGAGGTTATCGCCAAACTTGAGATGCTCAATCCGGCAGGCAGCATGAAAGACCGACCGGCACGTTTCATCATCGAACACGGATTGAACTCCGGACTGTTGCGCCCTGGAATGCGCCTAATTGAAAGTACTTCAGGCAACCTTGGAGTCGCGTTAGCCACCATGGCCAAACTGAACGATCTCACATTCACAGCGGTGGTGGACCCGAAAACCACGTCGACGAACCTCCGTTTGCTCAAGACCGTTGGAGCTGACATTGAGATGGTGAGCGAACAAGACGAGCACGGCGGATACCTCGGTACCCGCGTTCGCCGAGCCCAGGAACTCGCCGCCGGAGACCCCGACAGTGTGTGGGTCAATCAGTACGCCAACGAACTGAACTGGCGTGCTTACCACGAGACCGCTGGCCAAGAGATATTGGAGGCGATCGATGAACCTGTTGATTTCCTCGTTGCGGCTGTCTCGACTACGGGATCGATCCTGGGATTGGCGCGGCGACTACGAGACAAGTTCCCGAAAATGCAAGTGGTTGCGGTCGACGCTGTGGGATCGGTCATCTTCGGTGCACCTCCTGCATCCCGGGAAATCCCTGGGTATGGGGCAAGCCGCGTCCCGGAATTGTTCTCCCCGTCCGAGATCGATGACGTCATCCATGTTGACGATGCCAGCGCCGCTCAGGGGTGCCGGCACTTGGTGGCCACCGAAGGTGTGCTGGGAGGTGGATCCTCAGGGGCAGTAGTTGCCGCGCTGCAGGAGCTGCTACCTAAAACGCCGGTCGGTAGCCGAATTCTGACTGTTTTGCCCGACCGTGGAGAACGGTACCTGGATATGGTTTACGACGACGAGTGGGTGGCTAACCTCCCTGCCCCGCAGCATGAGCCGGCAGCTGTCGTTTCGTCGTGACGACGCAGCAAGTCGTCACCCGCAAATCTCTGCGTTGGGAATTGCGCGGCTACGACTCGCGCAACATGGCTCTGCTGTGGGTGGGACAGTTCGTCAACACTGCCGGGCTGATGATGCTGGTACCGATCATGCCCTTTTACTTGGATCAGATCGGGACCAGTGGTACCGCCGAGACACAGACATGGGCGGGAGTCGCAATTGCTGCCCCTGCCTTGGCCCTGACTGTGGCGACCCCGTTGTGGGCAAAGCTCGGCGATCGTATCGGTCGCAAATGGATGGTGGTTCGAGCACTTCTCGGATTAGCGGTGGCCATGCTCGTCATGGCGACCGCCGCCACCCCGTTAGCTCTCGTCGCAGGGCGACTGCTTCAAGGATTTCTCGGCGGGGTCGTCGAAGCCGCTTCGGCGTTCGCCGGGTCGACCGGGTCGAATAAGAAGCGCGGATCATCGTTAGGGAAATCCTTCAGCGCTACTGCTGCCGGGGCGCTGGCCGGTCCCATTGCCGGAGGGCTACTTGTCGGCACCGGCGGGTTGAAGCTGCTGATGTTCAGCATCGCGATCTTGGCCACGGTCCTGGCTATCGTGTGCGCCGTCGGACTGCGCGAGCCCCAGCGGCGTCAGCAAAACACCACCAACCCCACTCGGAATGGCAAATCCCGTCAGCACGGAACGCTACGTCAAGTACCAGGAGCTACCACGCTGGCACTGGCCGCGGCAGCAGTCTATTTCGGAGTGTACGGTCTCATCCCCGTCTACGCGCTGCACGTCGACCGTATTGTCGACAGTGGGGATTCGGGAAGCCTCTGGGTGGGGATCCTTCACTCTGTGATGTGGTCGGGAACGTTGGTCGGATCGTTCTGGTGGGGGAGACGCAACGACGCCACAGGGCGTCCGCTGCATGCCCTTGCGCTTGCCATCGGAGGTTGCGCCGTGAGCATCGCGGTGCTCGCGTTGCCTCTCTCACCCTTCCTGATGCTCCCGCTTCGACTTGTGCAGGGATTCTGCTTCGCAGCGCTGGCACAATCTCTGTTCCATCACTTCAGTCACCACGCACCAGATTCTCAGAAGAGCTCTTTCATCGGTACAGCCAATAGTTTTCTGCTCGTTGGCCAATCTGCTGGCCCGCTATTGGCTGGCCCGTTAGTCGGAGCTCTATCAATCCCGACCGTCATTTTGATCATGGCCGGAGCCTGCTTGCTCAGCTTCGTCCTCGTTCTCCCGGCGGTACGAACAAAACAACAACAAAACTTTATGAGGACTACATGTTAATCAGCAACAATCTTCATGACCGAGAGCCAGTACAGACGTCCCAGGACAATTCGCACCATCGAAACGGCGTTGGGGTCAACGTGTCCCCATTCCGTGGCTGGCGCTCCACCGAGGACCACTGCGTTTCGTCCAGCAGCGCCGTACCGTGGACTCACCACGGATCACCAAGCCAGCTCTCCGCAACTTTCGGCGCGTGGCAACAAACCGGTGCGGTTGTCCAAGATCGGGAACCAGCAATCTATGTCTACGAGCAGACCGGCCCCCAGGGTGTACAACGTGGCGTTCTAACCGCGGCTCATGTGCAAAGCGAGCTGTGCCCGCATGAGCAAGTGATACCTGAGAAGGTCAATACGATCGCTGAGCTCATGAAAGGTGCCCAGATGAATTTGGATCCGGTGCTGCTCGGGTTCTCGGGTAATGGTTCCACCGCTGAATGCATCAGACATGCCCTGACAAGGGAACCAGCAACAGAAGTTCTGTCACCAGATGGACAGCTGCACCGGACCTGGCCCATCACCGACAACTACTGGATTGAAGCGGTTACTGAAGAGCTTCGCACCAAACCGGCCCATATCGCCGATGGCCATCACAGACACGCAGCCGCACTGCAGTTGCAGCGCTCGAACGAATCAAACAACGACGAAGGATGCGCCTGGGACTATTTTCCGGTGCTTCTCGTTGATGTTGAAGACAGTCCGCTACAGCTCTCGCCTATCCACCGGGTGTTGCCATCGGCCGATCCCCGACAGGCTCTCGACGCGGCGCGCACCCGGTTCACAGTGCAACCGCTCTCTGGAGGTGTTGATGATTGGATCGCGGCCCTAGACCAGTACGCGGCAAATGGACCTGCCTTCGTCATCGTGACCTCTCAGGGGGCATACATGGCGACCGACCCTCACCCTGATTTTTTGAATGAGGTGCTACGGAGCTCTCCCTCCTCCTTACGCACTATGCATCTCACGATTCTGCACGCAACGTTGATCGACCACTTGTGGCAGATCCCAGATCATTCAGAGACCATCGGGTATGAGCACACCGCACAGTCAGCGGTGCAGCGAGTGCTGGACAACGGTGGGATAGCAGTTCTCACAACTCCGCCGACCCGCGACGACCTCGAGTCAGCGGCGTATGCGGGGGTCTGCCTTCCACGCAAATCCACCTCTTTCGGCCCAAAGCCACATCCAGGGCTCGTTTTTCGGACAATCGAAGGGGACTGAGTGCAAGGGCCAATGATTTGCTCTGTTGCCACGCAATCGTTGGAGACCGGATGACTAGATCATTACCGTCGTCGCCCCATCATTGCCCCTGATGATTCGGACACCGCAGTGGGGCACAGTTGTGTCCCACTGCGGTGTCTTTGCGCGTCGCTGGGATATTCAATGAATCACTGCGGCGTCAGTTCCGATAACCAAGACGCTCGCGGTGGCTCTGACGGCACCGTCAGCAGTTTCCTCGAACTTTTTGATTCTCATAGCTCATTCAATGGCTGAGGCATCAATCATGACAGCGAATCTGATCCTGACGGATTCCAAGGCTACTCAATTGGCGGCACGGGAAGAGTCGTGCGGGCGGAGGACGTTGCCGCGTGCGATCCGTTCAACCGGTGTTTGCCGCGGCCAAGCGAACGGTGGTTGTGACGAAAACCTAACCGCGAGTGCAGCTGTGGTTGGTTGCAGAGGCATCGATAAATTCAGGGCAGCCCGATGAAGATCATTGCCAATTCATGCTGATCCTTTTTGTCGTTTAAGAGCTCAACGTCAGGCGAGCGGACACTCGTTTGGTGTCGTCGACAGTGACCGGATCCGCTAATCTCGTCACGTCCGCGAGGTAGCCAGTGGCTTTTCATGACGTGTCTAAGTGCTGATCACTGATACAGAACCCGGCACGGTTCTGGAGGTGCTAAATATCGGGATGATCTATGTTCTCGATGATCGACGAGTAGCCATCGGGACGTCCCAGAAGTTCCCGACCCGCTCGACCCAGTGGGCGCTACCCGAGAGGAACGAGCCTCATTCTTCGAATGAGTGAGAACAGTAAGCATTGCTCATCTCGGCCGACTGTCTTAGTATCTACGTATGTACGCAGATAAGAAGCAATGCCAGCTGACTCCCGACAGTGAGTTCGTTGATCTCGCCGTTGAAGTCTTCAGCCTCCTGGCCGATGCCACACGCGTGAAGATTATCCTGGCACTCCGCGATGGCGAGCTGTCGGTCAATCACTTGGCAGACATCGTCGACAAGTCTCCGACCTCGGTTTCCCAGCACTTGGCGCGCCTGCGCATGTCGAGGATGGTCACGAGCCGACATGAAGGAACCAAGGTGTTTTACCGCCTCACTGATGAACACGCCCGACGACTCGTCGTCGACGCCATCGAGCAGGCCGAACACACCATCGGACGCAGCCACCATAGCGTGGCCGCCGAACAGGCCAGCAGGTCATAAATGAATGCATCCGGCCATCACGAGCATGACCGCGCTCACGAAGTCCACCATCATGAGCACCCGACAGGGGTAAAGGGCGTGATCTACGGGCTCTTCGTGCCCCATAGTCACGACGCCAGTGATTCAATCGATGACGCACTTGTGGCAAGCCATCACGGCATCCGGGCAGTCAAAATATCCCTCGTCATCCTGTCGATCACAGCAGTCATTCAAGTCGCGATTGTCGCCATCAGCGGCTCGGTAGCCCTCCTTGCCGACACAATCCATAACTTCGCTGATGCTCTCACCGCCATTCCACTATGGATCGCGTTCACGCTTTCCCGCAGGCCACCCACACAGCGATTCACGTGGGGCATGGGCCGAGTTGAAGACCTCGCTGGACTCTTCATTGTGGCCATGATCGGCCTCTCTGCGGTCCTGGCAGGTGTCGAATCCGTTCGACGCCTCCTCGAGCCTCAGGCAATCGCCAATACGGGGTGGGTCTTCGCTGCGGGAATTGTCGGCTTTGCCGGAAACGAGCTCGTCGCGATCTACCGAATTCGCACCGGCAGGAGAATCGGCTCAGCGGCGCTTGTCGCCGATGGAATCCACGCCCGCACTGATGGTTTGACCTCCTTAGCCGTGGTGATCGGCGTCATCGGAGTCTGGTTCGGTTTGGCCTGGGCTGACCCGGCGATCGGTATCGTCATCTCAGTGGCAATCTTCGTCCTCTTGATCACGACAGCCAAAGACATCGGCCAACGTCTTCTCGACGGGGTCGACCCAACACTGACCGCTTCAGCGACTCAGGCGATTCTCTCCGCCCCCGAAGTCGCTGACGTTACGAAATTACGATTGCGATGGAATGGCCACCGACTCGACATCCAGACGTCCGTCGTCACTACTGCCCATCTGACAGTCGCGACTTTCCATGAAGTCCAAGCCATCGTTGATGCCAGGCTCCGCGATGAACTGCCCAGTGTCGGCGACGTCACCGTCACGCCAACATCGACGGCTCAAAACTGCACACTGTTTGCGATAGAAGACGGACACTGAGCTTCTCTTCCTCCAACAGGTCGCAGGGCAACTGACGCTATTGACACAAATACCCCTGTAGGGTATATAGTCGTTTCTGGACGTTGATTTTTGCTACAGCGTAGTAGGAGATTCATATGAAGCAGATGAACGGATTCATAGTTTCCAGGATGACGTGTGGATTGCGAGAGGTCGCTCTGTGAGGAAGTTCAAGACATCCCAGGTGCGATTGGAATCGATATGTCGCATACGGCTGGACAGCTCGTTCTGAGCTTAGAGACCGAAATTGCCCCCGCCGCAGTCGTTAGGATGGTGCAGGAAGACGGTAATCAAGACGCGTCGGCATGATCGCCCGATCGCTTGAAAGCTGTTAAATTGCACGCACTTCAAGTTAATGAAGCCTCAGGAGCACCTAATGAGCACCACTGACGGCGTGGTCACTGCCAACGGCGACCAGACCGATAACCCAGAAGCCCGACAGACGGAAGACTGTGGCACTCCGGATCACCGTCACGGCTATATCCGTGACAAGGGTCAATATCAGCGACGGCTGGCACGCATCGAGGGACAGGTTCGAGGTATCGAGAGGATGGTCGATGAAGAGAAGTATTGCATCGACATCCTCACCCAGGTCTCAGCCATCCAATCAGCACTGCGCAATGTCGCTCGAGGACTCCTCGACGACCATATGCGCAGCTGCGTCGTCGACGCGGTCAAGGACGGCGGAGCAGAAGCCGATGACAAGCTCGATGAAGTCTCTGAAGCCATCAGCCGCCTGATGCGCAGTTAATCCCGCAAGGGTACGTTAAACGACTCACTTCACTCGGGCGTTCAGCGACTACCTTGTTTGTCTCAACGATGAGGAAGGACGATTGCCCTTGGACGGAATCGTAGGAATGGGCCTGGTTGCGACAATCGCTGTAGCTCTAGCTTACGGACTTCACCGGGGTGCGAGTGTGCTGGCTCAACCATTGACGGTCCTTCCTGCTCAGTCGGGATGGTTTCCGCAGGAACATGCCCTGTCGCGATTTCATGTCCGCTGGTACGTTGCCTCGATCGTCTTCCTCGCATTCGATGTTGAGATGCTATTCATGTACCCCTGGGCTGTAGTCGTTGCTGAGAAGGGGATCTCTGCTGTTGTTGAGATGTTTCTGTTTCTTGGGGCGCTCTTGATCGCTGTCGCGTGGGCTTGGCGGGAAGGGGCCTTCCGATGGGCGTGACCGAGATGATCTCGCGGTTGGCACTTCGAGTTGTCCGTGTCCTTATCGTCGAGGTCCCGGGCCAGTGGTTGACGCGGATGGAACTTGAGCACCAGATGTTGCGTCGAGGTTGGCGGCGTGCATTGACGGCAGCCGATGCGGACGTGCTCGCAGTTTGTGGCGTGTCTGGGCCTGAGCTCACACCACTAGTAGATCGGCTCTGGCAGCAAATGCCCGGACCTCGAGTCCGCGCCGACATGGTCTCTCCCCGCGCGGTCAATTCTGCTCTTGACGAAGCTGCAATCCTCTATCTCGACACCGAGCACCACAAAAGGGACGCACAGGAGCGGGCACAGGAGCCTTGGATTCCCGAGGGTCCCGTGGATCACATGGATCATGACGATCATGGTAACCACGCGGGGATGGGCCATGACAATCACGAGGGTCATGGTGGAATGAACCACGACGACCACGCGGGAATGAACCACAACGATCACGACGAGCACGCGGGAATGAAGCACGACGAGCACGCGGGGGTGGACCACGGCGAGCACGAGGGTCATGGTGGGATGGACATGTCTCCTGGCGGGGTGCCGTTAGCTGAAGGTGGGCAGGACCGAGACGGTCTTGAAATGGATGTCTTACATCTGCCGCTGGGCCCTGTGCTTCCGTACTGGCCGGCTGGGCTTGTGCTCACCTGCAGTATCCAGGGCGATGTCGTGATCGGCTCGGATGTCTCCATCGTTGACAGCGGCGATCATGGAAACGAGTCTGAAATTTCTCACAACGGTCTTCGGGCCGCGCTTCATTGCGACAGCGTCATGGCGCTATTGGCATTGGCCGGAGCTGACGACTTAGCCGCTCGTGCCCGCCGGGCCAGAGACTTTCTGTTGCGTGGAGATCAAGTTGCCGCCAGTGATGCGCTTGTGCGGATGACTCGCGCAATCCGGAGATCATGGTTGCTGCGTTGGTCCTTGCGGGGAATCCTCGTTCTCGATCAAGTCGATCTGGACCGATATGGGCTGTCAGTCGGTTGCGGGGGAGATGCCTATGATCGAATGCTTCGTACAATTGATCGGGTCCGGGCCGAAGTCGACGGCAGGGTCTCTGCCTCGGAGGAAGACGAGTTAGTCCCGTGGCAGGTTCTGCCGGAGTTGGTCAGTGGGATGGAACTGGCAACCCTGCGGCTTGCCGTGGCGAGTGTGAATCTGGAACTTTGCTTCATCGATAAAGAGGTGGAGCATGACCGATAGTGCAGTAGTCACAGTTTCTGCTCTATGGGCGGTAATTGCAGGAACCCTTCTATGCGGCTTCGCGGTCTTCGCCGTCACTCTCGACGCGGGTCTATCGGCACGAGCCCACGGTGCTGGCGGAGGGTGGTTCACACTGCCCAGTCGTCTTGCACGGTTATTGCGACAGCGTCGACGTACCACTGTTGCTGCAGACACCCTGTTGTGGCGAGTTGGCGGAATCGGAATGTTCATTGGTGCCTTCTTGATGGTTGCCGTCATCCCCTTGGGCAGGTGGACGTTGGCCGACCTCGATGTCGGCGTCGTGTGGTTCAACACCATTGACGTCTTAGTCTGGGCCTTAGTGTGGCTGACCGGGTGGGGAGCGAATTCGACGCACAGTCTGGTAGGCGGGTATCGGTTCCTGGCTCACGGGCTGGCCTACGAACTGCCGTTGATGTTTGCACTGGTGGCCCCGGCGATCGCTGCTGGCAGTCTCCGTGTCGGGGCAGTGGCCAGCGCCCAACAGGACGACGTGTGGTTTGTGGTGTGGATGCCTGTGGCATTTCTGATCTACCTCATCGGCGTAATGGGGTTCTCCGTGTGGGGCCCGTTCGCAGCAGCGCTGGCCACCGACATTGCAGGAGGCGCGGGAGCCGAGCTGTCTGCAGTCGACCGCTTGGTCTTCCACGCCGGACGCTACCTGTTCTTAGCAGCTGGGGCCGCGTTCTCGGTACCACTGTTCCTCGGCGGTGGCGCTGGACCGTGGTTGCCGGCATGGGCCTGGGTTCTGATTAAAACCTTAGTGGTCTTGGCTGTATTGGTGTGGCTACGGCGAAAGGTCCCCCTCCTACGTCCCGATCGATTCATGTCTATCGGTTGGACGATCCTGCTTCCGGCCATTGTCGTCCAAGATCTTGTCGTGTCCGTCGTTGCCGTATGGAAAGGCTGAAGCATGCTGATCGGTATCGCGTTCTGGGTTCTCGCCGTGATCGCCGTGGCCACGGGTCTGGCCGTCTTCGTCGTCAATTCCATGGCGCGAGCGACATATGCGTTAGCTGTGTCGTTCATTGCCGTGGGTGGGCAGATTCTTCTGCTGCAGCAGAACTACCTCGGGTTGATCACGATCTTAATGATGGTCATGGAAATGGCGGTGATGGCCGTCTACATGGTGATGTTCATGGGAATGAATCCCGCACTCATGCCGATGGACATGACACACGGGAAAAAGACGGCCATTGGAGCGTCAGTCGGTGCCTTCGTGGTGTTGGCAGGTGGCGCTCTCCTTGTTCCATGGCCAGACAGGCGAGGTGGCCCGCCCGATGACCTCACGCATGCACTCGGACTGGAGATCATGGACGGGAAGATGCTGGTCATGGCCGTCGTCGGCGCTGTCATGGTCGCCACGATAGTCGCCGGGGTTGTCCTCGCGGCCGGGCGCACTCGCTATGACCGGTTTGGCGATGATCTACGTCAACGTGGAAGCAACGGTGCTTCCCTCGGAGGTGCGCAGAAATGACTCTCGAAGCCGTGTTGGTGGTGGCCTCGGCACTGTTCGCGGTCGGACTCTATGGTGCACTGTCTCAACAGGTGGTTGTGATGGTGATGATGGGCCTAGAGCTGATGATCAACGGAATCCTGTTGGCGGCGGGTGGATTCTGGTGGTTCCTCGCACCGGACCCCTCGGGGCAGGTATTGCTGTTGGTGATATTGGCAGCGATGACGGTGGAGATGGCGATGGGATTTGCTGTGGCAACTCTATTGCACCGCCGTCGGCAAACGGATATGACTGACATGGCTCAGGAGCTGTCACGGTGACCGGGGCGCAGATTGCGCTCGTGACCATGGTTGCGCTTCCAGCAGTCGTGGGCGGCGTGCTCGCCGTGGCCCGAACCGAGCGGAGCGCGGCTCCGATTGCCGTGCTGACGGCGGGGGTAGCGACGGTGTTGGCAGTGTTCACTGCCGCGGCCCGCCCTTCGACGTCCTACCCGTTCCTCGCCGGGGCGAACTTTGCGTTGAACGTCGATGCTCTCGCAGCTCTGATCGTGCCGATGATTGCAGCAGTGACCTTCCTCGTTTTGGTCTTCGCTGCAGGTAATATCCGCCGCTCGCGGTCTCGTTTCTTCGGATTGATGTTACTTTTCTCCAGCTCCGCTCTGGTGACTGCGACTGCTGCCAGTCTGCCTGCACTCCTTTTCGCTTGGGAGCTAATGGGGGCGACTTCCTACGCCTTGATCGGGTTCTGGTGGCGAGATTCCGACCGTGTTTCAGCGGGGCTGACTGCCTTTATCACAACGCGCACAGCTGACCTCGGCCTCTATGTCGCCGCCGGTGCCGCACTCGCTGGTGGTGCTGGAATGGATCTAGCCAGCTTGTCATCGGCTGCCGACCCGTGGCGTGACGTGGCCGCCGCCGGGATCTTGGTCGCCGCCTTGGGCAAGGCCGCACAGCTGCCGTTCTCGTTCTGGCTGTCAGGAGCGATGAAGGGCCCGAGCCCGGTCAGTGCGCTTCTCCACTCGGCGGCGATGGTCGCCATGGGTGGATATCTATTGTTGCGGATCGAACCATTGTTGGCCTCAACTGGCTGGGGCGGGCCGGTCACTGCCTGGGTCGGAGTGGGTACTGCGGTGCTCATGGGATTCGTGGCGTTGGGGCAGCGGGATTTCAAACAACTACTGGCTGCTTCAACAGTGGCTCAGCTCGGCTTCGTCGTGCTTGCTGCCGGGGTTGGAGCTGTTAACGGTGGAGCCGCACATTTGGTTGCGCACGCATCGGTCAAGGCGCTGTTGTTTCTCACGGCGGGCGCGTGGTTGTCTGCCGTGGGCACAGAGGAGCTTGAGAGCTTGCGAGGAGTGGCCCGTCGATGGCGTGTCGTCGGTGTGGCTGCGACTGCCGGTGCGCTTGCGCTTGCCGGAATCGCTCCTTTGTCGTTGTGGGCGACGAAGGATTCCGTGCTCACAGTCGCTCTCGTATCCTCTCCTTTCCTCTATGCAGCTGGGCTGGTTGCAGGTGCCTTGTCGGCGGCCTACGCAGGTAAACTCGTGTGGACGATGTGGGCTCGCCCCGGCACTGACTGGGAAATTCGATCGCAGGGCACCGGCAAAGTGACAGCCTTGGAGCAGGCCCCGCTGGCCGCGTTTGCTGTCGGAGCTGTCACGCTTGGTGTACTCGCCCTTCCTCCGTTGCTCGGCGTGCTCGCGGACGCCATCGGTGGGCCCGCTGAGGTCTCAATCGGTGAATTGGCCGTCTCAGCAGGGATCGCGGTGGTCGGTTTGCTGGCAATGGTGTGGGTGCGGGCGCCGGAACCGCGGTGGGCTCTCGAGTGGTTTGGGTTGGAAGCGGCTGCACATGCCGTCGTCGTCCGACCTGTTCTCGGTCTAGCACGTGCTCTGGCTTGGTTTGATGACAAGGTCGTCGATCGCTCGCTCACGATGCTCTCAGGCGCTGCTTACCGGCTGGCGCTGACTGCGGCCTGGGCCGATATCCGCGGGATCGATCGTGGTGTTTCTGCCATCGCCATCCGGGTCGGGCGCCTGGGTCAGCTTGCACGGAGTCCCCAAACAGGGGCAATTCACCAATACTTCCTCCAGACTGTCACGGTGCTCATCGCCGCCGTTGTGGTCTGGACACTTTGCACCATGATGGGATGAACATGCTGAGTCTGATCGTTTTCCTGCCACTGGTCATCGCCACAGTCGTTGCGTTGGTGCCCGGCATTCGGCCCGCAGCAGCTCGCTGGGTGTGGGTCGTCATCAGCGCCGCGGAAGTCGTGCTCGTGGGCATCCTGTGGGTCGGATACGAGGATCCAGGACCCAACAAGTTGGCATTCGACGAGCAGGTGCCCTGGATCCCAGGAGTCAACAGCAGCTATCACGTCGGCGTTGACGGACTGTCGTTGCCTCTGCTGGCCATGACGACAGTTATCTTCCTCGCCGCTGCCATCTATGCGCTGAAGAACTCCGACCGGCCACGGACCCAAACAGCACTGTTCTTGTTCCTTGAAGGTGTGAGCCTGGGTGTGTTCGTCTCGGCCGACCTCATCGTGTTCTTTGTGTTCTTCGATCTATCGATCGTGGGTATGTACTTCGTCATCGCAGGCTGGGGCCACGGCAACGCTGCTCGGTCCGCGCTGAAGTTCTTCCTCTACACGTTCTTGGGCTCACTGGCCCTGCTGCTGGGATTCATCGGCCTCTACGTGTTCTCGGACCCGCACACCTTTGACATCCTCGAACTCGTTGCATCCACCCCTCTCAAAAACGATCCGGTGGCCGGCGGCGTGGTGTTGACAGCGATCGTGGTGGGGTTGGCGGTCAAGACTCCCACTGTGCCCTTCCACACTTGGTTGCCACCGGCTCACACGGACGCCCCCGCCACCGGCTCAGCCGTTCTGGCGGGTGTGCTACTCAAGATGGGTACGTACGGTTTTGTGCGCATCGCCATGCCGATCCTGCCCGAGGCATGGCAGAACTGGGCCTGGCCGATCATCATCGTGGGTATGGTTTCAGTCCTCTACGGGGCGCTCGTAGCATTGGCACAGTCCAATCTTAAGCGAATGATTGCTTACACCTCTGTCAACCACATGGGATATATCATCCTGGCGCTTGGCGCAGTCGGTCTAGTCATCGATGACACCGCACAGGCTCGTTCTGTAGCAGTCACTGGCGCAATCGTTCAGATGGTCAGCCACGGCTTGATTACCGCTGCTCTCTTCCTTCTGGCCGGATTGATGCAATCTCGTGCGCAGACATACGACATGGACTCTTACGGCGGCCTGGCAGCTCCTGCACCTCGATTCGCGGCTTTGTTTGCCATCGCCTCGTTTGCTTCGTTGGGACTGCCAGGGCTCTCGGGATTTATCGCCGAGTTTCAGATCTTTGCCGGCAGCATCGCGGTTGCACCGATCGCTGTCCTCGCATTGCCTGGGATCCTCATCACCGCGGCATTGTTCCTGCGGGCACTCCAACGCGTATTTGCCGGTCCCACCCAGGGCTTGTCGATAGGGTTTGCCGACTTACATGGTCGAGAGCTGTGGTCGATCGCTCCTCTGCTGGCGTTATCGCTGCTCATCGGTATAGTGCCCCAGACGATCCTCGGCGTCATCGAACCTGCCTCGGCCGTCCTCGTCAACATAGTCGGGAGATAACAGGTGGGCGTCTCAATGCAAATGCAACCAATGCTATTGCTTCCAGAAATCATCACCTTCGTCGGCGGACTCAGCGTTTTGTTAGGTGGTTCGTTCATCGCTCGCCACCGTCAGTGGATCACTCGTATAGCGACTGCTGTGGCGCTACTGGGAGCCGCGTTCACAGCTGCGCTGGCCATGGCTGGACCTCCGCAGACCGCGTTCTCCGACACCTTCGCCGTCGACACTGCCACTAGCGCTGCCCGCGTCATCGCCGCACTGACAACCCTGTTGATATTGGGCGTGGCTTCCGGAGAGCTCGCGGGAGCTCCCCGAGAATCTGACACTTACGCACTTTTGCTCTTCGCCACCACCGGGGTGATGATATTGGCTGGAGCTACTGATCTACTCGTCCTGATCGCCGGGTTTCTGCTTGCCAGCATTCCACTCTATGCAATTGTGGGGCTGACCGGCGGAGCGGCCGGAGCCGAAGCAGCCATGAAGACCTATTTCCTCGGGGCATTGTCCGGGATCGTGCTCATGCTCGGGGTCACTGTTCTCTATGCGCTCACCGGCGACACGGGCTACACCCGCCTGACACAAGCCTTAACCGAGGCACCCTCCGCGGTAGTGGGCGTCGGTGTGCTCAGTGTGCTCGCCGGGTTGCTGTTCAAAGCAGGTGGAATACCGGCCCATTTCTGGGTGCCTGATGCGGCCCAAGGCACGGGCGTCACCGCGGCGACCTTTCTCACCACCGTGCCCAAAGTCGGCGCAGTCGTCGCCATCTATCGATTGTTGACCACGGTCTCAGCAGAGAACCATTCCTGGCTGACCGTTATAGCGGTACTGGCCGCGGCGTCAATGTTCCTGGGAAACCTTGCCGCCTACTGGCAACGTGATCCGCGCAGGCTCCTGGGCTGGTCGACAGTTGCCCAGGTTGGCTTCCTTCTCGTACCTATCGCCGCCACCGGACGCAGCGATCTCGCTCTGCCTTCGATGCTGTTCTACCTCGGCGCATATGCACTTGCCAACATTGGCGCTTTCGCAGTCACCGCGGCACTTCCCACACTCCGGGAGGTAACGGCATACCGAGGATTGGCCAAGTTCCGGCCTGGATTGGCAATGGCGCTGCTGGTCTCGCTACTGAGCCTAATTGGCATCCCGCCATTGGCAGTATTTGTCGGAAAATTTACCACTGCAACCGCAGCCTGGGACGGAGGATACGGTTGGCTGGCACTCGTGGTGATGCTCAACACCCTGCTCAGTCTTTTCTACTATCTTCGCTGGTTTGGCACAGTGTTTTCACGCCCGTCAACGAACGCCGCAAGCCTTCCATCGTCCGGGGGCGCAACAAGGTGGCCAGCGACAATAGCTGTCATAGCAGCAGTGGGTAGTCTAGGGCTCGGAATATCCGCTGGCTTCTTCTGGGATGTACTAGCTCGCTCCATACCATCCTGACGATGGGGCCGTTGTGTCAAAGTATTTGCCCCCTTCGCTCTGTGTCCATTCAAGAAATGAGCCACAATCACAAGTGCGGTTGTAGCCCTCCTATGATTTCGAGTGTTGTACCGAACGCACCGATCACTGCTTGTTCATGACACAACCTTCGTGTCGACAATATACCCTATCAGGGTATATTGTGAGAGCCGCGGTGGGTAATAAACCGACATGAGTGCGGGGTCTTACTTAACTCGCGCCGAAAGTGTCTGCGAAGGCCCACAGTCATGAGCTGACCCATGAGTGCACAGAAGGCCCACCCTGGGCTTTCGGACGGTCCTGGCGCGAGGCAATGAAGGAGAGATATGAAGAAGCTCAAGCCGTTAATGTCCATTGCAGCGGTTGCTGCCGCGGCCGCCTTGGCCTTGTCCGGGTGCTCCAGTCCCGAAGAAGACGAAGCGGCACAGCCGTCCCAGGAACAGACTCAGACCGAGTCGCCATCGAGCGAAGGCCACGCCCATGCCGCCGATGGCGGCGACCCACCAGAAGGCATCAAAGAAGCATCTGACCCGAAATACGCCATTGGTGATGACGTTACTCTCACGGCCGACCACATGCCGGGAATGGAAGGAGCAAAGGCAACGATCTCGGGCGCCTTTGACACCACGACCTATTCGGTCAGCTACACGCCCACCGACGGTGGCGAGCCGGTCAAGGATCACAAATGGGTCGTCCATGAAGAACTCGACAATCCCGGGAAGGCTCCGTTGAAGGACGGTGCGAAAGTGACGATTAATGCTGACCATATGCCTGGAATGAAAGGTGCGAAGGCAACGATCGATAGCTCGACCGAAGAGACCGTCTACATGGTTGATGTTGATATGAACGACATGACGATGACGAACCACAAGTGGGTTGTTGAAGACGAGGTTCAACCAGTCAAATGACTCCAAGGGTTGGGACAGCGCTCGACCAGGAATGGTGCTGAAAGCTGCTGCCCAGAAACGTTGAGGTGGGTTGTCTCCGTCGCGGACGAAACGACCCACCTCAAACATTCTTGACTGGTGTTGGTGAGGTTGAGTAGGCGCGCGCAGGTAGCAAGAAGCAAAGTCGGACGTAAAGCTCCATCTCTTCGAAGTGCTATCCAACTGTGATGCTCACATATAATCCGTCCCTAGTGCAGCCTCGGAGGCCGGACGCGGGCGCCCAGTAGAACTGGCAGCCGCAGTGTTGTCGTGACCGAGGCTGAGTCGAAGCACCACCTGGACGCATGTCTTCTCGCGAACCTCGCGTGTCTCTTGAGCGGGAGTTCAACCGCAACAAAGCGGGCCGATGCGGCCAGCGCCGATTCATTGAGAGTATTGAAATGCTCCGGCAGTCTCCAACCACGGTCTGCGAAATTGATCCTTCCTGAATCGTTACATTTCGCTGTCGGTCGAAGTCTAGGCAGTGCAAAATTGCGCCGTTCTGCGTTGCTTGATACCCAAATGTTACGAGTATTTTGTCGCGTCATAGGCTGCTGACCTCGGTTAACGCCGAAAACTGCCTAAGACAACTGACTGCGTGTAACAGAAACGTGACAACTGGTCACCAATTCGTTATAGTTGTGAAGGTCGCACACACGAATGACGACTTCGCACTGAGAACCGCACGCCACACTCAAAGCGAAAATCCTGAGGACCGAAAGTGGCGGTTGGGACCTTCCCAATAGACGACGAGAGGAAAACGTGGCACGTAAGCAGCATGGCCGCCGCGCCGCAGAAGCCAAGGTCAAGACTCCTTTGACCGAACTGACTGACATCCTGAATGCCAACTCCGCCGTCTTTGGACGTCGTGCAGCCGTAGTTGCTGCCAGCGGTGGCCTGCTCACTGCAGCCATTCTTCCGGCAGCAGGCCAGGGAGCCGACGACAACGCCGCGGTCTCAGCAGAGTCAGAATCTCAGACGCAGGTTGAATTCGAGAAGCAATCGGCAACTGTCGCAGTAGACGAGTCCAAGGACAAGAAACAGGACTCTTCCTTCAGCGCCGACGTTGAGACCATCGCTGCCAAGGCCGCTCCGAAACCAGAACCCAAGCCAGAACCTGCCGAAACCACTTCTTCGGACTCCGGCGACTCGAAAGAATCTGCAAACGCCGGCACTGCGGACACCGGTGACAGCGAGAAGTCAGACAAGGGCGAAAGTAAAGAATCCGGCTCTGGCGATAATGCAGGGTCGATCGACGGTTCGAAGGCCGAGCAAGTTATCGCTTGGGCAGAAAAGGGAACTGGCACTCCATACGTTTATGGCGGAACCACTCAGAGCGGTTGGGACTGCTCCGGTTATACTTCATGGGTCTACGGCAAGGCTGGTGTCGACCTGCCTCGCAACTCGAGTGCTCAGAAGGCTTCCGGGCAGGTTGTGTCCAAGTCTGAGGCGAAGCCCGGTGACCTCATTTGGGCACCCGGTCACATCGGCATCTATGCTGGCGACGGACAGATGTACGACGCCGGTTCACCAGGCTCTGGGACATCGAAACGCAGCTACAGCTGGATGAGCGGAGTTCAGTTCATTCGCGTTCTCTAATCCAGTTCATATACTGAAGCCCCTTGCTTGACTCGACGGTCCTCGAGTCAAGCAAGGGGCTTCTCCATGCCCGGATGGGGATCTGATATCAGCTGCCTGCTCGTGGCATACAAGCCTGGTGAACAACATTTCCACTTCGCGAGTGGTCATAAAGTGACTGTGCCGGAGGCCTCTATCGGCATCGGGTTCGCGAATTTGGCGATTTCGTGCGAGACAGCAGCCGGTAGACGTGCAGATGGCCGACGTACTATGGTTAATGAAACGTAAGAAACGAAAATCAGGAAACGAGATTTCATCCGTACAAGTGCAGCGGCACAGGACACCTTCTTCGCGCCAGGAGTCCAGGGCACTGGTGAGGTCTACGATTTCATCGAAGCCCACGCCGCGAAGACGGGCTCCCGACTCGAGCCTCGTTTCTATCTTTCGGGGCCGGACGCAGGCGATCAGGTGGAACTGCCACATGAAATCTACGAGATCCTGGTTAAAGCTGTAGACGCCATGCGATCTGGCATGGCTGTCACGATCACCCCGAACTCACTGACGATGACGACGCAGCAGGCGGCCGAACTTCTCGGCATCACACGCCCAACACTCGTCAAGCTGCTTGACGAGGGCAAGATCCCCTTCGAGAAGCCAAACACACACCGCCGCGTATGGTTGGCCGATGTCCTCGCATATAAAGAACAGCGAAAGGCTGAGCAGCATGCGGCTATCGCTGAAATGGGTAGCTATGACGAAGGTAAGGAAGGCCGCGAGCAGGCGCTGGCTCGGATGAAGAAGGCCCGAAAGATCGTTGCCGATCGTCGACGCGCCGTCTAAGGATGGCACGAGAGCTATATGTACACGGCTCTCCTCGATAGTTGCCTACTTTGGCCCAGCCTTCAACGGGACTTCTTGTTATCCCTTGCCGCCGAGGGTGCCTATCGGTTTATCTTCAGCGAAAGCATCCTTTCAGAAGTTGAGACCAGTGAGGAGCTCAAGCTACTTGATCGAGGGCGAGACCTGGATGGTTCGCGTGCCGTCGCCCTTCACCTGAGCAGCCGAATGCGCGAATCCTTCGCTGACTCAATTGTCCACGGTTGGGAAGGTCTAGAAGGAACATACGGTCTCCCCGATCCCGATGACGAACATGTTCTGGCAGCTGCCGTCGTGGGCGGAGCAGGATGTATCGTCATTGAGAATATGAGGGACTTCCCGCTCGACAGCATTCCCGAAGGCCTTCAAATTATTGGAGCCGTCGACTTCGCGCACGAGACAGTCAGTATGCGACCGGATCTTGGTGCGGCCGCGGTGACTGCATGGGCGCAACGCTCGGGTAGGAAGTACCCAGCAATGTTGGAGGCGGGCTTCCTTGACGAGCTCGGTCGCAGATATGAAATGAACGCTGCCACCGCGATCGTGCGCAACGACTTCGATTCCAAGTAAGATTCGACTTCTGCCCACAGATCGGATGCATTCGGACCATAGCGCAAACACGAAAGAAAGTGCCCGCCTCTACGAACGAGGCGGGTACTTGTCGCAATTTCGTCTGTCAGTCACGGGCGAGCCGTTGAAGTGCTGCCAGATGCGGCGAACTATTACGGTGCGGGGAACGTATCAGCAAATTTGAGATCGTACGGTTTGCCATCATCGCCGAGTCGGAAGTAGATCACAGGATCACCCTCAACTTGCTGTGCCTTAGACAGAGGCTCCTCACACCAAACGTCGGCCGATACTAGTTTACTTTGAACCCCATTGAGGCTGTCTGGATCGACCTTACATTTTGACTTCTCGCTGACATAGCCGTTGCCGATTGACTCGGTGTACCCGTCGGGGGACTGTTCCTTCGCAGGAATAGCCTCAGCCACGTCCTTCGCATTACCGTTTGTGTAGTTCTCGGCGGCCCACGCTAGAGCATCATACGGGTCTTCCGGAACCTCGCCGGCTCCACCACACGCGCTGAGAGTCGTAATAGCCATTGCCGCCATGGCCAGGGCTGCTGGCTTTGTGTACTTCATCGTCTGTCCTTCGTCGCAGTTCTTCCGTCGCACAGCCTCTCTAGGCACATGATAGGACGGGAAGTTGATAGGTCCTTGTTGAATTCAGGCTGACCACGACAAGTTGTTCAATAACCAACCCTGGTTGATTCCCACCTGTAAATCACGTGCGGAGTGTTCAATCGAGCTCTCACGCGAGAGTTTTATGTCGATCCTACGAACCTTCGACACCCTATTCGGCGCTGACCAGCGCGTCTGCGAAATAACGACGATTCGCCGCGCCCAATTGTGTCGGGCGCGGCGAATCCTGAAATAGGTGGCAACTGTGCAGTGACGAACGCCAAGATGATTCCTCCCATGTAATCTCTTGATTTCGCCAATTTATCACAGCCCTTGTTCTCAAATCTTGGGCGGCATATCTCCCGAATCCGGAGTCATCGACGAGCGAGCAGGTCGACCCACAACTGGCGAGTCCGGTTGGAACGGCTCCCGTGCCTGCGGTCGAGGTGGCTCAGCTGGCTGAAACGCCCGACCGGGCTCAGGCCGCGGAGCCGGAACTGGCACAGGCAGAGATTCTGGCTGAGCCTGTGGTTGGCTGGGTTGGTTCTCGCCTACCGGGGGTCCACCAACGTCTGGAGTTTGGCCTGCCAGCGATTCACCGGTTGTCGGTATACCTGCATAGGGGTCGTCGAAGTGCTTGCCTTCCTGTGCGTCGATGAACTGATCCTCGGCGAACTGATCTGGTCGAGTATTCTCCGAGGCCCGTGGATCCATTTGATGGTCGTGGCCATTGCCAGCATTGGTCTGATTCACGCTCACTGGCCCCGGCATTGCGTTGTCTATTACTCCAGCTGAAGCTTGCTGAGCCATATTGGCCATCGACATACCAGCATCGGCTTTGGCTGCTTGGGCCTGTTGTCCAGCGATCGCGGCACTGCCAGCGGTATTCGTCAGGTGTGACTTCATCTCCTTGTGCGAGTCAACGGCTGCCCGACGGTCCCGACGAATGGCCTGTGCGTCCTTGAAACGCTGCAAGCCAGAGACGTCTGAACTCTTCAGCGCGCCTTTGGCATCTTTCGCATCGGACTTCGCTCCAGCTATACCCATAGCTGCCTGCTGCTTGGCATTGGCCTTGAGCAGACCCTCCCGTTGTTTGGCATCGTTGTGCTCAAATTGACGGGCGCGCTTAGTCTCCTTCATCATCGCCTTGTCGTCGGCTTTGGCCTCCTTTCGTGCGATCGCATCGTCCTCTCGCATGGCCTTGGCCTCATCGAACGACATCGGTGCACGCGGCGGCAGCAAGGTGTCATCGATGCTCGCATTCGCAGCGTCGTTGGGTGCACCCGTTCCATTAGCTCCGGCTCCGAGGCCTCGGGCTCCAGCCGACGCCGGTGTCTTCGGTCCACCGAGACCCTTCGGATCCATTCCGTCCTCGCCGTCGAGTCCGCGGTTGCTATTGGGAATGTCGCCGGAGCCTTTGCCTCCGCCTGAGAACGGATTGCGACCACCAGATCCGCTACTTCCACTGCCTCCGCCACCAGTCAGGGCGTTCGCACCCTCTCCGAAGGCTTCACCGGTCGGCTTGCCCCCAGCCCACGCCATTGCACCTGAAGGGGTGAAAGGTGAAGGCTTCTTGAACCACTTCTTGAACATGATGTGCAGAACCAAGATGGCAAGGATTGGGGCAAAACCGGTCCACAACATTGCGGCGAGAGATCCGCGACCCAGAATTGCGAGTCCCCCCGAAGTGAGAACGGAGGCAATCATTGTGACCACGATGAAAATCAGGGAGGCGAAGACGGAGACAATGGTGGCCCCGACAAACGTCAACGCGGTCTCTTTGACTGCCGAGGCAGCCGCGAAGGGGAGGACATCTTTGAGGATGGCTGCGATGAGGGCAATGAGTGCGACGACCAGCATCACCTTTGCTCCGAGGATGAGGACCGAGACGAGTCCGAATGCGAGCATCGTCAGAGTCGCCGCCAGAAGGTAGAACAGAGTCATCGTCTGGAACCCGCCACGGTCGTATCCCATGAACCGCTGGACGTAGCTGTTCACCCCAGGATCGCGCTTAAACTGTTTGTCGATCTCGCCTTGACCCTCGGTCGAAGGCGTCAGTACGTTGTCTTCACCAGTGAGGTGTGCGCGATTGTATGGTTTGTTGTACCAATCATCGCACTTCACATACTTAGCCTTGTCATCGAGGGCCCGCTTCCAAGCAGCGCTGAGCGACCAATTGTCGTTTTCGTCGAGTGTGCAGGCAGCCCAGTAGAACTGGTTTGTCGAGCGCTCCTGGGGGTCGCTGTAGCTTCCCCATGGGGCAGTGCTCTTTGGCTTCAGATCATGGTCTTCGAGGGGTGCGATGTATCGCTCGTTGGCCGGGATGTTTCCCATGTCGTCCAGAAGGCGGCAGTACGTTCGGGACTCGTAGGTGTCCATATCGGTCCCGTACTGTGAGGTCATCCAAGCCATAAGGCCGGTATTTTCCCACATTGCTGAGATCGTCTGCGCAGTCGAGGCGTTGCCACCAGCCTTCTTGGCATAGTGCTTGTATGCGTCCTGCATGGACTGTCTCTGAGCCCAGCACGAGTTGACCTTGTCGTGGTAGCCGTCCTCAGCGTTTGGGTGGAAGGGTTCGAGCGTCTCAGTGATCATGCCTTGCACCGGGTCGGCTAAGGTCTCGACTGATGTGGTCAGAGTCTTGCCCACCCACCAGGGCGATCCAGTGCCTGGTTTCGAGTCGTTCGTTTCCCCGTCTTTGACGGTGTCTTGGGCGCCGGAGGTGAGGACAATGAAGACGACGACGAGGACGAGGGGCTTGAGCAGGAGAGAAAACAGGCTCACGCCCACTCCGCCTCGGCGGTAGTAGCGCCAGGCGGCGATGACGATGGCAGAGACAACTGTCAGACCTACGAAGCCGTTGAGGAGCATTTCACCGATTTTGGCGAACGACAGGTCAACGTAGTAACCGGCGACGTCGAGGAAGTCGAAGTCTGAGGCGGTGCGGGCCAAGGTGGTCGTCATCGAGAATTCGCCATTGCCTATGGCCATGACTCCGCCGTTGATGAGGGCGTGTGAGTTCGATTGGGCGTTTGACATCTGGTTGCCGGCAACATTGTTAAAGATCGTCGTAGTCGCGTTGTCCCAGCGGTAGAGGGGGAGAAGACGCGAGCTCCAGGTCTGGGACCCAAGCTTGTCCTTATTCGATGTGCCCGAGAAGAACTGATTCCACGGTTCAGTCCACGACTTCTTGTCAACGGTCTGCACGCATCCCGGATCGTCGACAATGCCCTCTTTGTGGTCCTTGGGATCGGGCTCGACGAAGCAATCTTCCTTCCAGGTGCCCTTCTTGCTGTCGTCCTTGTCATCGCCTGCTGCCGTGATGAAGTCGGTGGAGGCCTGAATCGAAGTGCGGTGGCCAGAAGTATCTGTGAGATCTCCTCCAACCCAGTCCTCGGGGGTGTCGGCCGAAGGTGCGGCACCGACGATGAAAGAGAGCAGGACGGCCCCGAGCAGCGACCACTGGAGAGCACGAAGGATCCGGTCTCTGAAGTCAAAACCGGATTCTTTCGGGGCCGCGGTGGTGCTCGCTGCCTTCGTCTTCGGTGTTGGCAGATCCAGTGTGGTGCGGGGAACGAACGCCATGGCTTACAGGAATCCTTCAAGTGCATCATCGACACATCCGAGGTCGGCGGTGTCTGTTGGTGTGCTGGGTGCTGAAGATGCGGTCTTCGTGACCTCATTCGTCTTCCCTCGCCTCTTCCGAGGCGTGGGGGCGGCTTCCAACTCTTCGTCAACGGCTGATGGCTCGAGTACTGGAGCATCGAGTTCGAGGCCGTCGAAGCTCGGGTCTCTGAACTCCGAGGCCTTGAGGTGGCCGGCTGCCGCGGCCATTTCGAGCTCGTCGGCACTGGGTGCATGAGGGCTTCGGCGACCGAACTTGCGGGATTTTGCAGGTGCCTCGGCTTTCGAATGAGGCAATTCGGCGCTGCGCAGGATGACGGCCTGCGCATCCTCATCACCCACGAGGTCGGAAAAGATGTCGTGGACCCCGTCAACGTCACCCGAACCGATGCCCGGCATCGATGAGGCCTTGCTCATCTCCTTATTGCCCACATCGGAGATAACGGTCGAACGATAGATGACGCCGGGGGAGTAAGCGGCGACGGGGATCCGCTTCCCGCACAGGATGAACTCGTTCTCAATCGCGGTCACCGAGTCGTAGACCGTCTTGTAAAGACGCTGTTTCAGTCCAGTGCGGGACCGCCACTCAACCATGACGATGATCGAGATGATCACGAAGGCGAAGGCACCAAAGGCATACACACCGAGGAAAGGCGCGGTGATTGCCATAGCCAACATGCCAGGGAAGAAGCCTGCCACCGTCAAGTAGACGTAGCGACGAGGGACTTCCGTGCCCCACATGACTGTTGTCCGACCCGTCTGGGCTTGCTTGCCCGTGAGGTCGGTCAGCGTGAAGATGATCGGATACGTCTTCTTCTCATCCGTGCTGGACATCAGCACTCACCGCGCCTTCCTCGTTGTCAATCCCTTACCCAAGCGGGCAGGGGTTTTGCCTGGCCTCAAGCTGTCAGAAGATTTTTTCGAACAGGCGGATACCGACATTGCCGACGAGGTCAGCGATGCCCAGAGCCAGCGGAAGAATGACGGAAGGTGCTGCCATGAGGGTGCCGACGACGAGAGCTCCGATGAGGAACTTCGTGCGGCCCTGATGCTGGTTGCCACCGCCACCGCCTCCTCCATCACCACGACGCTTGGCCCAGATGAAGCCGACAATGGCGGCGATGACGATGATCGTGCCGAAGATACCGAGGAGCTTGGTGACGTCTGAGTCGCTGGAGATGGCGGACCAGATGGTGTCCCAATTGCCTCGAAGGTCGAGCTCTGCAGCCATGATGATGGGTTCTGAGGGGTTCATACTCTTTCCTTATCTGTGTGCTGTCGAGGACCAGGCTTTGACGCCTCTACCTCTATCTATGCGCCGAATTCCAAGGCAGTCCCGACATCCCTTAGAACCAGGCGAATGAGGGCTGCGAATCCTCTGTCTCGGCATCGTCCTTCTGCACCTTCGGCTTGGCCTTGACCCCCTCGTCTTTGTTGTTCGTTGCAGTGTCAGAAACAGCTGCACTGCCCGTCCACAGATCCCAGGCATACTCGCCATCACCGGTCGAAAGAGCATCGACGATCGCATCCTTCTGATCGACCGAAAGGGTGTTGCGACCCGACCACGGGGTGAACAGCGCCTGGGTGCCATCAGTGGAGTAGCCGTTGTTATGGTCGTGCATCGCCGTGTGGATGCCCTGGGTCTGCAGCGCCTTTCGAGCTGCGTTGCGCCGGTGAGACTTCACTGAGTTCGGAACGACTGCCGGCGCCCCGTGGTGGGCGAGGATGGCAGTCGAGGCTTTGCGTCGAAGGCCGTAGGCGTTGTGCATCCCTCGCTCTTCGGCCTCACTCAGTAGAGCCTCCGAACCAGCGACCTCGGGAGCTTCACTGGTGAAGTAGGCGTCTTCAACTGATCCCACGTTTGAAGAGTTGAGCTCGGCGACCAGTGTGATGTCATCAGTGGCGGAGACCGTGATTTTGGAACGTGCTAGACGATCCTTGCTCGGACGGTCGTGCTTGTCTTTTGAGGCACGGACCTCTTCGGTGATGCGATCAATCTCGGATGGTCTGAGCCCGCGACCCAAGTTCTGTGACATGGCGGAGGCTCTGGCGTCGATCTCTGAGCGGGTCTTGATTGTGCGGTAATCGGAGCCGTTGCGGAATGCCTCGGCGAAGCAGTTCTTCACCAGCTTCGTCACATACGCCTTCGGGGTCTTCGCCCGCTTGCCATCAGCGATGGATTCCATGACTTTGACGTAGGAGTTCTGCATCATCTCCTCGCGCGTATAGTCCGGATTCGATGAGGAAGCACCGTAGCGATTCCAGAGGTAGTTGACTGGCTTCTCGACATGGAAGAGATGATCGTCGGTCAGAGGTTGGCCAGCATCGCCGTCGTCTTCATTGTCGACAATGAGATCGGAGACAGCAGGACGCGACCTGGCCGACTGCGCGAACTGGCCGCCCTTGGGGATACCAGCCTGGACGCGGTTGGTTGTGAAAGTGCTCATGCCCGGTATACGTGCGGCAAAATGACAACCCGTCACAGAGCACCGGCGACGGGTTGTCATTCAACAGGGAAATGAAGCTGTAGCTATGGCTTCCCCGGAAGCGACGAACTGGAAGATACAGGCACAGGGTCGGAGGAGGAAGGCCCAGGGCGGCTGACGACCTTGATGACGAGGAAATCGTTAGATTTGATGCGACCATCGCCAATTGTCGATTTGTTGGAGAAGAGCGGAGTCTATGTGAAGTAGCACAGCGTCCTTTGTGTGCGGCGATCGAGCTAGACTGTGCATGTGACGATCCGATCGTCCGCCGCTTCTTTGCGTGTTGAATCAGGTGAGAAGACGGGTTGAAGTAGGGTGATAACTAAGTCCATGTCAGTGGCGAATGGAACAGTTCTAGCTACTGGAACGCTAATTGAGGTACACGCGAGACGGGGTGACTGTAATGGCTGAGCTTGTCTATCGAAAGGCTCGTAGTGAGGCTGAGAAGCTTCTTGATCGATGCTGGGATGGCAGCTACCCAGTGAAGCTCCGTCCGTTCAATACCGAACTGAATGCGGATGCATATGCTTCCGACCTCGGTAATGATCTATCCGGTGTTGTATCCAAAGAACAGGGCAAACCAGCCAAAATTATCTTGAACTCTCGCCATGTGAGTCGGCGAAACCGTTTTACCTGGGCCCACGAACTCGGTCACGTAGTAGAGCGACGCAGTGTCGCCAACGATGATGAATATTCTTTTGAGGAGCTCAAACGCGGCCAGGCGTATGACCTGCATGAGTTCTTCGCAGATGAGTTCGCTGGTTCGTTACTCATGCCAAAGGACGAGATCGAACGACTACGCTCCTTCGGCTACAGCGCAGTTGATTTAGCTGAGTACTTTGACGTGTCAGTAGATGCAGTCAAGAAACGTATCAATCGTTTGGCCAAAAATCCCGAATGAGGCCCGACGAATCTGAAGACTACTCCGATGCCACCACGGACGCCCTGAGTGAAACCGATGTTTCAATATCGAAAGGGCCTTCCGACCTCGCCGACGCCATTGCTTCGGGAGTTGATCAGCGAAATGGGCAGCAGAAGTTTCTATTCAAGCTGATCTGCTTGCTGGTGGGTATCAGTTTCTTGGTCATGATTGCGTTTGTATTGCTTTTTGGGTTCGGCGTGCTTGAGCTGACAGCGTCGGGGGAAGTCGCTGCGATCGCGGCAGTTGGGGTTCAACCCTTCATTCTCATCGGAATCTTGACGACAAGTGTGTATCGCGGGAGCTCGATTGACATCGGCGACCATTCTCAACGTACGGATTAGAACACGCCAAGATAGATTGCCGTCTCAGAGTAGGAAGAGGCGAGGTCAGTTCAGTTCCATGCAGGTGTTTACGCGACTCCGTCGTAGTCAGCGTCAGTGATCGTGGCCTTGGTCAAAGAAACCTTTCTGGGCGTCCTCACTGGTCCCTTCGTCTGAAACCAGCCATTTGCCACCGGTTTTGACCACAGTGACGACTGAGAACTCACCAGTGAGGAAACGGCCGCCATCGGACTCGTTGACGACTTGGTATTGGACGTAGACCCGGTAGGTCTTCGCATCGTCCTTCTGGACGTAGGTGTCGTCGAATTCGGGGAACTCGCTCATGTGGCGACGCTCCATTTCGCTGACCATGGTGCCACCGTCATCAACATCGACGTCGTTGGTGCGAGAGTCGTAAAACTTCGGCGTCGAGAATTCTTTGATGGCATCCACCCACGGGTTTGGGGAGTCGTCTTCGTAGGACATGCTCACGTATGCACGGGTGAAGTCTTTGGCAACCTCCTGCACCTCGTCTTCTTCAGCCTTGGCAGGGTCGTGCGTCTCCTCAGTAGCCGGTGTCGTCTCCTCCTCGATATCGCCTTCAGAGATGTGCGTCGGGGCGGGACTGTTGCCTTCTCCGTCGTCTTTGGGGCCAGAGAAGACGAGGAAGGCGGCCACGATCAGGGCGATGATGGCCGCAGGAACACCAATGACGATGAGGCTTTTCATGAGATTCATAGCTGTCCTTGTCCATCCGTGTTGTCGTAGGCGTCAAAGTGGTCGACGTGCCACGGCAGCGTGTCCTTGTCGCGGCTGATGGCCAGGTCGAGCATGAACGTGATCTCGGTCGTCTCTGAGCCCTCGATTTCCAGAGTCAGGTCAAAGGTCGGCATTTTGAGGTTCTTGGCCGCGCCTTCGCCCAGCTCCCCGCCATCGCCGACAGCAGTAGCTTCGATGCCGGTCACTCGCCCCTCTTCTCCGATGACCTCGTCCCAGTCAAAGCCTTCGGGCACAGAGGGGACGACCGCGCCCATGGACGAGAATTGGTCCTTGAGATCACTGGTCATGAGTTGCTCGCAATTGGCCACGGCATCAGAGACCGAATGCTGATTTGTCCCATCAAAGGCGTAGAGGCAGCCGATCGCTTGCTGGGTGGCTTTAGCTTCATCAGCGCTGAGCCTTTTGAACAACGCTGGGGAAATCGACACCGTCGCGGCCTCTTCTGCCTCTTCGGAGGGACTCTCGCTATCAGGCTGAGCTTCGGGGACCTGTTCTGGTGCGCCGGGGTCTCGTGGCACAGTGTCGTCAGCGCCAGACTGGCAGCCAGCAAGAGCCAGTGTCAGTCCGAAGAGGCATGTCAGTCCGAAGAGGCAGGAGACAACCACCAGAGGCCGGCGCTTAGTGCTTGAGTGAGAAGTGAACATGGTCCTTATGATTCTGTGTTGGTGATCCACGGTCTTCCATCTGTTTCCAGTCATCGAGGCCTTTGCCCGGATACCAGATCTTCTGATCCCAGATGACGTATTTCATGTTCAGCTCCTTGGCATTTTGTTGCAGATACTTCGCAACTCTGCCGCCCAATTCGGCGTCGTTCTTTCCAGAGTCGTTGATCATGATGTCGAGGGCGTTGCCGGTGTAGTGATCGGATTTGTTGCCGATCCACGACGATTTACGAACACCGCCAAAGGACTTCAACTCCTTCTCATCGAATTCGCCGCAGATAGCTCGGGCGACTCGGATGATGCCGTCCTGAGCACCCTCGATCTGCTTCTCCACTCTCGGGCACTCCTCATTGCTGAGATCTCCACCCGTGACCTTGTCGCCAGGCTCTTTGCCTGCCGTCTCGCAGGCGGCATTGTCAGCCCCGCCGTTGTCGGGTTTCGGCTTGTTCCCACCGACCTTGGCGCCGTTGGAGTTGAGGAAGTCATCAGCATCGGCAGTGTTGTGTTCACGACCGGGTCCCGTGAACTCACCGGTACGCAACTCAAGGTGAAGGTGTGGACCAGTGCCGATGCCGGTGTTGCCGGAGACGCCGATGATCTCGCCGGCTTGAACCTTGTCACCGACCTTGACGTTCTGCTTGTCCTGGTGGGCATAGGCGTAGCCGAGAGTCTCGCCGTTCCAGGTTCCTTTCACAATCGTGTAGTTGCCGTAGCCGCTCATCCACCCGGAGAAGGTCACCGTGCCATCGAACATGGCTGGCAGGTCGGTGCCGATGGGCATTCCATAGTCGGTGCCTGCGTGGAACTTGCCCCAGCGGGACTTGCGGTCAGATGTCTTGGGGTGTTTGCCCTGAGGCTTGACCAGCTTGCCTGATGACTTGCCGCCGTCTTCGCTCGAGTCATCACCGTCGTCTCCTGGCTCATCGGCGACAGTGTCAGCATTGCCTTCGTCGGACTTGCCACCCGGCTCGCCTCCGCCGTATTCCTTGAACTTCTTGCGGAACTCGTCGAGATAGCTCATCGTCACTGCGGGCAGGTCCGGGTATTTCTGCAGATTGCCCTCGCCGGAGTTGTGGGCGATCATCAGAGCCTCGAGCTCAGTGAGGTCTTTCGCGTAGGCAGCGTCCCGATTCGCCTTACGCATACCGCGGACAGTGGCCAATCGCTTGTCGAAATACTTCGCTCCGTATTCGGAGTGTATGAGGGGTTCCTTGACGTCCCAGGTGCCGTTGTTGTTCTTGTCGGTTGAGAACCCGCCTCCGTAAATCTCCGTCCAGATGGCCTCGTTGATTTGGAAGAGACCCCACGTACCGCCATTGCTGTCGCTGGCGAAGAGGTCAGGACGGAAGTCGGTTTCGCGGTCCATGATGTAGGCGAAGAATGCGGCAGGGATTTTCGTCTTCGACGATGCCGCAGCCTTCTCAATCCACGGGATCGCTTTCTTCGGTACACCCTTGCCGTCAAATGATCCGCCGTCGCCGGTGCCCGAACCACCCGGTGGTTCGCAGTCGACTCCGAACCACCAATTCTGGGCATTCTTGACCAGGCTATCGGCGGTGTCCTCGATACCAGTCAGCGGCAGCTTTTTCACCGCTTCGGTGTAGACGTCAACCATCGAGGCGTTGGAATCGCGGGCGTTGTCGGGAATGTACCCTTTGCCTGTGCCGTCTCGCTGGGCCCCCTGAGACAAGGTGGCGATGAGGCCGGGTTTTTTCGTGTTCTTCTTGATCTCTTTGGCCACGATCCTGGCCATGAACTTTTCGAACGCCTCATCGTTGACGAGATCGTCTTCATCGGCGCCGAGCTCTTCGACCTTGTCGAGGTCGACGTCGTAGCTCAGGGTTCCGGTGACCTCATCACTGCTGTCAGCGGCGACCGGTGCCGCGAGGGTCGCCGACGTGGGCGACTGGTTCAGAGATGTCGTAGCAAGGTCGGCGGGCGAATAGCTCTGCGGTTCGACGGTCTTCTCATCATCATTTCCGTCAGAGTCATCGTCCTTGCTATCGCCGTCATCTCCATTGGGAACATCGGCAGTTTCAGGTTTGGCCCAGTACTTGTCAATGACGGACATGCCCAGAGAGAACTCGATGTCCTCGCCCTTGCCGTCGAACATGTGTACGGCTTTGTTGCCCACGCTTCTGGCATGGTCATGGATGGACTCGGTCACGGTTGTTGAGGTCTCGTCGACCTTATCCTTGACTTTGCCTTTGACCCATTTGCCTCCCTTGTAGACCAAAACACTGGTGTCTTTGACCTGTTCGACTCCGGCGCCAGAGGCATCGCCGGAAACCGCCCGTTGGTAGTTCTCATACGTGCCGAAGGCGAATTCGCCCAGGGTCGAGTCGCTGATCGATTTCAGAGTGCTGGTGAGCATTGTCAGGGCCATAAACCCGGCGGTGAAGGCCAGTGCCGCTGCTCCGACGAAGCCGAAGATCCCGATCTTGAGGGTGTTCTTAAACGCCCGAGTCTTGAACACGCCTTTGAGCGCTCCGACTGCGGCTTTGACTCCGATCGTCGTCAGTTCGCCCTTGCCCGTTTTGGCGCCGTCGTAGGCTCCGCGCGCAGTCTCCTTGGCAACTGTGGAGATGTCTGACTTGGCAGCCTTCCCCGCTAAAGTCTTTGGATTCCACTTCGTCATGCCTGTGGCCGAAGCCATCTTTCCGGCAGCCCCGCCGAACCCCTTGGCTGGGTCGTCGAGAGCGTTGTCGATGGCGGTATCGGCAGTGCCGATGACGTGGGCGTCGACGGACTTCTCGGCCTTGCCGATTGGATTGGTGGCACCGGGGGTGGACGGTGATTTGTCGCTTGGGGAAGAACCGGACACCGGCGAGTTCGTAGATGGTTTGGCATCGGGTGTGGAAGCGCTGGGCTTCTTCTGGCTCAGGCCACCCGGCAAGGAGGGAGTCTTTCCCTCTCCTGATTTGGCGTCTGCGGAGGCGAGATCACTGATGGCACCGGTGCCCGCGGCAAGCCCTTCACCGATGCTGTCGGTGATCTTGTCGACACCAGTGGCGTCGGGATCGGTCGTATTGAGCTTGCCGCCCGTGGCTTGAGCCTGATCGATGTTGTCAGCCAGCCCACTGAGCGTTTGGGCTTTGTCATCGTTGGTGGGCAGGGGGGAAGACTCGGCAGCATCGGCTGCCTTGCGCAGGCCATCAGTCGTCTTCTGAGAATCGTAGGCAGGACGGGCTGGTGTCGCGGGGGCAGAGATGTCAGGACCGGTTGTTTCCTGCTGTGTTGCAGCTTCTTCGTCGAGTGCAGCCTGCTTACGTTGAGCACGCTCGGCATCAGTGGGCGCGAACAACCGACCCTTATCACCAGAGCTGGTTGAAGCAGGTGCGGGTGTGGGCCGCCGCGGCCCATTCGTTGTCTTGTCATCTTCGGTCAAAATTCCCCCTCACCTTTGTCTATGCGCCGAAATTCGGGGCAGTGCTCAAATGCCTTGATATCGCTGGCCCGGTTGAGTCCGGTTGCCGTCGGGGAAGTAGCGACGACGGCGCAGTGCGATGAGCCCTGTTGTGAGCCGGGTAGGCACGTGATTGGACTTGGCGAGGTTGCACTTGGCACACGCGGCGACATAATTGCTCATCGTCGTCGCCCCTCCACGGGACCAAGGGAAGAAGTGGTCACCGTGCTCGGCTCGCCTGCGACAGCGCATGAGCCCGAAGAGTTTCGGCATCTCACACCGATTCTCAGCCCGGACCATCCCCTCTCGGCGTTGGTCGGAGGTGAAGAGCCGTGTGGGGTCGGTCGTCGAGGTCCGCCGTGCCATTGCTCGGGCAATGACTATGACGATGAGGACGGCCGCCAGGACGAACGTGGCTGCGGTGTGTGCCGATAGCCAGGTGACGACAGCGGTGATGACGTCGATGAGACTGCCAGCTCCGTCCACGAAGGCGTCGATGTCGAGATCCATCACCGATCGAGCTCCCTGCCTTCTTCCTCACCGTCAGGTTCATTGCCACCGGAAAAATTGGCTTCAGCCCAAGCGGGATCGCTGGGGTCGCCGAGGTCTTCGTATGCATGGATGATGTCGAGGAGGACGCGAAGGAACCCGACATACTCTGTCCGGATCGCGGTGAACAGGTCAGTCAGGGGTGGAATGGCCTCGTCGATGAACTCGTCATAGGAGCCGGAGAAGCCCTGAACCTTCGCCCTGTGCTCGGCAAGCACATCGACCATCGTGGTGTAGCCGTCTGGCAATTTGAAGTCGGAGGAGTCGACGCTGCGATACATCACCTCAGCCATCTTCAGCAGGGACGTTACCTCGGTGCGCAGTGGAGTGAGCGAGTCCCCATTGTGTGCCGTGTCGGTATAGCGAACGGGGTCTGAGAACACGTCGAGGATGGTCAGTGAGTCCTCCGCCACTCGGTAGTACGAGGCGCCCAGCAGCGGTTCACGGATCTCGGTCGCTGTCAGAAGGGCCCAATCCTGAGCCTCGGGGTAGGCGAAATACGGGCTGAGGTCGATGGAATCGAGAACAGGATCTGCCTCACCTGCCAGCCAAGCAGCGACTCTCGAGTGGGTGCGCTGATCCGTCGAAGCCAAACCGTAAAGGCCGAGCACATCAAGCCACCCACCGGTTGCTGTGTCATACATGCCGGCTGCGGAGAGTTCGAGGAAGATGCGCACCATTGCCGATTCGCTGTCTTCGATGGCATCGACGTAGCCGTTGTCATTTTCTGAGAACCGGGGCTTGGTCAGCTCGGTCGGCAGCCACATGATCGGATGCCACATGAAAGAAGCATTGATGTGCCGGAACCGTTTGCGGATGTCGTAGGCATCACCGTCACGGATGAGGTGGGGGTGGAAGAAGGGCAATGGGAGCTTCGACATCGGTGAAGTCATCAGCTCCTCGTGGTCGATGCCCGAAGCTTCTTGGAAGTCCGCGTAGAGCCTCGACGTCGTTACTGGGTCGCGGGGGAGGAGGGCCCAATCGTCTGCACGCAGCAGGAACTGTCTGCGAGGGACATCGGTTGGCAGGTCTTGGCGGGTGGCGCTATACAAGTTCAACAGAATCTCCTTTTCGAGGTGCGGTCATCGGCAGAGTGTTGGCATCAGCGAGTTCCAGATATGAGGTTTCGAAGGCCTCGAATGTGCCAACGATCGTCACGGGGTCGCTGGTCAGCGTCGCCCACCGGTGACTGCGGGGATAAGCACGGTAGCCGTACGGGCCGGCATCGTCGGTGATCCAAGCCTTGAGCTTCGATATGGTGCCGAATTGTGCGACGTGTTCTACTCCGGGGAGGGCTAGTGCCATGTCGGGGGTATAGGAGGCGAGTACTCTCACGCTGCCCTTGCGAGCACCTTCGATGATCGACATTCCGACGCCGTGGTTCTTGAAACCATTGGTAGCTTGCTCGGCGGCACCATAGGCGGCTTGTCTCACAGCACCACCGAGGTTGGAGGCTTTGAAGTATTTGACCTGGACGGCGAATCCGTCGAGGACGAAGAGGTCGCCGCGATCATGGGGTTGGCCAGCGTTCTTCCCACGTTGTGCGCCCGGGACGAGATGGTCAGCAAGTCGGGTCTCGAACAGAGCGAGGACCTCACGCTCTCCGCGGTCGCCCTTATTCTTTGAGGAGTTCACGACATGGCCGCCTTTCGTGCGGGATTGTTGAGGTCAAGGTCGTCTGTGACCACGTGGTTGCACCAGGCAGGGAGACTGCGCTCCTCGATGTCGAGTCCCGCGCGAGTGGCGGCTTTGATGCCCAATGTCATCCCCGGCGTGATCCCACGATCGATGTAGACGGCGACACCTTCAGCTCCGGCCATCCATTCGAGGTTTGCTTCGATGCCCAGTCCGCGTTCGTACTCATCAGAGTCCGCGACTGGGTGTAGAGCATGTGAGAGGCGAAAGGAGCTTCTCCGCGCATGAGCGAGTCATGCATTGCGGCCCTGGCGTAGGCCAAGTTCGTTGGGGTGTCACCGGCGAAAGGGGATTCGAGAACCATTCGTCTCACCGCTGAGCCTCGGAGCCGGTTTCAGCAGTCGAGATGCAGTCATCTGAATCGTCGGAGTTCGAGGCGCGAAGCACGGCCAGAGCATTATCCTGGTTGCCGTCTTCGATACTGTCCGACAGCGAGTTCAGCAGCGTCATTGACGACTTGTGTGAGGCGGCCAGTGCTTCGATGAGAGGAAAGACTGGTCCGTTGGTCCTGCGCCAGGTGATCACTGCGTCATGGGCCGCGTAGGAAGCGGTCATGAGGCCGAGCAGATCCCCGGCGTCGACGGTGATCTTAGTGGAGGTGTTGGTGGGATTCGTTGTCATACCTGCTATAGAGCACGCCCGCGAGTGTGGCTACTCAAAACAGCAAGAAAAATACTTAGAATAAGTGATCTATGGTGATGTTCGAATTAGAGGTGGTATGACAAATCCGGCCCTCTGAACGAAGGCCGGATTGTGTTGAGCTGCGTCAGGCTCGGCGGGAGGTAATGAGCTCTCGACGAAGCCATTCGCGTGGGCCAGTCATAACTCTCACGCTTGACCGGGCGCCGCAGTGTTCGACGGCCGCCGAGGTGGAAGGGGAGTACTCTCGGCCCAGTGACGGCGCCGGTGTTGGTGCAAACGGCGCAGGCATGTTCCTGATCGTCACGACCTCGGATTGGCCCGAGCGGGTGATGATCTGGGAGACCGAATACGCGGGCCCGATCGGCAGGCGCCCAGAGGCAAGCCCGGCATCAAGGAAGTCTCGAGTTGGCCTGTCATGGGGGTTGGAGTCGTTGCCGTCAGCAAGGTTGAAACCGCCGACGCTGGGGCGTGTTTTGGCAGTCTCGGCGTACTGACCACCATCGGGGACTCCTGAGCCAATTCTGTTCTGCACACTTCTATTGTGCCCTATTTGCCCAATCTGGTCAGGCGGTTTGCCTTCAATCGTTCTTTTTCACCCTCGCGGAAGCGGGCAGAGTCTTCATCCTCGATGCGGGAGAAGGCGTAGAAATTTGTCTCGAAGTAGTCGGTCATCGAGTCCGATTCATCCATGCGATACGAGTTCGAGATTGAGTCGATGCGTGCCTGGAGCTCGACTGCTTCCGGTCGTTGACGCCTGCCCACATATGCCGGCTCCATGTCATCGACCGGCGCATAGATCTGGTCATCGGTCAGCCCCTGAACCTCGATGCTCAGTGCTGATGCACTGGACTTACGCACGCTGTAAGTCAGATCGGAGGGCAAGTATCCAGTCGCCGCTGCCTCTTTGATGTCTGCCCGGATGGCTTTGGCCGCCTCTGTCGTCGACATCGTCCTGTCGTATTTGTTGCCGTACATCGCGGGGGACTGGTAGCCATAGCGGTTGGCTGAGGTGGAAGCTCCGGTCGGGGTGAAAGGTGCCTGCGCGGCGTTGAGAATACCCATCTTGGCGTCGTTATCTTCAACGGCCTGTGCAATGATCTCGCCGTCTTCGCCCAGCTCCGAGTTGTTGACGGCAAACAGGTAGCGATCGAGGACCTTCTGGCGCTCGTCATCGTTCAAACTCGGCAAGCGCGACTTCAAATGCTCGGCAGCTGCCTGTCGATCTTCGCCACTATCGAAGGCCCACTGGGCGTCGAAGAATGCGCTGCGAGTCTGAGGGTGGACGTATCCGGGCAGGTTGATGGCATTGGGGTTGTCGGGGTGCTTGCCGGGTAGGTTACTACCGGCCAGAGACTCCGAGTCACTGGCAATATGACGCAGTGGTACCTCGGGCCCGTCGAAGCTATCTGTCGAGAGATCTGGTTGGCCAGCCTCAGCGAAAGAGTCGTAGAAACCGCCGAGGTCTTCGATACTGGGTCGGGCCTTCGATGACTCCGAAAACTGGCCACCTTCGGGGATGCCGGACTGGACGCGATTGAGATTGCTCATGTCTTCTATACGTGCGGCAACGAGCAGACACATCACCGCCCATCCGATGTGGCTTGCCCGGCGCAACGAATGGGCGGTGATGAGAGACGGGCGGTCAGAGGCAGGAGAACGCTTGATTGACCGCCCGTACCAGCTATAGAGATCGCTACTAATCGTGGTTCTGCATAAATTGGTAGAAGGACAGCCCGCGCTCCTTATTTTCAAAACGCGAACCATCCTTCGCTGTCTACCGAGCTGGGTCTGTGGCGTGGCGCACGGCGGGTGTTTCGAAGCTACGGACAAAGGAAGGACGGCACGCGCATGGGAGTACACGCGCCGTCCTTCAAATCTCATTGTCGTGGGGAATGTTGATGGCTCCTTGTGCATCCCCAACGATTTCCATCGACGGAGTTCTGCATCCCCTCACGTGTAGCTTCGTGCCAATTCGGCGTGCGACGATCAGCGATGACGCTGGCAATCGCAATGACGGCAGAGCCGGTGATCACTGCCAGTCCCACTATCCACCCCAACTGGTATATCTGTTCAGTGGAGTACGTCAGATAGGCGGCGAAGAGCCCGACTGCCGGGGCGTAAAACGCGCAGATCACTTGCGGGCCATCACCGGAGTCGATGCGCGGCAGAATGAAGATGAAGAAGACAACGACAGTGGCGAGGAGGCCCAGCGCAGGCAGGATTGCGTTCAGATCGGTGGCCTGTTTCACCGCCTGCTCCCACTGCTGCTGCCAGTAACCATTACCGGTCTGCGCCTGGGAGAGGATGATCGTTGGCGTGTGCACGTGCGGTACTCTCCTCAATCTGAGTGCTTTCAGGGCTCATCGGACTTGTCGGCATCTGTAATAGAAGTTGAGTCCGGCTGAGTTGCCGGCAGAGGCGGGTACTCCCACGTACCGGAGCGCATCGTCACAATCACGGTTTCGCCGCGACGCTGGTGAGCCATCCGATGCCTGGTGATCCCATTGGACTCGTACACGCGGTCGCAGTTGTGACAGGTAGGCATGATCTTCTCCTAGAAGTAATAAGGCATTGCGTCCTACCTCATTCAGGAGTGGGGATCTGTCCTGGCTCTAAGGGTCGCCCTTCTCGCCCGTCAGCTCGACAGCTCCCTAGGGGAGATCGGTTAGCCGCTGGACGACTGGAGACAGTGCTTGACGATGCAGCTGGGTGTCATCACTGCCTCGCCTTTCGCGCTTCATCTTCTCCAAAAAGTGCGCTGCGGTAGCCATCGAACACAATTCAGCTTTCATCGATCAAAACCACCGCTGCCTCCGGACACTGGCGCTGATGCTTCCTCATCTGGGAAGTGAGTAATTTGTTCTGTCTACGGATTGGTTTCGGCGTGCACGCCATGGGAATACCTTTTCCTCGAGACCATGGTCTGGTGTTTCTCGCCATCGTCAGATGTGGGATCCGGTCGTGGTTCGCTCCTGCTACTTGAACATTCGCATAGTTGCCCTCACGCTCCCGCGCAGAATGTCGTAGGAGCCGCGCAGCACCCAGTAGGAGACAACGCGGCGTCCCAACCTCCCTCCACGACGCCGGCTCTTACCCAGCTGGGATTGCGGAAGCGGCTGGCCCTTCTCATCGAGGCCGCGCTTGGCCATCTTCTTCACATGCTTGCGGTAGGCCTTCTGCTCCTTATTCCAAGCTTTGGCCTCGTAGACGTCTCTGCCGTCATAGAAAGCGGAGTCGTGGCTGCGCCGTTGAGCATCTATGACTCCGGCAACGTTGGGGTCGCCTTCGCGTTCCAGGGTGCCGAACGTTCTCGCAGGGACGTGAGGATTGGCGGCCACAGCGGCACGGATGGATGGGTTCGGGTGGGCTGAGAGGTAGTTCAGTGCCTCAGGTCTCGCAGACGGGTTAGCAGCAATCTCGGCCTGAACAGAGTCTTCTCTGATCGAAGCCAAGTGCGACAGGGTCTCTGGAGGAGTCCTCGGGTTGGCAGCCACCGCCGCCGCGACATTTGAGTTCTCCACTCGTCCGGTCAGGCAGGCTCGCAGCTCGTCGTCACCGGCTCGAGTCTTCGCGTACTGGATGACCGCGTGGTCGCTCATATTCGGATTCTCCAGCGCTGAGACCCTCACGAATGGGTCCGGGTCATCGCGCATCGTCACCAGTGCCCGCTCATCCATCGACTCGTTGGCAGCGACGGCGCCACGCACCAGAGGGGACGGGTGGGAGGCCAGATGGGCCAGCTCCTCAGGGTCAGTCGATGCCAGGGCCCGTTCTTCAGTCTCCAAGAGCTCCTGGCGCTGTTCATCACTCATCTGAGCAATCGTGGTCTCCAGCGAGCCCATGGCCGCATCAGCATCGGCAGAGGGCACATATTCCCGAGACCACGTCTGAGCTAAGTTCTCATCCAATGGCGGCAAATCTGGACGTGATTTCACTGCCTCGGAGAACTGTCCACCTTCGGGGATACCCGCCTGCACGCGATTGAGGTTGCTCATACCCTCAATACGTGCGGCAACGCCCCAAGTGGGCCTCAGCTCTCATCCTGTGGCACTCCAAAGTGCTTGATCGAGTGGTGGCGTGCTGATCGTTGAACCCATGTACGGTCCAACCTCACCTCATGAGGACTGAACGTCTGAAGCCCAACGGGAGAGTCGATTGCATTGCCGCCTGCGGTAATCGCCCCGTTGGCGTCGATGTCGGTGATCTCAAAGGTCGCCCGATCTCCTCGCGTGACTTCGTTAATGGCCTCGTAAACGTTGTTGTCGGATGTCCTACCTTGAAATCGGGTTCGAGCGCCGCCCGAGGAGTTGAAAGGCGCCCAGCAAATGCTGGATATTTCGCACGTTTTGTCGCAGTAGCTTACGTCGACCTGATCGTGATCATGTTACGTTTATTGCCATTTACGACGCGCCCAGCTCCATGTACGCGAGTCCAATAGGGCAAGTGACATTCACCCTGAGCCAACGACGCCGAGCCTCAGCGATAGCCCGTGTCATGAGCTCTTGGCGATGCTTGTCCGTGTCTTTCTCCTCAATGGACTCGCAATAGAAGAAGTGGAACTCATTTTCAAATGAGTCGAACGTGTAATGCAACGAAGCCACACGTTTACCCGCCAAGAATAGGTCGAACGTCGAGGCCTCGGTATTATTGAGGAGCGTATACAACCCGTCTCTCCATCAGGCAGATTCAAGCGGATATTTGGATCAACTCTAGGTCAGGTACTGGTCGTCCCAAAGTACACCATTGTATCCGATGCAAAGAAACCACGGATTTGCTTTGGTCTCGGCCTCACTCCGCAGCGGGGTTTGTGCGATTCCTCGTTGCCTAGTGAAGCGCCTGCTTGAGCACTTGCTTTTCTCCGAGGTGCGTTTCCCACGTGACTCGCAACTCTCCCGAACGCCGTAGGGGGGTGCCCCTATATTTATTCACAGGCCCTAAACGGGGTCTGGTCGCTGGTCCTGGTATGGCTGTCTTGCCCTGTCACGAATGATCCGGGGGGTGTTGCCGCCAGGAATCCAGGACGCGCGTTGACTGCTGATAGGGGCTCGGCCCAGCTTTGTCTGAGGTCTCGTCGTAACGTGGGTGCCAGCATCGGGTGTCATGACAACCAACGACCACTGGTTGGATGGTCGAGGAGGACTGTCATGAACACCGAATACGACGTGTGGTTAGGACTCGACGTCGGCAAAACAAACCATCACGGGTGCGGACTCGACCCATCTGGAGAGCGGGTCTATGACCATGAACTCCCGCAAGATGAGACCGCGTTGAGGGGCGTGATCACTACCCTGCAACACGAGTACGGTCGCGTGCTGGTGATCGTCGATCAACCGAACACAATCGGGGCGCTGCCGGTGGCCGTGGCCAGGGATTGTGATGCCGATATTGCCTATCTTCCAGGGTTGGCGATGCGTAAGGCTGCTGACTTGTATCCGGGGCAGGCGAAGACCGATGCCCGGGATGCGTTCATCATCGCCGACACAGCGAGGACGATGCCACACACGCTGCGATCAGTGGACCGTGAGTCCGACGTGCTGGCTAATCTCAAGGTCCTGGCCGGCACGGATGAGGACCTTGCTCATGACATCACGAGAGCCATCAACCGGTTACGGTCGTTGTTGCTCCAGATCCATCCGGCGCTGGAGCGTGTCTTCAAAGGCACCGTGTTGACCAGGACGATTGTCTTAGATCTGTTGGTCCGCTACCGGGGCCCGGCCGGGCTACGTGCGGCGGGGAAGTCTGGGGTGAAACGGTGGGCGAAGAACCACACCCGAAAAGACCCATCACACCTCATCGACGCCATCTTTGATGCCCTGGCTGAACAGACTGTCGTTGTGCCGGGTACCGCGGCGTCGGAGTCGGTGGTGCCGCGGCACGCGATGCGGATCAAGGCGTTGAAGGCCGAACGTAAGGAGATCGAGGCAGAGGCTGAGGAGCTGGCTGATTCGCTCCCTCTTCTTCAGGTCTTAACGTCCATGCCGGGAGTCGGCGTTAAGACCGCATCCCAGATCCTCCTATCCGCCGGTGATTTCTCTGCTTTCAAGACTCCTGGGCACTTGGCCGCGTATGCCGGGATTGCTCCGGTCACTCGACGTTCGGGAACGTCGATCCGGGGTGAGTTCCCGTCGCGGGCGGGTAACAAACGGCTGAAGAACGCGTTGTTCCATTCAGCATGGATTGCGTCGTGTCATGACCCGTTGTCGAAGGCCTATTACGAACGGAAACGAGCCGAGGGCAAACGTCATAACGCGGCGGTCATGTGCCTAGCACGTCGTCGGCTCAATGTTCTGTTCGCAATGGTCAAGCACGGGGCCTTCTATGAACAGAAGACCCCGGCTGCTGCTTGACAATGAATGTAACGGGCGGAGCAAGTTCAAACTGGATGTCTTGGGCTGGTTGAAGTTCCGGAACATTAATGTCCTTGAACACGTCACCACTGATGGCAACGTGATATACAACCGTGCCATCGTTGTTGCGGAGAGTGCACTCGTCTTGGCTGTTCTGAGTCAGGTCCATAATTCACCCTTACAGTTCGAATGGGCCACTTATTATACCGAGGGCCTCTTTGTCGTTCTCAAGACTATTTCGAGACTACGCGGCACTGTCGGAGGGCGAAACAGTGTGGTCCCAGGGATGGTACTCATGGTCTCCCACAGTCCTACGAGAGCGTGCCAAGGTGATGATAGTGGTGATGCCAGCCATCATCGCCGTTGCGGCAGCCAGAGCAATAGCCAGCTTGAATTGATCGCGTGGAATTGCCATGAGCTTCATCCTCCAATGCTGGTCGGCGCCGGGATTAGATTATACTGCCGCTGCCTACTTGGAGACCATCACTCGCTCGTCGGAATGGTGCCCTTTCGCGCTTACTTGATCCCGTATGGGTCGGTCGATCGTTGCCGGTAGTCGCGGACGAAACCAGCGACGCCCCTGTATGGCCGACCGAGCATCGCAGCACGCTCAGCGATCGACAGGTCCGTGCGCGTGTACGCGACCACAGCATCTTCACGTGTCCACGGCTTCCACCGGTTCGGCGCCAGAGAGCGCCCGTGTGTGCCAACAGCCGGCCGCACACCCCATTCCCGGAACCACTTGCCCAGCGTCGACTCATTGACACCCATCGAGGCGGCAATGTCGGCGATAGACTCATCCGCTTCGCGCCGTGCCGTGACCTCATAACGCACACGGTCTTTAGTCTCTCGCGTCGTGTACCGCCGTGTCTCGTTTGGGCCGAGGCCGCGCTTGTACCTCGCATAGCAGCGGTTGCACAGCCCACGCGCCACCGGGGCACGGTCACACCACACGACGGCGCAGGCGCTCATACTGGGCTCGGCGTTGAGAGCATGGCAACAGACTAACGCACGCAGTCGCAACAGAGTCCCGGCCTCACCTCACGGTGGGGTCGGGGCCATCTATTCTTGGTGTAAGCGTTGAGCCGATCTACTGAGGTGCGTCGCGGTAAGGAATATCCTTCACGATGCGATTGTGCGTATCTAGCTCAGAAGAGAACAGAACGAATCGAGTCCAGAAGATGACTCGACTCATTGAGGTGGCCAGTAGAACGACAGAACCGAACACCAGCGCATCAGTGAAGTGCATGCTGAGTTGATCTACGGCAAACGCCGCAATCGAAGCCAGACCTGCAGTGAAGCAATAGACCAGAATGAGCGTCCAGTTGCTACGGATTTCTGCAGCATAGAGTTTTCGGACATGAACAACCAAGCTCGCCGTGGAGTTGTAGAGCAGGCCGGCGGCGAAGGTGGAAGCGGCGAGAATGATGCCGGAGAATGCGGCAACTGCTGTGTAAAGGGTATTGCGTGTAGCCCCGTCGTCAATAAGGATCGGGCACCAAGCGAATACGGCCACGGCCAGCAGGACGGCAAGTATGAAATCAGAAACGGGTCGTCTAGTCCAGACGTCCAGCACGCGTATGGAGAATTTGCGGTCCATGACGCCCCCTAGTCATCGATCGTCTGCTTTCGCGTCTCCTCTAGCTTAGCGCGGTTGTCTTCAAGAAGCTTTCGAAGTTCCGAAAAGCGCGGTGGGCGGTCCTCGAGGTCCAGAACGAAGTCCATTGCAAGATCCTTCTCCACGAGACTGATCACTTCTTCCTGGCCGTCTTGCGAGATAATCGTAGCCTCAGCGTTGCTTTTGGATCCCGCGAGGTAACGCAATTCCTTGATGATCGAGTCCTTAAACCGCTTGAGAACTGGCAGGCGTTGCCTCGAGTATGGCGTCAGATTTAGATCGAGCGACAACTCAAGGTCGCCTCCAAGGCTGTCGGCCATCGCATCGCCCATCATTGCGGGACCGGCGTCAGTCTCGTTTGGATCGTAGAGGTCGCGCTGAGTTGAGAACGTCGAGGAAAAACGAAGAACTCCCCTTGCAGCCCGCAACTGTTCGATCTTGCGCTGGTCAACAATCGGCTTCACCTTCCAAAATGCGCCGTCAGCCAGAGGCCGAATTGTCGTTGCCAAGTCGGCGACCCTGCCTTGCTTGGGGGAGTGCGCGGCGCCATACACCGTGGCGAAGAACCGAGTTCCAGGAAAAGGGATGACAGCCGTCGAGTAGGCGAGTTTTTCCCCGCCCTCTTCGGCCAAGTGATCCTCAATCGTTCCGTCCTCCTCGGAAATGCTACTCATGAAGTCATTGCCAATTGGATTGTGAATTCCGAAAGTTTGAACATTATCGTCGGCAGTGAACCAAATGTCTTTTATCTTGCGGTCCTTTCCGCGTCGAGCTCGGAGGTTGTCTAGGATCGGCGTCCAATCGAAAGTGTTCGGGTAGCTGAGGTCTCCACCTATGAGCATGGCAAGCTGAAAGAACCGGACTGTCTTTGTCTTCTTCGGGGCCACTCGGTTTCCTCGCTTCTATGCCAGACGGTCATCCAATGGAATGCTAAGCGCCGCAGCCGTCAGGGGCCGACTGAGCTGAGCCTCAACTGAAATTCGTTATGGAGTCGAGACTGCACCTGACGCATAATAGAACGCATGACCGATTCCGACTGCTAAGGCACGGCCACCTGGCGCTGCTAGCAAGGTATCCACAACGCAGCCGGCGGCCGCGGCTCGTACCAGGACCGCCCACCAATGCCAGTGCGTGCCCGCATCGAGTGGGAGCGTGACGGCGTTGAGGGCGTCGACGGCGTGGCGACCCGACAGGGTTTCGACGGTGCGATCTTCGTCGAGCTCAAGGACCGCCGCTGCTCGGCTCTCGGCGCGTGGTTGCGACCGGACGATGTGTGGTGGATGGGGAAATGATTTACGAAATGGGATCAATCGCGATTGCCGCTTCGGCACTGGATCCCATGAATGCGTCGGTGATGATTAGAGCTTCGATCTCAGATCCTTGCGGAATCTCGATTACGAAGTCTCCCTGAGCTTCTGTGCCAGGGTTCTGAGTATCTCCGGCCGGATTTACATGTTGCTGGTTGAGGTTCCACGTGTAGTCACTGGCATCTTCACCTAGGGGAGCGAACACTTCGCCGTCGCTGAACTGTACGGACGGCTCAAGAGGAAGATCTAGCGGCTGCCTATTTGTGTTCTTGACGGTGTACTCAACATGTAGGAACTCGTTGCCCTCAGCAGGAGTAGCATCAACGTACTCAGGAATCTCCTCACCTCCGTCCCAACCTTCATTGGACTTCGCTTTGGGGAGAACAACTGTGAGTTCGACGGTGTCGATTCGAACGTCCCACTTCTCGAGTACGTTTTCGTCGTCTGTGGTTGTGAAGATGAACCACTCGCCCTGCTTCTCCATGAAATCGGAACCTTCCATCGGTTCCTCGTCGCCCGTGCTCATATCGGCTGTGCACTGAGGATCGTCCGGTGAAGTTCCATCCGGCCCACAGAGCTCGACCCATTCCGCTTGACTCAGTGGAGTTGTTGTAGCCTTCGCTGGTTCGGTTTGCTCGGCAGAAGTGGAGGGACTGCTGACTTGAGACGAACTGTTGCTAGCGCAGCCAGTGAGGGCGATGGCGGCGGCAAGTGTGGCGAGGAATTTCTTAGGCATGATCGGAGCTTATGCCTAACATTTGTAGTAGTCGGCACGAAATCTAGTTAAGTTCTCAATTTGTTATCAAGTGCAGAGGTGGAGCGTGGGGAGTAGAGAGTAGTGGCCGTCAGTTGAGCAGTGGACGAGATACATGTTCTCTCCGGCATCAGTTGGTTGGTAAGCGAATGCGGAATCTGGGTCCTCCAGCCGATCACACAGGTCTGCGGAGACATTCTCAGTTCGGTTGATGGCCGACTGCGCCGACAGATCGTCGAGCTCTCGCGTGCGAGATACCAAGAACGTGTGCTGGTTGCTCTCATCGGCCCGTCGAAACGGGGATGGTCCTCTCACGTACTCTCCTACCGAAGTGTGAACGTCCTCAGCATCGAAACCGGCATGAGCTAACTCGGCGTTGAGGCGCTGCTCCTGTCCGACGTCGAGTCCCAGATTCTCGCCACGATCATTGAATGCGCGCACTACTGTGGCGGTGGACAGTCCTGGGTCCGGGTCATCGATGCTGATACGAACGGTCCTTACCCGTGGGTCGATGTCGGCCATTGCATCAGCGGCAGACTTCATTCGGATGCGACGCTGGCGGAAGCCGTCTTCGTCTGAGAGAAATTGGGCTGCCGCGTTCCGGTCGGCGCCAGATAGGCGGTCGAGTCCGACGTTCTCTCGTACCGAGAACCTGTCATCATCATCGAAGTCCATATCGCCATCGTCACCAACAGCCAGGCTCGCAGAGAGCTCTGCCAGCCTGTGGACGTGACTTCGCCGACTCAGAGAATTGTCCACCTTCGGGAACGCCCGACTGCACACGATTGAGATTGTTCATACCCTCACTACGTGCGGCGATCAACGAAATGAGTCAGCCACCCGTTCTCGACAGTCTGTACCTTTCGCGTGTCTCCGCCCGAGACTTGGACCTAGATCATCTGCTTAGGAGTCGACGTGTTTCGCCTTAACCCATCGGCGATAGCGACGGACTTCTACCAACAGCCGAGAAGCGGCAAACGGCTCTCGAATGCTTCGTCGATGGCATCAGCATATTCGTCACCGATAACTAAGGCAGAGTTGACAGGGTCGCTGACACCGTTGAGCGTGGACTGGTCGTCGGGCAGACCTTCGGTGGTTCTCGTGATCTCCTCGCGAATGGTGTCAAGGGCTCGGTTGCCCCGCTCATTGGCGATGTTCATGACGATCGTTTCCAGCGTTTCACGCTGACCGAGAGTGAGGAAATCCAGAGCGGACTGCAATGACGACATCTCCTTATCTGACTGGCAGGCCAGGGGAGGAGAGTCGACGTGTGCAGCAGGGTTGAAGAGTTTCTCGCGCTCGGCACTGGTGAGTGAGGTGGTCGGGTCTTCCATGATCATGCCTTCCATCGGGTGTGGACCAGAAAATGACTCTGCCTCCGGGGCTATCGCGAGAGCAGTCCGGCCGCTCTACTTGTCTATGCGCCGATCTTGCTCGCAGTCGAAACAAAAGGGACTCGTCTACCGCTGACCAGCCTCGAACCTCCGCTAGTTGTTCTCGCAAGCCTTGATCGTTGACGTCATGGCCTTGCGATCAGCTGGCGTCACGGGAAGCTCGTACTTGTCAGCGACGAAGGCGTATCGGGCGACGAATGTGCAGTCATAGGCGGGATTGCCCGAGTCGGTCGGCATCCAGTCTTCGGGCCCGAGGTCGGACTTGGATTGGTTGGCTGGACCATCGACGGCGATGAGGTTAGCGGGGTCATTCGCGATTGCTTCGCGCTTGTCCTGAGTCCAATCCTTGGCGCCCATGCGGTAGGTGTAGCCGAGGGAGACGATGTGTTCAATCTGAACCTCCGCGGATGTGGAGGGTCCGCGGGTGAAATCGATGGTCTCGCCGGTGTATGGATCGGCCAGGGTGCCTGTGGCAATCTGGCAATCGTCGTCGTGTACGTAGGTGATGTCGTCGAAGTCTCGGTTGAGAACGTCGTTGCGTGTGTCTCCACAGAACGAGGGGTCCGAGGAGTCGTCGCCAGTCAACCAGTCCCCGTACTGGGGGATACGGTCGTAGCCTTTCATCGAGGCGGCCTTTGACGTCTCCAACGATGCAATGAGGGCTGTGGCCTTGTCTCGATCAACTGTGCCGATGGTGGCCGAACCGTCGGAGCCGATGAGGTCGTTGAGCTCGACCGAGACTCGGGGCCCGGCTGGTGTTGCTTCTTCTGCGGCTTCGTTGGAGCCGGCGTCGACGATGTCCGTGTTCGTGTAGATGAAGAATGCGGCGATGGCCGCGGCGACGAGGGTGAAGATTGCTTTTCTCATACTGGCAACTGATGTGGGGAGCTCACATGGGTCCCCACATCAGTTCAGGTGCTTAGGTCGTCGCAGCCTCTGCGAGGTTGGCGGCCCTCGTGTTGATCGCTGTGATGGCGCACAGGACCGGCTGGAGGGCGCCCGGATGGGTCACTGATTCCTTGATCCAGGTTCTCGAGTCTGCATCGAGGTCGTTCGGAGCAACGGCAGTCAGTGACTGGTCCAGTCGAGCTTTCAACGTTGGCTTTACCCAACCGTGTAAGGCAAGACGGTCAGCGATGGCAATGAAGTCTTTGAGGCAGTCCATGGGGGCTCATTCCTTCCCTGAATCGATTATGGCCGACGCCTGAGAATTGAGCGCCCTAGCCATCGAGGTGAACTGGCGAATGTTGTACTCCACATCATCGATCGCACGGTGGACGGTGCCCATGGCGACATCTGGTGGGTCGAGAAGGGTACTGACCATTGTTGTCACCGATGTGGCATCGAGATTGACGGCAGGGATGAGCTGGTAGGAGTCGAGGTTGGCCGAGAGGAAGTTTCTGTCCAACGTCATCGATGCCCCACCGAAATAGTCCGGCTTGGCAGGCAAGGATGTGATGAACTCGGCTACGTCCTTGTCGGCTTCGACCGTGGTCGGTACGGGGCCGGCCAGATAGTCCGCAGTCAATCCCGATGTGGAGTGCATGTCGGCGATGAAGTCGGAGAAGTCGGCAACAATAGTCTCCGGCTCGAGTCCTTGAGGCCGCAGGAGTGTCTGGAAACGGCCGATCTCCTCCATAGCGGGTCCGCGGGTGGCGATCATGCCCACTTCGAGCAACGCCTCATCCAGGTGGCTCAGTCCCGTAGTCTCCACATCAGTGAACAAAACGATGGCATTCTCGTCGGTGTAGGAGGGATTCGTCGGGAACTGCCACATGGTGCGGCAGTTGGTTACCGCACGACGAGTGGTTGCGATGGCCGTCTCTGGATCCACGAGCCTTGGACCCTCGACCAATCGAGGCCGAGCCCTGTTGAAGAAGATCGAAGTGAAGGCTTCGACTGAGTCGACGTCGATGCTGCGGTAGTGCAGACGCGAGAAGAGTTCCGGAAAGTTGGTCCCAAGCTCACTCCGCAGTGATGAGACATTTGAGGCGGCCAAGTACAAATGCCCGATATCGCCAAGATCATCGATGAAGGAAGCCAGTGTGGCGTCGGCCTCTGCTGGCAATGGCGCTCGGTCGGAAAAGTATGTGTCGAGGAGTCCGCTGGGTCGTAGAGCTGCCGCTTCGTCATCATTGAGGTTGGCAATGACTTCCGAGACTGGCACCGTTCGGTCGGGTTTGATGAAAACGGTCGTCGCGGCCACGGGAGCGAAGTCGGATCCCTTCGTGACTTCGATCCTCAACGCGATCGGTGTTGGCGATGATGAAACCGCGGTCGTCGAAATCCATGCAAAGTGTGTCTGTGCAGTCATGGCGATGGTGCCCATGTCGATGCCTTCCTAGGGGTGAAGCGTGCTGTCAGCCAAAACAGTATTGGGGCAGCCCCGTGGCTCGGCGCAATCTCTCACCGTCGACCGCGGCTGGCTCCAAGAAGCCAGATACGTCAGCAGCATTCGAGCCTGGGATCGAGGCGCCACGTGGCTACAAGTCAGGTCGTCGTCACGATGCGCCGCTGCAATGGCTGGGGACGTTCATGCGGCGCTTCTCCAGCGTCTCTGGTGGTGGTTACTACGGGGGCTGACTACCGTTACTTCGTGTTGCTACGGGGCCGGTAGTAGCGGTTTTTACTCGTTTGCCCAGATCAGGTGGGCTGTTTTGTGACTGGATCGGTCATTACTACATTACTCACGAACCTA
>NZ_JABASX010000013.1 GCF_016107655.1 Brevibacterium antiquum
CGTCACCACACACCATCAAACATGGCGGCGTACACCGGGGGTGTCAGTTTCAATTGTGTACTTTCTGCCTTGCGGCCCGCCGTACCAGCGGATATCCACTCTACAGTGTTGTTTGGTCCTTCGCAACTTGAAGTTCATCTTCAATCTGCTGGGATCAAACCTGGTCAGAGTGACCGTTGCCGTTCCTTGCGGGCTGGCAACTCGGTACACACTACACATATCTGGCGGGGTGTGCAAAACGAGTGGATTCTGCCGCATAGACCTCATGATGCTGACCCGTACGACTCACCCGCGGCGGCGGGTGAGAACTTCGCAGAGACCGCTGTGCCGCAGGAGCCGAACCGGATATCTTCCGCGGTTTCGCGCGACCCTGCAGCTACCGGTCAGCCGACTGGAGTGATGAGTTCTGGGCCGTCGTTGCGAACGTTGCCCACGCTCTTGCCCACCTGATGTCGCGTCACGCTCGCGGGGTCGACTTGCGAGAGTGTCGTTTCCAAGAGTGGAGGGACCTCGGCACTTGGCACCGCTGGATCGATCCATTCATCGACACCCCCACGGTTGAGGAAGACCGGCATCCGATGGTGAACATCACGCAGATGCCCCGCCGCTTCCATCGTCAGGATCGTCGTCGACACCAACCAGGATTGATCAGGCTGCTTCCAGAACTCGAACAGGCCGGCCATGAACAGCGGGTCATCACCAGCCGCTGACATCATCCACGGCTGCTTTCCGTCCTCTGTTGTCTCCCACTCGTAATAGCCAGGAATCGGAAGAGCGCAACGACGCCTCTTGATGGACTGTCTGAACATCGGTTTTTCGAGGACGGTCTCCGAACGGGCGTTGAAAGCCTTGAAGCCGATCTTCGTGTCCTTCGCCCACCCCGGGACCAGCCCCCACGAAGCGGTCTCCAGTCGACGTGTCAGCTGTCCTTCATCATCGAGTCGTTCAACGACGATCGGCACGAATGATCCCGGCGGCACGTTGTATCTGGGCGTGTAGTCGTAGGAGATGACGTCAAGACGGAGCTCATCGGCGAGATCTGCCGGATCGAGAGACATATTGAGTCGACCGCACATGCGCTTATCTTCTCACTTCACTACACTGTCGACAATGGCGGCGGAAAAGACAGCAACGAGCAGACTCGACCCGATCGAGGAGTCCAGGAAACAGTGGCTCGCCCACGGTTGGAACGATTCCACCGATGGCATGACGACTGTGATCTCTGTGATGAGAGTCCATCAGCTGTTCCTCGCCAAGGTCGATGCGGCCCTCAAACCGTTTGCGCTGACGTTCTCACGGTATGAAGTCCTCACCCTTCTGTCCTTCACCAAGTCGGGGACACTGCCGATGTCGAAGATCTCTGCGCGTCTTCAGGTCCACGCCACATCGACGACGAATTCGGTCGATCGACTCGAGAAGGCCGGTCTCGTGAAGAGACGCAGCCACCCCGATGACCGTCGCACAACGCTCGTCGATCTCACCGAGACCGGCCGGGAACTCTCTTCACGCGCCACCGGCGCCCTCAATGACGAAGTCTTCAGCTCACCCGCGCTGGCCGGGACCGATCTCGGCGGACTCCTCCCCCATCTCGAATCGCTTCGGTCCGCGCTCGAGGACCACGCCTGAGCCTGCCGCCCTTCTGCTGACCGACTCGTCGACGAACCGGCTGCTCGAAATTAGTTGGACGTCCAAGTAATTTCTCCGTATCGTGGTGAACGTCATCACGTATGCGAAAAGCCTCAATCGTGAATAGCCCAAACCGTGGAGGAACCATGTCCCGCAGCACAGCAGCTGCCCTGCCGTTCGGTCTCACCGAAGAACAACAGACTATCTCCGGCATGGTGCGCGAATTCGCCGATTCCGAGATCGCACCGCATGCTCTGGAGTGGGACGCCGACCACCACTTCCCCGTCGACGTCATCAAGAGGTCGGCCGACCTGGGCATGGGCGGAATCTACGTCAGCGAAGAAGCCGGAGGCACGGGGATGGGGCGCATGGATGCAGCCCTCATCTTCGAGGCCATGTCGACCGCCTGCCCCTCGGTCGCCGCATACATCTCCATCCACAACATGGTGGCGTGGATGATCGACAAGTACGGAGACGCCCCGCAGAAGGAGAAGTACCTCTCGAAGCTCGTCTCGATGGAACACCTCGGCAGCTACTGCCTCACCGAGCCCAACGCCGGTTCCGATGCGGCCGCTCTGCGCACCTCGGCGAGGGAGGACGGTGATTCCTATGTCCTCAACGGCGTCAAGCAGTTCATCTCTGGTGCCGGCACCACCGAAACGTACCTGGTGATGGCACGTACCGGTCAGGATGGATCGCGAGGAATCTCCGCTTTCATTCTCGAAAAGGGCATGGAGGGTCTCTCCTTCGGCCCCAACGAACAGAAGATGGGATGGCGAGCTCAGCCGACCCGACAGGTCATCATGGAAAACGTGCGCGTGCCGAAGGAGAACCTCCTCGGCGAACCCGGGCAGGGTTTCAAGATCGCGATGTCCGGACTCGATGGAGGCCGGCTCAACATCGGAGCATGCTCACTGGGCGGCGGGCAGTCTGCGTTGGAGAAGGCCATCGATTACATGGGCGAGCGACAGGCCTTCGGCACCGAGCTCTCAGCTTTCCAGGCTCTGCGATTCGAAGTCGCGGAGATGCAGACCAAGCTCGAGGCTGCTCGCTCACTCCTGTGGCGTGCTGCCAACGCCTACGACGCAGGCGATCCGAACACCTCGCTGCTCTCAGCAATGGCGAAGCTGACAGCCACGGATTCAGGCTTCGACGTCGCCAATAGGGCACTCCAGTTGCACGGCGGCTATGGCTATCTGACAGAGTATGGAATTGAGAAGCTGGTGCGTGACCTGCGCGTCCACCAGATTCTGGAAGGCACCAACGAAATCATGCGCGTGATCATTTCGCGCAAGAGCACAGGAGTGGGCTGATATGACAACAGAGACCGCGGCACCGCCGACGGAAGCATCGGTGATCACCTCGATCACCAACGGAGTGGGCCGCATCGAGCTCAACAGGCCGAAACTGATCAACGCACTGAGCCAGGAAATGGTGGGTGCCATCGATGACGCCCTGAAGAGCTGGCGCGATGACGACACGATCAAGACCGTCCTTGTCACCGGACGCGGCGAACGCGGGCTGTGCGCCGGAGGCGACATCAAGGCCGTCTACAACGACATCGTGGCCGGCACCGATGAGAACGCCCGGTTCTGGAATCGCGAATACAAGATGAACCATGAGATCTCCGAATTCCCCAAGCCCTATGTCGTCATCATGAATGGCATCACAATGGGTGGCGGCGTCGGAATCTCCGGCCACGGCTCACACCGCATCGTCACCGATTCCACGAAGATCGGGATGCCGGAGACCGGGATCGGCCTGTTCCCCGACGTCGGCGGCACACATCTGCTGGCCAATGCGCCAGGCGAACTCGGCACCCATCTGGCGCTGACCGGATTGCCGGTCGGAGCAGGAGCCGCGCTGGCCATGGGGCTGGCCGACTACTACGTTCCCGACGCAGATGTGCCAGGACTCATCGCCGACCTCGAAGCAGGCGGCGACGTGGAAACGGTGATCAACCGCTACGCTGCCGATGCGCCGGAGAACGAACTCGCCGAGGCCGCAAACTGGATCGACGAATGCTATACCGGGGACCGGGCAGAGGACATCGTCGCAGCGCTGGCCGCGCATGCGAATCCTGATGCCAATGCCGCGGCGAAACTGATCGGGACAAAGGCGCCCACCTCGGTGAAGGTCACCCTGGCCGCCGTCCGCAAGGCCGGAGGCATGTCCCTGGCCGAGGTCCTCGAACAGGACTACCGCGCCGCCGTCGCGCTGACGCGCCGCCCCGACCTCAAGGAGGGCATCCGGGCGCAGGTCATCGACAAGGACCGCAACCCGCAGTGGTCCCCGTCTACGTTCGATGAGGTCAACGACGAAACAGTCCACGACATCCTCACCACCGATCACGAAGAGAAGGTGTTCGCATGAGCGACTACGAAACCATCCTCACGTCCGTCGACGCGGGCGTCGCCACCATCACGATCAACCGCCCGAAGGCTCTCAACGCGCTGAACATGCAGGTGCTCACCGACATCACAGACGCGGCCACCGCATTCGATGCCGACGATGAGGTCAAGGCGATCATCATCACCGGCAGCGGTAAGGCCTTCGCTGCGGGCGCCGACATCAAGGAGATGTCCGACCTCGACTTCGCCACCGCATTCAAGGCCGACTGGTTCGCCGGTTGGACCCGTCTGACTGACGTGCGCAAACCGGTCATCACCGCAGTCAACGGCTTCGCCCTCGGCGGCGGCTGCGAGCTGGCGATGATGGGCGACATCCTCATCGCGTCGACGAAGGCGAAGTTCGGTCAGCCCGAGATCAACCTCGGCGTCCTCCCCGGCATGGGCGGATCCCAGCGTCTGACTCGCGCGATCGGCAAGGCCAAGTCCATGGACATGTGCCTGACCGGACGAATGATGGACGCTGAGGAGGCCGAGCGTTCGGGCCTCGTCGCACGTATCGTCGAACCCGAGGAACTGCTTTCAACTGCCAACGAGATTGCCCAGACGATCGCGTCCAAGTCCCGCATCGCCTCGGCGATGGTGAAGGAAGCGGTCAACACCGCATTCGAAACGACACTTGAGCAGGGACTGCGTTACGAACGTCGCCTCTTCCACTCCACTCTGGCCACGAACGACCAGTCCGAGGGAATGGCCGCATTCGTCGAGAAGCGAGACGCGAACTTCACGGATTCCTGATCCACCGCACGACGCAGCAGACCACACGTGCCTGCACCGATGGCGCAGACGAGGCAAACTCGTCTGCGCCATCGGCGTCTCGGCCCTCATGATCACTTTTAACAATCGTTCAGTTAGAGTGGAAATGTTCATCCACCCAAAGGAGGCACAATGAATTCTTTCGCCAATATTCTCTCCCAGCTGCGGCTTCCAGTGCTCGGCTCCCCCATGTTCATCGCGTCGGGGCCCGACCTGGTCAAGGCCCAGTGCCAAGCCGGCATCATCGGTTCCTTCCCCACCCTCAATGCCCGTCCGGCCTCGATGCTCACCGACTGGCTGGACGAGATCCGTGAAACCAACGCCGCGTTCACCGCAGCGAACCCCGATCGTCCGGCGGCACCGTTCGCAGTGAACCTCATCGTTCACCGCTCGAACAACCGTTTGGAGGCCGACCTCGCCGAGGTGGTTCGCCACCAGGTGCCCATCGTGATCACCTCGTTGGGTGCACGTGAAGAGGTCACTGAGGCCGTGCACTCCTACGGCGGCATCGTCCTCCACGACGTCATCAACAACAAGTTCGCGCACAAAGCCGTGGAGAAGGGCGCCGACGGCGTCATCGCCGTGGCCGCCGGAGCCGGTGGACATGCCGGTGCGCTCTCACCCTTCGCACTGGTCCAGGAGATCCGGTCCTGGTTCGACGGTCCGCTGCTGCTCTCGGGTGCAATTGCACACGGCCGCTCAATCCTCGCAGCCCTGGCCGCCGGGGCAGATTGTGCCTATGTGGGCTCGGCTTTCCTATCGACGACGGAGGCCAACGTCGCCGAAGACTACAGGCAGATGATCGTCGACTCCGCTGCCGAGGACGTCGTGTACTCCAGCTATTTCACCGGAGTCAAGGGCAACTACCTGCGCGGTTCGATCACTGCATCGGGCCTCGACCCCGACAACCTTCCCGAAGCCGACCCGACGAAGATGGACTTCGGCGAGAAGGACGGCTCGGACTCGAAGGCGTGGAAGGATATCTGGGGCTCCGGTCAGGGCATCGGAGTCCTCGGCGCCAAGCGCACCAGCGCAGAACTCGTCGACAGCCTGGCCGCACAGTTCGAGGCCGCGAAGACGGAGCTCGACGCTCGCCTGAACACAGCTGTTCGTGTCGGCTGAGCCGAGCTGAACTCTCAGATCGTGGAGATGATGCCCCGTTCGGTCAGGCGCGAGGACAGACCTGCACCGTCCGGGGCATAGATCCACGGCACGCCCTGCCCGCGACCGTGGCCCTTCGAACGACCGCCTGCCCAGACCGCTTCACCGACGGTGAGCTGGCGGATCGCAACCGCGGCGACGTTGTCGGGATGGTTCTCCACGAACTCTCCGTAGACCTCCTCGTCCTTCTGACCGTCATCGCCGATGAGCAGCCATTTCATCCACGGGAACTCACGCGACAGGCGCTCCAGAGAGTTGCGTTTGTGCTCCTTGCCCGAACGGAAGACCCGAGTTGTCGTCGGACCCCAATCTGTGAGCAGCAGTGGCCCCATCGGGTAGAGGTTGCGGGAGAGGAACCGTTTGATCGTCAGGGCCGAGTTCCATGCTCCCGTTGACAGATAGACCATCGGCGAGTTGGGGCGCATATAGGTGATCCGGTCGTAGAGAACAGCCATTCCCGCCACCGGCGACCTGGCATGCTCGCTGAGGACGAAGGTGTTCCACGCGGCCAGAAACGGTCGCGGCAGTGAGGTGACCATGACCGTGTCGTCGATATCGGAGATGATGCCGAATGTCGAGTCCTCGCCGATGATCCGCACAGCCGCAGAATCGACGAGCGACCCATCGGTCCACAGTTCGATCTCCGTCTCACCGGGCTGAAAGTCACCGGGAATGACCGTGTCGATGATGCCGCCCCGGTCAGCGGTGACCATATGCTCTTCGTCATTGACGCGCACCCATGCCGTGTCGTTGGGCAGAGGCACACTGACAAAGGACTTCCACCCTCGAATGCTCGACTGCAGATCCGCTGCAGGCTGCCCGGTCGGGGTCAGGACCAAGCGGCCGAGCACTCTCACCCACCCTGTGCCGCCATAGGTGTCATAGGCGATGACCGTGCGTTGATAGGTGTGGTCGGTGGCGCGGTTCTGCAGCCAGCCGTTGAAACGGTCTTCCATCCGTGCCGCGGTGTGCAGCATGTCCGGGGTGAGGTTCAGCGGTCCCTCTTCGGGTTTCTTCTTCGCCACGGTTCTTCCTTCACACTCATCGCACGTCAGGTCGGATCGGGTTGCAGTCGGCTCAGACGAAGCCGACCTTGTCATAGACCTCTCGCAGGGTCACCTCGGCGATCTCATTGGCCTTCGCCGCACCCGAATCGAGGATGGCCTGGAGCTGGGCACGGTCCTGCAGGAGCTCATTGGTGCGCTCTCGCACAGGGGTGAGGGCTTCGACGGCGATCTCTGCCAGGTCGACCTTGAGGTGACCGTACATCTTGCCCTCGTACTCTGCGACGATGTCATCGACCGACCGCGAGGTCAGGGAGGAGTAGATCGTGAGCAGGTTCGAGACTCCGGGCTTGGACTCCGGTTCATAGGCGATCTCCTTGCCATCGTCGGTGACGGCGGACTTGATCTTCTTCGTCAGTGACTTCGCGTCGTCGAGGAGGTCGATGCGGCCCAGCGGGCTGGGCAGGGACTTCGACATCTTCGACGAGGGGTTCTGCAGGTCGTAGATCTTCGCGGTGGACTTGAGGATCTGCGCCTCAGGAACGACGAAGGTCTCTCCGAACCGATAGTTGAAGCGTTCGGCCAAGTTTCTGGTCAGCTCGAGATGCTGGCGCTGATCCTCGCCGACGGGCACCATCTGCGGGTTGTAGAGGAGGATGTCGGCGGCCATCAGCGCTGGGTAGGTGAGCAGACCCAGGGACACATGGTCCTGCTTGGCCGACTTGTCCTTGAACTGCGTCATCCGGCTGGCCTCGCCCATCGACGTGGTGCATTCGAGGACCCATGACAGCTGCGGGTGTGCCGGAACCTGCGACTGGACGAAGATCGTCGACTTCTCCGGATCGATACCCGCCGCAATGAACTGCGCAGCAGTGCGCAGGGTGCGCTCACGCAGGTCGCTGGGGTCCTGTTCGACGGTGATCGCGTGCATGTTCGCGATGAAGTAGAAGGCATCGTGTGACTCCTGATGCACCACGAACTGTTGCAGAGCTCCGATGTAGTTACCCAGGTGCAGTGAATCAGAGGTGGCCTGGATACCGGAAACGGTCCGTGGCAGAGAAGAAGTCATCATAGGACCATAATGCCACTTCAACCCCGCGTCATCGCAGACCACCCCGTGTGAGCCGAGGACTCAGGAGACCTCAGCCACCTCCGCACCCCCGGCAAACGGTATAGTGACGATGCAGATCACATGATTCATCGAGGTATCTCACATGGTTCGGTCAACAGTCTTGTTCGGCCGGTGACCGGTGGTCATGGGCTATGAAGATTCGGTGCGAAGTCATCGAGCTCAACGAGGAGGAAATCTTGTCGGTCGAATACGTCAGAACCGAAGAAGGGCTGCCACCGGTGGCTGTGGTCGAGAAACCACGGTGGACTCCGGTGAAGATCGTCATCTGGGTGGTCATCGCGTTGGTCGCTGCCGCCGGATGGGCCATGGTTGCGTTCGTGCGCGGAGAGGAGATGTCGGCCAGCTGGTTCGTCGCCGCTGCCGTGGGCAGCTACCTCATCGCGTTCCGCTTCTATGCCAAGTTCATCGAATGGAAGATCTGCCGCCCTGACCCGAAACGGGCCACGCCTGCAGAGCTCAATGACAATGGACGCGACTTCGCACCCACCGACCGCCGAGTGCTCTTCGGCCACCACTTCGCCGCCATCTCGGGCGCCGGGCCACTGGTCGGACCGATCCTGGCCGCGCAGATGGGCTACCTGCCCGGTACTCTGTGGATCGTTCTCGGCGTCATCGTCGCCGGCGGCGTCCAGGACTATCTGGTGCTGTTCTTCTCGATGCGCCGCAACGGCCGCTCGCTGGGTCAGATGACTCGCGATGAGCTTGGTCGCACAGGCGGAATCATCGCCTCGTTGGGCATCATCCTCATCATGGTGATCCTCATCGCCGTCCTCGGCGTCGTCATCATCAACGCACTGGCCGAGAGCCCTTGGGGTGTCTTCTCGATCGCCATGACGATTCCCATCGCCGTGTTCATGGGCATCTACATGCGCTACCTGCGTCCGGGCAAGGTCGTCGAGGTCTCCGTCATCGGCATCGTCCTCCTGATCCTGGCCATCGTGGCAGGCGGCTGGGTTCACAACTCGCCCGTGTGGTCGGAGTTCTTCCACCTCGACAAGGTGACACTGGCCTGGTGCCTGATGATCTATGGCTTCCTCGCCGCTGTACTGCCGGTCTGGGTGCTGCTGGCACCGCGTGACTACCTGTCGACCTTCATGAAGATCGGCACCATCATCCTCTTGGCTGTCGGCATCCTCATCGTCAACCCGAGTGTGCAGATGCCAGCTGTGACCGAGTTCGCCTTCAACTCCGAGGGCCCTGCCTTCGCCGGAGCTCTGTTCCCGTTCCTCTTCATCACCATCGCCTGCGGGGCCCTATCGGGATTCCACGCGCTCATCTCCTCGGGCACCACGCCGAAGCTGATCGAGAAGGAATCCCAGGCTCGCCTCATCGGCTACGGCGGAATGCTCATGGAGTCCTTCGTCGCCATCATGGCTCTGGTGGCCGCGATCTGCCTCGACAAAGGTCTGTACTTCGCGATGAACGCCGCCGAACCGCTCACGGGTGGAACAGCGCAGGGCGCCTCGGACTTCATCAACAACTCCCTGGGCATGTCCGGCGTTGCGACGAGTCCCGAGGTGCTCGAACAGGCAGCCAAGGACGTCGGCGAAGAGAGCATCGTCTCCCGCACCGGTGGTGCCCCGACCTTGGCGATGGGCATGGCGCACATCCTCCACAACATCTTCGGCGGTCCCGCGTGGATGTCGTTCTGGTACCACTTCGCGGTCATGTTCGAGGCTCTGTTCATCCTCACCACGATCGACGCCGGCACCCGCGTCGCCCGCTTCATGCTCAGCGACGCCCTCGGCAACTTCTCGAAGAAGTTCCGGGATCCTTCGTGGACCCCGGGCGCATGGCTGACGACGGCGCTCATGGTCGCGGCTTGGGGGTCGATCCTGCTGATGGGAGTCACCGACCCTCTCGGCGGCATCAACACGCTGTTCCCGCTCTTCGGCATCTCCAACCAGCTGTTGGCAGCCATTGCGCTGGCGGTGATATTCGCCATCGTGTGCAAGATGGGTCTGGCCCGCTGGGCGTGGATCCCCGGCATACCGCTCGTGTGGGACCTCGTGGTCACCATGGCCGCGTCCTGGCAGAAGATCTTCTCATCCGATCCCGTCCTCGGCTACTGGGCTCAGCACTTCGCCTACAAGGACGCCTTGGCCGCCGGGGAGACCTCCTTGGGCAACACCGAAGGCGTGGCGGCGATGAATGCCGTCGTCCGCAACACCTTCGTCCAGGGCACTCTCTCCATCGTCTTCGCACTGCTCGTTGCCATGGTCGTCATCATGGCCGTGTGGAAGTCCATCGAAGCCATCAGGAAGGGAACGCTGCCCACCTCTGAGGAGCCCTACACGGAGACCAAGATATTTGCTCCGGCAGGTCTCATCGCACGGAAGGCCGAACGCGAGGTCCAGGCCCAGTGGGACGAGCGTTCCCCACACAGACGACCGTGACCGTGTTCCATGTGACGTGACAGCGGCACGGAAAGGAGAGACACCATGACCAGTGCAAGCACACATCCGCTGGAGCGTCTCGTGAAGGACCCATGGGGATCGCTTCGCCGAGGCGCGGCAGGACTCCTGTGGTACCTCAAGGAGGTCATGGGTGAGAACGCCTACATCCATTACATGGAGTCCTACGAGCGTCGACACGGCACTCGCGAGGGCGCCATGGGAGAGAAGGAGTTCTGGCGTGACCTCACCGATGAGCAGGACCGCAATCCGAAGGTTCGATGCTGCTGAAGTTCAGCGCCAATGAACCCTGAATGAGGCCCGGGTCTGTGTGGAGATTCCTCCGCACAGACCCGGGCCTCGTCGCGTGACAGGACGCTGACCGATTTTCCTGCCGGATGACTATGGCCGACAATTGTCATGTGCGCAAATGGCTGTTTCTGATGGGTGCCATCATCGCCGAGGTGACCGGCACCCTGGCGCTGAAGGGAGCTCTTGACTCCCCCGCCCTCTATATCCTCGTCGGCCTCGGCTATGCCGCAGCGTTCGTCTTCCTCAGCCTCACCCTCCGCGTCGGTATGCCGCTGGGCATCGCCTACGGAATCTGGGGCGCAGCGGGAGTCGCACTCACCGCGATCCTTTCCCTCGTCCTCTTCGCTGAACCGCTCACACCCGTCATGATCACAGGAATCGTCTTCATCATGGCCGGCGTCATCCTCGTCGAGGTCGGCAACCGCGAAGACGATGCGCACCAGGCTGTCCCGAACGCGCCGGAGACCGAGACAGACCCACCGCAGACCGAGCCGGGAGGCGAGTCATGATCATCGGCTGGATTCTGCTCGCCATCGCAATCGTCCTCGAGGTCGCGGCCACTATCTGTCTGCGGATGGCATCGGTCGGCGGCAGCAGATGGTGGTACACGGGAGTCGCCGCTGGATACCTCGTCTCATTCAGCCTGCTCAGCCTGACGCTGCGCACAGGCATCCCCTTGGGCGTGGCCTACGGAATCTGGGCCGCCACCGGGGTGGCTCTGACGGCATTGGCCGGCCGCGCGCTGTTCAAGGAGAAGCTGACGCGGAAGATGCTCTTCGGCATCGGTCTCATCCTCATCGGCGTGCTGCTCATCGAACTCGGCTCCTCGCACACCTAGATGTGATGTCCAGGGACGTTGTTCTGCCCCCGCGCGCAATGACACCGTGCTGATTCAAGAAGTATCCGTCCAGACCGCTCACCATTGAAGGCATGTAGAGTTTGGGGCATGTCGAGTCCCGAATCAGACAGGTCAGGGGTTGTCGGTCACACCGCCAGCCCCTTGAACCACTAGTTACGACGCCCACGATCTGTGTGGGCGTATGTCTGGCGTACCCGGGGCACTGGCCTTGGTGACAAGAAGAACCATTTCTTGATCTCACACCTCGGAGTACTCGATGCCTTTTGCTCTCTACATGCTTGCCCTGGCGGTCTTCGTCATGGGCACTTCAGAATTCATGCTCGCGGGATTGCTCCCCGCGATCGCGACCGAACTTGACGTCTCGGTCGGCACTGCAGGCCTGCTGACCTCCGCATTCGCGGTCGGTATGGTCGTCGGCGCGCCAGTGATGGCGGCATTCGCTCGCCGTTGGCCACCGCGGCTCACATTGATCGTTTGCCTTCTCGTGTTCGCGGGAAGCCACGTCATCGGAGCGATGACACCAGTGTTCTCTCTCCTGCTCATCACCCGGGTGCTCAGCGCTCTCGCAAACGCAGGCTTCCTCGCCGTAGCACTGAGCACTGCCACTACCCTCGTGCCAGCGAACCAGAAGGGGCGTGCACTGTCGATCCTGCTCTCCGGCACGACGATCGCAACCGTCGTGGGCGTCCCCTCCGGGGCACTGCTCGGCACAGCGCTGGGCTGGCGAACGACGTTCTGGGCGATCGCCATCCTCTGTATTCCCGCGGCCGTTGGAGTCATTCGTGGCGTCACGAACAATGTTGGTCGGAGCGCGACTAGCGCGACCTCACCAAGACTCCGTGCCGAGCTCAGCCAGTTGGCGACGCCGCGGCTCATCCTGGCCATGGCACTCGGAGCGCTGATCAACGGAGGGACCTTTGCGGCATTCACCTTCCTGGCACCCGTCGTGACCGAGACCGCGGGCTTGGCCGAAGCGTGGGTGTCCGTCGCGCTGGTGATGTTCGGCATCGGATCGTTCCTTGGCGTCACGATCGCAGGACGACTATCAGATCAACGACCTGGCCTCGTGCTCGCAGTCGACGGACCGCTGTTGCTGACAGGCTGGATCGTGTTGGCAGTGGTCGCATCTCATCCCGTTGCGCTTATCGTGCTCGTCCTCGTTCAGGGCTTCCTGTCGTTCGGCGTCGGCAGTACTCTGATCACGCGTGTGCTGTATTCAGCATCGGGTGCGCCAACGATGGGCGGTTCGTACGCAACCGCAGCATTGAATATCGGAGCTGCCGCGGGGCCTGTGCTTGGTGCGTTCGGGCTCACGAATACCGCGGCGGAGGCCAATTGATGACCCATCCGAACGCTCTTCTCACTCCTCGTGCCCGTCTCCGGTTAGCCCGACTGATTGTCGAAGACGGCTATCCGGCCACGATCGCCGCAAAGATGTTCATGTTTTCCCCGATCACTGCCCGGAAATGGGCCGGCCGCTACCGGGAAGAGGGCGAGTTTGGGATGCAGGATCGCTCCAGCAAGCCGCACCGGATCCCAGCCAGGACGCCCGAACATGTCAGAAGATCATCAACCTGCGCTGGCGGCTTCGACTGGGGCCAGCCCAAATCGCTGCGCGACTTGGTCTCTCGACGTCGACTGTTCGCGCGGTCCTCGTCCGTTGCCGCGTGAACCGTCTCTCGCATATCGATCGTGTCACTGGCGAGCCATTGCGGCGATATGAGCATCCTCATCCGGGATCGTTGATTCATGTCGATGTCACGAAGTTCGGCAACATCCCCGACGGCGGTGGACATCGTTACGTAGGTCGGAAGCAAGGCGCACGGAACACGCTCGCGACTCCGGGATTACCACGAGGAAAAGACACAAGCCGCGCACCGGAACGGCGTTCGTTCACACAGTCATCGACGACCACTCCCGCGTCGCATACGCAGAAATCTGGTCGGATGAGCAGGCGAGCACAGCGGTGGGAGTTCTCGAACGCGCCGTGGACTGGTTCGCCGAACGAGGCGTGACCGTCAAGCGAGTCCTATCCGACAACGGGTCGGCCTACAGATCCCACGCATGGAGGGACTTTCTGCGCTCGGGGACGGATGAGCCTATGCCAGGTTTTACGGTTCAGAGGCCGAAAGACGCCTGGCGCTGCCCGGCTGGCTCCACTTCTATAACCACCACCGACACCACTCTGCGATTGGCGGCGCACCCTTCGACCGACTCAACAACGTCCCTGGACATCACACCTAGACGACCAGTCTGCGGCCTACTTCGGTGCGGGGAGATCGTAGTCGATAACGAGCGGTGCGTGATCGGACCAGCGCTCGGCCCAGCTGTCAGCCTTGTCGACAGTGGCCTTGACTGCCGCCTGGGCAAGTTCCGGTGTCGCCATCTGATAGTCGATGCGCCACCCGGCGTTGTTATCGAAGGCCTGTCCGCGCATGGACCACCAGGTGTAGGGGCCGTCGACATCGCCGCTGAGCTTCCGGTGTACGTCGACGAAGCCGACATCGCCGAAGAAACCGTCGAAGTACGCGCGCTCCTCGGGCAGGAATCCCGCCTTCTTGCGGTTGGCCTTCCAGTTCTTCAGGTCGCGTTCGGTGTGGCAGACGTTGAGGTCACCGGTGACCAGCACGTGGTCGGCGTGCTCTGCGAGTTCGGGCAGGCGCACGGTCATTCGGTCGAGGAAGCGGTACTTGTCCTCCTGTTTGGGGGTGTCCACCTCACCGGAATGGACGTAGGCCGATACGAGAGTCAGCAGCGACCCGTCACCGAGGCGGTAGTCCGTTTCCACCCACCGGCCGGCGCGGTCGAAGTACCCGTCCGCACCGAGTCCTTCGCGTACCTCGGCTGGCTCCGTGCGTGCCATAACGGCGACTCCGGCGCGTCCCTTCGCCTCGGCGTCGTGGCTGATCGTGGTGTACTCGGTGTCCTCGAGCACTTTGAGGGCGATGTCGTTGGCGGCCCGGACTTCCTGCAGTGTGATGAAGTCGGGTTTCGCACTGTCCACCCAGGTGGGCATCCCCTTTCTCCATGCTGCTCGAACTCCGTTGACGTTGACTGATGCAATCCGAATCATGTGTTCTATCATGGCATGAGCGCACTACTCATACGGGCTTGGGCGTTATAGAGTGATGGAAAGAAACATATTTCAGGAGGCGTAATGGCTGTTGACGAGACTTTCGATTCTGAGCAGCTGAGCATCAGCCCGCTTGACGAAGTAGACGCCCGTGAGATGCGCGAGTTCCTGCTCGGTGCGCAGGAGAACTTCTGGGGAGACCGGGACCTGAGCGGCGATCACGATGCCTACTGGTTCCGCCAGTTCGTGACATCGGGACTGGTGGCCAGATACCGTTCGGAGATCGTCGGCTATCTGCTCGGCGTCATCCCCCATGATGGCCCTTCCTACATCCACCTGGTTGCCGCCCGATCGGATTTCCGACATAAGGGAATCGGTCGTCACCTGTACCAGCACTTCATCGAACACTCGCGAACCGTTGGAGTCTCATCGGTGCAGGCCACAACCATGCCGGATTCTTCCGCAGCGATCTCGTTCCATTCCTCACTCGGGTTCACCGGTGAACTCATCGAAGACTATGCGGGTGCCGGAGATCCGCGCGTGTTCTTCGAGCTCAAACTCCTCGAGGAGTGATGAACGCACTGGCCTGACCAGCGAACAGAGACCGGAGCAGCAGAACTGAGACAGACGGCCTCCCACACACAGGTGTGGGAGGCCGTCTGTCTCAGAACGTGAACCGTTCAGGCGACTGCGGCCGCCCGCTGAGCGACGTCAACGACGTTCTTCAGAAGCAGTGCCCGAGTCATGGGCCCGACTCCGCCGGGGTTCGGTGACACCCAAGCCGCCACCTCGGCGACGCCAGGGTCCACATCTCCCACGATCTTCGACTTCCCGGTCTCCGGGTCCTCTTCACGGGAGACTCCGACGTCGAGGACGACGGCACCGGGCTTGACCGCGTCGGCGGTCACGATCCGAGCCGAGCCCGCAGCCGCGACGATGATGTCGGCCTGAGCCAACAGCTCGGGCAGATTCGTCGTTCCGGTGTGCGTCAGCGTCACCGTGGCGTTGTACTCGCGGCGGGTCAGCAGCGCACCGATCGACCGACCGACGGTGACTCCGCGGCCGACGACCACCACGTGCTTGCCGGCGAGTTCGATCCCATTGCGCGCCATCAGCTCGATGACACCGCGTGGGGTGCACGGCAGCGGAGTGGTGATCTCCCTGTTGACGTTGAGCATGAGCCGACCGAGGTTGGTCGGATGCAGTCCGTCCGCGTCCTTGGCCGGGTCGATGCGTTCGAGGACCGTGTCCGTGTCGATGTGCTTCGGCAGCGGCAGCTGCACGATGTATCCGGTGCATTCGTCGTCGGCGTTGAGCTCGTCGATGACCGACAGGAGCTCGTCCTGGCTCACAGTCTCCGGAAGATCACGTCGGATGGAATGGATGCCCACCTCGGCGCAGTCACGGTGCTTTCCCGCCACATACCACTTCGATCCCGGATCCTCACCGACGAGGACCGTGGCCAAGCCGGGAACGATGCCCCGCTCGGCCAGGTCCGCGACGGCCGTTTTCAGCTCTTCCTTGATCTCCTTCGCACAGGCCTTTCCGTCAAGGATCTGTGCTGCCATCAGTACTGCTCCAGATCTTCGTAGAGGGGGAAGTTGTCGCTGAGCTTCTTGACCCGAGCGCTGAGTGCGTCGACGTTCGCACCGGGCTTCAGCGCCTCGGCGATGACGTCGGCGACCTCGGTGAATTCGGCATCGCCGAACCCGCGGGTGGCCAGAGCAGGGGTGCCGATACGCAGACCGGAGGTCACCATCGGCGGCCTGGGATCGAACGGAACGGCGTTGCGGTTTACGGTGATTCCGACTTCGTGCAGGACGTCTTCTGCCTGCTGTCCGTCCAGGGCCGAGTTGCGCAGGTCGACGAGGACCAGGTGGACGTCGGTTCCGCCGGTCAGGACCGTTGCACCGGCCTTGGCAACATCGTCGGCCAAGAGACGCTCAGCCAAGATCTGGGCTCCGCGTACGGTCCGTTCCTGGCGGGCTTTGAACTCTTCGGACGCGGCGAGCTTGAACGCCACTGCCTTAGCCGCGATCACATGCATCAACGGACCGCCCTGCTGTCCCGGGAAGACGGCGGAGTTCAGCTTCTTCGCGTACTCCTCCTTGCCGAGGATGAAGCCTGAGCGTGGACCGCCGATGGTCTTGTGCACCGTCGATGACACGACATCGGCGAAGGGCACCGGGTTGGGGTGCAGGCCGGCGGCGACAAGCCCGGCGAAGTGAGCCATGTCGACCCAGAGCTTCGCTCCGACTTCGTCGGCGATGTCGCGGAAGGCCTGGAAGTCGAGCTGGCGCGGGTAGGCGGACCAACCTGCGACGATGACCTCGGGGCGATGCTCGATTGCTCGCTCACGCACCTTGTCCATATCGATGCGGTAGGTGTCGGGATCGACTTCATAGGAGGCGACGTCGTAGAGGCGTCCTGAGAAGTTGATCTTCATGCCATGGGTGAGGTGGCCGCCGTGGGCCAGCGACAGGCCGAGCATCTTGTCACCGTGGCGGGCGAGGGCGTGCATCACGGCGGCGTTGGCAGAAGCACCTGAGTGTGACTGCACGTTCGCGTATTCGGCACCGAAGAGGCTCTTGGCCCGGTCGATGGCGAGAGTCTCAGCGACATCGACGTACTCGCAGCCACCGTAGTAGCGCTTCCCGGGGTAGCCCTCGGCGTACTTGTTCGTCAGCACGGATCCCTGTGCCTGCAGCACTGCGCGCGGCACGAAGTTCTCCGAGGCGATCATCTCGAGAGTCGAACGCTGACGGCCCAATTCCTGGTCGAGGACGTCCGCGATCTGTGGATCGATGTCTGCAAGCGAAGCCTGCATCGTGTTATCAGTCATGTATACACTCCTGTGGCATCCAAAGTGATGAGTGGGACACCGCGATCGGCTCCGCGAGCACCCGGAAACAATGCTAACAGCGAACCAGATCACACCGATGAGCCGTTCGTCATCCGGATGATGGGCCGGTTTCGGAGCACACCGGATACGACCATTAGAATCGAGCGCATGAGTCGAGAATGGATCCTGCGAGTCACCTGCCCGGACGCAACCGGAATCGTGCATGCCGTGACCGGGGTCCTGGCCTCACTCGGTGCCAACATCACCGAGTCCCAGCAGTTCTCCTCCCCCGATTCCCTCCAGTTCTTCCTGCGTGTCCAGTTCGTCACGAACCACGATTCCGATGCCGGGACCCTGGAGTCTTCCCTCGCCGAGGCGGCTCACCGTTTTGATATGACGATCAGCCTCCAGCCGGTGGAGAAGAAGACGAGAACTCTGGTCCTCGTGTCGAAGGCCGCGCACTGCCTCAATACTCTGCTGTTCCAGCAGAGCTCGGGTCAGCTGCCCATCGATATCGTCGGTGTGGCCGGCAACCATGACTCCCTGCGGTCGCTGGCCGAATTCCACGGCCACGACTTCCACCACATTCCGATCACTCGTGAGACCAAGGACGCTGCCGAGGCGCGCCTGAGCGGACTCGTCGATGAGCTCGACGTCGAGCTCATCGTCCTCGCGCGTTATATGCAGATCCTCTCCCCCGATCTCTGCGCCCGGTTGGAGGGCCGCGTCATCAACATCCATCACTCGTTCCTGCCCAGTTTCAAGGGCGCAAAGCCGTATCATCAGGCGCACGCCCGCGGAGTGAAGATCATCGGTGCCACGGCCCACTACGTCACCCCTGATCTCGACGAGGGGCCGATCATCGAGCAGGATGTCGCTCGCGTCGATCACAACCGCGACATCGCCGACTTCGTCCAGCGCGGTCAGGATGTCGAAGCAGCGGTACTGGCACGGGCAGTGGCCTGGCATGCGGAAGGACGGGTCCTCATGGACGGTCACCGCACGGTCGTCTTCAACTGATCTGAGCACCTCGGCAACCCTGAATAAGCCTTGACCATTCTCTTAGGCAATTCACACCCGTTGCGCAATCCGTTGTAGAGTCGCCCCGGTTTACAAAAGGAGACGACTTAATAATGACGGAAACCGCTTTCCGCACAATTGCAATCGTCCTGTACTTTGCAGGAATGCTGGCCATCGGCTGGTTCGCGTACCGCAAAACCAAGAACAGCTTCGACGACTACATGCTGGCTGGCCGCGGGCTGCGCCCCAGCGTTGCGGCACTGAGCGCCGGAGCATCTGACATGTCGGGCTGGCTGCTCTTGGGACTGCCCGGAGCCATCTATGTGGGTGGACTGGTCGAAGCCTGGATGGCTGTGGGCCTGACCGTCGGAGCCTGGGTGAACTGGAAGTTCGTGGCGCCTCGTCTGCGTGCCTTCACGGAGAAGGCCGGCGATTCGATTACCATTCCCAGCTTCTTCGAACAGCGGCTGAAGGACAACACACGCCTGCTGCGCATCGTCTGCGGTGTCATCATTCTCGTATTCTTCACCTTCTACGTGTCCTCGGGCATGGTCGCTGCCGGGAAGTTCTTCGAATCGAGCTTCGGGCTGAACTATATGGCCGGAATGCTCCTCGTCGCGGCCATCACCATGATCTACACGCTCTTCGGCGGATTCCTCGGCGCCACACTCACCGACGTCGCCCAAGGTCTGCTGATGTTCGTGGCGCTCATCGCGGTGCCGGTCGTCGCCGTGTTCAATGCCGGCGGACCGGCAACCGTCATCTCCAACGTCAAGGAGATCAACCCCAGCCTACTCAATGTCCTCGGCAGCGGGCCGTTCTGGGCCAGCGGCACTTACCTGGCTGTGATCTCCGCTCTCGCGTGGGGCCTGGGCTACTTCGGCCAGCCGCATATCATCGTGAGGTTCATGGCCCTGCGGACCCCGGCCGATGCCAAGGTTGCTCGCCGGATCGGTGTGAGTTGGATGGGAATCTCGGCTCTCGGTGCCGTTGCCACTGCGATCGTCGGGATCTCATACTTCTCCGACCACGCCAACATGGAGCCGGCCGACCCGGAGACGGTATTCCTTGATCTCGCACAGATCCTGTTCCACCCGTTCATCGCAGGTCTCGTTCTGGCGGCTGTGCTCGCGGCGATCATGTCGACGATCTCATCGCAGCTCGTCGTCACGTCTTCAGCACTCATCGAGGATCTCTACAAGATCGTGTCGCTGCGTACTGGTTCCAAGCGCACTCTGCAGGACAAGACCTATGTTCTGCTCGGACGCCTCGGCATCCTCGTCATCGCTATCATCGCCGTTCTGTTGGCGATCGAGCCGTCGAACAGCATCCTCGACCTGGTGGCATTCGCTTGGGCCGGCTTCGGCGCTTCGTTCGGGCCGATCGTGTTGCTGACCCTGTTCTGGAAGAAGCTCAGCAACTGGGGCGCACTCTTCGGCCTCATCTCCGGTGCGGCTGTCGCGTTCATCTGGGGACAGCTCGGCACCCCGCTGACCGAGCAGATCTACGAGATCATCCCAGGCTTCGCCATCAACCTCATTGTGGCGGTCGTGGTCAGCAAGTTCACGTACAAACCCGATGCGGATACAGACCGTGAATTCGACGAGTCTATCGAGCTCTCGCGCGTGTAGTGAGGGCCAGCGGCTCGCCTGACGGCCACACGGTCGTCGGGCGAGCTGAGCCCGCCGACTTCATAGCGCCCTACACTCAGCGGCTGTTCCTCCACCACTACCGGGGAACAGCCGCTGAGTCGTTCCTGACCGACTTAGGAGTGCGACATGCTGCTGACGGGGCGTGCTGAGGATCCTCTTGCATCCCGTATGCGAGGTACGCGCGACCACTCTCCTGTGAATGCACTTCAGGCGGGCACCCATAGGGTGCCCGCCTGAGATGTTGCGACTGAAGAGCCTTACTTGGTGTCTTCGGCGCTTTCGTCGGTTGCCTCTTCAGCGACCTCTTCGGTTGCGGCCGAGTCGGCTGCTTCCTCGGTGGTCTCTGCAGGAGCCTCTTCGACGACCTCTTCGGTCTCGTTCTCGGCGGCTGCGGTCTCGGTAGCCTGCTCGGCTTCCTTCACAGTTGCCTGCTTCGGCGAGTAGGGCTCGAGAACCAGTTCGATGACGGCCATGGGCGCATTGTCACCGGCACGGGGACCGATCTTGGTGATACGTGTGTATCCACCGGGACGATCGGCCATCGTTTCGGCGATCGAGGTGAACAGCTCGTGCACGACCGACTTGTCGCCGATCTTACCAAGCACGCGACGACGGGCGGCGAGGTCGCCCTTCTTGGCGTGAGTGATCATGCGCTCCGCCACCGGACGCAGGCGCTTGGCCTTGGTCACGGTCGTGGTGATCTTCTTGTGCTCGAACAGGGCCGCAGCCATGTTGTTGAGCATCATGCGCTCGTGTGTTGGGGAGCCTCCGAGACGAGGACCCTTGGTTGGGGTTGGCATAGTGTCTTACTCCTAGGTCTTAATCAGTACTGTTCGTCTTCGACGTAGGACTGGTCCTCATCAACGAGACCGGGCTCGAACCCGGCGGGACTGTCCTTGAGGCTCAGACCCAGCTCGTTGAGCTTGGCCTTCACTTCGTCGATCGACTTCGAACCAAAGTTGCGGATATCCATCAGATCGGCTTCGCTGCGAGCAACGAGTTCGCCGACGGTGTGGATTCCTTCGCGCTTGAGGCAGTTGTAGGAGCGCACGGTCAGATCGAGATCCTCGATGGCCAGTGCCAGATCGGCAGCCAGAGCTGCGTCAACCGGCGAGGGTCCGATCTCGATGCCTTCGGCTTCGACGTTGAGTTCCCGCGCCAGGCCGAAGAGTTCGACCAGTGTCTTACCCGCAGATGCAATCGCATCGCGTGGGGTCATCGACGGCTTGGTCTCAATGTCGAGCACCAGGCGATCAAAGTCGGTGCGCTGCTCAACACGAGTAGCCTCGACCTTGTAGGTGACCTTGAGAACCGGCGAGTAGATCGAGTCAACGGGGACCCGACCGATCTCTGCATCCGCATTCTTGTTCTGAGCGCTCGAAACGTAACCGCGTCCACGTTCGATGGTCAGCTCCATGTCCAGACGGCCTTCACCATTCAACGTGGCGATATGCAGATCTGGGTTATGGATCTCGACTCCGGCAGGAGCAGAGACATCGGCGGCAGTCACGGTGCCGGGGCCCTGCTTGCGCAGGTAGGCAACGACCGGTTCATCGAATTCCGAGGACACGACCAGGGACTTCAGGTTGAGGATGAACTCAGTGACATCCTCCTTGACTCCTGGAACGGTGCTGAACTCGTGGAGCACACCGTCGATCCGGATGGAGGTGACGGCGGCACCTGGAATCGACGACAGCAGGGTACGACGAAGTGAGTTGCCGAGGGTGTAGCCGAATCCTGGCTCGAGTGGTTCGATGGCGAACCGTGAGCGATTCTCGGAGACGACTTCTTCCGTGAGCGTTGGGCGCTGTGCAATGAGCACGTGGGCTTCCTTTCAGCGAACATCCGCTATATGACGTTCGCACTGCACGTCATGGACTAAAGCCATGAAGAACGGTTCGGTTTATCGTGGAATCCGTTCTGCGACTGATGCCGGGGCTTGCCCCGTCATCGCTCGCAGATACACGGAAGGATCAGCCGCGGCGGCGCTTGGTGGGACGGCAGCCGTTGAACGGAACTGGAGTGACATCCTGAATGGTGCCCAGTTCCAGACCGGCGGCCTGCAGCGAACGGATCGCGGTTTCGCGTCCCGAACCTGGTCCCTTGACGAAGACGTCGACCTTCTTGAGGCCGTGCTCCTGTGCGCGACGGGCAGCGGATTCCGCGGCCATCTGTGCGGCGTAAGGGGTCGACTTACGCGAACCCTTGAAGCCGACCTCACCTGAGGAGGCCCAGGAGATGACAGCACCGGTCGGATCAGTGATCGACACGATGGTGTTGTTGAACGTTGACTTGATGTGTGCCTGGCCGGCAACGATATTCTTCTTGAGCTTGCGGCGAGGCTTGCGCACTGTAGCGGCGCGTGACTTGGGAGGCATGTGTTTTACTCCTGATCGAGGTGGCTGATGCTGGTCAACCGGGTGAGCATATTACTTCTTCTTACCGGCCACGGTGCGCTTCGGTCCCTTGCGGGTACGCGCATTCGTCTTGGTCCGCTGTCCGCGAACCGGCAGACCGCGGCGGTGACGCAGGCCTTCGTAGCTTCCGATCTCCACCTTGCGGCGAATGTCGGCAGCAACCTCACGTCGGAGGTCGCCCTCAACCTGGAATGTGCCCTCGATGAAGTCACGCAGCTGGACGAGCTCGGCATCGCTCAAGTCCTTCACACGGGTATCAGGGCTGATTCCCGTTTCCGTCAGGGTCTGGCGCGCACGGGTGCGGCCCACACCGTAGATATAAGTCAAGGCGACTTCCACGCGCTTTTCACGCGGGATGTCGACTCCGGCAAGTCGTGCCATAGGTACTATCTCCTGTTGTAGTTCCGGAGGTGCTGATGCAGACCTGTCCTTGGTGTCCCAAGGTCCTCGGCCCCCGACCGAAGGTATCGTCCTGACACCGCGCTAGAGGCGGTGCAGATGGCGAGGTCTGCGCGGGTGTGGTGCTGCTGAAGCCCCTTGCGGGTGCCTCTGTCTGCTCGAAGAGCTGCTCAACCCTGGCGCTGTTTGTGACGCGGGTTGGAGCAGATGACGATGACCCGGCCGTGACGGCGGGTAATCTGGCAATTCTCGCAGATCTTCTTGACGCTTGGCTTAACCTTCATGGTTTTTCCTTCTTCCGACCCTTACCCCTGCGCAGGGGCGGGTACGAATGATCGAAGATCCTTACTTGTAGCGGTAAACGATTCGCCCACGCGAAAGATCGTATGGAGACAGCTCCACGATGACCCGGTCCTCAGGGAGAATTCGAATGTAGTGCTGTCGCATTTTTCCTGAGATATGCGCAAGCACCCTATGCCCATTGCTCAGCTCAACCCGGAACGATGCGTTCGGGAGGGCTTCGACAACGGCGCCTTCGATCTCAATGACCCCTTCTTTTTTGGCCATATCGTTCGCTAACCTCGTATTCCCGCGAAAACTTCGCGTTCGACGTAATCGTGTATCGTCGATTTACCCCGACGACCCCATGGTCCGTGGCCCACCTCACCACATGAAAAGTTGCGGATGGCAAATGCCGCCCACAACTGAAAAAGGGTGAGTTGAGTGAGAACAGACCAATCAACAACCCTACACTATGGCCGAAGATTCTTCCACACGGTGCTGGCTTACGGGAGTGAAGTCCCTTACAATCATTCTCTCCCTCGCCGAGGCGGTCCCAGGCTCAGGTCGTGTGTCGAGTTCCGTACCCGGCTCGGATGCTCACGATGACGGCGATCGCGAGCACGAGGAAGCCCATCAGGGTGATCGATGCGAACCCGCCGAAGGCCAACAGCGGCCCGGACAGTGCCGCCAACGCGGCGGCCCCGAAGTTCATTCCTGCGTCTGAGAGTCCCTGCACCGACATGCGATGCGCGGGATCGATCTCTTTGGTCAGCAGGGTGGATCCGGCGATAAGGCATGCGCTCCACCCCAGCCCCAACGCGAACAGGGCTACCGACAAACGGATGAACGACGACTCGCCGAGAGCATCGATGAATCCGAGGACCAAGGACACGGCGAACAGTCCGTGGCCGAGGAGAATCACCCGACCGGCGGAATATCTGTCGGTGAGGTAGCCGAAGACCGGGGACAGTCCGTACATGCCGAGGATATGGCCGCCGATCGTAATGCCGATCAGTTCGAGGCCGAGCCCGTGGTGGTCCATGTGAAGCGGTGTCATCACCATTGTCGCCACCATGATCATGTGCCCGGTGACCACGGACAGCAGACCCATGAGCGCGCTCGGGGACCGTCTGATGGCCTGCCAGGTGCCACCTCGGCGAGGGGATGCCGAGGACTCATCTCGTGTGGCGGGTGTGAGTCGGCGCAGGAAGATGACGCTGAGCAGGGCAAGAGCGAAGCCTGCGCTCGCGATGACGAACGGACCCGACAATGGGTCGAGATTCAGGGCTCGGCCGAGTCCGGCACCGGGTCCTGAGAGGTTGGGTCCGATGACGGATCCGATCGTCGTGGCCCAGACGACCACGGACATCGCTGAGCCTTTGAGATGGTCGGGAGCCGCATCCGTGGCCGCATAGCGGCCCTGCAGCCCGGCGGCCGTCGCCGCCCCGAAGCAGCCCATGCCGATGAAGAAGGCGATGTCGATGCCGAACAGGATCGCGGCCACGATGAGAATGGCACCGCAGAGCGCGATCGCGTAGGCGCTGGCCAATGCCAAGCGCCGGCTTCTGCGTTCGGCCAGCTTCGCCAGTGGAACCGCAAGCAGTCCGGCGCCGAGGATGGACGCCGTCTGCGCGAATCCGGCGAGCTCCGTGCGTCCGGTCAGACGCTCCGCCAGGATCCCGCCGACGGCGAACCCTGTGGCGATGCCGACGCCGGAGAACAGCTGCGCCAGGCTCAGAGCCCATTGATTCCGGCGGAATACCGACTGCGGCTGTGCAGACATCGCGACCACCGCCTCTCAATTGTTTCAATGACCGGGTCCGGATCCTGTCGCACGGTCCACTGTAGTCCGTGACCGTGCATGTCAGAACGAACCGCGCACGCGGGGGTTCCCCTGCTAGCGTGAAAGCGGACAGTCTCGCAACGGCCAACGAAGGAGCATCACGTGCAGGACCTGGACTCGATCTCAGAAGACTCACTCATCGCCAAAGGCGGACGCAAGTGGTCAAGCTTTCCGGGCAGCCTCGGCGCGTTCATCGCAGAGATGGACTTCGGTGTCTCACCAGGCGTGCGCCAGGCACTGCACGAGGTCGATGCGCGTGATCTCTTCGGCTATGCACCGCAGTCGATCGTCTCCGACCTCAAATCGGCTACCTCGGCGTTCTGCGCCGAACGCTACGGCTGGCAGTTCCCGGAGCAGTATGTCGAGCTCGCCAGTGATGTCATCGCAAGCTTCCTGGGCATCCTCACTCACCTGACCCCGGCCGACACCCCGATCGTCCTTCCGACGCCCGCCTACATGCCCTTCTTCGATGTCGCCGCAGTGACAGGACGAGAGCTCATCGAGGTGCCGATGATCCGGTCCGAGACAGGGTGGTCCGTCGACCTCGATGCAGTCGATGCCGCGCTGGTGCCCGGGGCTACCCTGGTTCTGTGCAATCCCCATAATCCGATCGGGAAGGTGTACACGGAGAGTGAGCTTCTGGAGCTCGCCGAGGTAGTCGAGCGCAATGATGCACGTGTGTTCTCCGACGAGATTCACGCACCCCTCGTCTACGAACCGGCCCGTCACATTCCCTATGCCAGCCTCAATGAGACCACTGCGTCCCATACTGCGACGGCAACGGCCGCGTCCAAGGCGTTCAACATTCCCGGACTCAAATGCGCGCAGCTCATCTTCACCAGTGCAGATGACCGCGCGATCTGGGCGAAGAAGGGCAACTTCGTCTCGGGGGCGGCTTCGAACCCCGGCATCTTGGCCACCACAGCGGCGTACACCCAGTCAGGTGACTGGCTGGCCGAGATCACCGCTTATCTCAAGGGCAATCGTGAGCTTCTGACCGACCTCGTGGCTACCTATCTGCCCAATGCCACGTTCCTCCCGCCCGAGGGCACGTACCTGGCGTGGTTGGATCTGCGGGGATATGGACTCGACACCGGTCTATCCGAACATTTCAATGCCCAGGCCCACGTCGCGATCACCGAGGGGCGCCTGTGTGGTGAAATCGGCGCAGGTCATATCCGATTCAACTTCGCACTTCCGCGCCCCCTGCTCACCGAAGCGATCGAACGCATCGCCGCCGCGCTCTGACCGAGCACAGTGGTCTGAACCGGCACAGTGCTCGGAGTCAGCACAGTGCTCCCATCGGACACAGTCGGCTCAGCTGTTCGGCAGCCACTCGATGAGGTCGAAGGCTGAGCTCGAACCAGCACACTCCAGGATCTGCTGGTCGAATCTCAGGTAGTACTCCAAGTTGCAGCGGTCCATGAGAGTGCGGAAGCGCACGGCAGGCTGCTCGGATCCGACCAGCTCCGATGGAAGTATCGGATGCGTCATGACTGCTCGCGCGACCTCGAAATAGATGTCGAAGAACTTCACCAACGGCATCTCTGGGAGTCCACCACCCGGGTGGCTGCCATCCTGGCTCAGTGCAGCCAGCTCGCTCTCAAGCGGTGGAAGCTCAAGAGTCGCGGACTCTACGTCGAAGGCTCGCGCAGTCATTCGTTTCGCGGAAGCCATTTCCGCAGGTTCGATCGTCGCGTATTCGCACCAGCCCGGTTCGACGACTGCCGGCAGCTGAGCCGACAGTGCGTCTGAGAGATCCGCAAAGGACAGAAGCAGTCCGGGGCGCAGCTGGCGGTACCCGAGCATTCTGCTCACGTACTGGAACCGGTCACGCTGCATCCGCGCTGACTCGGGAATCGAGTACATCACACAGTGGAACCGGCCCTCAAAAGTCGGTTCCTCGCGGTCACCCGCGATGTCCATGAAGCCGGAGAGTATGCGCGGACTCAATCGATAGATGGAGACTCGTCCGAGTCTCTCGCTGGTCAGAATGTTGCGCTGAACCATCCGCACCAGCTGATTGTGCACGCTCGAGGACGAATAGCCGTGTTCGGCCAGGACACCGACGATCACGGGCCCGGGCAGACCCTGAGCGCGCAGACAGCCGAAGGCGGAGATGACGTCGAAGGCGATGCGGGTCAGACGATACCGATCGCCCACATCTTCCCGACGTTTCGTGTGATCGTGGACACCCGTCATGCCCAGATCCTAACGTGAAAGCGCAAGGATCCTGTCGAGCAGGCCGGAAAGACGGTCACGAGCACGAGGAGCAGCATCATGGACGACAGAGTGTACGAAAAGAATCAGCGGGCCTTCCAGACCGCACGCACCGCCGCGGTGCTGAGCGGAGCGATCACGGCCTTCATCACCTTCGCCGCGTTTATGATCGCAGGCTTCGGGATTCAGGAGACCGCGGCATGGATGTTCGCACTGAGTCTCATGTCAGCGTCGGCGCTGTTCGTCATCATGCACATCGTGACGACGAATGACCTCAAGCGAAAACAGCCGACGCCGCAGACCTGAATCGACGATCTGCTTCAAACACCGGCCGGAGGAACAGGAGTGATTCCGAAGGGTGCCAGACCAGCCACTCCCCCATCCTCAGCGGTGAGTACCCAGACTCCCCCATCATGTCTGGCGACGCTGTGCTCCCAATGGCTGGCACGTGATCCGTCATCGGTCACGATGGTCCAGCCGTCGGCCAGGGTGATGGTCTCGCTGCTGCCGGCGGTGAGCATGGGTTCGATCGCGAGGCACATTCCCGATCTGATCTTGGGCCCGTTCGAACGCGCCCGATAGTTGAGAACCTCGGGCGGCATATGCATAGCTGTTCCGATGCCATGGCCTGTGAACTCCTCCACGAGTCCCAGATCGGGGGCTTCGCGTGACACGTGATCGTCGATGGCATCCCCGATGTCACTGACCTTGTTCCCTGCTGCGAACGCGGCAATGCCCACCCACATGGCCTTCTCCGTGGCCCGGGAGAGTGCGATGTCCGCCTTCGATCCAGCGGCGTCTCCGCCGATAATCATTGTGAAAGCAGAATCACCGTGGAACCCATCGACGATGGCTCCGCCGTCGATGGACACGAGATCCCCGGACTCGAGGACCCGCTCGCCCGGTATGCCGTGCACGATCTCCTCGTTCACGGAGATGCACACAACGGCGGGGAACCCCTGGTAGCCAAGGAAGTTGGACTGAGCCCCCGCCTCGGTGATCACGGATTCGGCGGCCGCATTCACCTCGGCGGTGGTCGCACCCGGGACTGCTGCCCCGCGAGCAGCTTTCAGCACCGCGTGGGTGAGCAGGCCTGCCCGGCGCATCGTGACCAGCTGTTCAGGGGACTTCAGCTCGATCCGGGGACCGAAGATCATCGAATGGAGTCGAGGATTCGGTCGGTGATCTCAGAGACTTCACCGAGTCCGTCGACCTGGCGCAGCAGGCCGCGTTCGCGGTAGATGTCGGTCAAGGGCTGAGTCTGCTCGGCGTAGACGTCCAGGCGGTGACGGATGACGTCCTCACTGTCATCGCTGCGACCCTCGGTCTGTGCACGCGCCAGGAGACGGGCGACGACCTCGTCGATATCAGCGGTGAGCTCGACGACCTGCTCGATCTCATGGCCCTGAGCGGCGAGGATCCGATCGAGCTCGTCGACCTGTGCGCTGGTGCGCGGGTAGCCGTCGAGGAGGAATCCCTCAGCAGCATCGTCCTGGCCCAGTCGATCAGCGACCATCGAATTGGTCACCTCGTCGGGGACGTACTCGCCGGCGTCCATATAGCGCTTGGCAAGATTGCCCAGTTCGGTTTCGCCCTTCACATTCGCACGGAAGATGTCACCGGTCGAGATCGCGGGGATGTTCAGCGCCTCGGACAGTCGTGCGGCCTGGGTGCCTTTGCCGGCGCCAGGGGGGCCGATCAGAATGATGCGTGAGCTCATAAGGTATTTCCTTCCAATGGATTTCCGCGGTCGGGGTCGGTCAGCGCAGCAGACCTTCATAGTGGCGCTGCTGCATCTGTGCATCGATCTGCTTGACGGTCTCGAGACCGACTCCCACCACGATCAGAAGCGAGGTGCCGCCGAACGGGAAGTTCTGGTTCGCGTTGATGAGAACCAGCGCGATCAGCGGAATCAGTGCGATGAAGGCAAGGTAGAGCGAGCCCGGGAAGTTGATGCGGCTGAGCACGAAGCTCAGGTAGTCGGCTGTGGGCTTTCCTGCACGGATGCCGGGGACGAAGCCGCCGTACTTCTTCATATTGTCGGCGACTTCCTCCGGGTTGAAGGTGATCGCGACATAGAAGTAGGCGAAGAAGATCGTCAGCACGGCGTAAGTGGCGATGTAGATGGGGTGGTCACCGCGTGTGAAGTAAGTGTTGATCCACTCCACCCATTTGCTCTCGGGATCGAAGAACTGCGAGATCAGGCTCGGCAGATAGAGAACCGAGGAAGCGAAGATCACCGGGATCACACCGGCCATGTTGACCTTGATCGGGATGTAGGTCGAGGTCCCGCCGAACATCCGTCGACCAACCATGCGCTTGGCGTACTGGACCGGGATGCGGCGCTGGGACTGCTCGACGAACACGACGAGGGCCACGAGCACCAGACCGACGGCGATGACGATGAGGAAGATGTCGATGCCCTGTTCGCGGAAGATCGCTCCCAGCGACGACGGGAAGGCCGAAGCCACCGAGGTGAAAATGAGCAGCGACATTCCGTTGCCCACTCCGTGTTCGGTGATCTGCTCGCCGAGCCACATGATGAGGCCGGTGCCTGCCACCAGGGTGATGACGAGGACGGCGATGCCCCACCAGGTGTCGTTGGTGATGAGGTCGGTGCAGCCTTCGATCGAACCGAAGAGCGCTCCCGAGCGCACGGTGGACACGAGGGTAGTGGCATTGAGCACGGCCAGCCCGATGGTCAGGTAGCGCGTGTACTGGGTGAGCTTCGCCTGGCCTGAGGCGCCCTCTTTGTGGAGCGACTCGAAGCGCGGAATGACCACGCGCAGAAGCTGCACGATGATGCTGGCGGTGATGTAGGGCATGATGCCCAGAGCGAAGATCGACAGCTGCAGCAGTGCACCACCGCTGAACAGGTTGATCATCGCGAACCCGCCCTCATTCAGCTGCGGGGACGCCACGCACTCTTGGACCTGCGTGTAGTCGATTCCCGGCGAGGGAATGAACGAACCGAGCCGGAAGATGACGAGAATGCCCAGGGTGAAGAGGAGTTTGTTCCTCAGGTCGGGCGTTCTGAAGGCCCTCCGAATTGCGCCGATCAAGCGTCCTCCTCATTGGGGGATGAAAAAGTCAGGGTCGAAGATACGACCTGGCGAATAAGACAAATACCTGCAAAAGACTACCAGGCTATGACCGTCAGGCTGAAACCGAGAGGCGGCTTGGACGACTGCTCAGCCCCGATATCGTCGGGACTGTGTCGAAACCGACTCTGAGGCATCTTCGCCCAGGTCGCGGGCTCGAGAATTCGAGCACGAAGAAGGGGCGATCACAATGTGACCGCCCCTTCTGAGGAACCCTGAGAGTTCAGACCCGCTGTGCGAGTGCTGTTCAGGCTTCGCTGACGCTTCCGCCTGCAGCCAGGATCTTCTCGAGTGCTGAACCCGAGACCTTGTCCGCAGTGATGTTCAGAGCAACGGTGATCTCACCGGTGCCCAGAACCTTCACGGGCTGCTTTGGACGCACGGCGCCCTTGGCAACCAGATCGGCGACAGTGACGTCGCCGCCTTCTGGGTACAAGGCCGACAGCTTGTCAAGATTGACAACCTGGAACGTCACCTTTGCGGGGTTCTTGAACCCGCGCAGCTTAGGCAGACGCATGTGCATCGGAGTCTGTCCACCCTCGAAGCCGTGAGGAACCTGGTAGCGGGCACGTGTGCCCTTGGTTCCGCGTCCGGCTGTCTTGCCCTTCGAAGCTTCACCACGACCGACACGGGTCTTGGCGGTTTTTGCTCCAGGGGCAGGACGGAGATCGTGGACCTTCAGTGAGTCGTCATTCGACATATCAATCCACCTCTTCCACAGTCACGAGGTGACGCACGACGTTGATCATTCCCCGGATTTCCGGGCGATCTTCGCACACCACCACATCGTCGATCCGCTTCAGTCCAAGCGATCGCAGCGACGCGCGCTGGTTCGGCTTGCCACCGATATCGGACTTGCGCTGGGTTACCTTGAGCTTTGCCATCAGGACTTCCTCTCGCTTTCAGCAGCCGCCCGCAGCAATGCGTGAGGGGCGACCTCGTCCACAGGCAGACCACGGCGTGCCGCGACCTGCTCTGGGCGTTCGAGGCTCTGGAGGGCCTTGATCGCCGCGCGAACGATGTTGATTGCGTTGGCTGATCCCAGCGACTTGGACAGGATGTCCTGAACGCCGGCAGCATCGAGGACCGCACGCACCGGACCACCGGCGATGACGCCGGTACCGGGAGCGGCAGGCCGAAGCATGACGACACCGGCAGCGGTCTCACCCTGGATCGGGTGCGGAATGGTCTTCTGGATGCGGGGGACGCGGAAGAAGCTCTTCTTCGCCTCCTCAACACCCTTGGCAATGGCTGCAGGAACTTCCTTAGCCTTGCCGTAGCCCATGCCGACCATGCCGTCTCCGTCACCGACGACGACGAGGGCGGTGAAGGAGAACCGACGTCCACCCTTGACGACCTTCGACACACGGTTGATCGTCACGACGTGCTCGATGAACTGGCTCTTCTCTTCGCGGTCACCGCGACCGCCGCGTCCACGACCTTCGCCGCGTCCACGACCCTGGCCGCCCTGACCACCCTGACCACCTTGACCGCGGCCACGTGAGGAGCGATCACTGTTGCTATCGGTGCGGGTCTCAGCAGCTGGCTGCTGTTCCTTGTTCTCTTCAGTGCTCATAGGGCCAATCCTCCTTCACGTGCACCTTCGGCGATTGCCTGTACACGTCCATGGTAGGCGTTGCCGCCACGGTCGAATACAACAGCTTCGATGCCGGCTTCCTTGGCGCGCTGGGCTACCAGTTCGCCGACCTTGTGGGCCTTGCCGGTTTTATCACCGTCGAGTGTGCGCAGGTCGGCTTCCATGGTGGAGGCCGATGCCAAGGTCTTGCCGACGGTATCGTCGATGACCTGGACAAAGACGTGGCGCGTGGAGCGAGTCACTGACAGGCGTGGGCGTTCCGGCGTACCGCTGACATGCTTGCGCAGACGAGCGTGACGACGCTTGCGGGCCGCAGCCCTGCCCTTGCCGTAGCTTTCCTTTTTGCCAAAGGCCATCTCTACTTACCAGCCTTTCCGACCTTGCGACGGACATTTTCTCCGACGTAGCGAACACCCTTGCCCTTGTAAGGCTCAGGCTTGCGCAGCTTCCGGATGTTGGCAGCGGTCTCTCCGACCAGCTGCTTGTCGATGCCGTGAACGGCCAGCTTGGTCTGTCCGTCGACCGTGAAGGAGATTCCCTCAGCTGGTTCAACGGTGATCGAGTGGCTGTAGCCCAGAGCGAACTCGAGGTTCGATCCCTTGGCCTGCACGCGGTAACCGGTGCCGACGATTTCGAGAGCCTTCGAGTAGCCCTCGGTCACACCGACGATCATGTTGTTGATCATGGTGCGGGACAGTCCGTGCAGCGAACGCGATTCGCGCTCCTCGTTCGGACGGGCCACTGTGACGACGCCTTCGTCGAGCGATACGGTGATCGGCTCGGCGATGGTGACGGACAGCTCGCCCTTAGGTCCCTTGACGGCGACATCCTGGCCATCGATTTTGACCTCTACGCCATTCGGGACGGAGATCGGGTTCTTGCCAATACGTGACATATTCTTCTCTCCTTCCTTACCAGACGTAGGCGAGGACTTCCCCACCCACACCCTTCTTGGCGGCCTGACGATCAGTCAGGAGACCTGACGAGGTCGACAGGATGGCGATGCCGAGTCCACCGAGGACCTTAGGCAAGTTGGTCGACTTCGCGTAGACGCGCAGCCCGGGCTTCGACACACGGCGCAGGCCGGCGATCGAACGCTCGCGGTTGGGACCGAACTTGAGGTCCATGAGGAGGGTCTTACCGACCTGAGCGTCTTCGACGCTCCAACCGGTGATGTAGCCCTCGCTCTTGAGGATCTCAGCGATGTTGGATTTCAGCTTGGAGAACGGCATGCTGACGTCCTCGTGATAAGCCGAGTTGGCGTTCCGCAGACGTGTCAACATGTCTGCGACTGGATCAGTCATTGTCATTTGGGCTCTAGCCCTTCCTCGTTACGGTTTCCGCCCACGCAATGCGTGCTTGGACCTGCAACGTAGCGATTATTTGGTCTTGAACGGGAACCCGAGGTGACGCAGAAGTGCACGTCCCTCGTCGTCGGTGTTCGCTGTAGTCACAACTGTGATATCCATACCCCGGACGCGGTCAATCCGGTCCTGATCGATCTCGTGGAACATCGACTGTTCCGTGAGACCGAAGGTGTAGTTACCGTTCCCGTCGAACTGACGATCCGAGAGGCCGCGGAAGTCGCGGATACGCGGAAGAGCCAGAGAGATGACACGGTCGACGAATTCCCACATACGGGCTCCACGCATGGTGACGTGGGCTCCAATGGGCTGACCTTCGCGCAACTTGAACTGGGCGATGGATTTCCTCGCCCGAGTCACGATCGGCTTCTGACCGGTGATCAGAGTGAGATCGTTGATTGCGCCTTCGATCAGCTTCGAATCGCGTGCTGCGTCACCCACACCCATGTTCACGACGACCTTGGTCAGACCGGGAACCTGCATGGGGTTTGCGTAGTTGAACTCGTCCTGCAGCTTGGCCACGATGTCATCGCGGTAAACCTGCTTGAGGCGTGGCGCTGGACGGCTCGTTGTTGTTTCCGTCATCAGATCTCCTCCCCGGTGCGACGCGAGACGCGGACGCGGACAGTCTTATCCCGACCATCGCGTTCCACAGTTTCCTCGCGGTATCCGACGCGGGTGGGCTTGTTGTCCTTAGGATCAACGAGCGCCACGTTGGACACGTGGATTGGGGCTTCGTGAGTCTCACGGCCACCGGCAGTGCCGCCGGCCTGAGTCTGCGTTGCCTTCTTGTGCTTGATCACGCGGTTGATGCCCTCAACGAGGACGCGGTTGCGTTCCGGGTACACGGCAAGAACCTTGCCCTGCTTCCCACGATCGCCACCCCGTGACTGACGGGCGCCTGCAATCACCTGGACGAGGTCGCCCTTCTTGATCTTGAGCTTGTTCGCCATGCTCACAACACCTCCGGTGCCAGGGAGACGATCTTCATGAACTTCTTGTCGCGCAATTCGCGTCCCACGGGTCCGAAGATACGGGTTCCGCGTGGTTCGCCATCAGTCTTGAGAATGACTGCTGCATTCTCGTCGAACTTGATGTACGAACCATCGGGACGACGGCGTTCCTTGGCGGTGCGAACGATGACAGCCTTGACGACGTCACCCTTCTTCACGTTTCCACCAGGAATTGCGTCTTTGACGGTTGCCACGATGGTGTCACCGATCGAGGCATAACGCCGACCGGAACCACCCAGAATCCTGATTGCCAGGATCTGCTTGGCACCAGTGTTGTCGGCGACCTTGAGTCGCGACTCTTGCTGAATCACTATTTTCTCCTGTCGTCGCGCCGGTTCTCACACGATTGGATGAGCCTTGCGGAACGGATTAATGACATTTCACCCCATTCCCGGTAGCCGCCCACGATCTGCTGGAGACCGTGGGCGGGACCGGGTGGGAGGGGTGGCGTCGGCTTACTTGGCGCGTTCGATGATCTCGACGAGCCGCCAACGCTTCGCGGACGAAACCGGCCGCGTCTCGGACACGAGGACGAGGTCGCCGACACCAGCGGCGTTCTCCTCATCGTGAACCTTGTACTTCACCGACTGGCGAAGAACCTTGCCGTACAGGCGGTGCGTCTTGCGCTCCTCCACCTCGACGACGATGGTCTTCTCCATTTTGTCGGAAACAACGTAACCACGCGCGGTCTTGCGGGAGTTACGGTCCGCAGGCGTTGCCTCGGGCTTGGTGGTCTCCGCCATCACTTGTCCTCTTCCTTAGCGTCAGCGGGGTTCGGACGGATGTCCAATTCCCGCTCATTGAGCACGGTGTAGATACGAGCGATGTCGCGACGCACGGCCTTGAGCCGACCGTGGCTCTCCAGCTGGCCGGTGGCCGACTGGAAGCGCAGGTTGAACAACTCGGCCTTAGCCTTCTTGAGCTCCTCGAGCAGACGCTCGTTGTCATAACCGTCAAGTGCGTCCATGGAAAGGTTCTTCGAACCGATTGCCATACTCACTCACCACCTTCGCGGGCCACGATACGGGCCTTGAGCGGAAGCTTGTGAATCGCGAGACGCAGCGCCTCGCGTGCAACTTCCTCGGACACACCGGCGAGTTCAAACATGACCCGACCCGGCTTGACATTGGCGACCCACCACTCAGGCGAACCCTTACCGGAACCCATGCGGGTCTCGGCAGGCTTCTTCGTCAGCGGTCGATCTGGGTAGATGTTGATCCACACCTTGCCACCACGCTTGATGTAGCGCGTCATGGCAATACGTGCGGCCTCGATCTGCCGGTTGGTGATGTAGGCAGGCTCTGTGGCCTGGATGCCGTAGTCACCGAACGACACCTTGGTGCCGCCCTTGGCTGCGCCGCCCCGCTTGGGGTGGTGCTGCTTGCGGTATTTAACCCGACGAGGGATCAACATGTGTCAGCCCTCCGATCCGGCCTCAGCCGCAGGGGCCTCGGCATTGTTCTCGGTCTTCGGCGCTGCGTCATTCCGGCGCGGTGCTGCTGCGCCTTCCTGTCCACGACCACGGCCTCCACGGCCGCGCCCACGGCCCTTGGGGCCACGAGCTGCAGGAGCCTTCGCCTGCTCGGCAGCAAGCTCCTTGTCGGTCATATCGCCCTTGTAGATCCACACCTTGACGCCGATGCGACCAAATGTGGTGTGTGCTTCGTGGAAGCCGTAATCGATGTTCGCACGCAGGGTGTGCAGAGGCACACGACCTTCGCGGTAGAACTCGGAACGGCTCATTTCAGCACCGCCGAGGCGGCCGGAGCACTGCACGCGGATGCCCTTGGCACCTGCACGCTGAGCACTCTGGATCGACTTGCGCATCGCGCGGCGGAAGGCCACACGACTTGCGAGCTGCTCGGCAACTCCCTGAGCAACGAGCTGCGCGTCGATCTCAGCGTTCTTCACCTCAAGGATGTTGAGCTGAATCTGCTTGCCGGTGAGCTTCTCGAGCTGACCGCGAATGCGATCGGCTTCGGCTCCACGACGCCCGATGACGATGCCCGGGCGGGCAGTGTGGATGTCGACTCGGACACGATCACGTGTGCGCTCGATGTTCACCTTGGAGATGCCAGCGCGCTCAAGGCCCTTGGTCATCATCTGTCGGATCTTCACATCTTCGAGCACGTAGTCGCTGTAGCGCTGTCCCGGCTTAGTCGAGTCAGCAAACCACTTTGACTTGTGATCCGTGGTAATTCCGAGTCGGAATCCGTTCGGATTGATTTTCTGGCCCATTAACGGTTCCCCTTCCGGCTCTTGCGCTGAGGCAGGTCGTCACCGCTGGCCAGGACCACTGAAACGTGGCTTGTGCGCTTTTCAATGCGAAAAGCGCGACCCTGAGCTCGCGGGCGGAACCGCTTCATGGTTGGCCCCTCGTCCACGAATGCTTCGGAGATGACCAGTTCGTTCTCGTCGAACGCAATGCCCTCCTCGTCGGCCCGGGTACGCGCATTGGCGATTCCGGAGGCAACGAGCTTGTAAATCGGATCTGATGCCGACTGTTCTGCAAACTTCAACACTGCAAGTGCTTCGGTCGCCTGCTGACCACGAATGAGGTCGATGACGCGCCGAGCCTTGCGAGGCGTGACGCGCAGGTAACGCGCCTTAGCCTTGGCTTCCATCGCTTCCTTCTCTCTTGTCTAGGATCGTAAGAGTGCCCCGCGTCAGCGGCGGCGACCCTTGCGATCGTCCTTTTCGTGGCCACGGAACGTCCGTGTCTGTGCGAACTCGCCAAGCTTGTGTCCGACCATGGCTTCAGTGATGAAGACTGGAACATGCTTGCGTCCGTCATGTACTGCGATGGTGTGTCCCAGGAAATCCGGGATGATCATCGAGCGACGAGACCATGTCTTGATTACGTTTTTAGAGTTCTTCTCGTTCTGACGAGCCACCTTCTGGTACAGGTGTTCATCGACGAAAGGACCCTTTTTGAGGCTACGAGGCATAAGTCAGTACTCCAATCAGCGCTTCTTGCCGGTCCGGCGACGGCGCACGATGTACTTGTCGCTCTCTTTGTTCGGCCGGCGTGTGCGGCCTTCTGACTGACCCCACGGGCTGACTGGGTGACGACCACCCGAAGTACGGCCCTCGCCACCACCATGTGGGTGATCGATCGGGTTCATGACGACACCACGGACGGATGGGCGCTTGCCCTTCCAACGCATGCGGCCTGCTTTACCCCAGCTGATGTTCGACTGCTCGGCATTGCCGACCTCGCCGATCGTCGCACGGCAGCGAGCATCAACATTGCGGATTTCGCCCGAAGGCATCCGCAGCTGAGCGAACCGGCCGTACTTCGCAACGAGCTGCACGGAGGATCCGGCAGAGCGAGCGATCTTGGCACCGCCGCCTGGGCGCATTTCAACTGCGTGCAGCACGGTACCGACTGGGATGTTGCGCAGGGCAAGGTTGTTGCCCGGCTTGATGTCTGCACCCAGACCGGCTTCCACCTGTGTGCCCTGCTTGAGGTTCTGCGGGGCGAGGATGTAGCGCTTCTCGCCATCTGCATAGTGCAGAAGAGCGATTCGCGCAGTGCGGTTCGGGTCATATTCGATGTGTGCGACCTTCGCCGGTACGCCATCTTTGTCATGGCGGCGGAAGTCGATGACACGGTACTGACGCTTGTGGCCGCCGCCCTGATGGCGAGTGGTCACGCGTCCCTGGCTGTTGCGGCCACCGCGCTTAGGCAGTGGGCGCAGAAGTGACTTCTCCGGTGTAGACCGGGTCACTTCGACGAAGTCGGCGACCGATGAGCCACGGCGGCCCGGGGTCGTCGGCTTGTGCTTACGGATTCCCATGAGTCTTGTCCTTCTTTTACGAAGGATCGCTTAGAGCGATCCACCGAAGATGTCGATCGATCCGTCCTTGAGGGCGACAATGGCACGCTTGGTGTCCTTGCGCTTTCCCCAACCGGTGCGAGTGCGGCGGCGCTTGCCCTGACGATTCAGGGTGTTGACCTTGGCAACCTGCACATTGAAGATCGATTCAATGGCGTTCTTGATCTCAGTCTTGTTCGACCCCTGATCGACGATGAAGGTGTACTTTCCCTCGTCCATCAGGCTGTAGGTCTTTTCCGAGACGACCGGAGCGACGATGACGTCGCGTGGGTCCTTGAAGTTCAGGCTCATGATGCGTCCTCCGATTTGCGGTATCCGCCCAGGAACGTCTCCAGCGCTGACTCGGTGAACACGATGTCATCGGCGATCAGCACATCGTATGTGTTGAGCTGATCGGAGGTGAGCACGTGAACATGAGGCAGGTTGCGAACGCTGCGCTCGGTGAGCTCGTCGTCACGGTTGAGCACCACGAGGGTGTTCTTGCGATCGGAGAGGCTGGCCAGAGCGAGCTTCGCCTGCTTGGTCGACGGTGCTTCGCCGGTGATCAGGTTCTTCACAACGAAGACCTGATCGAGACGTGCGCGATCCGAGAGAGCGCCGCGCAGAGCAGCGGTCTTCATCTTCTTGGGGGTCCGCTGCGAGTAATCGCGAGGAACCGGCCCGTGCACGACTCCACCACCGTTGTACTGAGGAGCACGGATCGAACCCTGACGGGCGTTACCGGTACCCTTCTGGCGGTAGGGCTTGCGACCGCCACCGCGTACTTCGGAGCGGGTCTTTGTCTTGTGTGTACCCTGACGGGCTGCTGCCAGCTGTGCGACAACAACCTGGTGGATCAACGGCACGTTGGTCTGCACGCCGAAGATCTCGGCTGGCAGGTCAACGGATCCGGTCTTCGCACCAGAAGCATCGACGACGTCGACTGTCTTGACATCAGTCATTACGTTCAGCCCTCCTTCGCGGCCGAGCGAACGAGAACGACTGCGCCCTTGGGGCCAGGTACGGCACCCTTGATGAGCAGGAAGTTGTTCTCGGTGTCCACGGCGTGGATCGTGAGGTTCTGGGTTGTGTGCTTGACTGCACCCATACGGCCGGCCATGCGCATACCCTTGAACACGCGACCAGGGGTCGCGGCTCCGCCGATTGAACCCGGCTTGCGGTGGTTGCGGTGCTGTCCGTGGGAGGCGCCGACGCCGTGGAAGCCATGACGCTTCATGACACCGGCGGTTCCCTTACCCTTGGTCTTTGCGGTCACATCGACCTTGATCCCGGCGTCGAACGTATCGACTCCGAGCTCCTGACCCAGTGCATAGTCAGCAGCGTCTGCGGTGCGCAGCTCGACAAGGTGCCGGCGTGGTGTCACGCCTGCCTTCTCGAAGTGGCCCGCAGTGGGCTTGTTGACCTTGCGAGGATCGATTTCGCCGAACGCGATCTGCAGTGCGGGGTAACCATCGGTTTCCTCGTTGCGGATCTGCGTCACGACGTTGCTGCCGGCGGCCACTACGGTCACCGGTACGAGATTGTTCTGCTCATCCCAAACCTGAGTCATGCCCAGCTTGGTTCCCAGAAGGCCCTTGACCTTGCGGGTGGTCGGGAGAGCTGATGAACGATTGTTCGCCATGTCTGCCTCCCTTAGAGCTTGATCTCGATGTTGACGTCGTCAGCGAGGTCGAGACGCATGAGCGAGTCGACTGCCTTCGGCGTCGGATCGACGATGTCGATCAGACGCTTGTGCGTGCGCATTTCGAAATGCTCACGGCTGTCCTTGTACTTATGTGGCGAACGGATGACGCAGTAAACGTTCTTCTCCGTTGGCAACGGCACGGGGCCCACAACAGTCGCACCTGCGCGAGTGACGGTGTCCACGATCTTTCGTGCAGCACTGTCAATCACAGCGTGGTCGTACGACTTGAGCCGAATGCGGATCTTCTGTCCCGCCATGGCGTCGTCTCTTTCTTTAGTTACTTCCGGCCATCAACAAACAGTCGATCGAAATCTTCTGTGGTCTGTGCCGGCTGACCATGACCGACCCCCGAGGTCGGGCGTGTCGGCTAATCCTTGCGGAGAATCTTTCGATTCTCGTTGAGGGCCGACGGCGCTTCTACTCATTGGCTGCTCGGTCCGAACCCGCTCAAGGCAGATTCATCGATCCGATAGTGTTCCGGACTGTTCGCGGTATCTCTACCGCAGTGCAGGGGTCAACGTCCAAAACGCAACTTCACTATCTTGTCACATAGCACTTCATCGGCGCAATTCCAGGCATCTGTCTTGTGAGGCATTTCATGATCGCCTGCCGCTACAAGTCAGGCAGGTCACGCGCCGAGGCTGGTCCCCGTTGTGAATGCACAGAACCCCGGCCCTTTGGACCGGGGTTCCGAATCGATCTCTCAGGACCGAAGTCCCGAGCTCAAGGCCGAAGCCTGAGTGATCGAAGGTATATCAGGCGGTGATCTTGGTGACTCGACCAGCGCCGACGGTACGTCCACCCTCGCGGATAGCGAAGCGGAGGCCCTCTTCCATAGCGATCGGCTGGATCAGCTCGACCGACATGTCGGTGTTGTCACCGGGCATGACCATCTCGGTGCCCTCAGGCAGCGTGATGACGCCGGTGACGTCCGTGGTGCGGAAGTAGAACTGAGGACGGTAGTTCGAGTAGAACGGGTTGTGCCGTCCGCCCTCGTCCTTGCTCAGGATGTAGACCTGGCCTTCGAAGTTCGTGTGAGGCGTGATCGAACCCGGCTTCACGATAACCTGTCCGCGCTCCACGTCTTCGCGCTTCGTTCCACGCAGGAGCAGTCCGACGTTCTCGCCCGCACGTGCGTCAGGCAGAGTCTTACGGAACATCTCGATGGCGGTGACGGTCGTCTTGGACGACTTCTCCTTGATGCCGACGATTTCGATGTCATCGTTAGGCAGCAGGACGCCGCGCTCCACACGACCGGTGACGACGGTTCCACGACCGGTGATCGTGAAGACGTCTTCCACTGGCATGAGGAATGGCTTGTCGATGTCGCGCTCCGGCTCGGGAACGTTGTCATCGACGGCCTGCATGAGGTCTTCGACGCTCTTGACCCACTTCTCGTCGCCTTCCAGCGCCTTGAGAGCGGACACAGGAATGACGGGAGCGTTGTCGCCGTCGAAGTCCTGGCTCGAGAGCAGATCGCGGACCTCGAAGTCGACGAGCTCGATGAGCTCCTCGTCATCGACCATGTCGGACTTGTTCAGTGCGACAACGATGTAAGGCACACCAACCTGACGTGCGAGCAGAACGTGCTCACGAGTCTGCGGCATCGGACCGTCGGTAGCGGCAACCACGAGGATTGCGCCGTCCATCTGAGCAGCACCGGTAATCATGTTCTTGATGTAGTCGGCGTGACCAGGGGCATCGACGTGAGCGTAGTGACGCTTCTCGGTCTGGTATTCAACGTGCGAGACGTTGATGGTGATGCCGCGCTCCTTCTCCTCAGGTGCGTTATCCACCTGGTCGAAGGCGCGAGCCTCATTGAGATCTGGGTACTTGTCCGCCAACACCTTGGTGATTGCGGCGGTCAAGGTGGTCTTTCCGTGGTCAACGTGGCCGATGGTGCCAATGTTGACGTGCGGCTTAGTCCTATCGAAACTAGCCTTTGCCACTGGGTTCCTCCTCGTGGTTGGCAAAAGATATGCGGTTCATATCTTAGACCTTTGTTGGTTATCTTTCATTTCGGTGAACATGTTCTTGCTCACCGTGGCGACCGGGGACCGGAGATTACTCTCCGCCACGCATCTTCTGGACGATCTCCTCGGCGACTGCCTTGGGGACCTCCGCATAGCTGGAGAAAGTCATCGAGTACACCGCACGGCCCTGGGTCTTCGACCGCAGATCACCGATGTAACCGAACATCTCCGACAACGGGACCACAGCCTTGACGACCTTCACACCGGAAGCGTCGTCCATCGACTGGATCTGGCCACGTCGGGAATTGAGGTCGCCGATGACGTCTCCCATGTATTCCTCTGGGGTACGCACCTCGACGTCCATGACCGGTTCCAGCAGAACCGGCTTCGCCTTCTGAACGGCCTCCTTGAAGACCATCGAGCCGGCGATCTTGAATGCCATCTCCGAGGAGTCGACATCGTGGTAGGCGCCGTCGATGAGTGTGGCCTTGACGCCAACCATCGGGTAACCGGCGAGGACACCAAGCTGCATGGCGTCCTGGATACCGGCGTCGACGCTCGGAATGTACTCGCGCGGAATACGTCCGCCCGTGACGGCATTCTCGAACTCGTAGATCGTATCGCCTTCGACCTCGAGAGGTTCGAAGGTGACCTGGACCTTCGCGAACTGTCCCGATCCACCCGTCTGCTTCTTGTGGGTGTAATCGTACTTCTCGACAGTGCGGCGAATGGTCTCACGGTAGGCGACCTGCGGCTTGCCGACGTTCGCCTCGACCTTGAACTCGCGACGCATACGGTCGACGAGGATGTCGAGGTGAAGTTCGCCCATTCCGCGGATGACGGTCTGGCCTGTCTCCACATCAAGCTCGACCCGGTATGTCGGGTCTTCCCTGACGAACTTCTGAATGGCAGCCGACAGCTTCTCCTGGTCGCTCTTGGTCTTGGGCTCAATGGCCACAGAGATGACCGGCTCAGGGAAGGTCATCGACTCGAGAGCGATCGGGGCGCTCGGATCGCACAGCGTGTCACCGGTGGTTGTCTCTTTGAGACCGATGAACGCGTAGATGTGGCCGGCGATGGCCTCTTCGACAGGGTTCTCCTTGTTGGAGTGCATCTGGAAGAGCTTGCCGACGCGCTCCTTCTTGCCGCTCGTCGAGTTGAGAACGGCCTCGCCCGACTTCACCTGTCCGGAGTACACGCGGACGTAGGTCAGCGTGCCGAAGAACGGGTGGGTGGCGACCTTGAACGCGAGAGCCGAGAAGGGCTCATCCTTGGAAGGCTTGCGAGTCAGCTTCTCGTCCTCGTCACGAGGGTTCTCACCGATCATGGGAGGAACCTCGAGAGGCGAAGGGAGGTAGTCGATGACGGCGTTGAGCATGGGCTGGACGCCCTTGTTCTTATATGCCGAACCGCACATGACAGGGAACGCCGTGGAGTTGACGACGAGAGAGCGGATGCCCTCCTTGATCTCGGCAATCGAGATCTCTTCGCCCTCAAGGTACTTCTCCATGAGTTCGTCAGTGGCTTCAGCAACATCCTCGACGAGCTTGGCGCGGTACTCTACGGCCTTGTCCTTGAGATCCTCAGGAATCTCGATCTCGGTCATGTCCTGACCCTTCTTGGACTCATCAGGCCAGATGTAGGCCTTCATCTCAAGAAGGTCGACGATCCCGGCGAACTCCGACTCGGAACCGATAGGCAGCTGAATGACCAGCGGCTTGGCTCCGAGGCGTTCGCGGATGGTGTCGATGGTGAAGTAGAAGTCAGCACCGAGCTTGTCCATCTTGTTGACGAAGCACACGCGTGGCACGTCGTACTTGTCAGCCTGACGCCACACGGTCTCGGACTGCGGTTCAACGCCTTCCTTGCCATCGAAGACGGCGACGGCGCCATCGAGGACGCGCAGTGAGCGCTCAACCTCGACGGTGAAGTCGACGTGGCCCGGGGTGTCGATGATGTTGATCTGGTTGTCGTGCCAGTAGCAGGTGGTGGCAGCCGACGTGATCGTGATGCCGCGTTCCTGCTCCTGGTCCATCCAGTCCATCGTCGAGGCACCGTCGTGCGTCTCGCCGATCTTGTAGTTCACACCGGTGTAGTAAAGGATGCGTTCGGTTGTGGTGGTCTTACCGGCATCGATGTGGGCCATGATGCCGATGTTGCGGACCTTATTCAGGTCGGTGAGCACGTCAAGTGCCACGGTGTCTCTCTCTCACTCGATGATGTGATCGGCTCCCCCGCTGCCTGACCGGCAGGCGCCGCATGACGCCTGCCGGCCAGGGTTCCGAAGAGGAACGATTACCAGCGGTAGTGGGCGAAGGCCTTGTTGGACTCGGCCATCTTGTGGGTGTCTTCGCGACGCTTCACAGCGGCGCCGAGGCCGTTGCTCGCATCGAGAATCTCATTCATGAGGCGTTCGGTCATCGTCTTCTCACGACGCTGGCGGGAGTAAGCCACGAGCCAGCGCAGTGCCAAAGTCGTCGAACGAACCGGACGAACATCGACCGGAACCTGGTAGGTTGCGCCACCGACACGGCGAGAGCGAACCTCGAGGGAGGGGCGGATGTTGTCGAGAGCCTTCTTCAGGTTGACAACTGGGTCATTGCCGTTCTTCTCACGGGTACCTTCGAGAGCACCGTAGACGATGCGCTCAGCGGTCGAACGCTTTCCGTCGAGCAGGATCTTGTTGATCAGCTGCGTGACGATCGGCGAACTGAAGACCGGGTCAATGACGATCGGTCGCTTTGGTGCAGGACCTTTACGTGGCATTACTTCTTCTCCCTCTTCGCACCGTACTTGCTGCGTGCCTGCTGGCGGCCCTTGACACCCTGGGTGTCAAGCGAACCGCGAACGATTCGGTAGCGCACACCTGGCAGGTCCTTGACACGACCACCGCGCACGAGCACGATCGAGTGCTCCTGCAGGTTGTGTCCTTCGCCTGGAATGTAGGCAGTCACTTCGATCTGGCTCGAAAGCTTGACACGAGCGACCTTGCGAAGAGCCGAGTTCGGCTTCTTGGGTGTAGTGGTGTACACACGGGTGCACACTCCACGACGCTGCGGGCTGCTCTTCAGAGCAGGAGCGTCGGATCCTGCGGATTTGACATGTCGTCCCTTGCGGACGAGCTGCTGGATTGTCGGCACTAAGCGTTCTCCGTTTGCTTCTCGATAAACCTAATTCCCAACGTTGGCCATGGCATCAGCCATGTTTGTGAACCGTGGGACATATCCGACTGAACACCGGGTGAAGCTTCACGCCCGATGCCAGTATTCGCGCGACGGCCTGAACCCTGCACTCGGGTGTGTCGCAATGACACAGAACCTATGCAGAATGACACGTCGGCGGCCTGCCTCTGGCGAATTCTCACAATGGGTCCGGACCTCACAAAACATCCGGTATGATCGTTCGCCGACGCAGATAACACAATCAGTCGCATCCTAGAATATCGCGGTTTCCCACATCTGGTCAAAACCAGCCATTGTGCGTTGCACGACACAACCCCCGCCACCCGGGCGCAGAGAACCCTCTCCCCCGGCGCACCTACCTTTCGCGGACCGAAATCCGAGCTCTTCGCTGTCCGAAGTCCGCGGCAGCCGCGGTTCTTTCGCGCGCTCCTTCGCGCACCCGGGACAATCGTTTCCTTGACTCATTCAAGAAAAGGCGGCAAGCTGTTGCTGTGGCTGAGAACAAGGAAAGGCACGAATCGGAACCGACCGCAGCACTGCGGGAGAGTTCCCTTCGCGTGACGAAGCAGAGAGTCGCGGTTCTCGCGGCTGTGTGCGATCACCAGCATGCAGACACCGAGACTGTCATCCGCGCTGTTCGAGAGAATCTCCCCGAGGTATCACATCAGGCGGTGTACGACTCGCTGCACACACTCACCGAGGTCGGACTCGTCCGGTGCATTCAGCCGTCCGGGTCCGTGGCCCGTTACGAGAGACGCATCGGGGACAATCATCATCACCTCGTGTGCCGCTCGTGCAATCTCATCGTCGATGTCGACTGTACGGTCGGGCAGGCTCCCTGCTTGACCCCTTCACACGACGCTGGATTCGTCATCGAACAGGCCGAAGTCACTTTCTGGGGCCTGTGTCCTGACTGCGCTGCGTCTGCAGCGCCTTCGGTCAGCCCCGAACCCGCCTCGGCGGTCTGAGCCGATCCACCCATCGACAAAGCCACACCTTTGTCTTCAACCGGGTCCTGACGGGACTCGAAAGTGAAAGGAATACTATGCCCGATACTTCCACCGCCGGCGGCTGTCCAGTCGCCCACACCACTTCGGCAACGGCGACGGCGCCCGAAGCCGACTCGCTGGTCAATCCCAGCCAGGGCGATGCCAACTCGCATTGGTGGCCGAATCGCCTCAATCTCAAGATCTTGGCCAAGAACCAGCCTGCCCGCGACCCGATGGACGAAGGCTTCGACTACGACGCCGAGTTCGCCAGCCTCGACTACTACGCGCTCAAGGCCGACATCGAAGAGCTCCAGAAGACGAACGCCGACTGGTGGTCCGCGGATTTCGGTCACTACGGCCCGTTCATGATCCGCATGGCCTGGCACTCCGCCGGCACCTACCGAGTCCAGGACGGACGCGGCGGCGGCGGCGAAGGACAGCAGCGTTTCGCACCTCTGAATTCCTGGCCCGACAACGTGGGTCTCGACAAGGCCCGCCGACTGCTCTGGCCCGTCAAGAAGAAGTACGGCAAGAAGATCTCATGGGCTGACCTCTTCATCCTCGCCGGAAACGTGGGTCTCGAGTCCATGGGCTTCAAGACCTTCGGCTACGCCGGTGGCCGCAAGGACGTGTGGGAACCTGACAATGACGTCTACTGGGGCTCCGAGACCGAATGGCTGGGCACCGACAAGCGCTACGTGGGCAACCGCGAACTGCAGAAGCCGCTGGCGGCAACGACCATGGGCCTCATCTACGTCAACCCTGAGGGCCCAGAGGGCAAGCCGGATCCACTGGCCGCGGCCATCGACATCCGCGAGACCTTCGGTCGCATGGCCATGGACGACGAGGAGACAGTCGCCCTCATCGCAGGTGGACACACCTTCGGCAAGACCCACGGCGCAGCTCCCGAGTCGCACAAGGGCGGAGATCCGGAAGCCGCACCGATCGAGGAGCAGGGACTGGGCTGGAAGTCCGATTTCGGCACCGGCCAGGGCAATGACACCGTCGGCAGCGGCATCGAGGTCACGTGGACCTACCACCCCACCCGGTGGGACAACGAATTCTTCCACATCCTCTTCGCCTACGAATGGGAGGTCTTCGAAAACGAAGGCGGACACCTGCAGTGGCGCCCAGTCGACGGCGGCGGCGATGACATGGTTCCGATGGCGCAGGGCGACGGACGCCGTGAGCCCCGCATGCTCACAACTGACCTTTCGCTGCGTTTCGATCCCATCTACGGTGAGATCTCACGCCGCTTCAAGGACGACCAGAAGGCCTTCGAGGATGCCTTCGCCCGCGCCTGGTTCAAGCTCACCCACCGTGACATGGGCCCGTCCACTCGCTACCTCGGACCCGAGGTCCCCAGCGAAGAGCTCATCTGGCAGGACCCGGTCCCGGCCGGCACACCGCTCGATTCGGATCAGCTCGAAGCGGTCAAGTCCGCCATCCGCGATTCGGGTCTGAGCGTCTCGCAGCTGGTCTCGACCACCTGGGCCGCAGCCTCATCCCACCGTGTCTCCGACTTCCGCGGCGGAGTCAACGGCGGACGCCTGCGCCTCGAACCGCAGAAGAACTGGGAAGTCAACGAGCCCGCGAAGCTGGCCGAGGTCATCACTGTCCTCGAAGGCATCGCAGCGGACAACGGAGCAACGTTCGCCGATGTCCTGGCGATCGCCGGCGGCGTCGGCATCGAAACCGCGGCGAAGGCCGCCGGTCATGACGTCAGCGTTCCGGTTTCGACCGGCCGCGGTGACGCAACCCAGGAGCAGACCGACGTCGATTCGTTCTCGTACCTGGAGCCGACTCACGACGGGTTCCGCAACTATCTCACCGAGGATCTTCCGCTCTCGGCCGAGTTCCTCCTCCTGGACAGGGCCAGCCTGCTCGGTCTGACCCCGTCGGAGCTGACCGTTCTCATCGGCGGACTGCGCGTCCTCGGCGCGAACTACGAAGACTCCGAGCTCGGTGTGTTCACTGACCGTCCCGGCGAGCTGACGAACGATTTCTTCGTCAACCTCCTGGAACTGGGCAACGTCTGGAAGCCGATCGGTCCGTCCGAATCCGCCAACGTCTACGAGTGCTTCTCCCCCGAGGGAGAGAAGCTGTGGACCGGAAGCCGCATCGACCTGCTCTTCGGCGCCAACTCCGAGCTGCGCGCCATCGCCGAGGTCTACGCCTCCGATGACGCCCAGGAGAAGTTCGTCAATGACTTCGTCAAGGCCTGGAGCAAGCTCGTCGAAGCAGACCGCTTCGACCTGCACCGCTGAGTGATCTGATAACGCACGACTGTGCCCCCACCACACGTGGTGGGGGCACAGTCGTATCCGGGATGGAACCGGGCCCCTGCCGGCCACCAGCCTGTCACCCCAGCCCTGTTGCCCGGCTCTTGGAGTGCCCGGCCCGAGGTTGGGAAGGCTCGGATTCTGGTTGTCTGTCATGGAATCTCCTTGGCAGTCAGTGATTCCACTCTCGTGTGCTGTGCTGTCTCATGAGGACAACAGTTCCGCTCGGGCTTAGGCCCAGCGTTGGTCGAAGCTGTGGCCAGCCTGTGGGACTTGGCGGTGGCCGATCTCAACTGCAGATGTGTGGTCCCCGCTACACTGGGCGTCATGGCCAAAGAAGATTCCCCGCACTCGTCCGCGCCCCGCATCCGAGCCTCTGACAAGGACCGCGACGCCGTTCTCGGAGTCATCACCGAGGCGGTCAGCAACGGTCGGCTCGACCCGGAAGAGACGGCTGAACGTCAGGATGAGGCGATTTCGGCGAAGTACCTCGACGAACTGATGCCGCTCATCGTCGATCTGCCCGAAGGGCACGAACTCTACCGCACCCTGCAGCGCCAGACCGGCGGAACGACCGCGGGGACATCACTGGACCGCAGTGCCGGACCCACCTCGCTGGCTCCGATGGCGGAACCGGGCACAGCGAAGCCGATGAACTCGGTGGCCATCATGTCCGGGCGCGAACTCGATGTACCGGCCGGCACGGCCGAGGTGACGACCTACTCGCTCATGGGCGGCGACAATATCGACCTGTGCGACGTCATGGGACCGGGAGTCACCGTGTCGCTGACCTCGTATTCAATGATGGCCGGCCACGACATCTACGTCCCTCCTGGCGTGCGGATCCGCGACGACACAATCAACATCATGGCCGGCAATGAGATCCGCGGCTCCGCCAAAGGAGACGGTTCGAACGGGACGCTCATCCTCAAGGGCGTCTCTTTCATGGCTGGACATGACGTGCATTTGGCAAAAGGCTACCGAGCAAAGGATCAGGGGCAACTGGAATGAAGATAGGTGTACTGACCTCCGGCGGAGACTGCCCCGGACTCAACGCGGTCATCCGCGGAATCGTCCGAAAGGGCATCCGCTCCCACGAGGATACGTTCGTCGGAATCCGCGACGGTTGGCGCGGCCTGCTCGAAGACGATGTGTTCGACATGTCTATGCTCGACGTTCGTGGGCTCTCCGGCCGAGGCGGCACCATCCTCGGCACCTCCCGCACCCACCCCTATGAGGGCGGCGGGCCGGAGCGGATGCGCGAGGTGATGACCGCACACGGCATCGACGCGATCGTTGCGATCGGCGGAGAGGGCACACTGGCTGGGGCCTCCCGACTCGTGAATGAGGAGGGGGTGAACATCATCGGTGTCCCGAAGACCATCGACAACGATCTCAGCGGCACCGACTACACCTTCGGCTTCGACTCCGCCCACGCCATCGCGACCGAGTCCATCGACCGGCTCCGCACAACGGCGGAGTCCCATCATCGATGCATGGTCATCGAGGTCATGGGCCGCAACGTCGGATGGATCGCGCTGCATGCGGGAATGGCCGGTGGCGCTCACGCGATCCTCATGCCGGAGTTTCCCGTCTCCTTCGACCAGATCGAGGAATGGGTGACCTCGGCCAGGGACCGCGGCCGTGCTCCGATCGTCGTCGTGGCCGAGGGCTTCATTCCCGAGGGGCTCGACGAGCAGGTCGCGGACCGGGGTGTCGACAACAAGGGGCGGACCCGCCTCGGCGGCATTGCAGACTTCCTGGCTCCGAAGATCGAGGAGATCACGGGAATCGAGTCCCGTGCCACCATCCTCGGACACCTGCAGCGAGGCGGCTCCCCCACGGCCTACGACAGGGTCCTGTCCACACGTCTCGGGATGGCTGCGGCAGATCTCGCGCACAACGGCGACTGGGGCAAGATGGCCAGTCTCAAGGGCACCGACATCGTCTCGGTCGACATGGCCTCAGCCGTCGACCGGCTCAAGTCTGTTCCGCTCCAACGCTGGGAAGAGGCGCAAGTCCTCTTCGGCTAGCCGTCCTCCTCAACAAAGCCACCGCGCAACGCAGACACACAGTCAGAGGCCGCGGCAGGCCAACAGTAGGTAAGTTCTGGTCGAATTGTTCGAGATATTCGACCAGGACTTGCCAACCGTTGTATTTCTGACCGAGTTCGAGGCCATTGGCCGAGGATACTCTAGGGCAATGCTTCTGCTCGCGCGCCCGCGAACGCACCCACTTTCGCGCCCGCGTTCGCGGGGACCGCATATGACACAGCAAGAGGGGCACCCACCTGATGGTGGGTGCCCCTCTTGCTGTGCCTGTCGAGTCAGTCTGGTGATTCAGCGCCAGCCGCAGCTTCGCAGCTGCGAACGACTCAGACGATCAGCTTCAGCTGAAGGCGCCGTAGTCGTAGTCCTCCAGCGGGATGGCGGATCCGGAATCGGAACCGATGCCTGCATAGAAGTCACCGTAGCTGTTCGTGAACATCTCGGCCTTCGCCTCTTCGGTCGGCTCCACCACGATGTCGCGGTGAGTCTGCAGGCCGGTGCCCGCAGGGATGAGCTTACCGAGGATGACGTTCTCCTTGAGTCCGAGCAGGGTGTCCGACTTGCCTTCCATTGCGGCCTCGGTGAGGACACGTGTCGTCTCCTGGAAGGATGCGGCGGACAGCCACGAATCGGTGGCCAGAGAGGCCTTCGTGATACCCATGAGCTCGTCACGAGCCGATGCCGGCTGGCCGCCTTCGGCGACCACACGACGGTTCTCGCCCTGGTAGCGGCCGCGGTCGACCAGCTCGCCGGGCAGCAGGTTCGTGTCGCCCGACTCGATCACGGTCACGCGACGCAGCATCTGGCGCACGATGACCTCGATGTGCTTGTCGTGGATGCCCACGCCCTGCGAGCGGTACACCTTCTGCACCTGCTCGACGAGGAAGCGCTCGGCCTCACGACGACCGCGGATGCGCAGCACCTGCTTCGGATCGACAGCGCCGATGACCAGCTGCTCGCCGGCCTTGACGTTCTGTCCGTCCTCGACGAGGAGGCGGGCACGCTTGGAGACTGCGTGCTCGATCTCTTCGCCACCGTCATCGGGTGTGACGACGACGAAGCGGGTCTTGCGGCTGTCGTCGACCTTGGCACGTCCGGTCGCCTCGGCGATGGGAGCGAAGCCCTTCGGTGTGCGAGCTTCGAAGAGCTCGGTCACACGTGGCAGACCCTGAGTGATGTCACCCGTGGACGCCGCCGCACCACCCGTGTGGAAGGTACGCATGGTGAGCTGGGTTCCCGGCTCACCGATCGACTGGGCAGCGACGGTGCCGATTGCTTCGCCGATGTCGACGAGCTTTCCGGTCGCCATCGAACGACCGTAGTGCATGGCCGAGATCTGCGTATCGGAATCAGCAGTGAGCACGGAGTGAACCTTGAGCTCTTCGATCCCGGCGGCGACCAGCGTATCGATCGTCTCGGCGGTCACGTCGGTCTTCGCCGGCACGATGACATTGCCATCGGCGTCGGAGATGTCTGAGACCGTGAGACGGCCGTAGAGGCTCGTCTCTGCATACTCGTGCGGAACGAGTTTGCCCTCGTGGTCGCGCTCGGCTGCAGGCAGGGTGATGCCCTTGTTCGTATCGGCTTCAGCGGTGCGGATGATGACGTCCTGCGAAACGTCGACGAGGCGACGAGTCAGGTAACCGGAGTCAGCCGTACGCAGAGCCGTATCGGCCAGCCCCTTACGCGCACCGTGCGAGGCGATGAAGTACTCGAGCACCGAGAGTCCCTCACGGTAGTTCGAGACGATCGGGCGAGGAATGATCTCACCCTTCGGGTTCGTCACCAGTCCACGCATACCCGCCAGCTGGCGGACCTGCATCCAGTTACCTGATGCACCGGACTCCACCAGACGCAGAACCGAGTTCTCCTCCGGGAAGTTCGTCCGCATGACGTTGTCGACCTTCTCTGTCGTCTCGGTCCACAGCTTGACCAGTTCGTTGCGGCGTTCGTCGTCGGTGAGCGCACCGAGTTCGTACTGCTGCTGAACCTTCGTGTCGAGGGCTTCCGCGTCGTCGATGATCTCGGTCTTGGCCTCGGGTGAGACAACGTCGGACATCGAGATGGTGATTCCCGAACGAGTTGCCCAGTAGAAGCCGCCGGCCTTGAAGTTGTCCAAGGTGTGTGCGACCTCGACCTTGGGGTATTCCTCGGCCAGGTAGTTCACGATGCGGCTGAGTGCCTTCTTGTCGATCGTGGAGTTCACGTACGTGTAATCGGCAGGCAGGTAGTCGTTGAACTGTGCGCGACCCAGAGTGGTCTGCACGTCCAGCGGATCGCCGGCCTCCCAACCTTCGGGAACCTCAAGATCGTCGCCGGGGACGACGTTCTCAAGACGGATCGTGATGACCGAACCGAGGTCCAGCTCGCCACGATCGAAGGCCATGATGGCTTCGCCGAGACCGGTGAAGGAGCGTCCTTCGCCGGCCAGACCCTTGCGCTCGGAGGTCAGGTGGTACAGACCGATGATCATGTCCTGCGAGGGCATGGTCACGGGCTTGCCGTCCGAAGGCTTGAGGATGTTGTTGGCCGAGAGCATGAGCACGCGTGCCTCTGCCTGAGCCTCAGGGCTCAGCGGCAGGTGGACTGCCATCTGGTCACCGTCGAAGTCAGCGTTGAACGCCGAGCAGACGAGGGGGTGCAGCTGGATGGCCTTACCCTCGATGAGCTGGGGTTCGAACGCCTGGATGCCCAGACGGTGCAGAGTAGGTGCACGGTTGAGCAGCACCGGATGTTCGGTGATGACCTCTTCGAGGACGTCCCACACCTGAGGGTGCTGACGCTCGACCATCCGCTTTGCCGACTTGATGTTCTGCGCATGGTTGAGATCGACCAGACGCTTCATCACGAAGGGCTTGAACAGTTCCAGAGCCATGGTCTTCGGCAGACCGCACTGGTGCAGGTGCAGCTGCGGACCGACCACGATGACCGAACGGCCCGAGTAGTCCACACGCTTACCCAGAAGGTTCTGACGGAAACGTCCCTGCTTGCCCTTGAGCATGTCCGACAGTGACTTCAGCGGACGGTTGCCCGGTCCGGTCACCGGACGACCGCGACGGCCGTTGTCGAACAGCGAGTCGACTGCTTCCTGCAGCATCCGCTTCTCGTTGTTGACGATGATCTCGGGGGCACCGAGGTCCAACAGTCGCTTGAGGCGGTTGTTGCGGTTGATCACACGACGGTAGAGGTCGTTGAGGTCAGACGTGGCGAAACGTCCACCGTCGAGCTGCACCATCGGGCGCAGTTCCGGCGGCACCACGGGAACAACGTCGAGGACCATGCCCTCAGGGTTGTTGTCAGTGGTCAGGAACGCGTTGACGACCTTGAGACGCTTCAGGGCGCGGGTCTTGCGCTGACCCTTACCCGTGGCGATGAGTTCGCGCAGCTTCTCGGACTCGGCCTCGAGGTCGAAGTCGAGCAGACGCTTCTGGATCGCCTCGGCGCCCATGGCACCGGTGAAGTACAGACCGAAACGGTGGAACATCTCGCGGTACAGGCTCTCATCGCCTTCGAGGTCATTGACCTTGAGGCTCTTGAACCGGTCCCACACCTGCTCAAGACGGTCGACCTCACGGTCGGCGTTCTTACGCAGCTTCTCCATTTCCTTCTCGGCGACATCGCGCAGCTTCTTCTTGGCCGGAGCGGAGCCGCCGTCGGCCTCGAGAGCTGCCAGGTCCTCTTCGAGCTTCTTGGCACGACGATCGATGTCGGCGTCACGGCGAGTGCCGATCTGCTGCTTCTCGATGTCGATCTTGTTCTGCAGGCTGGGCAGATCACGGTGGCGAGAGTCCTCGTCCACCGAGGTGATCATGTAGGCAGCGAAGTAGATGACCTTCTCCAGGTCCTTCGGTGCCAGGTCCAGCAGGTAGCCCAAGCGCGAAGGAACGCCCTTGAAGTACCAGATGTGAGTGACCGGTGCGGCCAGCTCGATGTGTCCCATGCGCTCACGGCGAACCTTGGCGCGGGTCACCTCGACGCCGCAGCGCTCACAGATGATGCCCTTGAAGCGGACACGCTTGTATTTGCCGCAGGCGCACTCCCAGTCGCGGGTCGGACCGAAGATCTTCTCGCAGAAGAGTCCGTCCTTCTCGGGCTTGAGTGTGCGGTAGTTGATGGTCTCAGGCTTTTTCACCTCACCGTGTGACCAGCCGCGGATGGATTCCGCAGTGGCAAGACCGATACGTAGCTCATCAAAGAAATTGACGTCAGGCACGTAAATCCTCTTTCCTGGCGATGAACATCCCGTTCATCGCGAAGTTGTGTCGGTTGAAGTGGAAGTCCTCAGACTTCTTCTACGGTCTGGGCTTCACGGCGTGACAGGTCGATCCCGAGCTCTTCAGCTGCCCGGTAGACCTCGTCCTCGCCGTCACGCATCTCAACCTCGGCTCCGTCCGAGGACAGAACTTCGACGTTGAGGCACAGGGACTGCATCTCCTTGATGAGGACCTTGAACGACTCCGGGATTCCCGGATCGGGCAGGTTCTCGCCCTTGACGATGGCCTCGTAGACCTTCACACGGCCTGGGATGTCATCGGACTTGATCGTCAGCAGTTCCTGCAGCGTGTACGCCGCACCGTAGGCCTCGAGGGCCCACACTTCCATCTCACCGAAGCGCTGACCACCGAACTGTGCCTTACCACCGAGCGGCTGCTGGGTGATCATCGAGTACGGACCGGTCGAACGCGCGTGGATCTTGTCGTCGACGAGGTGGTGGAGCTTGAGCATGTACATGTAGCCGACAGCGATCGGGTACGGGAACGGCTCTCCGGAGCGACCGTCGAACAGCTGGGCCTTGCCCGAGGAATCGATGAGTCGATCCCCATCGCGGTTCGGAGTCGTCGAGTCCAGCAGTCCACGCAGCTCCTGCTCGTGTGCACCGTCGAAGACCGGAGTCGCCAGGTTCGTGCCGGCCTCGGCTTCGCGAGCGGCTTCCGGCAGTTCGGCAGCCCACTCGGGGTTGCCCTCGATCTTCCAACCCTGCTTCGAGATCCATCCGAGGTGGACTTCGAAGACCTGGCCGATGTTCATACGACGCGGAACACCGTGCGGGTTGAGGATGATGTCGACGGGGGTACCGTCTGCCAGGAACGGCATGTCCTCAACAGGCAGGATGGTCGAGATGACACCCTTGTTGCCGTGACGACCGGCCATCTTGTCACCGATGGTGATCTTACGGCGCTGAGCGACGTAGACGCGGACCATCTGGTTGACGCCCGGCGAGAGCTCGTCGTCTTCCTCGCGGTCGAAGACGCGGACACCGATGACGGTGCCGATCTCGCCGTGAGGCACACGCAGCGAGGTGTCGCGGACTTCGCGGGACTTCTCACCGAAGATCGCGCGCAGCAGGCGCTCTTCCGGCGTCAGCTCGGTCTCACCCTTCGGGGTGACCTTGCCGACGAGGATGTCGCCGTCGGTGACCTCGGCGCCGATGCGGATGATTCCGCGATCGTCGAGGTCTGCCAGGGCGTCAGGCGAGATGTTCGGAATGTCGCGAGTGATCTCCTCGGCACCGAGCTTGGTGTCGCGAGCATCGACCTCGTGCTCCTCGATGTGGATCGAGGACAGAACGTCGTCCTGGACGAGACGCTGGGAGAGGATGATCGCATCCTCGAAGTTGTAGCCTTCCCATGACATGAATGCCACGAGGAGGTTCTTGCCCAGCGCCATCTCACCGTTCTGAGTCGACGGCCCGTCTGCCAGAACAGTGCCCGGCTCGACGCGATCGCCCTCGTCGACGATGATGCGCTGGTTGTACGAGGTTCCGTGGTTGGAACGCTTGAACTTCGAAGCGCGGTAGGTCTGCATCGTGCCATCGTCAGCCAGAACGGTGACGAAGTCAGCGGATACCTCTGTGACGACGCCTGGGCGATCGGCAGTGATGACATCGCCGGCGTCGACAGCGGCACGGTATTCCATGCCGGTGCCCACAACTGGGGACTCCGACATCACCAGCGGCACAGCCTGACGCTGCATGTTCGCGCCCATGAGGGCACGGTTGGCGTCATCGTGCTCGAGGAACGGAATCAGTGCGGACGCAACAGACACCATCTGACGCGCGGAGACGTCCATGAAGTCAATCGTGTCGTACTGGACCAGCTCGGCTTCGCCGCCGCCGCCCTTAGGACGTGCGAGAACTTCGACTTCGGCGAAGCGCTGCTCTTCGGTCAGCGGCGCATTTGCCTGCGCGATGTTGAACTCGAGCTCATCGTCGGCAGTCAGGTACTCGGTGTCATCGGTGACGACACCATCGACGACCTTGCGGTAAGGCGTCTCGATGAAACCGAACGGGTTGATGCGGGCGTAGGAGGCCAGCGAGCCGATCAGACCGATGTTCGGGCCTTCGGGAGTCTCGATCGGGCACATACGTCCGTAGTGCGATGGGTGAACGTCACGGACTTCCATGGCGGCACGGTCACGCGAAAGACCACCAGGCCCCAGAGCGGAGAGGCGGCGCTTGTGAGTCAGACCCGCGAGCGGGTTGTTCTGATCCATGAACTGTGAGAGCTGCGAGGTGCCGAAGAACTCCTTGATCGCAGCCACCACGGGGCGGATGTTGATCAGGGTCTGAGGCGTGATCGCTTCGACGTCCTGGGTCGTCATGCGCTCACGGACGACGCGCTCCATGCGAGAGAGTCCGGTGCGGACCTGGTTCTCGATGAGCTCGCCGACTGCACGGATGCGACGGTTGCCGAAGTGGTCGATGTCGTCGAGTTTGACGTTGAGCTCGATGTTCTCGCCGTCACGGACACCCTTGGAGGTGTCAACGCCTGCGTGCAGGGACACGAGGTAGCGGATGGTCGCAACCACGTCGTCGGTCGACAGGACCGAGTCGCTCAGCGGTGCATCGACGCCCAGCTTGCGGTTGACCTTGTAGCGGCCGACCTTGGCCAGGTCGTAGCGCTTGGGGTTGAAGTACAGGTTGTTGAGCAGGTTGCGTGCCGCTTCAGCGGTCGCAGGCTCTGCCGGGCGCAGCTTCTTGTAGATGTCGAGCAGCGCTTCGTCCTGCGTGTTGACCGTGTCCTTGGCCATGGTCTCGCGGATGGACTCGAACTCGCCGAACTCCTCGAGGATCTTCGCTTCGGACCAGCCGAGGGCCTTGAGCAGAACGGTGACCGACTGCTTGCGCTTGCGGTCAAGGCGAACGCCGACCTGGTCGCGCTTGTCGACCTCGAACTCCAGCCATGCACCACGGGAAGGGATGATCTTCGCGGTGAAGATGTCCTTGTCAGTGGTCTTGTCGACGCTGGACTCGAAGTAGGCACCGGGCGAACGCACGAGCTGCGAGACGACGACACGCTCGGTGCCGTTGACGATGAACGTGCCCTTGTCGGTCATGAGGGGGAAGTCGCCCATGAAGACGGTCTGGCTCTTGATCTCGCCGGTGTTGTTGTTCATGAATTCGGCGGTCACATACAGTGGCGCCGAATAGGTCATGTCGCGTTCCTTGCACTCATCGATGGAGTACTTGGCGGCTTCGAACCGGTGCTCCCGGAACGACAGCGACATCGATCCACCGAAGTCCTCGATCGGTGAGATCTCCTCGAAGATATCTTCGAGCCCCGAGGTGGTTGCTACGGAATCGTCTCCGATTTCGATGGCCTCGGCGACGCGGTCCTGCCACGCTTCCGAGCCGATGAGCCAATCGAAGCTGTCTGTCTGCAGACCGAGCAGATCGGGAACCTCGAGCGGTTCGCGAATCTTCGCGAAGGAGATTCTCTTGGGGGCGTTAGCGGTCCTGGTGTTATCGTTGGCGGCGGCCAATGGGATCCTTCCGAGTGCTTCACCAATTGATAGGTTGACCCTCCACCCGAAGTCACGTCGACGACCCCAGGTGTGTCAGATTTCGACACCGGGCGACAACGTGGTTCACTTGAGTGGAAATGAGGTGCCCCCCGCTATATGAAGGCACGCCACAGGCAGATCAACGCAAATATCAAGCTTATAGCAATCGGTCAAGTCATGCAAGACGCTTCTTCCACAGACCGACCCAGGCCCAGGTTGCGAATCCCGCCCTGTCATTGATGAGAAGCATCCACGAGTTCTCCACCGCATTCCACGTGTAGATTCGCTCCACGCCGGTACGCTCCCCCAGCGCAACGTGATTGGCGATCTTCAGTGCCGCCCCGAGTCCGTGTCCGCGGTGTTCTCGCGTCACCAGGGTCGATCCCTGCCACCCGACCTCAGGGCGTTCGTCGAAGTGCGCGACCTCGGTGAAGCCGGCGGCCGCCTCCCCTTTGAGCGCCAGTGCCGTGCTCACCAGCTCCCGGCCTGTAGTCCGCTTCGCGTCGAGGGCACGGACCCGGGCGGCGTCCCACTCCTCCTCCTCACCGAATTCCTCGGCGCCTGGGGTGTCCGTCGACATCCTCTGATGCAGAAGTGCGACAGCGTCGAGCCGGTGTTCAGGCGTCGGCCCAGTCCACGTCTCGATCGTATAGCCGGCATCGAGTTCAGCGTCGGGCAGCCGTGCCGCCGTGGCGGAATTCGCCACGGAGCACCGCTCAAGCTGCTTGAAGGCGAAGCCGTGTCGGATGAGGAAGGCGACGTCCGGCTGGTTCACTGGCAGGCTTCCCAAGCCGGATTCGGCCGCGAGATGCGCACCCCGCAGATCGGCGTCACGAGCCGATGGTGGGATCTCGCAGAAGCTGGTCAGCTGTGTTCGTCCCTGAGCTGTCAGCTTCGCCTCCATCTCAGCCAGCAGCTCGGAGCCCAGTCCCTGTCGGCGCAGCTCAGGGTGGACCGAGCACCACACCTCGGCGATATCGAGGTTGTCATGCAATGTCAGGTAGGCGATTCCCTTGGCCACGATGGACCCGCCGAGGCGGGCGATCCACGTCTGATGGGTCACGTATTCAGTGGGTGAGAGCAACTCCCGCCGCACCTCGTCTGCGCGGGGGTCGAAATCGGTGCCGAGCCCCGATGCTCGGTTGATGAGCGTATCGAAGTCGAGCACCTCGGCGAGGATGCCCTCGATCTCTTCGCCGCTGCGAGATCCGGCTGGGATGTGAGTGATCTCCATGGGCTGACATTCTAGACTGCACCCATGGTCAACGTCAGTGTTCTCTCTCAGAATCCCGCCGCGGTCAACTGCGCAATCATCACCGGCTCCCGCGCCAGCCTCATCGTCGACTCGGGCCCGGGGCCCAGCACGGCGAAGCATCTGGCCGACACGGCACAGCATCTCAGCCTCAAGGTCACTGGCCGCGTCAATCCCATCGCTGCCGTCATCACTCATGACCATTGGGATCATTTCTTCGGCAATGCCACCCTGGCCGCAGCGGGAATCGAGACCTTCCACGTCTCCGAGTCCTTCGCCGGAGACCAGGAGGCGACCGCATGGATCGCCCTCGACGCCGTCCGCAACGCCCCGGAGACCGCCGAGTTCGCATCCGAGCTGCCCGAGGACCCGAGCAGCCTCATCGTCGACGTCTCCCCCGTCGATGCTGCTGAGTCGGGGGTTGCGCTCGACCTCGGGGACTGTCGGGTCGAATTCCACGTGCTGGGCGGGCATTCCACAGCGGATCTCGTCGTGCGCCTGCCCGATCAGGGCATCGTGTTCACCGGTGATCTGGTGGAGGAGGGAGCTCCCCCGCAGGCAGGCAACGATGCTTCACTGAGCGAGTGGGTGACCAGTCTGCACACACTGCTGTCGTTCCCCGAGACCACAGTGTTCGTGCCCGGGCATGGAGTCCCCGTTGATCGGGACTTCGTCGCACGTCAGCTTGAGGACATCGACGGTCTGAGATCGAATCAAGCCGATGCCGAGGTGGCTCTGCCCGCCCGTACGATGCCCGGTGACCATGACCGGAGCTTGCCCCGTGAGCAGGTCATCTGCCCTGCCGGTGCAGGGCAGTGACGAGGTCTGAGCCGATGGCGCCGAACAGCGTCTGCGCCCACACGCTGTCGCCTTCGACATAGGGCCGGTCACCGTCGAAGATCCACTGCAGCTGGTTGCCGCGCTGTCGGTCGTTCTGACAGCTTCCGCAGACGGGCACACGTACACCTGAGGCATCGGCCTCGAGGCGCGTCGTGGACTGCGCCTCTCCGTGCAGCGGATTGATGGTGCACAGACTCTGCGGCAGTCCGCTTCCTGCACCGGGACTGCGCCTCCTCTTCCTGCTGTCACCCACCTCGGCGATCTCGCGTCCCGCCTGCCGGAGGAGGACCATCGCTCCGGCCAGATCGATGCGTTCGGATGTTTCCTCATCAACGATCGTGCGCGCCATCTGATAGGCGTCGAGTCCGCGTTCGACTCTGGCGGCACTCGTGGCGTTCAGGTTCTGCGTCTGCAGCCGATCGATCTCCGCGGCCAGCTGAGTCGTGTCGGCATTGATGGTCTCGCGCAGTGATCGCCGCTGCAGGCTGTCGACGCGGTTGAGCAGCCGATCGGGCAGCTGGAATCGCTGCTGGGTCCGCGTCACCTCGCGACGCTGCCGTCGCGTGCGGGTGAACCAGATACCGGCGATGACGAGAGCGAGGATGAGTACCGCCCCGCCGAGGAACATCGGGGCAAAGGATCCCGAGCCGTCAACGGTCTGGACCTCGCTGCCGGGCGCTTCCTGCCCGGTCACGGCTTCTTCGTGCTTGTATTCCTGCGGTTGCGCATAGAGATCGAGGAGGATATTGAGCTTCGTCGTCGCCGGAGAGCTGTTGTTCCACTCGTCACGGGCGACCGACAGCTGGTCCATCACCTGCATATTGAGGTCATGGTCGTCCGCGAAGTTCACATCGACAGCGATCTCGGAGTCGCCGTTGATCATGATGAACGAACCTTCGCCTCCGTGGAACACCTTGACCTGCTCCAGCAGATCTCGGTTCAGGGAGTGTTCGTCGACAGCGATGACATAGACGTCATAGTCCAATCCCTTCGCCGTCTCCCGAGCCTGGTCGATGAGATCCGCGTTGAGAGACCCTTCGACCGCCCCGTCGATGTGGAACGGGTCATCTTTGAGTGCCTCGGCAATCTGCTGTGCATCAGTTGTCACGTGTTCTGCTTCCTCTTCTTGATCGCTCTCCACGCCAGGACTCCCCCGATGCCCAGACCACCGCCGACGATGAGGCCGAGCACCGCACCCCCGACGGCTGCTCCGCTCGAATAGGCCAGCGTGTTCGGGTCGGTGGAGGTGTCCTCATCAACGACGATCGGCTGCAGCTCATCATCGAGACTTCGCGAGCTGCTGGACTGCGAGTTCTCGATTTCGGCCGCTTTGAGCACTTCCACGTATTTGCGCGCCACGGCCGAATGATTGTCGTCGACATCTGTGGCGACATCGTAGGAAGCCACACGCCGGTCGGCTCCCTTGTCGGCGATACCTTCGGTCACTCCCCCGACCACGACTACTGTGGCGCGCTTGTCGGGCAGCTCCTCGGCGATCCTCCCAGCCAGCAGTTCAGTCTGTCCATCCGCATCATCGACCTGCGAGGCGGCCAGGAACGCGACGTAGATCGGCATGTCGAGCTCTTGGACTTCATCTCTGATCGTCGCCAGGTTCTCGTCATCGACTTCGAATGCCTGATAGGCGTCGATATAGACCGGGTCGGACTGCAGCGACTCTGCTATCTCCTGGTACCGGCTCCGATCGTAGTTCGGGTCGTATCGGCCCTCGATACGATCGAGATAGATCGAATCGACCGTGATCGTGTCGCCCTTTTCAGCGACGATGCGAGCGTCTCTGGCCTCGTCGAATTCGGAGTGGCTGTAGATCGATGAACCAGTTGCGACAGCACCGAAGATGATGATTGCCGCGCCTGATTTCGCTGCCGAGTTCATCCTCGTCCTCCTCTCGCGAACGTCGACGGTGTTCCCAGTGACTCCAGGACTGCGTCCTCGAGGGGCTGAAAGCTGCCGAAACCGGACAGGGCGTAGACATCGGAGCGCTGATAGTAGGGAACGGGCTTCTTCGATCCGGGCCGCTTGGGCACCATGAGGCACTCCGGTTCGTGCCCGTCGTTGATCTCGCGGCGACAGCGGCCGCACATGTCGACTGTCAGCGTGGTCCCGTCCTGTTTGAGCGCGAACGTCTCGATCGTGCTTCGGTGGTGAGGGAAGAGGAAGCAGAACCGAGGCGCTTCGGAGCTGACCTTGGTCGAACCGCGCAGCCGAGTACGTACCCATTTGTGCGTGCTCAGCAGGTTCTCAACACCGAAGCGGTGCGAGAAGTCGACGCTCTCAGCCCAATCGGGATGAGCCTCGATGAGCGACCTGATCGCCTGTTGCACTCGCCGACCGCGGTCATACAACGACCACATCTCTTCGGTGGAATCCTGCGGCTCGGGAAGCGGTTCGAGCGCACTTTCTACGCGCACGGGCAGCTGCTGCGTCCTGACGGGGTCCGGCTTCGTCGTCAGTGAGTTCCGCCAGGAGTACTTCTCCCGACGGCGCAGCACCCAGACGCTCAGCCCCAGGGCGGCGATAGCCGTCGCACCGAAGACGAGGGCGTCCGGGTTGCCGTTGTCCAGTCCGGTGGCTTCGATGTAGTCCTCATTGCGATCCCCCGCATTGCGAGTGTCGAAGTCCGGGGGCGCCGGAGGTTCGGTCCCCTTCGCAGCCGCGACGAGAATCTGCAGCTGATAGGGCACTGCCAACTCGACAGGCAGAAAGTCATCACTGGACGAACGTGCAAGAAAGTCCGAGCCCGGGGGTATCGCCGGCCCGTTCGCATCGACGAGATAGGCGTAGGATCGCGCGGCATCGTCTGCCTGGCTGAAGAGGACGATGGTCTGCTCTCCGCCGCTGTCTTTGTGCATCGCGTATGCCAGATCAGAGGTGAAGCGGGCCCATCTCGGCTCGTCTGATCTCGGCAGCACAGGTGTAATCGCGACGAAATGCGCAACGCCTGACTGCCCTGCCTGCTTCGATGCGTGCTCGACCGCCGCATTCTGACTGTCAGTGAGTCCCGGCGCAATAATCGGATCGATGTACAGAGGATCGCTCTGCCAGGCGTCACGGAGTGTGGAACTCAGCCTCTTCAGCAGTTTGGTGGCGGTGGCGCTGTCAGTCACCACTTAAGAATAGGTCAGGGCAGGCTGTCACCGAAGCCGCAACAGGTTGCGGTCCTGCAACATCGCCGGCTCCCACTGTGAATGCGAAGAACCCCACAGCATCGGCTGTGGGGTTCTTCGAAGCGGCAGCAGTCAGACTGCTGCCGGAGAAATCACTTGAGGGTGACGGTTGCGCCCGCGCCCTCGAGGGTTTCCTTGGCCTTCTCGGCTGCGTCCTTGGACACGCCTTCGAGGACAGCCTTAGGAGCGCCGTCGACGAGGTCCTTGGCTTCCTTCAGTCCGAGGGAGGTGAGCCCACGAACTTCCTTGATGACGGGAACCTTCTTCTCGCCGGCCGATTCGAGGATGACGTCGAATTCGGTCTGCTCTTCGGCAACCTCAGCAGCGGCAGCAGGTGCAGCGGCAACAGCAGCGGCAGGTGCAGCAGCTTCAACTTCGAAGACCTCTTCGAACTTCTTGACGAAGTCGGAGAGTTCGATCAGTGTGAGCTCTTTGAAGCCTTCGATGAGCTCTTCGGGGGTGAGCTTAGCCATGGTGGCCAGTCCTTCCTTTGGTGGTCACTGTGAGCGACCGGGTTTATGGGGTGTTGCTCAGGCGTCTGAAGCAGGAGCGTCGTCCTGCTTCTCGCGCAGAGCGTCGACAGTGCGCACGGCCTTGACCATCGGAGCGGTGAACAGGTAAGCCGCCTGGTGGAGGCTTGCCTTCATTGCACCAGCTGCCTTTGCAAGCAGCACTTCGCGTGGTTCGAGGTCGGCGAGTTTGTTGACATTCTCAGCACTGAGGACGGCACCATCCCAGTAGCCGCCCTTCAATACGAGCTGAGAATTCGCCTTGGCAAAGTTACGCAATGCCTTTGCAGCCTCTGGTGGTTCACCGTTGACGAATGCGATCGCGGTGGGTCCGTTGAGGAACTCATCGAGATCGTTGATTCCGGCTTCTTTGGCTGCAATAGCAGTGAGCGTATTCTTTACCACGGCGTAGCTGACGTTCTCACCGAGTGAAACGCGCAGATCTTTCATCTGCGCAACGGTGAGACCGCGGTACTCGGTCAGCAACACAGCGTCGGAGTTCTCAAACTGCTGTTTGAGCTCCTCTACTGCGGCTGCCTTGTCTGGCCTCGCCATGGTAGTTCCTTTCGTAAGTCGTGCGATCGTGTCCCGACACCAAAAAAGCGCTCCACGCAGGTATGCGTGAAACGCTTCGAATGATGAGATCATAGGAACTCATCGGAAGAATCTCGTGCTCACCTGCGCAGGTCACTCCATTGGAGTCTTCGTTTCCGGGCAACAGGATCCGATTGCGAATTCTGCTGGTCCCGAAAAGACCGACGGTCTTGGGTAGTTGAAGTCTATCGAAGGACTTCGCACCAAGTCCAATCGATGACAGAGATGCTGGCCACACTCCTCCCAAAACTACCTGACGGCGGCCCAGCAACCTCGCGCGAGGTTGCTGGGCCGCCGTCAGGTAGCAGTTGGGGTCAGTATTCGATGACGACGCGGCCGTCGATCTTGCCGTGGATCATCTCGTCGAAGATGGCATTGATGTCCTCGAGCGGCCGCTTGCTGAACGTGGGATGGATCTTACCCGCTGCGTAGAACTCCAAGGCTTCCACCATGTCCTGGCGGGTGCCGACGATCGATCCGCGGATCGTCAGCCCCTTGAGCACGATGTCGAAGATCGGGGCCGGGAAGTCACCCGGGGGCAGGCCGTTGAAGACGATGGTTCCGCCTCGGCGAGTCATTGAGATCGCCTGCCCGAATGCCTTCGGATGCACCGCCGTGACAAGCACACCGTGTGAGCCTCCGACCTTCTCCTGGATGATGTCAGCCGGCTCCTCAGCAAAGGCGTTGACCGTGATCTCCGCTCCGTGCTTCTTCGCCAAGGCCAGCTTGTCATCGGCCACGTCGACGGCGATGACGCGCATCCCCATCGCCACCGCGTACTGCACGGCGATGTGGCCGAGCCCGCCGATGCCCGAGATGACGACCCATTGCCCGGGCTTCACCTCGGTGCGCTTGAGACCCTTGTAGACGGTGACTCCGGCACACAGGACGGGCGCAATCTCATAGGGGTCAGATCCTTCGGGGATGATCGCGGCGAACTTCGTGTCGACGAGCATGTACTCACCGAAGGATCCGTCGATGCCGTAGCCGCCGTTGACCTGCTGCTCGCACAGGGTCTCCCACCCCTGGCGGCAGTGCTCGCAGGTTCCGCAGGCGCCCCACAGCCAGGCGTTGCCGATCATCTGGCCGACCTTGACATCGGTGACGCCGGGGCCGACCTTCTCGACGGTTCCGACACCCTCGTGTCCGGGGATGAGCGGAACCTTCGGCTTGACCGGCCAGTCTCCATGGGCCGCGTGCAGGTCCGTGTGGCAGACACCGGAGGCGATGAGCTTGACCAGTGCCTGCCCCGGTCCCGGTTCGGGGATCTCATTGTCCCCGACGGTCAGATCTTTGCCGAACTCTTCGACGACTGCTGCTTTCATTCCTGACATCATTGACTCCTTTGTGGTGATGTGGGCTGTGCTGTCTTGGCTGACTGTGCTGTCTTGGCTGTCTTGCGTCGCTGCCGCCGGGGCACCGTCGCGTGAACTCAGAGGAAGACTCGCCTCAGAAGAAGCCCTGGGCGTTCTCCGAGTAGCTGACCAGCAGGTTCTTCGTCTGCTGGTAGTGGTCGAGCATCATCAGGTGGTTCTCACGTCCGATGCCTGAGGCCTTGTACCCGCCGAAGGCCGCGTGTGCCGGGTAGGCGTGGTAGTTGTTGACCCACACACGACCAGCCTGGATGTCCCGGCCTGCGCGGTAGGCGGTGTTGCCGTTGCGCGACCAGACGCCGGCGCCCAGTCCGTAGAGAGTGTCGTTCGCCGTGGCGATGGCGTCGTCGTAGTCACTGAAGGTGGCCACCGAGACGACCGGGCCGAAGATCTCCTCCTGGAAGATCCGCATCTTGTTGTTGCCCCGGAAGATGGTCGGCTGCACGTAGTAGCCGCCGGACAGGTCCCCGCCGAGGTCGGCCCGGGCTCCGCCGGTGAGCACCTCGGCGCCCTCCTGCCTTCCGATGTCGAGATAGGACATGATCTTCTCGAACTGGTCGTTTGAGGCCTGCGCACCCATCATGGTGTCGGTGTCCAGCGGGTTGCCCTGCACGATCCTCTTCGTCCGTTCTGCAACCGCTTCGAGGAAGGGATCGGCGATCGATTCCTGGACCAGTGCGCGCGACGGGCAGGTGCAGACCTCGCCCTGGTTGAGGGCGAACATGGTGAAGCCCTCTTGGGCCTTGTCCCAGTAGGCGTCATCCGAGGCATTGACGTCGTCGAAGAAGATGTTCGGGGACTTGCCGCCGAGCTCGAGCGTGACCGGGATGATGTTCTGCGAGGCGTACTGCATGATCAGGCGGCCCGTCGTCGTCTCTCCGGTGAATGCGATCTTCGAGATCCGCTTGTTCGATGCCAGGGGCTTGCCTGCTTCGAGCCCGAAGCCGTTGACGATGTTGAGGACTCCCTCGGGAAGCAGGTCGGCAATGAGTTCCATCAGGACCAGGATCGAGGCCGGAGTCTGCTCGGCAGGCTTGAGGACGATGGCATTGCCTGCGGCCAGCGCCGGCGCGATCTTCCACACGCCCATGAGGATCGGGAAGTTCCAGGGAATGATCTGACCGACCACGCCGAGCGGCTCATGGAAATGATAGGCCACCGTATCGTCATCGATCTGTGAGAGTCCGCCTTCCTGAGCCCGGATTGCTCCGGCGAAGTAGCGGAAGTGATCGATGGCCAGGGGAATGTCGGCGTTGAGGCACTCACGGACGGCTTTTCCGTTGTCCCAGGTCTCGGCCACCGCGATCATCTCGAGGTTCTCCTCGATCCGGTCAGCGATCTTGTTCAAGATCACGGCGCGTTCCGCGGGTGAGGTCTTGCCCCAGGCCGGAGCCGCCTTGTGCGCGGCGTCGAGCGCGAGCTCGATGTCCTCCGAGGTGCTGGCGGGCACTTCGCAGAACGTCTTACCCGTGATGGGCGTCGGGTTCTCGAAATAGTTCCCGTTGACGGGAGCGACCCACTGTCCGCCGATGAAGTTCTCGTACCGTGACTTGTAGGTGACGAGCGATCCGTCTTGACCAGGCTGAGCGTAAACAGTCATTGCAACTCCTTTGATGCGTATGCGGCGATCGGATGTCTGTCTCCGATTGCTCCACACGCTACGCAGGGCAACGTTGCATGTGGGTTGCATCACACAGGAAGAGCTGCCAGTTCCAGCTCCTCGGACTCAGTATCCGAGGGCTTCGAGCCGCACGACGGCCGCGTTGCGTTCGGGTGCTTCGGGTGGGGCCAGGCGCAGCACCGACATCAGCACCTCCGAATCCTCGCAAGCTTCGGCCAATCCCGCATAGCGCCACAGCTGCTGCCAAGTTCCGTTCTGCAGCAGACTCTCCCGAATCAGCGCTTGCAGTTCAGCACCGATCTCCCGAACGCCGGGCGCATCGGATTCGGGCATCACCTGCCCCTGATAGAAGTTGAGCGCGGTCTCCACGTCCCCTTGGGCCAGGCCCCGGTGCGTGCGTTCGACGTCGCTGTCGATGTCTCCGCGCAGTCGGTAGGGGCGGGCATCAAGGCGCAGGTCGCCGAGGTGGTCAATCGTTCTGCGCAGACGCGCGATCTCCGCCCGGACAGTGACTTCACTTCCACCGAGCGCCCACAGCCGGTCGGCGAGCCCGGCGCTGCTGATGCCGCCGGGGTTGCGCGCCAGGAGCAGCAGGATCTCAGCATGTCGTCCCGACAGTGTGATTCGGGTGCCATCCGGGCCCGATAGCTGGGGACGAGCCCCGGTGACTTCGAGGTAGGCACCGTCACCGGTACCGACAGACAGCCCACCGGAGTCCGGGGTGTAGAGCTTCGACAATCCGACGCCGGCTGCCTGAGCCGTGGAGTTCAGCAACGGCAGAACGATGGACGATACCGCGTCGTCACCGCCGGTGACGTCGATGATGCCCAGGACCTGACCGGTCAGCGGATGGGTCACGGGCACTGCACTGCAGCTCCACGAGTGCACCTCTGCGGAGAAGTGCTCGGCCTGACTGATCTGCACGGCACTGCGCGAGCGCAGTGCGAGTCCGGGGGCGGAGGTTCCCATCACGTCCTCCGACCAGTCAGTACCCGGCAGGAAGCCCATGGATTCGGCACGGCTGCGGACGGCGCGCTCACCCTCGACCCACAGGAGACGCCCCTGCTCATCACCGAGCGCCACAAGCAGTCCTGCCTCCTTGGCGGGTTCGATCAGATGCGACTGCAGCAGGCCCATGATGGAGTGGAACGGATGACGGCGCCTCACCTCGGCGAGCTGATCGGCCTCATAGGCCATGCGCACACGTACTCCGCCCGGATCCCGAAGACGGCCAAGGGATCGGTTCCAGGACTCGAGGACGGCGGGGCGGACTCCCGGGCCCGAACTCTCCGGAGCGGTCAGTGATGCCAGATTGTCATGGGCACGACGGACGATGCGCTGATAGTCATCGCGAAGCAGCGGAGTCGAATGCATGGCGGAGCTGTCCACCCCCATCGGCGGTTGGCACACAGTGGTCTTCAGTGATCACAATCTATCCGCGATACCTCCTCCGGGCAACACCGAATGATGGTTGCCGGGGAACAGAAAGGGCGGGAAGTGATTATCTCACTTCCCGCCCAGAGCTGTGTCTGCGGTTCAATCCCTCAAGGGATCAGACCACGCGCATCGATGAACCGTCGATCGGAACGGCAGGACCGTTCGATGTCGTCACGGTTGCCTTCGAGATGTAGCGGCCCTTCGAGGAGCTCGGCTTCAGACGAAGGACCTCTTCGATCGCTGCATCGAAGTTCTGCTGCAGTGCTTCCTCGGAGAAGGAGACCTTTCCGATGATGAAGTGCAGGTTCGAGTGCTTGTCGACGCGGAATTCGATCTTTCCGCCCTTGATCTCGGTCACGGCCTTGGCGACATCCATGGTCACGGTGCCGGTCTTGGGGTTCGGCATCAGGCCACGTGGACCCAGAACCTTACCCAGACGTCCGACCTTGCCCATCATGTCAGGGGTGGCAACAGCCGAGTCGAAGTCGGTGAAGCCATTGGCCACCTTCTCCAGCAGGTCATCGGAGCCGACGAAGTCAGCACCTGCTTCACGGGCAGCTTCTGCACGGTCGCCGGCAGCGAACACCAGGACCCGAGCGGTCTTACCGGTACCATGCGGAAGGTTGACGGTGCCGCGCACCATCTGGTCCGCCTTACGTGGGTCAACACCCAGGCGGAGGGCGACCTCGACGGTGGCATCGTACTTCGCCACTGTGGTCTCTTTGGCCAGGGCGATTGCCTGAGCCGGTTCGTATGTCACATCTGCGGCGATCTTCTCTGCCGCGGCCTGATAGGCCTTTGAACGCTTTGCCATCTGCTTCTCTCCTTGCAGTCGTGGTGCGGGCTGCGCGAGCCCTACCACAGTGAAATGTCTGGTCTCAGACCTCGATGTCGGTGGTCACGCCCATGGAGCGAGCGGTGCCGGCGACGATCCGGTCAGCCTGATCCAGGTCATTGGCGTTGAGGTCAGGCATCTTCGTGGTGGCGATCTCGCGAACCTGGTCGGCGCTCAGGTGAGCAACCTTGTCGGTGTGAGGAGTAGCCGAGCCTGACTTCACGCCTGCAGCCTTCTTGATGAGTTCTGCAGCCGGTGGGGTCTTGAGAATGAAGGTGAACGAACGATCTTCGAACACCGTGATCTCGACGGGAACGATGTTCCCGCGCTGGGACTCTGTTGCGGCGTTATAGGCCTTGCAGAATTCCATGATGTTGACGCCGTGCTGGGCAAGCGCCGGACCAATCGGAGGCGCCGGGTTAGCGGCACCTGCCTGAATCTGGAGCTTGACGAGGCCGGCTACCTTTTTCTTGGGAGGCATATTCGGTCCTTAATCTTGAAGTTTCGATGCGCCAGAGAAATACGGCGCATCGTTTGAAATCGGCTTCCGATGGGAACCGAGATCAAACCACACCAGTATTCCATGCCTGCAGACCCTGGAGCAAATGTCGGTGACAGGCATCACTGGGCGTGAATGGCGAAAGGGCCCGGAGATCACCGGGCCCTTTCCTACCGTGAAAATCTGCTCAGAGCTTGGAGACCTGGTCGAAGCTGAGCTCGACGGGAACGTCGCGTTCGAAGATCGACAGCAGCACGGTGAGCTTCTGTGATTCCGGACGGATCTCCTGGATCGTTGCGGGGTGACCCTCGAAGGAACCCTCCTTGACGAGCACGGACTCGCCGACCTCGTACTCCACCTCGGTGATGGGGGCGGACTTTGCGGCCTGCTCGGCCTGCACACCTTCGGCGGCAGCGGCTTCGGCCTGGCGCTCTTCGAAGATCGGAGCGAGCATCGTGAAGACCTCGTCGATGGACAGAGGAGTCGGGTCGTAGGCGTTGCCCACGAACCCGGTCACGCCCGGGGTGTGGCGAACCGCGCCCCATGACTCATCGGTGAGTTCCATGCGCACGAGCACGTAGCCCGGAATGCGCACGCGACGGACCTGCTTGCGCTGGCCGTTCTTGATCTCGACGACATCTTCCATCGGCACCTGGGACTCGAAGATGAACTCTTCGAGGTTGAGGCTGATGGAACGGTTCTCAAGGTTCTGCTTGACGCGGTTCTCGTAGCCTGCGTAGGAGTGGATGACGTACCAGTCACCCTCCTGCATGCGCAGCTCCGACTTGAACTCTTCGGCCGGGTCGACCTCGTCGGCGGCAGATGCCTCATCCGTCTCAGCAGAGTCGGCTGCTGCGTCATCGCCTGAGGCAACCTCAGCAGAGTCGGCTGCGGCACTGTCATCGTCAGAGACGGCGGCTTCGTCAGAGACGGCATCGTCGGCAGGTGTCTCTTCGGAGACAGCCTCGTCAGCGGGCGCGTCTTCGACCTGCGCGTCGTCCGCGCTCACAGCGGAGGTTTCGTTCTCGACGTCTTCCACCACTGGTGCAACGCTCGACTCCTCTGGAGTGGCGTTCTGTGTCTCAGGGGTTTCCTGCTCAGGTGAACTGGTATCCGACACCGATCAATTCCTCGCTTCGCGTGTAGTGATTCCCATATGGGAGTGAAGGGTCTGCAACGTGTTTGAAATCCAAGTGATCACCGCTGGGGGTGAGTCACCACAATGGCCACAGCGGTGTTCCGCCGAAGACGAATCCGACGAGCTTGCCGAACACGAGGTCGAGAACTACCACGAGAAGCATCATGAAGAGGATGAAGCCCAGCACAACCAGGGTGTAATTGACCAGTTGCTTACGTGTCGGGGTGACGACCTTCTTCAGCTCCGCGATGACCTCGCGGAAGAACTGCAGGATTCGTCCGAAGAACCCGAGCTGCTTGCGACTGGTGCCTTTGGGCTTATCTCCAGTCTTCTTTGCCGGTGTGTCTTCCACACATCCTCACTCGGTCGGTTTCCATTGGGACAGCACAATTGTTCAAGCCCGTCGAGGACGGCGTTTCGCCGATATGACTCAAGCAGATATCAACTGCGCAGGGGTGACAGGACTCGAACCTGCAACCTACGGTTTTGGAGACCGTTGCGCTACCAATTGCGCCACACCCCTTCGATTCGACACCCTCGATTCGTGTTCCCCGAGTTGTGTCCAACCACGAGAAACGAGCATACCGTCTGTGACCGCAGTTAGTCGAACCGGGCTCCGACAGCTGCCTGAACTCGACTTCATCACCCCTCAGTCCTCCTCGTTCGCGGGCTCTGTCTGCGGCGGCTGAGCGACCAGCGGCACAGGCTCCGGGAAGGTCTTCCATGGCTCGATCGTGACCGTCTTGTCGGGGCTGACAGTGACGATCTGGACGTCGATGGGCCGTTTGGTCCGATTGTCCACGCGCACGATGCTCAGCTCCGCGTCCATCTTCAGCGGCCCCGGGGTCAGGGCGTTCGCCAGGGCGCCGCCTGTCGTCGAACTCACATAGCGGACTCCGCTGCCCAGGGGCTCCGGGCCGACTCGCCTGTGCCAGTGTCCGCTGAGGCTGTACTGCGCACATCCGGAGCGCAGTGACGGGGCCCCGATCCGCGCATCGTGGATGAGCATGATGTCGAAGTCGCTCGCGCAGGCCTCGTCGTTGAGCTTCTGCGCGTACTGATCGGCGGTGAGATCGGTCTCAAGCTGCGGCCCGGACCCGAACACGGTCCGACGGGGGTCCGGTCCGCCGAAGAACGTCACTCCGCTCATCGTCGCACTCGTGTCGTCGAGGACCTTCCACCCCTTGCCTCTCGCGTGATTGGTGGTTTCGGCGGAGTCGTGGTTGCCCTTGACGATCATCCGCGGCAGCTTGTCAGGCAGTTCGTCGTCGAGCACGTCAAAGCAGTAGTTCTCCGCCGAGGTGCCCGTCATCGTCACGTCTCCCCCATCGATGTAGGCATCGGCCTCGCTCATCCGAGTCACCACGCCGACAACCCGGGCCATGCCGATGTTGCAGTGCAGGTCAGAGCCGAAGACGAATGTCGATACGTCAGCGTTCAGCCCTTCTGCGTCCCCACCGGGCCGAGGCACCAATCCCTGATCCGACCAGTTGCCGGTCTGGGGGCGCGTGGTCCATTGAGTGCGCAGGTTCTCCAGCACTTGGTCGTAGAAGGCGTCGTTGTCGTCGGCGAAGTCCTTGACCGCTGTGAACGCGGCATCGATGACCCCGCCGAGGCGGCCCGTGACCTGGGCACCCTCCAGTGGGGTCCCGTCGAAGGCGGGATCGGCGTCGAGAGGCTTGGGGCGGGTGAGGACTGCTGTGCCGACACTTGCCAGGACGAGGATGGTGACCAGACCGATGCCGATGAGCTCCTTGCCCACGAAAGCCCTCCCGATCCCGGCGAGCCGAACGGGCCCGAGGATGAACGCCAGGGCGACGACCGCACCGCTGATGAGGCAGACGGCCAGGGCCCACCGGGCCAGGATCGCTGTGGTCAGGCCGTCGATGACCTCGTTGACCTGTGCCTGTGGGGCCGAGAACAGGGAGGCATAGGAGGCGATGTCGCCGCCCAGGGCATCGACCGCTCCTCCCCCGACTCCCTGCTCCGATCCATCAGAGGCGCCGTCTGACCCGTCGGGGGAATTACTGTCAGAACGCCGTTCGGAGGCACCTGTGTGGGAGTCGTCCTCGTCTGCTCCGGAGACCGGGATCTGACCGATGTCGACAGTGAGTCCCAGCCCCATCGGCAGATAATCGTCTGCGGGGACGAGCAGTTTGCCCAGCGGACCGAAGTCAACGGTCAGTCGGGAGTCTGCCGTGATCTGATAGCTGGCCTCATGCGGGCCGAAGCTGAGATCAGCACGTGCAGACAGCAGTGCCCATGGCAGGGTCACAGCCGCGACCACAGCAATGAGGATCAGCAGGGCTGAGGTTCTCCGACGGGGCGACACGGGGTGCATTCCAGGGCACGGTCTCAGAGCGAGCAGGCGATGAACGTGGGTTCAGGCTCGAGGACGATGCCGAACTTCTCATTCACCCCGTCGACCACGGTGCGGGCGAGTTCGAGGACGTCCTCCGTCGCCGCCTGGCCGCGATTCGTCAGCGCCAGAGTGTGTTTGGTCGACAGGCTTGCCCGACCCTCTCCGACGCTGAAGCCTTTGGAGAATCCCGCATGTTCGATCAGCCAGGCGGCCGAGGTCTTCGTCCGTCCTTCGATCGTCGATCCGCTGAGTGGATCGGTGACCGGGTAGCGGGGCGCTTCGGCTGGCAGCTCGGCGGGGTCGTCGACGATCGGGTTCGTGAAGAAGGAGCCAGCTGACCAGGTGTCGTGGTCGCCTGGGTCCACAACCATGCCTTTGGACCTGCGCAGGGAGATGACGCTGGTGCGCACCAGCGTGGCCGGCACCGACTCCCCGATCTCGACGTCCAGCGCCGAGGCCAGCTGTGCGTAGCGCACCGGCAGTGAGTCCGGGCTGCGGTTCAGGTCGAAGGTCACCGACAGCACCAGGTACTGGGCAGTGCCCGTTCTCTGCTGCGCACGTTTGAGTGCCGAGGTGCGGTAGCCGAACTCGAGTTCGACGGCGCTGAGGTGACGGATCTGACCGGCGAGGCGATCGAAGACCTCGACCGAGGTGATGAGTTCGGCGACCTCTGTCCCGTAGGCGCCGACGTTCTGGATCGGAGTCGCTCCGACGGAGCCGGGGATCCCGGACAGGGCCTCGAGACCCGAGAGACCGCAGCCGAGGGTGAAGGCGACGAATTCGTCCCAGTTCTCCCCCGCCTCGGCGGTGACACGGGTTTCGGTCTCCGAGGTATCGGTCATCGTCACTCCCTTGGTGGCGATCACGCACACGTCGGCGTCGAAGCCGGAATCGGAGACGAGGAGGTTCGATCCGCCGCCGATGAAGAGGACATCGGCCGCGGGCTGCGCCGACAGACTCAGGGGATGGTCACGAGAGAAGTCCACGAGTTCGTCCCTGGTCTCGCCGATGTGCAGCTTGGCTGCTGGGCCGCCGAGGTGGAACGTCGTGAACTCTGCCAGATCCTTCGTCACCGCGAGACTCGGATCTGGGTGCGGCTGAGCACATCCTGGTCACCGGACTTCACCGTGACGTCGATGCGGGCGGTGCCCACAGCTCCGTCGACGGCCCCGACCACCGCGGTCATCGACAGGGTGGCGGTGGGTGTGGCCGGTGTGCCGGATTCGGCGTCGGGGACGAGCACCGGCGCGGAGAATCGTGTCCGGTAGTCGACGATCGCGCCCGGATCGCCGATCCATTCGACGACAGGGGCGATGACGACGGCCATCGAGAGCATGCCGTGGGCGATGACTCCCTCAAGACCCACCTCGGTGGCGAAGCGTTCGGACCAATGGATCGGGTTGTGATCGCCTGAAGCACCCGCGTAGTCGACGAGCGATGCTCGCGACAAGGGGATCTCGGCTTCGACGACGGTGTCTCCGATGGTCAGTTGGGAGAAGTCGGTGACGCTCATTCTCCGTCTCCTCTCACGACGATGGTCGAGCTCACTGTGACGACAGGCTGTTCGGCGGCGTCGGTGATCTCTGTGCGGGTGGTGATCATGGCGTTGGAGCCCGACGCCCGCACGCCGTCGACGTGGGTCGTGGCGTCCAGGCTGTCACCGGCGACGATGGGCCGGGTGATGGTGAACTGCTCCGAACCGTGAACGACCTTGGAGAAGTCGATGCCGGACTCGGGGTCACTGATGTAGGCCGCTTCGGACTTCTGCGCGATGATCACGGCGAAGGTGGTCGGTGCCACGACGTCGCGATAGCCCAGGGCGGTCGCTGCCTCGGTCTCGAAGTGGTAGTCGGCCTTCGCATTGGTGGCCAGCGCGAATTCCGCGACCGCCTCCCGCGACACCTCATAGGGGCGTGGCAGAGAATAGCTGGTTCCCTGCTTATCGGTATTCACCGGCATAGTGGCTCTCTTTCGAAAAGACGTGGTGATCCCAGCCTAGCGGCCCCTCACCACGCGAGGGGAATTCACCCGACTGGTGCGCTCGACCTCGGATTTGACCGCGAATTCGCATCGGGTTCATCCAATTGATGCACCATCGTCCTCAGCCCCGAAAACTGATATAGGTTGTTGTCCACATCACGTTTGACGTTCGACGTCCGAATCATCGCCGCGATGAAGCGGGCGGACGGCTCAGGTGACTGCGAGCAGTGAGGCCAGATGTATTGACAAGGAGTAGTGCCATGACGAAAAAACCTGCAGGCCCAACCCCGTCGAAGACGGCTGGGAACACGGACGGGTCGGGCACGCCGGCCAGCACGCCCGGCCCAGGAGCAGGCTCGAACAGGCGTGTGGTCAAGGACGCTGTCGCGGTTCCCGGCACCGGTCGACCAGCCACCTCGACCGAGGCCCGCATCCCCGATGCCGCTGCCGCCCCGCCCCGGGCAGTGCCGGCAACAGCGCCCGCCCCAGTTTCCACCTCGGCGCCGGATCCGGCAGATGTCGAAGTCCATGTCGGCACCGATGCCGCCTATGCGGGCAAGGAGGCCGAACGGGTCCAGATCCGACGGCCGCTGCGCAACATCTCCGAGGTCCGCCACTTCTTCCGCACCAACATCACACCGATCTATTTCATCGGTGCGACCCCATTCAACCTGCTCGGCCTCGACCGCTGGGTCCGGAACTTCTCCTACATCACGTACTACGACGGATGGGACGGCGGGCACCCCCGCGTGTTCTCCCCGCGCTACAAGCCGTTCGTCGAATTCGACAGTGGTGAGGCGATCAACAACTGGCTCCTCCTCAACGCCGAGGTGCGCGCCCATATGACGGCGAATGTGCCCCACGGTGAGCGGCCCAAGGTGGCCATGGTCTTCTTCGACGAGGAGACCGAGCGAATCTGCCGCGAACTCGGCTACGACCTCATCCTGCCCTCGGCGACGCTGCGCAACCAGCTCGATTCGAAGATCGAGACGACGAAGCTCGGCAATGAGGCCGGGGCCTTCTCCGTGCCCAATGTGCTCACCACAGCCGACACATACGCGCAGCTCAACGCCGAGGCCGAGAAGGAGAACCTGGGCACCGACCTCGTTGTCCAGACCCCCTACGGGGATTCGGGGAAGACGACGTTCTTCATCGCCGCCGAGGAGGACTGGAACCGGCACAAGCACGACATCATCGGCGAGCAGCTGAAGATCATGAAGCGCATCAACAACACGCCCGTGGCGGTGGAAGCGGTGATCACCAGCAGCGGAGTCGTCGTCGGCCCGTTCCTCACCGAACTGGCCGGCTTCGCCGAGCTCACCCCGTACAAGGGCGGTTGGTGCGGCAATGAGATGACCCCCGATGTGCTCACCGCCGACCAGCGCACCCGGGCCAGGGAACTGGTGCGGCGCATGGGTGAGGGACTGCGCAAGCGAGGCTACCGCGGCTTCTTCGAGGTCGACGTGCTCGTCGATCTGGATTCCGATGACGTGTATTTGGGCGAGCTCAATCCGCGCATCTCAGGAGCCTCGGCGATCACCAACGTCACCGCCGGCGCCTATGCCGACGTACCGCTGTTCCTGTTCCATCTGCTCGAATACCTCGACGTCGAGTTCGATCTCGACGTCGATGAGATCAATGAGCGGTGGGAAGAGCTCTCCGGGGCTGATGAGTGGAGCCAGATGGTCATCAAGGAGACCGCTGACATCACCGAGTACATCACGCACTCACCGCTGACCGGTCAGTACTTCCTCGATCAGTACGGGACTCTGACCTACAAACGCGCCGCGCTCGACTGGCATCCCCTGCAGAACGGCAATGAGGTGTTCTTCCTGCGCATCTTCGGGGCCGGAGAATACCGGTGGAAGGGCGCCGACCTCGGTGTGCTCGTGACGAAGAACCCGCTGCAGACCAAGGCCGGGGGTCCGAACGCACTGAGCATCCGGGCCAAGCACTTCATCGATTCGATCCGTGCGATGTACGCCGGTGTGCCTGTTGCTGTGGAGGATCCCTCACCGGCTCTGGGCGGCCCAGGAGCAAAGGGCGATTGACATCCGTGGTGGTAATCTCTTCACGGACTGACGCAAATACTGCCGACTGCACGAGACGAATTCGAAGAGGTGGAGAGTGACCGAGACGTCGCCGGACAATACTGTGCCCGTCGCCCCCGTCATCGACAAGGACAACTGGCAGGATGCCGATAACGTCCGCTGGTCCTTCCAGCACGTCGATCAGGTGCTGCCCACCACGCCGATCTCTCGCGGGGCCGGACCTGTGGCAGAACTGCCCGTGGAGCTGCAGGACCTGGGCAGCATCGAGGTTCCGAAGACCGAGTTCTCCGAGGCTCGCAGCGTGCGCAGCGTCATCGAGGCCAGCGACACGGATGCGTGGATGGTCATGCACAACGGCACGGTGCTCACCGAGGAGTACTTCTCCACGATGCGCCCGGAGACCGAACACCTGCTGATGTCGGTGAGCAAATCACTCGTCGGCACGGTGGCCGGTGTGCTCGTGGGCGCCGGGGATCTCGATCCGAACCGTCTGGTCACCGATTACGTCCCCGAGCTCGCCTCCTCCGGATATGCCGGGGCCACGGTGCGTCACATCCTCGACATGCGCTCGGGAATCAAGTTCTCGGAGAACTACCTCGACCCGAAGTCCGAGGTCAGGCAGATCGAGGAGTCGATCGGCTGGTCTGAGACGAGCCCCGAGGGCCAGGCCAAGGGCATGTATGAGTTCCTGACCACGCTGGAGGCGAAGTCCGAGCACGGTGGGGTCTACGAATACCGTTCGTGTGAGACCGATGTGCTGGGTTGGGTGTGCGAGAAGATCGCCGGTGAGAGCATGCAGGCCCTCATGTCGCGCGTGCTGTGGTCGCGGATCGGAGCCGAACGCGATGCGCTCATCGCCACCGACCAGTACGGTGTGGGCATGTTCGACGGTGGCATCAACACCACTCTGCGCGACCTCGCTCGCTTCGGCTACCTGTATGCGAACCAGGGAGTCTCCCTCACCGGTGAACAGGTGGTACCGACCTCGTGGGTCGGGGACACGCTCACCGGCGATGCGGACACCAGGAAGGCCTTCGCCGACGGTCCCGATGACAATCGGATGCCCGGCGGGATGTATCACAACCAGTTCTGGTTCCCCTTCCCGGATTCGCACGCCTTCCTCGCCTTGGGCATCCACGGGCAGATGATCTACATGAACCCGGGAGCCAACTTCGTCGGCGTCAAGCTCTCCAGCTGGGGCCTGCCGCAGGATGCTGCCAAACTGTTCCCCACGATCCGGGCCTTCGACGCCCTGGCGAAAGCAATCAGCGCACCGATCGTCGACTGACTTCTCCGGCGCGCTGTGCAGCACGCGGCAGCTCAGTGAAACACGCGGCGGCTCAGTGAAACTTGCGGCTGCTCAGTGCTTCAGGTGGCGATTCGCACTGTGCGGAACGGCGAGAACCACAGGCCGACAGCAGCCAGGGTGAAGATCCCAGCGGCGATGATCAGCGCGAGTTCAGAGCTCGTGGCGGCAGCGAGGGCTCCGGCCAGCGGCGACACGATGACCACGACTGCGCGATTCGTCGATCGCATCGTCGTGTTCGTCCGCGCCTGGAAACCGTCGGGAGTGATCGACTGTCGGTAGGCCATTTCGTGGGAGTTGCTCACCCCGATGCCGAATCCGTGGAGGAAGACTCCGATGAAGAGGACGGGCACCGCAACGGCGCTGACCGTTGCCGCCAAGAGGACGAGTACTCCGCAAGCCGAGCACACGTGCGCGAGGATCACCGCCCGACCATTGCCCAGCCGCTTCCCCGCCGCACGAGAGCTCAGCGCGCCGATCATTCCGCCTATGCCGCTGCCGGCCATGACGATGCCGAACCAGAAGGTGTCGACGCCGACGTCGTTGAGGAAGAAGTCTGCGGTGACAGCCGCAAGGATGGCCTGCGCGGCGAACCACACATGGGTCCATACGGCGAGATCTCTCAGGCTCGGAGTCGAATAGACCCACTTCAGCCCGGCTCCGATCTCCCGGCGCAGGTTCGGCTCGGCAGATTCTTCGGCCCGCGATCGGCTCGGCTCCTCAACGTGGATGAGAGAGACGACGACCGCCGAGAACAGGAAGGTGCCTACATTGACGAGCACAGCGAACGGTGCCGCGACGACCGCGAGCAGCGCACCGCCGATGGCCGGACCAGCCGTCTCGGCGACGGCGTTGGTCCCGTCGATCCTGGCATGGGCAGACTGCAGCCTCCGTGTCGGAATGAGACGGGGCACGAAGGCCTGTGAGGCACTGTCGTTGATGAGAGTCGCCGTTCCCAGAACCGCTGCAAGCAGAAGCAGCGCGCTCAGATTCAGCAGGTCCAGGTACCACAGCACCGGAATCGCACACAGCAGCAGCGCACGCACGAGGTCGCTGGCAATCATGACGGGCCTGCGGCGAACCCGATCGATGAGCGCACCCAGCACGAGGCCCAGGAGGAGATAGGGAAGCCACCTCGCTACGTTCATCCAGCCCAGGCCGACGGTTCCCGCGTGCAGGTAGTCGACGACGATGACCTGCAGGGTCAGGATGGTGATCCAGCTGCCGAATCCCGATACGGTTTCGCCCGCCCAGAACCAACGAAAGGCTCGGGGCAGCTGCGCGCTCATGGCTTCAGGTTAGCAAGGCACTGTCTTGCGAGGTCACAGGCCCAAGTGCGCGATCTCTGCTGCTTGCTGGCCGAGGATCGCTCTGGCGATTGCGTCGCCGATGAGCGGACCCATCGTCAGCCCGCCCGCACCGAAGCCGGAAGCCAGCCACAGGTCTTGCGCACCGGGGGCAGCCCCGGCATAGGGCAGCCCGCTCGTGCGCGTGGACATGGGCCTGACTCCGACTCTCGTCTCCAACACCGTGGCCTCTGCGAGTCCGGGAGCGATCCTCAGTGCGTCGTCAAGGACCTGCTTCTGTCCTGCAGCTGTTGTGCGGGCGTCGAATCCGACACCGTCCTCACGGGTAGCGCCGATGACGACTCTGCCTCCGTCGAAGGGAGTGATGTAGTGGTGGTCGAGCGGGTGCACAGTCGGCCATGGCGAGGTGTTGATCCCGTGCAGACCCAGGTGAACCAGCTGCCCTCGCTGCGCGGTGATCGCCACGCTATGACCAAGCCGCTGCAGCATCTCCGTGCTCCGGGCTCCACCGGCGACGACGATGGCGTCGAAGTCCTCCGTCGCCGAGGTGGTCCCCACCTTCCAGCTGCCGCCTCGGTGTCCGGTGGAGACAGTTCTCGCCGAATCGTGCACAAGCCGGGCGCCGTAGGCGTGTGCTCCGGTCAGAATTGCATCTCGCAGGGTGCGACCATCGACTCGACCGCCCCCGGTGATGAACAGGCCCGTCATCTCCGGGGCGATCGGCGGGAAGATCTCGAGCAGATTCGCAGAGTCCATGTCGTGGACCTCGCCGGCAACGGACCCTGCACCTGCGGCACGATCACGGATGAGTCGGGCCGCCTCGGCGAGCACGACAGGATCTGAGTTGACGACGAGTGCACCGGATCTGCGGTATCCCAGATCGGGGATCCCCAGAGCGCTGAGGCGGTTGAGGAAATCCGGGTAGAAGTTGCCTCCGGCGGCATAGGTCTCGTAGTAGGCGCCGGTGCTCGTCGAGACCCAGGGAGCAATGATGCCAGCACTGGCGGCGGTCGCCTGACCGGCCATGGCATCGTCGAAGATGGTGACGCTGACCTCGCGTGAAGCCAGGCCGAATGCGACCGAGGCGCCTGCGATTCCGCCGCCGATGACGGCAACCCGAGCTGATGTGTCGATCACGGAAGTGCGTCTCCTCTGACGAGTGCGAACCTTGCTTGGGGGCTGTTGATCACCTCGAGCCTACGCCCACCAGCCTCTGATTCGGCTCAGGTGCCGGAGTGGGATTCGCTCCTGACCTGATCACGGGCCTCACGCAGCATGGCCTCTCGAGTCGCGATCTTCACTCGCTCACGACCTTCGGCTTCGCCGAGCGCCTTCTCTGCTGTCTCCAGCCGGTGGTAGCCTTCCCAGTCCGCGTAGTCGACGCCCTTGGATTCGAGGAGTTCGACGATCGAGTCCTCATCGGGGAACAGCGGTTCGGTGAGTACGCCGGCGGCGCGGTCATCGAGGATGTGCCCGATCGTCTCCAGGGCATCGCCCTTGGTATGACCGATGAGTCCGACAGGACCACGCTTGATCCAACCGGTCGCGTACACGCCCTGGACGACATCGGCCTCAGCCGTCGAAGCCTGCTCTCCTGTGTCCACGACGCGTCCCTCGTGATTCGGGATCACACGCTTGGCCTCGTCGAAGGGCAGCTGCGGCAGAGGCGTGCCGGCATAGCCGACGGCGCGATAGACGGCTGTGACGTCCCAGTCGATGAACTCTCCCGTGCCCGTGACTCCCCCTGTGCCGTCCAATTCCTGGCGTTCCGTGCGCAGGCCGGTCACAGCATCCTCGCCGAGGATGGCCACCGGGGAATGGAGGAAGTGCAGGTGCAGACGGCGCTTGGCCCCCACCGGCTCAC
>NZ_JABASX010000014.1 GCF_016107655.1 Brevibacterium antiquum
TCCCGTCGTCTCGGAGCAGCAGCACGAAAAGGTCGTCGAAGCGATCAAGAAGGGCGAGGCACAGACTCAAGACGATATACGTCGAGTGATCAAAGAGACCGAAGCCGGAGTTGGCTCCGGATCGCCAGCCCAGAGATCGGCTGAATGAGCCGCTGCCTGACAACTACTCCACCGGGAGCTCTTGCTTTGTCAGCTGCCCGATAGTGATTCGTGCTTCCCTGCCCTGCAGTTCAAATGCATGGAGCCCATGGATTCTTCCAGTTCCAACTTAGTCATCGTCGTCGGTGACGGCTCTAACACCTCAATTGCTGCTCTACGCGAAGTTGTATCGCTGGCGGATTCGACGGACCGATGGTGTGGTCGGTCACTGCGTGGTCGGCCTCCGCCCCGACCACGCACGCTTCGAAAGCGCAGCTGGTCGGTGCGTAGACGGAACAATCACGGCGACTTTCAGCTCCTCGGTGTCCCTGTCTTCTGGCCGACGCGCCTCGGCTGCCCCATGCATGCCGGAGGACCAGCGATTTGAGTGTGCGCGGAACACCACCGTGAACCAAAGCTGCGGTGCGGACTGGCCCTCGATCATGGTGAGATGAATTCCACGTCATCTGCGACGGGGAGCCGCTCGTTTCATCAGCGTCGCTCTCAGTCTTGCCACTTTGTGCAAGTCATCGAGCCAGACAACACGGCGGACCCCACCTCGGTCCCATCGAATGACACGCTGTTCTCTCCATAGTGGATGCCGTTCGGTCCTTTCGACTTGTAGGGGCGGCCGTGGCCGGTCTTAACCATCACAAACTCCGTCTTTTCAACTTTGATCAGAGGGACCTCATTGTTTGTCTTGCCGATGATATGGCGAATGCTACCGGGTTCCCCGGAACAGTACACATCTGTGGGTTCGATGGCCACTTTTTCCGAATCAGTGCTGAGCGTTACCTTTGACCCCTTAGCTGCATCCGAGGGCTTGGAATCCGACGCCGATTCGGTCGGAACTTCTGTCCGCTCCGCCTCGGAGGAGTCGGAGTTCCCGCCAGCCTCCCCAGTCGGGGCCGGACTCTGAGCCTGTGTGCTCTCGGCTTCGGAGGTGGCCTTCTCGGCGGCCCGGTTGTTAGCGGAATCAGCGCATCCACTCATAGACAGAAGGCCAATGACTGCAAGTGTTGAGATCGATTTGAAATGCATACTGCAATTATCGTGCTGCCGCTCCTGGGCGAAGACCAAAAGGGGCCTCAACGGACGTGGCGTTGCGCACACGCCATGGGCTGCCGTCGCTGAGCCAGTGTGATGTCGTCGGCACCATCTAATCCGGATGCTCCGCCCTCAGAAGCTTGCCTCATTCAAATCTCTGTCAACAGTCTTGATCGAGTCGCAGAAGGGCTGAGCGCCGCGCCGACAATGTAAGACTGGCGGCAAACCGCACAATGTCAGCAGTTGCTGCGGAGGCCAAACGTCGAGCAAAGTGCCAAGACTGAGAGCTGCCTGATTCTGGCCGCCAACATTGCAATGCGCCCACAGGCCCAAATTCAACGTTATCTTGACTGCTCGTATGGCCGACTCGGTCACCTATCCCTGTCATGGCACAACGGCCAAGGCCTCACGCAACTGCGGGGAAGACTGTGACTTAGTGGCCTAGAATTCGCCTCAGTTCTCGGCGCAGCGCATCGGCGTCTACACAAAGAAATTCACGCAGGACCCGTTCCGTCCCTTTGGACCGCGACAGCGCATAGCCGCCGCGTTCACTCTGCCCACGCGCAGTCCATACGGCAAGGTTGACAGCCAGCCGACCGATTGCGGCTTCGAGCAGCAGGTCGATCTCCTCGGCCTGCAAGTCAATTGAGCTGCCCCAGCCTTCAGCAACCTGAATAAACGCCTCGACTGGTTGAGCTGCCCCCCTGCTTGCGTAGGCTGCCGGCACCGCCAGCTCGGCGATTCGTGGGCCCCAGACCATGTCTCCGAAGTCGAGGACTCCGGTCACTGCTTCTTCGCTAGCATCGACGAGGAGATTCGCGTCATGCAGATCGTGGTGGACGACACCATGAGGAAGTTCATCCATTCGACCGTCACAGGCGCAGAGAAAACGCGTCCTCGACTCGTCAAGTATTGACCACAACTGTGGGTCTTCAACGCGGCTCATTGCATTGCTGAGAGTATCGACGGTGCGCCTGAGTTCCCAGACATGAGACACAGCAATGGGCGGTTGCGGCCATACGAGTAAGGAGAAATGAGAATGAGCGATACACAACGCCCCGCTTCGGTTCATATGGCGAATGGCTTCGACCCAGCGAGTTCTGTCGATTTGGATCCTGATACTGCCTCATTGCTGCACCGTCGAGATCGCGTCCTCGGACCCTCTTACCGTCTCTTCTATCGCGAACCGGTCGCAATTGAGAGCGCAGAGGGTGTCTGGCTTCGTGGAATCGATGGACGCGAGTATCTCGACGCGTACAATAATGTTCCCGTTATCGGACACAGTCATCCTGCGGTGACCGCTGCCGTGTCTAAACAGCTAGCGACGCTCAACACCCATACCCGCTATCTCACCGAGCCGATCATCGACTATTCCGAGAGATTGTTGGCGAAATTCCCCGAGGAACTCGACCGTGTGACCTATGCCTGCACCGGTAGCGAAGCAATTGATTTGGCGATTCGTACCGCTCGTTATCAGACCGGCAATCAGGGACTGATCATTTCGGAACATGCTTATCACGGGACTACCGTCGCGGCAGCTGGGATCTCACCGTCGTTGGGCCCCAACAACCCTCTCGGAGAGCACGTCGTCACAATTCCATCAATCGATGCCGCTCGTACTCCGGAAGCCGAGATAGCCACCAAGTTTGCCGCTTCGGTTGAGTCAGCGATCGCCGAGCTCAATGGGCGCGGCGTGGGTGTTGCAGCAATCATCATGGACTCCATTTTATCGAGTGATGGAGTACAGCCTGACCCGCAAGGATTCCTGTCACCTGTCCTCGATATCGTCCACACAGCCGGAGGGATGTATATTGCGGATGAGGTGCAACCGAGCTTCGGCCGAACTGGTACCTGGTGGGGCTTTGAGAGGCACACCATCGTGCCGGATCTGGTCGTGCTTGGTAAACCAATGGGCAACGGCGTTCCGATTTCTGCACTCGTCGGCAACTCCACGACGCAGGAAAAATTCGGATCATCGGTCCGCTATTTCAACACGTTTGGAGGCAATCCCGTGAGCATCTCGGCAGCAGCCGCGGTCCTTGAGGTGATCGAACAGCAACAGCTCGTCTCTCACGCCGCACATATGGGAGAGGTCATGCTGTCAGGATTAGCTGAGATTGCTAAGCAGCATGATCGAGTGATCAGCGCCCGTGGCGCTGGGCTCTTCCTCGCGCTGGAGTTCGGTGCCGATGGCAGCGAGCGCACACCCGATGCCGATCTCGCGTCACGGGTTGTCAACAGTATGCGCGACAGAGGAATACTGATCAGTGCTTCCGGTCCGAGCGCGTCCGCACTCAAAATCCGGCCACCTCTGCCGTTCGACGCGAAAAACGCGGAATATCTCCTCGAAAATCTCGAAGGCGTACTCGCGTACGAGGTGAAGCAGTATTGAATCCACTGGGATGGGCAGCGAGTGCACTCGTGACTGGCTTGTATTGACTCGTGTGGTCAGTGACGTGGTTGGCCGGCTGGCGAATGCCCCTTGAGCGAATAGCCCACGAGGATTGCCTCACCCGTGGGGCGACGGGCCCTCATGCCAAGCTGCACATAGCCTCCTCAGGTATGCGTCCTGTGTCTGTGTCTCAGACGTCTGCGTTCACTTCGGGGTGGTGGCGCAACGGGGCAACCCAAGGTTCGCCGAAAATCAGCTGGGTACGGCAATGGGCGACCTGGGGCAGTGCGAGGAGCTTGTCGATGACGAGGGTCTGCAATTCGGAGCTGTTTGCCACGGCGACGTGAACGAGATAGTCCTCGCTGCCGCTGACGTTGTACAACGCGAGCGTTTCGGGCAGCGCGAGAGACTTCTGCACGAAGTCATTCGCGGTGTCGCGGGAATGCGGCCGAATCTGGATGCCGAGGAATGCCTGCTCTCCCTTGCCAAGCAGGCTGGGAAGGACGTGGGCCCGGGTTCCGACGATGGTGCCGTTGCGGCGCATCCGCCTGATTCTCTCCAGACATGTGCTCGCGGCTACGCCGACCTGAGCAGCTATGTTCTTGTTCGGCATAGTGGCATCGACCTGCAGTAATTCAAGAATAGCCCAGTCTACCGAATCCAGTTCGGGCAAATTGGAAGATTTTGTCAATGATGTGCTCATGACCACATTCTAACGAATCCAGAACATACTCTGGATCTAAAGCACAGTAGCGGATCGGAGGCACGAGTGGGAGCTGAGTCATGGGCGATGTTCGTCCTCGCGTTGTTGGTGGCGCTGGCGGTACCTGGCCCAGACCTGGTCCTGGTGGTGCACTCAGCCACCCGCGGCGTGCGGGAAGGCACCACGACGGCGGCAGGCATTGTGAGCGGGCTGCTGCTGCACGCGCTGCTCGCCGTAGCGGGAGCCACTGCACTGCTGGTCTCCGCTCCGGGCGCGCTCGTCGTGGTCCAGGTGATCGGAGCCTGCATCCTCCTGTGGTTGGGCGCGAACATGCTGTGGTCCGCCCGCAGCACCGATACTGACGCCACGCAGAGCACTGGCCATCGAACTCGGAGCGGATACATGCGCGGGTTCGTCACGAACGCGACCAATCCGAAGGCTCTGCTGTTCTTTGCCGCGATCCTGCCGCAGTTCATCGGACACGGCGACGACGCCAAGGCGTGGACGCTGATACTGTGCGCGACCGTCGTCGTCGGTGCCGGGGTGTGGTGGGCCGCTGCGATCGCCATAGTCAGGCTGTTCGGCTTCCACCGCTCTCAGACCGCAGACCGGATCATCACCCTCCTCGGTGGTACCGCGTTGATGCTCATCGGTGCTGGACTCTTGGTCGCCACCGTGTATGTGCGCACTGTTCCTGGTGCATGACCTAACTGTTTCCCCGCTTGTCAACGAGGCACCGGTACGGTGCCTACGAAAGGAAGAAAATAGATGACGAGTATCCTCATCGTCGGAGCCGGAGCAACTGGCGGAGCCCTCGGGGCACGGCTGACAGCCACGGGGCAGGAAGTGACATTCCTCGTCCGCGAGCGTCGTGCCGCTCAGCTCACCTCAGAGGGCCTTCGATTCCGAGCCCCCGACGCCGAAGCTGTGCACACGGTACGAGTAGTGACAAGCCTGGAGGGGACAGACCCGTTCGACCTCGTGGTCATCACCGTCAAGGCACCAGCCCTGGCAGCCATCATCCCACCGTCAAGGCACCAGCCCTGGCAGCCATCATCCCGACGCTCACGCCTGCGATCGGGCCGGCTACGCGTCTCCTACCGCTGCTCAACGGCATGGCCCACATCGACGCGCTGGAACAAGCGTTCCCCAGGCAGGTGCTCGGCGGGATCGTGAAGATCGTCGCGACTCTCGACGACGATGCGACCGTGGTGCAGATGACGCCGTTGTGCAGCCTCACCGTCGGAGGGATGCACAGCGGCGCGGTGCCTGAAGAGATCGCCCGGGCTCTCGATGTAGACGGCATTGCACTAGAGGTCACCGATAGCATCCCCTCACGCCTATGGGAGAAGTGGGCGTTCATCGCCGCTGCCGGTGTCATCACCTGCCTGTTTCGCGGCACCATCGGTGACATTCTCGCCGCCGGAGGTGAGGCGACGATCGTTGAGGCTATCGACGAATGTGAACGCATCGCGGCCGCCGCGGGCCACACGGTCACCGAGGCCGGGCACGCTCAGTCGCTGGCGCTACTGACCGAGGCAGGCTCGGCCTTCACCTCATCGCTCTACCGCGACCTCCACCACGGTGATCCTGTGGAGGCAGAACACATCATCGGCGACCTCGCCGCCAGAGCGGCAGACCTCCAGGTACCTACACCGCTGCTGGATGCTGCTCTGCTTCAGCTGCGCACTCACCACCAGGCGCGGCTCCGAACCCAGGAAGCATCCGAAGGAAAGGCCACCGCATGAGCGAGGGAATCCTCGACTCATCGCTGTCGACCATCGGCGACACACCTCTCCTGCGGCTGCGGCACGCAGTGCCGGAAGGGTCGGCGCAGGTGCTCGTGAAAATGGAGGCAGGCAATCCCACCGGCAGTTATAAGGACCGGATGGCATTGGCCATCATCGAAGAGGCCGAGCGCAGCGGAGCTCTCCGCCCAGGCCAACGCGTCGTGGAGTACTCCGGGGGAAGCACGGGCTCGTTTCTGGCCTATGTGTGCGCGGTCAAGGGATATCCGTGCACCATCGTCAGCTCGGACACCTTCTCCGAGGAGAAACTGGCGACTATGCGGGCATTCGGTGCTGAGGTTGTCATCGTACCGAGTGAAAATGGGCTGATCACGCCGGGCCTGTTTGACGAGATGCGCAAGGCGCTGCACAGAATCATGAGCGACCATGACGCTTACTGGACCGATCAGTTCCACAATGCTGATGCACTCATCGGATACGACGTCCTCGGCCGGGAGCTGCTTCGCCAAACTCAGCACGACAACGTCGAGATCGATGCCTTCTGCGCCGCCGTCGGAACCGCCGGCATGCTCGCAGGAGTGTCCCGAACCCTGAAAGAGCACCTCCCCGGCATCGATGTCACGGCCTTGGAACCGACGACGTCACCCATGCTCAGCACCGGCCGTGCCGGCCCGCACCACGTCGAGGGAATCGCCACGGGAATCGTCCCACCGCTGCTGCTTGCGGATCTGTACGACCGGGCGTTGACCGTCGATGAAGTCATCGCCAGAGAACTGGCCATCACCTTGGCCCGCACGGAGGGGATCTTCGCGGGGACGTCCAGCGCCGTCAACATCACGGGCGCGCTCGACCTGGCGAAGGAGCTCGGACCAGGTCATACAGTGGCAACCGTTGTTTGCGACACTGGATTGAAATATCTGACAGGTGACTTGTACGGGTTCGGTTCCGATCATTAGTCAAAGTGCACCGACCCGGGCACGCACTCCTCAACATTCCGACTGACCAACAGAAGGATATCCAGCATGGGCATGAGCTTCCGACGAGCCGAGCCACGCGACACTGCAGCGGCGCAGGCGGCCTACCGGAGAATCGTCGACCATCTCGCCGAGACCGTGGATTTTCCCCACTGGCATACCGAGGGCCATCCCACGCCGGCGGAAGTCACCGGGTGGGTTGAGGCTGGTGACCTGTACCTGGCGGTTGATCCCGACGGGACTATCGCCGGGGTCGTTGTGCTCAATCATGACGTTGTGGACGCGTATCAAGAGGCGGGCTGGGCGATCGTGGCGGAGCCGAATGAGGTGCTCGTCGTCCACGCGCTCGGTGTCACACCTGGTTATCTCGGGCGGGGCGTAGCCCGGTTCCTCGTCGACGCGTCAATTCAGGTAGCACGAGAACAGAACTGCCGTGCCGTGCGTCTGGACACCTACGTTGAGAACGTCCCCGCCCGAAAGCTCTACGAGCGCTGCGGATTTACCGATCTAGGCTGCCACGCGGTTTGCTACGAGGGCACCGACCTGAACGAGTTCCACCTGTTCGAGTACGTTCTTTAGGGCCCGTCTCCTTTGTTGACGATTCGATCCCAGACAGGCTGAATCGGTGACTACAGACGAAAGACTCGTTCTCACCGATGCTCGGTGGTCTCGTATCGTACCGCTGCTGCCGCGTCCGACTCGGTGTTGGTGGGTACACTGAGGTTTTTGTCGACCACGGCACGGGCCGGATTTGCCAGCACCACGTGTTCCTTGGCCTGGACGGACTTCCTGCGGTCGAAAGTTGCGTTTTTCCCTTTTCACAGAGGCATCGTATCGGTGGATTGATGCCACAAGAGGCACAGGGCAATTCAAGTCAGATCAGTCGTGAAAAGTCTTCCTTGACGGTATCGAGGTGGATCCAAGAATCGACCTGGCGGACATCGGACCGGGCACGCAGTTCTTCGACCAGGTCAAGCAGCCGACTTGGAGAATCGGCGACCAAAGTCGCGATGATGTCGAAACGACCGATGGTCTCGACTGCGAAGTCGACGTTCGGGCTTGATGCAAATAATGACATGACGGAGTCCGCCGAGGAACTCATCCGCAGTCCGACCCCCATAGCGAGTTGTCTTTCTGACGATCCACGGCTCTCGACCGTACCGAATCGAATGATGTTGGCGTCTGTGAGACGCCGAACCCGCGCCCGGACAGCTGACGGCGACAACAGCACCTCCTCGGCAATGGCTTGAAAAGGCAATCTGCCATCGTCGATCAGGAGCCGAATGATCTCCCGGTCGAGGTCGTCGATGGGTTTTGCGCCGGCAGCGCCGAGTGGGCCCCACGCGTGGTGCAGATAGATCGCAGAGTCGATTGAGAGGACATCGGGTCGTGCGCGCAGTTCGACGAGGCGAGATTGCAGGGCTCTGGTGCTCGATTCGCGGAGTTCTGCGACGAGATCGTATTCTCCGGCGACCAGTGAGGCAAAGACGACGTCAGGTAGCTGGCACAGCCATCTCGCTGTCCGCCTCGCGGGACCGCTGACTCGCAGCGAGACATTGCCAATGATCTCGTGACCCAGCAGGGACGGGTTCATCGCGGTGCTGACTCGCACGGATCGAGAATCCAACAGCTCGTGCAGCCGGTGCGACACCATTGACCTCGGCGTGTCAATCTCTTCAGCGATCGCCGAGATGCTGGCGCGGGGCCGACTCTTCAGAATCGAGATGATCATTCTGCCCAGATCAGGTGAGGATGACGAGAGAAAAACAGAATTCGGCATTCGACCCTTCCGATGAACAATTTCGCACCGATATTGATGCTACGGGAGTAGGAATCTACTGATTTGATCCAAACTGATCCCAGATAGTTCGGATTGAGCCACTATATCCTACGGAACTGTATTGCCCAGCTGTTGCGATCGCCCTAGCCTGAAATCACTCGGCAGAGTCGCCGAGGTCCGGCCGACGGCGGTCGTTTCTGCCAAGGAGAGGTCAGTCATGACAATCAGTCAGGGCACTGTTGAGTTCAGCCATCGACGAGCACTGCGCGCGGGGGTGGCGTCATTTGCGGGTACGACGATCGAGTTCTACGACTTCTATGTCTTCGCAACTGCTGCGGCGCTCGTGTTCGGGCCGCTCTTCTTCCCCGAATCCGATCCGATCATCGGAGTGATGTTCTCGTTCGCCACCTATGCCACCGGGTTCTTCGTGCGCCCCTTGGGCGGGATCATCTTCGGACACATCGGCGATCGCTACGGCCGTCGTCGATCCCTGATCATCACTCTGCTTCTCATGGGTGTGGGCACCGTATTGGTCGGATTGCTGCCCACCCATGAGCAGATCGGGATTCTGGCTCCGATCCTGCTGATCGTGCTACGCATTGCACAGGGGCTGGCCATCGGTGGTGAATGGGGAGGAGCCGTTCTCATGTCGGTTGAGAACGCTCCTGAGAAATTCAAATCTTTCTATGGGGCGTTTCCGCAGCTGGGCAATCCGATGGGGGCGCTGCTGTCGTCTGGAATATTCGCGTTGATCTCGGCTGTTCCTGATGATTTTATGATGAACGGCGGATGGCGGATCCCGTTCCTGCTCTCCGCGGTCCTCATCGCGGTCGGATTCTGGATACGCGCCAAAGTCGAAGAGACGCCCGTCTTCGAACAGACTTCCGCAAAGGACGTGACGATCGAACTGCCTCTCCTCTCTGCGATTCGGCACGGTCGCATAGCCATGCTCGTCGGCATCGGGCTCATCCCCGTATCCACCGGCGGCTACTACATCCTCACCACATTCGCCACGGCTTATGGCGTCTCGTCCGACGTGAGCCTCGACGAGACGCTAATCCTCAATGTTCTGACTTTTGCAGCGTTCACCGATTTGGTGGTCACGCTCCTCGTCGGTTGGGGTTCAGACCGCATGGGCAGGAAACGGATGTTCGCTCTCTCGCTTGTTTCGACAGCGGTTCTCGTTGCGCCTATGTTTCTGCTCATGGGCCGCACACCGGATTGGGTGCTGTTCCCTCTGTTCGCTCTCGTGCGTTTGACGCTGATGGGCACGTGGGCACCCCTGTCGACACTGATGGCTCAAATGTTCGAGCCTTCCTATCGGCAGACAAGTCTCTCACTGTCCTATGGGATCGGAAATGCAATCTGGGCCGGTCTGTCGCCCGTCGTGGCTACGGGTCTCTATGCGGCGACGAACTCCATCTGGAGCGTGATCGCCCTCTTTGGTTTCATGACCGTGGTCAGTCTCATCAGCCTGTACTTCGCTCGCCAGATCAAGGACACGGCAATTGGCTGAGGTGGCCGACACGGCCGAATCCTCAGCCACTGAAAATCGACTCGCATCACTGACAGTAAGAAGACTGTCTCTGCCAAACGAGTAAGGAGCAACAATGAAATTCGGGGAAGCAGTCACAGCACTGCTGGGTCACTTCGACACTCGCTGCGTATTCGGTATTCCCGGAGTCCATACGATCGAGCTCTATCGTGGCCTGGACGATTACGGCATACGACTTTTCACGCCTCGGCATGAACAGGGAGCCGGATTCATGGCCGATGCCTACGCCCGTGCCACGGGGCGTCCAGGCACCTGCCTTCTGGTCACAGGACCAGGAGTCCTCAACGCGCTGACCCCGATCGCTCAAGCCTGGCACGACTCGGTGCCTGTGCTCGTCATCGCCTCAACAGCCGGGGACGCGGAAGGAAGACGGAGCCCGGGCGGGCTTCACGACACTCCGGACATCGCGAGAACGCTTGAACCATACACAATGTTCAGCCGTACAGTGACTTCGATCGATGAATTCGCCGATTTCCTCATGGAGGCCCACTCTCGGTGGAACTCCGAACGCCCACGTCCAGTCTTCATCGGAATCCCCTACCAGCTGCTCTCCACCGAGGTCGATTTACCGGAGGCACGAGACTTGCCTGATGAGCCGGAGCCCACAACTTCTACCGAAGTGGTCTCTGAGTTCCTGGACATGGTGAGTCGATCGGAGACGCCTTTACTCATCGCCGGCGGTGGATGCAACGGGCACGCGGACAGGCTGATCGCATTCGCTGAGAGGCTCGATGCCCCGATCGTGCTGACAGGCAATGCCAAACATCTCGTCGCCGCGGATCATCCCCTCAACCTCGGCGTTTCACTGCCTTTCGCCCCCACCCGCGAGCTCGTGACGGCCGCCGACCTGACCGTGGCCATCGGTACCGAACTGTCCGAGGTCGAGTACCTCTTCTCCGGTGCCGATCCGGTGCTGAGTCGAAGCAATGTCCGAATCGACATTGAAAGGAAGCCCTCGGCACGAAGTGATCTGTCGATCATCGCCGATGCCGGCGAATTCCTTAAAGCAGTCGTCGACAACACCGACGCTGAAACAGCTGGGGATCGGTCTAGCTCCGGTCGGAAACGTGCCGCTGCTGTGCGATCGAACCTATTCGCGGAACGGATGGACGATGCCTATGCGCCCTGGGTGGGGGCGATCGAATCGGCACTTCCTGCGGGCGTGATGATTGCCGCAGACTCGGCGCAGTTGGCCTATCAGTCGCAACATTACCTCTCACTCCCCCACAATTCACTGTGGATGGCCCCCTACGGCCTCGGAACACTCGGAGTCAGCGTTCCCATGGCGAACGGCGCCGCGGTTGCAGCACCTGAGAGACCGGTCCTCGCACTGACAGGCGACGGAAGCTCGCTCTTCACCATCGCAGAGCTGGCCACAGCGGCGGACCTGGAAAGACAGATGACTGTGGTGATCTGGAACAACCTGGGATACAAAGAGATCGAACAAGCCTTCATCGCCCACAGCGTCAGCCCAACGGGTGTGAGCACATCCGCGCGCGATTACTGCCAGATCGCGAAAGGCCTGGGTGGCGAAGCCGAATCAGTGCATACTCCCGAAGCATTGTCGGATGCACTGCGAAGGGCTTTCGCATCCTCGACTCTACGAGTCATCGTCGTCGAAGCTCCTACCACCCTGACTGTTAACAGCACCACGAGATGAAAGGCCGCACTATGTCACCGATTCAGAGTCACCCCACCACAGAGAACAACGACGGACAACCCATCATGCAACAGTTCGACTTTGCTGCGAACCCGCGCTACTCCACTCCACCGACTTTCGCAGGTCTGTCCACTCTCAACGATGTCGGAGACTATGACGTGGGCGTCATCGGCATTCCGTTTGACACAGGCGTGACCTTCCGCCCAGGTGCCCGCTTCGGCCCGGAAGCGATCAGGGCAGCCAGCCGACTGATCCGCCCCTACCACGTCGAAATGGACTCGTTCCCTTTCGCACACCACCAAGTCGCCGATCTGGGCAACATTCCAGTCACTCCGTTCGACATCTCAACTGCAGTCACACAGATGCGACGAGGATTGGACGAAGCCTCAGAACGAAGCCAACGCCTCGTCGTGCTCGGGGGCGATCACACGATCGCCTACCCATCACTGCAGTCTCTGTACCGGCTCCACGGCCCCCTGTCGGTTATTCACTTCGACGCACATCTTGATACGTGGGGCCCTTATTTCGGCGCCGATATCCATCACGGAACTCCCTTCCGGAAGGCTTTCCAGGACGGTCTGCTTGATCCAGAAGGATGTCTCCACATTGGAACTCGGGGATCGGTCTACGGACCTGGAGATCAGACTGATGATGACTCGTGCGGGTTCGAACGAATCAGGGCCAGCGATTTCATCGGAAACGGCTTGAACTCCATCGTCGAACAAGTCAGGTCGAGAGCCGCCGAGCGCCCGATCTACATATCGATCGATATTGATGTGCTCGACCCTGCTTTCGCACCAGGCACAGGGACACCGGAACCAGGCGGGCTCGCCAGTCGCGAACTATTCCACCTACTGAGAGGAATCAACGATCTCAACATCGTCGGCGCAGACATCGTCGAAGTGGCTCCAGCGTATGACCATGCCGACGTCACGGCCCTTGCGGCAGCGCATCTCACCTACGAAATACTCAGCATCTGGGGAACCAGACACTGAAGCAATCCGTCGACGTCATAAGCCGCTATGTCAGGCGTATCGATACCGTGCGCTCTCCAAGCCAGGACCTAATCGGTCGGCTCAAAGCAGCAACACTGGACGCCGACGGTCTCCCGTCACTGCAGCCACACTTCTTCCAAGATGCGCTTTGGTCCTTGTTCTCCGGAATCGACGCAGTGATCGCGCGAGTGTATTGCCTGTGGACACCTTGCTGCGGACGACGCGGAATGAGTCGACACGGGCACATCTCGAACAACTTCATTTCTTGAGGCGCCCTGCCGAAATTGCCACCCTAGAGCTTGACGCAAGATAGGAGCACCACCCTCCAACTTCGACTCAACGGGTGTCGTGGCCGAGATCGCTGCTACAGGGCCCGGCGCACTCATCCGGGGTGGTTCGAGAATACGACTGCCAGTCTTGGCTCGCCATCACGATGGGTCATGCACCGGCAGAGCTGAGTCTGTCACCGTCCATGTCATAGTCGCCGTCACGATCTCGACCTCGGCTGCTCAGGGCCGCAAGCATCATCACAACTGCTCACGACGCTGATGGATGTCTCTGACGGTATCCCGACCATCTGCTTGCGGCCCTGAAGAATCAGCGGCGAAGATCGACACTGCCTTCCTGGAGCTGAACTCGTCCAAGCTGGCCGGTCGGGTTCTGCGAGCACAGACGGCAAACGATTTTACCCAAGAGAGCTGCGTTTGCTGCTGGTTTAGCAGTTCCACGATCAACGATACTGCCGACAATCAGGGACTCGATTCCGAGGGTGAGAGTTTCAAGAGCGCGTGGGAAGCGACGAAAGACCAAGTCTTGCCTTCTACAGACGCGATCAAGGACACCACAACCGAGTTCGTTGCAGTCATCGACACCAGTGCCTTCGCCGTCACCCTCCCGCCATGGCAGCTGCGAGTCTGCCCACGATTCGTCTAACTCGCAATCTGAAAGTACCAGGCCTGCGGCCCGGCGAGTTTCCGTGACATCAGAGAACAATGCCAATCTCACGGTCTTTGAGTTAGCTGTTGAACACTGTTCCGTTGTTCGGGCGGGTGTTGACTCGTAGCTCGAAGATATCCGGGCGGCTGTAGTGTCCGTTGACGTCAAGGTCGAAATGGCTTCGGGTGCGGTCTTCTAAGTCGATGTCGGCGTAAAGAATGGTCTCCTTTTCGTAGACCGGGCCAGCAAGGATGTTGCCGAGCGGGTCTATGATGACGCTGCCGCCGCGGATGAGCCAATCATTATTGCCAACCTGAGACGGAAACTCGGTTCCCTCGGGGTAGGCCGACTTCGGCAACGCCTGGCAGGCCGAGAGTACGAAGTTTCGACCCTCGAGTGCGATGTGGGTCATGGAAGATTGCCAGACGGAACGATCATCGACTGTAGGGGCGCAGTAGAGATCGACGCCCTGGGCGTACATCGCCTGACGAAGCAGCGGCATGTAGTTCTCCCAGCAAATGGCAGTGCCGACTCGGCCAGCTGCGGTGTCAGCGACATCGAGCGTGGACCCATCACCGAAGCCCCAGATGAGCCGCTCGCTTGCGGTGGGCATGAGTTTTCGGTGGTTACCGACTATCCCGTTATCCGGATCAATGAGCACTGCGGTGCAGTAGAGGGTGTTACCGAGCCGCTCAATCATGCCGATGACGACAAAGACACCTGCGTCAGAGGCAGCGATCTCGAGCGTCTCGACCTCCGGTCCGTCGAGGCTGATCGCGGCTTCAAAGTATTCACGAAATTCTTCTCGACCCACATCGGTACGGGCGCCAACGACTGTGTCGAAGGACCGTCCTTTGGGATATCCGCCGATGAAGGCTTCGGGGAAGACAGCGACCTTCGCACCGCTCGCGCCAGCCTGCCGGATTAGCTTCTCGGCCTTAGTGATCGTTGCGGGGGTGTCTGCGATCACCGGACAGGTCTGTACGACAGCGACCTTACTCATATTGTGTTTCTCCATGTTCTTCTCGGTGACGTTCCCGGACCGTCTGCAGCCGGGTTTCTGCGGTGGCGACAGTGAGCGATATGTGTTCCAACAGCTGCGCTGACTCGTGTTCGGCTTGCCGTTGTTGGAATAGAAGTACGGCGTGGATTCGCAAGGACACGGGTTTTCCGGAAGTCCGTGTCCTTGGTCAAGGCAACTGCTCCCATAGTGCCATAGCGAGACTGGATCAAACTGGTAGGAACCGTTTAAGGAACTCGCGGGTGCGCTCGTGTTTCGGACTCTCGAGCACATTCTCGGGGGCTCCTTGCTCGATGATATGTCCGCCGTCCATGAATATGACGGTATCAGCGGCTTGCCGAGCAAAACTGATCTCGTGGGTCACCACGATCATGGTGTGTCCTGCGTCGGCCAGGCCGCGCATGGTTGCGAGGACTTCGCCGACCAGTTCCGGGTCGAGAGCGCTAGTGGGCTCGTCGAAGAGCAACAGGTCAGGGTTGATAGCAAGGGCTCGGGCGATGGCGACGCGTTGCTGTTGGCCGCCGGAGAGTTGTCGCGGGTAGCTCGTTTCCCTGTCATCCAGGCCGACCTGGCGGAGCAGGTCACGTGCGCGGGTGACCGCTTTGTCGCGGGGCACCCGGTGTAGTCGCACTGGTACCTCGATGAGGTTTTCCATCACAGTCATGTGCTGGAACAGGTTGAATTGCTGAAAGACCATGCCAACTTTGCGCCGTTGTCTGGCGATGGTTGCGTCTTTGGCGCGGTAGAGGTCGCCCTTTTTGGTCTCGAATCCGATTTGGACGCCATTGACGGCGATGGATCCGGTCTCCATGTCTTCGAGGTGGTTGATACAGCGCAGCAACGTGGACTTCCCAGACCCGGATGGTCCAAGGATGACGACGACTTCGCCCTTGTGCACATCGAAGCTGACGCCTTTGAGAACCTCGAGGTCGCCGAAGTTCTTGTGAACGTTGCTCGCGGTGACGACGGTGTCACTCATTTCTCCGGTCCTTTCGTACGTGCTTGCGAATGGTCAGCAGCCTGGGCTCCGCCCGGTTTGCGGCGATGCTTGCTGGTAAGTTTGCGCAGAAGCGCGGGAAGGCCCTGTTCGCTATTGTGTCCTCGTGCGTAGTGGTCCTCGATGAAGGACTGGGCAACATTAAGGATCGAGGTCACTATCAGGTACCAGATCACTGCAACCAGGAGCAGCGGGATGGTCTCGAATGTGCGGTTGTAGACCGACTGCACGGTATAAAGCAGGTCGGACATCGCGATCACGGATACTTGTGAGGTGGCCTTTACGATGTTGATGAGCTGGTTGCCTGTCGGGGGGATGATCGATCGCATCGCTTGGGGTAGCACGACCCGGATGAGGGACTGCCCCGAGGACATGCCGTAGGCGCGGGCGGCTTCGCGCTGTCCGGGATCGACCGAGAGCAGGCCGCCACGAATCACCTCAGCCATGTAAGCCGCCTCGTTGAGCGCGAGCCCGAGTAGCGCCGCAGTCAGAGGAGTGATGAGATCGTTGGTCGACCAGATAATCAGCTGGGGCCCGCCGAAGGGGATGCCGATGCTGATCTGGGGCAGCAGGGCGGCCATGTTGAACCAGAAGATGAGTTGAACTAGCAGCGGGGTACCGCGGAAGAACCAGATGTACACGCCCGCGGCGGCGTTCAACAGCCCGTTGTGGGACATACGGGCGACAGCTAGGACCACGCCGAGTACAGTGCCCAAGACCATCGAGACGAACGCCAGCCAAAGGGTCGTCCAGAGTGCCTTGATGATGGACGGCGCGTTGAACCAGGCCCAGACGGTGCCCCACTCGAAGTTGGGATTGGTGAAGAGGAACTGGGCTAGCCATACAATGACCAGGAACACGATGATGCGTGCGACCCATTGGCCCCACCGGATGTGCGTACGTGCGTCGGCGACGTCCATATGAAGTCGTGGGGTGAAAGATGCTTGGGTGTCCGATCTCATGTCAGCTCACCGCCATGTTCATGTCGGGAGCCTCGATCATGTTGTCCTTCAGATTCCACTTGGCCATGATTGCTTCGTAGGTGCCATTTTCGAAAAGCACTTGCAGGCTGTCCCGGAGCAGAGGCGCAAGCTCGGAGTCCTTTTCGACCACAGCACCCTGGTAAAGGGTGTCGAAGCCGTTGGCTTGACCGGTTCCTGCGAGCTCGAGCTTGCCGTTCGCCTCCTCAACGAAGTACGTCAGTGGTGCCTGCGAACTGAAGAAGCCGTCGGCACGACCGGATTGAACGGCGAGGATCGCCTGGGGTTGATCCTTGAATGTCATTACCTCGACGGCCGGATTTCCGGAATCCATGCAGGTCGTGGACTGCTCTTTGATCACCCTTTCGGCCGAACCGCCGGCCATTACCGAGATCTTCGTCCCGCAAGTGCTCTCCAAGTCGGTGATGTTCTTCGGGTTGCCAGCGGGCACGGCGAAGACCACGAACTCCTGCACGAAGTCGACGAAGTCGTTCTCCGTCTGCCGCTCCTTGAAATCGCCGATCGGCCCGAACCCCATGTGATACCGGCCAGCGGATATGCCGGTGAGGATTGATGGTAGGCCGTCGACGGTCCGGTGGTCGATTTCGACTCCCCACAGCTGACCGAGGGCGGTGAGCAGATCAGCGCTGGCACCGCTATGGGAACCATCCGATCCGATGATCTCGTAGGGCGGAAACGATCCAGAGTTTGCTGCTATCAGTGAGCCGGATTCCAGCACTTCTTGGGGCAGGCGTTCATGCAACTCCTCGTTCTGCTCCATTGTGGGGACCTCGGCCACTGGCCCGGTCTCGTCGGTCTGTGGGACTTGATCAGGGTCGTGGGCGGCGCAGCCGGTGAGTGCTATCAGCGTAGTGAGTGTGGCCGCCGATATCTTCGTATATCGGCCGGAACAGCGTCTCTGAGCAATGTGCATTGTGATCTCCTTCGATCTTGTTGAGGTTGCTCCGCATCAGGCGATAAGCACCGGGTCGGCAAAGCGACGGTTGGCAAGGACTGGAAGAGAGGTCCTGACCCGTTGGATCCGTTCCAAGTCCACTTCGGCAAGGATTGACTGTTCGCACTCAGCAGCCGAGGCCTCCACGACACCGAGGGGATCGACGGCCATGCTTAGTCCGCAGTTTCGGGGGCCGCATTCTCCGGAGGCAAGAATATAGACCGTGTTCTCGAGCGCCCGAGCCGTGATCATTGTGCGCCAGTGGTGTTCTTTTAGCGGTCCGCGCACCCATGCGGCGGGTAACAGGATCACGTCGGCACCCGCAACGGCCAGAGCTCGCGAGGCTTCGGGGAATCTGATGTCGTAGCAGGTCAGCATCCCGAAGGTAATGCCGTCGAGGTCGAAGACACCAGGCATCTGATGTCCAGGTGCGATTCGATCGGACTCTTTTAGGCTGAATGCGTCGTATAGATGGAGCTTGTCGTAGGAATGGATGAGCTGTCCGCGATCGCAGACGATGCCCAGATTCGATGTGCGTCGGTCTCCGGCCTGCACGTGCACGGTGGCTGCGATCGCGACACCACGCTCGGACAGTTCGCGCACCCGTGTGATGAAGGGACCATCGACCGGTTGCGCACCGGCCACAGTGATATCCGGGTCGTCCGGGTCGCGGGAGATCACACCCTCCGGCAGCAGCAGGAGCCGCGCCCCCTGTGCGACGGCTTGGTCTACAGCTGCTTCGATGGTGCGCAGATTGGTTTCGGGATCGCGCTCGACTGTGAATTGATGGATGAGGATCTTCATGGTGTTTCTGTACTTTCTCTAGGCGGCGTTTGGGATATCGAGAGGAAACAGCGTGTCGATAGGGACCACCGCGTCGAGGAGTCCCTGGATGACGGACTCGCGCACGAACTCAGCCAGCATATTTCGCTGCGATGCCAGGCCGGGGCGGTCCCATCCTTCGGGAAGGGTCTGTGCCTCGTCCCAGAAGTCGACGGCGGTCCACGCTGTAGTCTCCGCGTACTTGTGTCGCTTCTGCGTCCATTGGCGTTTGGACTCGTTGAGGATCCGGGATACGGCGAGCTGCGCTTCGGCCGGCACAAACTTTTTAAACGCGAGAATATGGTGTCCCGGTACGAATCCACGCGCAGCAGCCCATTTCTGCTCCGCGACGCGGACGTCCCGGTAGAGCGGGCGGAACCGAGAAGATTTCGTATAGAAGCCCGGTGGCATGAAGGGCGTGAGCACCGCATCGAGCTCACCGTCACTCAAACGGTCGATCATCGGTTTACCTGTGATCGCCTCAATTCGTCCGGGAACACCGTGCTCGCCGAGTCGGTCAGTCTCAGGGTGATCGGCGGTGAGCCTACCTGCGCACCAGCGTGCGCTAGTGATGTTCAGTCCGGCGTCGGCGAGTGCCGCCCGTGTCCAAACGTTGCCAGAATCGGGCCAACCTGTGATGCCGATCTTGCCGCCGACGAGTTGGCTCGGTGATTCGATGTTGGAATCGGTGGCGACGATGATGCACCGATGCCGGAATCCCTGCATCAGCAGATGAGGCAACGCGACCATCGCATCGTTGCCGTTGGCGACGGCCTGAACGTATTTGCTCAGCGACGCTTCTGCCCCGACGTATGTGTCCGAGTGGGGCAGGTCGACGACAGTATTCAGTGGATCGATTCGTAGGGAGTATCCGAGCGCTGCCAATTCCGAAGCGCCGATCTCGCCGTTCGCCCACGGTGTGAGCCAGTCCCAATCACGGAGAGCGACTCGTATCTCTTCAGCCATATGTGCTCCTAGTTGTCAGGCCCTCCGACGGGCCTGGTGATACAAACAACTCTATGTTCAGCATCATCGGGCCACAATAGGTCTATTGTGACTGTACAATGATGGACATGAGTCCGAGCTTCTCTGCGACCGCCCTGGCTGCGCTTCTGCCCGACCCACCCGGGATCTCAGCGCATTCGATCGCTTCTGATCTAACGCTCTTGATCAGGCGTGGCGAGATCCCCATCGGTGCGAAGCTTCCACCTGTACGAGCACTCGCCCAGGAACTCTGGGTGAGTCCCGGCACGGTCTCTTCTGCGTGGAAGACGCTCAAAGGCCGTGGTGTGCTCGAGGGGCAAGGGCGAGCGGGTGTGACGGTGGTGAAGCTGCCAGATACTCCGCGCCCAGAGCGATACGAGGCGAACCGCCCATACGCGCCGGAAGTTCGGCTGGACCTCGGAGCATCGAGTCCAGACCCGGCCCTCCTGCCGAGTCTGAAAAGTGCACTTTCTCACCTTCCCGAGTACAAACTGAACTCCTATGAACGAGATCGGATCGTTCCGAATCTGCAGGCAGCGGCTACGGATGATTGGCCATACTCGCCTCGATCGATGATGGCCGTGAACGGAGGATACGACGGACTCCGTTTGATCCTGCAGACCTTCGTGAGCACAGGCGACTGGGTGCTCGTGGAGAATCCCACCCCGCCCCGGGTCCTCGATCTCGTCCACGCAGCTGGTGCGCGCATGCAATTCCTGCCGCGCGACGCGGAAGGGGTGATTCCAGAGGCCCTAGAGGCAGCACTCGATCTCCAACCTGCTGCCATCATCCTGCAACCAGGCATTCACAACCCGATCGGGACAGTGATGTCTAAGAGGCGCAGTGAAGAGCTGGTCGTGGTGCTCAATCGCTCTTCCGTGCTTGTCATTGAAGACGACGGAGCGGGGGCACTCTTCGCCGGGGCGGTCAACCCGCTAGCGAGCAGACTCTCATGTCCTCACCTCTACGTCCGGTCGTATTCCAAGTCTCACGGGCCCGATCTTCGGTTAGCCGTGATCGAAGGTCCTGACGAGACCGTCACGAAAGTACATGCCTTCTTCGGCTACGGCGCAGGCTGGGTCAGCAGGGCGCTGCAGGAAGCTCTGGCGTGGCTACTTCGAGACGATGATACCCGCGCTCTCATCCGACAGGCACGGGACATCTACGATCATCGACGCGCAGCGCTTTCCGACGCCCTGTGTGCCGCGGGGGTGAGTTTCACCCCGGGGTATGGCTTGGACCTCCTCATCCCGGTACGCGACGAGGGGTATGCTCAGGGAGTGCTTGCTGCTCACGGTATTTTGATTTCCCGAGGCTCCAACTTCACACCTGACCGGCATCACGCAGCCTGGATCCGCGTCGCGACCTCCGTCCTCTCGGTCGACAGCGCCGAAGAAATCGCGCGGCTGATCACGCAGGCTGCGCATTGACTGGTTGACCTCTGATGGAGGACGGCTAGCATGTCCAGCTCCAGCTTGCCTGCTGTACAAGCTCGCTTCTTGAAGCTCGGTCCGCGGGCTGCTCGATACCGCAAAACTGATGTCGAAGGGCGGCTTAACGATCGAACGAAGGTCCGAATCGCATGATCGAACGTTCATCACGCGGGTGAGATTACAGGCACACATAAATTGAACTCGCGACCGGATTGAAGTATCTCAGCAGCATAGGGGTCTCGGTTGCTCTCTGTCTTCGAGAAGGACACAAACGTGACTCACATTTCACCTTACGAAACTACGAATAGCAAAAAGTACCGTGTCCGTCCTGACTTGCACAGGTGACTAGTGATTTCAGGGTGGTGCTGAATGTTTATGCTGGTAAGCGGTCTGCGGTTCCTGTTTTTGGGTAACTAAATTCGACACTAAAATGGGGTCATGAGCCCATTCGTGCGTAAAGTGCCCACCGCCTCGGGCGCCACTGCCGTGCAGATCGCGGACAAAACAGACGGACGCTACCGCATCGCATTCGGACCTTTTCGACGACGATTTGGACCAGGCTTCAGAGGCCTTGGATGCTCATAGATCAGAACAGTTAAGAATGAAATGTGGGCGAATGAGCCAATTAGGTCGGTTCGATTCGAGACTCTGAGATTCTCACCAGGCAACTTATCAAACGTTCAAATGTGGGCCCAGAGGGACTTGAATTCTTTCTACGTCCCAGGTGACGGGGTTGAGCCTTGAATTCTAGGGTCACAGTCATCACATTAGCACCGCTTTAAACAGGTGGTTTTGAAGGAATTGTGGGCAAATTGTGGGCAGATCGACCCACTACCGTGGAGTGCCTTTCAGAACGAACACAACCTGCCCAGTTGGACCACAATCGTCGACCAATATAGAGAGCATTCTCGCAGACTCAGATCGAGGCAAAAATCACTCACGCGGTGGAGGATGAAGGAGCGTATCGACGAACGCAAAGCTGAGCTCGCCGGGCAGGATTGGCTAGGTACAGCAAGGGATCTTCACGGCGTAGTGAACCAATGGGAAAGCCCTTTCTCGATCCGTCAGCTGGTGTCTACTTGCACAGACTGGAGGTCACTTTTGCATCAGTCCCACTTCTTCGACCTATGGGTTTGTTTGCTACCGGCCTAAGCATCGGGTGCCTAGGTGGGGATCAACTGACGGTGCCAAAGCGTTTCTAGCAGTTCGAAAGCAATTTGGCGGACATAGGGCAAAATGGGATCCTGCTCGACAGGGCGCTCACCGAATTGATCGCCTACGCTGAACCCGATGCTTTTGCTTCGAGACAAAGCTTCCAACTTTGGTTTCGTTTGCGGATCCACGTGCGCACCTCCAACTGAGTTCGCAAGAAATAGGACCAGATCTTTTCGGCTGTACTTGGTGTGAGTAGAATCCCGCAAGACCATCATTTTCCACCAGGCCTCAAACTTCAGCGCCCTCAGCCCTGACTTCGGCCGTGGACCGTCGTAGAAAACGGGCTGGTAAGTGAACTCCGCAGCGCCACTTTTCAGCGTCATCAGACGATAAGAAACCAGAGGAGTTAGGGGCATCAAGTTACGTTCGTTGACCGGGCCAGCAGTATCCAGGAAGAGGACTCGATCCTTAAGATCCAACTGGCTGAGAAGGGAGCGCGACATCGTCGTGTCATGGAGAAGCACGCGTATCGAAACGGCTAGGCGTTTGGCCTCGTGCAACCGTCCGCTATCGTATCGCTGCGCAGAGTCCTTGAGCCATTCAATCTGCTCTTCAAGCAGAGATTGAAGCTGTGCGACCGTTTTCTGTGGCATGTACTGATTATGCCTCGGTAGCAACTGAAAAACTCCAAAGCAGCACCGCAGGCCAGGAGTCGAAATCAACTACTTCGACAACGAGTCGCCCGGACCGCGCCCACATCACCTGCGGATACGATCGCGAAGCGATCCCGAGCCAGCTGGCAGGGAATGGATGACGTACCCAGCAATGGCCTTCACGCCGACTTAAACCGATGTGAAGACTCTTTGCTGTTGGACGAGTCACATCTATCGGCCCATGTTCAATCGATCTTCGATCACAAGTTCAAGGCGCTTGATCCAGCATAGGTTCAATGGAGATGCATTTGGCGGTCAGTGCTCCGTGTGTTGATACGAAAGAGTCCCTACCCCTATCTATGCGCCGATTTTCGGTGCAGTTGACAAGGGTAGGGACTGGTCCGGTGTTCCTCAGCCGTTATTCTCCATCACGTTGAGGATCTTCTTGCTGGCCAGAGCGCGGATGACCTCCAGCTCATTGTCGGCTTCGATGATCTCAACGTTGCCCGTAGGTCGTGGAGTATCGGTGTTTGGCGAGAACTGAGTGCTGGCGACGATGAGCGGGATCTCCTCGTGCTTCCAGTCGATGATTCCGAAGTCATCCTTGAAACGGGAGAGCAGAATCTCTTCGTCGCGCTGTTCCAGATGCTTCTGACCGTTCTCGGCAAGGTAGCCGCCGTAGATGAGTTCGGTGACGACCGGAATGACCGAGTCCTCGATCAGGGAGATGCGAGCTTTGAGAGCCTCGGTGTCATCGAGGTTGGAATAGCCGTCGATGACGAAGTCGAGGACCTCGGAGGCAGTATCGCACCCGTGGTACTCGTTCTCATTGGTTTCCTTGTCGCGGGTGATGACGACGAAGGGAAGTGCGGTCAGGTCGGTGTCGTTGTCAATGATCGTCATGGTGTGTCCTTCTGAGTTGAGATTGCGTTCACTAGGTCTATGCCCCATCACCCGATGTTTGTCCGCTGCTCTTGGCACTCCCCTGACTCGAGCTGCTTGGCTTCGACGACTTCGCCGCTGCTGGAGCCTTGGGAGCGGCGGTGGACTGACCGGATTTCGCCTTTGGTGCGGGCGAGTTCTCGGCAGTCGAGCCACTGCCTGATTTCGCCGAAGCGGATGGAACTGATGACGGGGAGTGAAGCGACTTCGGGTTCGAGGCGCGTTTCGTCGTCACGTTACTCGACTTCTTCGGAGTATTGGCAGCTGGTGATTTCGCTACCGGTGTCTTCGGTGTGGCGGGAGAACTCGCCGGCCTCTTCACCGCTTTCGTCGGAGTCTTGGCGACAGCCTTCTTTGGAGCCTCAGCCGTCGGCGCCGGTGCAACCTTCTTCTTATCGGGCTGCGTGTCGACAGATTTCGGTGCAGGTTCAGACTTCGACTTCTTGGCTGGCTGAGTCTCGGCGACCTTCGGCGCGACCGACTTCTTCTTCGACGAGCTGCCATCCTTGGAATCGTCCTTCTTCGGCTCCGTGTTCTTCTTCGCTGGCTGAGTGTCGGCAGTCTTCGGGGCTCCGTATTCTTCGGTCGGAGCAGTGGCCATGCCGTTGGGCGCCTCATCACTACTGTCATCAGGCTTCTGCGACTCACCTTCATCAGTCGATTCAGGATCCTCGATAGTCCCGTGGGCCATATCGTCAGATACCTTCTCTGACTCCTTGTCAGCATCGTCATCCGAGGTCTTGTCGTCGGTCGTGGATTCGTCCGATTCATCTTCGTCGACCGGCGCGATCGCCATATCGTCCGAGACCTTCACTATGGAATCGGGTCCCGATTTTTCGTCCTCGTCTGTAGCGTCTGGTTCCTTGGAATCATCAGCTTCGTCAGAATCGGTCTCGTCATCTGGTTTCGCATCCGCGAGCTCGGCGTTCTTGCCCTTGTCAGATGGGTCGCTGGCGTGCGCTTTGCCGTCCTCACCGATGGTGATGGTGACCTTTCCTTCAGCCTCGTCGTTCTGGCCCGAGCGGTTTTTGTCCTCGTCCTGGGTGTGGCGGACCTTGTAGGTGAACGTCACTTCTTCGCCTGGCTCATATTCTGAGGCGTCGAAGGTGATCTCACCGGAATTGGCATCCCAGGTCAGGCCCTTGACATCATCGCCGGTGACTTCGGTTACTTCACCGTCGAGTACCCTGTCGTTTTTCGTCAGGTCATCAAACTTCAGCTTCACCGACGATCCCGCGTCGACGCTGTAGTGGTCATCGTCTGCCTCTGGTGGCTTGAGGCGGTACTCGGTGATCGTCATGGTCGACTTCTCACCATCGCCGACACCGTAGAGAGTCAGATCGTCGGCATTCGGGTAGTTCTTGAGGAACTCACGCTTCTGCGCGAAGTCCATCTCCGACCACACTCCAACTGGTGTGCCATCGGCATCGGTGACCACAATGTCTTTGGACTCGTGCTTCTCATACAAGTCAGCATCGGGGTCCTCGGTTGAGAACTTGTCCGGTGTCGTGAATGGTGAGTCGTCACGCTTGTCATTGATGAAATCAACGAGGTCCGCGACGTCGACGGGCCCATGCCCGTCATCACCGCCACCGTCGTCTCCTTCATCACCGTCTCCTGGATTGTCCGATCCGTCGCCATCGTCGCCTCCCCCGTCATTTCCTCCGCCGTCGCCGGGGCCAGGATCTTCGCCGTCAGAGCCGTCTCCGCCTCCTGGATTATCCGACCCATCGCCGGGTTCGTCGTTTCCGTTGCCGGGTTCATCGTCAGATCCGCCATCGCCGGGAGTGTCGTCACCAGCGTCTGAGTCGGATCCATCATTGTCGCCGGGGGCGGCTGAATCGTTGTCGTCACCGGGCAGCTGTGAGACGTCGTCGGGATCTTCGGTCGACTCGCTCTTATCGTCAGCTGAGTTCTTTCCCTCATGCTCTGACTTATCGTCCTCGCCCTCATCGGATTTCGGCCCGACTGGATCTGGAAGCTCCGGCAAACCTGCGTCGGTGTCCGGCAAGGCATAGTTCTGCTGACCAGGCTCGTCATCACCGTGTTCGGGTCCGTACTGGCCATAGTCACCGTCGTCACGGTCAGGCAGCCCCGATGTGTCGCTGGGATCGTGTGGAGCCGCCTCATGGTCTTCGTCATCGTTCGATGGGCTGTCAGAAGGTTCGTCGTCGGCGTTGATCGTGTATTTCGGCTTGTAATCGCCCTTATCCGAGTGCGCCTGATCATCGTTGACTTGCTCGCTGATGGCGTATCCACCGGCGAGCACGACAGCCAGACTGGCAGCAGCAGCTGCACCCAGAACGGCTTTGCGTTTCCTGTTGTTCTCTTTCACTGGTTTTCTCCGCTCATTTCGTCAGCGTCGCTTTTGCGCACTGACAGCCTCTTCTGCTTGTTCGCGTATTCGAAAGGTGACATCTTCTCCCCTGTCTCAGGGTCGATCATGGCCTCGGCCTCTATCTTTTTGCGGCGCTTGGCAGTCTCGTCCCCGTCGTCGGCCGGACCCGAGGTGGGGACAAACTGTTCCATCGTGGCCCGTGTCGGTCTCTGCCCCTCGAATACAGGCACCCGACATTTCTTGAGAAAGTCCTCGAGCTCTTGCGTTGAGGCATAGTAGGGCTTGAACACACACGCCTCGTCCCCCTCGTTGGCAGCCGTTCCCACACCCTTGCCCACCTTGGCGTTGGACCGGATGTGCTCGGGCACCCTCGGCACCGCGGCGGGGTCGGGAAAGACCAGCTTTCGGTTCCCCTCGGTGGGATTGACACCGAGGAGGATCTTGTTCTGGTGGTTGGTCCTCAGTGCCGTACCGATTCCGGTATCGGTCGACGCAACCTGGGAAGACAGGACGAGCTTGATGCCGACGAACCTCATCTCGGCAGCCGTCTTCGAGTATTTGAGCTTCAGGATTTCCTTGGCCGTATTCGTGTCTTGAGCCTCAATCCGCATCGGATGCTCCTTGTCGAGACCCTTTGGCACCGTCTCCAAAGCCCACAATCCGGTGACCTCATCCATGATGAGGAAAATCGGACGCATTTTGGCAGCCTCTGGCGCATCAGCAGGAAGCTGGGTCCAGTTCTGCACTCCGTACCGTTTGAGCACCTTCGCCCTCGTGTCGCCCTCGGCGTAGATCTTCGACATGACGGCGGCGGCCTCGTGGATCGATTCGCACCCCCACCCTTCGGGACGGACATACTGTTTGCACCACTCGAAGTCGACGGCTTTAGCCGGAGTATCGATGATGGCCAGCTCTGCTCCTCTAGCGAGGACTCCGGTGACGATGTCATTGAGGAAGACCGATTTGCCACTGTTCGACGTGCCGCCAACCTGAGAATTCATCCCCGACTCAAAATCGATGATGAAGGTTTCCCCGTGCTTCTCCCCCGGTGCTGGCAGGCGCTCTCCCAGCGGGATCTTCGCCCACTCTTTCGACCCTGGCACGAATGCAGTGACCTTGGCATCAGTGGGATACGGGATGAGCTGGGAGAACGTGGGTGGATCCGAGGGGATGATCGAGGCCTCGAGACTTCGCGGATCTATGCGAGTGAACCAGCCGGGCCCGCCGACGATGTCCGTGGCAACTTCTTCAAGCTTCTCGTCGTGCTTGGAAGGTGTATACGAGTCTGGCAGCTCCAGGTCGTATCCGCCATCAGATCGGGTGGTGATGACGATGGACCAGGGCTGGACGCCAAGGGCGTTGGCGACAGCGCCTCGGGCTCGCTTGGTGGCCTTGTCGAACTTCTGCATGGTGGCTCGACCGGGCTTGAGGAATGGTTCGAACTTCGTCAGGTAGTAGCCGGGCTTCATCTTTTCGAATCGAGCAGCGATGGCAGGGGCATCAGACATCTTTGTGCCATTGGCCAATTCGAGGACGACTGTCTCGCCCTCATCGTTCATCGACGTCATAGAGGTGTGGCGGACGGCCACGAGGCGCCATCGTTGCTTGTCGATGTGACTGATCGACCAATCGCTGCCGAGCTCTTCTTTGACCTTGCGTTCCATGATGGCCGCGTGCTTGGCCGGGTCGAACTTAGCGGGGAGCTTGAGTTCCTTCGTGTTGGGGTTGCTCACTGGCCTACCTTCAGAGTTGTTGTTCCTTTATGTATCTATGCGCAAAGTTGCGTCTCAGTTGGCCCTTCTTCTTCTCCAATGACCTCGGCGAAGGTTTTCGAGAGGTTGTCACGGTGGTAAGCCTCTTCCCAGATGTCGATGAGGACTCCGGTGACGTCCTCGACGCTCTCGCCCAGTGGCTGCGATGCGAAGCCGATCGCCTGCTGGCACAGCCCTTTGAATTCCCCGGCCTGAATCTGGCGTTTCGCGCGGATGTCTTCGTCATCATTGATCGAGTTCCACAGCGGCGAATGCCTGGAGGCGGGTTCGCACTCTTTGGCCAAGAATGAAGAGAACAGGTCATTCGACAGCTTCTTCCACTCTTTCGAGTGGCCGCCTTGGACCATGGCAGCGAGGTTGGACTGCATCGTCTTCACTGCCGCTTTGGCCGGGATGAGCAACTGCATGACTGCTGCCTCGGCAACAACGGCAATATGTTTGACGCCGGCCGATGTCAGCAAACGCTTAACATCTGTGAAACTCAGGTCGTCCCACAGCGCCAACAGATCGTCTCCGATGTCGTCGGGTATTTCGCGGCCCTGGATAAGGTCGTAGAAGGCCAGCAGTGACCGGTGTGCCAGTTTCGGCTCTTCACGAAGTCGAGTCAGGATCGACAAACGCTCGGTTGCATCCGTGGGTCGAACCAACGGTGGAAGGTGGAGTTTGCGGTGAAGGAACTGGGCGCAAACGTAGATGCGCTCTTCACGCGAGCGGTAGCGCTTGAGGAAACGTTCGCTCTGATCGGCGAATTCTTCGAATACATCGGCCTCGGGTTCGAGACTCTTCATCGCCTCCACTTCAACTTTGGGGGTTGAAGTGAACATCGGTTCCGGCTCCTGGTTGTCCGCGAAGTACTCTCCGACAGACTCGACCGGGCAGTTGCGATCCTGGGCAATTCGGTGCTTCTTCTCCAACGCGGGCTTGGCAGAGAGCATCATGCCAAATACCCAGCTAGAGAATTTGCGGCCGTCGGCCTTGTTGAAGTCGTAGAAGACAGCGTCGTTGAGCAGCTTGTCGAGCACCAAGTCTCGACCGGAGTCAGCGAGGTCAACCATGTCTTGGGTCGACCGAGCGCGGAAGTGGTAGCTGATTTGAGCACCAAGGTCGGAGCTCACGAAGATTTCAGCAACCTGCCGGCGACCTGCGTCTTCGGAAAGATTGCCCGAAAGCACGGCCTGTCCAATGGCGGAGATTTCCGCGTCCGCCTGAGTGCGGCTGAGCTTTCGTCCGGGAGGCTGCGTAGCTGTCTTTGTCGTCATACTCTTTATAGAGTCCGCTGACAATCGTGGCTACTCAGACCCCAACGACCCTGCATATCAGCAGGTCAAAGACCTATATCTCCCCTGCCAGTGCGGATTCGGCCATCCGCAGGATCGTCGTAGCGGATGGCCGAATCTCGCTCAGACAGCCATCTTGGACACGTCTCGCTGATGGAGCCGTTCGTTGCGACGTGCAATATCGAGGGGGTTAGTCGAGATCAGATCGAAGAACTCGGAAGGAATGGTGACCTCCGTCGGTACTGCACGCTCACCGGACAAGTCGGCGTAGAGGGCCACAGCACCACGGATGACTTCACCTGCTTCATCTTCCCCACCCTCGCGCAGGGCCTTGAGCGAATTGAAGTTCGGGATGAGCTGACCGCCATTGCTGATGTGGTCTTCGGCAGTGATCCGTCCGATCCTCTCCTCAGTGGGCTCGAGGTTGAATAGCTGACAGGCCAGTCGCGCCTCTGACACGTCCTTGATGTGCATGATGAGTCCGCGCGAGATGTAGCCGCTTAGCCCCGCATCGACGGCATCCTTGACACGCTGGGAGTAGAGGATTGGCAGGACCTCCTGGCTTCGGGCTAGGCGCCCCAATCGCTCGACTTCGGAGGCCGAAGATTGTAGGAATGTCCACGCTTCATCGAGGTGAAGTACTCCTCCACGCCCAGTCAGTGCCATAGCGGATCCGTAGACCATCATCCGCACCAACGCCATTGCTGCTCGTTGCTGCATACTCTGTGCCGGGTGGCCCGGTTGAGGCAGGTCAAGGTGGGAGTCGCCTACCTTGAGCAATGTCGTGCCCTCAGCAACACCGAGCGGCGCCGTGGTCGGATCCATCCCAATGACCGAGCGAATGGAAGGTGAGTGCGTCGCCTGGCGGATGCGGGAGATGATTTGGATATAGTCTTCGCGGTCACGTTGCGTGTGGGCGATCTCCCCCAGGTTGTCTTCCACGATTTTCAGAGCCTGGCCGGTGCATTGAGCTCCGTTTTCGACGCCAAAGAGCAAGCCTCTGTTGAGGAGGACTTCGTAGTCGTCGACCACGGAGCCAAATGGATTGATCTGCAAGATCACGGATGCAGCGAGGTCGGCAGCCGATTGGACCGATCCGGCCTCGCCCTTGTCGGTACTCTGCTTCATCATGAAGCGAATCGGATCAAAGACACCGTCTGACTGCTCGATGGTGTCCAAACTTGCCACCTGACCACCGGATGCCAGCACCGCTTGAGAGTGGTCCGAGCCTGTGTTGTGCGTGATGAGGAAGCCGCCTGTGAGATACGAGTGGTCTGGGGAATCGACCGAAATGCACTGGACCGGCTCGTACTCGGCTTCGGAGATCGAGACAACTGGCATCGCCCGCTCGGCTTCTGGAACGGACTCGGGGAGGTTCGAACCGTCGTCGGCGCGTATGCCCAGCATTGAGTCCGCGACGAATGTAATCGCCTCGTCGGTGGTGAAGACTCGGTATCCGAAGCTACGGATGAAGTCGACGAGGTCGTCTCTACGCACGCTGGCCGCCATGTCAATCAGCACTCGACCGCTGGATTCCACTGTTCCGAGGACGGAAATGACCGCAGCAATCACAGCCTGGCGCTGAGGAATGCTGGCACGGTGATAAATGGCAGGGATCATCCGGGACTCCGGACTGCGTACTGCCATCTCAGGCCAGACGTCTGCGACCTCACCAGTGGCATCACGGCCGGCCATCCACGCGCCGAGCACGCCGGGAGCGACCGGCAGATCAGTCTCGCGCCCCACGAGCGGAGCGGGCATAGGCAGACAGATATCCCCAGTGGCAAACGGATTCTCGCCGTAGTCAGCAATAATCTCGGATGTCGTCATCACGCGGCGGTCGCTGCCATCGACAATGATCCACCTGTGCTGACCATCGGCAATCGTGGCCTGCCCGTCACCAGTGTGGAGTCGGTAGATGGTGGTCTCGTCTTCGTTGAATACCTTCGATTTTGACGTCACATGATGGACTCCACCGGTGGAATCGATGATCTCGTCGCCGGGCTCGAGCTCTGCGATTGTCTTGGTCCCGTCAGGGGTGACGATCGGGGTGTTCACTGCCAGTGCTTTGGGGTCGATGATGATGTTTGGCCGCTTCATCTTCGAGAACTGATGCGACAACCACAGGAGTAAGAGTGTGTTCGAGGTCGGCACGAAACCATCCACGAGGTAGGTCGCGTCAGGGTCTTCGACCGTGAGGCAGCGTCCTGGCTGAGTCGGAATTGGCTCGATCGATTTGATGTAGAGCCAGTCTTGCGTATCTCGAACTGCTATTGGCAGACGGGAGACTTTGCGGTCGAGCTGGAAGACCTTCTGGACGGTAGTGAACGAGATAGTCGTTGAGTCCTTGCACTGTACTCGTCTCATCTCTCCGGTCTGCTCGTCACGCTTCGTGTAGTAGGCCGGGTGAATCGAGGCGGACGCTTTGATGCCCAGTGAACGAACGAGCTCAAGAACGTCTTCGGCCAGGCCAGGCTCGGACAGAGATATCGCACAGCAGCCTGTCTTGTCGATGGTTCCATCGGTGTCCATGAGGCCTTGGAGCAATGAGAGACGTTGCTCGATGGACGCCCTCAGATAGATTTGTGGGATGTGTTTGGTTGGGACGTTACGATTTCCAGCCCTCACCGTGGTCTTCAACCCTAGTGAAGACAGGCCGGCCTTCATCGCATCACCGAAGTGATGGGTGAACGTAGTCTCATTGTGCTGGTCGTTATGGGTCTTGCGAACCGGGTCATAGCCTTCGGCGACAATCTCGTCGATGATGCCACGGCCATCAGAGATGATGGCGGCCTGGCCGGAATATCCGTCGCCTAACCACGCCCCGAACGTGTACGGCGCGATAGCCAACTCGGCTTCGGGCAGGTCGATTGCATCCGGTACGTGGATGGCGAACCGCTGAGCGCTGCCTTCGGAGGCGGCTATCATTTCGCCGACAGTCATCCGGCGTTCAGCATAATCTGCAGACGGTTGGTTCGCGTACTGCTGTTCAAGACGCAGTGCCAGCCGCGCCAGTGTGTCAGCAAGAGGATAAATCAGTACATCTCGAGTCATTTCGGTGGTCTCGGGCAGGCCAATTGTGACCGAAGCCGTTCCCCAGTAGGTGGAGACGCCAGCGTTGCGAATGGTGTTCAACAGACTCGAACGGTCGCCCCGTTGGATATGAGCCCCCTCGTCAGCCAAGAGCATCGCCAGTCCCCCGGCGTTGACTGGTCGTGAGCCGTTCAGAGATTCCAACACAGTGCGGGCAGCTCCCAAGTTCTTGGCGCGCTCGTCCTTCCATCGAGCTGCGTTTCTGGGGTCCATTGTTTCCCACCGGTGCACACAGGCTTCCAATCCAGCCTTGAGATCGAACAGACGCGACGGATCAGTCTTGGTGATCGACTTGACGTCGTAGTTGCGACTACCAGTGCGCTTGGCATACCGGTGTGGTGCTTCGACCATACGAAGTGCACTGTAGAGAGACAGGGCCGAGCTCCAGCGGTGTTCGTTCAAGTTAAGCGAATTCACGTGAGCATAGAGCTCATCGAGAGTCGCTTCTGCATCGCCGGGAGCCGCGACTGCTGCGGCCTTAAGGCGGGAGACGTCCTCGAGAGCTCGGGCGAAGTTCTCCAGCGCTCGACGCCGTCCATCGCTTTTGAAACGATTGCGATCCATGTGGCTGGATACAACGAACTGGTGATCGAAGTCGGCGTCGAGCTGTTGCCCGTCGGATAGCGTCATCCGATAGAGATCGGGCGTCTCATTGATCGGAGACAGGTAAGAGACGCGGGTGGGCATCCCGCTTCGTCCCAGAACGTCGTCACCGACCTCGAGTTTGCCAATGGTCGTCCATCCAATAGGAGTTGGCACTGGGGTTGAAAGCGTCAACAGCTTGCCACTCCCAGTTGCGCCCGGAACCATGCAAATGGGCAGAGAATCCTTATTCGACGCGGCAGTGGGCGATAGGTATGCCATGCGCGAGTCGCGTTCGGTCAGTCCCACGCTGGCACCGGACTTGTCGCCAACTCGTGAGAGGTCGTTGATTCCCGAGGCAGCGATCGTAGTCATCGGCAGCTCTTGAGCGTAAGGGTTGGCACGGACTGATGAGCCAAGCCACGTCTCTGCCATGGCCTGCGGCTGGCGATTGATCATCGGGTTGAGCTCGACGATGGAATCGTTGCCCATCAGCGAGAAGTCCTTTTTGCCCGAGAACCCGACCACGATTGAGCAGTCGACGATCGTCGCCGGTGCCCCGCGTCCGGCATACGCGCCCTCCATCGATTGGAGCATCCCGTGGTGCTCGTCCTCGTCGGCCTGGCTCATTGCGCCTTGTTCCTGACGTTCTTTGATGTCCTCCATGTACTTCTTGCGGTTGCGGCGTAGCTCAGATCTGGTCTGTTTTGCCGGCTCGATCCGACCTGAGATCGAGACAACCAAGGCACCGGACTGGGTCAGTTGTGATACCCACGAAGCTTCCGGGCTGACTGCGGTGAAATTGTCCGTGGGCTCAATGTCGATTGACGAGACGGCCGCAAAGCTGACCGAGAACTGGCCAGGCATTTTGGGCCACTTCGAGCAGTCATCGAGGCCCGCACGGTCGGCAATTGCCATCGAGTCGGTGTCAGAGAAGACATGAAGATGATCAGAGTGGGGCATGAATGGGGTGTCTGAGTGAGAGCCGTGATTCCACCAGGCATCGAGGATGCGCATTTCGCCTTCGTCTGGAGCAACCAAACCTGCCCGATGAAGGGCATTGGAGACGATGGCCGCGTCACGGTCGAAGTCTTCCAAGGGGATGCCACCGGTGACAAAGGACTGCCATGCTGAATCCATTGCGCCTTTGATATCGCGGCCTGCACCAAGGGAGTCGATGAGCTTGACGGCCATGACGCAGATCTTCTCGCGCACGACTTTGTCACCAAACCACTCGTTGAGCTTTGACCGAATGGGGTGGTCTTTCGGCGCTCGATAGAGGACCGGGGTGTTGATCGACAGGAACTTCACGACCCGGTAGCCGGACTTGTTCAAGGCACGGTTCTTTCCGAACGTGGAGGTGATGTGAGCCAGCTCCTGCGTGGCATTCATGATCGGTACACCCGCGGCGTAGCGCTCATCGTCTGATTTCGCATCGGTCATGGGCATCAGTGGGATCTTGCGCACCAGCCACACGCCGTCATTGATCGTGCGAATGCGGCCATCTCTGTACCGAGACTTGATCGCGGTCGGCCACAGTGGGGACTGGGCCAGTTCCAGGGCGTTCATCTTCTTCTTTGCCATGAGTCTCTCCTCGTCGTCGCGTCTAGTTACTGATCGCCGTCAGCGGCGGCATCGGAGGCAGAATCCTCACCGTCTGGCAGTGGCGCCACATCTTCGCCCGGCTGGTCACTGGTTGAGTCGCCCCCGGTTGTGTCATCGGAGCCATCGGCCTCATCTCCGCGCACAATCTGGTCGTCCATTCCTGTGACCGCGTTGGCGTACTTCTTCAATTCCTGGCCTTCGCCGGGTCCGCCCCACGCCACGACTTTCGGTGAGCCCGACTGAGCATCGGTAATGAGCAGGTCGTAGGTCAGAACCGGCATCTGGGCAGTCTGGTCGGTGGCGCTCGTGCCTGTACTGGCCCAAGTGGGAGTGATCTCGACTCGAGCCAGCATCGTCGGGCCGGCAACTTCTTCACCGTCTTCGTTCTTCTTGAACAACGCCGAATTGGTGACTTCAGTCTCGGCGGACTCAATGCCTGAAAGTGGAAGATAGACATGCGATTCGTTCTGGTCTCCGACAATCTGGCGCAGCTCGTCACTGTTGCCTGAGACGAACGCCTTCTGCCAGGACACGATCGCGGTATTAACTGAATCGGGGACATTGCCTGAGTCCGTCATTCCAGGCCACGGGGAGTCTGGCTGGAAGTCTGTTTCGCTAGCTGGTCTCGGCATAAGGGAAGGATCGCCGATGATGTGCGGGCCGGTCGTCTTGTCGATTGCTACCTGCACGTCGACTCGGAACAGAGCATTGTCGGCACCTTCGACGCTGAAGTGGTGGCGCTCAACGGTGTACGTCGGGGGTTCGTAGCTGGACTTCTTCTTCTCTTCGTCGCTGACTTCGGGGAATGGGACATCAGTGAAACCGTCCCAGCCCAGAAACTTGCCCTGCGGAAGGGGTGAGGGCTTCTCAGCCAACCAGCTTTGAACTTCGGAGACGGCGACGGCCTTGCCCTCGGTGGTCAATGTCGGATCAATGGGCTCTGGCTGTTCGGGGATGAGCGCCAGGCTGCCGAAAGCGGCACAGGCGGCGACGATGGCGGCGACAGGTGACCACTGAGCAGCTACGCGCAGACGGCGGTATTTCTTGGACTGTTGGACAAGGTCTTCGTCTCCTCGCGGCAGGCTTGTTGCCTCCTCGGCCATGTCGAGGAACGGGTCGTGATCGTCCTGTTTCTTGAAAAGTCGCATTTTCTACAGTCCTTGCTGTCGTCGCATGTAGGTGCGCTCGGCGGCTTTGGCGACGCCGGGGTCGTGGTCAGTCATCAGGAAGTCGATGGTGCTGTCAGGTGTGTCAGCGTCGGCGGCCAGAGCGGTGCGCACGAGTCCGAAAGGGTGTTGAGTCAGGCGCTCAAGGCAGGTGTCACAGTAGGCAGCACCGTCGTCAGTCTTGCGGAAACACGGTTTCCAACATTTGCGGCATTCGCCGGGCAAGTGGTGGGCGTGTTGATCCGGTACGACTTCGAACGGTCGCCAGCTGTGACACCTGGACATCAGCTCTTACGCCTTCTTCATGAGATCTGCGACGGCGGCGAGAGTGAGCATGTCCTCGTCGGAGACCTCCTTGGAGATGATCTTTGAGATCTGGATGGCAGCAGGAGCGATGCCGGCAGGCAGGGCCCCTTCGGCCTTGCCCAGATCACCGAGTAGCGACCACAGAGCTTTGAGACGGTCTTTACCCAGGGCGGTGGCGTTGGCCGACATTTCAATAGCGTCGGCTTCCATCAGGTCTTCGAGGTCAGACATCGGCTGATTGGTCTTTCGAGCGTCGCCGGTCAGAATTGTGACGACGAGACCTTCAACATCTGCTTCTTCTTTGCCCAGCAATGATGCGGCGACGTGGAGAACGTCGCCCTCAGCGCCCTGGACTTCCACCATCTTGCGCACGGTGCGTCGGATGAGGGTCTTGTCTCGGCCCTTCGACTGTGCCTGTGTCTTGGCTTTGTTCTTGGCTGAGTCCTCGTCCTCGGCTGTCTCGTTGAGGTCGAGGCTGTCATCGTCGGCTGTCTGCTCTGGTTCTGTGGCTTCAGCTTCGTCGACGGCCTCCTCGTTTTCAGTCGTTTCGATCTCAGCGTTCTCGACGCTGTCGTCAGTGCTGGTGGCCTCGTCTGCCATCCACGCGGTGTCGGTCACTGCCGTCTCCTCTTCGTTGTTGGGCGCTCAATGCGCTGCTACTTGTATCTATGCGCAAAGACCGCCGATGAGTCGCAAGGTGGGCCCATCGGCGGTCTTTGATCGAACATGGCGGTCTATTCGTCGAATTCGCGTGCCTCGCCGAGGTCCTTGATATCGACAAGAATTCGGAAGTCTCGGCCTGAGCCGTCGGTGGCAGATTCCATGTACTTGAACACGAGCACCCGGCGACCGATGAGCGATCGGGCCTTCGACGCCATGGGGCGTCCGCCGTCATCGAATCGGTCAGTGCGCACGGTCTCCTTGCCTTCAGGGTTCTTCTTCGACGGTTTCGTCTCCAAGGTCACAAGAGCTCGGTTGGACGACTTCTCCTTCTTTACCTCGACGACATTGGCCACATACTTCACTGCCTCGGACAGGCGTCCCACAGCTTTGACGACCGGTGACTGGTCATCGTTGATCAGCGAATAGATGAGACGGGCGTTCTCGCTGACGCGACCGACCCAGTTCTCTTCGGTCTCTTCGACGAGTGTGACCTCATCTCCGTCTTCAACCTCGTCGACCTTTCGGGGGCCGGTGGCATTGATTGCGGCAATGACGAGGGGCTGGATATCTGCGGTAGCTTCACTCATGATTTGGTCCTTCGTGTGTCGTGGTTATCTGATCTGTCCGGGTCAGACATTCAGTCATCGAACATGGCCGATTCATCAAAGGCCTCGTCGTCGATGTCGTCGAAAGGCACATCGGTGTCGATCGCCTCGTCTTCTTCGTCTGTCTTGTCTGCACCCCTGTCCTCATTCTTGGCCGCGTCTTCTGCCTCTTCGTCGACCTCTTCTGAGTCATCTGTGTCAGCTTCGGCAGCAGCTTCTGTTGCAGGCTCGGCACTCTCGCCGTTGTCGGAGGTGAACAGCACCCACCCGCCAGGCTTGATCGCGTCGTCATAGATGGCTTCGGTGGTAGCGATGATGCCGATGCTGGCATTGACCACACGGTTCTCCCATGTCTGCCAATCAGCGGAGCTGACACCGAACGGGATGGGCATCTCGTGATCGAGGAGTCGCCACATTGTTAGACGCACCAGGCTGTTGACACCCGAGCCCCAGTCGGCAGAGTCGCCACCAGCAAGCCCGGATTCAATCCTCGAGATAAGGCTGGTCAAGGTCGATGACAGTGCGCGAATGTGCTTCTTGTTCACTGCATATCCGGCTGCGTTAAGATGCTTGATCGAGTTGGTGACAACTCCGGCGATGCCACCGGCAGCCCACGAATTGGGATTCAGGCGCCCCTTGACTTCGGGTTCCCACGGTTTGTCTTCTGGCCAGCGTGTCATTGTGCTCTCTCCTGTCTCGTGAATGTCTTCACCTACAACAGAGTCCGCCTCAGCAGCTGGCTCACTTACACTCTCTTCAGCCTCGGATTCGTCGGTTTCTGCGGGTGCTTCGTCCGCCTTCGGATAGACGGCGACGGCATCGGGCTCGACCTGCGGTACGCCGACTGCACCGCCTTCGGCCACCTTCGACTCCGGACAAATGCGAGCAAGAGGGCAGTAGGCGCACAACCCCGAAGGCGTGGTCTCAAACGTTGCATCGTCGGAGCATTCGCCCAGTTCCTCCCAGGTATCGACGAACAATCGCTCAGTCTTCTTCAACTTCGGCGAACTCATTGCCACACGCTGAGCCTTGGAATGCTTGGTATAGAGGACGAGAGCATTCTCGATCTCCCGGTCAAGTAGTTTCGCGCCAGCTAAGGCATAGATACGCAGCTGGTCGCCATGAGGGTCGCCGAACATTGACGACGCCTTCTTCTGCTTGCCGGTCTTGTAGTCATTGACAACGAGCTTGCCGTCGACCTCATCAACACGGTCGATGAAACCCACGACCGGGACGCCGCTGAGTTCGATGCCGCTGAGCTTGGCCTCGGTGGAGTAGACGTTGACGGCCTCTGGATCTTCAATATTGAAGATCCCTCGATACGCTGTGTGAACCTCACCTTGGATGGTGGCCCGGACTGCCGCACGCTCTGCCTCAATAGCTTTGTCATAGTCGAATCCGTCGAGACTGATTGATGACAGATCGATTCCCCCGACGTGTGTGGCCGCGAGTTCGGCAGCTTTGAACATCGTGCGCTCATTGCCGGGAAGACCATAGAGATCTTCGAGGACTGAGTGCGCGGTAGTTCCGATTGCCGAGGCAGTCATGGCTGACTCGTCACGGGGCACGATCTTTTCGATGGCGAAGCGTGCCTGGCACCCGTTGCCGGCCAGAGCGTTCATCGTTGATGGAGACATAGCCTTGCGTCGTACTTTGTCTTCGACGAGTTCCTTGTCGATTTCCAGTCGGTCGCCGACGAATGCCATGCGCCCTTTCGGGACAGTCGCTATTTGGTCGTTCTGTTGATTGCTCACACTTTGTATATGCCCCAACCCACCCGATGTGTCGGAGCATCAAGTTGGGGCCAGACTGCCCCATTTACAGTGACAATCTGACCCCGTTGAGCCGCTGAAGAACCCAAGTCAGTCCAGGGAGTTCAGCGTTTCCAGCGGTATCGGCACAGTGGAGAAGCGCCGACCGTTCATCATGACTTGGACAGACCAGCGCTTTGTTCCTGACTCGGTAGCCAGCCGCTTGGGAATGCCTGAGGATCCCTCGATGGCCAACCCGTCATCCCACGTCGATTGCCAAGCGGTTCTGGTCCCTGACCCTGGCGGCACGAGCTCTGGTGATTCCTTTTGGGCGAGCTTGAACGCCGTCGCGGGATCGAGCAACAGGACAGCAGTGTCTTCGCCCTTCGGACCTCGGTACAGTACGCCGATCTCTTTGCCGACCGGACGCGCGCCTTGCCCCTCCACGAAAGCCCAGCCCAGCGAAGAATTGATTGCCTTCGCCTCACCATCGTCAGCGTTGTCGGACACAAGCATGGGCGGCATCTGAGGATCGCTGGCATTGGCGATGTGGGCGGATTTGGTATTCAGCAGACGCTTGACTGCTCTGAGGAGGGCATGGCCAGGGCCGCCCGTGCGCGACTCTGCAAAGCTCTCGACAACCAGCGACGTGACCTTCTCCCCCAGCGAGCCCTCAGTGTGGATAGCCAGCCGGTCGATGTACCTCTGATCGACGCCATAAGCTATGGCCATTTCGCGCAGCGGTTCGACGATGAGCATGAGATCAGAAAGCAGTTTCGCTTGGCGCTCGAACTCTGAATCGTCGAAACCGTGTTGGGATTTCACGACGTACTTGAGGTCGCCGGTAAGCATGTCGAACTGGTCCTCGATGACCTGCTTCAGCGGTGCCCGCTTGTCAGCATCGTCGAGGTGGCGCTTATTGGCAATGAAGTCGATGAGCGCGGCCGTCACCATCGGCGCCTCGCCCGTGCCACGCAGTGCCCGCATCTTCTCCATGGCAGCCGTGTTGAGCGAATTCTGCGACATCCTCACAGAGATGATGCGCGAGACAACCGAGTGGATATCGATGTCATTCTCCGCAGTGGCGATGAGCATCGCCTGAGGGCGTTTCACATCCTGCTGGGCGCCAGTGCCGGAGGAACGGCGCTTACCCGTGTTGTTGTGAATAGCACGCAGCAGCGCCTCAATTCCTTCGCGTTCCTTCTCTGCCTTGCGCGGATCTGAGGACGGGGCCAAGTCGTCAACAACCCAGATGGGTGCCAGCGACACGGCGTTCTCCGTTGCGGCTTTCGTATCGGAGGCAGAGCCCGGCAGAGTGTCTTCCGTCCAGTTCTTGCCCTTGTCCCAGAAGCTCATTGCTGTTGCCGCAGTCCAAGAGTTGTGTGTGAGGACGAAATTGTCAGCGGCGAATTGCCCGTCGAAGCGGTCGACAGTGATGCACTGGCAAACCTCCTTGCCCGCTGGGACCACCGCGGTGACGTGAACTCGCTCACTGCTGGGGCGGTAGAGGATAGTCCCATCAGCTGCCGCCATCGGTGACCAGCCCACTGAACGCATGAGCGTGACGATGTCGGCCCGCAGACCACGGTCGCTGACCTTGATTGCTTCATCCTCAGCACTGGGCAGCTTCAAATCAGGCAGGCCGGCAATGCGTAGTGAGCAGGCGACGAAGCCACGCAGGAACGCCAGCCGGTCATGGATGGGTCCGTAGACGAGTTCATCAGCAAGAGTCTCACCTGTTGTCGCTTTGCCGGCCACCGACTCCGCCGTACGGACTCCGGCAGTGAACCACGAGGAGTTCGCCGACCACGCTTTGACATCGGGTGTGATTGCCGCCAACGTCATTCCAGGCTGGAGCTCGGCTGTCGTGACCGATTGGGTGACGACTTCGCCATCGTTGATCAGCGCTTCGGCATAGGCGCTCAGCGCCTCCCCAATTGGGTAGATCGTGTCGATACGAGACCCCGTTGCCCTGATCGTCGTCTCTCCCAGGTCTGCCTCAGCCTCAGGGCAGACGGTCACCAGGTCATCGCGTGTAATCGTCTCAGAGGCAAATGCGATCGGCGAGACCGCCACACGATCGAGGACAGACTGGATTTCAGCTGTTCGGTATCCGGGTCCGAAGTCGGCTGACTCATCGTCACTGACCAGTGGCATAGATGGAATGCGTGCCTGGCTGATGACGTCGGCGACGAGAGCATCGGGCAACTGATACCGCTCTGCGATGTCGGAAATCCTGCCTGCCTGGCCTGAGGACAATGCCTCAGCTTTAGTGGCGAGCTCGAATGCCTCGGACCCAATCTCGGCCGTCTTTGGTGTCCGGGCTTGGCCGGGAGCAATAGTGAAGAAGACGTGGCGATCGGAGGCTCGGAGCGTACGACCATCAGAGAGATAGATATCGAAGACATCAGCTGTGTGGCGAGCAGATTTTGATCGGATTCCCGTCGCCTGGCCATTAGACCCGAAGACCGTGTCACCGGGGGCGAGATCCGCGACCCGAGCCAGACCAGTCTTCGACGTCGAGTGAGGGACTGGAATGTAGCTGTCGACTGGCAACGCCTTGCCTGACCGCGCAGCACCCACGAGGTACAGCGGCACGTGAGGACGCTTGGGCATACACGGGCGCAGAGCTGATGCAAGCATGAGTGCACCGATGCGGCTGTCCTTCCACGGTGTATTGACGAGGAAGAGTTCCAAGACCTTTTCCATGCTGTCGCGGACGTAGTCTCTGTATTCTTCATCGGTGAGGTTGGGGTCTCGCAGTCGCACTCCCAGGGCTGAAACATTGGGAAGCTCATCTTCAGTCACACCTGGCAGGGCCCCGGACTCCACATTGTCAGGTTCGATGACCTGATCACCGATGACGAAGGTCGGCCAGTTTGGGGTCGCTGAAGGCACCCAACCCATGCGCGACCAGCGCTCGTAATGCTGAACCTCATCACGCCGGGCCGCTTTCATCTCCCGCAGCCACTTCTCGCCTTCTTTTCGCGGTGGCCACTCGGCCAAGGTGAGGATGTCTGAGGGCACGGAGGCACCCTGCCTCCCCCAGTCTTGTGGCAGTGACTCGAGGATCGACATCGGGGCAGTCATCTGGGCGTGATTATGCCCAGCGGTGGACTCATTCGCGTCGAGCTCACCTGATTCTGTTCCGTCGAGGTATCCGAGTTCGACGACTACCTCACGACGGTCAGCCTCAACATTGGACGCCCCGGCGATCGACCACGAGTCCTCTTCGTCCACGGTCGGCTGTCGGTAGACCGAGGTGCGCATGAGTCGAGCCCCAATGCCGACAAGATTGACCCACCGGGCAGGAGACATCTCATCAGCGGGATAGCACTTCTGCAATGCTGTCGTTGACTCGTTCATGCGGTGCTGGCCGACGAAAGCGTCGATCTCCTTCTGCGGCGCGTCTGGAACCGTGTCGGTGAGCATGGCGGGCAGATCATCGAAGGTGCCGTGTTCGGCGAAGAAATCATCCAGGCCAACCTTGTCCTCATCATTGGCAACTGGCACCGAAGCGAGGTCAACGAGTAGGACCTTGTCATCGGGCATCCGACGGGAGCGTTTGAGGAAGTCCATGAGCTTGGTCGTTTGTTCCCACACGTCACGGTTGACAGCCAAGTCGCCATCGAAGGCCAACCATGCTGTTGAGTCTTTGAGCCGTAGGATCGCCCACTCAGGGTTCGACTTCCAGTTGTAGACACCAGCGATTGAGACGATAAGGAGCCGGTCGTCGGCGGGTACTGTCTCCAGCATGTCGTGGATAGCTTGGTCCGGATTGGCCGAATTGCCGGCCACGCGCAGGTCGTCAGCACTGAAGCCATTCGATCTCAGGAAAGCACTGAGAGTGGAGTCGCCCTTGATGATGCCTTCGGTGAAGAGCACATTGGCAGGATTCTTTAGATACGAGTTCGGGGTCGACGGATGAACATCGAGGACGGTCTGCGTGCCCGAGTCGAAGACGTATTTGAGTCGCTTGCCCTGATCATTCTTCTTGGGGTTTGACGGACGGTACTGGTGGGCGATGCCGCTGGGCCGGTGCGAGGGGTCGAATGCTCGGCGTTCGGCAACAGAATCGAGCGCGAAGTTGGGCAAGTAGAGCAGATCTGAGTTGTTCGCGTGCCCACGCACGGCATTCTTCGCCTTCGAAGTGCCGCTGCCATAGGTCGAGGTGAGGAAGTCATTGAAATCATTCGACGCCGAGACCATTGACTTGTAGCCACGAGCAGCAGCGACAAGTGGGGCAACCCGAGACTTGTGCAGCTTTGCCGTTGCGGGAAAGAGCGGGTCACCAATGGCGGTGTATTCCGATATATCCCACGACTCAAGAGGCTGGTGGTATTTGACGGTCGATGGCTGAGAAGTATTGGCACGCATACCTCATCTATGCGCCGTCTCAGGTGATGTGTCGCAACCTAGAACTCGTCGTCGAGGGGGACGTAGGCCATGTTCGAGAACTTCTCCCGATGGACTAGGTTGTCCAAGGCCTCAGAAGGTTCATGGCTGCCTTTGATGATGGACGTCGCATTAGCCGCGGATTGGATGATCGCTGTCACCGGGAATGTGTCACCGTGTCCGGAGTATTGTCGACGTCGACCGATTGCCCACCGCAGGGCACCATCTCCGACAGAGTAGAGATACTCCCCATCAGGGGCAGAGCACTCGGCCAGGACGGAAGCTGTCGTCTTCCATCCGCGGGGCCCAGCCACCAGTACCTTGGCGGAGTCATCGCTGAGAGCGTCGGAGAAGAATGCCAAATCCATATCCACTTCGATGTCTTCGCGCATCGGTGGGGTGATATCGACGACGTCGCGCCAAGATCCGAAGCGAGGCGTTGAAGAGTTACGTGCCTGCGAGCTCAGAGGCGGAGTCACCAATGGATGCCGAGTCGACCACGGGTCATTGTCGGGAAGGGTGCGCATCGTGGCGGAAATAGCACCGGCAAACCAAAACAGAGCCCAGGCAGGATATTGGATTGCCCATTGTTTCGATTGGGAGTCAATCTCCATGCGCTGAGACATGGAAAACAACGGCTCGACCATCGAGATCCCGTACCGCGATGCAAGGGTGATCTCGGGCGGGTGCAATACATGCGGATAGAACCGCTTGATTAGCTCACGTGGTTCGACCACTGTGTGCCTCCCCCGGTCGACGAAATTAGCTTGCCAGAATCACTGACCATCCCGAAAGCACTCTCCCATGTTGTAGTTGTTCGACACACCCAATCCCTTGACGCATAGAGAGGGTGTGAGTAAAACAACGCGAATCGGTATTGCTAACCTGCCCGGCCTCGAAGATGTTCTTGCCGAAGCAGGCTACCACGTGATCTCTGGACAGAGATTCCGCGATGCTGCCTTGAACATCAAGAAGGCCATGTCGAGCCAAGCCCCTCCTAGCGTCGTCCTCGTTGGCGACTTCAACCAGGTCGGGCTCAAGGCTTGGGCGGAAAAACTCTCGAAGGAAACAACCCTCCGCGCGATCTCCACCGCTACGGGTGGTGCCTTTGCCAATCACCCAACCGTGGACACGATTTCCGCGCCCACTGATGTGTGGGACGTTCTCGACTCATTGGGAATCGAGACTCCCAACTCGCCGTCGCCTGTGATTGATTCTAACGGCATCGCCCAGGTAGTCGAAGTAGGCACGTCGACATCAATGCAGCCGATGAACGGGGCATCTGCACTTGGTGGCAATCCTCTCCATATGTCACACGGAGGTGTGTCGGATGAGGAGCCGCCCCAGAACGAATCGGCATCCTCCACGGACAAAGCCTCACCACAAGATTCAGGTCTTCAGTCCGTCGTCGACCCGTGGTCCAACCCATCGGCCTCCACGACTCAGGCTGAGGACCGACAGCGTCCCACACCTGAACCGGCATCCGCAGTTCATGCCGGACCAGACCCATGGGGACGTAACGAGCCGATGGCCCACGACTCTCCAGAATCTTCGCCTTCATCAGTCCAGCAATCCAGTTCTGAACCACCCATGGTTCAGCCGTCCTCCCAGCTCAGACAGGGCGGACCACTCGATTCGGGACAGCACGTAGACCGGTCGGCGGCCCAGTCCGGGCCGCCTTGGGACGCTCCTGAATCACACGTCGACCCAACGCCGCCGCAGGCGCAGGCTGGTCAGCCGGCCCAGAGTCAGACCACACCAAGTCCTGCCATGGACCAGTACCCGTCCCAGCAGAACCGTCCCGAGCCGACTCAGCCATCCGGACAGGAACCGCCATCGAGGAGTAACCCCGTGAGGTACGACGACTACCAGGCACCACCTCCCCCGCAGCAGCCACCTCAAGTGACGAATAGCTACGATCACAACCCACCAACCCAGCCGATGCCACAGATGCCAGGGGGCCAACACGGCCACCCTCGCAACGAACATCCACCGGTTGAAGCCCAGCCACAGCCGGTGGCTTACCAACAGGCACCAGCTCAGCACTATCAGCAGCCGAGCCCTCCGGCCCCACCTCAGCAGGCATATGAGCCTGCCATGCCTCATGCGGGTGGCCAGTGGTGGCCGGGTACAGCTCAGCAGACATCCCCAGTTCAGCCGACGGGCCAATGGGCGACACCGGCACCCCCGGTCGAGGCGCCCACTCCGACACAACAGCCCTCGTGGGCAGCACAGCCGTCGGCCCCAAGCTCATCCCGGATGCCCAATCAGTGGTCGAGCAACGAGGCCTATCAGGCACATGCTCAAGGTTTCGATCAGTTCGGCGATGTCTTCGACCAGGCGATCGCTGACTACGCACCCGACTATTCCCCCAGCAGAACGCCGTTCTCTGACGCCTTCGCCTCAGTGCTCGTCATCGGTGCAGGCAAAGGCGGTGTCGGTAAGACCTCAATTTCTATCGCTACCGCCCAGCGTGCGGCTCTGGCTGGGTACAGGGTCATCCTCATTGATTCGAATCGTGGTCAGCCCGGAACAGGCATCCGCCTCCGATTGAAAAAGTCGAGTCTGCCCACCATCGCCGACGCCGCTCTCTCAGGAAACATGGCCGATGCACTCGTCACGCCGAAACAGATCAATCAGGTGCGAAGCGGAGCCAATCTCGAAGAGATCAAGTTCGGTGTTATCCAAGCCCCGCCTCCATCTCAGGCGTCGAAGCGTTTGGTCACGAACGAGCTCTACGCCAAAGCCATTGCATTCGCCAAGCAGAAGGCAGATCTAGTCATCATCGACACTCAGATCGCTGAGGCGATGGCCGCCGCCGAAGACACTGTCTATCGAGAGGTGCTCGTGCCCACGCTCAGGGCCAATGATCCCAACTCACCGACAGCGATGCTCATGCTCACCGAACACGGCAGGGAGTCCTACAACCATCTTGGCGATCGAGTTCTCGAACTCAATAAGGCCGGTGTTCAGCGCAACCGAGTCATGATGCTCCTCAACGCTGCTCCACCTGAACAGCCGGTGACGAATCTCAAACAGGTGGGATTTGATGACTACGGAGAATGGGTCGGCGTCATTGACTATGACCCGCGCCTCAAGCAGACCTTCAACTCCGGCCGTACTGGCGCCGAGCTCGACGGCCTGTCCTCCGTAATCGACCACCTCCTCTTCCGAGTCACAAACGATAATGAGGCCTTCCCGTCGACTCCCGCTGGTGGCTTGGGCGCCAAACACGTGGCCGCGGCGCAAACGAGACGCGGCAACCGTGAGCGCGAAGCACAGAAGAAGAGGTCGAGCCAAAAAGGATTCTTCCCCCAGCTCTTCGCCCGACTGTTCTCACGAGGCCGCACCAATGACTGATCCCGCGATCTCGGCGACCCACGACGACTTTGCCACTGAGGGCGGTGAACGAGCCCACCGATGGATCCGCCGTATCACCAGCTACATCGAGGCAATTGTTCACTCCAAAGATGCCCGGATGATCCCCCTTGAGACGCTGGAATCCGAGGTCGCCCTCGTCACCTTGCCAGTTTGGCTCTGGGCCGAGGCCGACCCGAAGATCGTTGGCCGCAAAGCCACCTTCATGTCCGGTGAGACCACCCGGCCGTTACTGCCCGTCCGCGTGCAGTGGGAGGGCGGCAGTGTTCAGGCACTGAGCGAAGGATGCCACCATCTGGGATGGACTGTTACCGGAATGGGCAAACGTCAAAGCGGAAATACGGCCGTAACTGTTGATTCTAATCAATTTCAACAACATGTTCCGTACGGAGATGAACCCGGAGCGGAATCAAGGTTAATTACACAGTTGCCATTTACAATTAAACAATCACTAATAACTCCGGGAGCCAGCCTTCAAGCTTTGCAGACGATCGAGAAAATGGCCCAACAGTCATGGTGGAATTTTCTCAGCGCAATCGAGCGGACTTTGCGTGAGTGCCTTGAAAGGCAGCACGTCTCACTCATGCGCGACATCGATAAGACGGTGACGAAGCTCGGGCCGCAAGACTTCGGCCAACCGTTACTCGACTCCGAAACCCTCGACTCCATGGCCACCGAGATGACCCTGGGGGCAGAGGGCGATCCTGACCAATCGTATCTGTCTGAGCTCATCGACAAGTGCTGCAAGCCGGAGAGGTTCGCCAAGGTTGACCCCCAGAGGTATCTCTACGTTGAGATCTCACGAACAGCTGGCGCCGCCGTCCAGAAGCGAGTCGGCGATCCCGCGATCGGACGCAAGATCCGAAAGGTCTACGCCGAAAGCGGTGAGGTCGATCCCGAGAAGGTCATCGCGCTCTACCGCAAGGAGTACCCGAAAGACGGGCTGTCCTATAAGCGTCTGACCGACGCCCTCAATGTCATTCGAGACCCGATGGCTGAGGCGGTCCGAGTCGATTTCCAATCGTTGGACATCGACTACAACGGTCAATCCTGGTATTTGGTGTAGACGACAAGCGAAGGGGGCGAATTAACAAATGGAACCGTCATCAAATAGTATTCCCATTAATGCGTTGAATAATGCCTCACCCGGCAATCTCATTGCACCACAAACAGCAACGGAGCTTTCACGTTCAGCGCGACAAAATCGAGCGGAATGGTTGGTGTCCGTTGCCGAAGGCCTTTTGGGCGTCAATGACGTTCTCACCAGCGTTGGTGGAAACGGTGAAGGGAGGATGCTCGGAGCTATCTCGCTGAGGCAGCTCCTACTCGCGTCTGACGAGCACCGGTCACAGGCACGAGTGAACAGATTGATCGAACGGCTGAAGGAAATCTCAGACTCCAGCGATACCCCCACGCGCAAGATCACGTTGGCGTGGTTGTTCGACCCTCGCAGTCAAGGTAAGAGACTCATGGCCTACTGCGATGCCCTTCGCGAGAACCGTCAGGAATCCCCCTGGCCGGGCTTCCCCTTTTCTGAGAATACGGCAGGAGATTCACATGAGTGACGAAGACGATCCGATCAAAGGGGTGATCTCGTCCATCGTCTCACTCGATGACGACGCACGAACCGTCGCCATCGAGGACTACTCTCGTTCCGCACGAGAGACCTACCGGCAGATCGCATTCCATCTGTGCCGGACGAACAATTTGCCACCGAACCGACACTTGGATGACCTCATCCAAATCGTGGCCACCAGAGACTACGAACTCATCCTCAAGGCAGTTGAGGACCCAACGATTTTCGACCGCATCAACCGGTGGACCGGGTATCTGCGCAACGAGTCGCGCAACGCTGTGAAGACCTACAAAGACACGACAGCCGGCGAAGCTCCCATGTCAGGGATGACCACACTCAATCGTCGTCGCAGGCTCTTGGCTTCCATGCGGCAATCACTGGCTACTGACGGCTTTGAGAATGCCACCGACATTGAGGTCGTTGACGCGACGAACGAGCATCTTCGCAAGACACAGAAGAACCCCGAGAAGAGCGGCCTGATCTGCTCTGTCGATGACTTCTATCTCACCGTCTCACCGCTCGAAGTCGTACCTGATGTCTCAACTTCGGGAGATCTAGATTCGGTCATACACTCCACCGAGGGCGCATTCATCGTGGCCAAGGCCATCGAGGAGGCCACCACGGAGTCGGAGACCTTCGGCGTTGTCCTCGACTGCTACTTCGGTGAGCTCTTCGGCGACGGCGCAACCGGCCAGATCCCCCAAACAGCCGATGTGGCCGAGATGACTGGATTGACGAGTCGAGATTGCTCCCGACTCAAACGCAACGGGCTGACCATGATGCAACGTCTCATGCGCGACCATTACGGCATCACCAGCGAAGACTGGATCGCCTCATGAGTCCCAACGAGCGGTCCGCCTACTTGTCTAGCGCCGAGCGCAAACTCGAGAAGTGCCGCGACCTCGCCAGCCGACCAGGAGACGGCAGCCCCTGGACCGGAGACGAGGAGCGGGAGAAGGTGCGACAACAGCGGATCATGCACGCCACGGAAGGCCTACTATGCGCGACTCTGGCACTGGCTAGTCAGTGCGACGACTAACCGGAACCGATCGTGCCTATCGCCGTGGATCGTAACGGTCCTCGTCAGACCACAGACAATCAGACTCGTTGTATGCCAAGACGGAAAAACTCACTGGCCGGCCGAACGTGTGGCAATACGGTTCGGCGTATTTTTCGGCTACATCATCGAGTGCGTCTGCAACGGATCTAGCTGTGAGGCGAGACCGATATTTCAGATCCACAATGAGCCGAGCTTGCCGGCCTCCACGCTTGATCAGTAGGTCCGGGCGAATGAGAGTATTACTTCTACCTTCTCTTGCGACCATGTCGTCCATGAACCACCCCGCAGCATCGGCTGCCTCCGCCCATACAAACTCCCAGTCGTCGTCCGCCGCACGCGCCATCAGTGCTGTGGCAACGGACAGCGTCATCGATTCGATGTCTTTGATGGCATTCTTCTGAGAAGTGGTCGACAGTTCGTAGAAACTGTCGAAGTTCTTTGACCAATGGGGCCCGCCTGAGTCGATGAGAGAGCGTAACAGGAAGTCAAGGATGCGCCCTCCCGAGTCTGGGTCTGAGTCCTCGTTGTCGACGAGCTCAAGACAGCGCCCCAGCCCCTTTCTCAGCACGCGTGCCGTCGTCACGGCATCATCGATGAATCTTTGTCTTTGATGGCGGTCACTGTGCGCCTTGGAATTTTTTCTCAACGCATACCGCTTGGTCGCAGATACCGTTGCTGCCCTGCCAACGAGAATGCCAATCATCGACCTTGAATCGAGTGAGGTTGTCATACCTCAATCGTAAGTTCGCCCCCTGACGTGAGGCTCATCCCAGTGGATCGCTCAGACCAGTCTTGATCTCATCGAAGTGCGGCAGCGTTGCCCACGCACCAGGATCGAACATGCCTGCCTCCGTCGTTACGGCGAGAACCACGTAGCCAGTGAGTCCGAGACAGAGTATCCACTCCCTCATCGAGCCTGCATTGCCGAGGATGGGGAAACCGAAGCTGCCCTTGTCGTTCCAGCACGATCCGAGAACAGGAATATGCTCGAGCCCCTGTGGAGCCTTCGGCGTCAGAGGGTAGAGAATCGGACACATGTCGGTCGTGGCCATGTCGCCGATGATGTGGATGGCACACCCCAGGCCGACGGCCAATGGCAACATGAACGGATCGGTGTCGAATTCCTTCATGACAAACCCCGCTACGGCCAGCGATAGGCCCCAAGGCAGGACGGAGAATGGCCCACTGAGCTTCAATGCCTTCAGCGCGAAAGAAGTGAGGACGAATCCCATAATCGCCGCCCCGATAGCCAGCCCGTCATAGCGCAGCTGTCCTAGCAATATCGCCAGAACGACGAAGGCCGCGATCCCGATGATGCTGTGAGTCCCATGCCGGTGCCCGCCAGAAACCTTGCCGACCATTCGACATATGATCTCCGATGGGGAAGGCAAAGGCCCGAGCTTCGGCAGAGAGTGAGCGATCGTGGCATTGTGGTGATCGGCGTCTGGCAAAAGTGCGGCACCCGTGACCACAGCGGCGAACGAGGCCAACGACATGCCGCTGCCGGCATCGATGACTCCGAGGCTCACGCCTGTGGTTCCAGCCAAAGCCATGGCTCCAGCGGTGCCGGAGATCGCGTGGTGTCCTCCCATCATGGGCGATCACAAATCCTTTCGTCTTAAAATTCGTCGTCGCTGGGCAAGCGAGATGCCGCAGCTGCTCGGCGCGGCCTCTTGGCGGGGCGGGCTGCGCGCCGAATCTTCTCCGGTCTGGCTGCCGACGGTTCCGGCTCAGCCTCATCAGTGTCATCACTGCCACCGGCCAGAAAAGCGTTGATCTCGGCGACATGGTCACGCGTCAAGCCCTTCGCCGAGTCCGGCTGGATGATGAGGTGGTCATAGCCTGCCTCGGCCAATACGGAGCCGAGCTCGGCGACTGGCTCGTCATCGTCAATGACGACGATTCGAGCGGCAAATGGGACTTCATCGAGGAATGCCACGATGGCGTTAGTTTTGAACCATTCGTGAGGGCCGGGACCGTTTGTAGCGGTGTCAACGGCAGGAAGTTCCGGCCACCCGATGTGCTCGGCCAACACATCAGCGTCCTCGACCTCACGAGCACTCGACCAGACAATCGGGGCATCAATGGTGGCTACTGCTTTCATGATTCGTGGATCCACGACCATCGAGTCTCCGTAGCTACCTTCGGCTGGCTCGATGGTCATCTGGCCGCGGCGGGCCGACCCTCCGAATGGTGCCAGGCATCCGTCGATGTCCAGGAACACAAGGGTCTCTGCGTCTTCGACCGAGACGGGGTCGCGGCCGCTGGCTTGCTGGTCGGTGGCGCCTTCGGCAGGAGCGCCCTCATCGGCCTCGGGCTCGTCTGCTATTTCAGTATCTTCACCGTCGGCGTCTGAAAAGAAGGAATCCCAGTCGATGTCGGCATCATCCTCTTCAGAACCAGCTGCCTCTTGAGTCTCATTGGTCGAGGTAGCTTCGGAGTCTGACAGCCCACGATCGGCGACGTCGTCGAGATCCAAGGTGGGAGTGTCATCATCGTGGTCAAGGGGCACCTCGGCTTCGCCAGTCTCGCCAGTCTCGGCGGTGAAATCCTTAGCCCAATCAGGGATATCGCCCTCACTGACGTCGTCGATCTCGGCGAGTTCAAGGTCGAGGAGAAGATCATCGTCCACCTCGGTGGGCTCGGCTTCGTCAGCAACCAGTACTCGACCTTCGATGACGTCTGATGAGTTATCAGGCAGGTGTTCGGTGAAGTCGATGCACTCGATGGTGGCAGGGTCGCCCATAAACGAGGCCAGGCTCTGACCGTATTCGTCGGTGGGTGAGAAATACCCTTGCAAGGCGATCGCCGGTGCCGTCACTGACTCCCACACGAGGCGACCCCGAGGAACAATTTCGCCGAGGCTGGGTGCTGAGTCCGGGTCCCGCAGCGCAGACATTTTGTCGCCATAGGACATTTTGCCCAGCGCCACACGCCCCAAGTTCGTCTTGAGGTCGGAGAGATCATCGGGCAGCGACTTCGCCGTCATCTTCTGCGTCATCAACGACAGATTGATTCCGGCAGAACGGGCCTCGGCAGCCACCCGGCCAACAAGGAAGGCCAGACGACGCTTGCTCATATATGACCGTTCGGCAGCCAGGCGGGCCTCTTCGGCTTTCGGATCAGATTCTGGCTTCGATGGTGGCCGGGATCCAGTTGAGACCAGGCCCAGGAACTCGTCGATGAAGACGATCATTCGCTTCGGACGTACGGTTTCAGGCAGCTCGTCGAAGGAGCTGACACCGTAGTGGCCGTTGAGTGCAGCACGTCGTTCCACCTCGGCGTAGATGGATTCCATGACAGCTCGAGCCTCATCGACAGTCGTGCAGAAGGCGGACGAGTATTTGCGGGCGAATTGGAAGTCGGCACCGTGCTTCTGCGCATCGATGAGGACGACAGAATGACCGGCAGAGAAGGCGCCGTACATCACCGACTGGGCGAAGACGCTCTTGCCACTGCCCGAACCTCCGACAATGAGCAAGTGAGGCGTGCTCGACCAGTCGACACCATTGGGACGACCATCGATGCCGACGCCGAAGACCTGATCCTTGCCTGCGATAGGTGACTGGAAAGGGAAGCCGACGTTGTCGGGCATCGGATCGGTTCTCGACGACAGAAGGATGAACTGCTGTGGCGACGTCGGGTCAGGACTGACTTGGAGGAAGGCGTTGCCCGTCGCCGAGGTGAGCTTGCCGATCGCGGCGCGAGGCTTGGCAAGATCCATGCCGGGCAGAGTAAACGTCGTCGAGCGGACCTTGTCGTTGTATTCCAAAGTGTGGGTGCTCACCAGTGCTGGGACTTCCCCGGTCGAGGCAGAGACAACATTGGCCTCAGCGAAGGCCTTCTGCCATTCGAGGTCGACCAAGAGCGGCCGGTCACGCTTCTCATTGCCCAGACTCACGTGCTCGGGATGGGCGCCCATAACGAGGCTGACTCCAGTGGTGTTAGTCCCGGAAGTGTCTTTGAAAACAGTGGCCCACGGGATTGACAGGCGTTCCTTCATGCGCGGCAGATGCTTGCGAATGACATCGGTCGTCACTCCCCCGAGCAATGTCATATTGACCCGCCACAGGTGCGATCCGTCATCAGCGTTCGGCGATGACAGTGGTGCGGTAGATGTCACGCCGGGTCGAGTCAGCTTCGCAGCATCGAATGCCTGGTTGATCATCAGCTTGAGCAACCAGTCCTCAGCTGAGACTTTTGAGCTTCGGACCTGCGGTCTCAGGTAGGCCGGGGACTTTGGTACAGGCTTGGAGCGATCTGCCCACTGAACAACGATGACCTGGTTGTGCTGGTTAAAGTCATTGCCCGAACGCTCCATGTAGCCGGTGACGCCGGCCAATGCAGAGGACAGGGCTACCGACAGCGGCTCTTCGATCTTCGGGCTCAAGTAGTCCGAGACGCGCTCATTGTTGAGAATCGAGAAAAAGCGACGGTGCAGGGTAGCTCCATCGACGAGAGTCGCATCTTGCTGAGGTGTGTCAGGAATCGGAAACGGTGCGTTGATCTTTGAGTCCAACGCTGTCATCCACTTGCCGTTCCACCAGTCTTCTTCACGGACGCCAGCGACTTCAGGCAGCATTTGGCGGCCCGAGTCATTCGGTGAAAGCTTGTCATCGTCGAAGGCTCCGACGTAGAGGGCCAGGCCACCCATGCGCTCTGGATTGTCGTTGAGTGCCGCGACGCAACCGAGCTTGGCCGCGAACTGCGATTGCAAACCGCCCTTGAGTCGCATGTGGCGGACGATGCCCGGATCAATTGACAGTCCAACGTACCAAGCAGCGACCGGCGAAGACTCGTCGTGGAGTGCAACGATGGTGGCAATGTCGGGGCGGGCGTACTGAGCGTCGTTGCAAACAGTGGCGATGGCAGACTCCAACGCGATTGAGAGCTCTTCGTCTCCCATCGAGGGGTCGGTAATCGACAAAGCCTGTTCTGTCTTCGAGGCAACAACACGGAACTGGGTTGGGTGCACACCGTTCTGGTCGGCGATCGACAAGATGGCACCAGAGACACCAGCTCCCAGCGTGGGAGTGACCTTAGCGGCATGAGTGGTCATGAACTCAGTGGCGGAGCGTCCCTGCGGGGCATCGAAGGTGTCCACGGCGAAGGCCCCGACAATCTCGCGCGAGATCAGCCGCGGTGCTGGCTTGAACTTCAAAGACGCCCATCTCGGCTTCCACGCCAAGATTGCGGACAGATGGGTAATCTCAGCGTCAGCCTCGGCGTCGAAGGCATCAGGCACAGAATCGGCCGGGATCTGGACAACACGGAACTCATTCGGATGGATGGAACCTTCGACCTTTTGACCGAGAGCATCCACCTGCGGTGACTCGATGACAGCGGCTGACTGCCCGGCTCCCAGTGCCGGGATGATGTCAGCCTCTTTGTCGATGAACGTCATCGCACCCTTGCCCGCCGGCGCCTGGAACGTGTCGATCAGTCCGGCACTGAGTTGGCGGCGATCGATCAAAGCTGGAGCCGGGTCGAATTTCAGATCTGCCCACCGCGGCTTCCACTCAGCACGCGCGGCCTCGCGCAACCGCCAACCACCGATGACTCGTGGGCGCACCACAGAAGCGATGACCATAAGCATCAGGCCGATTCCGCCGCAGGCAGCGAATGCCAGAGTTGGCAGACCATAGGTGGTCAACGAATGGCCGACGAACGATTCCCAGATGGCCGCGACGATTCGCAGACCGAAACCTACGGCGATTGTGGCAACGAATCCGACGCCGACATAGATTGCCACGACAATGACTTGGAGCCCGTGAGCAGCAATGATCTTGACGAAGTCCGGTACCTCGGCGGTGATCTTCAGCGTCTTCGGCAGTGCTGACCGAAGATCCTTCACTCCCACAGCTGGCCGAGGTTCATCATCGGAGGCGAATCGGCGCGAGGCGTCATCGTAGGCGGTGATGGTGATGAAAACTGCGATCGCGTTGATGAGCCCGAAGATATGATCGGCGATCTCGTAATCGCTGAATATCCCGAAGTGATCGAATCCGACTGGGATCATACCCACAATGATCGAGAAGGAAAGGAAGACGAACCACGACAGTCGCACCTCAGCGCCTGGCCACCACGCTTCAGGATTGAAAAACGTCGACTTCAGCGACTGCCGCGAACGGTATTTGCGCAGCTTCGCAGTCTCGTGGTCATCCGCTGGAATCGGGCGGCCGTTCTTCTTGTCAGTCAGTTCAGGCGGAGAAGCCATGAACGCGGCAATCGTGACACCAATGGGTAAGAGCACAAACCCTGGGTAGCCGAAGTAGATGGCGACAAGTGCAAAGATAGCCGCACCGGCCAGGATCAACGGGGAGTCATCACCCTTACGCTGCTGGACCTTTCTACTCATGCTCGCCCTTCGTCACTGTGATTTGTCTCGTCTTCGGCAATGCCACCGGCGACAAACGTCACGTTGCTGGTGATTTTCGAGGCAGGGGTGACCGAGGTATGGGTGGTCGGAGCCTGATCACCGGTGGGCACCGAACGAGATGGTGCGGAATAGGCAGAGGAGTCTTTGAGCAGAGTCGAGATCGCATCGACGATCGCTTGGTCAGCAGGACCGTGATCCCGGATCAGGCGGCGAACTCGAACCGCCAAGCCCTTCTTCGAAACCACCTCAGCTCGCGGGAACCTGAGGAAGTGCGTCGACATGAAGCCGGGACCCGTTGCGACCACGGCGACCAATGGTGTTGAGATCGTGGCGTGAAGCTGCCGTTTGGACATCATTGTCTGGATTGAATCGGCGGCGTGGCCCATTCCGTTCTTCTGAGCGTGCTTGAAATGGGAGAACAAGCCTCGGTATGCCGTGGATCCCAGAGTGTAATAGGTACTGGGCTTCCAGCGTTTTGCGTCGATGATGATGATTGTCGATCCAGTGATGACGATGTGGTCGATGTTTGCCTTCGACCAATGGGCGGGCATGGACAGGTCGTGTAGAACGACTGCGCCGTTGCTTGTGACAACAAGGTCGGTGAGCATATTGCCCACGATCTGCTCACCAATGCGGCCTACCTCGGCGACAGCTTTGTTCGCCGCCCAGGATGTGTCTTCGTTCTCGCCGAGTGATCCACCGGGAGTCCCGTAGCTTGCGCCTGACATGAGCGCCCCTTCAGATGAATGCGCGAACGATGGCGCCAGCAACAACCAGTGACAAGAAGATAATTGCTACCACCACACCGGTCGTCGACTGCCAGAACGAGTTAACCTCGCTGCGCTTGTTCGAACGGACATCCTCGAGCCACTTGGAAAAACGGCCCTTGTCCTCGTCGTCATCTGCCATGTCGTCGTCCTTTGCTGATTGGAACTGTCTTCACTGTGTCTATGCCCCTTCGCCTCCGATGAGTCGGCGGTGGGTAGCCCACTGTTTCGACGATGTCGCCCGCGGTGGCAGATTGTGTGTAATGGTGCGCAAGCGCGGTGGCGGCAGTGTCTTTCCGAAACGAGTCTCTCGACGTTCCGGACTCATCACCGGGTGGTCATCGAGGCCAGCCGCCGCAACTTCGGAGTCAACAATTTGGACTGGTTGTTTTCCTGCACGCAGCCAGGGCGGCGTCTGACGCAGTCCGGCAGCGTTGTCGATAACGGCCAATGGCGCAAACGTGGGCTTACGTAATGCCAGAGACTCGTCGAGAAGCATCGAGCATTCTTCATCTAGGCCATGTGCCTCTGTCGATGGGCGGTAGGCAATCATGTCGAGGAAGTCAGTCGACACTTCGCCAAGTGAGGGGAACCAATCCTGCCAGTCGGTGAAGAACATACGGTGTCGGGAACGAACCCGGCCGGAACCTGGATTCTGCGCCGTAGCCTTGCGCAATGCTCGTTTGACGGAGCTTCGAGAAACCTTCGAATGTGAGGACATGTCCTGGGTCGGATTGGCGATGACAAAGCACACGACGACCCCGTTGGATTCATATGGATAGGCGTCAAAGTACTCGGCCCAGCGCCCTACTTTCGTCTCGAAAGAGTCGGGAGACATCGAAGCGGTCACCTCCATGACCACTCGCACACCATCGGGGCGAATGACGACCCCGTCACCACGACGACCAGACTCGATTGGCTCTCGTCCGACTCCGGAGCCGAAGAGTAGGTCAAAGGTCGAGAACTTCTCCCCCAGCATGGTGGCAATGTCGGTGTATTCGGCCAAGCGCAACATGAGCTCTGTTGAAAGGGTGTTGTGGCGGTCATAGAGGCCACCGGAAGTCCAGGACTGACCACCGGTGACCGACACCAGCTCTGGGTAGGTCAAGTATTGTGCGAAGTCACGGTCGAAGGTCATAGTGCGAGATGGTCGGTAGAGATGCCCCAGAGTTCCGGCACGGCCCGGTGCCAGGGCTGACGACACTCGCCCCATGTCGATGAGACCGGACGCGAACATTCCTGGGACGAATGGTGAGGTGTGGTTGAGGTGAAATTTCGCTCCAGTCAGTGCCACCATCTGCTCAGCTGTGACAGTGCGAAAGGCATCCAGGGCCGACAAGAATGCCAACTTCAAGCCCCACTGGTTGGCGCTGGTCACTCGCGCCATCGCCTCCTCTTTTTCGATGTCGAGATACTTGGGCAAATTGACTAGACCCGCCTCGTGCTGTGACTTGGCCTCGGCGAATCTCGTCCACAGCCCCTGCGATCCATGGGTCCAGAGACCGTCGTAGAACGGGTCAATTCGGTCGTGTGCCGCAAACCCTGTGTCGGCAATAGGTGAGGATAGCGATGAGAACTTCATGCGACACCTTCTGCAACGGTCGGGAGCTGGTATCCCTGCCTGGCGGCAAAGGCACGGCGGTCGGCCTCGAAGTTCTCCACCGACAAGGTAAAGGCCGGCAGATCATTGACGTTCGTCGACGTTTTCACCGCTGCTGTGAAGTTGGGCAGACTCGTAATGTCACTGGCCCGCCAGTCCTCACCGTTGGGGTCGAGGATGCGCACCAGTTTGTCGATGATGTCCGGGTTGCGCTGTTTATAGGCGATGAGGGTCTTCATCGACAACAGCATGTCGGCGACCTCGCTCATCAGCTGAGTCTGACGCTGCGTGGCAAAGATCGTTCGCACACCGAATGAGCGCCCCTTGTCTTGGAACCACACGACCGGTTCAGCGGTGGATCCCGCCAGCAGTGAAAGCTCGTCGGCGTAGATCGAGACCCACTGCTTCAGTACTTCCCAGCCAGAACAGGTGCGTTCAATCTGGCGCTGCAATGTGTAGAGGGCCATCGACGACATCAGTTTTGTGTTCCGCTCGGCGACCTGTTCACCTGAGATCGACTGACCGAAATTGAGCACGGTCGGACGGAAAGCAGTAACCACCTGTTGCCAGGTGACCTTGGATCTCTTAGGGGTGAACCACCCCTCCATCTCGGCCAACTGCGACAACTTCGTCTGTGAGGACTCAAACATCTTCAACCGCTCAGACGGGGTCTTGGTGAACGGGTAGGAGCCGTACGTCATCGCTTCGACGATCGCGTCATTGTCGGGGTTGTCGCCAGCATAGGTTTTAATCGCGGCGTGCAGGCGTTTGGCGATCGCGTCCCCGCCTCCAGTCCCTCCCGAAAGGATGTAGGCATAGTAAACAAATGAGCGGCCCGACTCGATGACCGGCTCCAAGGGCTCAAGGTTCTCATTGGCTGACTCGGTGATCTGTGGTGTGGATTCGACAGCGAGGGCGAGAGTAAAAATCTGGCCCAGAGATGTCCTGGCACGTGATTGGATGGCGCCGTCCTCGAAGGCATAGACCAGCGCATCAACGAACTCATTAGCCCGTGAGCTCATTGATCCGCCAGTGGCAGTGAAGTCGATGCCGAACGTGTTGACGTCAGCGACATCGATGAGAACGGCAGTCTGGCCGAGAGCAGCGGCCCAGTCGAGGTAGTGCTGGGCACCATCCGGGCCCTTGTTCTCGAAGGCGATGAGTGAGTTCTTCTCTCCGGGGAATCCGGGAAAACCGGACGGGCACTTTTGTTCAAGAATGTCGAAGCCGAACAGGGCCCTGGCCAACTGAGACTTGCCCGAGCCTCTCTCTCCGATGAGTGCGACTCCGTATTGAAGCTGGGAGGCGAAGAGGTGGGCAGAGTTCCCGTCATCTGGTGCGGTGCCGACAACCGGGCCGACACGGTCAAGCAGAGGCGGTGGCACGATGCGCATCTCGGTTTGCGACTGGCCCGACAATGCCCCCGATGCTGGTGCCGCAATCGAGGTGAAAACGGAGGCTGCGGCCTTGAACGACCAATGGTCGAGCGGATAGTCGCCGCCAAATTCTTCACGCTTGATCGTCTTATCTGGGTTCAACGTCTCCTTCCTCGGGGGTCGGATTCGCCGGCCTCCCTTATTCGGTGCAGGAAAGATGCCTGCCGTCAGGTCCAGCCACAGGCTGCGAGCCGAACTGGGCCAGCGATCGGAGAAGCGGAGATACCAGACGATGGCGCAGGCACCGAACATGGTTCCGAAAACCATGAAGATCATCGACGGGGTTAACCAACCTGACAGGGCCTCCCAGAAGTCGCCGTGCAAGCTGGTCACCTTCTCGCTGATCGCACCCCTGTAGCCGATTACTCCAAGACACAGCAGTGCAGCCACTTGCGGAATGAGCAGGCGTTTCGACGATTTCACTGGGCGAGGATGAGTATCGAGGTCGAGACCGACCATTGAACCAGCAACGTTGGTCAAGATGGTGTTGGAATGGTCGTGGCTTTCGTGCGAACCGGCGAAAAGTGAGACGATCACAGCGTTGGTGTCCCGTGAGTGGTGCGAACCCGAACCATGGCCGGCGTTGAAATCCAACCACTTCGTCCAGCGTTTGTTCTCCCGCTTCGATGGACTCCGAAATGTCACCGCCGCCCATTCGCCAACCGACAGCGATGCAGCGACCTGTCGTGCGAATTCGAGATGGTCGGCGCCCACCTGGGCGTAGCGGCCGATAGTCGTGTCATCATCGACTTCGAGCACTGAAATGTAAGAGTCCGCGAGATTGTCAGACCACGATTCGTCGACAGTCTCGACCTTCGCACCAAGAGCCCTGGCCAGGGCTCCAGCCGCATGATGAGCGTTGAGCTCACCGTCTAGAACGAGATAAGAAGCGACACCGGCTTCCCTCTTCGTCACCATGAGAGCAGCTGAACCTTTTTCGGTAGCCACTCTGATCGCTGCCTGGGCGGACTGGTTGAACGTTGCCGGGTCCAGCCGTGCTTGGGTGGTGGGCACGAAGGTCCGCACATTGGTCTGAGATGAGTTGAAACTGTCCATACCCATATCTATGCGCAGAAGACCAGGTCAGTCGTCAGGATGACAGCCATTTTGCTCGTCCGGAATCCTAGTTCAGACCTCTGGGTGTGGGTGATCGAAGTGCGGGATGTGGTCGCGCATGGGTGTTGTTCGAGGTCAGAGCCGTGGTCGCGGAGGCCGATTGGGACGAGGAAATCGAACGACATTGGCCAATAACCAGGAGCGGAGAAATGCGAGTCGATAAAGCAATATCCTCCGTTCTATCGCCATTCGAACATCCCCGCTCCTGGCATCCAAATGGCCCCACCGGCTTCCCCTCCGATAAATCTCCACTCCAAATTAGCCTCCGGCTATACCCAATTGGCCGTATGGCGGGGTTGTCGAAAAGGACCTAGGTGATGGACGAGGCGGGCCGGACCGGGACTCACGCGCAGCGTGGCCTGCGCAGCAGGTGTGACATGAAGTCGACAAAGAAGCAGGAGTAACCAATCAGGACAGAGTCAATCACCAGCCTCCGGCTGCACACGGGGGCGCGTGAGGAAGTAAGTGCGTGGCTAAGTGCAGATGATGTGTGAAAGTGGCAAGTGGGTTGCGTACCGATACCGGTGTGAAGTTGCTGAGAGGTGTAGCTGTGACTGCGTGGCTGAGTTCGGGGTTGGTCTGCCGGTGGGCCTGGTCTATAGAGGTTGAGGGTTGCCGGTTGGCTGGCGTACGCGGGGTTGTCGGAGACGAATAGTGGAACTGATCGGCTCTGATTGGGACTCAGGGACGAAACGAGGCCGCTTCGCGGCGAAAAGAAACGCTGCGCTCCAGGCGACGCCCGCCAGGGCGGAGCCCTCTTTACTAGGCGGTTACCACGCTCGGCGGCTACCGCCGCAGCGTTTGCTCCCGGCCTGGGCAGTCCGGTCGCGTCGATGACTTCGCCACTACCGTGGTCGGTTCCGAGTTGCCTGGTGGTCGTTGTTGGGTGCATGTCATCTCTACGTGCGGCGTTGTCATTGGTGAACCATGGCAGCGGTAGCATCTCTGTCCGGGTGATTGAATTTCTATTGCTCTGGAGGTCGCATGTCGATTGCGCACAATGGTGAGGCCCGGTCAGTGTCGAGGTCGCGGATTCTCGTGCGTTCGGTGTTGAAGCTGTCGTGGGGCGTGCTGTCTGGATTCAGTGTGGGCATGGTTGCCACGCTCGGCTTGGCCCGGTGGGTGCCAATGCTCAGTGACGTCGCGATCTCAGTATTCGGAGTGACGTTCATCATCGCTGAAGTCTTGATTGCAGTGTGGGTGATCTCCGTCGTCGCTTGGGTGGTCGTAGCCGTGAGGTCAGGCAAGCGTTAGACAGTCGAGACCCCTTATGCCACAACTGCTGTCTATGATCAGAAGTGGTGAGGGCGAGAAGGCTCCTCAACGGTGAGCGCAGGCGGAGGTGGGGTGGCAGTGGACCAAGCAGTTTGTCGTTGGGATGGGTGTTCGGAGCCGGGAGCATTCTTGACTCGGAAGAAACCAACGTGGTGCCTGGAACATCTTGGGTCATTGCTCGATCGAGCGGGGCTGAAGGCTGTCGAGGACTTCCCAGGCAAGGCGACCGCGTACTGGCTGACTGAATGCCTGGTCTGTGGAACTGTCGCTCATTACCGCCTGGACTACATCATCGAGAAGATGGACTCCGAGAAACCATGTCGGGCCTGTTTCTGGTGGAAATGGAATCGTGTTCCTCTCATGGATCGTGCAACCGACATCGAAGAAGTTGAGGTTGTGCGTCGACATGCGGCCGAAATGGGGTACGAGTATTTGAACGCGTGCTTTTCGCCCTCGATGTCTGGCGATCCTCATCGAGTGAGATGTCGAAGCTGCGGAAAGATTGAAGCCCGTGGCGTCGGCAACATGGGGTGCTCTTGCCGGAGGACTGGTACTCGTCGAACTCCCCCAAGACAGTCAGGAACGTCGAACCTATTCAAAGATTCGAGCTCGAAGTACTTGTCGTGGTGGGATCATGACCTCAATACTGAGCAGGATTGGCTAACGACACCGGTGAAGGCAACCCGGAAGATCCATTGGAAGTGCCCGGACCATGGGCACGAGTTCGTGTCCTCACCGGCTGCCCTTTGGGACTGCCCGAGCTGTAGCGAACAACGAATGTCTGAGTACCAGATGGAGACTGACTCTTACTCGGACAAGTTCGTCGCCGACGTTCCTGAGATTCTTGCCTACTGGGCAGACGAGAGAGATCCAGCCACGGTCGCAGTCAATACCCATCAGCAGTTTGTTTTCACCTGCGAAAATGGGCACAGAGCGCGACGGGCGCCGAGACTGAGAGGGTGCCCTGCATGTCGGGCTCAAACGACACGGCGAAAGAACCTTGAGGAGGCAACGTCGGATCAGGCCCGACCACGGATGGGCGCCGAACTGGCCGAGCAGTTTCACCCCACTCGAAATGGGAAGATCCTCATGGTTGCACTGTCTCCGGAGTCCCGGCGAATGGTTTGGTGGCGCGACCCCAACTGCGGCTTTGAGTGGCAAGGCACACCGGGGGCGCGTGACAAACGTGAACGGCTCCGCTGTCCTCGGTGTGCTTCAATCCTCGACTCGTTGGCTTATCACTATCCAGAGCTGGCGGATGAATGGGCACCGTCGAATCCACAGACGGCTTGGCAGGTTCGACCAACGGGACAGACTCGCGGTTACACCCCTGAGTGGGTGTGTAAGTCTGGTCATCGCTGGCAGGCGACAACCGCTTCGCGCACGAACGGCTCAACGTGCCCGGAGTGTTCGGTCACAGGGAAGTCGAGGATTGAGCTGGCTTATCTCGACGCCCTGTCGGGAATCTTTCCTTCGGTGCATTCGGGACGGTTGATCCGAAGCCAGGAGTTCACTCACGCGCGAGCGTGGCGACCAGACATCTTGATCGAGGCCGATGAAGCCAACCGGTCGGTCATTGTCGAGTACGACGGTTCGTATTGGCACTCCGAGAAGACGGACACCGATACGAAGAAGAGTCTCGATCTCATCGCCGCGGGCTACGACGTCGTTCGCTTACGCGAACACCCACTGCGATCGTTGCCAGTTCACTCGGCTCATTACATTGAATTGATCGTCTACGGGCTGACATCTGATGTTGACCACATCGTTGGTCAAATCCAAGAGTGGATCGGGAAGAGGAAGTTGTGACCAAGAAGAAGGCTTACGATCAGCGTTTGATGTACTCAGATCACATCACTCAATATCGCTACTTCTTGTCGTGCGCGCACGCCTATCTCGAATCTAGTGACCAGCTTGATACTTCGTGGAGTGGACTCAACGATGAGCCTTCTGTGCATGACGTACAGGCGGACTTCGAGCACAAGTGTACGGCCCGGAACTTCGGACAATGGCTGACTGTCCTCATGAACAACGATCGTTCGGAGTTCCCCAAATGGATTGCCCCAATTGTGAGAAATCGGTACTGGTCCGTGAACGCACAGCGCAAAGCAGAGTTCGTGCTCTCGGCGATGAACGTGCCGGGAAATTTCACCGTCACTGCATCGGTGTCTGACGATAGTTTCAGCAAGGAAGACCTGAGCCACCTGACGGCACTGTGTGCGGTGGAGAATTCCGTCGGAGGATCTGTCAGTATTGCGCGTGGCTTGAAACAACTGTATCTGCTCCATGACTATCGGATCGCTCAACCGATATGGACGAACCTTCAGCGTTCGAAAAAGACGAACAAGCCAGGACCGGTATCGAGTCCGGACCTAGCTGAACCTCAGCCTGATGTTCGGCCGCCCACCGGCAACCGTGCCGGAGTCGCCGTTCACGAGACTGTGTGTAGCCTGATTGACGACAGACTCTCAGAACTTTCCGCGGCAACAATTTCAGCAGACTCGGTCTATCTGGCGGCCGAGCTCACTCGACATCCATCGTGGGTGCTCGTCTTCGAGACACCTCTGGGAGTCCATAGAGGCCGTGAGCAAACTTCTATAGCTGGCATGTCCGTAACCAGTGGGGCTGCATCAATCTCTGTCGAGTTCATCCCCAGCAGTGGTTCAGCTCGAATGCCATCGGTTCGAATCCCGAAGGCAGGATCTCGCACCTTCGTTACGCACAGCTCCGAGGTGGTTGCCATCATTGTCCTCGCAGTTCTTTTTGAGTCAGGCGACAAGCTCGTGAAAACTCACGCTGATTGGGACCATCGCATCATCAAGCGCGTCACCTCACTAATCGCGAAAGCTTCTACAGCTACCTATCGAACCACCGGAGATATCACATGGGAGGCGGAGTCTAGCGCGACGATTCAGGCAATCCGCTTTTCGAGCGGAGCTCGGACTCCTCACGACACCCGAGGGTACTTCCAAATGCGTCGTGGAAAGAAGGTCGCAGTTAAGGCGTACCGAACCGGAAAGGAATGATGTTCACCCCTCGCTGCCGTCCAAACGACGCTAGTCCTAACTGAAGGCGAGAACAACTGATATACCGCACTCGAGCCATCCGCTTCTCCCAACTCTCACTAGGCTGACAAGAATTTCGATCTACTGTAAAGACGACCTTGAGCTATCGCGCAGCGAGGTTACGCTTCAACCGCTCATTCACCACCAACGACAGGCGGTCTCATTGCGAGCACTAATTTCTACCTGCCTCAGACGTGTCCAAGCCCCTGCGAGCACTGCACCGTGGACGATCTCCACATCGGCAAGCGATCCGTAGGTTGGCAATTTAGCTTCCGGGCCTACCCGAGTATCCAGTCCCGCCGAGACTGGGAGGCGCGGGTAGCCGAGGTCGGGTCCGTGATGGACGAGTACGGCCAGGAGCTCAGTCCCGTTCAGTTCTGGGCAGCAGTGGATGCGACCCGCGAGCCTCGCTCAGGTGGTTCTGCTCCCCTGTCCCACTTCGGGATGCGGGGTAAGCAGAACATCCCTGTCAATGATCCGAATTTGTTCTTGGATGATCAGGGTTGGGACTTCTCCGAGCACGAGTTTTCCTAGAGACGATGGGCGGCAGTCAGGAGTCTGCCCTAGTTCCGGAGCGACATGGACACCAACAGCTGAGTCCAGGGAAAGAGCCCATGTGAGCGACCGACTGGGTGAGCGCGAGATCATGAGCCACGTTTCAGCCCTTGCTCTGTGCTTGTTGAGATCACCAACGACACGAGCAGGAGAATCATCATGAGCGAGCAGGTCACTTTCACCGGCATCCGCACCACTCCTGCGATGGAGCGCACTGGCGAACAGTGGCGAGCTCTCGCTGCCGACGCTAGTCGTGAGTCCGCCGAGTCCTTCGAACGCTGCGACTCCGACGGATTCCTGTCCCAGTGGGCAAGCCAGCGGATGCAGTCTCGCTATCTCGCTGTGGCCACGTTCGCCGATGAGGGCCACATCTGCGAACGTCCAGCAGTTTTCGACCTTGCCGGCAACCTCATCCGCCTCGATGACCGCACCAACGACTGGGGCAACCGGTACTGGACCATCTCGAGCAACGAGGGTAGTAAGTACTTCTCTGAATCGAATGCCAGCACGCTCAAGACTGCTCGTGCCAACAATGAGAAGAAGGGCTATCGCCTCGGGTGGGCTATGGCCAAGATTGAGATGACTGATTTCGACTGGAAGTTCACCGACGAGGTTGTCTCTACGAAGACAACTGATTGGTATGGCGATCTCATTGCTGCTGGCAAGGAAGAGCTGCTCGACTGAAGTCTGAGATGCAGCTGGTCGCCGGCGATGCTCGGAGAGCCACCCTTTGGCCCCAAACGGTCTGAGTAGGAGACCGCTGCGTCTCCTATGGCGTGGTTAGGGAACGACAGTAGGGCCGATGGACAGACGAGCGCGCGTCTTGTCGGATAGCGGAGCCTGAGCCATAGAATCAGGTACATGCTGACTATCACCGTCACTGACGACCTCGACCTTTCGCAGTACGACCCCCAACAGCTCGTCACCGCGCGACTCGAACGCCCGTTGCTCCTGGACGACGACGAAGAGGCCGAGGCCCACAACGTTGAGCGGCAACAGGCAGCGGAGAAGGAGCTGCTGGGCCGACTCAACGACGAGCAGCGGCAACGACGACGCGACTATTTTGCGGCACAGGCACGCGCCGAGTTCAACCAGTACAAGCAACTCGTGGACAGCACTGCTGACCCTGCGGAGGCGCAGGCTAAGATCACCGAATCTGTCCACGCCCATCCGTTGCGCGAAGTCACCGAGAAGATATTCAATCGCAAGTCCCCTCTAGCCGACTTCAAATTGCCCCGCCCATCAGTCTTCACCGATAAGCAGTTGGAAGAACTCGGTGTGCAACCCGCGAAGCCTAAACGCAAACCCGACAAGACGCAGAAGCGGCTCGACAAGATCATCGACAGCTTGAGCCAGCACCGCAACGCCCTCGTCGCCGGCGCTGAGGTCATGGACGACCAGCTCGCCGAGCTCCGAACCGCGAACGCCACTCTCAATTCGCAATTGGAGCACGCCAAGGAGGATGCGAAGGGCACACGCACGCTGGCGGTGTGGTCTATCGCCATTGCAGGCGCCTCTCTGCTGGCGGCAGTCGGGACAATCATTGTCCAAGCCGTCATCGCCCCGTAGACCCGACCCAGTTCACGACTCCACAAGGACAAGCCATTGCTCGAAATCGACGTAACGAATCCGGACCTCGATTGGAACGACTACACCTACGAACAACTCATCAAAGCGAAGCTCTTAGTCCCTAGAGACGAAGGAGAAACGCGCTCGGCGGCAGACTTTCAGCTCATCAAAGAGAAGGAAGATGGCCTCCGCCAATTTCTCCCGCCTGAGGAGAGTGAGCGTAGGAAAGAAGTCCAACGGGAGCGCGCAGCGAGGTCACTAGCTGCTGCCCGCGAAGCGTTGAGGTCGATGAGCAACATTCGCTCCAATATTGACGTGTTGCAGGGGACCAAGCTCACCCCGAAGCTCGAGTTCAAGGTCGCGCCCAGTCCGAAGATCGCGGCCAAGTACACACCCGACATATCCAAGTACGCGCCTGACATGTCGAACGTGATGAAGGCGCTGACGAAGCAGATCTCGGAGCAGTTCAACATTCCGGTCGATCCCCGCGGCGAACTCAAGCCCTTTGGAGACGAATCTGAACCAGCGAAAGAAGGTGAGGTGGGCGAGGACGAATCAGCGCCGAACAAGGCGTCCGGTCAACTTGTACCCGCCGAACAAGGGGTTGACCTCACCGACGAAGAACGTGAAGAAGTCCGTGAGATCAACACCATCGCTCAATCACGAGGCGTGGTCACAATCATTGACTATATGGAAGAAGTGACAAACACTCTCGTTGCCCAAAAGGAAGCCGGAGACAAGCAAGCAAGATTTGACCGAATTGGCACCAAGACGTCCATCGGTATTGCAGCACTCTCGCTCATCCTCGCGATCACCACAGCCTGCGTTACTCTGTTCCGGCCAACACCCACCGTCGAGTTCCCTGACGGCCCCATGCCGGTCCAAATAGTCGAGCAGCAATCCGATTAGACGCCGGCAAACCCGAATAGCAACGCGCAGTACATTCGACTGCTGAGACATTGCGAACCACACAGGAGACCATGACAAACAAACGTGGTCTTAGTCAGGGCGTTCACGAGATTCCCTGAAGGATGGCGGACCGGAAAAGGCCGAAGTTGCAGGCGGGCAGCACAGGGCGTGGTGTCGTTGCAGGCTACAAAGAATCGATGCGCGACAACGGCCGGCTCTTCACCGTCTCGACCGGAAACTGAACCATGGTAGTAGCCCACCACTTGTTCTGGCAACCGATAGTCAGAACCAGTACGGGAGCTACACGATGATTAACCTCGACCGAGACGATGGAGAACTCACACCTGGAACCCCCGTGACTTACGAACGGGTCACCGGGTACCGCCTGCACCAGAACCGGCCGCTACTCTGCCAACGAGGACCGTGCATCTGCGGCGACGACTGCAACGGATCTCGGGAGGTGGTCACGACGACGGTGGCCGAGATCGTCAACTATGCCGACAATTCTGTCGAGGCCAAGCTCGCCGACGGCCACCGTCACACGCTCATCGCAGCTTACGGGGACGCGTGCTGAGGCCAGGCGGCATTCGACACCATGCTAAGGGCGCCCATACATCGGGCTGACTCAGTCGCTATTGAGTCCAAGCTCATCAGCCACCGTGATGCGCATGATGGCGAGGGTGATGCCAGACCTTCCCATTGCAATGGCCACGAACTCATCCCCTGCGTCGATGTACCTGGCAATGCGCGCTGCGACACCCTTGTTAATGTAGCCGTAGATACTGTTCGCTCCGACACGAGCTACAGCGATCGCATTGCGGTCGTATTCGTTGTCGGGTTCACGCCTGAGTTCTACACGCGATCGCATCTTCACTCTGGCTGCCGGGTAGTGCTTCCAGCCACGCACATTGACATAAAAGATTCCAAGCTTCGATAGGGCCCCACTGCCAGGCGATGGCTGCTTACCCGACGAGTCGCTGACGAATCGAAGCTCGCGGTCGCGGAGCTCGATATGAAACGTGAAGCGCCCATCAGCCCCGCGAACCAATTCAGCGTCGGCTTCTTCCTTGGATAGCCACTTGTCGCTCCCGCTTGATCTAGGGAGTGTACTGGCGCTCGGGTGCGAGGGGACAGCGGCACGGGGGCCGGGATCTTCGTTCTCTGGATTCAACGCTCGTGGGATGAGCAGAAAGCACAGCAGAGCAACGCCGATGAGAATCGCGATCACAAGCCACACGTGGAGACCTCCCTGTATCCGTTGTGAGAACTGTATCCGACCCTGCCGGTCAATGATCCCGAACCACTCCCTGGCCCCCGCTCAGTAGTTGATGTCCAGCAGCCGACACTTTCAAAAGGGGAGATTCCACCATGGCCACCATCCAGTACATCAACACCACCAACTACCCCGGCGACACCGAGGTCGAAGCCCACCGCCCCAGTTGTGGCCATCTCGACAAGTTCAAGCGGAACCGTCTCCTGTGGGCTGAAGGCGAGGCAGGAATCGGTGTTGCCGACACCGCCTAGGACGCCTGGACTGGATATAATTCTGACTTCATCGCTGAGGCAGAAGACGCCGGTGAGGATTTTAACTTTGCGGCGTGGCCCGTCGAAGTCTTCCCCTGCACAGGATTGGTACGCCAGACAGTCACGATCACGAGCGGCAACGGCGCCAGGCAGAGGTGAGCAGTGATGGACAGTCTCAGTATGAGCGCCGGTGACATGGACGAGGTTGGCCACTTCGCAACGGCTGACTATGCCTGTTTCGGCAACGACCTCGCGGTCCGGCTCAAAAACCAGGACGACGTGAGTCCCATCCGTAAACGGTGGCTCATCATTGACCGAGCCGGACGTCAGCTCGGTGTTGACGCCTATGAACTTTGGGCTCACGGTTACACGCCGTTGTGGTCTGCGCACGAGCAGCCCCGCGCCCCGGAGGTAGCGATTGTCGACGAGGTCCGCTACCTGATCGAGAATAGGACCGACTATCTCAACGAACATGCAGTCATTGAGAACATCACCCGTGCGTTAGCAGGCGAGACATTCCGGCCGAGCACGTGAAAGAAGACATGAACGAGACGATGAGATCCAAACTGCACCGTGTCATTGGCGGCATCATCTGTGGGAGTCGGCGTCGCCACCGTCTGGTGCTGGCCGTACAGGTATGGCACGAGCGAACGGGAGCATCGCATCAGTTGCCAGTCGGTGACAATTCGGACGCCCCAGTGTGCCTGCACGTGATGAAGCAGCTCTCGTCTCGACGGCCATTTTGTCTGACGTGCTGGCAATGTCCGGCTGACTAGCAATCGCGCTGGTGGTTGAGCCACTGACCAACCCCGCGTCTGTCAGTGGCGTAAGGGTGCACCGGCGCCTCCACCCGTCCCAGGAGAACACCATGTCATTTCCCAACGCTGTCCGCTCACTCATCGATACTGGAGTGCTTATGTCATTGGGTGCAAGAGACTTCAGCACCAATGCCACGGCAACTGCTCTCATCTTCGATGCCACAATCCTGCCGATGACGAAGGCCGGCAACCGATCGAGCGCACCGCGGACAATGTCAGTGACGATCTCGGGCTCTGACGACCGAGATGGATGCTTTGATCTCACAGTCACGTATCTCGGTCGAGGTCTCGCCAAGTTCGAGGACCCGATCGTCCACTACTCGGGGGCTGCGCTTCTGTCGGATCTCAACGGCACTCTGTTGGCGCTCGACTATGACGGGGCCGAAGTCCTTAACCCAGATTACGCATAAGCGTCAAGGACCCCGCAAGAGACCACCTCAGCGTAATGCTGGGGTGGTCTCTTGCTACGTATGAGCCACTTGCCACCCCTCCCACTGATGTAGGTAAGCGGGCGCACAAGCTCCCGACTCTTACGGAAAAGAGGAAGGCTCATGCTTCGAATCTCAATTTCGCTCATCGTCATCGTCGTGGTTGCCGTGGCGATTGCCGTCATATTGCCAGCGCTGGGCCCCTTGCCGGAGTCGCTCGAAGGCGAGGAGGACACTGATGTCCGTTGATAGCAGAGGTCTGGTCTCACTCGACCTTGCCGAAGAAGAGTCACTGGTGAAAGCTAGGGCGGACCACACAACGCTTCGTGTTGCAGCCGCGCGTATTCCTATTGATCTCAAGGCTGAGGCCGGATTCATTGTGACAGCTGACCATCCGTCGCACGAGCGTATCAGCGCATTGGAGATCGTCGCCGAAGACGGCATGGACGACATGGATGACATGTTTGCGTGGATTGCTGCCAGGCCCGAGGCCCCCGACTATGAGGCCGATGTGGCTAGGGCCAACGAGATGTTCTCTCGGCTATGGGGCAAGTACATTCGCCTTTTCAGCCTCAGCCGAGGCGAGGTCAAACGCTAGCAGACTGAATTCTGCGAGCTTTCTATGAGCTCTAGCGACGTCGTCACGAGCACGGTTTGGATTTTGCCCAGTACGGAAGATCCATACCGGATCTTCCACACGTCTTCGAAATCGGCTATCGGCTTGACCAAGTCACCGTCGTCCACAATGTGCGGTTTGGAACGCTTATCGGTGAAAACGTTCACCTGGACGCTCAGGTTGTAGGTATTGCCATCAGCGATAGAAGCGGAATTGGTGTTGAACGTGACGAAGGCGGTCAGCCCCTGCGGGTTGAAGCCGTCTCCTCGGGCAATCGACAGCTCATCGATGCTGACGAGCCCAGGGCCAGGCTCAACGATTACGGGGATAGAGGACCCGCTAGTGTCGTCAGGGTTTGCCATCTGCAATAGCTTGAGCATGAGCCAATGATATTACAACGGCCACCGCGGTTCTATCGCGGTGGGCCGTCTTCGAGTTGTCTGGCTTAGTGGCAATTCAGCTCTTGGGCCGAGGCCACGTGGACATTCGACGTGCTCGTGCGTGAGAGAGCTGAACAGCGAGTTTCGAGGTTGCTGGCCGAACGTCTGCGAATGGGTCGATAAGGAAGGTAGTTGCTTCCTCATCATTGTCGTCGCTGAGGTGAGTGCGACCGAAGAATGTTGTCATGAGCTCGTCGATGAACCACTGTCCTGAGACAGTCAACGCCGACAACGCCAGCTCCACACAGACATGGAGTCGCGGGTCATCTGAGTATTCGGACACGCGGTGGCGAGCCCCATCCTCGACCAGGTAGAAGGCTACCCATTTTGAGGCTGCGTAGTGGTTGCCGTGGTCGGAATGTCTCAACAGCAGATTTGGAATGAAAGCGAAGTGCGTGGAGTCGACCTCTTGTAGCAGTATGTCGAGCCTCGCTCGCTCGTTGGCGATGCGCTCAGGGGAGGTGGCTTCGCGAGTGTGGATATCGTCGATGAGAACCATGTTGCAGGTCCTTTCATGAGGAGAACTGGTCTCTCTCACGAGTGATGGGGATGTTGAGTGGCTCCGAGCGCGGAATCGGGTGAATCTGGGAGCTCGAAATTCCGACCCTCAAATGACGCGGGTGCTCTCACCAGGCATGACAGGCAAACTCCCACCAACTGGACTCAATACGAGGGGTATCACCACCCCAAAACACGTCTGGAA
>NZ_JABASX010000015.1 GCF_016107655.1 Brevibacterium antiquum
GGGAGACAGTGATGCTCAAAGACGGCAGGCCTGCGTGGGTGCCCCCGGCATCGATTGATCCGGCCAGGCGGCCGGTATTGCATGCGAGGTTCGTGGCTCAAGAAGTCATCGACACACTCTTCAACGACTGATTCAACTTCTGCAGGATCGACTCAATTGCGCATCTGTCTGGTAGGACTTTCACCGAATCAAACCTTCCTGGCTCTACCGGATCACGGCTTCATCGCTGGCGAGTTCACGAAGTGCAGTGATCGCATCGTTGATGACGCCTTGCTGCGGATGGCCCAAATCGCTGAGTGCGTGGACATAGCGAATCGGCTCGGGCGCGGCCAGGGGAATGATGGCCACTCCTTCTGGCAGTTGGTCGATCCCTAGGCGCGGCAGCAAGGTGATGCCCAGACCGCGGCTGACCATGTGGAGTGCGGCAACGAAGGTATGCGCCTCATGTTTGAAGTGCACCTGAACGCCGGCCCGAGCGCAGGCATCGAAGAGGATTGTTCTGCACGGCCCCTCGCCCTTGTCGTTGTCGATCCACGAGTAGCTCTCAATCTCTGCCAACGAGGCCTCTTTGCGCGTGGCGAGCTCGTGATCCGCTGGTACGGCGACGACGTACGGATCCTCAAGGAGAAAACTGCTGTTGATCTCGGGCGGGAACGCCGGATCTTTGGTCTCGGTGATGATGATCTGGATGTCGGATCGGTCTTCGTGCCACGCACCCTCATCCAGATTGAGCTGGACTGCCATATGTGGGAATCTGTGCTCGAGGAAAAGGACCAGCTCCGGCATCCATCGGTTGCCCGCGGTGCTGAAGTATCCGATCGAAAGGCGGTCGACTCGGCTGTCCTTCAGATCCATCACGCGCTGCTGCAGGCGGCTTGACGACTCGAGGACGCCATCGACTTCTCCCATCAGGGCCGAGCCGGTCTCGGTCAGGCACAGGCCCCGGCCGTGCCTCTGGAACAGGGTGAGGCCCATGTCCTGTTCGAGCAGCTTGAGATGGTGGCTGACGGCCGAAGGTGAAAGTCCGAGGTGCTGTGCCGCTGAGCGTACCGAACCTGTGGCAGCGACCGACTTCAGGGACTGGAGCTGAATGACAGTGCTCATTGCACAACTGTACGAAGAATACGTACAGATGTGCAATGATGTGCGCTTTTCTTCGATGGTCCAGACAAGAATAATCGAGGTCATGAAGAACAACTCGGCCAGCGGAGACAGCGCCCAGGCTCAGACGGCGGCAACTCCCGCACAGATTCAGGCGGCTACTCCCGCACTGGCTCAGACGGCGACTCCAGCACAGCAGCAGACGGCGAGGTCTCCTCGGGCCATGCCGTGGATCGCGGCGCTGTTGACGATGATCTTCTGGGCCTCTTCCTTCGTGGTCATCCGAGATGCGGCTGCTCACTACACACCGGGGCCGATGTCGTTGCTGAGAATGGGCGCGGCCGCGGTCGTGCTCTCTGCGTGGATGCTCTTCCGGCGGCCGAAGTTTCCGACCACTAAGCTGACTTGGATGATCACTCTCATCTGGGGAGTTGCATGGTTCGCCGGATACACGGTGATTCTCAACGCCGCAGAGCGTTCGATAGATGCGGGAACAGCCGCCATGATCGTGAACATCGCACCGTTGATCGTCGCGATATTTGCGGGACTGTTCCTCGGCGAGGGCCTTCCTGCGAAGCTCATCATCGGAATCGCGGTGTCCCTGGCAGGCATCGTTCTGATCACGATTGCGAGCTTCTCGGGAGTCGTTACGATCGGCGGTCTTCTGCTCAGTCTGGCAGCCGCCATCCTCTACGCGGCAAGTGTTCTGCTGCAGAAGCATTTTCTGTCACGTGACGATTCGGTGACTGTCACGTGGACCGGAATCGTGGCTGGAACGATCGCGTGCCTGATCTTCACGCCTGCCTTGATCACCGAGGTGGCTCACGCGCCAATGGACATCACCATTCAGGTCATCTATCTCGGCGTCGTACCGACTGCGATCGCTTTCAACCTGTGGGGTTATGCGATTCGCTTTCTGCCCGCTGGGGTGCTGAGCTCCTCGAGCCTGCTCGTTCCCGCGATCGTCGTTGTTCTGGCATGGCTCGCCCTGGGCGAAGTCCCACCGCCGCTGGCGGCCGTCGGTGGGGTCATGTGCCTCATTGGCGCGGCATTCGCAATTGTCCCGCAGATGCTTCGCTCGTCCGCGAAGCACCTGCTGCGGACCGAGCAATCACTCGACTGATCGATTCGGCTGCTCAGCCCTCGGCTTTGCCCTGCCGCCAGTAGCCCATGAAGGCGATCTGATGACGATCGACACCGACTTCCTGAACGAGGTAGCGACGCAGTCGCTTGACGGGCCCGGCCTCGCCGGCAATCCAGGCGTAGAACGGACGAGAATCCTTTTGGGTATTGCTCGAGCTGCCTTGGGCCGCCTGAGTCAGGGCAGTCGGTACGTCCCAGAGGATCGCCTCGTCGATGTTGATGTCCTCGAGTTCGACCGGCCAAATGCTTGCTGTGCCTGTGTCCGAAACGCCACGCGATTTAACGACTGAAGTGCCGCCCGATGCGATCAACTCAGCGAGGACCTTCTTTTCGGCGAGAGCCGTGTCCTCGACACGGACAGCATCACGGACGGCTGGTTCGAGCAGTTCCCCGTGATCGGCGTCGCCGCGGGGCAGCCATTCGATCTCGAATCCCACGGGAGCGTCGAGGTCGAGAACATCCTCGGCTGTCGGGACTTCGAGGAATGCTTTGCCCTGCGCCCCGGAATCCTTGATGGACTCGAGGATCGAGGCGATGGCAGGGACTGCTGTCTCGTCGCCGGCGAGCAAGATGTTGTCTGCATCTCCGGGCGCGAATTCGATCCCTGCGGTGGGGCCTTCTGCGTGGCGGGACGGCCCGATGATGTGCAGGCGGTGGCCGAGCTGCGCGGATTGGGCCCACGCGGCGGCTGGACCCGAATGCCCCTGGCCATCGAAGTGGAGAACCATATCGACAACGAGTTCGCGAACATCTTCGCGCCACTCGCGCACAGTGTAGGTGCGCATGGCACCTCGGATCGCCGGGTCGATCTGCAACCACGCCTGATACCACGAGAGGCCGGACTCCGGATCCTGTTCATCGAGGAATCGGAGAAGATCGAACTCGGGTTCCGTCTTGCCCGCAGAAGGGATGATGAGCTTGAACCGCAGGTCGCGCGGATGGCCGCTGACCCCGAAATCATCCAGACCCGGGCCGCCGAAGGTGATGCGACGGAACACAGGGCTGAGATCCTCGATCTTGATGACAGTGGCTTCAAAAGCGGCAATGGGTGCTTGTGGCACGGATGCTCCTTCGGTCCCCGTTGCGACGGAGAGCACGGTATGGACGACTGCAGGGCGAAGCTGCCTGCAGCGTGAGTGTACGACCTTCATCAACGAGTCTACGCCATATTGGTAAGGGTAGCCTCTCCAAATAATGCTAATGTGTTCACAGCTGGACGGTGTTTGCCTCGTTCACTGGAGGTCAACGATGAGCGATCCGCACGAATTGCGCTCTGAACTTCATTCGACATCCACTTCTTCACCTGCGACGGCAACGCCTCGCTGACAGCTATGCCACACCGACAGCAACGCCACAGTCGACGAAGACTTCATCTCTGACAAACCCGGAAGGTCACCCATGCGCCGCCGCCAACTGCTCGCACTGTCTGCACTCGCCCCATTCGCCCTTGTCGCATGCGGCAACCCGGACAGCGAGGCTGCCGCGAGGTCCGGTGATTCAGGATTCTCCTACTCCCCGGAAGGCTATGACGATGTCACCATCACACTGGATCGGCCGGTCGAACGGATCGCAATGGACTTCTACTCTGCTGCGGCGCTGGCTCCCTATGGAATCAAGCCGGTGGCGGTCTACGGCTTCGGCCAGAATGAGTCACCCGGAAAATCCTTCGATCAGACGGGAGTCCAGGTCGTCGGCACCGATATGGAACTCGATCTCGAGGCACTTGCGGCGACCAACCCCGATATCGTCATCGCCTACGGCAACGAGAAGGGTGACGGCTGGACCTGGTGGGAAGACAAGCTCACGGAGCAGGTAGGCTCGCTGGCCCCATTCGTTCCGGTCAAGCTCTCCGGGGGAACCCCGGATGACATGTTCGCTCAGTACGCCGCGATTGCACAGGCGCTGGGGAAAGACACTGAAACCGGAGCGATCGCGGAGCAGCGTCAGGAGTTTGAAGACGCTCGACAGCGCATCCGGGACATCGCCGCCGACAAAGAAGAGCTGACAGTTCTCCTGGCGAACTTCAGCCGCGAGAGCATCTACACCGCCAAAGAACTCGGGGTCGCGTCGATGCTCGCCGAGGATGGGCTTCACCTCGTGGGCCCTGATTCGGGAGCAGACAGTAGCTGGGCTGAAGTCTCATGGGAGAAGATCAGCGACTATCCGTCTGATGTCATGCTCATCCACGATGCCTCGGCCGATTACGAGAACAACCCCATCTTCAAGAGCCTGCTTCCGGTCGAACATGATCAGCTCGGTACCTGGGACGACAAGCGGGCCTATACCTACGACGGCTACACGAAATGGCTCGGTGAACTCGCGGACGTGCTGGAGGGCGCGAAGGACATCCATAAGGACTGACCCCCAGATCACCAGGTTGACTCACCGGGGGCCTCGACCGGAGAGGTTAGGCTGAAATGAAGAACCATCTCCAGTCACGAAGCGGAGCGTGAAGGCATGACCCCACACACAGATTCCGATTCTGAGTTCGATGCCGATGACCCGGTCGTCCGGGCATTGGCGGCAGGTGCGCCGACGACCTGGACCCGTCATGATCTGTCCCTCGCCGAGGTGGTTCTGCGAGACATGAAGGTTGATCCTGGCCTCATGCACCGCGCAGCACAGCGTTTCGAGCGATTCGCCCCGTGGTTCGCCGAAACCTTCCCGGAAACCGCGCCTGCACGGGGAATCATCGAATCCCCGCTCGTCCCTGCCGATGCTGCGCAGGCGGATCTCAACGAGCGCTTCGGTACCGAACTGCCCGGCAGACTGTGGCTCAAACGCGACGACGCTCTTCCGATCAGCGGATCGATCAAAGCCCGTGGAGGTTTCCACGAGGTCCTCGAATACGCCGAGGCGGTCGCCGCCGGCCACGGACTGGACCCGAACGATCCCGCCACTTACAGCGCCGAGGAATTTCATGCGCTCGCCGGAACCCACCGGATCGTCGTCGGCTCCACCGGAAACCTGGGACTGTCGATCGGCATTCTCAGTGCGGCACTCGGCTTCGCCGCCTCGGTGCACATGTCTGCGGATGCCAGAGAGTGGAAGAAGGAGCTGCTGCGCAGCCACGGTGTCGACGTGGTCGAACACTCCGGTGACTTCGTGGCAGCAGTAACGGCGGGGCGAGCCTCGGCGGAAGGCGCACCGCGGACGCATTTCGTCGACGACGAGGACTCGCGCAGCCTTTTCGCCGGCTACTCCGTCGCAGCGCTGCGGCTGAAGGAGCAGTTCGAGTCCGCTGACGTGAGGGTGGATGCCGAGCATCCGCTCGTGGTCTACCTGCCATGCGGGATCGGCGGCGGCCCCGGCGGCGTGACCTATGGACTCAAACAAGTCTTCGGTGACGATGTGCACTGCATCTTCGTGGAGCCGAGCCAAGCACCCGCCATGTTCCTCGGGGTTCGTACCGGTCTGCACAGCGAGATCTGCGTCCAGGACATCGGCCTCAGCGGGGCCACGGCCGCCGACGGTTTGGCTGTGGCGCGCCCCTCGCGCTTCATCGGTCCGGTCATCAGCCCGCTGATCTCCGGATTCGCCACTGTCTCCGACGAGGCCATCAAGGCGGGCGTCGGTGTGCTCCACCAGACCGAAGGGCTCGATGTCGAGCCTTCGGCGACGGCGGGACTGACCGTTCCCTGGCGAACGATGGACCACCTCGGCGAGGGGTCGCGCTATGCCGATGCCACTCACTTGGTCTGGGTGACCGGAGGGGCCATGGTGCCCAGCGAGGAGCGCGAACACTATGTGGCTGAGGGGCTGAACCTGCTGTCGACGATCCAGCCCTGAGCAGTGCCACCCAACCGTGAGTAGAGCGAGCCAGCCCTGACCGGAGCGACCCGGCCCTGATCAGAAGTCGTACGGGTCGCCCTCGATGTTGATCACGACCTTGCCGTCGACGATCTCAGCGGTGCCGTCGACCGAGAACGTCACCGTGTCGTCAAAGGTGTCTGATTCATCGAAGAACGAGTCGTACTTTCCCGTCACAAACGCCTCGCCTGTCGTCTCTGTCGAGATCGGCCAGGCGGGTCCGCCGTTGGGCCCGGTGGATCCCTCAGGGTCGAAGTAGCCTTCGCCCGACGGATCGCCCACGATTGCCGTCGGATACGAGGAGATCGACCATTTGATGTTCGTCGCGTCGTAGCTCTCAGCGCTGTACGAGCCGAAGGGGCAACCATCGGGCTGAGCGACGGTCTTCTTGGCGCAGCTGTCGATGAGAGTCTTGACCTGCTTGTTCACCTCGGTGCGGAAGGCATCGGTGGGCTGGGCCGCGAGCAGCGCAGGCTCGTACCCTTCCATGTCGCCTTCCTCGGCGAAGAACGCTCGGGCCTCGATCTCGTCTGCAGATACCAGGTCGGTCTCTTCGGAGAGCCCGATGGTGTACATTCCCGGGAAAGCGGGAAGGGCGAGGCCGGATTCACTGGTTTCGATATCGATGCCGTTGATCTTGACCTTGCTCAAACCGGGAGTCTCGACGGAGAGGGAGAAGAGCTCGGGCGCCTGCAGCCTCCAATCGTCGAAGAACAGTGCCTTCTTGCCCGCCTTGTGCAGAGAGAAACTTGTCGTGCCCTTGCTTCCTCCGACGTCGTAGGTCGCGGTCACTGTCGCCGAGTTCCCGTTGACATCGGCATCTTCGACGGTGACGTCCTTCGGCAGGGCCTTTGCGGCACCGAGGACGTCGTTCGTCAGCAGCTGCCGCTGCTCGGTGGGCACGTCGACATCGGCCATCTTCAGCGCGCCCTCGGCATCGCCATCGGAGAGTTCGGAGAAATACTTCTCAACGGCGGCCTCGGGGCTGAACGTGTTCCCGTTGACCTGCGTGACGACGATGAGTGCCGCGACGAATGCGAGTACCGCCGAGCCGCTGATCACCCCGACCAGAGTCGCCTTCTTCTTGTTGAAGGGTTGGGCAGGTGCGGTTCCGGGAGGTGCGGGCGAGCCGGCCCCTGCATAGGCACCGTTCGGGGGAGCGGACATCGGATAGGCAGCACCTGCAGATGGATACGCGCCAGGTTCCGCTGCAGGTGGATAGGCACCAGGGTCTGCGTGCGCCGAGGGCCCTGACTGCGGGACGCTTGGGTAGGCCGAAGCAGCGGCCCCGGCCCCCGCACCCGCACCAGCAACGGCACCAGCTCCGGCGGCTGGTATGCCGGCTCCGGCACCACGGCCAGCGACGGCATCTGGATGGATGAGGGGATGGCGTGGTTCGCTCATGCCCAGCGCCTGGCCCCAGTGTGGGTGGACGGCCCGTCCAGCGAAGAATTTCGCGACGGCCGGAACAGTCAGGACAAGCCGCGGGCCGAGGGTCCTTGACAGAACCTCGATGACAACGCCCCAGAGTGCGAAGAGGAGGAACGACCAGGCCAGAGGGCCGACACCGGCGCGGGCGGTGCCGAAGTCGTTGAACATCGTTGCAGCCGCGGCTGAGCCCTCCAGATGGATGCGGAGGGGGACGGCCAACACGGAGACCAGTCCCCAGATAGCGCAGAACGCCAACGGAATCTTCCACGCAGTGGACCATTGCGCCTTGTCCTCGCCGGCGACTGTCCAATAGGGACGGCGAGTCACGGTGGCGACAAGGGTTGCGACAAGGACGGCGGCCACGACCGCCAGCAGCCCGATCCACAGTTGCCCGGGTGCCTCGCGGCTGAAGATGGTCAGTGACTCCGAGAATCCGCCGGAGTCGAAGCCCATCATGTCTCCCTGAGCCGAGGCGCTGACTCCGCCGAGGTGGACAAGCATGGTGAGGATCAGACCCACATTGATGAAGAGCGCTGGAATCGTCTGCCAGGGCAAGTCAAAGGACAGCGGAATGATGAAGACTGCGACGATCGATAGGGCAAGGGTGGCGACGATGAGGTGGGTCCACGTCACGAGAATGGGCGGGACGAGCCACCGCAGGAAGGGAGCACCGATGGCCTCGCTGCCCTTGAAGTGCCCGGCGATCCTTGCGCAGATGCTGGTGATGAGGACGGTGAGCAGCGGCAGGAAGAACGAACGGACGGTCACGGCGGAGAACTCGAGATCGACCACCCCGCCGCTTTCTGTGATGGAGAAGCGCGCCGCAAAGATCAGTTCGAGAAGAAGCAGAACGAAAGCCATCGACAAGGTCGTGATCCCGATGCGGATCCAGGTGACGCCGCGATTGGGTGACGGCGATTTGAGCTCGCTGCGCTTCGTGAACCACCACAGCACACCGATGACGATGATGGTGATGAGCAGCGGTGCTCCCGAGGCGAAGAGGCTGCCCGACGCCTGACCCATGTCTCCGGCCTGCACGTTGAAGCGGAATACAGCCGAACCGAACAGGGACATTGCCAGCAGGACGAAGGGCAGCGCGTAGCTGATTCCGTCGGTGTTGAAACCGGTCTCTTCAGCGAGAGTGGTGAAGTCGCTCATCGAGGTGAGCAGCGCCGAGATGATGATCGAGACGATGATTCCAGCCAGCAGGGCCAGCCCAGGCGGGATCAGGGCGCTGCGCCATGTGGCTCCCTGGCTCAACGCAGACAGGTACTTCGCCGCCGACGGAGACATCTGAGGCTGAGGGTATTGGGGAGGCTGAGGATAGGGAACTCCTTGCGGCTGACCGCCGAGGTGGCCGCCGGGCTGGCTGCCCATGTGCCCACCGGGTTGGCTGCCGGGGTATCCACTCGGTTGGCTTCCCGGGAACCCATTCGTCTGATTGCCCGAGTGAGAGTAGTACGAGTTCGGGTCGGGATGCTGCTGCCCGTGGGGAGCACCGTACGCAGGATATGGCGAGCCCTGGCTAGAGGCAGGGGAGTCCGGGCTCGGGTGGGGTGATCCCATCCCTGGAGAAGGGGATGGAGATGGGGAATGCGCCTGCGGTTCTGAGTCATAGAGGTGGGACTGCTGCTGGTTGGTCTGGTTCCAGCCAGGAGCGAATCGCGCTGTGGAGTCCGGGTCGTCGTTGTCCGAGTCAAACCCGGCGGCAGTGCTGTCCGACTCTTCTGCGGCTCCGTTGTCTTTGGCGTCGTGAGAGGAGTCGCTCATGAGTGGTCCTTCATCCGTGTGGGTCTGCTTCGATGCAGGCGAGGGGTGTGTATTTGGATATAAGCCAATATGCGACCGCATATTCATTTTGTAGTGGCAATCCTATAATAGGCTTGTTAAACCATGGAAGTTGTCCTCAAGGACTCATTTCGCAAAGAAGGATCGAGAGCCGCTGATGAGTGAGAATCCACCTCCACCCGGGAGTGGTCGCGACCCTGCGTGGAACGGCAACGGTCAGCAAGGACGCGGGGCGAACCCTCCGCAGCAGCCCAACACAGGGTGGAATCAGCAGTCGGAATCGGGCTGGAACCAACAGGCCAATACTGGCTGGAGTCAGCCGGAAGAGCGTGCCAGCAATGGTTTGGGCGAAGGGCCTCCTGCGGCTCCCACCACACCCCCGTACCCCAGGCCGAAGCGCCCGCAGAGCGAATCCGCTTCGGCGCAGGCCTCACCGGGTCAGTATCAACAGCATCCACAGCACCAACAGCATCCACAGCACCAGCCGGCGCCGGCACAGAACTCCAATGCCCAATATGCGCAAGGGCCTTATCCCGCCGCACCGGCTGGGAAGTCCCGCAGCCGGAGAGGGCTTATCGCGATGGGCGTGGTTCTCATCGTCGTTGTCGCTCTCGGAATCGGATGGGGCGCAGCTACTCTGTTCGGCAATGACTCCGACGGTGACACGGTCGCCGCACCCGCCTCATCGGAGGCGACGAGCCCGGGAAGCGAGGCCTCATCAAGCCAAGGCCCCTCAGAGAGTCCCGATCCCTCGGAATCACCGGCCCTGTCGGATGACCCTGCGAAGGCACTTGAGCAGCTGATCGAAAGCGACAGACCCAGCGTCAAGGCCGACCTCAACGGGAAATGGGTGCCGCAGCTGAGTTCGAAGAAGCTGGGTCTTGAGGCCGAAGGAAAGACCTGGAAGGAAAAGGACATCCTCGCCGAACACCAAGAGTTGCGGGAGGAGTTCCCTCGCGTGCAACTGGTGTGGTCTGGTGATTTCGCCAGCTTCAAAGAAGATGACTTCTGGGTCACGGTCGTGGGTATCGGATACGACGATCCAGAGGAGGCGCTGTCCTGGTGCTCATCGCACGGTCTTGGCGCCGACTACTGCTATGCCAAGCAGCTCAACACCTCAGGTGGGATCGATGGCACAACCCGTCTCCAAGACTGACCGTGATACTGCCTGGCATTGACTGACCGTGACACTGACTAACCGTGACACTGACTAACCGTGACACTGACTAACCGTGACACTGCCTGAACTCGACACTGCCTGAACTCGACACTGCCCGGTCGAGGCTGGGCCCGGCAGTCAGACTCCGACCAGCAGTCGGGCCCGTCTGCGCAGTCAGGCCCGTCGGCGGTTGCGCACCAGATAAACGACGATACCGATGGCCAGCCACACCGCACCGAAGATCAGGGCCAGCGGATTCGCGCTGACGAGGACGATGGCGAGCAGGACGGCGCCGATGATCGGAATCGCCCCATGCGTGAACCAGCTCGGGGTCTCGGAACCCTGGCGTTTGACGAGGAAGTATCCGACCACCGAGGCCTGCACGAAGATGAACGCGCTCAGAGCGCCGACGTTGACGATGGATGTCAGCTGGTCGAGACCGTCAGCACGGGTCGTGGCCCATCCGGCGACGATGACGTTGCCGACGGCTGCGACGAGGATTCCCTTCCACGGGACACCGGTCCGCGGGGACACCTGACCAAGGAACTTCGGCACCTGACCGTTGCGGCCCATGTCCATCAGGATGCGTGAACCGGCGGCCTGTCCGATCATGGCGGAGAACGCCGCACCGACGGCCTTGGCCAGGGCCAGCAGCCAGTGCACCCAGGTCCCGAGGGTGGCATCGACGGCATCGTAATACGCTGCGCCCTCCAGCTCAGGATTTGCCTGCAGCTCGGCAGGAGACAACGGCGAGAGCAGACTGCCCACCCAGGTCTGCGCCACGAAGAAGACGCCTGCCAGAACAAGGCAGACCAAGGTGGCGCGACCGACGATCTTCGGCCCGCCCTTGGCCTCCTCGGCGAATGTCGCCAGAGAATCGAAGCCGAGATAGGACAGAACAGCCACGGACACCGCGGCCAGAACCGCGGTGATCGAGAACGCGCCGACGCCCGTCAGCGGGGACAGCCAATTTCGGCTGGGCCCGTTGGCCGCCAGATAGATGACGCCGAGAACGAGGACCAACCCGAGCACGAGCACTTCGATGACCACCACCAGCGTGATCACCCGCGAGGCGATCTTCACGCCGGCAAGGTTGAGACCGGTGGTGAGAATGACGGCGATGCCGGTGAACAGCCAGACGGAAATGCTCGGAAAGATCGAATTCAGAGCGATGCCCGTGAACAGATACGCCACGGACGGAATGAACAGGTAGTCGAGGAGGATCATCCATCCAGCGGTGAATCCCGCACGCGGACCGATCCCCGCCGAGGCGTAGGCGAAGACCGTGCCTGCCCGCGGAATCTCCCGTGACATCCGCATATAGCTGACCGCAGTGAACGACATGACGATCGTGGCCACGATATAGACGAGCGCAACGGCACCGCCCGAGTTCGCGTCGAGCGTGCCGAAGACGCCGACCGCGGCCGCCGGTCCGATGAACACCAGGCCGATGAAGACGAGTTCGGTCAATCCGATGCTGCGGCGAAGTTCGCCCGATTTCCCTGCGGCCCCAGAGGACCCTGAAGCCCCAGAGGATCCTGTGGCGCCTGTGGACCCGTCGGATCCTTCGGCAGACGTGCTCACGCTTTGCCTGCCAGTTCCGTGGCCACGGCCAGGTCCTCCCACGACATGCCTGAGCCCTTGAAGATGACGGTCTGGTCCGCCTCGGCGCTGATCTCGCCGTTGCTGAAGCGCTTCATCGTCACGAGCGAATCCGCGTCCAGTGCCCCGTCGGAGATCGCGAGGACGACGTCCCCGCCCTCCCGCAGCACTGTGCTGAGGTCTTCAACTATCACCATCGCCGAGGTGAAGAGTTCAGGTGGCAGCTCACGCGAATGGGGATCGTGGGATCCGCACGCCATGATCACAGCACCGGGCTTGACGAGATCTGCTGAGAACAGGGGTTCGCTCGCGGTGGTGGCGGTGACGATGATGTCGGCGGCGCGCAGTGCTGAGTCCACCTCGGCGGTCTGCGCTTGCAGCACCCTGCCGCGGTCACGGACATCGGACGTGACCTGTTCGGGGGAGCGGACGACGAAGACGACATCTGCGAGCTCGACATCGAGGACATCAGCGATCGTGTCGGCATGCCCCACACCCTGCGGGCCGGCGCCGAAGACCACGACATTGACCGGCTGAGTGAACCTGGTCAGGGCAGGTTCGATCGCAGCGACGGAGACCGCCGGGGTGCGCAGGGTCGTCAGCGCTGCACCATCGATGACGGTCCGCAGCTCGAGGGTTGCGCTGTCGTACATGAGGTACTGGGCCATGATTCGGGGGAGGCCGCGTTCGGGATTGCCGACGGAGACGCCGGCGAGTTTGACCCCGACCCAGTCGCCGATCTCCGAGGGCATGAAGATCATGTTCCCGGCGGAGATGTCGGTGATCGTGCGCGGGATGTCATCGGCGGGGTCGAAATCGCTCGTCAACGCTGCACGCAGGGCGGCGACCGCCTCGGCGGGGGAGAGTGCGGCGAAGACAGCTTCGGCATCGAGGTTCTTCACTTCGTCCATCGGTGTGCACATCCTTCGTGATTAGCCCTGGGGCTGGCTTCTTGCAATCGACCTTATGCCACCCCCGGTCGGCGTGTGAATGCTCTTCAGGATGCGAAAGTCCGGGTGAGCGCGTCACCATCTCGTCACATGAGCACGGCTGTCCAGCGTCGAGGCGCGGCTACGATGGACAGCGACAATGGTCAACGGTCGAAGACTGGTGGTCAGCCGGTTGAGGGCGAAGGGCGAATGCGACGATGGCTCAGCAGAATTTCGGAATGCCGCAGCAGCCGGTGCCGCGGCACCCGGTGGCACAGCACCCGATGTCGCCGAACGCTGCCCCGCAGTACCTCATGCCGCGGCTGCCCTCGGTGGTTCCGGGGATTCTGCTCATTGTGGCGGGAGCCCTCGGAGTGCTGCTGGCGATCGGAATCATCATGATTCCCGGAGTGCTGTTCCTGCTCGGTGGTGGCGGCAACGTCGATGCCTTCAATGACTTCGCCTCCGGTTTCGTCATTACCGCAGTCATCGTGGGCGTGATGTCACTGGCGGCTCTCGTCACCGGAATCGTCCTCGCGGTCCGCACCGCGAAGAAGCGTCGTCGCATCAGGCACGCGGCCATGGGCTGGCCCACGTACCGGTGAGGCCCTGCCGTCACACCCCGCGCTGAGCCACCGAGGCGGCGACCTCGTGGAGGATCTCGAGCGCGGCCGCGATGATCGGCTGGCCGGCAGACCCGCTTCGCAACCCGGTGAGGATCTTCCGGGACGGAACCGGATCGCCGCGCAAGGGTACGCGGGCCACATCGTAGCCCTCAGGCAGCCTGGCCAGCCGGGGGATGAGCGCGACTCCCAGCCCGGCGGAGACGAGCGCGGCACCCGTCTCCCACTCCCGTGACTGGTGTGCGTTCTCGGGGAAAAAGCCGGCCGCGGCGCAGGCGGTGCGCACGAGACGATAGTAGGGCGAACCGGGACGGTCGAGGATCCAGCTCTCCTCCGCGGCTTCGCTGAGGAGCACCGCGGACCGGGTCGCCAGGCGGTGATCGCTGCGGACGAGGAGGTCGAGCCGGTCGCTGACCAGCGCATTCTGCTCGAATCGGATGTCGCTGCGCGGCGGCAGTGGGTCTGTGGCCACGACGACGGCGATATCGGCCTGCTCTGTGACGAGGAGTTCGAAGCACTCCTCTGGTTCGGCCTCGATGATGGTGACCTGCGAATCGGGGAACAGCTCGTTCACCCTCTCCGCAGTCGGTGGCAGCAGTGCCGCCGCGGCAGTCGAGAAGCCGCACAGGCGCAGTCGCCTCTGCCGCAGGGGAGAGCCGGAATCGGCTTCGGCGAGCTCTCCGCTGATCTCCTCCCAGCGAGTGAAGAGCTCCTGTGTCCGTTCGAGTAGGAGCTGGCCCGCTCGGGTGAGGACGAGGCCTCGTCCTCGCTGTTCCAGGATGGTCAGCCCGAGATCCTTCGACAGAGATCGCAGCTGGTGGGACACCGCAGACGGAGTGTAGCCGAGACGGTGCGCGGCCTCGGTGAGGGTCCCGACCTCGGCGAGGATGCGAAGCACCTGAAGACGATGATCGATCATGCAATATTATTGCACGATCGAGTCGAAAAAGATTCGCTTTTCTTCGTAGGTTTTCCGACGGACACTGGCACTAGGCAACAGCAATCGCAGCGAGGCGGTGATACCGATGACTTTGGCACCCGAAACCCAGAACCGGACGACCTCTGTCGACCCCCGGACCAACCACGTCGGCACCGGCGCAGGTGCTGGTGGCACCGGGACCTTCGACCCGGACCGGCTCATCGACGAGCGTCGGTCAGGGTACTGTCTTGACGCCCCGTTCTACCTCTCCGATGAGTTCTATCGCAGGGACATCGACGCGGTATTCGCCGCGACATGGATCTTCGCAGCGGCAGCTGCCGAGGTGCCCGAGCCCGGCGATTTCGTCACCATCGACATCGGCGACTATTCGGTCATCATCATCCGCGATGACGACGAGGAGATCCGCGCCCACCACAACGTCTGCCGCCACCGAGGCGCTCGCCTCCTGTCCGAGACCAACGGGTCCGTGGGCAATATCGTCTGCAGCTACCACCAGTGGACCTATTCACCCGAGGGTGACCTCATGTCCGCTGGCGTCCAGGCTCCCGGCTTCGACCGGACCTGCTTCTCCCTGCGCTCGGTCAGCGTCCGTGTCGTCGCCGGCCTGGTCTTCATCTGCCTGGCGCAGAATCCTCCGGAGGACTTCGCCGAGGTGGCCGATCGGATCTCGCCCTACATCGAACCGCACGCCCTGGGTAAGACCAAGGTCGCCGCCCAGGTGGATCTCATCGAGCACGCCAATTGGAAGCTCGTCATGGAGAACAACCGCGAGTGCTATCACTGCGAGGCCGGGCACCCGGAGCTGACCTGCACCTTCTTCCCAACCTATGGCTACGCCCCGGACGAGATTCCCAAGCGGCTCAAGCCCGCCTATCAGCGCTACCTCGATGCCGAGGAGCGACTGAAGACCAACAGCGAACGCAATAACCTGCCCACGCAGCTCATCGCAGAGCTCAGCGGCCGAGCCACCGGCTTCCGGATCGAACGGGCGGCTCTCGACGGAAAGGGGGAGTCGTACACGATGGACGGCGGGGCCGCCTCGGCGAAACTCCTCGGTGAACTCGATACCCCTGAGCTGGGGCGACTGTCGATGCACACTCAGCCCAACGCCTGGTTCCACTTCATGGGCGACCACGCGGTCACCTTCTCCCTCATCCCCCTGGGGCCCGACACTACGCGGGTGCGCTCGACCTGGCTGGTCCATGAGGATGCGGTCGAAGGCGTCGACTATGACGTTGAGAACCTCACGACTGTGTGGGTGAAGACGAACGAGCAGGATGCGGCGCTGTGCGCGAAGGCCCACCGCGGGATTTCGTCGCCAGCCTATGTTCCGGGGCCCTATGCGCCTACGGAGAGCGACCTCGAAGAGTTCTGTACGTGGTACATCGAACGGCTGCAGGCTCACAGGGCGCAGACCGACGTGCGGCAGGCTGACCAGGGAGGACAGAGCTGATGACGATCTACCAGGAGACACTGAACGCCGACTTTGACGCGGCAGCTCCCGGCTATGCTGCGACGGCCCCCGGCACTGACGCGGCAACCCCCGATGCCGACGCAGAACTGACCGGGATGGTCGAATGCGTGTCCATCACCGAGGTCACGCACAACGTCAGAAGCTTCGAGCTCTTCGCCCCTTGGATGACTCGGATCGACTTCGAACCCGGACAGTACGTGACGGTGCGCATCCCCGAACTCGAGTGTGAGCGCTGCTATTCGATCGCCTCGGCGCCGTTCGGGACGAACACATTCACTCTCACCGTCAAACGCGTGGACGGCGGCGCGGTCTCGACCTACCTGCACGATGTGCTCCGGGTCGGCGACCGGGTCCACGTCGACGGTCCGTACGGTCTGTTCAGCACCAGTTTCCATCCGGCCGCGAAGCACCTGTTCGTCTCCGGCGGCTCGGGCCTCTCCCCGATCATGTCGATGGTGAGGTCCCTGTTGTCGCGGTCCGCCGGTGCCCAGACCGACATCGTGCTCATCCACAACGCGGCCACTCCGGCCGACATCATCTTCCGGCTCGAACTCGAGCAGCTGGCCGAGGTCCCCGGCGTGAGCGTGGTGACGATGTGCTCGAGAGACTCCGCCGCTGAGGTGTGGGCCGGTCGCCGTGGTCGCATCACTTGCGAGACCCTCGCCGAGGTGGTTCCCGAGTTGGCAGATCGTGAGACCTTTGTCTGCGGTCCTGCCGATTACATGGCCGCAGTTCGAGTGATGCTCGACGAGCTCGGCGTGCTGGGGAGCCGGGTGCACGAGGAGTCCTTCGTCTTCGCAACCTCACCAGCCGAGCGGTTGGCCAAACGGGCTCAGTTCGCAGAAGCCGAGGCGTCGACCGGAACAGCCCCGGGACGGGCAGCGGAGGCTGTCGGTCCACCGCCGGGGTGCGGCTCGTCTCCGCTGAGGAGATTCGGCATCGACTTCACGAGCAGCGGCAAGCACGTCGAATGCGATCCTGAGACCACGGTTTTAGACGCAGCAGTCGAGGCCGGTATGGTCTTCCCGTCTTCATGCGAAGAGGGAATGTGTGGAACCTGCAAGTCAGTCCTGGTCAGCGGCGAGGTCGAGATGAACCACGCAGGAGGCATCCGCCCCAAGGAGATCGCGGCCGGGAAGTTTCTGCCCTGCTGTTCGACGCCTTTGAGTGACCTCGTTGTGGAGCGGTGACTGAACTCAGCCGACGGCGATGCTGACGACGATCTTCTGCACTCGGGGGATGAGCTCGTCGAGGTCCTGCCCCTCAATGCGGATCCACTGCTCCAGCTGAGCGGCCGAGAGCACGGACATGACCGCCTCGGCGTGCAGTCGTGCTCAAGGGCGCGACGGTGATCGGCACGACCTCGTCAGGGGAGAAGGCCGAGATCGCCCGGGCGAACGGAGCGAGCCATGTCTTCGGCTACGAGGACTTCGCCGATAAGACCCTGGAGGTCACCGACGGCATCGGCGCCACCGTCATCTATGACGGCGTCGGCAAGACCACCTTCGACGGTGATCTCAAGGCCGTGCGCACCCGGGGCACGATCGTCGTCGTCGGCAACGCCAGCGGTCCGGTCGACGTCAACACGCTCAACACCTCGGGCTCGCTCTTCCTCACCCGCCCCACCGTTGCCGACCACGTCCGCACCGCAGATGAGATCCGCGGTCGTACAGATGAGGTCTTCGCGTGGATCCGCAGCGGAGACCTCAGGGTGAGCATCGGCGCCCGCTATTCCCTCGCCGAGGTGGCCGATGCCTTCACGGCACTCGAATCCCGGGCGACGACTGGAAAGATCATCCTCGAGCACTGATCACTGCTGCTTGAGTTTGGTCTCCCGCAGCCCGTACGTACCCAGCACATAGGGCTTGAAGTCGACGACCTCGCTGCTGATTCCGTACAGCGCCTTCTGCTGGATCTTCGCGTAGAGCTCGTTCTGCTTGTCCGGCCGGGGGAGATGAAGGAGCTTGCCGGATCCCCGTAGCCGGCAGAGACGACATCGACGACGGATTTCCGGTCGACCGCATAGGACGTCGCCCGGCGCACCTTCGGGTCGTCGAGACCTTCGACGGTGGTGTTGAGGTTGAAGTAGAGGATCTTCGTCGCTTCGAAGGCGGTGGCCGAGACATCCTGCGAGCGGTCCATGGTGCTCATGCTCAAGGGGACAGGCTCCTCATCGATGTGAGCCTGACCGCCCTGGAGCTGGAGTCTGCGGGTGTTGTCCTCGGAGACCACATTGAATGTCACCGAGTGCAGACTCGGCACACTCTCTTCCCAGTAGTCGTCGTCGCTTGCGTCCCGCGCGTAGTTGAGTGAGAAGAGGACGTCATCGGCCGTGAGCTCCGTGCAGCTGTGGAACTTCACGTTCTCACCCAGATCGCACGTCCACGAGAGCTAGTCCTTCGACTTCTTCCAGTCCGTCGCGAGACCTGGAACAACTCCGGTCCCATCGGATTTGTTCAGCGCAGAACGAAGCCCGGAACCAGCTCATCGCGGGGATCGACGACGAACGTGCAGGTGGAGACCTTGTGCGCGCTCGCCTCGATGATCGGGATGACGCCGTCCTTCACCTCGGCGAGGACAGCGGCTCGGAATCGAGTGCCGATGATCGACTCGTGGAGAAGAGTCTGGCCGGCTGCCAATTCTCCGCTGGCGTGGAGAAGGCCGATTCGCGCTGCCGTCCCGGACCCGCACGGGGATCGGTCGACCTGGCCGTCGGCGAAGACGGTCACGTTCCGGTGGTGGAGCTCACCACCTGGCCCTAGGCCGAGGCGATTGACGATGATGGTGCCGTAGATCCCGCTCAGTCTGCTGTCGCTGCGATGCTGTGACAGCGGATGATCGGCCAACGCCGTCTTCACCCGGCGTCCGAGGCTGATGAGTTCGTTGAGATTCTCCGGCACGACCGTGAGGCCGATTCGGTCCGCGTCGAGGCAGGCATAGATCGCGCCACCCCAAGCGAGATCGACGTTGACCGATTGTCGACCGGAGCTGGACTCTTCTCCTCCCATCGCGCTCTTCGGCGGCCCGTCATCGCAGCTGATATCGATTTCGATGTCGGAGGCGATGACTCCACAGGCGACGTTGATGAAATCGACCGAGGTGACTTCGCCGTCGGGGCCGGTATGGACGGTGGCGGTGACACGGCCCGAGGGGACGTCGATGACGACATCGGTGACTCCCGATTCAGAAGCGGTCACCAATCCGGATTCGACTGCCCATGTTCCCAAAGCGATCGTCCCGTGGCCGCAGGCAGTGGAGAATCCGTCCTTGTGCCAGAACAGGACTCCGAAGTCGGCACCGTCGTCATCGGGGGCAGTGACGAATCCGCCGTACATATCGGCATGCCCACGCGGCTCGAAGACCAGCAGTCGGCGCAGTCCGTCGACCGCCTCGCTGCCGATCGCGTTCATCCGCTTCTCTGCCACGGTGGAACCCGGGATATCCACAGGGGGATCGGCGACGATCCGGAAAGGCTCCCCTCCGGTGTGATAGTCGATCGTGGTGATCGTGGCCTGTCCGCTCATCTGCCTAGAGCCCCATTCCCACTCGCAGTCCTTCGAGGACCGCGGCGTGGACGTTGCGTGAGGCGACCGCATCACCGATCCGGTACAGCGCGAAGGGAGCGCTCGCCTCGGCGGCGGGGCCCGGGGAGGCCGATCCGGGGGTGACTGCTCTGCTGTCGCGATCCGGCTGGGTGCGACCGTGGACCCAGGCGTCGAGTTCGATCTCACCGTGATTGCTCGAGTGCGGTTTGAGATCGAAGTAGACATCGTCGTTGGGCGTGGTTCCGAAATCGACGACTACGGCATCGGTCTCTATCTCGGTCTCGATGCCCGAGTAATCATTGCGCAGTCGTGCGGTGACCAACTTGCCCGCGATCTTCGGCTTCGCCGCGAGCCTCTCGCCGAGGTGGACGGTGACCCCGAATTCGGAGAACACCTGGAGGTAGGCGGGGGAGTTCATCGATCCGACATCGACGCCGATGGTGCGTTCGGGGCTGACATAGGTAACCTCCTGACCGTTGCGGGCCAGGTGCTCGACGGCGTCGAGGGCAGGGTAGAAGCCATGGTCGTCGAAGACGAGGACCCGGGACTTGTTGCGCAGGCTGTCATCCATGACGTCCCAGACGTCGAACGAGGGCCCCTCCTCACGGAAGGGGTAGCCGGCGTCGGGGACACCGCCGGTGGCGACGATGACGACATCGGGTGACAGTGCATGGATGTCGTCCGCCTCGGCGAAGGTGTCCACGCGGATGTCGACGCCGTGCTTCCTGCACTGCTGCTCCCTCCAATCGATGATGCCGATGAGGTCACGGCGACGCTGGGAGCGTGCAGCGATCTTCACCTGACCGCCCACCGCAGAGTCGGCCTCGAGCAGGGTCACCCGGTGCCCACGCACTGCAGCCACGCGTGCGGCTTCGAGGCCGGCGGGACCGGCGCCGACGATGACGACGTGCTTGGGGCCGGACTCGACGTCGCGGGTGATCTCCTGTGGCAGATCGGCCTCGCGTCCGCTCGCTGGGTTGTGGATGCAGGTTGCAGCCCCGGAGGTGTAGATGCTGTCGAGGCACATGTTCGCCCCCACGCACGGGCGGATGTCATCCTCCCGCTTCTCCTCGATCTTCTTCACCAGATAGGGGTCAGCAAGCTGCGCCCGGGTCATGCCCACGAGGTCGACGCAGCCATCTTCGATCGCAAACCGGGCCGTGGGCGCATCGGCGATGCGAGCGGCGTGGAGAACGGGGATGTCGATCGCTTCGCGGATGCGACGGCAGGTTTCGAGCCAGGGTGCCGAGGGGGTGCCCATGCCGGGGATCGCCTCGGCGAGCTCCTTGTCTGAGCTGATGCTTCCGACGTTGAGGTTGAGGAAATCGACGCCGTGGGCCGCGTACTCCCGCAGCACATCGGTGGCCACATCTTCGGTGATGCCGTCCTCGAGCTGTTCGAGGACTGACATGCGGACGCCGAGGGCGAGGCCCTCCGAGGCGCCGCGCATCGCGTCGATGATTTGGAGCGGGAAGCGCATCCGGGCCGCGAGGTCACCGTTGTACTCATCGGTGCGCTCGTTGAAGCGGGAGGCGAAGAAGTAGTCGATGAGGTGGCCGGTGTGGAGGAACTCCAGACCGTCGAATCCTGCTGCTTTGACTCGAGCCGTGGCCGCCGCGAAGTCCTCGACCACCCGCTCGATGTCGAATTCCTCCATGCCCTTCGTGAAGGAGCGGTGAGTAGGTTCGCGGTGACGGCTCGAGGAGATGAGAGGCAGCCAATCGGCGGTGAAGTTCGAGTTGCGCGGGCCGAGGTGGGTCAGCTGGATCATCACTGCGGTCCCCTCGGCATGGCAGTCCTCGGCGATGGCGGACAGCCAGGGAATCACCTCGTCGGTGGAGAGGTCGACATTGCCGAAGGCGGCGGGGGAGTCCTTGGACACAATGGCCGAGCCGGCTGTCATCGTCAGTCCCACCCCACCGCGGGCCTTCTCCCGGTGGTAGAGACGGTAGCGGTCCTTGGGCATGCCGAGTTCGGTGTAGGCCGGCTCATGCGCTGTGGAGACGATGCGGTTCTTGAGCTGCACCGGGCCCAAGGTGAAGGGCTGGAGCAGAGGATCGTGGGACATGGTTCCTCCTTCTTCGCAGGAACGACAGTGGTCACTTCGCAGGAACCACAGCGGGGTTTCGACGACGCCAAGTGGGTGGTAGTCGATAACCGATTACTTCACTCAATCGTGAGTCGTTGTGGTTATGCTGTCAATAGCCATCGAAGGAGAGTTTTGATCAGAAGCGAGTCCTCCACCTCTGCTGCGAAGCGACAGGCACCGACGCCGAGGCCTGCACCGGCGCCTGCCCCGGTGCGACCGGAGTCGGCTCCGTCGCTGCGGGAGCATGCGCTTGTCGTCATCCGCCATGCGATCACAACCGGTGATCTCGCCGAGGACACGATCTACTCGGCGGCGGGGCTGGCCAAGCAGTTGGGGATCTCGTTGAGCCCGGTCAGGGAGGCCATGATGTCTCTCGTGACAGAGGGAACCGTCGAGGCCGTGCCGAATCGCGGCTTCCGTCTGGTTCCGGTGACGCGGGAAGACCTGGAGGAGATCATCCGGATCAGAGCGCTGCTTGCCGATCCGGCAGTGGAAGCTCTGTGCTCCCGTGCTGTGGAGGATCCGACATCATGCGAGGCCGCACTCGGTGATCTGCGCCGGAATGCCGAGGACGCTCTGGCCGCTGCCGCCCGGGACGACACGATCGGATTCATGACTGCCGATCGCCTGTTCCACGAACACCTTCTCGAATACGGGCTCGGCAGGAGAGCTGCAGAGATCAGCCTGCGCCTGCGCGACCAGTCGCGAGTCTTCGCGGCGCACTCGATCGCCTCGGTCGTCGACAGCGAGTCGGCTCGGCAGATCGTCGACCTCGTCGGACTCATCGAGGCAGGCCGCTCTGAGGAGGCACGTGCCCTCGTCGTCGACAACCTCTTCTATTTCAAACGCGCCATAGATCGCTAGCTAGACCTGAGCCACGACCGGGATCGGCATGGTGTCCATATCGAGGTCGGGGTTGTCATCCTGGGTGCGGGCAAGTTCGACGGCTTCCTCGTGCGTGTTGACCGTCGGGAACGACCCCGGCAGCGGCCGGTGTGCAGATTCCTTCATGAGCAGCACGGCAACGAGAGCAACGACGGAGAAGAACATGATGTAGAACGCGGGCATGTACGAGTTGCCGGTGGCGTCGATGAGCGCCTGGCTGACCAGCGGTGTGGTGCCGCCGAACAGAGAGACTCCGAGGTTGAACGTCAGGCCCATTGCACCGTAGCGCGAGGCCGTCGGGAACAGGGCAGGAAGCGTCGACGCCAGGCAGGCGATGTAGAAGCCCGCCGGAACCGCAACTATGAACAAGGCAATCGTGATCGCCCACATCTCACCGATCTGCATGATGGCGAACGCCGGAACGATGAGCACGATCGTGGCAGCTGCCGCGACAATGAAGACGAACTTGCGTCCCAGTCGGTCCGAGAGCCTGCCGATGAGCGGAAGGCACAGGGACATGATCACGAGCACCGGAATAGTGGCCGTGGCTGCTTGGACGTTCGAGACCTTGACAGTCTCCTCGAGATAGGTCGGCATGAAGCTCGTGAGAGCGTAGCCAACCGTCTGCGAGCCGGCGACGATGGCGATGCCGATGAGGATCTCTTTCCAGAAGTGACGGACGACGCCGATCAGACCGTGGCGAGCGTACTTATCGTCCTTGACCTTCACATCGAGACCTTCGGCAACCGAGGCTTCGAAGCTGGGGGTCTCTGGAATCTTCAGTCGGAACCAGATGGCGACGGCGCCAAGGGGGATTGCGATGAGGAACGGGATCCTCCAACCGCCGTCGACCATGGCTGTCTCACCTGCGACGCTGGTTGAGACGATGGTGGTGATGGCGACGGTGCCCGCACCCGCTGCGAAGCCGAGGTAGGAGCCGACATCGAGCCAGGAGGCCCAGAAACCACGGGACTTGTCAGGAGCGAATTCGGAGACGTAGGTGGTGGCACCGGCGTATTCGCCGCCGGTGGAGAAGCCCTGGATCATCTTGAGCAGGTAGAGAGGGATGATGACCCACAGGCCGATCTGAGCTGCGGTAGGCAGCACGCCGATGAGTGCGGTGGCGGTGGCCATCGTGGCCATGGTGAAGAAGAGGACCTTCTGGCGCCCGATCTTGTCGCCCAACGGTCCCAGGATCATGCCGCCGAGGGGGCGGACGAGGAAGGAGACTGCGAAACCGAACAGGGTGACGAGGAGCCCCATCTGCCTGTCCATGCCCTCAGTGAAGACGGTCGTCATGGTGACGGCGAGGTAGCCGTAGACACCGAAGTCGAACCACTCCATGAAGTTGCCGACTGTGGTTCCGCCTATTGCGGTGCGAATGGACTTCTGCTCGATGACGATGCAGTGGTCGGCCTCCAAGCGCTTCTTCTTGAGAGCCTTCCGCTCCCGGCGAGACGGCTTTGCCCCATCCGGTACGGGGGTTGCTTGGCCTTCTGACATCAGTGGTTCCTCGTTTCAGATGCATTTCGATCTTCTACCGCCCGTCGAACCTGAGGGTTCCAGGGCGTTCGGTTTTCGACAATGCTGAACATCTTTACTCGATTAAACACCCATGTCAACAAATTTGGTGATCCAGATCACGATGAATTGTCGTTCGGATAAGTATTCAGTGGGACTGCTGCAAGCGACCGGGGTATTTACCTCAGGTGAACCTGTGGTTATTAGGAGCAGTCGCGGCGGAGGGGTTTTGGGCGTGCGAATGGGAGATTCGCGTCAGCTGACGCGTCAGTTCGAGGTGCACCTCGGTCTCGGATCAGGGGGTGGGGTTTTCGGAGCCTGGTGAGCTCGGCTCCTCAGGCGACTCATCAGTTGGCTCATCAGATGGCTCGTCTGACGGCTCTTCGGACGGCTCGTCGCTTGGCTCCTCAGTCGGCTCATCCGACGGAGGTGGGTCCGAAGGTGTTTCGGGGTCGTCGGATGGTGGTGGTGTCGGCTCCGAAGGCGATTCAGGGTCTGGTTTGTCAGAATCCGACGGACTTGGTTCGTCAGGTTCTTCTGCTGACGGGCGATCACTGCTGTCGCCCTTGTCGCCGGGATTGTCCTCGGTCGATGGACTGTCGTCGGACCGGCTGTCATCGTGCCCTGGGGTCTGGGATGACTTCTCATCCTCGTCCCTGTCGGGGTCGGATGTCTTCGAATTCTCGGATCCCGCCTCTTGGTCGTGCTTATCCGAGTTCGTGTCATCTGGAGACTGGGAGTTGGTGTTCTTGTCGTCCTTCTTCGGGGAAGAGTCTTTCTTCGAGGAGGAGTCTGCAGGTGAGACTGCAGTGCCTGCGTTGCCGGATTGAAACCCCGTCTGCTCTACTTGCTGCGGCACTACGGCCATACCGACGAGTGTTCCCAGGAGGCCTATGCACGCGGCGACCACCGGGATCAGAACGGGTTTCGGCATGCTGAAGCCAGCTGGTGCAGGCGTTTGGGCCGAGGTCTGAGCGGCTGCGGATGGCGCACCGAACACGGTGAGAGAGGTGGACTCATCGGCTGCTTCGGGTTCCAGTGTCGCACCTGCACCTGCACCTGCACCTGCGCTCGCACCTGCACCTGCGGCGAGGCCAAGGCTCGGCGGGGCAGCCGCGGCTGCGTCCGCGCCTTGATCGTCTGCGCTCTCGGCTTCGGCATCTGAGCCCTCGGCCACGGTTGGGGCCGGCGTCGGCTCTGTGGCTGGTCCGTCTGCAGCTGCAGCTGTCTCGGCTCCAGGGCTTTCGGCAGCAGACGTTTCGAGGACAGCGGTTTCGGTGACGTCAGTCCCGGTGCCAGCGGTTTCGGCGACAGCGGGAGCTGGTTCTGGATTTGCCTGTGCCAGGGTGGCCGAGAGGCGTTCGATGACGATCGGCGAGGTCAGAAGCGCAGGAATGAGCGCGGTACGGTGATCGGCGGTTGCCTTGCTGTCCGTGGGGCGGACCTGCTGCCATTCGTCCTGCAGGCCTTGACGGGCGCGACCAGCCAGCCTGTCGACTGTCGATGCTTTGATATTCAGCTGCTCGGCAACGGCCTCGGGTGAGAGCCGTTCGACTTCGCGCAACCACAGGATCCGCTGCCAGTTGTCGGGCAGGTTAGACAGCGCCTGTGAGACAAGCGCAGCTTCTGGAGCTTCTGCGTCCGAACCGCTCGCTGACGTCGTCAGATTCGCGAGCTGTGCGTCGATCTCGGCGTCCACCATTGGGCGGAGACCCTCGGCTGTGTCGGAGGACCTGTTGAGCAGGGACCTGAGCACACTGAGGAAGGCATCATCTGTGACCTGTCTGGCCTTCGCGTCGGGCAGAGAAGTTGATGCTCTTGCTACGGCGTCATCGCGGTAGCGGCGGTAGATCTCGGAATAGGCACCGGCAGTTCCGGCCTCGATGAGCGAGAGGAGCTCGCTCTCTGTGAAATCGGCGAGTTCTTCCCCTGGCTGATGTGCGTGCACGTCCATCTGGTCCTGAATCATTCGGTAGCGGCATGCAGTCTGCAGCTCGTCATTGCAGACTGTGTCTGGTCCAGCAGCGAGAATAAGGGAAGCACAATCTGTGTGAAATCTATCCTCAGCGGTGACTGTAGCCGACAAGCCGGCTTTTTGCATCCAGTATCACTATTTGAACAATCAACCAGTCTTATGGGGTCGATGAAGGGATCCGAACAGAGGCAAGGGGCAGCTTCGAGCAACGGGCCGCTTCGAGGCAATAGTCACGCTGGCGGCAACAGACAAGCTGACGACAATGGAGAAGCGTCAGGCTGGAAGTCAGGCCTTGAGCACTCGGAAGGTGCTCAGCTTCGGATCGACTCCGCCGCGGACGTGTCCCGATGGGCTCGCCGCCACGGCCTGCAGGAACTCGACGGTCTCCGCGGTGATCTCCTCACCGGGGAGGACATTCGGGATTCCGGGTGGGTACGCGGCCAGCGAGCTGACGCTGGTTCGGCCGACAGCCTCGGCGGCGGGGACGAGCTCGGAATCCGCGAAGTACGCATCACGCGGCAGGGCAACCAGCTTTCCGGGGCTCGGCAGCGCCGGGATCCCGGCCGGAGCTGTCGCAGCATCGGCCGGCCCGTCGTTCTCGTGTTCGAGGCGCATCTGGTCCAGGGCATCGAAGAGTCGGCTGAGGTCGGGGGACTTGCCGATGCCGATGAGGACGACGATCGTCGTGGCCGTCGCCATCTCGGCGAAGATGTCGAATTCCTCGGTCAGGCGCTTGCGCACGGCATGGCCGTCGAGTCCCGTCGAGGTGATGTCGATGGGCAGGCGGAAGGGGTCGATGTCGACGACATCGGCATGATTCATGAAGTCCCCGGAGAGCAGATGGTAATGCTCGGAGCCCTCGATCCGGGCACGGATCTGGCGGATGTTCTCCAGTGAATCGGAGATCGCATCATGCGAGTTCACGAGATCGCGGCGGGCGATGTCGATCGATGCCATCAGGTGGGCGTTTTCACTGGTCGAGGCCGTCATCATGAATGCACGGGCCAAGGCCGGCTCGAGACGGTTCGCAAATTCGGTGTCGCCGAGGTGGAGCAGAGCTGACTGCGTGAACGATCCGGCAAGTTTGTGGGTGCTCATGATGACGATGTCGGCGCCCAGCGTCACCGGGGATTCCGGCAGGTCGGGATGGAATCCGAAGTGCGCGCCCCATGCGGCGTCGATGATGAGGGCGGCTCCGGCTTCGTGAGCGACCTCGGCCAGTGCCCTGACATCGGCGACGGCACCGAAGTAGCTGGGCGTCACGAGGTAGACGGCGCTGACCTTTTCGGTGTGTGAGGCGATGGCTTGACGCAGTGAGTCCGGGGTGACTCCGTGGGCGATGCCGTTGACCTCGTCGACGTTGGGATAGACGAAACCGGGGTTGAGACCGGCCAGCACGATGCCGTCGATGAAGCTCGAATGGGCGCTGCGCTGGGTGACGACTCCCGTACCCAGGGTGCCGATCGCCAGTGCTGCCATACGGTTGCCCTGCGAGGAGCCATTGGTGAGGAACCAGGTTCGCCGCGCGCCCCAGGCCTCGGCGGCCAGCTGCAGGGCTTCGTCCTTCGGGGTGTCGACACCGAGGTCGATGCCGTCGAAGAGCGGGGGGATGTCCAGGGAGAGGGTGTGCTCGCCGAAGAACTCGGCCTGACCTGCAGAGATTCCCGTGGTGGTGCCGCCGTGTCCGGGGGTGGACAAGAACAGCGAGTCACGTGCTGCCGCCGCCTGCAGCGCATCGGCATAGGGCGCGTGGGTCGTCGCGTTCCCCGGGAATGCCGGATGATCTGAGACGGAGGTCATGGGGGAATCCTGGTGCACGGTCATGAATCCAGATTAGGGAACGGACCCTTGCCGGGAGAATACCAAGTTTCCTAAACTGATGAATACACAGTATTGATCTATTGCTCGGAGAATGATGGAAACTCTCGATACCCGAGGGCTCTCGGCCCTGCGTGCGATCGCCGAGACAGGCTCGGTCGCAGCGGCGGCGACCACACTGGGGTGGAGCCAACCCACGGTGAACCATCATCTGCGCAATCTGGAGAGGACTCTGGGGTCGACGCTGATCGAGAGGAGTCCGCGCGGATCGCATCCGACGGTTGTGGGCAACCTCGTCGTCTCCCGAGCGATCGAAATCCTGGGTCTCTGCGATCGCCTCGGTGACGAGGTGGCTCTGTGGCGCGAGGCCCAGGCCGTCCCGGTCAGGATCGGGGCTGTGCCGACGGTCGGTGCGCGAGTGATTCCGAAGCTGCACAACCAGCTGCAGAGACGACCGCGCTGGCAGGCCCACGACGAGATGGCCGCCGCGAACCCGGCCCCGGCAGAGACGACCACCGCTGCCCTCGACGTGACCATGGATGAGCATGCGAAGCTCGTCGCCAGGCTGGAGGCCGGAGACCTCGATCTGGCGCTGCTCGTCTCGACCGACATCGACAGAACCTGGATTCCCTCGACCCTGACCGCGAGGCACCTGTATTCGGAGCAGCTCTTCCTCTGTGTGCCGAAGTCCGTGGACCCGATCGCCCTCGACGCCCACGGCATGCCCGACCTCACCTCACTCGTGTCCCAGACGTGGGCGTTCAGCATCGATCCTGGTGATGCCATCGACGAGGTGGTCAGGTCGTTCTGTGTCGCCGCCGGGTTCGAGCCTCGGGTGGGGATGAGGATGGATGACTATGCGGCGATCATCCGCATGATCGCAGCGGGGCTGGCGGTCGCGGTGATCCCTGATTCCTCTGTGCCGGAGGACCCGACGGTCGAGATCATCCCGATGCCGATGGACGCCTGCCGCCGCGACGTGCTCCTCGTGTCCCGTGCCCGGGCGGCGGAGTCGAGTAAGAAGGTCTCGCGGCATGACCCGATCGTCGCCGCCCACAACGCCGCCATCGCCGAGGTGGTCGCCGACGTCGGGGTCGTCACCGCACAGTGGCGGTGACGATCGTTGTGTGGTTGTGACTGGTCAGTGCGGCTGCCAGGCGTCTTCGATCGCGACCTTCTCGGTCACCTCGACGGGCAGGGACTTCGAGGCCAGCGCCTCGATGGTCACCTGTTCGAGGACGTCGCGCAGGGCGAACCTGGCCGCGATCCACACCTGCTGGAGGGACTCGGCGGCATCGTCGTACTCGACGGCTTCCGGGCGCTGCCCGTAGATCGAGACCAGGGGGCCGTCGACGGCCCGGATGACGTCGGCGATGGTGGTGGCGCTCGCTGGCCTCGTCAGTTTCCAGCCCCCGGATTTGCCGCGGACGGAGGCCACGATCTCGACTCTGCGCAGGTCGGCGAGGATTGCCTGGAGGAATCCCTTGGGGATGCCCTGTCGCTTTCCCAGTTCGTCGGCGCTGATGGGTCCACCGTCGCTGACGTTGGCGATCTCGATCAGGGCGCGCAGCGCATAGTCGGATTTCGTGGTGACCCGCATGCCGTCATAGTAACAGCGGGTTCAGCTTCAGCTGCCCGCGCTGACCTCGACCTCGGCCTCCTGGGCGGCTTCTGCGCGCCGAGTTCTGCGCTCGTTCCGTACAGCCTGAACGATGAGGGCGATCCAGACGGCCGCGAGCACCACGAGGATGGTCGAGACGATGGCGGTCGAGGCGCCGAGCGCCAGGGCGATGGTGCGTGCGTTGGTGAGGATGATGATTCCACCGGCTGCGATAGCGAGGACCCGAGCCGGAAGGATCTTGACCAGCCAGGCGGCGAAGGGGGCGGCGATGATTCCGCCGATCAGCAGGGCGGCCGCGATGGACCACTCGATGCCCGAGGAGCCGAGGGCGAACAGGAACCCGAGCGAGCCGCCGACCGCGACGACGAATTCGCTGGTGTCGATCGAGCCGACGACCTTGCGCGGCTCGAGCCGGCCAGAGGACAGGAGCGTGGTGGTTCCGACTGGCCCCCAGCCGCCTCCGCCGATGGAGTCGAGTGCACCGCCGATGAGACCGACGGGGACGAGGAGCTTCGGGCCCGGACGTCCTTTGAAGGTGGGGCGGCGGCCGCCGAGGGCGAGGAAGCGCCAGATCACATAGACGCCGAGGAGCAGCAGAATGCCCGAGATCCACGGTGTGGCCGCGTCACCGCTGAGGCCGGCGAGGAATGTGGCGCCGGCGAAGGCTCCGATGAAGCCGGGTACCGCGAGGGTCGAGACCGTCTTCCAGTCGACATTGCCGAACTTGTGGTGCGAGATCCCGGAGACCAGCGAGGTGCCGATCTCGGAGAAGTGCACCGCCGCCGAGGCGGTTGCCGGGGCGATCCCGGCCGCGAGCAGCAGGGTCGTCGACGTCACCCCATAGGCCATGCCGAGGGAGCCGTCGATGAGTTGGGCAAGGAGCCCGACGAGTCCGAGGACGATGAGTTGGCGCATAGTGGTGACCTTTCAGCATGCCGACGATTGTTGAGCAATTCGATCGATGCCAACAATACCCACTAAGTCCATCGGATTACTAGACTATGAATTTCTGTGACGTTTCCGGACCTTTCGCGTCACAGTGCCAACACCGCAGGAACGGTCAGGACGGCGACGTAGTACCCCATGAACTGGACGCCGGCGTGCATGCCGATCATGCGATTGAACAGGCCGCCGACCAGGCCCACGGTGATGGTCACACCGAGCGCGAGCAGCCCGCCTTCGTAGAGGCAGATGACGCAGATCAGCGCGGCGAAGCCTGCGATGATCGCCTCGTGGGAGACCGATTTCATCACCCAGGTAGCAGCCCGGTGGGCGTTTCTCATCACGAACGGATAGGCCACTGCAATCGCGATGACTGCGGCGATGACCGAGAAGAGCGCGAACTCACCGGTCGACAGCAGATCGTGCAGGTTGTTCGTCTCACCCGTCTCCGCGTCAAGAGTGTAGACGGGCGGAGCGTTGAACAGTGGTGCTGCCGGGCCCGCGGCCATGGGTGAGAGCGGAAGCCCGATGGCGATCAGCGGTATCAGGGTCTCGGCGATGTAGGTCGACTCGGTGGTTCCGTTCCTCACGGACACGACCGTTGTCAGCCGATGGAAGCCGTTCTTGATCCGGCTGCCGGCGATCTCACCCATGAGCACCGCCATGGCGACGGGTGAGAAGACGAAGGTTGCGCTGGTGATGACGGCCGAACCGCTGGTGTAGGCCAACTGCTTCCGGTCCAGGACTGTGAAAGGGTTCGGCAACCTTGCACCACCGGCAGGTCGGACGTCGGGAGCGAGGTCGAACTCACGCTTGCCTGTCTGCGTCATCGATCGACGCCCTGCGGGAGACAGAGCAGAGAACAGATCATAGATGAGCGGGCCGGTCGCAATGCCCAGGAAGAAGGAGGTTGTGAAGGTCGCATCCTTCTGTTCGAGGATGAATGCCTGCAGCCCGACGATGATGAGGACGAAGGGAATCAGTGCGACGACTGCCGCCAGCTTTCCCTTCGAGGTATACGCGACGAGAATGGCCGCCGCGATGAAGATCCACGGTGCTGCGGCACCGATGGCCTCAGCGAACGGAGTGAGGACCAGGGCGAAGAGAATCGACAGCGGAATCGCGATGATCACCGAGATGACGCCGCCCGATATGGCCTTCTGCAGGGCGATATGAGGCACTCCGAGAGAACGCAGCAGCTGCGCTTCTCGCAGCATCGGCACTGCGGTGGTGTCGCCGGGTATCCCCAACAGCGTTGTGGGCACGGCGTGAGAGATGTGCTTGGCGATGATCGCTGCGAGGAAGAAGGCGATGACACCGGCCGGCGGCACACCGATGAGGATGACGAGCAGTGCCAGGGGTGCGACGATCGCTGTCTCGTCGGTGCCTGAGATGAGGCCGATTCCGGTGAAGAGCACTGCAGCCAGCAGAGCCATGCCGATTGCCCACAGGATCGGTTCGATGAGGTCCGCGCTCACAGCTGTGCACCCTTCGCTCGGTTCTCATGATTCTCGACCAGGGCGTCGAAGAGCCCGAGTGCTCGGATCTCTTCCTGCACTGCCGGTTTGAGATCGCGAGGGTCACCCAGGTCTCCGTACTCTTCGACGACTTCGTCGATAACTTCCTGCCGGTTGCGCGTGTCAGCCTCTGATTCATTGATCACTCGCTTGGGCCTGAATAGTATTCCGGAGATCACAGCACCGACGATGCAGCCCACGATCCCGATCAGGAGGGCATAGGAATGCCCCAGTTCCGGATCGCCGGTGGTCGTGAAGAAGTGGTCGGAGATGAGGAACGCCGGTACCGCCACCCCGATCCCGATGGCAATGCTGCCGACAAGGTGTTTCGAGTCGACGGTGTCATTCCAGACTTCGAGCAGCTGTGGCATCTTCGCCTACCTTCTGTTGATGAACGGTCTGTGGATGAACGGTGGTGCTACTGATTGACGATGGCCGCCGAGGTGGCCGAGGCCAGTGGCTTGCCGAGCTGCTGACCCAGCCACTGGCTTGTCTCTGCGACCGCGCGGATGTCGGCTCCGGTCGAGATTCCCAGGCCCTGAAGCATCCACAGGAGATCCTCGGTTGCCAGGTTACCGGTCGCCGAACCCGCGAACGGGCAGCCTCCGACGCCACCGGCAGAAGCGTCGAACTCACTCACTCCGAGCTGGAGGGCGGCGAAGACGTTCGCCAGCGCCTGACCGTAGGTGTTGTGAGTGTGCAGTGCGATCGCGTCGACGGGGACGCCGCTGTCGATCAGTGCCTGCAGGACAGCAGTCACGTGTCCAGGTGTTGCAGTGCCGATCGTATCTCCGAGCGAGATCGACGAGCAGCCGGCCTCCAGCAGCTGCGCAGCCGCGGTGACCACGCGTTGCGGATCCACTGGACCTTCCCAGGGGTCGCCGAAGACCATGGACAGATACCCGCGGGCGCGCATCCCCACCGAGGTGGCCGCAGCCGCCACATCAAGGTTGCGTGCCGTGGTCACCTCGAGGCTGTCGCCGAGGTTGGCCCGAGAGAACGACTCCGTGACACTGACGAAGACGGCGACGTCTTTGGCCCCGGCCGCCCTGGCATCGTCGAGTCCGCGTCGGTTGGGAACGAGGACCGGATAGGAGATGTCCGAGTCGAGGTCGAGCACGTCGAGAACTGAGCGGGTGTCGGCCATCTGCGGAACGGCCCGAGGAGACACGAAGCTGCCTGCTTCGATGGTTCTCAGACCGGCACCGGCCAGTCGGGAGATGAGCTGCGCACGCGTCTCGGCGGGCAGAGTGACTGATTCGGCTTGGAGGCCGTCCCGTGCGCTGACCTCGTAGACCCTGACCTGAGTCGGCAGCGTGTCATGGGTGAACACCTGAGGGAGCGAGTCCATCATTTCGATCCACCTGAGCGAAGCTCGGCGAGGATGGCCTGAACTCGGTCGAAGCGGAAGGTCTTCTCGTCGATGAGCCTCTTCACGATGGCCTTGGATTCCTCGGCAGTGGCGCCGGCAGACACGGCGAGGTTCTTCGCATGCAGCGACATGTGGCCGCGCTGGACACCTTCGGTGGCAAGGACTCGCAGGGCCGCCAGATTCTGCGCCAGCCCTGCGGCGACGATGATTTCGGCCAGATCTTTCGCCGTGCTCACCTCGGCGATCTGGAGTGCGGTTCTGGCCGCAGGGTGGACCTTCGTGGCACCGCCCACGAGGCCGACGGGCATCGGCATCTCGAGGTTGCCGACGAGGTTGCCCTCGGCATTCTTCTCGAACGTGGACAGTGAGGTGTAACGACCGTCGATGAGGGCATGCGAATGGGCCCCGGCTTCCACAGCGCGAGTGTCATTGCCGGTGGCCAGGACGACGGCGGAGATGCCGTTCATGATGCCTTTGTTGTGTGTGGCGGCTCGGTACGGGTCGGCTGCGGCCAACTCATAGGCGTGGAGGATGTTGTCGACGACCTCGGCGCCTCCCAGCAGCTCCTTGTCGAAGACCGCGCGTGCTCGGCTCAGACGCAGATCGGCCTTATTCGTCAGGATTCGCAGGAGTGCGTCACCTTCGGCGATCGCCGCGAGGCTGCTTGAGACGGCCTCTGCCATGGTATTGACCGCATTGGCCCCCATGGCGTCGCGGACGTCGACGTGGAGGTGGACGACGACGTAGGTTGCCGACTTCGCCTCGACGAGACGGACATCGAGGCCCTTGACGCCTCCGCCGACCTCGACGAGCTTCGGATCCTGGGCATTGGCCAGGTCGATGATCTCCTCCTGGCGTTCGAAGATGCGAGACCGGGCGGCATGGGGGTCTGCCACATTGATGAGCTGGATCTGCGCCTGCATGATCGGCTGAGATGAGCTGGTGAAGAACCCGCCCTGGGGGCGTGCCATCCGGGCGGCGTTGCTGGCAGCGGCGATGACCGAAGCCTCTTCGGTGGCCATGGGTACGAGGACATCGGTGCCGTTGATCGTGAAGTTCGTGGCAGTTCCCAAGGGCAGGGAGAAGACGCCGAAGACGTTCTCACTCAGGTTCGCGGCCTGTTCGGGGCCGAATGCAGTCGCATCGATCTGGGCGAACACCTCGGTGTCGAGCCCGGTTGCCTCGGCTACTGCCGTGCGACGTTCGTTGACCGACATATTGCGGAAGTCGGCGATACGACTGTTCTCTGCCATTGTGTGTCTCCTGTCGAGTCTTCTTCGAGTCTGCATCTGCCGACTGCGGCTGCCGAAAGCGGCCGAGCTGGGCCGGTCAGAACGTTCGCGCAGAGTAATTCCGCGCAGGGTTCAGTCAAACACTTCGGGACTCGATCGCCTATGGCCGTTATGGCCATTGATATCTCCAGCCACTAGCTGGATCGGCCAGGGTGGGTGGCTCGTGCCTGGCTGCATTCAGATCTTCTGCTGGAGCTGATCCAGACGGAGTGCGACGTGGAGGCGGAACGCATATTCGGGTGCACGCCAGTCGGTGTCGAGTACCGTGTCGATGCGCTCCAGGCGCAGCTTGACGGTGTTGACGTGAACCGAGAGAGCGGCGGCGGTGCGGCTGACGCTGCTGCTGTGGTCGAAGTATGTGCGCAGTGTGGTGACCAGATCGGCCGATTGTCTCCGGTCCCATCGTCGGAGGGGGCCGAGCATGCGCTCCATGAACTGTCCGACGTGTTCGGGGGCCGAGCCGAACATGGCTGTGTAGGGAGCGAAGTCCTCGGCAGGACACACGCCTCTGGTGATCGAAAGCGAATTGAGGACACGCACGCACGACCACAGCTCGTCCTCTGCGGTGCGCAGCTCCGAACGCTGGAAACCGGTGTCGGAGACGACGACCAGGCAGTTGCGCAGGACTTCTGAGGCTGTGAGCAGCTCCTCCAGCTGTGTCCGGGTTCGATGAGCCGAACGGGGCAGCAGCACTGTCAGCCCAGGGGAGCGCTGGGTCATGAGAATCCGCGGCTCGATCCGAGTCAGGTACGAGCCGATGCGGTCGAAGTCGTTGGGACCGGCTTCGACTACTATCAGCTGCCAAGGGCCGAGGAGGGTGAAGTTGCTGGAGCGTGCTCGCGCTCGCAGCTCGTCCAGACTTCTGGTGTCGGCGATCAGATCGACGGCCAGTTCGCCGCGCACACGGTTCTCGGCGTCGGCACGTGAGAGCTCGTTCATCTGGATGAGGGCCAGGGACTGTGCAGCCTGAGCGACGATGCTGTGGTCGCCGTCTTTCGGGTCGTTGTGGAAGCGCACGAACAGTCCGCTGTGCTGACGTCTGTTCGACGCCACCGAAGCGGCGATGAGCCGCTTGGCCTGAGCAATCTGTACGCTGCGCCCGGTGCGGCGACTGGTGTCTATGGCCGCATGGATGTCTTCTCGACTCAGGTCGACTTCGGCGAGGAAACCCTCGTCCGCTGGGAATTCGGGGGAGTCGAGGCTCCAGTTGTCGACGATGAGCACCTCGGCGCGGAGAGTTTCGGCGATGACGTTGGTGACGGCTGCAACACCGTGGCCCTGCAGCACCAACTGGGTCAGCTGCTCTTCGACCTCGACGAGTCGCTGCAGTGTATTCGCTTTGGCCGCAGCCAGTTCTTCTGCGGCAGCTGACAGCGCGGCCGCCTCGGCGAGTTCGCCCATGAGTCGTGCGGTCTTGAGAATCACCGAGGCATGGTCTGCCAGGGCGGAGAGCAGAGTGATCTCATCTGCTCCGAAGTCATGGGGGTAGCGATTCGCCGCGAACAGGGCGCCGAGTACTTCACCGTCGACGACCATCGGCACTCCGAGGAGTGACTCCATGCCTTCGGCCTTGACCGCTGAGTCCACACGCCGCTCATGAGGCAGCTGGGTCAGGTCATAGTCCGAGGTCCAGTGGGCCGCGCGGTCGCGGACGACCCGGCCTGCAAGTCCGACTCCCGGTGGCACCCGGAGAGCTGGGAGTCGGAGCGAGATCGCCCCGCGACTGGCTCTGACGTTGAGCTCGTCGGTTTCGGGGTTGTATTCGGAGAGGTAGGCGATGTCGCAGCCGATCAGCGACTTGGCTCGGTCGACGAGCTTCTGCAGAAGGCGTTTCGTGTCTCTGACCTGGATGAGCTCCGAGGCGCTTTCGAGCAGAGCTGAGCGTTCATGGTCCTTCTGGCGCCAGCGAACCATGGTCGTGGACAGATCGAGCAGCGAGTCGATGAGGGCCGACTGCCGCCCGAGTTCTGATTCCAAAGAGCTGCGATCGACGGGGTTGCCGCGCGCGATCAGGCTGATCGCCCGTGCGACGGATTCCACTGCTGCTGTCTCCGGTCCTGCTGTGCGCTCCGTCATGGGGCCATTATCTCAGCCCGGACCACCAGACCACGTGCCCTGGCAAGCTCACCCCGCTGCGGGGGACATCTCCTTGACGGTCGGCAGTTCGCAGGTGCTGCTCGCCTTCTGCTGGTACCCGGAGAGGAACTCGCCGAGGCGGTTGATCGATTCGTCCAGCACCTCGACGGAGGGCAGGGTCACGAGCCGGAAGTGGTCCGGGCGTGACCAGTTGAAGGCCGAGCCGTGGGAGACGAGGATCTTCTGCTCGCGCAGCAGATCGAGCGCGAACTGTTCGTCATCGACGATGTCGAACTTCTCGACGTCGAGTTTGGCGAACATGTAGAGCGCGCCGCTGGCCCGATGTGCAGAGACGCCGTCAATGGAGTTCAGCCCCTCGTGTGCGAGATTCATCTGCGCACCGAGTCGACCCTGAGGCAGGACGAGGTCCTCGATTGACTGCTTGCCGCCCAGGGCAGCCTGGATCGCGTGCTGAGCGGGAACGTTCGCACACATGCGCATATTGGCCAGGAGCTTGATCCCCTCAAGGTAGCTCTTCGCCTCGGACAGCGGTCCGGTGATGGCCAGCCAGCCGGCGCGGTATCCGGCGATCCGGTAGGCCTTCGACAGACCGGAGTAGGTCAGGCACAGTACATCGTCGCCGGTGAGCGTGGCCATATTGACCATTTCGACATCGTCGTAGGTGATTTTCTCGTAGATCTCGTCGGCGAAGATGATGAGGTCGTGGCGACGGGCGATGTCGACGATCTTCTTCAGGGTCTCACGCGAATAGACGGCGCCGGTGGGGTTGTTCGGGTTGATGACGACGATGCCGCGGGTGTTCTCGGTGATCTTCGATTCGAGGTCGTCGAGGTCGGGCTGCCAGGCGGTGGCCTCGTCGCACAGGTAGTGCTTGGGCGTGCCGCCGGAGAGCGCGACCGATGCCGTCCACAGGGGGTAGTCCGGGCTGGGAACGAGGATCTCGTCGCCGGGGTTGCACAGCGCCTGCAGGGACAGGGTGATGAGTTCGCTGACTCCGTTGCCCAGGAACACCTCGGAGGTGTCCAGATTGTGGATGCCGCGGGTCTCGTAGTACTGGACCACGGCCCGGCGCCCGGAGAGGATTCCGCGCGAATCGGAATAACCCTGCGCAACGGGAAGCTGCTTGACCATGTCATGGACGATCGCTTCGGGGGCTTCGAATCCGAAGGGGGCGGGGTTGCCGATATTGAGCTTGAGGATGGTGTGGCCCTTGGCTTCCATCGCCTCGGCCTCTTCGAGGACGGGTCCCCGAATGTCATAGAGGACGTTGGCCAATTTCGACGACTGCCTGTACATGGGAACCGTGAGAACCTTTCGATGCGACGTTTGCTGATACCGCTATTACCACGCTATGGCCCTCGCCGAGGTGGTTCTGACCAATCAGAGGCCCGTTTCGTGAACCTTTGACCGGTTTTCGGATTGTTTGCCAGACCTTTCGTCACACGGGTCACTTGACGTGGGCCAGCATCGAGAGGCGAACCCTCATACTTGCTGTCGGTCGCTGCGCAGCATGCCGAAGATGAGCGTGTCGCTCCATTCGCCCTTTGACCACCAGTCCTGCCGCAGGTGAGCCTCCTGTCGCATGCCGATGCGTGAGGCCATCCTCGCCGAGGCGGTGTTTCGGGCATCCATCTGAGCGACGACTCGATGGAGGCCGTCGTGGGCGAAGGCGGCATTGAGCATGGCGATGGCGGCTTCGGTGGCGAATCCGTGGCCACTGGCTGCGGGATTGAGCACCCAGCCGATCTCGGCCTTCTCCGATGACTCTCCGTCGAACCAGATCGCGATGTCGCCGATGACGACCGAGCCTTCGATGCCCTCGAGCCCGTCCGCGGTTTCGATGACCAGTGCGAGTGCGCGAGCCTCGGTGTCCAGGCCGGTTCTCGGAATGCGCTTGGATACCTCGGCCCGCGCCACCTCGGCGGTCCACGGCTCGCAGAGGAGAAACTGTGCGACGTCTTCGCGGGAGTAGATGGGCAGCAGCGCCTCAGTATCGGACTCCCGATACGTGCGCAGGTGCAGGCGGTCGGTGGTCAGCGGCAGAGACAGCTCCTGCGGAATCATGCGTCTAACGCAACCATGAGTCCCGGGTGTGCGCAAGGGGTTGTACGGTCCACGCCGACCGTCTGCAAGGACTTCATATCGGTGACAAATGGCATCATCAGGCCCGACTGGCTCTGAGTCCTCCCCGCTAAGCTGAGGAGCATGGTCGAGTCAGAATCCGCGCCCCGTCGCAGGGGGCGTCCGCGGAAGGGACAGAGCGGGGACACCCGGGCGATGATCGCCGAGGCGGCCGCCGCCGAATTCTCCGAAAAGGGATACGAAACGGCGAGCATGCGTGGCATCGCCCGCCGCGCCGAAGTCGATCCGGCGCTCGTCCACCACTATTTCGACACGAAAGCGGCCCTGTTCGCTGACGTCGTCAAGCTCCCAGTCCGGCCCGACAAGATCATCGCTGCGGCCCTCGATGCTCCCCTTCCCGAACTCGGTGCTTCGATCGCCCGCACGGTGCTGCTCGCGTGGGAGGACCCGAAGGTCAAACCCGTGGGCGTGACGATTCTGCGTTCGGTCGTCAACGGGTCGGCGGCCGGAAAACTCGTCCGTCAGTTCCTGCTGCGCGAACTCATGTCCGCGATTGCCCAGCGCCTCGAGAAATCGGGCATCGAAACCGTGCAGGCGCAGCAGCGGGCCTCGATGGTCCTCTCTCAGATCGCCGGGGTGCTCATTCTCAGGCATGTCGTCATGGTCGAACCACTGACCTCCAGCCCGATCGAGGAGGTCATCGCTCACGTCGTTCCCGCGGTGCAGGGTCATATCGAGGGGCGCCGGGCAGAGCGCTGAAGGGACCTCGTCGTCCTCGTGGTCCCGCCTCGGGCCGGTTGCCGGCTCACGCTCTTGACGTGAGCGGCCTGGAAGCGTCTAATTCATCATATGATGAATAACGCGATCGAGACGCGCGGTCTGCGAATTTATCGGGGTCGAACCACAGTCATCGACGGCCTCGATCTCACGGTGCCCGGCGGAGCGATCGTCGGTCTGCTCGGGCCCAGCGGCAGCGGCAAGACGACTCTCATGCGGGCCGTCGTCGGGGTGCAGATTCTGGCCGGCGGATCGGTGAATGTCTTCGGTCAGAGCGCGGGGAGCGCATCGCTTCGGCACCGAGTCGGCTACATGACTCAGCGGGCCAGCATCTATGACGATCTGTCCGTGCGGCAGAACCTCCGCTACTTCGCTCGCGTTCAGGGCGCTCCTCGTTCGGATGTCGAAAGGGTCATCGATCGCACGGATCTGTCCGGGCAGGCCGATCGTTTGGCCAGGTCCCTCTCCGGCGGGCAGGCCAGCCGGGTCTCGCTGGCGGCAGCGATGCTCGGCTCGCCGGACCTGCTCGTACTCGATGAACCCACCGTCGGCCTCGACCCTGTGCTGCGCGGGGATCTGTGGGCCATCTTCCGCAGACTCGCCGAGGAGGGGACGACCCTCCTCGTGTCGAGTCACGTGATGGACGAGGCGACTCGCTGCGATCGACTCCTGCTCATGCGTGAGGGCGATCTCATCGCGGACACGACCCCAGAGCAGCTTCTGACGACCACTGGTGCCGACACGGCCGAAGACGCGTTTCTGCGGATCATCGAGACCGACGACGCTGGACCGAATCACTCAATCGGCGGTCGCGGTGGCCGTCGTGCCTCGCGATCAGGACGTCTGTCTCCCACACGTCTGCTTGCCGTTGGGAAGGGCCGGGTTCAGCGGAAGAAGGGGCCACAATGACTCCGATGCGAACCCTGGCCACAGCCGGACGCGTGCTGCTCCAAATCCGCAACGATCCACGCACTATCGCTCTGCTCCTCGTCGTACCCAGCCTCCTCATCGGGCTCGTGGCCTGGATCTTCGATGAGACCGAGGTATTCGCGACAATCGGCCCGGCGATGCTCGCGCTCTTTCCCTTCATCGTGATGTTCCTCGTCACGAGCATCTCCACCTTGCGCGAACGCCGCAGCGGCACGCTCGAGCGACTGCTGTCGATGCCCTTGGGCCGCGGTGACTTCATCCTCGGCTACACGCTCGCCTTCGGGATCCTCGCCGTGGTCCAGACCGCTGTCGCCGTCGCCTATGCCACGCTGGTGTGCGGTCTCGAGATCGAGGGATCCGTATGGATGCTCTTCGTCGTCGCGATCGCTGATGCTCTGCTGGGTACGTCGCTGGGACTGCTCGCAAGCGCCTTCGCCCGCACCGAATTCCAGGTTGTGCAGTTCATGCCTGCGCTCGTTTTTCCCCAGATCCTCCTCGGCGGCATCTTCCTGCCCCGTGATCAGCTGCCCGAGGTGCTCGAGACCATCGGCGACTGGCTGCCGCTCTCACACGCGATCGATGCGCTCACGGCAGTCGCGAGCGGCGATGAGGATTCCAGCTACATCTTGCTGCGCATCCTCTTCATCGGATGGTGGATTCTCGCCGCGATCATCATCGGTTCGCTGACGCTGCGACGGCGCACGCAGTAGTACGGCTGACGCGCCTTGAGGGTCGCTGCGAGACACACCCTCCCGTCTGCTGTGCCGCAGAGCACCCATCTAGCCGAAACTACTTCTTCGGCCTGCTCAGGGCCCGTTTCCACGACAGCTTGGGCCCCGACTGCAGGATGGAACGTTCGAAGATCCGGGTCGCCAGCAGCAGAGCCAGGATCGTGGTGATCGCGAGGATGAGCAGGGAGACGAGCGGCTCCCACCATTCGATGGTGCCGAGGAAGATGCGCATCGGGACCGCGACCGCCGCGGAGAAGGGGATGTAGGACATCACCGCCATCACCGTCTCGTTGGACGAGAAGAGGATGACGGCCATATAGGGCAGGACGATGAGCATCATGATCGGGCTGGATCTCGAGCCCAGGTCCTCCGTCCGGGAGACCATCGAAGTGGCCGCGGCGTAGAGGGAGGCGATCATGACGAACCCGACGATGAAGAGCGGGATGAACCAGGCGATGGGCTCCGTGACCTTGCCGAGGACCAGATCGTTCCCTCCGATGGCGGCCCCGATGAGGACTGAGAGCGCAGTCAGGCCGATCTGTGCGAAGGCGAGGATCGAGCACACAAGCACCTTGCCGAACATCAGCACCTTCGCCGAGGTGGAGGCGAGGAGAATCTCGACGATCCGCGACTGCTTCTCCTCCACCGCCGAGGAGGCGATGGTCGTTCCGAAGGTCACCGCCGACATGAAGAACACGAGCCCGAGGCCCAACCCGATCAGGTACGTGAGCCCCGGCCGGTCATGTTCGCTCCCCGATGCCTCCAGACATCTCGGCAATGGCCATTGCCTACAGGCCGATGGCTACGATCGGATCGGTGGTCGGCTGGTCTGAACCGCCCTTGGGTTCCACAGTGACGCCGAACAGACTTCCTTCGGCGAAAGGCTCATCGGCGATGGTCACCGGTGCGTTCGTCATCAGCCCCACACTCTCGGGGCCCTCATTGCCGATCACCCACATCTGCAGGGATTTTCCTGCAGGAGAGACTTCGACGTCGCGAGGACTGAAGCGAATGAGCTGTTCCTTCTCGGACGAGACCACAGTGACCGATCCGCCCTCGGGCAGCTCGGCAGTGCTGGTTTTCAGATCGCCGGCTTCCATGAGACGAGCGGAGTCGTCGAGCTGTTGCTGAGCAGCTGCCAGTTCGTCTTCCAGCTCGTTCTGCTTCTGCCAGGAACTCACTCCGACGCCGGCGGCGACGATGACAGCGGCAGCGGCGGCAGCCATCGGCACCCAGGGGCGGCGCTTCCGACGGTGCTCGGCCAGGTCGGCAGGCGGTGGTGCGTCCGAGGACGACTGATTGTCTGCCTGCGGTGCGGGTTGAGCCGGAGCGTTGAGCTGAGTCGGTGCTGATGACTGAGTCTGCTGCTGTTCAGAACCAGCCTGTTCCAGTCTCTGTGGTTTCGCGGCAACATCCTCTTGAGCATGTGTGCTCGGGATGGCGAGAATTGCGTTCCGGGTGGTTGCACTGATGGGTTCAGGGGCATCAGGGACTGAAGATTCAGACGCTTCTGGATCGGATTCGGCCATGAGCGCCATGGTGTCTTCATACTCGGCGACCTCGGAACGGAAATCAGCGTCGGTGTCTGCGAGAGCCTGCGCCTCGGCAAGCTCAGCTTCGCTGAGTCCACCCAGAGCCAGCCCGGCAGCCAGATAGTCGCGATCGGCACTCATCGGCGTACCTCCAACTCTTCTCGCAGCTTTTTCATTCCGTCTCTGATTCGTGACTTGATGGTGCCGAGAGGCACCTTGAGATTCTCCGAAATCTCAGCGTGGGTCAGGCCCTGGTAGAAGGCCATGACGATGGGTTGTGCCTGGTCCTCGGGAAGGATCTTCAGCGCTGTGACGGTTCTGTCCGACTCGGATCGATCGATGACCGTCTGTTCGACCTGCTCGCCCTCTTCCGTCGACGATCTCAGGCCGTCGGCGTAGTCGCGATCCTGTTGTGCCTGAACACTGCGGACGCAGTCGATGGCTCTCCTGCGGCACAGTGTGATCAGCCATGCCCTGCCTGTCCCACGTTGTGGGTCGAACCCGGAGCACCGGGTCCACACTTCGGTGAAGCATTCCTGGAGCACCTCCTCAGCGAGCGACTGACTTCTCACAATCCGCAGGATCACAGCCATGAGTATGCGCGATTGTGCCACGAAGAGTTCTTCGAAAGCGGACCTGTCACCGGCGGCGATCCGCAGCAGCTGGTCGCTGCTCGGGTCTGGCGCTGTGGTGACGGTGCCGTCTGACGCTCGGGCATCATATCCCGGGGGCCCATGGCCTGGAGCCGAAGGATCATCTGAACTCATTGTCCAATCATGTCATCCGATCGGCTTCTGTTCTTCGGTTGTCCACACATCGTATGAAAGTTGTCCACACATCGTATGAAAAAGGTGGTGGCCAAGGGCCGATCCGAGATGTCGAAATCGGTCCTTGGCCACTGCCTCGTGAAGCTCTGGTGTCACTTAGAGGGCATCATCACACTGTCGACCATGTACACGGTGGCATTCGAGGTGGCCACGCCACCGCAGACCAGGCCGGCATCGTCGAACTTGAGGTCGTCTCCTTCACCGGAGATCGTCACCTTCGAACCTTCGACGGTTTCGTGCTCACCGGCGATCTCGTCGGGGGACAGCTTTCCTGGGATGACGTGATAGGTGAGAACCTTGGTCAGCATGTCCGAATCCTTGGCCAGCGCATCCAGGTCGTCCTTGGGTACGTCGCCGAAGGCATCATCGGTGGGTGCGATGACGGTGAACTCGTCTCCATTGAGAGTGTCGACGAGGTCGACGTCGGGATTGAGCTTGCCCGAAACGGCCTTGGTCAGGGTCTTGAGCATCGGGTTGTTCGATGCCGCTGTGGCGACAGGGTCCTGTGCCATTCCTTCGACCGATCCGCCGCCCTTGGGATTGGCCTCGGCGTAGGCGGCACAGTCCGGTCCGACGAGATCCCCGCCGGCCATGGCGTCGTCGCCCGACTCTTCTGATGCGGCAGGGCTTTCCGCAGTATCACTGGACTTGGTCTCGGTATCACCGGACTCGGAGTCGGAACCCATGTCCGAGCAGCCGCTCAGAGCCATAAGACCGATCGCGCCGGCGGCCAGGATGGTGGTGGTGCGATTGCGAAGCAGCGTTTTCATCGTTCTTCTCCTAATTGAGGTAATGCATCAACGGTGGTGCGTATCAGCGCACAGCTTTGAAGTTGCCTTCATTGCTCGCTGTGTACCTGGTATTCGCAGCCCGTCTGGTTCTGGATGGGTGAATTTCAAAGATTCTTTGGACGTCCTTTTCACGGAGCCCTCTGCGATACCTTCGGACCTGCGCAGATCGGCCCCAGCCTCCGCCTGAATGGGGAGTCTGGGGCCGTGAGGGTGTGGTCCGGTGAGTGACTGAGGATCGCTCTACTCGACACTGAACTGGATGTGGTGGTGACCGGTCGCGGAGTTGGGAATGGACTTCCTGCGCTTTGGGGTCTGGACGTTTCCGTCCTGATCGATCGCACGCACCGTGACGGTATGCAATCCGGAATCGACGTCGCTGAAACCCGTCTTCCACTGGCGCCAGGTATCGATATTGACCTCATCGCCGAGTTCCGCCGAGGTCCATTCCCTGTCGTCGAGTTTCACATCGACTCGCTTGATGCCGCTGCGCTGCGCCCATGCCGTGCCAGCGACGGCCACATCACCGGCAGGCACCTTGGCCAAGGGCTTCGGCACTTCTACCCTCGACGCGACGAGGATGGGCGCCTTGGCATCCCACCCCCGATCAGTCCAATAGGCGGTCTTCTCATCGAAACGAGTGACTTCGAGTTCGGTGACCCACTTGGTGGCCGAGACGAAACCGTAGAGTCCGGGAACGACGAGGCGGGCGGGGAAGCCGTGTTCGGGAGGAAGCGGACTGCCGTTCATTGCAACGGCCAGCAGGGAGTCCCGGCCATCAGTGAGGGCTTCGATCGGCGTCGAGGCCGAAAACCCGTCGATCGAATGGGAAAGTACCATGTCTGCGTCCTTGTTCGGCTTCGCCCGGCGCAGCAGCTCACGCACGGGATAGCCCAACCAGGTGGCGTTGCCGACCAGGTCACCTCCGACAGGATTGGAGACGCAGGTGAGTGTGATGTGGTGCTCGTCGAGGGGAAGATCGAGCAGATCGTCCATCGTCAAGGTCACCTCCGACTCGACCATGCCATGGATTCTCAGCGACCATTCCTCGGGATCGATGACCGGAGGAGCCAGCGCCGTATCGATGCGATAGAAGTCCTCCGGATCCGTGATGAAGGGTGCGAGGCCCTTGACATCGGGATGCGCCGAGGCGGGGATCGGGGGAGCCTTCTTGGCAGGTGATGGCAGCACCAGTTTGGCCACCGCGGCTCCCGCATCCAGAGTCAATGCGGCCACAGTCTGTCCGGCCGCCATCGCAGCGGCGCCCACTGTCCCGATGATGCCGGTGATGATGAAGAAACGGCGACGAGACGGCTCTGAAGCCGGCGTCTCGGTCGAGTCGGATGAGGACGGTTCGGGTACAGACGAGCCAGTGGGACGGGCAGCTGCAGGGAACCTCCGGGGAGCTGCGGGAGCCGTCCCTTTCTCAGTGCGGCTCATTCCAAAGCTCATCAGGAGACGGAAGACGGCCAGGCCCAGGGCGAGCCCGATGAGCGTCGGGATGATGTCGACGACACTGGACTCGGGGCGGATGAGAATGACGATGATGGGCACCAGCCCGGCCCCACACAGCAGCGCCGTCGCCAGACGGAGCCGGTGAGAGGCCAGCCATCCGATGAGCCCTCCGAGCACCAGCGCGCCGAGACCTGTGGTGAGAATGAGGAAGAGCTTGTCATTGGTGCCGAAGAGGTCGATGACAGGTTTGACGAGACCAGTCGGTGCCAGCGGAATGATCGTCTGACCCAATGCCAGCAGAGGTGCCGCCGGTGGACCGAACGCGCGGGCGATCAGGTCGGCGGCACCGAACAGGACAAGGGTGGCGACGATCCCAGCGAGGGCGGCGCGAAATGGTCTTCTCATGTACAGGTATTCGGAGCGGACGACGATCCGGATGGGCGATCAGGGCGCGAAGATTCGCTCCTGGGTTGTGTCTCGTTCACGAAATTGTCAGTGAACTTGCCGTCAAGCTGACGTAGCATAGTGCAATGACTGAGAACCCAGGATACGCCGAGCCGCAGGCGCCAAGCGGAGACTCGGATGAACCAAGAAGCGCAAGTGCCCCCATCTATACGGCCAAGGTCGAGAACCTCGGCGGGACCTCGGGTGAAGTGCGAGTCGAAGATGGTATGACACTGTCGACGGCCCCGACCTCTCATACCGATCAGGGCAGCAATCCGGAGCAGTTCCTTGCCATGGCCTGGAGCACCTGTCTCGGTGAGACACTCAAGGTTGTGTTGGCAGTCAACGACGTTGAAGCACAGTCCCGCGTTCGCGTTGAGGTCGACCTGCACGGTGAGTCCAACGCCGGGTTCCACTTCGTGCCCAGGGCCTACATCTCCATCGATGGTGTCTCTGCCGCAGACGCGGAGAAGTACGCGGGGCGCGCCCATGCCCGGTGCCCGATCTCGAAATTGCTCAAGGGGCAGGGCAGTCCAAGCGTCGAGATAGAGGAATACAAGAACCCGGACAACTTCCAGCTCAGCTGAGTCCGATTCCTGTACGGACGAGCACGGCACGCTCCACCTCGGCGCACTGATACTACAGTGGTGACCAGGCGCCGAGGTTGGACAACCGGCGTCGGCCAATGCTGACCACACGCCGATCGGCGTTGGGTGCGCCGTTGACAGGCCGGAGGGGGAGTAAGTCGTGGAGGTGCAGGAAGCAGTCTTTCTCGCGCTCGACCTCACCGGTACCTTCGTCTTCGCAGCCTCCGGAGTCCTCCTGGCTGCCAGGCGCGGCTTCGACATCACCGGGGGCCTGGTTCTCGGAACGATGACCGGCATCGGTGGGGGCATGATCCGCGACGTCCTCCTCGACCGAGTGCCGAACGCGCTCGGTCAGCCGATCTATCTGGCCCCGCCCCTCATCGCCACACTGCTCATCTACCTCATCGGCAAGCACGTCTCGCGGGCCCGGATCTGGATCGTGACCTTCGACGCGATCGGACTCGCGATCTTCAGCGTCACCGGTACGACGATCGCCCTCGGCGCCGGTGCGACCTACCCGGCAGCCCTGCTCATGGGCGCACTCACGGCGTGCGGCGGCGGTCTCATGCGCGATGCCGTGGCCAGTGAGGATCCGGCGATCTTCACCGGCACCGACCTCTACCTGATCCCCGCCCTCTTCGGAGCCGGTGTCACGCTCATCGCCGATGCGACAGGAATCCTGGGCAGCGTGGTGTCCCTGATCATCGCCGGGCTCGCGTTCACGTTCCGAATGCTGGCCTGGAGGCTGCAGTGGCGGGTACCGCAGCCGATGCGGCAGTGGTCGTATCGGGAGACCGAACGGAAGATGAAGAGGCTGCCCTCGGTGTTCCGGAAGCCCGACTGAGGGCGCAGAGCCACCACAGATATAGACGCTGACCATCCAGCCTGCAAAGATGAGCTCATGAGCGAGAAGACAACGCTGAGTTGGACCGAGGATCCGGAGCCGCTGCTGCGGGCAGGCGAAGGATTTCGACTCGATGATGTTGATCCGCGTTCGACCCCGGGCTACGAAGGCAACAAGAAGTCCGGACGCAAGGACCTCAAAGCGTGCATCCCCGAACTCGACGATCTTCAGGAACGGCTCTTCGCGGCCCATCATGATGAGGAGTCAGGGCCAGCGGTTCTCCTCGTCCTCCAAGCGATGGACACGGCAGGCAAGGGCGGAATCGTGCGCCACGTCGTCGGATCAGTCGATCCACAGGGCGTGGAGCTCGCCGCGTTCAAGGCGCCGACGAGGGAGGAGCTCTCCCATGATTTCCTCTGGCGCATCCGACCGCACGTGCCCGGGCCTGGCATGATCGGCGTCTTCGATCGCTCCCACTACGAGGATGTGCTCATCGGCAAAGTCCGCGAGCTTGCCGACGACGAAGAGATCGAGCGTCGCTACGCCGCCATCAATGGCTTCGAGGCCGAGCTCGCCGAGGCGGGTGTGCGCATCATCAAGGTCATGCTCAACATCTCTCCGGATGAGCAGAAGGACCGGTTGATGGAGCGCCTGGACCGCCCGGATAAATACTGGAAGTACAACCCGGGTGACGTCGACGAACGTCTCCTGTGGCCCGACTACATGAAGGCTTATCAGGCGGTGTTCGAACGCACCTCGACCGAGGCGGCCCCTTGGTACGTCGTCCCTGCTGACCGCAAATGGTACGCACGACTGGCGATCCAGCAGCTCCTGCTGAACGCGCTGCGGAACATCGACCCCCAGTGGCCGGCCGCGGACTTCGATATCGACGTCGAACGGGAACGGCTGGCCGAGAGCTGAGGCACGGGTTCTGGGAGCCCTCGGGCTCGGTGAGGCTCAGCTGCGGCCGGAGGTCAGTCGCGGCGGATGCTGAAGTCGACCTTCGTCTCCTGCTCGACCGTGCGGGAGACCGTGCAGTACTTGTCATGGGAGAGGCCGACGAGCCTCTCGATGCGAGAGTCGGCCTTGCGGCCCTCCTCGTCGTCGGGAAAGGCGAGGTCGAAGTCGAGGTGGACGTTGTCCACCCGGGACGCACCGTCCTCGTCGATCTTGTCTGCCACGGCCGAGACGTCGAAGCGCGTCGGCTCGGTGTGCCTGCTGGTCACAGTGTCGACATCGATGGACGAACATCCGGCGACGGCTGCGAGCAGCAGTTCGACGGGTGTCATCAGGCCCTCACCTCGGCCGAATTCGATGCTCGCCCCACTCGGTGCGGTAGCCCGGTAGTGGTTCTCGGCGAGCCTGGTCAGTTCGATGCTGCGGGTGTCTTCACTCATGGACTCATCATGTCAGGAATCACGGCGCCGTGTCGTCGATCTCTGCTGATAGGAATCGTGTTCCACGGTACGGAAGCGGAAGGGGCGGATGTGTACGTGGTGCCAGAATGGGCGGGTGAACGAGACACGAGACGGTTCGGCCGAGAACACCCCTAGTCCCCGCCGCTTCGGCGTGCTGCGCAGCTGGGCGACGGCTCCGTACCTGGTGGGAACGGGTCTGGCGATGATGGGCGACAACATCGAGCACGTCATCACGTACTGGGTGCTGTGGCAGAAGTTCGAGTCCCCGGCGCTCGTGGGATTCCAGCTCATCAGCCATTGGCTGCCGTTCCTCCTGCTCTCGGTCTACGCGGGATCCCTGGCCGAACGATTCGACTGCCGGCGCCTGATCCAGATCGGACAGGTCATGTTCATGGTCGTGTCCCTGTGCTGGGGCATCCTCTTCCTCACCGATTCGCTCCAGCTGTGGCAGACATGCGTGCTGCTCGTCATCCACGGCTTGGCCGGATGCCTGTGGGGACCGGCCGAGCAGATGATGCTGCATGACTTCGTCGACCGCAAGGAGCTGCCGAGCGCCGTGCGGATGAATGCGACCTTCCGCAGTCTCGGAATCCTGTTCGGACCCGTCGTCGGCTCGGCGCTCCTGCTGTCGTTCGGGCCGACCTGGGGCATCTTCATCAACATCATCTTCTACCTGCCGCTGACGATCTTCCTGATGCGCACACCCTTCACCGGGCACATCAGGAGCGGGAGTCCGAACAAGACGCGTACAACTCTGGTGCAGTCGCTGCGAGTGCTCGTCGACGTTCGACACAACCGCTCCATCATCGGCATGCTGCTGCTGGCCGCACTGGCCTCGATCACGATCGGCGCCGTGCTGCAGACGGCGATGCCGGTCTTCGGCGGCCTACTGACAGGCCCCGGCGGAGACAGTGACTTCACGTACGGGCTGCTGCTCTTCGCGCTCGGCGCTGGCGGTGTGCTCGGCGGGTTCTTCCTCGAGGCCACGGGCTGGGTGCGACCGACCCCGGAGGCGGCCGCAGTCGCCGCAGCCGGACTCGGTGCCAGCTCGATCGTCTTCGCGCTGACCTCGCACCTGTGGCTGGCGCTGACCGTCCTCGTGCTTGCGGGGGTCTGTAAGATCACCGCCGAATCGACCGAGATGGCCATCATCCAACTCGAGGCGCCGCCCGAGATCCGCGGACGCGTCATCGGCTCCTACTCGATGTTCGGGCCCGGAATGCAGACGTTCTCGGGCGTGACCGTCGGCGTGCTCGGCACGATCGCGACGATCCCGCAGGCCGTGACGATCGGCGGCGCGGTTCTGGCGATCGGCGCAGTGGGAATCGGCGCATATGCGGTGGCCGGACGCGGGCGCCCGGTCGGCTGACCACGCCTGTATCAGCCCGAAGTTCAGGTGAGGAGCGGGACGGGCCGAGCTCCGAGCCTCAGGTGACGGCGCCGCGGACCTTGTGCGCAGGGGCGTCCCAGATCCGGTTGTCGAGGATGTCGCGCAGGGCCTCGACCGTGTCCCAGACATCGGTGAAGCCGAGGTAGAGCGGAGTCAGTCCGAACCGCAGCACCGCCGGTTCCCGGTAGTCGCCGATGATTCCGCGCTCGATGAGCGCACTCATGATCGCGAAGCCCTCTGGGTGGGTGATCGAGACCTGGGAGCCGCGGTGAGCGTGTTCACGTGGGGTGACGATCTCGATCGGGTGCTCGGCCAATCGGTTTTCGACGAGGCTGATGAACAGGTCGGACAGTTGCAGGGACTTCGCCCGCACCGCGGCCATATCGACTCGACCGTAGACGTCGAGACCCACTTCGGCCACCGACATTGAGATGACGCCCTGCGTACCGGTCAGATACCGGCGAATGCCGTCGGCCGGAGCATAGTCCGGTGACATCTCGAAGGGCTTCGCATGCCCCCACCACCCGGACAGCGGCTGCGTGAAACGGTTCTGCAGCGCCTCTGAGACCCAGATGAAGGCAGGGGAGCCTGGCCCGCCGTTGAGGAACTTGTACGTGCACCCGATCGCCATATCCGCGCCCGATCCGGCCAGATCGATCTCGAGGGCACCAGCCGAATGGCACAGGTCCCAGATCGCCATGGCGCCGCCGGCATGGATCGCCGAGGTGGTGCTGCTCATGTCGAAGAGTCGTCCCGTGCGGTAGTTCACGTGCGTAAGCACGACCAGGGCTACCTCGTCGGTCATCGTCTGAGGGAAGCCAGCAGTCACCTCGGCGTCATCGACGAGGCGGACCTCGTAGCCGTCGCCGAGCTGCTCAGCCAGCCCTTGGAGCATGTAGATATCGGAGGGGAAGTTCTCCCGCTGGGTGAGGATGACGCGACGATCCGGTGAGTCGGCGGCCTGCATCTTCAGTGCTGCCGAGGCCGCCTTGAATAGATTGATCGAGGTGGAGTCGGTGACGACGGTGCTGCCTGACCCGCCGCCGACGATTTTCGAGACCTTATCGCCGAGTTTTGCGGGAAGGTCGAACCAACCGGCGGCGTTCCAGGAACGGATGAGCCCGGTGCCCCATTCGTCAGCGATGACCTCGTGGGCGCGCTCGGCCGCTCCCTTCGTGCGGGCGCCGAGCGAGTTTCCGTCGAGATAGATCGTTTCGGGCGGGAGGATGAACTCGTCGCGGTAACTGCGCAGGGGGTCGTTCCGGTCGCGTAGTTCGCAGGCTGTGCGGTCCAAGTCGGCGATGGTCATGTGATTGTCCTTTCGACAGTATTGGTTGTCAGTTTTGCAGGTGCGTTGGATTCCTCTTCCCGGGCGGCCAGAATCCGTGCGACTGCGGGATAGCGCAGGATCGCGATGAGGGCCCCGACACACAGCCACGAGGCGAGTGCGATCCACACCACGCCGGTGAAGTCGGCCGTGAGCAGAGTGATCTGGTAGAGATTGGTGACCGTGCCGACCAACGTCAGGGTCCAGTGGAGCCAGGCGGGGATCCGGAACTGAGCATGCGCGTAGACATCCCGGAGCTTGTAGCGCATGCGCAGGGACACGATGAGGACGATGATGAGCATGACCTGGACCAGCGCCGAGGCCGCCGTCCCGATGATCGAGATGTCGAGTCCTGCGATGGCTGGGATGATGCCGAGGATGAAAAGGGCTGTGAGGATCCAGTGCGGAGTTCCGAATCTGGCGTTGACTCGGCCGAACGCCTTCGGCATCCACCCGTCGTCGGCAGCTGCCAGAAGCCCTTTCGACCCCCACAGGAGCTGAGCGTTCAGTGTGGAGATGATTGCTACCATCGCTCCGCCGAGAATGAAGAACACCCACCAGCCGCGGGGCATAATCTCCTCAGCGACGATGGACAGGGGCTGGTCGGCGACTTCGTTGATGGGAAGAATGCCAACGGCTGGAACAGCGATGAGGATGTAGAGAAGTCCGACAATGAGGGTGCCGCCGATCATCGAGATCGGGATGTCGCGGGCCGGGTTCTTCATCTCCCGTCCGAGCTCGGCGACACCGAAACTGCCCATCGTGGCGAACGTGAGCAGGGCAGCCGCGGACAGCAGCTGAGTGAATCCGTTCGGCAGCGGTTCGGGATAAGTATTCCAATCGATGTGGGCGAATCCGCTGACGATGAAGGCGGAGAAGCCGATGATCATGAGGGCCATCAGCCAGACTCCGGCACGTGAGGAGAACGAGGCGCCCATCAGATTGGCGACATAGAAGATGCTGACGATGATCACAGCGACGACAACCGGATTGAAGAAGTCGGAGAGCGTGTTGAGGTAGATGCCGGCCGAGAGCCCGTAGAGGCTGAGTGCGCATTGCTGCATGAGCGCCATCCACATGTTGATGAAACCCAGGCGCGGATGGATGACACGGGCGGGCCAGGTGTATGTGCCACCGACGGCGGGCAGCGCTGAGGCAATCGATGCGTACGGGATGGAGACGACGATGATCGTGACGACAGCGATGATGTAGGCCCAAGGAGTGCCCCCTCCGGTGATGCCGATGGCGACTCCGGTGAGCGAGACGATTCCGCCGCCGATCACCTGGTTGATCGTCACTCCCAAGGCACCCGGTAGTCCGATGGTGCGTTTGAGCTGGTCCTGATTGAGGCGTTCTGCCACCGATGCCTCCAATGTCATTTGCCTCAACGATGAGGCAGTCGAACTTTCTCGATACTCTAGACAAAAGCACGACTAGAAGGTTGTCAATTCGAAGGTTGTGCATCATCGATAGGGGAGAAGTGACGTGAATTCGGATCTGATCGCGAATCATCGTTCTGAGTCGAACAATATTCCACTGGCCGATGTGGACCTGGCGATCCTGCGAGAGCTCAGTGCTGATGCTCGGGTCTCCAACAAAGATCTCGCCGCGCGCGTGGGATTGGCCGCGTCCACTTGTCTGGGTCGGGTCAACGCCCTGAAGACGCGAGGTGTTCTCAGAGGAATCCACGCAGACATCAATTATGAGGCCCTCGGACTGCACGTGTTCGGAATGATCTCGGTGAGAATGACCCCGGTGGGGCGGGCGCAGATGAGTGAGGTCATCAGACGGCTTCTCCAAGTGGCAGAGACCCTAGAGATATTTCAGGTCTCCGGCGAGAGGGACCTGCTCGTGCACATCGCCACCGCTCATCCGAAGGGCCTGACCAGATTCATCGAGGAACATCTCTCGGACCCGACGATCGCCCATACTCAGACGAGTCTGGTGTTCGGACATCATCGACCGTGAACGAGCGCATTACTGAGAGTCACATGACGAACTGAACCAGCTCGTTTTCAGGCGACCAGGCTGGAGCGGAGGTCAGGCTGCCTGAGCCTCGAGCACCTCGAGAACGCCGGGGCCATAGCGTTCGAGCTTCTTCAGGCCCACACCGCTGACCTGGCCGAGTTCGCTGATCGAGTTCGGCTTGGCTTCGACGATTCCGTACAGCGTGGCATCGGGGAACACGACGTAGGCGGGGACGCTCTGCTCTTTCGCCTGATCGGCACGCCAAGACCGCAGAGCCTCGAACAGGGCTGTGTCCGCGGTCCCGAGTTCGACGTCGGGGCCGCCTCGGCGCTTGGCTCCTGCCTTCTTGGATCCGGACTTCTTGACGGGGTCCACACGCAGAGACACTTCCACTTCGCTGCGCAGAACCGGGCCGGCGTCCTCACCGACGACGAGCACGCCGTAATCGCCGTGGGACTCCAGGAGACCGCGGGCGAGGACCTGGCGGACCACAGTCTTCCACTGCGCTTCACTGAGGTCTTCGCCGATTCCCCAGACACTGAGGCTTTCGTGATCGGCCGCGCGGGAGCGCTCATTGTCGTTGCCGCGCAGGACGTCGATGACCTGGCCCGAGCCGAACTTCTGGCCGCGTTCACGGTCGAGGCGGATGACGGCTGAGAGAAGCTTCTGTACCGCCACCGTTGCGTCCCAGGTCACTGGGGGAGTGATGCAGGTGTCGCAGTTGCCGCAGGGATCTGATTCCTCGTCGAAGTAGCGCAGCAGCTGCACGCGCCTGCAATCGACGGTCTCGCACAGGGCCAGCATGGAGTCGAGGTGCGACATCGCGCGCCGTTGGTAGGTGCGATCGCCGTCGCCCGACTCGATGAGCCGGCGTTGGGAGACGACATCACCGAGACCGTAGACCATCCACGCATCGGCCGGCAGTCCGTCACGTCCGGCGCGACCGGTCTCCTGGTAGTAGCCTTCGACGCTGCGCGGCAGGTCGAGGTGGGCGACGAAGCGGACATCGGGTTTGTCGATTCCCATGCCGAAGGCGATCGTCGCGACCATGACCACGCCGTCCTCGCGGAGGAACCTGGCCTGATGATCGGCGCGCACTTCGGACGGCAGCCCTGCGTGATAGGGCAGGGCGTTGATTCCTCGGGCCACGAGCGCCTCGGAGAGCTGTTCGACACCGCGCCGGGACAGACAGTAGACGATGCCCGAGTCACCGGAATGTTCGGTGGTGATGAAGTTGATGAGCTGAGAACGGCCAGATTGCTTCGGTTCGATGCGATAGGTGATGTTCGGACGGTCGAAGCTGGCGACGAAATGCTGGGCATCGCCGAGGTGAAGACGCTCGGTGAGTTCGGCATGCGTGGCGGGAGTGGCCGTGGCGGTGAGTGCGATGCGTGGAACGTCAGGGAATCGTTCGGCCAGCACTCCCAAACCCAAGTAGTCGCTGCGGAAGTCGTGGCCCCACTGTGAAACGCAGTGGGCTTCGTCGATTGCGAACAAAGCGACCTGTGCACGTTCGAGCAGCGCCATTGTGCGCGGCAGGACGAGGCGTTCAGGTGCCAGGTAGAGCAGATCGAGTTCACCGGCAAGGAGTGCGCGCTCGACGTTCTGCGCTTCATCGAAGTCGAGGGTCGAGTTGAGGTAAGCCGCCCGCACACCAAGGTTCTCCAGGGCGGCGACCTGATCAGCCATGAGCGCGATCAGCGGAGAGATCACGACGCCAGCGCCGGGCCTGACGAGGCTCGGTATCTGATAGCAGAGAGACTTTCCACCGCCGGTGGGCATGAGCACGACCGCGTCACCACCGCCCACGATCTGATCAACGACCGCTTGCTGCTGACCCCGAAACTCGTCATAGCCGAAGACATCGTGGAGGACGTCGAGCGGGGAGGTTGTGGGTGCCGAGGTCATGCGCTCCAGCCTAGTGGACGGTGCTGACTCGGCCGAACTTCGTACGCGGAGCCCACGTGTGGTGTCGGTGCTTCGTCAGTGACAACGAGGTCGTGGGTACACACGGGTACAGAGGAAGTGGATATGCACGGTATGGATGCCGTGGGTAAACACGGGCATAGAGGACCACGCGCTGCAACGACGACCACAGTCAACGGCAGGCCTTCACGGACATTCTTTGGGGGTGACCTGAGGACGTGTGGTGGGCGTCACGCCCAGTTTTCCGATTTCGAGTTGCACGCACCGGCTGGCCTGGTCTAGAGTTGTATCTCGTTGCCCCGC
>NZ_JABASX010000016.1 GCF_016107655.1 Brevibacterium antiquum
TCTCGAAGAACTCGTTTTCTGCGGGGCAACGAGATACAACTCTAGACCAGGCCAGGACGCTCGTGCAACTCGAAACCGGAAAACTGGGCGTGACGCCCGTCACCAGGACTATTGCGGGAGCCTCGGGCCCCGGAATACCGGGGATCGGTGCGATCAGAACCTCGCCGATGCTTGGTTCTGCCGGTGTTACGGTCGCTTCATGTCTGCGGAAAATGTTTCTCCTCGTCCCGACCACGGCTCAGCACCGATAGCTGTCATCGCCGGAGCCTCCGGCTTCATCGGCAGATCGCTCCTTGCTCCCCTTCGGGCCTGGGGTTACCAGGTGCGCACCATCGGGCGGGCCGCATCCTCGGGCACACATGTCTCCTGGGACGATCCGGCAGGAATCGCTGCCATGATCGATGGCGCCGATCTGCTCATCAACTTCGCCGGCCGCAGCGTAGGGTGTCGATACAACGATCGCAACCGGCAGGAGGTCTGGGACTCACGAGTGACGACGACTCGGACCTTGAACAATGCGGTCAGGGCCGCCTCGGCGCCACCGCGTCTGTGGATCAACTCGAGCACGGCCACTGTCTACCGTCATGCCATGGACCGGCCGCAGACCGAGACCGACGGGGACATCGGTGAGGGCTTCTCGGTTGATGTGGCCAAAGGCTGGGAGCGAGAATTCTTCCGTGGTGATCTCCTCCAGACCAGGCGGGTCGCTTTGCGGATGGCGATCGTGCTCGGGGACGGCGCGGCGTTGAACATGCTCGCGACCGCAGCCAGATCCGGCGCCGGCGGTCCCCAGCTGGAAGGGCGCTGGTTCGGCCACACTCGCTACCGCGGCATCGGACCCGAGGCGTCAGGACCTGAGGTCTGGCGAGGACATCCGCTCAGTCATGGGAAGCAGAGGTTCAGCTGGGTGCACATCGACGATGTTGTGCGTGCGATCCGTTTCATCGATGCCCACGAGGAGATCACCGGTCCTATCAACGTCTCGAGTCCCGGCGTCTCGGACAACACCTCGCTGATGGCTGCCCTGAGACGAGCCGTCCGGATGCCGATCGGCATTCCGGCACCACGCTGGCTCTTGGAAATCGGGATGATCGTCCTCCGACAGGAATCGGAGCTGGTGCTCAAGAGCCGCTGGGTGCTGCCCAAGCGGCTGGAGCAGGCAGGGTTCGAGTTCAGGTGGACGGATATCGGTGCGGCCACGAAGAGCCTGCTTCAGTAGAAGCTGCACCACACGGATCCGGCACGGACGGCGTCAGCCGGCGGTCACCTCGGCGGGGATACCGGCCTGCACACAATCGGGGCAGTAGGGCTGACGGTTCTTCTCCGTGCAGTCCTCACAGCGCAGGTACTGCTCACGGCAGTCCAGGTTCGCGCAGTTGACGAAGTTCGGGGTTGCCTTCTCACACGCGACGCAGTGACCGATCGATTCGGCTCCTTCGCCGAACTCCACGTGCATGCGCTTATCGAAGACGTAGAGGGAACCGTCCCAGTACCCGGTGTTGCCGAAGGTCTCTCCATAGCGGACGATGCCGCCGTCGAGCTGGTAGACCTCTTCGAAGCCACGGTTCTTCATCAGCACGGACAGGACCTCGCAGCGGATGCCGCCGGTGCAGTAGGTGACGACCGGTTTGTCCTTGAGGTCGTCGTACTTGCCCGATTCGATCTCGGCGATGAAGTCCTTGGTGGTGTCCGTCTCGGGCACGATCGCATCGCGGAACTTCCCGATCTGAGCCTCCATCGCATTGCGACCGTCGAAGAAGACGACATCATCGCCGCGTTCGTCGAGGAGTTTGTGCAGGGCTCCCGGTTTGAGATGCTCGCCGCCGCCTTCGACTCCACTCTCGGTCACGGTGATCTCGTCGTCGGTGCCGAAGGTCACGAGCTCGGGTCGGACCTTGACGCTCAGGCGGGGGAAATCGTCTCCTTCGCCGTTGGACCATTTGATGTCGGCCTTCTTGAACGGTTCATAGGATCGCGTCGCCCGCACATACTGTTTGACGTCGAAGATGTCACCGCCGATGGTGGCGTTGATGCCGTCCTTCGACACGATCACGCGCCCCTTGAGGCCGAGACTCTCGGCCAGAGTATGTTGCCACAGCTTGACTGCCTCTGGGTCCGCCAAGGGGGTGAAGACGTAGAACAAGACGATTTTGGGAGTTGCCATGGCCCATATTCTAGTGGTCGAGACCTCGGGTGGTACCCGCATGTGGCGCAGACTACTGGTCGCCTCGATCACATCATCCACTCATCGATGAGACCGGTTTCTTCCCCTCCCCCGCACCACGGCTAAGATTGGCCCTGATGCCGTGTCGTATGAAAGGGCCGTTAAGAGGACATGTCGAGTAACCTCAACTCTGCGAATTCCACGCAGGTCGAATCCCAGCAGATCGAAACCGATCAGGCCGCCTCCAAGAAGGTCAAGGAGACCGTCGAGTTCGCTGCTGCGAATCCCGACGTGGACCAGCCCTATGCCGACCTCGGACTGAAGGCCGACGAGTACGCGCAGATCCGCGAGATCCTGGGACGTCGCCCCACCTCGGCGGAGTTGGCGATGTACTCGGTCATGTGGTCCGAGCACTGCTCCTACAAGTCCTCGAAGGTCCACCTGTCGAAGTTCGGCGACAAGGTCACCGAGGACATGAAGAAGCACCTGCTCGTGGGCATCGGCGAGAACGCCGGCGTCGTCGACATCGGCGACGGCTGGGCCGTGACCTTCAAGGTCGAGTCCCACAACCACCCCAGCTACGTCGAGCCCCACCAGGGTGCTGCCACCGGCGTAGGCGGAATCGTGCGCGACATCATCTCGATGGGCGCGCGCCCCGTGGCCGTGATGGATCAGCTGCGCTTCGGAGCCATCGACCACCCCGACACCTCTCGCGTGCTCCACGGAGTCGTCTCAGGAATCAGCAACTACGGCAACTCCCTCGGTCTGCCCAACATCGGCGGCGAGACCGTCTTCGACTCCGTCTACCAGGGAAACCCCCTGGTCAACGCCCTCGCAGTCGGCGTCATGCGCCACGAGGACATCCGTCTGGCCAATGCTTCGGGCAAGGGCAACAAGGTCATCCTCTTCGGTGCCCGCACCGGTGGCGACGGCATCGGCGGAGCCTCGATCCTCGCCTCGGAGTCCTTCGACGACACCAAACCTTCGAAGCGTCCAGCTGTGCAGGTCGGCGACCCCTTCGCAGAGAAGGTCCTCATCGAATGCTGCCTCGAACTCTTCCACGCAGGCGTTGTCGAAGGCATCCAGGACCTCGGTGCTGCCGGCATCAGCTGCGCCACCTCCGAGCTGGCCTCGAACGGCGACGGCGGTATGCACATCGCCCTCGACGACGTACTGCTGCGCGATGAGACTCTGACCCCTGAGGAGATCCTCATGTCGGAGTCCCAGGAGCGGATGATGGCCGTTGTCACCCCCGAACGCCTCGACGACTTCCTGGCGATCGTGGGTAAATGGGACGTCGAAACCTCCGTCCTCGGCGAGGTCACCGACTCCGAACGCCTCATCATCGAATGGCACGGAGACGTCATCGTCGATGTGCCGCCTCGCTCGGTCGCCCACGACGGCCCCGTCTACGAACGTCCGATGGCCGAGCCATCATGGACTGCCGAGGTCGCGGCGAACACCGTGGAATCCGCTGGACTGGTCAAGCCCGAGGGCGACGAGCAGCTGCGCGCGACCGTCCTCCAGCTCGCAGGCGCACCGAACCTGGCGTCGAAGAACTGGATCACCTCCCAGTACGACAAATACGTGCAGGGCAACACCGCCCAGGCGTTCCCCGACGATGCGGGAGTCATTCGCGTCGACGAGGAGTCCGGCCTCGGCGTGGCCATCGCCACCGACGCCAACGGTCGCTACTGCTACCTCGATCCGGCCCGCGGCGCAGCGCTGGCGCTGGCCGAGGCCTACCGCAACGTCACCACCGCCGGGGCCATCCCGCGCGCCGTCACTGACTGCCTCAACTTCGGCTCCCCCGAGGATCCTGAGATCATGTGGCAGTTCGCGGCCGCAGTCGAGGGCCTCGCCGAGGCGTGCCAGGACCTGGGCATTCCCGTGACCGGCGGCAACGTCTCCCTCTACAACCAGACCGGTGGCGTAGCCATCCACCCGACCCCAGTCGTCGGTGTCCTCGGCGTCTTCGACGACGTCACCCGCGCCACACCCAGCGGCTGGAAGGAACCGGGCCAGACCATCTACCTGCTCGGAACGACCGAAGCCGAACTCGACGGTTCGGCGTGGGCCGACGTGACTGCCGGCCACCTCGGCGGAGTGCCTCCGCAGTACAAGCCGGGCACGGAGAAGGAACTCGGTGAGATCCTCATCAACTCCTCGCGTGACGGCATGATCGATGCCGCGCACGACCTGTCAGAGGGCGGTCTGTCGCAGGCACTCATCGAATCCTGCCTGCGCTTCGGCACCGGTGCCCGCATCTGGCTCGACGAGGTGTGCGAACGCGACGACATCGACGTGTTCACCGCTCTGTTCTCCGAGTCCACCGCGCGAGCGATCGTGGCCGTGCCGCGGTCCGAAGAGGTCCGCTTCAAGGACATGTGCACCGCCAGGCATTTCCCGTTCATCCGCATCGGGATGACCGACACCGGCGACGAGGCACCTGTCCTCGAGGTCGTCGATCACTTCGAGATCGGACTCGACGAGCTGCGCGAGACTCACGAGGGGACGCTGCCGAAGCACTTCGGCTGAGCCGGACCGGTCGCCAGGGTCAGCAGCAACCTCGGCGAACTCTACGGAACCCGCCTGCTCGTCACTGCCTCGGCGATCGAGCGTGCACTGGCCTCGGCATAGCGATCCGATGTTCCGCCACCCGGCCGAGCCCGTGCAGCAGTCCCAGGCCGCCAAATGACACACTCAGCAAGACGAACTGTGTGAGGACCATTGACGTCGCGAACGAGGAACCGAGCGAGTTCATCGCCCATTCGACGAAGGAGACGACGAGTCCCGTGCACATCGCATAGCCGGCGGCTACGAGGTGCGTCCACCAGGCTCGGTTTCGTGCGAGGTTCCAGGCGATGAGCAGTCCGGCCAGCACGACGCCGCCGTGGAAGGTCCAGATGATGCTCTGGATGTTCATCGCCAGATCGACGCTGCCGACAACACGGTTCACGATGATCGGCAGCAGATGAGGCACGGCGAATGCGTAGATGCTGCTGACAATGAGCAGCCCCATCCCGAATAGTCGCATGGTCATCGGACTGGCTTTCACGATGAGCAGCGCGACGACGCCGAGGACGAGTTCAAGGAGCGCGACCACAACGGTCACGGCCGGATACAGGGTGAAGAATTCGGGGCGCGCTCCTTCGATCATCATCGGCATCAACACGAATTCCGGCAATGAGCCGATGGTTATGGCAGCCCAGAACAGGATTCGCGCCGTCCACCCTGGACCGGCTGCGCGTGCGTATCCTCCCGGGGAAGCCTGCTGGCTCATGTCATCACTGTAGGTCCGTGAAGGCGAGGACCGCATCCTTTCGAGCAGGTGAAAGCCGCAGCACGTGACCCAACATGACAAACCCCTCGCATGCGGGACCGCTTATGTGATTGCCTGAGGGAGAACGCTGCGGCTGAATTGCCGCCGAACAACCAGAGGAGTCACCCAGATGGCCACGATCCGCACCTCGCACGCAGGATCCTTACCCCGCACCCCCGAACTCATCGAAGCCAACAAGGTCAAGCAGGCTCAGAACCACGCTCGCCTCGCCGGTGAAACCGTCTCCGACGCTCAGACGCAGGAATTCGACGAGCTCCTCGCGGCCAGCGTGGCCGACCTCGTCAAGCGCCAGAAGGATCTCGGCATCTCGAACCCCAACGACGGGGAGTACGGCCATTCGATGGCCGCGGACTTCGACTACGGCGCCTGGTGGCACTACTCCTTCGCCCGCACCGGCGGACTCGAACTCGACAATGTCGACAAGTGGGATGCCCCGGCGGTTCGCTCCGAGCCGGGCAAGCCGGTGCTGACCAGCTTCGGCGACCGTCGCGACCGCAACCTCTTCCCCGGCGTCTACGGCGATGCCAACGCCGGCACCGACACCGGCCACCAGCCGCAGTTCCCCAAGGCCACCAGCGCCATCAGCTACGTGGGCCAGGACCAGGTCGCCAGCGACATCGCCAACCTCAAGGCCGGCCTCGCAGCCGCCGGATACGGTGAGCGCGACGGCTACATCAACGCCCTGTCCCCCGGTTCGGCCTCACGCATCGCCAATGAGTACTACAAGACCGATGAGGAGTTCATCTGGGCGTGGGCCGATGTGCTGCGTGAGGAATACCTCGCCATCACCGAGGCAGGTCTGACCGTTCAGATCGACGATCCTTCCCTGGCCGAGAACTTCGACCAGATCAACCCGGAACCGTCCTTCGCCGACTACCGGTCCTTCATTCAGGTCCGCATCGATGCACTCAACCACGCACTGCGCGGCATTGATCCGGCCCAGGTCCGCATCCACACCTGCTGGGGTTCCTGGCACGGTCCGCACGTGACGGATCTGCCGTTCAAGGAGATCGTCGACCAGGTGCTCACGCTCAATGCCGCGGGCATCACCTTCGAGGCGGCCAACGTCCGCCACGAACACGAATGGCGGATCTGGGAGGACACGAAGCTGCCCGAGGGCAAGTACCTCATCCCGGGCATCGTCTCCCACTCCACGAATGTCGTCGAGCATCCCGAACTCGTCGCCGATCGCATCGAACGTTTCGCGAAGCTCGTCGGTCCCGACAATGTCATGGCCTCGACGGACTGCGGCCTGGGCGGACGCGTCCACCCTGAGATCGCTATTGCGAAGCTGCAGTCGCTGACCGCCGGAGCCGAGATCGCCGGAAAGCGTCTCTGAAACCTTTCGCCCACTTCACGCTCCGCTGCCGAGTTCCTCCTCGAGGCAGTCGGACAGCGTGGGGTGGGCGAACTGGTATCCGGTCTCTTCCAGCTTCTCCGGACGCACCTTCTGGTCGGCCAGGGCGAGTTCCTTGGCTCCGTCGGCCCCGAGCACCAGCTCGGTGACGAAACCGGGCGTGGGGATGCGGGCCGGGCGGTGCAGGTGGGCGGCGAGCGCCTCGGCGAACTCCTGCTGCGAGATCATGTCCGGGGCCACCGCGTTGACGGGTCCGCGGACATAGTCGGTGAGCACCGCATGAACATATGATCTGGCCAGATCGTCGAGGGAGACCCAGGCCAGCCCCTGTTCACCGCTGCCCAAGCGCCCTCCGGCGCCAGCCAGGTACAGAGGCGTCTGGAGCTTGAGGAATCCACTCAGTGAGGTCAGCGCAATGCCAGATCGGATCGAGACCCGGCGGATGCCCAGCTCTTCGACACGGGCGGCCGCGGCTTCCCATTCCTGGCACACCTCGGCGAGGAATCCGTCCCCGGCCGGAGCGGTCTCGTCCACCGGCTCTTCAGCGTGGGATCCGTAGATCCCGACGGCGGAGGCGCAGACGAAGACTTCGGGTCGTTTCGCCTCGGGCAAGGTGCGCATCGTCTCCGCCAGCAGGGTCGTCGAGTCGATGCGTGAGGAACGGATCTCCTCTTTCGCCTTCTTCGTGAACCGGGTGGCGATGGTGCGCCCGCCGAGGTGGACGACCGCATCCGCCCAGGCCAGGTCGCGCGGGTTGATGATTCCCAGTCCGGGATTCCAGTGAGATTCGTATTCGACCTTCGGAGTGCGACGCACGAGCAGACGCACGAAATGTCCTGCGGTGGAGAAGAGTGCCGCGACCTGCCGGCCGACGAGTCCGCTGCCGCCGGCGATGAGGATGCGTTTGCCCTTCTTGCGTGCCAGCAGTGGTGCGTTCATGCGTTCGAGAAACTTGATGTCCATGAGCATGCGCTGTTGTCTGGCCTCGAAAGTCGCTTCCAAGTTGTGGATGAGGCTGCGGTCGATCGAGTCGAAGCCCGCCGGTGCCATCGAGAACTCGATGTGGTCGTCGATCTTGGTTCCCCCGGCGACTGAGGAGAATTCGTGGGTGTGCTTCCACTGGCTCAGTGGGCCCTTCTTGAGCTCATCGACGAACGAGAACCGGGAGGGGCCCTCGGAATGCACCGAACTGAATGGTCGTCGCACGAGGCCATAGCTGCCGGGCACACTGGTCTTGACCTGGGCCACCGACCCGGGCGCGAGCGGAGGGTAGCTCTCCTCGACGATCTCTTGCGCCCAGTGCGGGGACAGCCTGGTCAGTGCTCCGGGCTGTGCGTGCCACAGATACGTCGTCTCCGCGGCCAGCGGGACTTCAGATGTCCACTCGAAATTGGTCATGACATCCCTCCTACTCCAGATGATGCCACCGGAGTCTGAGAGTGTGACCTGCAACTCGCCCAACCCTGAGTGAATTATTCCTGCCGAGGTGGAGGTCGGCTCGAGCCGGGGATCCGCCACTCCCTCGTCTCGATCTCGTCTCGATCTCGTCTCGATCTCGACTCGATCTCACCGAAAGACGACCGCAGCGTCGAAAGCAGAGGGTATACAGTCTGCTCTCGACGCTGCGATCTGCGCGCGATGAAACGTCACGGCTGGTGCGTGAGGCTCAGGCCCCGCAGGGCCCATGCCCGTCCTCAGGCGGTGGTGTCGGGGATCTTTCCGAACCTGAACGCGGTCCAGAAGTCTCCGCGAACGTAGCCGTTCTCGGGTTCCGGATCGTAGTCCCAGTGCCGGACCGTGCCGATCTTGAGCGCATCGGCGACGAGCTGGCGGCTCGACTGACTGCCCAGCACATGCTCCTCAAGATGTTCGAGGTCATAGCGCGAATCGAGCTCGGCTCGCATCGTGGCCACGAGCTCCGCATATCCGGCGTCGCCGGCACGGTTGACCAGCTCGTCCGGATCCGTTTCGAGGTCGAAGAGCAGCTCCGGATCTCCCGGGCAGATCGTCAGCTTGTACTGTCCGCGGATGAGCGTCACCTGCGGTCGGTATGTGCCCTCGGCGAAGTACTCGATGATGACGTCACGATCGGCAGGTTCCGTCTCCCCTGCGGCTTCCCGCCGAGCCGACTCGAACAGAGAGACACCTGTCGCATCGGGGTCCGAGGTTCCTGCCAGCTCCAGCAGAGTCGGCATCAGGTCGACGAGGCTGACGGGGTTGGCATACCGACCCGGCGTGACCGCCTCGGCGGGGCCGTTGATGATGAGCGGGACACGGGAGGACTGCTCGTACGGGGACATCTTGTACCACAGGCCCTTCTCCCCCAGCATGTCTCCATGGTCGCTGGTGACGATGATGACCGTGTTGTTCTCCAGGTCGAGCTCGCGCAGACGCTGGCGGATCTTGCCGATGTGATCGTCGATGTAGCTCACCGCCGCATAGTAGGCGCGGCGGGCCCGACGGATGTCCTCGGTTCCCGGCTCCCGTTTGTCCAGACCGCTCATCGTGCGCAGTCGGTGGCTGTGCGGGTCCTCGGCGATGTCGGGGACCTCGGGGTGGGCTGGGTCCGGGATGTCCACCTCGGCGAATCTGTCCCAGTGCTCCCGCGGCGGCTCGTACGGATCGTGCGGGTGGATGAACGAGGTGACCATGAGGAACGGCTGGTTCTCACCGGCGGCCTGGTTGGCGCGGACCCGGCCGTTGAGGTGACGCAGGGTCCGGAAGATCACCTCGTCGTCGAAGTCCTGCTGGACGTTCGCCTTCGCGGCACCGGCGGTGAACACGGGATCGGCTTCGTGATACCACTGGAGCTTCTGGTCGAGGGGACGCTGCCAGTCGGGAACCATGTCGAGGTCGGCCGGGTAGACGTCGCTCGTCAGGCGCTCTTCGAACCCGTGGTGCTGGTCGGGACCGATGAAGTGCATCCGCCCGATGAGCGCGGTGTGGTACCCGAGCTTGCGCAGGCGGTGGGCGAACGTCGGCACCGAGGCGGCGAAGTCGTCGCCGTTGTCGAGGCAGTCGATGTCGGAGGGCATCCGACCGGTCATCATCGACGCTCGCGAGGGTGAGCACAGCGGGGTGTTGCAGTAGGCGCGATCGAAGACCGCTCCGTCCTCGGCCAATGAGTCCATGTTCGGGGTCAGCGCGGCGGTGTCCCCATAGGCGCCCAGTGCCTGTGCGGCCATCTGGTCGGCCTGGATCACTACGATGTTCGGCGGTTGCATATGCTTGGTCACGTCCTTTCTCAAAAACGTATGGTCTGCTTGTGAAAGCATGGTCTGCGAAGTCAGCTGCGTTGAAGACCTGCGCAGGTGTGGCAGTTGGAACAGATTCTTGTGAATCCGGTTCTCAGATGTGGATTGAAGGTGGCGACATTGGCCTCATGCTGTGGCCCGGCACGGAACTCGCCCGTCGGAGCGAGCCAGGGCAGTCCTGGGTCCGCCGAGGTGGGTGTTGAGGAAGAAGAATCCCCCGCCGAGGTGCGAATGTCGAGCCGGGAATCGACCACCGTGTCCGCTCCCGATCGGCAGCTGCTGACCGAGCTCGCGGCGCTGGCCCCGCAGGATCTGGCGATGATCGGTCTCAGCGGCGGCACATTCCTCATGGGCAGCGAGGACCCGCTGGCCTATCCCGAGGACGGTGAAGGCCCGGTCCGCGAAGTCGGCGTCGAGGGTTTCGCCATCGGCGCGACGACCGTCACAGTCGCAGAATTCGCCGCGTTCGTTGCAGCGACGGGTCATCGCACTGATGCCGAAACTCATGGTGACTCCTTGGTCTTCACCGGCCTGGTGGCCGAAGGTCTGGCCGAGACCTCTCCCTCTGTGCAGGCTACCCCCTGGTGGCGTCAGGTCACAGGGGCTTCCTGGCTCCACCCCGGCGGACCCGGGCCGACCGGTGCGGCAGGTGCGGCGGGTGTTCCGGGCTCGAGTCTCGAAGGTTCGACTCTCGAACAGTGGGCCAGGCATCCGGTCACCCATGTCTCCCACACCGACGCCGAGGCCTATGCGCAGTGGGTGGGTGCCCGGCTGCCGACCGAAGCCGAGTGGGAGTTCGCCTCCCGCGGCGGCCTTGAGCAGCAGCCCTTTCCCTGGGGTGCGGTGCGCGAACCCGACGGCCTGGCCCGCATGAACACCTTCGCCGGTGTCTTCCCCAGCGGACCGACGGCGCCGGTCGGCACCGTTCCCGCCGACGCGTTTCCTCCCAACGGCTTCGGTCTGCACAACACGACCGGAAACGTATGGGAGTGGACGAGCAGTCACTTCAGCGACCACGACCAGCGCCCGGTGCTGCGTGGCGGGTCCTATATGTGCCATGACTCGTACTGCCGCAGGTACCGGACCTCGGCACGCTCGGCCGCGACACCGGACACTTCACTCGGTCACACGGGATTCCGTCTTGCCCTCGACCTCTGAACTCGCCGAGATGGTGTCGGACTTCGCGTCCGCCTCGGCGGTGGTGGTTTCGGAGCCATCCACCTCGGCGTCACCTTCCTCCGGCGTCCACCCATCGGCCCACTGCCCGGTTTCGTAGTCGTAGCCGACCGGTTCGCCGTCGGCATTGGTGCGCTGGTACCAATCGGTGTAGTCCCCATGCTCGGAGTCGATGCCGCCGTTGGCTCCATCACCCGGTTCGGTCTGCACGACCTGGAGGGCGAAGTCGTCACCGAATCGGTCGGCACCTTCGACTACCGCATTGTCCACAGCGTTCTGCGCGTACTGACGCCGCAATGCCAGCGGGTCGGTGCGCAGTTCTTTGAACCAGGCAATGATGATGAACAGCATGACGACGGCGAACGGCACTGCGGTGACGATGACGAGCTGCTGCAGACCTTCCAGTGCATTGGCATTTCCCAGCAGCAGCATGACCACCGCGATGCCGGACATCACGAGACCCCAGAAGACCACAACCCATTTCCTGGGTTCCTGGTCGCCGCGACTCGTGAGCATTCCCATCACGATCGAAGCGGAGTCCGCAGAGGTGATGAAGAAGATGGCGAGTACGACGATCGCGACGAAGGGCAGCCACTCGACGTAGGGCAGATTGTCGATGAGGGTGAAGAACACTTCGGGGGCGGCCATGCTGTCGGTGAATCCGGCCGCGCCTTCCCGGTACATCCAGATCGACGTTCCGCCCATGATGCCGTAGGCCACGAAGAGAAGCGTCGAGGGAATGAAGATCGTGCCCAGGATGAACTGCCGAATGCTGCGCCCGCGCGAGATGCGGGCGATGAATGTGCCGACGAACGGCGACCAGGAGATCCACCATGCCCAGTAGTAGACCGTCCACACGGATTGGAACTCCTGTGTCTCCGATCCCCAGGACAGTGACTTGCCCATCATGTCGAAGAGCGAGCCGAAGTATTCCATCAGCGCCGAGGGGAGAAGGTTGAGCAGGAACAGTGTCGGTCCGAGGAAGAGCACGAGGCCCACGATTCCTACGGTGAGGATGATGTTGATGCTCGACAGGTAACGGATGCCCTTTGAGACACCAGAGACTGCGGAGATGATGAAGCCGAGAGTGAGGACACAGATGATGACGACGAGCATGTTGTTCGTCATCTCACCGACGCCGCTGACGATGCTGACGCCGGAACCGATCTGCATCGCAGCGATGCCCAATGCCGCCGCGGTGCCGAACAGGGTCGCTACGATCGCGAAGATGTCGACGAGCTTCCCTGCGAAGCCCTCGGTGTGGCGCTTGCCGAAGAGAGTCTGGAAGATCGAGGACAGGAGCAGAGAGCGACCGCGCCGGTAGGCAGCATAGGCGATCGCACCGCCGACGAGAGCGTACATTGCCCACGCATGGAAGCCCCAGTGGAAGTATGTCTGGGCCATGGCGCCGTGCAGTGCCTCGGTGGTTTCCGGAGCGTTCGTCATCGGCGGCGGGGACACGAAGTAGGTGAGCGGCTCCGATGGTCCGAAGAAGAGCACGCCGATCCCGATGCCGGCGGCGAAGAGCATCGCCACCCACGAGAAGGTGCTGAACTCGGCCTTCTCATCGTCCTTGCCCAGCGGAATCTTGCCGTAGGGGGAGAACGCGAGAATGATCAGCGCGACGAGAACGATGATCGCCACGAGGTTGAAGAACCAGCCGACGTTCATCGTCGACCAGTCATAGGCGGCTGTGGCCACCGTGGAGACGCCGTCCGAATCGACGATGCCCCAGATCACGAAGGCAACGGTGAGAGTGCCGGCGACGGCGAAGATGATCTTGTCAAGGGAGTAGCGGCGACGCTGTTCGTCGATCGCGATTCCCGGGACCAGGATCGGGTGGGTGTTGTGCGGGTACTGGGTGTTGTTCTCCGGCTCATTCTCGGCAGGATGCCTGGGGCGACTGTAGTCGAGTTTGCCCAAGCCCTTCCCTGTCTCGCGGCTCACTCGTCGGGCATCGGCCTTGAGCTTCTCGCGGGAAGCCTTGCGCTCGGGGCGCAGGGAGCCGGAACCGTCAGTGCCGAGGGTCGGTGCGGTGGTCGCCGAGGTGTCGGCACCTGTTGCCGAAGTGTCGGTTCCCGTAGTATCAGCGTCGGTTCCCGTAGGTCTGGATGTGTCTGGGGTGGAGTCATCGGACATGCAGCGATGGCCCTTTCTCAATCGTCGAGGAAACGGATGATCGAAAGTTGCCAGAGTTGTCTATGGCTCTGAACCGCACCACCCGATTGCTGCGCCCTCCCAGGAATCATTGGCGAAACCGGCAGTGGGATGGGGTGCTGTGCGTGTGGCAGAAAGGGTCCGGGCACAGAGGTCTGCCCTGAAGATACCAGTCTGTGCCATAGCTTCGGACCCTAACAGCTTCCTGAGAGCTTCTCAAAGGAATCCTGCCATCTTGCTGCGGCGCCCCACACAATCGCACGAAGGTTCGTGCCGCTCCGGGTCAGTCGGTGAGGAAACGCTGCTCGACGAGATCCACGATCTCCTCGCTCGCGGCAACGGCGTCGTATCCAGGGTCCTCGAGTGCCTCGCCGACGACAGCGTCAATGGCTCCGCCGATGATGAGTGCAGCAGTCCGCGAATCGGACGGACCTTTCACTCCGCGCGCTTCGCGTGCCGATTTGAGGAGCTCAGCCACAGGCTTCCACCTTGCGGAGCTGTCTGTTCCTGCCTCGCCGTGGATCAGTGCTTCGACGCTCAGTCGGGAGTGACTGCGATGGCTGACGAAATAGGCGACTATGGATCGCACATAGACACTCGGCCTCTCGGCCACCTCGGCGGAGGCAACAGCTTCTCCGACCGATTCGACCATAGCGTCGAGCACATGCTGATAGGCGCCACGGACAAGAGTGGCCTTGTCGGTGAAGTGATACAGGACAGTCGGCTTGGTCACCCCTGCACTATCAGCGATCTGAGACAGTGACACACCGGAGAATCCGTGCTCGGCGAGCAGCTCGATCGTGACGTCGATGATCTGTGCGCGCCGTGCTCGCTGTGTGAAGGTCAACTGCCGATCCTGCTCTTCATCCTTCGTGGAGTCTTGTCCCATACCGCGATCATACTCTACGGTTGATTCACTGACCGATCGGTAGAGGAGTGCTGATGACGGATCACGATATCCAAACCCCCAGACGCCGAATGCTGCGCCCACGGGTGCTCGTGCCGATAGCCTCGGCCATTGTTGCCGCGGTTGCCATCGGCTACTTCCTCCGGGCTCCCTCGCCCGTCGGCCACTGGGACAGCGCCGAGGGAGAGGCAGAATTCGACTCCGCCTACAACGCAGCTTTCGCCAGCATGCCGAAGCCTGCAGACACCATGGACATACGCACCGACTTCGGATTCGTCCGGGTCTATCGCTTCGAAGGAACCGGCGACGCCGCGCCGATGATGCTGCTCCCCGGAACCGCCTCGTCGACTCCGGTCTGGGCAGACAACATGCCGTCTCTGCTCCGGATCGCCGATGTCTACACCCTCGATCTCCTCGGTGAACCGGGTCGGAGCGTGCAGAGTGCGCCGATCACCGATACCGAAGATGAGACCGCTTGGCTCGCTGAGACGATCGCTGCGCTTCCAGAGGATTCGGTGAACCTGGTCGGGCTCTCGCTCGGGGGATGGACGGCGGCCAATCTCGCCATCCGTCATCCGCAGCATGTGCGGACTCTGACCCTCATCGATCCCGTACAGACCTTTGACGGCATACCAGTGGAGACGATCCTTCGTGCGATCCCCGCAACGGTTCCGTGGATGCCCAAGGCCGGACGGGATGCGTTCAATTCGTACACGGCCGGCGGCATCGAGGTCGAGGATGTCCCGGTAGCCGACATGATCGCGTCCGGGATGCATCATTACGCCATGAAGAAGCCCCAGCCGTCCCGGATCACCGAGGGACAGCTGTCGGACCTGTCGATGCCGGTGCTCGCGATCATTGCGGGACGCTCGGTCATGCATGACCCGCAAACTGCCTCGGCCACGGCAAGGCGAACCCTGGGTACTGGCGCGGTGCATGTCTATGAAGACGCCTCACACGCTGTCACCGGAGAATACCCAGAAGAAGTCGCAGCCGACATCGAGGAATTCATCACTCGACGGTGACCGGCGGCAGGTCAGTTCAGCAGCGCCCGGTCCCCCAGTGTCGCGCCCTTGAGTTTAGAGAACTCGCCCAGCAGAGTCTTCACCGTCAGCGTCTTCTTCTCTTCGGCCGAAGCCTGGTAGATGATTTCGCCTTCGTGCATCATGATGAGTCGGTTGCCCAGCGCGATCGCCTGCTCCATGTTGTGCGTGACCATGAGCGTGGTCAGCCCGTCATTCGACACGATCTTCTGCGTCAGGTCCGTCACGAGTGCCGCACGCTGGGGGTCGAGTGCCGCCGTGTGCTCGTCGAGGAGCAGGATGCGAGGCTGGGTGAATCCGGCCATGAGCAGGCTCAGCGCTTGGCGCTGTCCACCGGAGAGCAGGCCCACCTTGGTCTTCAACCGGCTCTCCAGGCCGAGTTCCAAAGTGGCAAGCTCATCGCTGAACAGGTCCCGCCTCGCCGAGGTGGTTCCTCGTCCCAGCCCACGTGCCTTTCCGCGTTTGAGTGCCAGTGACAGGTTCTGTTCGATCGTGAGGTCCGGTGCGGTGCCGGCCATCGGGTCCTGGAATACCCGGCCCAGATATTTGGCCCGTTTGTATTCGGGCATCCGGGACACCTCGGCGCCGTCGATCGTGATCGATCCCGAGTCGATGGGCAGTCGGCCCGAGATCGTGTTGAGCAGCGTCGACTTTCCTGCGCCGTTGGAGCCGATGACGGTGACGAAATCGGATTCTTCGAGCTCGAGCGACAGATTCTGCAGAGCCTTGCGTTCGTTGACGGTGCCGGGGAAGAAGGTCTTCGAGATGGTGTCGATCTTCAGCATGTGTCTCAGTCCTCCTTCGGATCTGACGCGGCAGCGGTTCCTGTGGTCCTCGCAGACGTCCCCGCGGGGACGTCGCTGTTCCCAGCGGGGACGTCGACTGTGCCGGCGGGGACGTCGACTGTGCCGGCGGGCACTTGGGCACCCGCCTCGTTGGCAGGATCGTCGGCTGCCGCAGATCCTGACGCGGCTCGATTGCCACGCGATCTCAGCGACGGTACTCGCTTGAGGAACCCCCACCGGGGCAGCAGCAGTGCGACCACGACGAGCAGTGCAGTTGTCAGCTTCATGTCGTTGGTGTCGAGACCAGCACGCAGCGCCAGGAAGATGATGAGGCGGTAGATGACCGAGCCCATGAGAGCTCCGAGACTGGCCATGAAGATATTGCGGCTGCCGAAGACTGCCTGCCCCAGGATGACCGAGGCGAGTCCGACGAGGATGAGGCCGATGCCCATGCTGATGTCGGAGAATCCCTGGTATTGGGCGATGAGCGCGCCGCAGAGTGCGACGAAGCCGTTGGACAGGGCCAGGGTGAGCATCGTCGTGTTGTCGGTATTCACGCCGAGGCTGCGGATCATCTGTCGGTTGTTGCCGTTGGCCTGGATCGCCAGGCCCAGGTCGGTGGTGAGGAACCAGTCGATGGCGAATTTCAGAATCAGGGTGAAGATGAGGAGCACTGCGATGGAGACCCAGGTGCCCAGCCACATGTTCTCCCGCAGCGGGGTGAACACGGTCTCTTCTCGCAGGAGCGGGAGATTGGCTTTGCCCATGATCCGCAGATTGATCGACCACAGTCCGATCATTGTCAGGATTCCGGCGAGCAGGCCGTCGATGCCGCCCTTGGTGTGGAGGAGTCCGGTGATGTAGCCGGCGATGAGTCCTGCGCCGATGGCTGCCAGGGTCGCCAGGAAGGGGTTGACCCCGGCGATGATCAAGGATGCTGCGGTGGCACCACCCGTCGTGAAGCTTCCGTCGACGGTGAGGTCGGGGAAGTTGAGAACCTTGAAGGTCAAGTAGACCCCGAGCGCCATCGCTCCGTAGATGAGCCCGAGTTCCAGTGCTCCGAACATGTGTTTCCGATCAGGTGGTGATGTGAGGCGTGAGTTGGTGTCGCCGACCGATCCCGTGTCTCGGCCGGCGACGGGGGTCGATCAGTCGATGACCTTGTCGGCTTCGTCGATGATCTTCTTCGGAATCTCGACACCCTGGGCCTTGGCGGCCTTCGGGTTGACGACGAGCTCGAGATCGGAGCTGGTCTCCACCGGCATGTCGGCGGGCTTCTCACCATCTTGGAGGATCTTCAGCGCCATCCTGCCGGTCTGCTCACCCAGCTTCGTGTAGTCGATGCCGCGAGTGATCGCCGCACCCTGTTCCACCTGGCCCGCTTCAGAACCGACAAGGAGCGCCTTGTTCTTCTCAGCTGCCTGGACCATGGTCGTGACAGCGGAGACGACGTTGTTGTCAGTCGGAACATAGTAGGCGTCGACCTTGCCGAGGGAGTCCACAGCCTGCGCCAGCTCACTGGAGTTGGCGATCGTGGCTTCCTTGATCTCGACACCCATGTCCTTCGCGGCCTTCTTCGCGAGTTTGACCTGCACCTCCGAGTTGACCTCGCCGGAGCTGTAGACGATGCCGACGGACTTGGCGTCAGGCTTGAGATCCTTGACCAATTGGAGCTGTTCGGCGACCGGGTTGAGGTCGGAGGTGCCGGTGACGTTGGCTCCCGGTGCATCGTCGGACTTCACGAGACCTGCTTCTTGGGCGTCGGTAACGGCGGTGAAGAGCACGGGAACGTTGGTGATAGCCTGTGCCGCTGCCTGTGCGGCAGGGGTGGCCACTGCGAGGACGAGGTCGAGGTCTTCGTTGGCAAATGTCTGCGCGATCGAGGTCGCGTTGGCCTGCTCGCCCTGAGCATTCTGTTCGTCCCATTCGACGGTGACGTCAGCATCTTCGAAGGACTTCTTGAATCCTGCGCTGGCCGCGTCGAGCGCCGGGTGCTGAACCAGCTGGGAGATGCCGATCGAGTAGGAATCGCCGCCCTCCCCGCCACCGCTGGAGCCGTCTCCGCCCGAACATGCTGACACCGCAATAACCGAACTCACCGCCACAATCGCTGTGGCCAGATGCCTGAGACGCATACTTCTCCCCTTTGAAAAAACCGGTCCACCTGCGCAGAACCGGGACGAACCCTGTCATTTGTTCCCGGTCGGACCCATCGGTGGGCCGCACATGGAACTGCAGACGACCCACGCACCGACGCAGCTCAGATCATTCTGATTGCGCAGTCGGTCAGGGGTGCGACTGTGATGACAACCACTCTATTGGGCGCCGCTGACACGACCGACCAAAACAAGGTTTTGGAGACAATCGTCCCAGTATTGTTATCTGTCGCGACAAACGTCCCCTGGCGCCGCACATCCGGCACCCAAGCGTCCTGGTACGGCGTCCCCGCGGGGACGCCGTACCAGAGGATCAGGCATCGATGTCGACGTCCGATCGGCCCAGCACATCAAGGATCCACGCGAAGTCGAAGGCCGTCTCCTTCCAGGAGTCATAACGTCCCGACGCACCCCCGTGACCGGCGACCATTTCAGTCTTGAGCAGCACATCGGCTCCGACCTCACGCAGTCGGGCAACCCATTTGGCTGGTTCGACGTAGAGGACTCGGGTGTCGTTGAGAGAGGTCACGGCCAAGATCTTCGGATGGGCCACCTCGGCGACGTTCTCGTAGGGAGAATAGGAGCGCATGTACTCATAGACGTCCTGGTCATGGAGCGGGTCTCCCCACTCCTCCCATTCGATGACGGTCAGCGGAAGTTCGGGCATGAGGATCGACGTCAGTGCGTCGACGAAGGGCACATGGGCGCTGACCCCGGCGAAGAGGTCCGGTGCCATGTTCGTCACCGCTCCCATCAGCAGCCCTCCGGCCGACCCCCCGGTGGCGACGAGCCTGTCCGGGCTCGTCCACCCCTCGGCGACGAGGTGGCGTCCGGCGGCGATGAAGTCGGTGAAGGTGTTCTTCTTCGTCGTGGTCTTGCCCTGGTCGTACCAATGGCGGCCCATCTCGCCGCCGCCGCGCACGTGGGCGATGGCGAAGACGACCCCGCGGTCGAGCAGGGAGAGCCGGGACACGGAGAAGTACGGGTCCATGCTCATCTCATAGGAGCCGTACCCGTAGAGCACCAAAGGCGCAGGCTCGACGGGGACTGCTTCGTGGGCGTCGGTCTCCCTCGCCGAGGCTGTGGTCGCCGAGGTGGTGGCGCCGTCGGCAAGTGCGACGAGGTCAGTGCGATAGACCATCGAGATCGGAACCTGAGTTCCGTCCTCGGCACTGGCCCAGACGAGGGATTCGCTGTAGCGGTCGAGGTCGACCGAGCCGAGGACGGGCTGGCGCTTGAGGACCGTGTCAGTGCCGGCTGCCACGCTGTGCTGATAGATCACAGCGGGTGTGGACATGGAGGTGAAGAGCAGTCGGATACTCGTCTGTGTGAACTCGGGATTGCCGGAGAATCCCAGGGTTCCGGTTTCGCGGTCGAACGGGAGCTCCTGCAGCGGACCGTACGGTGATGCGGCCCCGGCTTCGGAAGTGCTGCCGGCTCCGGAACCAGCGTTGCCGACTGCGGCCCCGGAGCCTTCGGACGCGAGCTCAACGATGCCGACGCGGGCGAAACCGCCTCGGCGGTAGCTGATGACGACGAAGTCCTCGAAGGCGTCGACGTCTTCGATGCGCAGACCCTCGACATCTGCCAGCACCGGTCGGCCGATGTCGGCAGGCTCTGCGATGGTGTCCGGTTCGTCGACGGCGTCGACGCTTTCGCGTGCTGTACCGGCTGGATCGGAGACGGGCACGTCGACGATGTCGAAGTCCTCGCGCTCCTGGTTGTGTGTGATGAGGAAGCGATCCTCACCGGCGATGATCGCGTGCTCCACAGAGTATTCGACCCCGTCGACGCGGGGCCAGACGACCTGCGGTGCCGATTCGAGGTCATCGGCTTCAAGCGACCAGAAGCCTGTGGTGGTCTTGGACCCGGTGACGATGAACATGTATTTGCCCGAGCGGGAGAATCCCGAGCCGACGAAGAAGCGCTCGTCGGGCTCGTGGAAGATGCAGACATCGTCACTGCTGTCGGTGCCGACACTGTGACGCCAGACCTTCTCCGGTCGCCAAGCCTCGTCGACGGTGGTGTAGAAGATGTAGCAGCCGGTGGGGTCGATCGAGGCTCCGGCGAATGTGCCGTCGACGGTGTCGGGCAGATCCTCGCCTGTGCTCAGGTCGCGCAGTCTCAGTGTGTACCGCTCGTCCCCGGAGTTGTCCACGCCGAAGAGCAGATACCGGCCGTCGTCGGTCAGCGAGAAGGTGCCCAGTGAGAAGAACTCCTGGCCTTCGGCAGCGATATTCGAGTCGAAGATGACTTCTTCGCCGGGAAGCGTCTCCTCGCCGACCTCGGGCGGAGTCCAGTCATCGACGTCCGCGATGGGCACGCGAACACTGATCCCGTAGTCGAGCCCGGCCTTCGTTCGGGAGAAGTACCAGTAGCTGCCGCGCCTGGTCGGCACCGACATGTCGGTTTCCTTGATGCGGGTCTTGATCTCGGTGAATATTGACTCCCGCAGTGACTCGAGGTGGGAGGTCTGGGACTGCGTCCACTCGTTCTCGGACTCGAGGTGGGCGATGACCTCCGGGGACTCCTTCTCTCGCATCCATTCGTAGTCGTCGACGAAGGTGTGGCCGTGATGGGTGCGCTCATGGGGGATCTTCTTGGCCACGGGGGCGCTGGGGGCAGTGTCGTTCATGGTCCCAGCCTAGCTACCTCGATGCCGACGACGCAGTACAGGATGACGAAGCACCTGAAACACCGCTGGGACCGGATGCCCTCGCGACGCTCCAGTACCGGACCACCCTCGCGCCAAGGTGAGCAGAATGAGCAGAACGCGATCAGTGCGCACAAGCGCGTAATGTGACCTGCATCAATCTAAGCTATGACGAGCCTCACATGCAGTTCACAACAGATATGAAAGTTTGGTCAATGACGAACCAATCCGCCTCAGATCCTGGCGCAGATCCAGGGGCCGCGCCGCCCCATCCGACTCGGCGCATGTTCGGCCGAATCGCCTACGGCGCAATCGCAGTGGCAGCCATCGGGACGGCCACCACTTACTCGGTCAGAGCCGCAACAGCCAAGGGTGACCTCTCCTCCAACCTCACGCTCATCGCACCAGCCGGTGCCGGTGGCGGTTGGGACGGGTTCGCCCGGGAGACCCAACAGGCCATGCGCGCGAACAAGCTGGCCAACAACGCCCAAGTCGTCAACATCCCCGGAGCCGGTGGCACCATCGGTCTCGGCAAGTTCTCCACCATGGGCGGGCAGGCCGACACCATTCTGGCCACAGGCACCGCGATGGTCGGCGGCATTGCACTCAACAAGTCACCCGTCGGGTTCGATGACACGACCTTGCTTGCCAGGGTCGCGGAGGACTACGACGTGCTCATCGCCGCCGCCGATTCCCCCTACGACACGATCGACGACGTCATCAGCGCCTGGAAGAAGGACCCGGAAGGGTTCGTCTGGACCGGCGGCTCCGCCGGTTCAGTCGATCACCTCACGATCGCCCAGCTGGCGCTGCTGGCCGACATTCCTGCCTCGAGCATCACCTACATCCCCAAATCCGGCGGCGGTGAAGCGATCCAGACTCTGCTCTCGGGCACCACGGACTTCGCCTCCTGTGGCTTCAACGAGGTCTCTGACCAGATCGAGGCCGGGCGCGTCAAAGCAATCGGCGTGGCCGCACCGAAGCGCATCGCCGGTTTCGACGACGTCCCCACGATGACCGAACAGGGCTACAAGGTGACGCTGACCAACTGGCGCGGCTGGCTGGGCGCCCCAGGCATCACCGAGGACGAGGCCTCACAGCTTGTCGACATTCTCAAGCAGACTCGCGACAGCGCGGAATGGGCAGATGCCCTCGAACGCAACAAATGGACGGACGTGTGGCTGACGGGTGATGAGTTCAAAGAATTCATCAAAGAGGACACCTCCCGGATCGAGAAGCTGCTGAAGGAGTTGGGACTGTGAGCGCTCAGACGTCAACGAAGAAAAGGACCAGGACGGCCCACCTCGGCGCCGGGACCTGGTGGCAGGGCCGATCAGGTCTCCTGGTCCCCCTCATCATGGCAGGGTTCTCGACCTACCTGCTCATCGGCATCATCACGATGGACATTGCCGAGGACACCGATCCGCCGGGGCCGCAGTTCTTCCCGATGATCATCATGATCGTCGGCTACGTGCTCACGATCCTGCTGACGATCGCCTATATCCGCAATCCCGAACCCGTCGATGTCGAAGATGATCTTCCCGCCGAGGTGGAGGAGAAGAAGGCGTTCTCGACTCCTGTGACGTCAGCGGTGTCGGCCTCACGTCTCGACCCGCATGAAGAGGATGAACCGGCCCAGGATCGCAAGGCACTCGCCGAGGCGCGGGCCGCCAATTCGCGCCACCGCACGCACAGCGACTTCGTGTCTCTGGCCTGGGGCGCCGGCGGATTCGCGGCATTCGCCCTCATCCTCGAGTTCGCCGGGTGGATCCTCGCCGCGGCACTCCTGTTCTGGTGCGTGGCCAGGTCGATGGGCTCAAAGCGACCCCTGTTCGACCTCACCATGGCGCTGACATTCTCATCCCTGGTCTACATCGCGTTCTCGGTGCTGCTGGGGCTCAATCTTCCTTCGGGAATTCTGGGAGGTGGCTTCTGATATGGACGCTCTCATGTCCCTCTTCGAAGGTTTCACACACGCACTGACGCCGATGAACCTGCTGTGGGTCCTCGTCGGCTGCTTCCTCGGCACAGCCGTCGGCGTCCTGCCGGGCCTGGGCTCATCGATGGCCGTGGCCCTGCTGCTGCCGATGACCTTCGCCCTCGACCCGACCGGCGCGTTCATCATGTTCGCCGGCGTCTACTTCGGCGGTCTCTTCGGCGACTCCACCATGGCCATCCTCATGAACACCCCCGGCCAGGCATCGGCGATCGCCTCGACGTTCGAGGGCCACAAGATGGCCCGCAACGGGCGAGCGCCGCAGGCTCTTGCCACGGCCGCGATCGGTGCGTTCATCGGCGGATTCATCTCCTGCTGCCTCGTCGTCTTCGTCGCCCCGGCTCTGGCCGACTTCTCGACGAACTTCGGTCCCGCCGAGTTCTTCGCACTCGCCCTCTTCGCCTTCGTCGCGACCTCGTCGGTCGTCGCTGACTCCGTGCTCAAGGGCCTTATGGCTCTGGTGCTCGGAATCGGCTTCTCGGTCATCGGCATCGATTCGGTCTCCGGCACCGAGCGTTTCACCATGGGTGTCCCCGAACTCTTCGACGGAGTTTCACTGGTCACGGTGACCGTGGCGATGCTGGCCCTGGGCGAGGTCTTCTTCATCGCCTCCCGGATCCGCCGCAAGGTCAACGACAATACGATCAACTCATCGGGTCGCCCATTCCTCTCCCGCAAGGAGTTCGGCGAGGCGCTGCCCGCGTGGCTGCGCGGCACAGCGATCGGTCTGCCCTTCGGTGTGATCCCCGTCGGCGGTGCCGATGTGCCGACGTTCATGTCCTATGGCCTTGAGCGCAAACTCGACTCGAAGCGCAAGGATCCGCAGTTCGGTGACAAGGGTGCCATCCGCGGCCTGGCCGGGCCCGAGTCGGCAGGTTCTGCCACGACCGGCATCGCCATGGGTGCCCTGTTGGCCCTGGGTCTGCCGATTTCCGCGACGGCTGCGATCATGCTCGCCGCATTCCGTCAGTACGGTCTGCAGCCGGGACCGCTGCTCTTCGACCGGTCCCCGGAACTCGTCTGGGGTCTGCTGGCGAGCTTCTTCATCGCCATGATCGTGCTGCTCATCATCAACCTGCCCTTCGCTCCCCTGTGGGCGAAGCTGCTCAAGATCCCGGATCCCTACCTCTACGGCGGCATCGCCGTGTTCTGCGGGCTGGGCATCTATGCCACCTCGGCGTCGCAGTTCGAGCTCATGATCCTGCTGGGAATCGGCATCATCAGCTTCGTGCTCAAGCGCTACGGTGTGCCGCTGGCGCCGCTGATGATCGGCATGGTCCTCGGCCCGCTGGCCGAGTCCAGCCTGCGCGATGCCCTGTTGGCGTCGGGCAACGATGTCTCGGTCCTCGTGTCCTCACCGATCACGATCGTCCTCTACGTCATCCTCATCGGTGCGCTGCTCTACACGGGCATCGGTCGTGTGCTGGCGCGCAGACGGCAGAAGCAGACGACTCAGGAGATGCTCTCTCCGATGGGTTCGTCGCAGCGCTGATCACCTGAGCCCAGGGGCCCGCTCGGCCCTCGGCAACGGAACTGAAGGTTCGGTCGCAGTGGACCGGCAGGTTCGATCGCGGTGGCCTGGCAGGAGCTGAGGCGCGAATTGCAGTGGGGAGCCGGTCGATTCTCTTGACGAGATCGATCGGCTCCCCACTGCAGTTCTGTGTTCAGACGGCAACCTCGTCGTAGGACTGCCGCGTCAGCAGATCTCGGCTCCACCGACAGAGCTCGGCTCCGTCAGCAGATCTCGGCCGCCGCGGAGTCCTTCGCCTGAGATTCCATCGAGTCCGCCTTCGTCCCGGGCAGAAGTCGTCCGGCGCCCTTGAGCCCGAACGTCGTGAGCACGGCCGCGATGAGAACGAGGACCACGGCAGCCCCAGCCGCCCACTGCACGCCGAGGTCGAAGGCCGCCACAGCCGCCTCGGCGATCCGGTCTCCGGCACTGCCGCCGAGCCCGGCGGCGTACTCGAGCGCTGAGCCAAGGGTCTCGTACTGGGACTGCCCGGCCTTGGCACCGATCGTCGACTGCAGGGCACTTCCGTAGACCATGGTCGAGAGTCCGCCGAGCACGGACGTTCCCAACACGGATCCGAATTCGTACGCGGTTTCCGATATCGCCGAGGCGGCACCTGCCTTGTTCGCCGGCACCGCGGCGAGGATGAGGTCGTTGGTGATGACCTCGGCCGTGCCGAGACCGATGCCTAGAATGAGGAAGGAGATGGCCATTCCCAGCACCGAGTGCTCGGGTGTGAATGCCACGATTCCCATTCCGATGGCATTGAGCACCAGAGCGCACGGGACCACGACGCGCGGCTGCAGGCGAGCGATGATCGGCACCGCCAGATAGCCCGAGGCGATCGAGGTGATGAGCCCGGGGATGAGGATGAGTGCCGCCTGGATCGGCGAGAGACCGAGGACGAGCTGGAGGAGCTGGGTGCCGAAGTAGAGGAAGCCGGCCAATCCCATGACGCTGAGCAGGTTCGATGTCACGGCCGAGGTGAAGACTTTGTTCGCGAAGAGCCTGACGTCGAGCATCGGGTTGGGTGTTGCCAGCTGACGCAGGATGAAGCCTGCACCGGCGACAACGGCCACCGCGATGCTGACCCAGAAGAGAACGTCGACCCCATCGGCCATGACATGTTTGATGGCGAAGACGAGCGGGGTGAGCATGAGCATCGACAATGCGATCGACAGCGGATCGATGCGCCCCGGATTCGGATCGCGCGATTCCGAGAGCAACATGATGGCTGCCGGAATGAAGATCGCGATCAGAGGCAGGTTGATGAAGAAGATCGCGCTCCAGTGGAAGTGCTCGAGCAGGAAGCCGCCGACGATGGGACCCAGCGCGGCGCCGCCGCTGAACATGGCCGCCCACGTGGCGATCGCGACGCGACGGTCCCTGTCGTGAAGGAAGATATTTCGGATCAGAGACAGGGTCGAGGGCATCAGTGTGGCGCCGAAGATACCCAGCAGTGCACGCGAGGCGATGAGCATCTCCGCCGAGGTGGAAAACGCCGCCAGCAGCGAGGCCAGGCCGAAGCCGAGGGCGCCGATGACGAGCAGTTTGCGGCGGCCGACCCGGTCGCCGATGCTGCCCATGGCCACGAGGAGCCCTGCGAGCATGAGCGCATAGATGTCGACGATCCAGAGGAGCTGGGTGCCGGTGGGATGGAGGCCGGTGCTGATGGCCGGTATCGCGAATCCCAAGACGGTGTTGTCGATCGAGATGAGCAGAACAGGGATCATCAGCACAGCCAGGCCAGCCCATTCGCGCCGGCCGGCGCGCAGTTGTGGTGTCTGTGTGGTGAACATAAAACTACTATACCGTCTAGACGGTACAGTTGACAACATGATCACTGCCGAGGTCTGCTCAGCTGTGCACAGAAGAGAATCAGCCCACCCGTCTCGCGCTCAGACACGATCCACCGGATTGGGTGGATTGATCGACTAGGCTCCTCGGTATGGTCCGCAAATCCACCGACACCAAAGAGAAGCTGCTCGACGCCTTTGACACCCTCCTCGACGAGAGCGGATTCTCGGGCGCAACTCTCGATGCAGTTGCGGCGAAAGCAGGAGTATCCAAGGGTGGATTGCTCTACCACTTCGGGTCGAAGGCTGAGCTGATCAAGGGCAGCCTCGACCGCCTGGACCGCCTTGTCGAGGAAGACGTCGAGTCCATGGAGTCTGCCGGTGACCGGCTGCACCTTTATTATCTGGAGACTTCGGCGGAGATCGGTACGCCCCTTGATCGCAGCCTCATCGCCGCAAGCTGTCTGGCACAGGAGAACGAGGAAGCGAAAACCGCGCTGCGGAAGACCCGTGAAGCATGGTTCAACGCCCTCAACGACCACCTCGGCGACGCCGACCTGGCCATGACGATCCAGCTCATTGGCGATGGAATGTACTTCAACCAGAATTTCGGTCTCTCCCAGGACGAAGCTCTGGCCCACGTCAAGAACGTACTCACGCGACTGGGGCTTTGAGCCCTGGCGCCGAGAGTGCCACAACAATTGTGACACCTGCGCCCATGACCCTTAAGAAGTCTCTCAAGAGGCCGAGCACCTCGCTTAAGTGGTCGAAATGGGCTGGTTCTTCTGCGCATAATGCGTCCATTTCGACCATTTAAGACCCGCTCTGAGGGACACGTTCGAGTCGTCAGGTACCAACTCCGTCACACGACTCGCGTGCTATTACCTGTGGATGGAAGATCTCTGTCCACAGGCCGATTTTGGACACTCCACTTCTCAGCCCAGATACGTCACAATGACATTCATGTTCAACGACAGCAGGTGGGAGATGCGCGACTATCCGCGCCTGTTTGCAGCTCGAGATGCCCAGAAGTTCGGTATCACCCGGCATCAGCTCTTCAACACGCAGCGCTGTCCCATCGTCCTACCTGGAGTGAGAATGGATCGCGAGTCTCTCGAGAGCCGGCGTACGCCGAGATGGGCAGATGAAAGTTGGGAGCGGGATTCTCTGCGACTCCGCGCAGCTCGGCTCAAGTTTTCTCATATTCTCGCCGATTACTCGACGGCTGCCCGGATCTATGGCTGGCCATTGCCGTGGAACCTGATGAATGACCCGCGACTTCGCCTGTGCACTGCAGAGTTGGATCGGCGGATCCGCATGCCAGATGTCACGGTACGTCGTACGCGACATGCCGCTGCGGCAACATGGTTGGACCTTCCTGTGCTCGGCCCAGCGGACACATTCCTTGCCATCGCGCCTGATCTGACACTGGGTGATCTGGTGAAGGTCGGTGATGCCGCCGTCGGCAAGTGGCATGGGCCTCCCCAATTGTCGCTCGACGCCTTAAAGGGACTGGTGAGTCGGCGCGAACGTCTGAGAGGACGCCGCCATCTGTGCAACGCAATCGATCTCATCCGTCCTGGAGTCGATTCCCCGAGAGAAACCGATCTACGTCTATGGATGATCTCGGTTGGGCTGCCGGAGCCGACTGTTCATCCGAAGATCGAAACCGATCTGCCCAGAGGCAAGGTCGAGCCTGATCTGGGCTACGAGGAGGCTCGACTCGCGCTCGAGTACGAAGGCGATCACCATCGCTCATCTCCGGAACAATGGACTCGAGACATCGAGCGCGATGAAGCCATGAGAGATGCGGGTTGGATCGTGCTCAAAGTGACGAGCCGAACCAACTACCGGTCTCTCGAGTCCAAGATTCGCCACCACCTCCGGTTGGCATGAGTCGCGCACCCCGACCACCAAGATCGTCAATCGCTCACCACGGCCGTCGGTGATCCACTGCGGTCGGCGATCCACTCAGATCGGCGCCGTGAGACTGCGTACTCGCCACTGGCCCCGCGAATATCCGCCATCAGGACCAAGCAACCACGGCCCACTAACACGTTAGGTGGTCGAAATGGGCCGTTTCCGCAAGGGGCAGCCAGCCCATTCCGACCACTTAGTGACGGCCGAGCTTTCACTTGTCGCCGGAGACTCAGCAGCCGCCGGGATGTATGCGCGGATTCACTGAGGATTCGCAGCGCCCCGTTTCGGCTGCAGGAGGACAAGCCAGCCGGCCGGGCCGTCCGCCGGACTCCGGCGCCCCTCCTCCTCAACTAGCCGGTTCGACGCACCTCCTCAGCTCAAGTGGTGGACCTCCTGCAGGCCGTAGACCGGCGTCTCGAGCCCTTCGTACCGGGCCTTGAGCTGCAGGGCCAAGTACAGCGAGTAGTGCCGCGACTGGTGCAGGTTCCCGCCCATGAACCACAGGTTCTCCTGCTGGGTGGGCTTCCACATGTTGCGCTGCTCGCCCTCCCACGGACCGGGATCCTTCGTCGTTTCCGAACCCAGCCCCCAGCACTTGCCGACTTTGTCTGCCGTCTCCTGGTCGACGAGGTCGGCGACCCAGCCGTTCATCGAGCCGTATCCGGTCGCATAGACGACGAGGTCGGCGGGCAGCTCGGTGCCGTCGGCGAGAACCACGGAGTCCTCGGTCAGATGGTCAACGTCTCCTTTCGCCAGCTTCACCTTGCCATCGGCGACCAGCTCGGCCGAGCCGACGTCGATGTAGTAGCCCGAGCCTCGGCGCAGGTATTTGAGGAACAGCCCGGACTCGTCGTCGCCGAAGTCGAGGTCGAAACCGACTGCTTCCATCCGCTGGTAGAAGTCCTTGTCCCGTTCCTTCATCTGATCGTAGAGCGGTATCTGGAACTCGTGCATGATCTGATACGGCAAGGAGGCAAAGATGAGATCGGCCTTCTCAGTCGTCACTCCGTTGGCGAGTGCCTTCTCCGAGTAGAGGTCGCCGAGTCCGATTTCCATCAGCGAATCACTCTTGACGATATGCGTGCTCGAGCGCTGCACCATCGTGACGTCGGCATCGTGCTCGTAGAGCGCCCCGCAGATGTCAAAGGCGGAGTTGTTGCTGCCGATGACGACGACCTTCTGACCCACATAGGCATCGGGGCCGCGATGCTGCGAGGAATGCTGCTGCTCGCCCGTGAAGTTGTCGGCGCCGGGGAAGGCCGGGATGTTCGGTTTCCCCGACATGCCTGTGGCCATGACGAGATGGGTGGGGTTGAGTGTGACCTTCTCCCCGTCGCGCTCGACATCGACCGTCCACTGGCCAGCCTCGTCGTCGTACTTCGCCGAGGTAGCCGTCGTCGATGACCAGTACGGAATCTCCATCACCTTGGTGTAGAACTCCAACCAGTCCGCGATCTTGTCCTTGGGTGCGAACACCGGCCAGTTGTCCGGGAACTTCAGGTAAGGCAGGTGGTCGTACCAAACAGGATCGTGCAGGCACAGTGACTTGTACCGCGACCGCCACTGATCCCCTGGGCGCTCCCAACGGTCGATGACGAGCGCCGGAACGCCCAATTGGCGCAATCGTGCGCCCAGAGCAATACCGCCCTGGCCCCCACCGACGACAAGGATGTAGGGGTCCGTGGTCTTCCCCCACGCCGCATCTTCCTCTGCGAGCTGCTCCGACCAGCTCTTCCGCTCGGGGTCGACCCCGTGTTCGGCCCCCTTGATCCGGCGAGTCCCACGTGGTTCTTCATGCCCGGTCAGCTCCTGCAGCGAAGTGAGCATGGTCCATGCCTTTGTACCGTCCTCGTCGATGAGTCTCACCAGGCCCTTACCCCGACCGACCGAGGTGGCGAAGGTGAACCAGGCTTCGGTCACACCGTCTGCAGTGGCCGCAGGCTCGCTGAGTTCGAAGTCAACGGGCGTAACTCGGTTGAGGTTCGCGGTCAGCATCTCCGTGACACCATCGGGGTCCTCCACCGTCTTGAGATTCCAGGTGAACGACACCAGGTCCCTCCAGTAGCTCGCAGTGGCGAACAGTCCTGCTGCGGCTCTGATGTCCCGAGCCCGAAGGGCGTCTTCGAATTCGCCCAGCCACTGCGTTGCAATGTCATCGGCGGTGAGCTGCTGGCGGTCAATCGTCGTTGTCATGTCACTCCTCCTCGTTGAGCTGTGTGACTCCAAGCTATGCCGCCTCCGGCGTCGGCGGAAGGGTTGCATCGAGTTGCATATGCAGTGAGCCACATCACCCCTATACTCGGAATCATGCCTCAGCTCGACCTGGCGCATCTTGCTCGGGATCTGTCCCGCATCCACGATGCCGTGATCACCGGCGGTTCGCCGCCGGAGCAGCCGCGTGCGCTCGTTGCGCGCTCGTGGGAGAGGATGCTGCGCTTGGGATTGGATCCCTCGGGTGGCAATCGTCGAGTCCTCTCCGCCGAGGCGGATGTGGAGTCCCGCAGGCGTGGCTCGAAATTGCGCCTCATCATCGATGAGCTCAAAGCCATTCTGCTGCGGATGCCCGATGCTGCGACCTTCATCCTGGTCGTCACCGACGCCGAGGGGGTGATCCTGTGGCGCGACGGTGCCAGTGCCGCCCAGCGACAGGCTGACAGTCTCGGATTCGTCGAGGGTGCCCATTGGTCCGAATCCGTGGTTGGCACCAACGCCATCGGCACCGCGCTGGCCGAAGAGGCCCCGGTCCAGCTGTTCTCCGCAGAGCACTTCGAGACCTCGCAGCACCCCTGGTATTGCAGTGCAGTTCCCGTCCATGACCCCTGCGATGGCCGACTCCTCGGCGTCGTCGACATCAGCGGGCCGGCGCTGACTCTCCACCCGGCAGTGCAGTCTTTGGTGACAACCGCTGTCCGCCTGGCCGAGGCCCGGCTCTCCCTCAATCAGCAGGAGCAGCTGAGCAGCCTGCGCAATCGCATGTCGACGGTTCTCAACGGCAGCCGGGGGCCCGCACTGGTCGTCGATGACGACGGGTGGGTCGCCTACCGCCAGGGAGTGCAGAGCCAAGACCGGATAGAGGTCCCGGTACCCGATCGCACCATCCTCATCCCCGGTGCCGGCCTGTGCGTCCCGGAGAAGGTGACCGGTGGCTGGCTGCTGCGGCCGAGCGCCGACATCGGCAGTCAGCAGGTGTCGGTGGTGCTCCGGCAGACTGCTCGTTCGGCGGTGCTGGAGATCGACTCGAGCACTGATCCCTTCGTCGTTCCGCTCACGCCGCGGCGGGCCCAGATCTTGGCTGCGATCACCTCGGCGGGGCCTGCTGGCATCAGCGCCGGCGATCTCAGCCTCAAGCTGTACGGCGATGCCGACCATCAGGTCACGGTGCGCGCCGAGGTGTCCCGTCTGCGGCGTTCGATCGGTGCACTCCTCGCGACTCAACCCTACCGGTGGGCCGAGGGCGTGTCCGCACGGTTCGACGAGACCGCTTCAGCGTCCTCCTGATCATGGTCGCGATCACGATCTCGACCCGCCCTATCGGCCCGCGCGAAGGAGATCACGAGCCCGATTCCGATCAACGTAGACACGAGGGAGGAGCCGCCATATGAGATCAAGGGCAGCGGCACGCCGATGACGGGCAGAAGCGTCGTCACGACCCCCATGTTGATGAACGCCTGACCCAATATCCACACGAAGACGGTCACGCACAGGACCTTCGTCTTCAGGTCCCGGCTCTTCAACGAGGTTCTGATCAGCCCCACGCCCAGCAGTCCGAAGAGGCACACCACCGTCAGAGTGCCCAGAAGTCCCAGTTCTTCGCCGATGATGGCGAAGATGTAGTCGTTATGGGCTTCGGCCAACCAGAACCATTTTTCGCGGCTGGCTCCCAGCCCTGTTCCGGTGAACCCACCCGAGGCCAACGCGAACAGCCCATGATTGGACTGCCAGTGCTGGCCGAGAGCCTCGACGTCGCTCAAAGCTTCCGTGTCCGCGAACATCGCGCGCACACGTGCCATTCGGTAAGGGCTTGTAGCCACGAGGATGGTCACACCCACGGCGATCACCCCCAGTGTTGCCGCGAAATACCGTTTCGGGACACCTGCGATGAACAGTGCGACCAACGTCATCAGCATGAGAACCAAGGTCGTGCCCAGATCTCCGCCGAGGAGGATGAAACCGAACGCGAACGCTGAGACGGGGACAACGGCGAAGAACAGATCTTTGGGGCGATGAAGCCGCTGTGATCTGCGAGCGAGCGCGACCCCGAGCCACAGAGCCAGCACTGGTTTGAAGACTTCCGAGGGCTGAAGCTGGAATCCGCCTACATGCACCCAGTTGGTGCTTCCGTTGACGGTGATGCCCAGCCCCGGGACCAGCGGAAGGGATAGGAGCACCAACCCGGCGATGATCATCGGACCGGCCAGTCGACTCCAGATCTGTGCGGGAATCAGCGCAGTGACGGTCAGTATGATGATGCCGATGGCTGCGAAGAGTGCCTGCCGAGCGAAGATGGAGAACGAGGATCCGCTGGTTCCGTCGAAGGAGGTGATCGATGTCGCCGACAGCACCATCAGCAGACCAAGACCGACCAGACACAGCGAGGCGCCGAGGATGACCAGAGATCCGCTGTCGACCCGCGGGACGGCGGGCACCCGCAGCAGCTTCTGGCCGATTCGAGGAAGTCGGGCACGCAATGTCCCACGTGTCCTGTCGCCCCGGTAGCTATCCATGCGTATTCGCTGGCTCCTGCATGACGATGACTGTCCTGCCCTGATATCGGCCTCCGACGTGCCGGTCTCGACTGGCGAGGCCGCCGATGACCGTCTGGAGCAGGAGCAGCACGATGAGGACGATGAGCGGCGCGGCCCATGAGCCCGTAACTGTGTGCAGCCACCCCAATCCGAGCGGGCCGAGCCCGGCGACGAGGTAGCCGAATCCCTGGGCCATCGTTGATACGTGCCCGGTGTGATGGGCATCCGGCGAGCGCCACACGATATAGGACAATGACAGACTGATCGCTGCCCCCTGTCCCAACCCCAGCAGCGTCATCCACGCATAGGCACCGGCTTGCGGCGCGAGCAGCAGCCCAAGGAAGGCGGCACCGATGAGGACAGCGGCAGCGAAGACGGGCAGCCATCGCGGCTTGAGCCGTTTGGCGATTGTCGGCGTGACCAAGCATGTGATGATTGCCGGGAAGGCAGAGAACGAGAGCATCCATCCTGCTCGATCGGCAGGCATGCCAGCGTCTTGGAAGATGGCCGGCACCCAGGTCAGAGCCGCGTAGTAACTCAGCGACTGCAACCCCATGAAGCCGGTGACCGACCACGCGATCGGGTCTCTGAGCATCGCCCGAAACGGTGGCTCACCTGAGGCGGACGTCGCAGAGCCGTCCCGACCCAAGCTGGACGTCGCAGAGCCGTCCCGACCC
>NZ_JABASX010000017.1 GCF_016107655.1 Brevibacterium antiquum
GCTCGGCTTTGGTCAGCAGGTCGGCCGCGTAGATGCCGGCCGGGCCGGCACCCACGATGGCCACACGGAAGGGATTCGTCGTCATGGTTCTCCTCAGCACAGTCAGTCGTCGGTGTTCTGGGGCGGCAGGGCCGCGATGAAGGGGTGGTCGCCGTCGATGACTCCGTGCGCGGCGGCTCCGCCCGGGGATCCGATGGTGTCGAAGAAGTCGACGTTCGCAGAGTAGTAGGCTTCCCATTCGTCGGGGACGTCGTCTTCGTAGAAGATCGCCTCGACGGGGCAGACGGGTTCGCAGGCGCCGCAGTCGACGCATTCCTCGGGATGGATGTAGAGCGAGCGGCTGCCCTCGTAGATGCAGTCGACGGGGCATTCGTCGATGCAGGCACGGTCCTTCAGGTCGACGCAGGGTTGGGCGATGATGTAGGTCATTGGTTCCTCATGAGTTCTGGCTCGGATACCTGCGCTGCGGCGAAGGCTCCGACGGCATACGGGCTCAAGGTCACAACGTCACCGGCGATGACAACGGCCGGTGACCGGACACCTCGGCGTGCGGCCTGGAAGGCGATCGTATCGAGAGTGCCGACAGTGACCCGCTGGTTGTCTCCGAACCCGTCTTCGATGATCGCAACAGGGCAGTCTCCCCTGCGGGCGCCGCGGGCCAGAATCATCGCCGAATGCGCCAATGTGCCGATGCCCATGAGCACGACGACCGTGTGGTCGCGTCCTCCGCCGAGTTCGGAGAGCTGATCGTGGCCGGTGATGACTGTGTACGCGGTGGCCAGTCCCCTGTGAGTCAGCGGGATTCCGGCAACGGCAGGAACCGAGTTCGCACTCGTGACTCCCGGCACCACCTGCACGTCGACGCCGGCTTCATGGCAGTGGGCGAGCTCTTCGCCGCCGCGGCCGAAGACGAACGGGTCTCCGCCCTTGAGTCGGACCACACGGCGCCCGGCGCGAGCCTGTTCGACGAGGATCTCATTGATCCGCTGCTGCGGAACCGGATGGTGCCCCGGGGTCTTGCCGACGTCGATGATCTCGGCGTCGAGTGACTCCCCGCGCTCGGTCTCGAGCTGGTCGATGACCGAACGCGCGCCGAGGCGATCCGCAACGATGACCTCGGCCGCTTCCAACGCGCGCAGGCCCTTGACGGTCAGCAGGCCGAGATCACCGGGTCCCGCACCGATGAGCAGCACGCTGCCCGGTGCCTGAGGAGTGAAGAGACTCATGACACTTCGTCCTCGGGAGTGTGGATTCCTGCGGCCACGGTGGACCCGGTCTGCGGATCGATGATGAGGAAGCCGCCCGCGCGTCCGTGCTCGCGGAAGTCCGCGATCGGCAGAGCGGTGGCCAGCTTCACCTGGGCGGTGCCGATGTCGTTGCCGGCGAGCACCTCGGCGGGTTCGGATCCCGCGGTCAGCAGGTTGTGCTTCGATTCGATCGTCACGATCGCTTTGACCGTCGAGGTACCTGCCTTGACGAGCACCCGGTCACCGGAACGCAGTCCTTCGGAGGTGAATGGGAAGACCTCGGCCCGCAGGGCCTTGCGAGGTTCGGGCAGGCTTCCGGCAGCGGCGAGGACGCTGCCGCGTGCGGTGTCGATGTCGTCGGCCAGACGCAGCGCCACGGACAGCGGGGCGCCCGCGGTCTCCAGCGGGCCATTCGCCGTGTCGATGCCGACCACAGTGGTCCGCAGACCGGCCGGATGAACGTCGATCTCATCGCCGAGGTGGATCCGTCCTGACGTGACCTGGCCCGTCACCGCCCGGTAGTCGCGGAACTCATCGGGGTCGAGTCCCGGCGCCAGGCCGCCCTGCGGGCGCAGCACGGACTGCACGTCGAGGCGGAAGGGCTCGAGGTCGGCCGTGTCCTCTTCCTTGCTGGGCAGGTTCTCGAGCAGCTCCAGCAGCGCGGGACCCTGGTACCACGGCGTGTTCGCCGAAACCTCGGCCACATTGTCACCAGCCAGTGCAGAGACCGGGATCAGATGAGCCGAGTCGAGTCCGATCTCAGCCGTCAGCGCTTCGATCTCGGCCTTCACCTTCGCATATGCCATCTGATCGTAGTCGAGGAGGTCGATCTTGTTGATCGCGAGGATGACGTGCCCGATGCCCAGACGGTGGACGACTGTGAGGTGGCGTCGGGTCTGTTCTGTGGCTCCGGTGCGCGCGTCGATGAGGACGACGACGGCATCGGCGGTCGTCGCTCCGGTGACCATGTTCCGGGTGTACTGGACGTGTCCGGGGCAGTCGGCGAGGATGAACGACCGTTTGTCGGTGGCGAAGTAGCGGTAGGCGACGTCGATCGTGATGCCCTGTTCCCGTTCGGCCCGCAGGCCGTCGGTGAGCAGGGCGAAGTCGAATTCGCCTCCGACGAAGCCGCGTTCCTCACTGGTGCGTGTCACGGCTTCGAGCTGGTCGGCGAGGATTGCCTTCGCATCGTGGAGGAGTCGACCCACGAGCGTCGATTTGCCGTCGTCGACGGAGCCGGCCGTGGCGAAGCGCAGCAGCGTCTTCGTCTGCGTGGCAGCGGTGGTGTCTGGTGTCGTGGTCATCAGAAGTATCCGTCCTTCTTGCGGTCTTCCATCGCCGCGGCCGAGATCCGGTCGTCGGCGCGGGTCGCTCCGCGTTCTGTCACAGTGGTCACAGCCACCTCGGCGAGGACCGAGGAGATGTCGTCGGCGTCGGATTCCACGGCGCCCGTGCAGCTCATGTCGCCGACGGTGCGGTAGCGCACCGACTTGCGGATGACGGACTCGTCGGGCCGCGGGGCCGAGAACTCACCCGTTGACCACCACATGCCGTCGCGCTGGAAGACCTCGCGCTCGTGGGCGTAGTAGAGGTGGGCCAGGGCGATGTTCTCCCGGGCGATGTAGCTCCACACATCGAGTTCGGTGAAGTTCGAGATCGGAAACACGCGCACGTGCTCGCCATTGACATGGCGACCGTTGTAGAGGTTCCACAGCTCGGGGCGCTGATTGCTCGGATCCCACTGGCCGAATTCATCGCGCAGGGAGAAGATGCGCTCCTTGGCGCGGGCCTTGTCCTCATCACGGCGGGCTCCGCCGAAGACGGCGTCGTATCCGCCCTCGGCGATCGCGTCGATGAGCGGCTGGGTCTGCAGGGTGTTGCGGGTTCCGTCGGCGCGCTCGTGCAGGCGGCCGTCGTCGATGTAGTCCTGGACCTTCGCCACGCTCAGGTCGATGCCGTAGCGCGCGGCGGTCTCATCGCGGAACTTCAGAATCTCCGGGAAGTTGTGGCCGGTGTCGACGTGGAGAAGACCGAACGGGATCTTCGCAGGCCAGAAGGCCTTGGCCGCGAGGTGGAGGACGGTGACGGAGTCCTTGCCGCCGGAGAACAGCAGCACGGGCTTCTCGAATTCGGCGGCGACCTCGCGGATGATGTGGATCGCTTCGGATTCGAGGACGTCGAGGGTGGACAGTGGTGTGTGATCGATGCTCATACGTGCAGCCCGCATTCTGTTTTCGAGGTTCCAGCCCAACGGCCGGCACGGGGGTCCTCCCCCTCGGCCACGGGGTTGGTGCAGGGCTGGCATCCGATGGACGGATATCCCTGCGACAGCAGTGGATTGACCGGCACGTCGAAGGCACCGGCGTAGTCGAGTAGATCGTCGAAGGACCAGGCAGCCAGGGGGTTGACCTTGACCAGCCCGTTCTTCTCGTCGAAGGCCACCAGCGGCGTATTCGCGCGGGTCGGTGCTTCGTCCCGGCGGACTCCGGTGAACCAGAGTTCGTAGCCGGCCAAAGACTTCTTCAGGGGTGCGACCTTGCGCCGGGCGCAGCAGAGGCCGGGGTCGCGGTTGAACAGCTCGGCACCGAATTGGGCATCCTGCTGTGCCACGGTCTGTTCCGGGAGGACGTCGACGATGTTGACGTCGACCTTCCTGGCCACCTCGTCGCGGGTCGAATAGGTCTCAGCGAAGTGGTAGCCGGTGTCGAGGAAGAGCACGTCGACGCCGGGCAGGTACTGGGCGACATAGTGCGGCAGAGCCGCGTCGGCCATCGAGCAGGCCACCGCGCAGGTGGAGGTGTCGAAGTTGCGTGAGACCCAGCGGATGACGTCGGCCGGGTTGGCCTCGGCCACGCCGTTGTCGGGATCGCCTGCCAGCTCCTTGGCCCCCGCCTCGGCGAGGGATTTGAGCTCTTCGATGCCGCGACGGTGGCGGGTAGGCGTGGGCAGCGCTTCTGCGGTTCGGGTTTCCGTGGTGCTCATACCAACTCCTCATCGTCGACGCGGTGTGCCCATTCGGAGAACGTCTCGGTCTCGCCGCGCGCGTCGAGGAACCGGCGGACGAGCTTCTCGACGTAGTCGCTGAGGTTGTCGACCGTGACCTTGAGGCCGCGGACCGTGCGGCCGAGGCCGGCTTCGTCGCGGTCCTTCGAGGCCAACCCCCCGCCGACGTGGACCTGGAACCCGGGAACCTGCTCACCCTCGTCGGTCGTCACGATCTGGCCCTTGAGCCCGATGTCGGCGATCTGAATGCGTGCGCACGAATTCGGGCAGCCGTTGAGGTGGAGACTGATCGGGTGGGGCAGGTCGATACCCGCGAGGCGCTCTTCGAGCGCCGTCACGGCATCCGCTGCTGTCTGCTTAGTCTCGACGATCGCGAGCTTGCAGTATTCGATGCCGGTGCAGGCCATGGTCGAACGGCGGAAAAGGTCCTTACGGCTGGAGAGGCCGAGGGCATCGAGGCCTGCGACGACCTCGTCGATGTCTGCTTCGTCAATATCGAGGAGCAGGACCTTCTGATGCGGAGTCGTGCGCAGTCGCGTGGATCCGAACTTCTGCGCCAGATCGGCGATCTGATTCAGCAGAGTGCCCGAGGCGCGACCTGCGATGAGGCTGACTCCGATGTAATACCTTCCGTCGGCCTGCTTGTGCACGCCCACGTGATCGCCCGCTGTCATAGGCTTCTCCGGGGCGGGACCGTCGGCGAGCTTGTAGCCGAGGTACTCGGTCTCGAGGACCTCACGGAACTTCTCCGGGCCCCATTCGGCGAGGAGGAACTTCAGGCGTGCCTTGTTGCGCAGACGGCGAAAACCATAGTCGCGGAAGATCTCCGTCACGCCGAGCCAGGTCTCGACGACCTGGTCGGGCGCGACCCACACGCCGAGTCGCTCGGCGAATCGGGGAACCACCGACAGGGCTCCGCCGACCCACAGGTCGTAGCCGATGCCCTTCTCGGGATGTTCGACGGCGACGAACGAGCAGTCGTTGATCTCATGGACGACGTCCTGGCTGGGATGGCCGGTGATCGCCGTCTTGTACTTGCGGGGCAGGTTCGACAGGCTCGGGTCGCCGATGTAGCGGCGCGAGATCTCTTCGATCGCCGGTGTCGGGTCGATGAGCTCATCGGCGGCGATGCCCGCCACGGGAGAACCGAGGATGACACGTGGGACGTCGCCGCAGGCCTCGGTCGTCTGCAGGCCCACGGATTCGAGGCGCTCCCAGATCTCGGGCACATTCTCGATTTCGATCCAGTGGAGCTGAATGTTCTGTCGGTCGGTGAGGTCGGCACTGCCGCGACCGAAGTCGTTCGAGATGCCCGCGATGGTGTGCAGCTGCTCGGTGGTGAGCTTGCCACCATCGATGCGGATCCGGAGCATGAAGTACTCATCCTCGAGCTCATGCGGCTCGAGCTTGGCCGTGCGGCCGCCATCGATGTCGGGTTTCCGCTGCGTATACAGTCCCCACCAGCGGAAACGAGCATGCAGATCATCGTCGGTGATCGAGGCGAAGCCGCCCTTCGAATACACCTCTTCGATCCGGGTGCGGACGTTGAGGCCGTTGTCCTCGGCCTTGTCGGCTTCATTTTTGTTCAACGGTTCCTGACCGTCGATCTTCCACTGACCGTTTGACTTCTTCGGTCGGGCCGGCCGCGTGGAAGCCCCAGACCTCGGAGTCTGCTTGATTTCTTCTACATGTGCGGACACGATCGCCTCCAAACGCTGCTGTGAACCTTTGGTGAGTCACGCTACAAGAGATATAGATTGCTCAACAAATTAGGGCCCCCAATCATGTCGTTTAGTGACACATGACGACATAAGTAGAACGATGACGATCCTGGTCGTGGAAATTGACCCCGGTTCAGAGTGCTGCGATTACCCGGTCACGAACGACGTCGACCAGCAATGGCGGGATCTCCACGCCGTCGTGGAGCAGCGGTCGAGCAAGGATCTCGCGAGAGCCGGAAATGAGCGTCGAAGTGAGATCCTGGAAGAATCCCGGCGCCAGAAGATAGCTCGAGAGCACTGTGCGTGCACCAGACCCACGTTTCTGCTCAACAATATCGCCCAGGCGGTCTCCCCCGCCGGCATGAAACCCTGCAACGACGGGCATCGAGAGCTCATGAGCCAGAGATTCAGCCATGCCCAGGCAGGCATCGTTGGCCCTGTCATCACTTGATCCTGCGGCCGCGAGCACCACCTGGTCCTCGTCTTCGAGGTGCGGCAGACGCTCAGCCAGAATGCGGGCAAGACGAGGGTCCGGTCCCAGCGTCGGCGTCAATCGGATGTCACGACTCTCGGCTCGCCCGCTCGCTTCGGGTCGGTCAGCGCCTGGCTTCGTTCGTCCATCGGCGCCTCCCGCGGCACGGACGGCTTCAGCCAGGTCGACATGCACGTGATAGCCCGGGGAGAGCAGCAGCGGCACGAGGATCACTGGGGAATCAGGCGGCAGGGCCGAAAGCACCTCGGCGACATCAGGGTGCTGGACATCGACGTGGCCGAGCATCACCTCGGCGGCCAGGCCTCGGCGGTGCAGGTCCTCAGTGACGGCGGAGGCGAGCGCTTCGATGACCTTGCGCCCCTCTGCCGACGAGGTGCCGTGGGAGATGAGACCGATCGATGGCAGGGTCATTCAGATCACTTCCAGTGGCAGCGGCGATGTCGGGGCGGGGAATGCACGATCGATGTCAGCGAGGTCATCACTCGTCAGAACGATGTCGACCGCCTCGGCGTTGGCCCGCACATGGTCTGGGCTTGAGGCCTTGGGTATCGCGATGACGTCACCGGGCCGGATCGCCCAGGCCAAGAGGATCTGGGCGGTGGTCGCATCGTGACGGCGGGCCACCTCGGCGAGGGTGGGATCTTTAAGCAGCCGCCCCTGTTCCACGGGCGAATACGCCATCGTCGTGATGTGCGGTCGGCTTTCGCGGTGGGCGGGCAGAAGGTCGAACTCCGGACCCCGGCGGGACGGGTTGAGCAGGACCTGGTTGATCAGCGGCACCGCGGGCAGGTCCGCGATCTCGGCCGGGTCGAAGTTGCTCACACCCCAGGCTCCGATGAGTCCCCTCTCGCGGAGTCCTTCGAAGGCAGCGATCGTCTCGTCCACCGGGTATGAGCCCGGCCAGTGGAGCAGGTAGAGGTCGATGTGGTCGGTTCCGAGGACAGCCAGGGACCGCTCACAGGCCTCGATCGTACCGGATTCCGAGGCATTCGTCGGCAGCACCTTGTCGACGAGGAACACCTCCTCACGCACGGGTGCGATCGCCTCCCCGACGAGGTTCTCGGATCGTCCGGAACCGTACATCTCCGCGGTGTCGACGAGGCTCAGGCCCAGCTCGATTCCTTCGCGCAGCGCCGCGATCTCGGTGGTTCGCTGCCCAGGATCGTCGCCGATGTGCCAGGTGCCCTGTCCGAGGAGCGGAAGGGCAGTGCCTTCGGCCGTTGTCGTAGTGGGGATCATCCGGTCATCGTAGTCGAGACCGGGGCGGTGGCGGGGGTCAGACGTCATGTGCCTGGATCGACACATGTGTCTCCGGAACTGAACAGCGAAAGCCTTCGGTGTCGGTGCAGTGATGGCAGAATCGTCAATGAACGAACAACGCCCGTGGTGTCAGATGAGTCCTCCCTGGCACAGATGAAGTCCGATGAGGAGCAATACGATGAAACCGATGCAGAAGTCACTCTCTCGACCAGGAGCTGTCATCGCCGCAGCTGGTGTCGCATTGGCCCTGACGCTGAGCGGATGCGGCGGAGGCGACGAGAAGAAGACCGACGAGACCGCGCAGAGTGAAGAGACCACGGCCCCCGGTGCCATGCAGGGCGAGGCTGCTGAGACGGAAGAGTCCACAGAGGCTGGACAGTCGGAGGCCGCGAAGCCGGAGCCCAGCAAGACCAAGTATGAGGATCCCTTCAAAGATTCCCCGAAAGCCACCTCCTGGGCCAGCGACGACGGGATCAAGGTCAACGAAGAAGGCGACGGAACGGTGCCGAAGGCATCACTTGAAGCCGACATCGACGACCTGTTCAAGAACAAGTTCACAATGAAGGTCAAGGCGGTCGAGTGCAGAGACGATATGAAGGTCATGGACTGGTGGGGCCTGACGAGCTGCGAGGTTCAAACGAAGAAGAAGACGTACTTCGGCTCGGTCAAACTCGTCGACCACAAGAACGATATGGTCAAGTACGAGGTCAAGTTCCCCGGCCTCGACCCGAGCGAAGTCGACTTCTAGGCCGAATCCCACCATTCCAGAACTCGGGTCGCCTGGAGGGTCACCCACTTCGACGGTTCGCCTCTCGGCACGTCGATGTGGAACCAGACGTCGCCGTCGAGCCGGTGCCCCTGCAGCCAGGTCCCGTCGTCTTGACGCTGCGATCTGATGATCTCGATCGCCGCTGCCATGCGCGGATCGGGACCGGTGCCTTCTGCCGCCGCCCGGAAGCAGTCCGCCGCCCGGAAGTAGTCGGCCGCAGCGAGGACGTTGTAATAGGCTCGCCGAGGATGGGCGAGGCTGAATGCGCGATCGTAGAAGGGTTCCCCCGTCGAGAGCCTGCGGAAGAGCTCACGACGCAGCAGGTATTCCTCCCCTCGGGCCCTTGCGGCCGCCACCCTCTCAACATCGCCGGTTCGCACCTGGTAGTCGAGGAGTCCGATCAGGGCATTGAGCGTGGAATGGTAAGAGGCCACCGTCGACCCTTCCACCCATTCGCAGTTCCAGCCCCCGTCGTCGAGTTGGTGGTCGAGGAACCAGTCGACGATCGCGTCGACGTCTGCACCGAGCCACAGACCGTTCGACAGCGTCATCGCATTGATGCACACGTCGACTTCCCCGCCCCAATACGGCAGGTCGTCGTATTCCCACCGTATGGAGGCCAGCTTCGCGGCCGTTCCCTCCAGCGCCGAGGCGGGAGCTCCCCAGTCTCGAAGCTGATTGAGCGCCCAAGTCGTGGCCGTCCACGGCTGAGCCGCTTCGCCCCTGAAGTCCGACGGGAAGTATGCGCCACCCGCCCACTGTCCGTCGGCGTCCTGATGGCTGAGAAGCTCACGTCCGAACCCTTCGGTCGGCACCTTCGCCCGGGTCGTCTTCCACGTGTCTTCGTCGATGCCCAACAGGTCGCGCTCGACCTGCCAGCGCAGGGCCGGGTCGGAGTCCAGGAGCCAGTTGCTGAGCCGTGTGTCCATCATCATTGATTCCCTACGGTGGGCAAGTGCGTGATCCCAGTCTACGTCCGGAATAATCAACTTTGTGATCGGTCGAGATGCCGGGCTATGGTGTCGGCTATGGCACTTCAGGATGCGATCTTGGCCGCGATCTCGAATGGCGAGGCCTCCGGATACGACATGGCGAAGGCGTTCGACGTGACCGTCTCGAACTTCTGGGCCGCCTCGCCGCAGCAGCTCTACCGCGAGCTCGACAAAATGGAGGCGGCCGGCCTCATCGAAGCCCGGGCTGTCCACCAGCAGAAACGTCCGAACAAACGACTGTTCTCCCTCACCGACTCCGGCCGTGCCGCTTTGCACGACTTCACGATCCGCACCCCCAAACCGACCGCCATCCGCGACGAACTGCTCGTACAGGTCGAGTCGATGGAACTCGGTGACGCCGCATCGATCACGGCCAATGTGCACGACAAGCTCGAGGCTTCGAAGACGAAGCTGAAGAGCTACGAGCAGACTCGCAGCCGCCTGCTCGAGGGCCGGGGCGAACGGGACTACCTCGCCGAGGCGGATCATCTCGGTCCGTACCTCACCTTGGTGCGGGGGATCGCCTTCGAAGAGGAGAATATCCGCTGGTGCGAGTTCGTGCTGGCGACACTCGCAGACCGGACGGCAAACTCCTCACGTCAGTCGGCGACGATCGGCCCCAGGTCGGGACGTTTGGCCGCTCGACCGTCCCCTGACGACTTGCCGGTCAGGCGTCGATAGATCCAAGGCCGTACGTGTTTCCACCACCAGTTTGCTTCGGTGCTGACTGTGCGCGGTGGCACTGACCCGTCAGGGGCGCCCAGGAAGTCGAAGTCGATCGGCAGGCCGAAGCCGGCAGCTGCGGCACAGGCGAGCCGCTCGTGACCCAGTGCGGCCAAATGAAGGCGATCTTCGTCCCAAGCCCGGGGATCTTCGAAAACCGAATTCGTGGTATCGGTCAACGGCAGGACCCTGTGGGTATCGACGAGGTGCTGGTAGATCGCATTGAGTCGCAGTCGACGGGTGTTGATCAGTCGTCCGGCTGGCGAAACTCCGGCGATATTGGGGATGGGGACCACGAAGACCTCAGCGCCGGCAGAGATCAGTGGCTCGACGATCCCTGCGAGGGCACTCTTCAGGGCACCGAAATCGACCCGGGGCCGCATGATGTCATTCATTCCGGCGGTCAGAGTCACGAAGCTGGGCCGCAGCGCAATGGCCGTCTGGACCTGCGTGTCGACGATCTGGGCTGTCTTGTAACCGCGCACGGCCAGATTCGCGTAGTGAATTGGCCGATCTTGTCCGTAGTGCGCTGTCAGAAGTGCGGCCAGGCGATCGGTCCAGCCTCGCGGGCTGCCGTCGGGCCAGGGTTCGTCACCGACACCCTCGGAGAGGCTGTCCCCGATCGCAACATATCGCAGCGGAAGCCTGGGATCACCGCTCACAGCGTCGCCGCCATCGGGACTCGACTGCGCAAAGGCCGACACCCGAGATCCTGCGGTCCGTGCAGATGTCGAAAGTGGTCTTTCATCACAGGCTCCATTAGTCAACAAATTGAGTAACGATCATCCTAACTTCACCCTCAACCGCGGGTCCACCGAAAACAAACACCCTGAAGATTCAATTATTCAGGTAGCCTTGTTTTTTATGAAGGAGTCAACCTCCGAACGCCGTCGCAACCGGCGAGAAGCGATCACCCTGATGATCCTCGTCCTGTGCGTCCACTCCTGCTTCAAACTTCTCGGCTGGGGCTCCCAAGATCTGTCATGGTGGCAGGTCATCATGGTTGCCCCGGTGTCCGCGGCCATCTACTGGACCTTGTGCAGCACATTTCGGAAGTTCGCGGCGGAATTCGCACCAGAGGACGTCACGGCGCAGCCGCACGAGTGAGCGGTGAATCAGAAGAACCCCCACCCAGCAGGTGGAGGTTCTTCTGTCAGTGTAGCGGGAGGGGGGCTCGATCCCCCGACCTCACGATTCTAATTTGATTCGAACATGAGGTGACGCGGGGTGACAGTGAATGACCTTAGAATCACTTCTGACCTGGGACGGGACTTCGGCATGGTCCTGCCTACCAGTGCTGGCGCGGAAACCCGAATGCGGGCCAAAACGCATCGTAAACGCATCATCGCCGCCCCTCCTCACATTCCGTTCCGCCTCCGACTTCCACACTTGGTAACAAATTGAGAACTCAACTATCTTCGAGCGCCACTACTGCCGCTGTCCAGCATATGATCCGATCATGCCTAGAAGACTCCTCGCCACCCTTGCGGCCTCAATCCTCGTCGTCACCGGATGCTCCTCCCCAGCAAATACAGCTAAAGCCGATGCGCAACCAGCTGCTGACTCCCCAGACAGTGCAAGCACGGAAACCCCGACACCTACGGAGACCCCAACGGAAGCGACCCATACACTCGGTGACACCATCGATCTCCCGCAAGGCGCCAGCGTTACTGCGCATGTGTACCGCGTTGTTACTGACGTTGCCGACCACAGGGTCGGCGCTATCGATATCGAGGTCTGTGTCGGCAACGAAAACACGCCAGAAGGTGTCTACGTCACCACAGACTTCTGGTCAGTGGTTTCTGATGACAACCGGCGTTACGGGCCGGCGAGCACGACGTGGCGCCACGAAGAAATCTCGCCGACTCTGGATTACGAGAACGACGTTGCCTGGGGCGACTGCCTTCGCGGATGGGTATTGACTGACGCCGACGACTCGAACATTACGAAGGTTCGTTATTTCAACAGCCAGTCAGAAGAGGCTGGAAACGACGAGATCATTTGGGAAGTTCCCTGACCGTCAAAGTCATTTCCTCGGCCACCACACGTCGTCCGGATGCAACCAAACGCCGAGAGTCGAGCAACGTCGGTCCTCGAGCTCGACGAAGATCGCGCCGTCGAACCCTTGCCGTGTCGCCACGCCTTCGACTCCCTCCACTCCGTCGCGCTCCCAGACGATGCGGGCACGTACAGGCAAGGATGGGCGGTCCTGGTACGAGCCGCGGGCGCTGGCAGCGTTGCGGATCTCCTGCCAGTACCGCCAGGTAGCGGTGCCATAGTCCTCGGTCATGAGGTTATGGTGCATCACGGTACGGAAACACAGAAGGCCGCCACACGACCATCATCCGCGACGCGTGACTACACTTGGGTCATGATTGATCCAGGAACTGTCGCGGGCGCGGCAGGACTGTACGCCGCCAAAGGCGCGACCGACAGAGTTGTTCGAGCGTCAGAGCAGAAGTCTGACCGATTGCAGGCCACTCTACTCAAAGAAATGCAAGGGAGCAGCTCACTCAAAAACGCTGGCGAGCACCTGGCCGCCAGAGAGGAAATGAAACAAGGTCTGTATAACTACTTCTTGAGACCCTTGTTCTGGCTCAGTCACCGCCAGCGGAAATATTTCGAGGAGAATTTTGCCGGCGACATGGCCAAAAAGCTGGCATCAGATGACGAGGGTGACCTGATTTCGCCAGATCCAAATGTGGGCATACAAGCAATGGATGGTCTCGCATACTCCCTGGATTCTCCTGCGCTGAAAGACATGCATCTCGAGCTACTCGCTACTGCATCGAACAGCGAACAGCAGAGCGATGCGCACCCAAGCTTCGCGTCGATTATCCGTCAACTATCGCCGCAAGAAGCAGCACGGATTCCCGACATTTTTGAGCTTGAACAATTCGCATCGATCGCAAGCTTGATGCTGACCAGAAAAGGGGGTGAGCAGCAGTTCCTTGAGCGTCATGTTCCGAGCCTTCGCGACGAGACCACGAACGAGATTATCGAAGAAGCTGGATATGCAGCCATGGTTGACAACTGGGTGCGGCTTGGCCTTGCGGCGGTCACCTACGAATCTTGGGCGCCAGACGAAGGCGTCTACGATTACGTTTACAGTCGGCCAGAATATCTGAGATTGAAAGATTGGCTGAGCAATTCCGAGGACGAAGAATACGCCGGAGCATGGATCTCTGTTAGGCCGGGCCTGATATACCCGACGGATTTCGGACGACAATTTGCTCGCGCCGTACTAGATTCACGAGTGCCACAGAGGACCGGCGACGACAGTGAGCAATAGCTACATTCCGATCGGCCACGCCATACGCCAAGCACGCACAGACCTCGAGCTCAACCAGCACGAACTCTCGGACCGTCTCAATTCTCTGCACCCCGGCCACTGGAACCAGGGGAAGATCTCCCGCATCGAAGCATACGACCGGGAACTCAGCCTGCAGGAATTCATGCACATCGTTGAGGTGCTCGGCATCGACGCCCTACGCGGCACCTACGAAATTGACCAGATCCTCGGCATCGCCAGCGAATATGCACAGTCACTCAAGACAGCCATGATCGACGCGATCGACGGACTCGAATCGGCGCACAAGGCCCTCACCAATGGACTATCGTGAGCGCATGCGCTGTCGTGTGGTGTGACCGTGCCCCGGTGGCGCGTGGCCTGTGCACCCGCTGCTATGCCCGGTACAAACGTGGACTCGGCCCGAATGAGACACGACCGTACACGACGCGAGAGACCAAAGGTTGTGTGCGCTATGAGGTTACAGCACGGCGCGAGGCGGGAGAGTCCATCGCCGACATTGCCGCCACGGTGGGCGTCAACGAGTCCACGTTGGGTAAGTGGTTCAGGGAAAGGGGCGTGCGGCCGGCTGCTGGCAAGCACGGTCGCTCGTTGGCGCCGAACCGGTGAAAGCCATGGACGCGGAAGATGCTGTGGTCGTGTACACGCTCACAGACCTGTCGATCGGAGAGCGGGCTGCGCTCCTCGGGCGCTCATACACGGCGGTTGCGGGGTTCGTTCGCGACTACCGGCAACGCGACTCTGATCCGTTCGGGATCAAGTAGCAATAACGAAGAGCCCCGACCCCACCGTGAGGTGAAGCCGGGGCCATTGTGTGTCCGAGCTCAGTGCGTGGGACCGCAGTCGTCAAGCGGTGGGGCGTTGCCGAATTCGGCCACAAACTAGCTGCGCCTACGCCTCGAGTAGATGACCGCACACCAGGTCAAAGTCGATCCGACTAGAGCTGCACAAAGGACCCACGAGACAACGACCACCATCGATTGCAAAATCCACCCGTCTTCTGTACTGAGGTAAGTTACGGTCGCGGCGATGCTAAGCCCTACTGACAGAACAGAGAGAGCTACCAGGGCCCAGAATAGGATGTTCGCAATGATCGATTTCATAGTCAGTTATTCTTCCCCGGACCTTTGTAATGTCCCTTGCCGAATGTTCGCACGAAAGTCGAGTACATCGCAGCCTTTGAAAAGCAGTTAACCCTGCGGGACGATCATCGAGACCGGCACGCATTCCTACCGACTCGCCCACACACGACAGAACGCGCCTTGAGTAATCCTCGACGGGGCAGAACCGCCAGTGGTTCTGCCCCGTCCAGTGCTAAGGAAAAGCGTGCGTGCCTCGTCTAGTTGTCGATTTTGTCCCAGTCCGCGGGTTCATCGACGACTGGGAAGTTGCCGTCCAGCCGAATGTCGCCAACGGTAATGACCTGAATATGACCAATCGCAAGCATTTTACGGGCGTTGGCCTGCTGGTACATCACGGACTCGATGGCTGCATCAGTCAACAGGTCGAGAACTTCCCCCTCAGGGGATTCTCTGATCGTCGACATGTAAAAATAGCCATACACGGTATCGCCAGGCTCAACCCAATGCCCCTCCGAATCATTGATGAACCGTTCTTCCCAACTGACTTCGTACTCCGAGTGTTCGGCCTCGAACCGCTCACAATCTCGCTCGTCGGTCACGATCCCTATGAACGGATCGATCATCTCTTCCGAGTCGAACGGCGAAGGCTGTTTAGCGAAGAGTAAAAATACCTTCTGGTTACTCATAATCACCTCATCTGCATGTCAGCGGGCTCTAGTGCGGACCGCATTGTACTGAGAGTATCGGCGAAGTCACCCGCGCCCAAAGTGTCCGGCCCTGATACCGCAGTCGGCCAATCGAGCTGGCTGACCATTTGTGTGTCTTCGTTCCCTTGCACTTGTAGTTTATGTTCGTCTGCGTGAATTTCACCGTATAGTACTTCTTCTTGTATTTGCCGCCCGTACGAAGGTCCTTGTCGTTAGCGGTTTGCGGGATTTGGATCCCGGCCTTGGCCCATATGAGACTGTTCTTCACCCTCAGCTGGGAAGCCATTTTGATTCCGGTCACCTTTTTTGTGCAGACCGTGACCGGTTTCACGCCCCCGTACTTGTGTCCGGCTGACTTTCGGGTGTGGAATCCGGCAGGGTGCAAGGTGCAGGGGCCGTACCGTTTGTATGCGGCCTGGGCCGAGATGCCCTGCGGGTGTTCTTTCTCGATCGCGTCGAGTTTCCGCATCGCTTCTTCTTCGATGTCGGCCTCAACGTAGGGAGAAGGACCCTGCGAAGATGTGATTTTTTCTTCGCTGACTTCGTCTGTTTCGGAAGCTGTGGCTGGGGTGACTGCGAAGCTGAGAAGGAGGAACGTCAGGGTTGCGCAGGCCAATGCTGGTCTTGATCTCCTCATAGTGGTGCCTTTCGATGAGCGGAGAGTTCGTTCGCTGTTAGTAGCGAACGGACTGTCACTATGTCGGTTGTGATCTCGGGCGCATCCCCCGTAAATATGAAGTTTGGGCAGTTTCAGTGAGAACCGGTGGAGACAAATGGGGTACAGGGTGGGGCCATTTCAGACCGTCAGGGTGGGGCCAGTTCTAGTTGACATAACCACGTACCCGGACCAACGCTAGGGAGAGGACGAACAGGGAGGCGACAAGAGTGCCAAGCACTCGCTTCAACGTATTCATAAAGGAACGTTTCATAAATGCGGGTGTCGTCACAGCGCCGTGATGGGGACGTGGCGAAACCCGTCGTCGTACCGTGTGCATTTCCGGCAGGTGCGAGAGTTAGCCGGCTTGGAATGGGTGGTGCCGCGGTCGATTCGTAAGACCGTGGCGACGACCATCTACGGTGCTGACGGGCTCGACAAAGCGTCGAAGCAGCTTGGGCATTCGGAGATCGGGGTGACGGCTAAGCACTATGTGCAGCGGCTCAACATTGGGCCTCGTGGAGTGGTGGGCGTGCTCGACTCCTGGTTCCAAGACGCATCGTAAGCGCATTCCTGGCCGCGATTGGGCAATAAAAAAACTCCCTCACCGGGCTATATGCCCTGGTGAGGGAGGAAGTGAGTAGCGGGAGGGGGACTCGATCCCCCGACCTCACGATTATGAGTCGTGCGCTCTAACCAGCTGAGCTACCCCGCCCCAGCGCCGCATTTAAGCGGCACGAGAGCCCCGAAAGGGATTCGAACCCTTGACCTTCTCCTTACCATGGAGATGCTCTACCGACTGAGCTATCGGGGCAACAGGTAAGAATTTACACGGCTTCGCGCAGCGAGGGCAAATCGGCGTTCAGTGACGTCGCTCACAGACTGCAGGAGTTCACTTCACCGGGTCGAATCGACCCGCCAGGAATCCCTGCAGACGGCCGGGCTGGTTGGTGATGATGCCATCGACCTCGGCATCGAGGAGCTCACGCCATTCGTCCATGGAATCGGCCGTCCACACGAATACGCCCAGGTCATTGTCACGGAACTCGGTGACAACGGATCTGCGCATGGAGAAGCCCTTGAAGGAGGGATTGATCGCGACGGCGCCCAGGGCCCGTGCCACCTCGATGTCTTCAGGGCGCGGGACCATGCGCAGAAGGAACCGTGAGACCATCGGCAGCATGTCTCTGCAGGCTGCCAGAGTCTCGGTGTTGAAGGACTGTACGACCATCCGGTCAGCGGTCCCGGTCGCAACGACGAGTTCGGAGATCTGAGCCACCGCACCGGAGGACCACTCCCCCTTGAGTTCGAGCAGGAGTTCACCGCCTCGGTGCTGGATATCTCGCATCACTGCTGCCAGCGTGGGGATCCGGACACCGGTGAATCCCGGGCCCATCCAGGAGCCGGCGTCGACGAAGGAGAGTTCCTCCGCCGTCAGGTTCGCCACCGGTCCTTTCCGATTCGTGGTCCGATCCAGATCCGGATCATGGAGGATGACCGGGACCCCATCGGCGCTCGTCGAGGTGTCGACTTCGATGAAGTCCACGTCGAGGGCACGTGCCGCATCCACTGCGGCGAGGCTGTTCTCCGGGGCCACAGCGGAATAACCGCGGTGCGCGATCACCAGGGGACGCTTCGAGGAACCAGGTCGCTCAGTGATGCCTCGTTCGTGCAGGAACTGCAGAAAACTCATACGCCCAGACTATGCCCTGCCCCGGCTCTCGCCTCAATCCGGGCACACTCCGTCTCCCCTTATCGCACGGTCACGCTGGACATGAATCGTCTTCATTATCTTGAATGCTGAGAAGGGCATAGGCACTATCCGAAAACAGGCAATAACGTACTCTCTGTGAGCTGCTTCATATCCACGCCGTTGTGGATGTGACAACCGAGCCCACACGACACTCACCATCTTCGAAAGGATCGCTATGGAAGGCATCTACGCTGCCGCGATCGTGCTCGGCTTCATCGCCATCGGCGAATTGGTCTCGATCTGGTCCAAGGCTCGCATCCCCAGTCTCCTCGTGGCGATGCTGGGGATCTTCATCTTCGCCAAGATCGGCATCGTCCCGGACACCGTCGTCGACGATTCGATGCTCGTCCAGGTCTACACCATTCTCGTGGCTCCTCTGCTCTTCCACATGGGTACGCTTATCCCTCTGCGCGTGATGCTCAAACAGTGGCGCTCGGTCATCATCGCCGTCTCCGGAATGCTCGTCGCCGTACTTCTCATCTTCTTCATCATCGCTCCCATCTTCGGATTCGAGACCTTCGTGGCAGGTTCGGGACCACTGGCGGGCGGCATCGTCGCCACCAGCCTGACGACCGAGGGCCTGACAGCGTCCGGAGCCGCATCGGCGATCATCGTGCTTCCGGCTCTGGTGCTCATGCTGCAGTCGCTGCCGTCGATGCCGCTGACGAATTTCCTGCTCCGCCGCTATGCGACGAAGCTGCGTGACAGCGGCGAACTCCACGAGCTGGCCGCGGCTCATCATGAGGACGAGGCCGACGCCGCCGCGAAGAAGAAGCTCGTGACACTGCCGGCGTTCCTCGTAGACAACCAGCTGTTCATGCTCTTCCTCATCCTCGTCGGGGGCTCCATCGCAACCCTGCTGTCCGGCCCGACGCACATCCCGTCATCGATCCTCGCACTCATCCTCGGCATCGTCGCGACCGCAATCGGCCTGTCCCCGGACAAAGCGATGGAGCGGTCGAACTCCTTCGGCATCGCCATGTCCGGCGTGATCGCCATCGTCATGGCCCCGCTGGTCTCGGCCTCCGTGCAGGACGTCATCAACGCCTTCCTGCCCACCATCTCGATCCTCATCGTCGGCGGCATCGGCATCGTCGTCGGTGGCTACATCGCTACGAAGCTGCTGAGGTGGAAGGCCACACTGGGAATGTCTGTGGCACTGACCGCCATGTACGGCTTCCCTGCCGACTACCTGCTGACCAACGAGGTCGCTCGCTCCATCGCCCGTGACGAGGACGAGAAGGAAGCCCTCCTCAACGTCATGTTGCCGCCGATGCTCGTCGGTGGGTTCACCTCGGTCAGTGCCGGTTCAGTCGTCATCGCCAGCGTCCTCGTGGGAATGCTGTGAGCACCCTTCTGAGCGAGGCGAATGCCCTCCTGCCACAGCTGCAGGAATTCCGTCGTCGGCTCCATACCCACCCCGAGGTCGGGCTCGACCTGCCGCACACCCAGGCCGCGGTTCTCACCGCCTTGGAAGGGCTCGGTCTGGAGGTGAGCACGGGCGTTGAGACCACCTCGGTGGTGGCAGTCCTGCGTGGAACCCACCCCGAGCGGCCCGCGCATGCTCCGGCTGTCCTCCTCCGCGGCGACATGGACGCGCTGCCCGTCGAAGAGCTCACCGACGAACCGTTCAGGTCGACGAATGGGAACATGCACGCCTGTGGCCATGATCTGCACACCGCGGGACTCGTGGGGGCCGTCCTGCTGCTCCATGCGCACCGGGAAGAGCTCGCTGGCGACGTCGTCTTCATGTTCCAGCCCGGCGAGGAGGGGTACAACGGCGCCTCAGTGATGATCAACGAGGGTGTCCTCGACGCTGCGGGGCCCCGGGTGGTCGCCGCTTTCGGAGCCCATGTCCACATGGGCTCCAGAGGCGTCGTCTCGACGAAGCCCGGAACTCTGCAGGCCGGTTCCAATATCCTCCGCATCACCCTGCACGGACGCGGCGGCCACGGATCCCAGCCGCAGTCGGCGATCGACCCCGTCCCGGCCCTGGCCGAACTCGTGACCGCGCTGCAGAATATGGTCAGCCGACGCATCAGCACCTTCGACCCGATCGCCCTGTCCGTGACCCAGCTGACGGCAGGTGAGGCGGTCAACGTCATCCCCGCCTCGGCGAGCCTCGGTGCCACGGTCCGCACCCTGTCCCAGGAGTCATTGGACACGGTGCGGGCGCAATCGAAGCAGTTGGCTCGAGGAATCGCGGAGGCCCACGGATGCACCGCCGAGGTGGACTTCCAGGTTCAGTATCCGGTGACCGTCAACGACGAGGCTGAGACCGCATGGACCATCGACCAGGTGCGCGGCCTGCTGGGCGAAGACAGGGTGGAGGTCTCACCGCACCCGATCATGCCCAGTGAGGACTTCTCGTTCGTCCTTCAGGAGGTTCCGGGCACCTACATGATGTTCGGCGCCAAACGCACGGATGTGCCTGAGGAACGGCAGGGCGACAACCACTCTCCCTTCGTCATCTTCGACGACACCGTGCTCGGCGATCAGGCGGCAATGCTGTCTCAGCTGGCCCTCGAACGTCTGCGCGCGGAGATCTAGCTCCGTTTCCTCTGCCACCACCGCCGAGGCTGTTCCTGCTCCTCGCCCTGACCTGCAGTCGGGGCCGGGGGCGGGTTCGTCGTTGACGCAGCCTTCGCAGCTCGACGCCGGCGCCAGGCCGCGACCTCATCCTCGACCTTGCGGGGTGGGGTGAACACGGGCGGTCCCTCGCGCAGATCCATGATGGCGTCACGGACCCGTTCGTTGAACCCGGCGAGATAGCTGCGCACGTCGGCCTCCTTCGAAAAGGCATCGAGCGTGTCCTCGAGGACGGCGTTCTCCTTGCGCAGCTGGAAGGCGGCGGGAGCCACGCCGCTCATGTCTTCCTGATCCATCTTCGCTTTGACCCACCAGTCGGGATCCTCCGAGTTGTGGAGACCGGACAGGGGCTTGCCCAGACCGGGCAGGTCGTCGAAATCGCCGCGTCTGATCGCCTTGTCCAGAGCGGATTCGACGATCGCGTTGCGATCCTCGAGCGAACCGATGCGGCGGGGAGGCTGTTCTTCGTTCATGACGACGATTCCATTCGGCTTTTCTTCCACAGTAGAGAAGCGCCGGGGGCCGCGCAATAGGGATGAATGCGAAGAAGCCCCGTGATCCGAAGATCACGGGGCTTCTCACTTCTGCGTGGCAGATGAAGGATTCGAACCTTCGAAGGCAATGCCGGCTGATTTACAGTCAGCTCCCTTTGGCCGCTCGGGCAATCTGCCGCAGTGCGTGCTCGATGAGCACTTGAAAATACTACAAGCACCCACCCCGAATCACCAACTCGATAGACGCAGGTCACAATTATGCGTCTCGACTACACTCGGTGACCAGATACTCGTCCATCTTCTCACCACACAAGGAGCATTCATGGCCAGCGAATCCTCATTCGACGTCGTCAGCAAGGTCGACCGACAGGAGGCCGACAACGCATTGAACCAGGCGGCCAAGGAGATCAACTCACGCTATGACTTCCGCGGCACCGACGCTTCGATCGCCTGGACCGGAGAAGCCATTCAGATGAAGGCCGTCAGCGAGGACCGCGTCAAAGCGATCCTCGACGTCTTCCAGTCGAAGCTGGTCAAGCGCGGCATCTCGCTGAAGTCCCTTGACGACGGCGAACCCTATCCTTCGGGCAAGGAATACCGCATCGATGCCAGCCTCAAAGAAGGCATCGACAAAGACAACGCGAAGAAGATCTCGAAGTACATCCGAGACGAGGGCCCCAAGGGCGTCAAAGCCCAGATCCAGGGCGAGGAGCTGCGCGTGAGCTCGAAGAAGCGCGACGACCTGCAGGAAGTCATCGCACTGCTCAAGGGCAAGGACCTCGATCTCGACCTGCAGTTCGTCAACTACCGCTGAGCCGCAACACTCGGTGAGCAGCACTCCCCTCACCCACATCCCCGCTTGCACCCGCCACCGGCCGTCGCTTCGGTCGGCATGTCACAATGAGACTCCGTCTGACGGTTCGAGACGTTGCCTGACGGTTCGAGACGTTAACCGATCTGGTCATGACGGCAGATGTCGGCGATAGTCGCCTGCCCCACCGCCTCCCCGAGGCCGACGGCAGAATGGCTGCATGTCCAGCACATTCCCTACAGCCACCGTCATCGGCTATCCGCACATCGGCCCGAATCGTGAGCAGGCGAAGGCCCTCGAGGAATATTGGGCAGGCCGCATCGATGCCGAGGCGTTCTCACAGTCCATGCGCTCCCTGCGGCTGAACACCTACAGTCGCCTGCGAGAGCTTGGCTTGGACGAGGACTATTCGATCCCTGCCTCCTACAGCCACTGCGACCATGTCCTCGACACTGCCCTGAGCATCGGACTCATCGAGTCGGAGCCCACCGGTACCGACTTCGACCTCGATGAATACTTCGCCGTGGCACGGGCCACTGGGCAGCGAACACCTTTGGGCATCGACAGGTGGTTCGATGCCGACTACCGCCATCTGGTGCCGGAACTTACGTATCCGACTCGGTTCAGGGCCCGCCCGCAGCACCTTCTTTCGCTGGTGTCGGAGGCACGAGCCGCCGGTCACACCATCCGACCTGTCCTCGTCGGTCCCGTGACCATGCTGGCACTGGCGAAGACCAGCCCCGATACAAGCACCTCGACGTTCGACCAGCTCGACGAACTCACTGTCGCCTACCTCGACGTCATCAGCATTCTCGCTGCGGCCGGAGTCGACTGGGTTCAGTTGGACGAACCTGCTTTCGTGACCGACTTCGACGAACACTCCGATTCCGAGCTCGCCGAGGCGGCCTCCCGTGCTTACACCGCACTGAGCGGGTCGAACACGCGACCGCAGATCTTCGTCACCGCCCCGCGCGGAAGACTGCGAGCAGGGTTGTGCGCGCTGGCGCACTCTGGCATCGAGGCCCTCGGGGTAGATGTCTCCGCTGCCACCCGCGCGTCCGATCCGGGTTCCATTGCCCGCATTGCCGCGGAGACTCCAGCCTCGGTCCACCTCGTCGCCGGTGTCATCGACGGCCGCGATGCTATGGCCGACAACCTGTCCACCAGCTTATCGGTCTTGCAGGACTGTGATCGCGAATCGCTCAGCGTCTCCACCTCGACTTCGGTGCCGGATACTCCTCACACAGTGTCATCCGAGACCGATCTGAACATTCAGGAGGCTTCCTGGCCCTCTTTCGCGGAGGAGAAGGTCACCGCGGTGAAGACCCTGGCAATCGCGTGGACCGACAGGCCCGATGACACAACGCGGAGCTCACCTCGAGTATGTCGACCACATGGCCCTCTGCGAGAAATCGGCGACCCGCAGCAGCTCGTTGCGTCTGACACCGTGCTTCGCCTGGACAGCCAGACCATGCCAGATCGTCTGCACAAAGCCGGCGACGACATCACCGTCGGTTCCGCCCAGAATCTCGCCCTCGTCAATCGCTCTGGTGACGCGGGTACGGAGAAGACCTTCGTTCTTCGTCAGCATGGTGGATATGTCTCCGCGCGCCTTGCGCGTCGCCGGCACCTCTGACATGACTGCGCTGGTAATGAGGCAGCCGGGATGCGAATCCGCGGGTTGAGTGAACTCGATGACCGAAGATCTCAGCAGCTCATCGACGACGGTCCTGATGGACTGCGCGGCGACCGCCTTTTCGTACAGGGCGGTGTACCGCCGGGCGTAGACCCGAACGCACTCGTCGAACAGTCCGGACTTGCTGTCGAATGCCGAGTACAGGCTCGACGTCGAGATACCGATCGCCGAACTCAGGTGCCGAGTCGACGTTCCGCTGTAGCCGAGGCGCCAGAACAATCGTGCGGCGTCGAGCAGGGCTCGGGCTCGCTCGAACTCGAGTGGCCGTCCACGGCTATTCGCTTCCACCCTTGCATTGTAGAGCGTCTGCTCCACAATTACTTATGGAGCATACGTTCCAGAAATGATCTGATGCCGAATCTGAGCTCACGCCAGTTCCCTCGGGATGTAGTACAGGCCCTTTGAGTCCTCTTCGACGGTGACTCGCAGGCGGTCGTCGACGCTGACGAAGTCGTTGACCTTGATCGTGCCCTTGGAGTCGCTGAGTTTGCGGACGGCGAAGGCGGGGATGAGGCCCTGACGGCCATCGCCGTCGACCGCCAGCGCGTACTTCGGGCCCGTGGCCCTGACCTTCACCTCGATCGTGTCGTCGGTGGCTGAGGGCACACCGGTGTCGAGGTCGGGGTTCGTCAGGGCAGAGAGTTCGACTGCGAGAGTATCGGCCATGTCATCGACAGTTGCGAGCATGTTCGCCATCGCCCGGGCGAACTCACCGTGCAGCTCACTGGGCTTCATCGCCGCGCCGGGTTTGTACATATCCTCGTGAGTCAGCTCGCCCCAGGCGTCTTGGAGCCTGGTCTTGACTTGGATCTCCACGAAGACCGGATCACCCTGGTCGGAGGGAATCTGCAGGGTCACGTGGCAGGCCCGGTAGCCGCTGGGCTTGGGTGGGTCAACGTAGTTCTTCTGCTCGATGAGAACGAAGACGCCCAGCTGCTCCGGATCTCTGAGCGAGTCGAACATCATCTTCTGGTCGCGCGGTGATTTGCACAGCACCTTGACTCCGACAATGTCTCGGATGTGATCCTCAACGTCACGTGGAGTCGAAATCCGCAGCTCCGGGTCGTCGGCGGTCTTTTCGACGAGCTTGGCGATGGTGCGAGCCGGATCCTTGATGCGATGCCCGTCAACGTCAAGGCGGGAGATGTCCTTGTCCTTCAGGAGACCCTTCTGCTGCTGTTTGAGCCAGTGTTTGATTCGCACGGCGGCAGATTCCCAGGCGTCGCGCCGTTGCGCATAGGCCTGCGAGACCACTTCCCTCATCGCCGAATCCGCGCTCACCGTACCTCCTCTGTCACAGGGTCCTCACTGCTCCCATCAAACCACGAGCGCGCCACCGATACGGTGACGCGCTCGCAGATTTCTGGATTGAGTTGTCGAGCTCAGTGCCTTGTCTGACTCAGTGCCTTGTCGCAGTCAGTGGCCCGATACGGGCTGGCTGGCCGCTTCCGCCTGCAGGTGGCTGCGGGCTTCGGAGAGCATTCCCTCGCGAGTTGCGATCTTCACTCGCTCACGACCTTCGGCTTCGCCGAGCGCCTTCTCTGCTGTCTCCACGCGGTGGTAGCCTTCCCAATCCACGTAGTCGACGCCCTTGGACTCGAGCAGTTCGACGATCGCAGAGTCATCCGGATACACGGGCTCCGTCAGGACACCCGCGGCACGATCGTCGAGGATATGACCGATCGTCTCCAGGGCATCACCCTTCGTGTGACCGATCAGGCCGACAGGACCACGCTTGATCCACCCAGTCGCATACACGCCCTGCACCACGTCTGCATCGGCAGAGACCTTCTGGTCATCTGCATCGACGACCCGACCCTCATGGTTCGGGATGACTCCCCGGCCGGAGTCGAAGGGCAGCTGCGGAAGTGCTGTGCCGGCATAGCCGACGGCGCGGTACACGGCGTCGATCTCCCAATCATGGAAGGTCCCGGTGCCGTTGACTCCACCGGATCCGTCGAGTTCCATCCGCTCCGTGCGCAGCCCCGTGACCTTGTCCTCGCCGAGGATGGCGACCGGGGAATGGAGGAAGTGCAGGTGCAGACGGCGCTTGGCCCCCACCGGCTCAC
>NZ_JABASX010000018.1 GCF_016107655.1 Brevibacterium antiquum
AAGAATATTGCGGCAGTCACTTACTCTCCCACAACCACCAAGTTGCAGTACCATCAGCGCGAATGGGCTTAGCTACCGGGATCGGAACGGTTAACCGGGCGTTTCCCCACCACTATCACCACCGCAAAACCAACAAACCACCACCACCCCTGAGCCAAGCTCGAAGAGTGCAGTAGCGGTCCAAGAACCGTACAGCGAACGCGAACACCACACAAAATGTGACTCGTTAAGCCTTATAAAACCCGTAAACGTTACTCGCACACACCAACCAACAAAATGGTTGTATGAGTGATCGGCGTATTAGTACCAGTCAACTCCACACCTCACAGTGCTTCCATACCCGGCCTATCAAACCCATAATCTATAGGACACCTCACCCCCAAAGTGGGGTTGGAAATCTCATCTCGAAGCAGGCTTCCCGCTTAGATGCTTTCAGCGGTTATCCTTCCCGAACGTAGCCAACCAGCCATGCACCTGGCGGTACAACTGGCACACCAGAGGTTCGTCCGTCCCGGTCCTCTCGTACTAAGGACAGGCCTCCACAAATTTCCTACGCACGCAGCGGATAGGGACCGAACTGTCTCACGACGTTCTAAACCCAGCTCGCGTACCGCTTTAATGGGCGAACAGCCCAACCCTTGGGACCGACTACAGCCCCAGGATGCGACGAGCCGACATCGAGGTGCCAAACCATGCCGTCGATATGGACTCTTGGGCAAGATCAGCCTGTTATCCCCGAGGTACCTTTTATCCGTTGAGCGACCACGCTTCCACAAGCCATGGCCGGGTCACTAGTCCCAGCTTTCGCTCCTGCTCGACACGTCCGTCTCACAGTCAAGCTCCCTTGTGCACTTACACTCGACACCTGATTGCCAACCAGGCTGAGGGAACCTTTGGGCGCCTCCGTTACTCTTTAGGAGGCAACCGCCCCAGTTAAACTACCCATCAGGCACTGTCCCTGAACCCGATCAGGGTCCGAAGTTAAGAAATCCAGTATAGTCAGAGTGGTATTTCACTTGACGACTCCACCCCAACTAGCGTTGAGGCCTCACAGTCTCCCACCTATCCTACACAAACCACACCGAATCCCAATACCAAACTATAGTGAAGGTCTCGGGGTCTTTCCGTCCTGCTGCGCGTAACGAGCATCTTTACTCGTAATGCAATTTCGCCGAGTTCGTGGTTGAGACAGCAGAGAAGTCGTTACGCCATTCGTGCAGGTCGGAACTTACCCGACAAGGAATTTCGCTACCTTAGGATGGTTATAGTTACCACCGCCGTTTACTGGGGCTTAAATTCTCCGCTTCACCCCCCGAAAGGGGTTAACGAGTCCTCTTAACCTTCCAGCACCGGGCAGGCGTCAGTCCGTATACATCGACTTACATCTTCGCACGGACCTGTGTTTTTAATAAACAGTCGCTTCTCTCTGGCCTCTGCGACCACCACCAGCACATCACCAAGCAAGTTGGCTTCACCAGGATGGTCCCCCTTCTCCCGAAGTTACGGGGGCATTTTGCCGAGTTCCTTAACCACGATTCTCTCGATCACCTTAGTATTCTCTACCTGACCACCTGTGTCGGTTATAGGGTACGGGCAACACACAACCTCACGCCGATGCTTTTCTCGGCAGCATAGGATCACCAGATCACCCCACCAAAATGGGGCGCCCATCAGCTCTCACACTCAATGTGGGGACGGATTTACCTACCCCCACGTGCTACGACCTTAGACCACGACTACCATCGCGTGGCCTGGCTACCTTCCTGCGTCACACCTCGCGCTTACCGACTCCACACTCAGGTCCCACACCACACACCAACCAGACATCCGAAGACATCACGGGTGAGTGACGTGGTTAGTATCACGTGTTTTGGTATTGACGGTTATATGTCGGTACCAGAATATCAACTGGTTGTCCATCGACTACGCCTGTCGGCCTCGCCTTAGGTCCCGACTTACCCAGGGCGGATTAGCCTAGCCCTGGAACCCTTGGTCATCCGGTGGACGGGTTTCTCACCCGTCTTTCGCTACTCATGCCTGCATTCTCACTCGTACCGGCTCCACCACTCGTTCACACGGCGACTTCACTGCCAGCACGACGCTCCCCTACCCAACACCCCACCATTACGGCATAAGGGGTGCTGCCACAACTTCGGCGGTGTACTTAGCCCCGCTACATTATCGGCGCTCAATCACTTGACCAGTGAGCTATTACGCACTCTTTCAAGGATGGCTGCTTCTAAGCCAACCTCCTGGTTGTCTTCGCAACTGAACATCCTTTCCCACTTAGCACACGCTTAGGGGCCTTAGTTGATGGTCTGGGCTGTTTCCCTCTCGACAATGAAGCTTATCCCCCACTGTCTCACTGCCACGCTGAACCTTACCGGCATTCGGAGTTTAGTTGACGTCAGTAACCCGGTGGGGCCCATCAGCCATCCAGTAGCTCTACCTCCGGCAAGAACCACGCAACGCTGCACCTAAATGCATTTCGGGGAGAACCAGCTATCACAGAGTTTGATTGGCCTTTCACCCCTAACCACAGGTCATCCCCTCCATTTTCAACTGAAGTGGGTGCGGGCCTCCACGCGCTCTTACACACGCTTCACCCTGCCCATGGCTAGATCACTCCGCTTCGGGTCTAGGACACGCGACTCATTCGCCCTATTCGGACTCGCTTTCGCTACGACTACCCCTCTCGGGTTAACCTCGCCACGCACCGCTAACTCGCAGGCTCATTCTTCAAAAGGCACGCCATCACCCCAACAAGGAGGCTCTGACGGATTGTAAGCACATGGTTTCAGGTACTATTTCACTCCCCTCCCGGGGTACTTTTCACCATTCCCTCACGGTACTATCCGCTATCGGTCATCAGGAAGTATTTAGCCTTACCAGGTGGTCCTGGCAGATTCACACGACATTCCACGAGTACCGTGCTACTCGGGTGTATGCACAACGTCGGGGCCACATGTTTCGCCTACGGGACTCTCACCCACTCCGGTACTGTTTCCCACCAGCTTCGACTACACGCAACACACATCGACGTCCCGGTCATGCTGGACCGAACACGCATACCCCACAACACCACGTCAGCAACACCAGCACGCTTGACACTGACACGGTTTAGGCTCTTCCAGTTTCGCTCGCCACTACTCCCGGAATCATATTTTATTTTCTCTTCCTACGGGTACTGAGATGTTTCACTTCCCCGCGTTCCCCCCACACACCCTATATATTCAGATGCGGGTCACCACACTCTCATGTGGCGGGGTTTCCCCATTCGGACATCCTCGGATCACAGCCCGTTTATCGGCTCCCCGAGGCTTATCGCAGATTTCCACGTCCTTCATCGGCTCCTGATGCCAAGGCATCCACCATGCGCTCTTACACACTCATACCAACCAAATTCGTCAGTTGATAGTTGTGTGCGCGAAAAAAACACTTTCGGATTTCACAAGAAAAATCACATTACATAACAACACAACCATGTTGTGTTGTTGATGCTCGCGTCCACTATACGATTCTCAAACCACTACCAAACACCACCCACACCCACACCGCGAAACGGTGTGACTATGATCTGGGTCGGTCCGTTGATCGAAACCACCACACCACACACACTCCCAGCCACAAAGACCGTGTTGTGTGTGGGGCCTGTGATTCCAGGACCCAATAACGTATTCATTCATATCCACCCACCAACACGCTCACACGAGGCACATACCCCGAAGACCGCTGTATGGACGAGCCAGATAGGGATGTTCCACCCTTGAGCTGCCCAACCAGCATCACGAATGGATGCTGCGTTGGGGTTCTGATGTGTGCTCCTTAGAAAGGAGGTGATCCAGCCGCACCTTCCGGTACGGCTACCTTGTTACGACTTAGTCCCAATTGCCAGTCCCACCTTAGACGGCCCCCTCCCCACAAGGGGGTTGGGCCACCGGCTTCGGGTGTTACCGACTTTCGTGACTTGACGGGCGGTGTGTACAAGGCCCGGGAACGTATTCACCGCAGCGTTGCTGATCTGCGATTACTAGCGACTCCGACTTCACGTAGTCGAATTGCAGACTACGATCCGAACTGAGACTGGCTTTAAGGGATTCGCTAAAACCTCGCGGTCTCGCATCTCTCTGTACCAGCCATTGTAGCATGCGTGAAGCCCAAGACATAAAGGGCATGATGATTTGACGTCATCCCCACCTTCCTCCGAGTTGACCCCGGCAGTCTCCTATGAGTTCCCACCTTTACGTGCTGGCAACATAGAACGAGGGTTGCGCTCGTTGCGGGACTTAACCCAACATCTCACGACACGAGCTGACGACAACCATGCACCACCTGTACACCAACCTCAAAGAGGAGGACCTGTTTCCAGGACGGTCTGGTGTATGTCAAGCCTTGGTAAGGTTCTTCGCGTTGCATCGAATTAATCCGCATGCTCCGCCGCTTGTGCGGGCCCCCGTCAATTCCTTTGAGTTTTAGCCTTGCGACCGTACTCCCCAGGCGGGGCACTTAATGCGTTAGCTACGGCGCGGAGAACGTGGAATGTCCCCCACACCTAGTGCCCAACGTTTACGGCATGGACTACCAGGGTATCTAATCCTGTTCGCTCCCCATGCTTTCGCTCCTCAGTGTCAGTTACAGCCCAGAGTCCCGCCTTCGCCACCGGTGTTCCTCCTGATATCTGCGCATTTCACCGCTACACCAGGAATTCCAGACTCCCCTACTGCACTCTAGTCAGCCCGTACCCACTGCACGCGCAACGTTAAGCGTTGCGTTTCCACAGCAGACGTGACCAACCACCTACGAGCTCTTTACGCCCAATAATTCCGGACAACGCTTGTACCCTACGTATTACCGCGGCTGCTGGCACGTAGTTAGCCGGTACTTCTTCTGCAGGTACCGTCACCCCAAGGGGCTTCTTCCCTGCTGAAAGCGGTTTACAACCCGAAGGCCGTCATCCCGCACGCTGCGTCGCTGCATCAGGGTTTCCCCCATTGTGCAATATTCCCCACTGCTGCCTCCCGTAGGAGTCTGGGCCGTGTCTCAGTCCCAGTGTGGCCGGTCGCCCTCTCAGGCCGGCTACCCGTCGTCGTCTTGGTGAGCCATTACCTCACCAACAAACTGATAGGCCGCGAGCCCATCCCCAACCGAAAAAACTTTCCACCAACACTCATGCGAGCGTTGGTCATATCCGGTATTAGACCCAGTTTCCCGGGCTTATCCCGAAGTCGGGGGCAGGTTACTCACGTGTTACTCACCCGTTCGCCACTCATCCACCCACAGCAAGCTGCGGGCTTCAGCGTTCGACTTGCATGTGTTAAGCACGCAGCCAGCGTTCGTCCTGAGCCAGGATCAAACTCTCCATAAAAAAATTATGTTACGAATGAATCCCAGCAAGACAGCCAACCAACGGTCACGGGGTGACCATGGTCGACCAAAAAATCATGTCCACACACGCTGGCGTCACCACCCCGGCGAGGGGGTGGAAACATGTGTGTGAACATGTGATTGTCTTACCAGAAATAATGTTTCTGGCATCACTATCTGTTCAAACAAATACGCTATTGGATTCTCAAACCACACACACTCACCCGTCACCACACACCATCAAACATGGCGGCGTACACCGGGGGTGTCAGTTTCAATT
>NZ_JABASX010000019.1 GCF_016107655.1 Brevibacterium antiquum
CATTCACCTAGCATTTTGCGATAAGGAAATATACTTTCACATCTTGGAAGTATTCACACGGATCCCTCACATTCAGTCGACCACCCGAATCGCCCATCCAGGCGAGGGCCCCGAGGCTGTTACTCAGGGAATAACTCAACGGAGAGATAGATGTCGACATCAAAGCAGGCGCCCAAGAATTCCCAGGCAGAAGCGGCCCGTCCAGAGGACGAGAGACTTCCAGTCGGCACCTCATTCGCCTACGGTCTTCAGCACGTACTGACCATGTACGGCGGCATCATCGCCGTCCCCCTCATCATCGGCAAGGCCGCCGGCCTCGATGGTGCCGGAATCAGCGTACTGATCGCATCATGCCTGTTCATAGGCGGCCTGGCCACGATTCTGCAGTCGTTCGGCGTTCCGTTCTTCGGCTCACAACTGCCGCTCGTCCAGGGAGTGTCCTTCGCCGGTGTGGCCACCATGACCTCGATCCTCGCTGGAGGTGAAGGGCTTCCGGAGGTCTTCGGCGCAGTCCTTGTCGCCTCGGTGATCGGCCTCATCGTCGCTCCAGGCTTCGCGCTCATTGTGAAGTTCTTCCCACCCGTCGTCACAGGCACCGTCATCACGACGATCGGCCTATCCCTCATGCCGGTGGCTGCCGGTTGGGCCATGGGCGGAAACGCCGAGGCGCCCGATTACGGCAGCGGCCGCAACATCCTCATCGCTGTCGGCACTCTCGCGGTCGTCCTCATACTCAGCCGAATTCCTGTGGCCGCGATCTCCCGCTTGTCCATCCTTCTGGCAATCGTGGTCGGAACTGTCATCTGCCTCATCTTCGGCTGGGCCGATTTCTCCCACGTGCTTGATCGGGGAGTGTTCGCGTTCCCCGAACCGTTTGCCTTCGGAATGCCGACCTTCTCTGCTGCGGCGATCATCTCGATGTTCATCGTCGTCATCGTCACCTTCGCAGAGACCACTGCCGACATCATCGCGGTGGGCGAAATCGTCAAGACCAAGGTCGACTCCAAGCGGATCTCCAATGGCCTGCGCGCGGACATGCTGTCCTCGGCAGTCTCCCCGATCTTCAACTCCTTCACCCAATCGGCCTTCGCCCAGAACGTCGGACTCGTAGCGATCACCGGAGTGAAGTCTCGTTTCGTGGTCACAGCCGGCGGTGTCATTCTCGTCGTCCTCGGCCTGCTCCCGGTCATGGGAGGAGTCGTCGCCGCGATTCCCTCCCCCGTCCTCGGCGGCGCAGGCATCGTCCTCTTCGGCACCGTGGCTGCTTCGGGCATCCGCACCCTGTCGAAGGTCGAGTACGAGGGCAACCTCAACATGATCCTCGTCGCAGTGTCCCTGGCCTTCGGAATCATCCCCGTCGTCGAGCCCGACTTCTACAACTCCTTCCCATCATGGGTCGGCATCATCCTCCACTCGGGAATCTCCTCGGCCACACTTATGGCTGTGCTGCTCAACCTGGTCTTCAACCACATCGGCGTGAAGAACAAGGACCGCACCGAACGCTCAGTCTTCGTCGCAGGCACCGGACGAGTCATCCGCAGGGACGAGCTCGAACGACTCATCAACCACGAAGCGCTGCTCGCCGAGGGCGACACCGTCAAGGACGGGAAGATCGTCGACTGCAACGGCGAAGAAGTTCCCGTCGTCTCGGAGCAGCAGCACGAAAAGGTCGTCGAAGCGATCAAGAAGGGC
>NZ_JABASX010000001.1 GCF_016107655.1 Brevibacterium antiquum
GATGGTACTGCAACTTGGTGGTTGTGGGAGAGTAAGTGACTGCCGCAATATTCTTCAGTGGGGAGGCCATCCTGTCGTTGACAGGGTGGCCTTCCTGCATTCAATGGGGGAGTGTTCCTGGTTGGCTGTGATGGTCGGTGAGAGCAGTCCTCCCTTTTGCAATTCACAGGCTCTGACGGTCAGGCGTACGGGTGTGCGCTCATGCAGGGGCGAGTCCCAGGAAACGGCGAATCTCCTCGGCGCCGGCGACCTCCACTGGATCGGGACCCCGGACGATGTTCGACGCTGCCAGAATCAGTTGGTGTTCGGGGTGAGCAAGCCCGTCCTGTGCGATGATGGTCTTGACTCCGTTGGGGGAGTACCCGAGCTTCTCTGAGACTCTGCGGCTCGCATCATTGCCCTCGAAATATCCGGAATGAAAGACGGAGGCATCGAAATGATCGGCAAACGCGGTCACGACAGCCCTTCGCATCTGAGTGCCGTAGCCCTTGCCCTGCTCTTGCAGGGCCAGCCACGAACCTGTTGAGACTGACCGGGTGCGGACGAAGTCTTTCGCGCTTACCCCCTGTACGCCGACAACTCGACCGTCGACCCTGACGATGAACTCAATTGTCCACTCATCGACTCGGAAGTTCGCCCGTGTGCTCCATTGATACTGAGCGATTGACCGTGCAATTTCCTCACGGGTACCCGAATCCCAATTGATGAGAAAGGCCGGTTTGCCGTGCCTGCGAACACCGCCGTCGGCGATAACGGCCAATTCCGGATAGTCGGACTCGCGCACGGGTGACAATTCCATATCGCCGCATTTAATTCTTAAGGCAAACGGCGGCCAGACTTCTTCTAATTCCATATGTCGAGTCTAAACTCGTCATGGTTTCGGGAACGGCAATTTCCGAAACTCGCATTATATCAAATGTGCGTCCCGACACCGTAGTGTCCATTATTCGGGCGTATCAGCTCATGTTATGCGGATCACGGTAAGTTGATCCCATGAGCTTACATCCATCACTGCAGCCAATCTTCGACACTGTGCTCCATCGCAATCCCGGAGAGTCGGAGTTTCATCAGGCGGTACAGGAAGTTCTCCATTCCCTGGGCCCTGTCGTTGACAAACACCCTGAATACCTCGAACTCTCAGCGTTCGAACGCCTCTGCGAACCGGAACGCCAGATCATCTTCCGGGTGCCGTGGATCGACGACCAGGGAGTCGTGCAGATCAACCGTGCATTCCGAGTTCAGTTCAACTCTGCTCTTGGCCCCTACAAGGGCGGTCTGCGTTTCCACCCATCGGTGAACCTGGGAATCGTGAAGTTCCTCGGCTTCGAACAGATCTTCAAGAACGCCATCACAGGTCTGCCGATCGGCGGCGGCAAAGGCGGCTCGGACTTCGACCCGAAGGGGCGCAGTGACCTCGAGGTCATGCGCTTCTGCCAGTCATTCATGACTGAGCTCTCCCGGCACATCGGCGAATACCGTGACGTCCCGGCTGGCGATATCGGGGTCGGCGGCAGGGAGATCGGCTACCTGTTCGGGCAGTACAAACGGATGAAAAACGAGTACGAAGCCGGTGTTCTCACCGGCAAGGGTCTGTCCTATGGCGGATCCATGGTCCGCACCGAAGCAACCGGCTTCGGCGTCGTGTACTTCCTCAAGGACATGCTCGCCGCAGCTAAGAAGAACATTGACGGACGTACTGTTTCGATCTCAGGGTCTGGCAACGTCGCTGTGTTCGCAGCAGAGAAGGTCGAGGCCTTCGGCGGTACCGTGATCACCATGTCGGATTCTGCCGGGTTCATCCATGATCCTGATGGAATCGATACGGAGATCGTCAAGCGCATCAAGTTCGAAGAACGCGGTCGGATCTCCGAATACGTCGACGAACGCGGCGGCCGTGCCAAGTACTACGCAGGCGGCAACGTCTGGGACATCGAGGTCGACGTCGCGCTTCCCTGTGCCACCCAGAACGAACTCGATGAGGAGTCGGCGAAGACTCTCGTCCGCAATGGCGTCATCGCCCTCGCAGAAGGCGCGAACATGCCCTGCACGCCAGAGGCGGTGAGGACCTTCTCCGAGGCCGGTGTGCTCTTCGCACCCGGCAAGGCAGCCAACGCCGGCGGCGTGGCCACCAGCGCCTTGGAAATGCAGCAGAACGCCAGCCGCGACACATGGGACTTCGACTTCACTGAGGCTCGTCTGGCCGAGATCATGGGAGACGTGCACGACAGCTGCGCCGCTGCGGCCGCAGAGTTCGGTTCACCTGGTGACTACGTCGCCGGGGCCAACATCGCCGGCTTCATCCGGGTCTCGGAAGCGATGCTGGCACAGGGCGTCGTCTGACCCAAGCGACCAGGCGCAGACAGTAAGGCGCAGACAGGCTCGGGACCGAGCAGCGCACAGCGGCCCTCCGATTCTCAGACAGCTTCGCACGACGCTGTCAGGAGATCGGAGGGCCGCTGTCGTTGGTCTGGCTGCCTTGGGTCAGCGGGGTCCGATAGATCCGTAGGCCTTGCGCCACCTCAGCAGCGGTTTGTCCTTGCTGCTTTTCTCGCCGGCTCCCAAAGATACGACCTCCCCGACGACGAGGCTGTGTGTTGCCACTTCGAGGATCTCCGTGGTCCGCAGCTCAAACCAGGCGATCGCATTCGTGAGCACAGGCTGACCCGAATGGGGTGCAGGAAACGTATCGATCCCTTTGAGTGATCCGTAGAGGGGCTGTCCGGCTGCGCCCAGGCGTTCGGAGATGTCCCGCTGTGATGAGTTGAGCAAGGAGATGGCGTAATGCTCACTCGTCTCCAGCGTCTCCATCATGCGCGACCCGCCATAGATGCTGACTGCCATCGTCGGCGGATCATAGGACACGTCGAGGAACGAGTCGACGGTGATCGCGTGCAGGGCATTGCCGCGCTTGGCGGAGATCACAGCCACAGCAGCAGCAATATCGTCGCTGAGTTCGCGATAGCGTTCTGTGAGGGAATCCTCGTGAGTTCTGTCCATGGCACTCATTCTAGGGAACTACAATGGAGCCATGACCTATCCAGCATCAGGTGGTTCAGCAACAATCGAGCGTGAGCAGTCCGAACAACTTGTTGAACCCGGAGACCACGAACGTTTCAGCCACTACGCACCCAAAGACAAGATCATGGAATCCATGGTCACGGGCACACCGCTGATCGCCCTGTGCGGAAAGGTGTGGGTGCCTACCCGAGACCCCGAGCGGTTCCCCGTATGCCCGCGTTGCAAAGAGATCTACTCCACCATGTCTGAAGGACCTAAGGAGTAAATGGCCGCGGAACGTCTCCCAGGGACATCCGCCGCCGAACAACTGCCACCGGCCTTTCCCGAGCGTGCTGCTTGGGGAACGGCCGGAAAGTTGCGCGCCTGGCAGGCTGAAGCCCTGGAACAGTATTTTCGGGAGCAGCCGAAGGATTTTCTCGCGGTTGCGACACCGGGCGCAGGCAAGACGACATTCGCTCTGCGAGTCGCTGCCGAGTTATTGGCGCAGCGCGTCGTCAACCGAGTCACCGTCGTCGCACCCACAGAACACCTCAAGGTGCAGTGGGCTGATTCCGCCTCCCGCGTCGGCATCAAACTCGACCCGCACTTCAAGAACGCCCAAGGCAAGCACGCCCCCGGCTATCACGGTGTGGCCATCACCTACGCGCAGGTGGCCGCAAAACCGGTGCTGCACCACAACCGCACTGCGGCAGGCCGCACCCTCGTCATCCTCGACGAGGTCCACCACGGAGGTGACGCACTGTCATGGGGCGATGCCGTGCGAGAGGCCTTCGGTCCCGCCGTGCGCAGACTCTCCCTGACCGGTACCCCCTTCCGGTCGGATACCTCACCGATCCCGTTCGTCACCTATGCTCCCGACGAGAACGGAATCCGCACCTCGGTGGCCGACTATTCCTACGGCTATGGGCGGGCACTCAAGGACTCCGTCGTCCGACCCGTCCTGTTCCTCACCTACGCCGGCACCATGTCCTGGCGGACCAAGGCCGGCGACGAGATGTCGCACGTCCTCGGTGAAGAGACGACGAAGGACATCAACTCTCAGGCGTGGCGAACTGCTCTCGACCCCGGCGGCGACTGGATCCCAGCCGTGCTCAAGGCAGCAGACCGACGCCTGACAGAGGTCAGGCGGACCGTGCATGACGCCGGAGGCCTCGTCATCGCCACCGACCAGGACAACGCTCGAGCCTACGCCAAGGTGCTGCGTGAACTGACGGGCGAAGCACCCACAGTCGTCCTCTCCGACGAAGCAGGAGCTTCGGCACGGATCGAGAAGTTCCAGAACTCCACCGACCGTTGGATGGTCGCCGTGCGCATGGTCTCCGAAGGCGTTGACGTGCCGCGACTGTGCGTTGGGGTCTATGCGACCTCCTCGGCGACTCCGCTCTTCTTCGCTCAGGCCATCGGACGCTTCGTGCGTGCACGCAAACGCGGTGAGACGGCGTCTGTGTTTTTGCCCTCCGTCCCGATCCTCCTTGCCCTGGCCAACACGATGGAAGTTGAACGTGACCACGCCCTCGACCGGCCGAAGAATGAGGACGAGAACGATGTCGTCGTCTTCGACGATCAGGCCATGGAGCAGGCGAATCGCGAAGAGGGGGCCTCGGACCAGCTGGGCTCGTTTGAGGCACTGGGCGCCGAGGCGCTCTTCGACCGGGTGCTCTTCGACGGCGGCGAGTTCGGCACAGGCGGAGCGATCGGTTCCGAGGATGAACTCGACTTCATCGGCATACCCGGACTTCTGGAACCCGACCAAGTCCACGAACTGCTGCGGACCCAACAGGCTCGTCAGGCGAAACGGAAGACGGATGCTGCACCGCCGGCACCAGAACCCGAGCTGAGCGAACTCGACCACCGGGCGATGAAAGAGGAGCGCAACCAGCTCCAGAGCCTCGTCGGTGCCTGGTCGCGCCGCACGGGAACGCCACATGCGACAGTCCATGTCGAGCTGCGCAAAGCGTGCGGAGGTCCCGCAGTGGCACAGGCGACCCAGGAACAGATCCAAGCTCGGATCAAGAAGCTGCAGGGCTGGTTCGTCGGCAAGAAATGACGCCTCACCGACTCTGTGGGGAGACCTCAGCTCGACTGGGTCGGGCCCCGGTCATTGGGGATAGAACACAGTCGGGATCGCCGGTTCGCCGTCCTGCATGCGACGGGCCGAACGTGGCAGCTCGGCCAAGGACTCATCATGCCGAGCGCAGGCCTTCGTGACTCCCGCGGCACCGATATAGGACTCGTCGATCTCACCGTCGACGACGAGGTCAACGGTCAACGATCGGCCATCGCCGAGGTCGTCCGGCAGGGTCGGGATGCCGACGGCCTCTTCGACCGCGATCGCACCATCGATGAGGCGCAGAGCGTCCTTGTGTCCTCCGCGTGAGGGTTTGCCGGTGGAATTCTTTGCCACCGAGGTCCATGCCCCCGACTCGTCGGCACGAGCCACGAGCTTGTACACGAGCCCGGCCGCCGGAGCACCCGAGCCGGTGACCACTCGAGTTCCGACGCCGTAGGAATCGACGGGGGAGGCAGCGAGAGCAGCGATCGCATATTCGTCGAGATCGCTGGTGACCGTGATTGTCGTATCGTGAGCGCCGAGGCGGTCGAGGCCGGCACGGACTTCGCTGGCCTGCTCGACGAGGTCGTCCGAGTCGATGCGCACCCCGCCCAGGTTCTCGCCAGCCAGGCGCACAGCCGTGGCCAGCGCCTCCTCGACGTCATAGGTGTCCAGGAGCAGCGTCGTGTCGGTACCTAAGGATTTGAGCTGAGCGGCGAAGGCCTCCTGCTCCGAATCGTGAAGCAGAGTGAAGGAATGAGCGGACGTGCCGATCGTGCGCAGGCCGTACCTGAGTCCGGCGGCGAGATTCGACGTCGACGCGAAACCGCCGATGACGGCCGCGCGCGCAGCGGCGACCGCGGCATGTTCGTTGGTGCGGCGACCACCCATCTCCGCGCAGGGCCGATCTCCTGCCGCCTGGGCCATTCGCGAGGCCGCCGAGGCGACCGCACAGTCATAGTTCATCGCTGAGAGGATGAGCGTCTCGAGGATGACCCCCTCTGCGAAGGTGGATTCGATCGTCATCAGCGGCGAACCCGGGAAGTAGATCTCGCCCTCCGCGTACCCGCGGATGCTGCCTGAGAAGGAGTAGTCGGCCAACCAGTCGATGGTCCTCGAATCGACGATCTGCTCACGGCTGAGGAACGAGAGCTCCTCGTCGCCGAAGCGGAAGTCCCGGAGCATCTCGAGGATGCGGCCAGTGCCGGCAACGACTCCGTAGCGCCGACCGGCAGGCAGGCTGCGGCCGAAGACTTCGAACAGGCTTCTGCGGTGAGCGGCGCCTGATTCCAGGGCTGCCTGGACCATCGTCAATTCGTACTGATCGGTGTAGAAAGCCGTCGAACCGGACCGTGTGAGATCACTCATAGGCGCGATACTACGTCACGACAGCGTCAGTGTTCTGCCGTAAGGTGGAAACGTGAGCAATCCAACGACTCCAGTTCTGGAGCCGGACGTCGACATTCGACCGGCGACAGAACAGGCAAAGCCATGGAAGACCGTCGTCTTCAACGACCCCGTCAACCTCATGAGCTACGTCAGCTACGTCTTCCAAGCCTACTTCGGATATTCGACCGAGAAGGCGCATTCGCTGATGCTTGAAGTCCATGAGAACGGTCGCTCCGTCGTTGCCACAGGCGGACGTGAAGCGATGGAGCGGGACACCCAAGCCATGCACGAGTACGGTTTGTGGGCCGCGTGCCAACCTGAAACAGGATCCGACTGACATATGGCAGCAATTGACGCTCGTGGGGACGATGTAGTCCTCAAACTCGAGGACAACGAACGATCCCTCATGCTCACCGTATTCACCGACCTCGCAGCACTCCTGGCAGAAGACGACAATGAAGACGGACGTCCAGATTCGGAGAACTGGGAGGCACGCCTGGGACTGGTCGACCGGCCACGGCCACAGGACCCGGCGCTGCTGCGCCTCTTCCCTGACGTCGACCCGCTCGATGAGGAACGTTCGAAGGAGTTCCGGCGCCTCACTGAGTTCGACCTGCAGCAGGCGAAGGCCCATAACGTGCGCATCGTTCTCAACGGTCTGGCCAAGGGCCCTTCGATCGCTTTGAGCCACGATGAGGTTCTGGCCTGGATGAAGGGCCTCAACGACCTGCGCCTGGTCCTGGCTGTTCGCATGGGCATCGACACGGAGGAAGCTCAAGAGGAGAAATATGCTCAGCGGGACGACCTTGACGAGTCCGAAGATCTGACACTGACCCTGTACGACTTTGTGACCTGGATTCAGGACCGACTCACCACCACCTTGCTCAGCGATCTGCCGGGGGACGACGACGAATGAAACTCACTGCCATCGGCACAGCCGGCTCCTTCCCCGGGCCCAATTCGGCTGCCAGCTGCTACCTCATCGAAACCGACGAGGAATCTCCGACGCGCATCGTGCTCGACCTCGGTTCCGGGGCGCTGAGTCCCTTGCAGCGTGCCGTCGACACGGATGGGCTGACCGCAGTCGTGCTCAGCCACCTGCACCCCGACCACTGCATGGACATGACCGGGCTGTACGTCAAGCACTGCTACGATCCGAAGTTCTTCAACGGCAACATCTCCGACACCGGATCGATCCGCACGAGGACGAACGTCCTCGCCCCGGCCGGCGCACAAGAACGACTGACCCGGGCCTACTACACGGACCCCGGGAAGTCCCCAGTCGCCGCCAGCGCACATGACACTGACCTCAGCCATGCCTTCGACTTCGCCGACCTCGACCATGGGACCAGCCATCAGGTGGGAAGCCTGCAGATCGAATCCTTCCTCGTCGACCACCCGGTTGAGGCCTACGCCCTGCGAATCACAGACGCCAAGGGCGCGGTGATCACCTATTCCGGTGACAGCGACGAATGCGACAACCTCGTCGAAGCGGCCCGCGGAGCAGACCTGTTCCTCTGCGAAGCTGCCTTCCAGGAAGACCGCGACAGCGCTCGCGGCATCCACCTCACCGGCAAACGTGCTGGCCGAGTCGCGCAGGCCGCAGATGCCAAATCCCTCGTCCTGACTCACATTCCCTCCTGGACGGACTGCTCCATCGTCCGTGGCGAAGCCGCCCGCGAATACCGCGGGCCCATCGAACTGGCCAAACCGGGCAACAGTTGGACCGTGTGACGCACCGCAGCGATCGACGCCGACGGGCCCTCTGAAAGACCAGCCTGAATTCCCTGAGACCAGACCAGATCAGATCAGCAAAGATCAGCACCGACTACCGAAAGAGGCACACAGTGCGCGCAGACGGACGAACCGCCGATGAACTCCGCGAAGTGACCATCACCCGCAATTGGATCAACACCGCCGAAGGATCCGCCCTGGTGGAATTCGGCAACACCCGCGTTCTGGTTGCGGCTTCGTTGACCGCGGGCGTGCCGCGTTGGCTCAAGGGTCAGGGCCGCGGCTGGGTCACCGCCGAATATGCGATGCTGCCGCGCGCCACGGATTCGCGCAACACCCGTGAGTCCGTCAAGGGCAAGCTGGGTGGACGCACACATGAGATCTCGCGGCTCATCGGCCGCAGCCTGCGTGCTGTCATCGACCTCGAGAAGCTCGGCGAGAATACCCTCGTCCTCGACTGCGACGTCCTCCAGGCCGACGGCGGCACTCGAACCGCTTCGATCACGGGTGCCTACGTGGCACTGGCCGACGCGATCGACAAGGGTCGCTCAACGGGAATCATCCCCGCAGCGAACAACCCGATCAAGGACTCGATCGCCGCGATCAGCGTCGGCATCATCGACGGTGAGCCAGTCCTCGACCTGCCCTACGTCGAAGACTCGCGTGCCGATACCGATATGAACGTCGTCATGACCGGCAGCGGAGCGTTCGTCGAGGTCCAGGGCACCGCCGAAGGTGCCCCCTTCGACCGTGAGGAACTGGGTCGCCTGCTCGATCTCGCGGCCAAGGGCTGCACCGACCTCACTCGCATCCAGACCGAGGTTCTGGGCAGATGAGCACCTTCGTGCTGGCCACCCACAACGACGGGAAGAGGCGCGAACTTCTCGCGATCCTCCTCCCCACGTTAGGGGAGGACACCCACGTCATGACCGCCGCCGAGGCGGGTCTGGGCGACATCCCGGAAACCGGAGTCACCTTCACAGAGAACGCCCTGATCAAGGCCCGGGCCGCAGCGCAGGCCACCGGCCGCACCTCCATCGCCGATGATTCGGGGATTGCCGTGGACGTTCTGGGCGGGGCACCGGGAATCTTCTCCGCCAGATGGGCGGGCCGACACGGAGACGATCGGGCCAACCTCGAGCTTCTGCTCGCCCAGCTGTCCGACATCTCCAGCGAACATCGCGGGGCGCAGTTCCGCTGCGCTGCCGCAGCAGTCACCCCGGACGGACGCGAATTCTCAGCCGAGGGAGTCATGCCAGGACGTCTGGCCACGAGCCCATCAGGGGAGCACGGGTTCGGCTATGATCCGATCTTCGTTCCCGACGGGGGCGACATCAGTGCGGCGCAGATGACACCCGAGGAGAAGAACTCCCGGTCACACCGGAGGGTCGCCTTCGACAAGCTCGCAGCAGTCCTCGCCGCACAGGCAGGGCTCTGAGACGGGATCGTCGAGCTCCGGACAGGTGCCGGAGTCTGCTCGTTCGCTTTTCCACGATATGAACTCCGGCGCTTCAGCTGGTGAGAACTTCCGCTAAACTGGCGAGGCCGGTGCACATCTGTGCAATGTCCGGCCAGAGAAGACGTATGAGCCAGTGTGGGTTCGTGAATTTGGGAGAGCGATGAAGACTCCGCGTGTCAGTTCGTGGATGGCAGCCGTGGTTGCCTCGAGCCTATTCCTGGCAGGCTGTTCGGCAGGAGCTTCGGACTCCGGCGAGCAGGCGAAGAAGGACTCGATGACCATCGCCTTCACCGCTGAACCCGTCAACCTCGATTTCACCTCCACCTCGGGGATCGCCATCCCTGAGGCACTGATGGAGAACGTCTACGAATCTCTCGTCCGCGTCGACGGTGAGGGAGAGATCCAACCGGGCCTGGCTGAGGACTGGGACGTGTCCGAGGACCGCAAGACCTACACCTTCAATCTGCGGAAGGGTGTGAAGTTCTCCAACGGCGCCGACCTCACAAGCGAGGACGTGAAGTTCTCCTATGAACGAGTGCAGAACGATTGGAAGAACGCACTGAAGTCCAAGATGGACGTCGTCGACTCGATCGAGACCCCCGATGACCTCACGGTCAAGATCTCACTCAAGAAGCCCTCGAACACGTGGCTGTTCAATATGACCAGCCTCGTCGGAGCCGTCTTCGACACCGAAGGCACCGACGACCTGGCCAACGAAGCCATCGGCACAGGACCCTTCGCCATCGAGAAATTCAGCCGCGGTCAGTCGATCGACTTCGCAGCACGCGACGACTACTGGGGTGAGAAGCCGGCAGTCAGCAAGGTCCAATTCAAATACTTCAAAGACGCCGTTTCGGCCTCGAACGCCCTGAAATCCGGAGAGATCGATGTCGTCTCCAATCTCCAGGCCCCCGAACTGGCCGGCGAATTCCAGAGCAGCGACTACCAGATCATCTCCGGCACCACGAATGGTGAAGTCGTGCTCTCGATGAACAACGCGAAGGGCATCTTCAAAGACAAGAAGGCGCGCGAGGCGGTCATGCATGCCATCGACCGCAAGGCAGTCCTCGACACCGCATGGGCCGGCTACGGCGAGCTCATCGGCTCGATGGTCCCGCCGACCGACCCGTACTACGAGGATCTGACAAAGGTCTGGGACTACGACCCGGCGAAGGCCAAAGATCTCGTCAGGGCAGCCGGCATCGAGGGGGAGACGTTCGCCTTCACCGTGCCGAACCTCCCGTATGCGAAGGCGATCTCCGAGATCGTGTCCGCGCAGCTCGCCGAGGTCGGACTCAAGGCCGACATCGAGACGCAGGAATTCCCCGCGGTCTGGCTGGACAAGACCTTCACCGAGCACAAGTTCGACATGTCGGTGATCAACCATGCCGAACCCCGTGACATCCTCACCGTCTTCTCCAACGACTACTACATCGGCTACGACGATTCGAAGATCAAGAAGATCGCGGAGAAGGCCGACACCGGCACAGAAGAGGAATATGTCTCAGGGATGAAGGAGATTGCGAAGACGATCACCGAAGACGCTGCCTCGGACTTCCTGTTCCTGTTCCCAAACCTCGTCATCGCGAAATCCGACGTCGCCGGAATCCCCGCAAACAGGGTCTCCGACTCATTCCGGATCGCGGATCTGAGCTGGAACTGAAGTACCCTCACCCATGATCACCTATGTGGCCAACCGTGCGATCCAGTTCGTTCTGGCGCTGATCGTCGCCTCGGTGGTGGTGTTCGCACTCATGAGCATCCTGCCCGGCAATGCCGCGCAGGTCGCCCTGGGAACGAACGCCACACCTGATGCGGTGGCGGCTCTCGAAGCTCGGTACGGACTCGATCAGCCGCCGCTCATCCGCTACTTCAATTGGGTCGTGGGCATGCTCAGCGGCGACTTCGGAACCTCATATGTGACCGGGGCCGCGATTACCCCGGTCATCGTCGGCAGCGTCCAGGTCACCGCGATCCTCGTCATCGCTGCGATCATTCTCGCGATCGTCATCGCCGTTCCCTTGGGCACCTTCGCAGCCCTTGAACAGCGCAACTGGATCGGAGTCACGATCTCCGCGCTGAGCCAGATCGGCATCGCCGTGCCGAACTTCCTGGCCGCCATCATCCTCGTCATCATCTTCTCCCTGACGCTCGGCTGGTTCCCGTCCCAGGGGTGGATGGCCCCGGTCGAGGGACTGGGCGGGTTCCTCATCCGCCTGGTGCTGCCCGTCGTGTCTCTGGCACTCGTCCAGGCCGCGATCCTCACCCGGTACGTGAGATCGGCGGTCCTCGACGTCATGCGCGAGGACTACATCCGCACCGCCCGGGCCAAGGGCCTGACCCGCACTAAGGCCCTGTTCGTCCACGGACTGCGCAATGCAGCCATCCCCGTCATCACCGTGGCCGGGGTTCAGCTCGCGACGCTCCTCGTCGGTGCCGTCATCATCGAACAGATCTTCGTCATCCCCGGCATCGGCTCCGAACTCGTCCGAGCCGTGGCCAACCGCGACCTCGTCACAGTCCAGGGAATCGTCATGGTCCTCGTCTTCCTCGTGCTCATCATCAACCTCATCGTCGACGTGCTCTATCCGATCGTCGACCCTCGGATCAGGAACGCGTCATGAGCGGGGACCCGAGCACCACCTCGGCGGGGGATGCCTCTGTGGATCGGGGCAGACGCACGAAGCTTCGGCTCAACGCCTCGATGATCATCGGTGCCGTCCTCATCCTTCTCATCGTCGCGCTCGCACTCGTGTCCTTCGTGTGGACACCCTACGATCCCAGCGCAGTCGATCCGGCCGCGCGGCTGCAGCCATCGAGCCCCGAGCACCCCTTCGGCACCGACAAATTCGGTCGCGACACCCTGACCTGGATCATGTACGGTGCCCGAATCACCCTCATGGTCGGAATTGTGGCCGTCGGCATCGCCGTACTCATCGGCACACCCATCGGCATCATCGCCGCGGTCTTCGCACAGTACCCATGGGGTGCGTGGCTGAGCGCCGTGATCATGCGCGCCAACGATATCCTGCTCGCCTTCCCGGCACTGCTGCTGGCGATCGTCTTCGCCGCCGTCTACCAGCCGGGCACGGGGCCGGCCATGGTGGCCGTGGGAATCGCTGCGATCCCCGGGTTCGCCCGCGTCGCCCGCTCCGGCACGATGCAGGTGCTCGGCTCCGAATACGTGCGCGCGGCCAAGGCCTCGAACCGGAACGCCCCAGCGATCGCCGTCGTCCACGTCCTGCCCAATATCGCGGGCATGGTCATCGTACAGGCCTCTGTGGCATTCGCGATCTCCGTCCTCGCCGAGGCGGGCCTGTCCTTCCTGGGACTGGGCACGCAGGCTCCCGTGCCGTCCTGGGGACGGATGCTGCAGGAGTCCCAGCAGTTCCTGTCCACCCAGCCGCTGCTGGCGCTGTGGCCCGGACTGTTCATCGCCCTCGCCGTGCTCGGGTTCAACCTCCTCGGCGACGGACTCCGCGACCGATTCGACCCGAAGATGGAGGCCCGCGGCAATGGCTGAGAACCTGCTCGAGGTCCGTAACCTCACCATCACCCCAGCAGGCGCCGAGGCCTCTGTTCTCCACGACGTGTCTCTGAGCCTGGCCCCCGGTGAGAGGGTCGGACTCATCGGCGAATCGGGGTCGGGGAAGTCACTGACGGCACAGTCCGTGATGGGACTGCTGCCCTCAGAGCTGCGGGCCCAGGGCACCGTGTCGCTCCAGGGCTTTGCCGGAAACATCCTCGAGGCGAAGGAGAGGGCCCTCGCCAAGATGCGTTCGGACCTCGTGTCCATGGTGTTCCAGGAGCCGATGAGCGCACTCAACCCGCTGATGCGCATCGGCGACCAGATCGCCGAGGTGCTTCGCATCCATGGTGAAGTGGCCCGCGGTGACATTCCCGGTCGAGTCCTCGACCTGCTGGCAAGCGTGCGCATGCCCGATCCGAACAGTGCCCGTTACGCCTACCCGCACCAGATGTCGGGCGGTCAGCGACAGCGTGTGATGTTGGCGATCGCCCTGGCGAACTCGCCGCGGCTGCTCATCTGCGATGAGCCGACCACCGCACTCGACGTCACGGTGCAGAAGCACATGCTCGATCTCATATCCGAACGCGTCGCCGCCGTGCAGGCAGGACTGCTCTTCATCACCCACGACCTGGCCGTCGTCGCCGGAGTCTGTGACAGAGTCATCGTCATGTACGCCGGTCGCATCGTCGAGACCGGCAGCGTGGCCCAGATCTTCACCGACCCACAGCACGAATACACGCGCGGGCTGCTGGCCTCCTCTGACCTTGAGGCCACGGACGCTCACGGGAAGCTCTTCACCCTCAAGACCGCACTGTCATACGCAGGACCGATCGGCAAGGCGGGACCGAACGACGAAACAGGGGCGGGTGAGGAGGTCGCGGCGGAGGACGAGGACGAGCAGTCCTCCGCCGACGGGCCCGCCGATGTGCGTGAGCCGGCACCCGCCTCGGCGGGGGAAGCATCCATAGGCGACGGATCCGCACCGCTCATCGATGTCAGCGGAGTCTCGAAGCACTTCCGCTCGCGAGGCCTGCTGCTGCGGCGACGCTCCCCGGTTCGCGCACTCGATGACATCAGCTTCAGAGTCGCTTCCGGACAGCGCCTGGGAATCGTGGGGGAGTCGGGGTCGGGCAAATCGACCTTGCTCAACCTCCTCTCCGGATTGGATCGTCCGACCTCAGGGCATGTGCGGGTCGGCGACATCCGTGTGGAGTCGGCGAGCTCATCGGCGCTGAGGTCGCTGCGCGAGGATCTGCAGATCGTCTTCCAAGACCCCTTCGCCTCCCTCGACCCCCGCATGCGGGTCGAAGACATCGTCTCCGAACCCCTCATCGCCCGCGGTATCGCTCGAGTTGAGCGACTCGCCAGGGTCGAGGAGATGCTGCTGGCCGTGGATCTGGACACGAAGGCGATGCGCCGCTATCCGCACCAATTCTCCGGCGGACAGCGACAGAGGATCTCGATCGCCCGGGCGCTGGTGACCCGGCCGCAGATCCTGGTCGCCGATGAACCCGTCTCCGCCCTCGATGTCTCCGTGCGCTCCCAGGTCCTCAACCTGCTCACCGACCTCGTCGATGACTACGCGCTGACCCTGCTCTTCGTCTCCCACGACCTCGGCGTCGTCAAACACCTGTGTTCCGACGTCATCGTCATGAAGGACGGGCACATCGTCGAATCAGGGTCGACCGAGGACATCTACGCCCACCCGCGTGAGGAATACACCCGCAGCCTCATCGCGGCCACGCCCAGCCTGGCCGGAGCGCTCGCCTCAGCCACCTGAGCCCGCCCCCTGCGCCACTGACCCCAAGATGCCACAGAAGAAAGGACGGCAGATGAGCCACACCACGCTTGCCGACCACACAGCAGAAGCCATGACCAGCGGCTACACCTCGGGAGACTTCGATCCACTCGAGGTCCTCTCCGCAGTCGTGAACCGGATGGACGAATGCGAACCCGTCATCAACGCCCTCCACCACCGTGACGATGAGCGCTCCCGAGTTGCGGCAGAAGCCAGCACCACCCGTTGGCGCGAGGGCCGACCCCTGAGCCCCCTCGACGGGATCCCGGTCACGATCAAGGAGAACATCGCACGCAGGGGAGTGCCGATGCCCAGCGGGCATGCCTGGGTCGAGGCGCCGGTGTCGCCTCACGACGCCCCCATCACGCAGCGCCTCGAAGAAGCCGGCGCGGTCATCGTCGGGTCGACGACTATGCCTGACTGGGGCATGCTCTCCTCCGGCGTCTCCTCACTGCACGGCATCACCCGCTCACCCCTTGACCCGAGCCTGACCACGGGCGGATCGAGCGCAGGCGCTGGCGCCTCGGCCGCTGCCGGTTACGGTCCCATCCACATCGGCTCCGACATCGGCGGCTCGATCCGCCTGCCATGCACCTGGCTGGGACTGGCAGGCCTCAAACCCAGCTTCGGCCGGGTTCCGCTCGACGCCCCGTACATGGGCCGATGCGCCGGGCCGCTGGCCAGGACGATGGCCGACGTCAAGGCCGCGATGGAGATCATCTCCGCCCCCGACGACCGTGACTACTCGAGCCTGCCAGTCTCGGCCGACGAGGCGTCAGACCGTCCCGATTTCGACCCGAAGGGGATGAAGATCGGACTCCAGCTCGATGCCGGATGCGGAGCACCCGTCAACCCGGAGATCACGTCCACCATCGCCGAGGCTGCTGACTGCTTCGCACGAGCCGGAGCCGTCGTCGACACCGTCACCCCGTTCATCGATGATGAGCTGCTCAGAGACATGGACCTGTTCTGGCGTGTGCGCTCATGGAGTGACCTCCATGCCCTGCCGGTGGAGGAACAGGCCCTCATTCTGCCCTACATCCAGCAATGGGCCCAGGGAGGGGCCGACGTCACGGGACTGCGCCTCATGGAGTGCTACCACAGCGTGCAGGAGATCAGACGTCGCAGCGTGGCAGCCACAGCAGCCTACGACCTGGTCATCTCGCCCGTCTCACCCGACGCAGCATTTCCAGCAGAACAGCCCATGCCCTACCCGAAGGTTCACGAACCGATGGGACACATCGGCTTCACCATGCCCTACAACATGTCGGAACAGCCAGCAGGCACCGTCCTGGCCGGTTACACAAAGGACGGGCGCACCATCGGCGCCCAGATCTCGGGACGTCGCTTCGCCGATGAGCTCGTGATGGCGGCCGGCTCCTGGTTCGAACGGGCAGCAGGAGTGCCGGCGCCTGTCCGGGCTTCGATGAGCTGACGACGACACAAAGGAGGGCCTGAGTTCTGCAGAACTCAGGCCCTCCTTGCTGCGCGTACTCATTGTGGTGGGACCACCTCGGCGGGAGCGGCGAGGAACGTCATCGACGAATCGGATCAGAAGTCGAAGAACTCAACCGAGAGCTTGTCCCCGTCGATCTTGACGCTGCCGGAGACCGACAGCGTGTTGCCGTTGGAGAAGTACGAGGAACCAGCCTTCTGGCCCTGCACAGTGAAGTCGAACTTGCCCGGCTTCTTGGTGAAGAACGAACCGGTGTTCGTGTCACCTGAACCGAAGCTCGCCTCAACCTCTGGCATGTCCTTCATGTCCCACTTCGCGGTGTTCTTCTTCGCCAGATCAGCCAGCTTCTTATCGGAGCCGCCGACAGGGATCTCAGTCGGATCGAACTTGATGAACTTGCACTTGGGCTTGATGTCCTTGTTGTCGAAGCACTTCTTGAGCTCCTTCTCGACCTGCTTCTGAACTTCCTTCTGGAAGGCACCAGTCGGTGCGAGATCAAGATTGAGCGTCGTCGGAGCGACCTCTTCGTTGTTCGGCTTATCACCCGGGGCGAAGGCCTGCGGGAAATTCACCGCTGCAGTGTCTTTGGCTTCACTGACCCATTTGCTCTTGGGGATCGAGAAATCGTAGTTGCCCGGATATACCGCGAATGAGGTGGTGCCCGCCTTCGCCTTGTAGTCGTTGCCATTGACGCTGAGGCCATCGGACGCAGGGATGTCGAGTGCGATGACGTTGAGCGCAGGCCCGGTCAGCGACCATTTGTCGAAGAAGAGATCCTGTTTGCCGTCCTTCTTCGCCTTCAGCTCGACGTTGTATTTGGTGCCGTCGAGATCGTAGGAGACGACGACTGTGCCCTTGTCACCATCGACCTTCGAGGACTCGACCTTCGCATTCTCGACCTTCGCCGAGGACGCGTCGGTGAAATCCTTGGCCAGGAGGTCCAGGTTCGTTCCCTCCGGACGAGGCGAGGGCGCGATCTTCTCAGCAGCAGCGAAGTCACCCTTGCTCAGAGCCGATACGTAGTCCTCGGCAACCTTGTCGGGGCCGTAGTTGTTCTTGTTGACCGTGTTGACCACGAGGAACCCGACGAGGACGAGAATGATGACAAGAGCCACCGCACCCAGAGCGATGAAGAGAGGCATCCTGCTCTTCTTCTTCTCAGGGGTGGCGTCGGCACGCGTAGCGGTGGCTGCAGAGCCGGCGAATCCAGGAGCCGGAGCCGGCTGTGGGATCGCCTGCGACTGGCCGGGGCCCGAACCCGTCCGCTGTCCATTGGGACCCGAACCGGTCTGGTACTGGCCGGACTGACCCGGCTGACCCGGCTGAGCCGACTGACCTGGCTGGCCGGACTGATAGGGCGAACTCTGTGCCGAGCCCGACTGGTACGGACCACCCGGGTAGGGCGCGCCGCCCTGATACTGACCGCCCTGATACTGACCGCCCTGGTACTGGCCGGGCTGCTGCTGGCTGCCGGGCTGTTGTCCGCCGTTGTAGTTCGGAGCCTGATTCGAGCTGGCCTGCTGCACCTCTGGGCGCGGCGGCTGTGACTGCTCGGGCGGGGAAGGCTGTTTGCTGTTGGGCTGATCGTTTGCAGCGAATGGAGGAGCCTGGTCATCCCGGTAGGATGGAGCCTGTTCGGGACCGCGGGCAGGCGCCTGCGAGCCGGAGCTGCCTGTGTCCACCGAATCACCAGTGCTGTTGTCCGCCGACGTCTCCGAACCCGATCCCGTTCTGTTGTTCTCGGGTGGGTTCTTGGGAGGTGGCGGGAAATTCGGTTCGTCGTTCCCGTTGCTCATCGTTGGATGCATCCTTCTTGTCTACAAGCGTGTCCTGGCGCAATTGTACTTCCCACTGCAGAGAATCGCGCGGTCAATACCAGGAAGAGGGCGCCGAGTCAGCGAAAATGGTAGAGATGCACACTTCTCCTCACTCTCGGACCCATCGCCATCCAGTTCTGCTGGGACTGCTGGAGGCACTGCGAATCGACCTCATCGCCGTTCCCGCGGCCTTCGTCATCGCCACCGTCTTCTGGATCATCGGCCTCGGCTCGCAGCTGCCGTATTCGATCATCTCGGAGTGGGCGTTCGCCCTGTGGGGCGTCGTCCACGGACTGAGCGTGTCGACGATGGGCTTCGACTTCTCTCTGGCACCGAGCCTGGTCACGTTGGGCGTGTGGTTCTTCTTCGCCGCAGGTGCCAAACGGTTGGTCGCGCGCTTCACAGAAGCAGATCCCGATGACGCCGATGGCCTGGACACATCCTGGTGGAGGCAGGTTCTCGTCGCGTTGGCGACCTACATCCTCGCCTATGCCGTACCTCTGAGCGTATTGGCCCTTGTGGTGGGGGAGGGGACGCTGGCACCATGGGGCTTCCTCCGACTTGCCCTCATGCTGCTGTCCGCCTCGGCTGCCGGCTTCCTGTGGGTCCGCGGCGTCGACGACATCCCACGATTGCAGGATCTCGACAGCGAGGTGTGGGATGCCGGGGCCCATCTGGTCAAGAGACTGCTCTGGGGAGCCGCGTTCCTCTCGGTCCTCGTCATCGCAGTCGGCATCGTGCTGAGGTGGGACGAATTGGCCCAATCGCTGCAGGGTTACAGCTCCCCGCTGTCTGCTGGTGTGGGTCTGCTGGTCATTCAGATTCTCTTCGCCCCGGGAATCCTCTTCGCCTCATTGTCCTGGATCGCAGGCACAGGCGTGAGCGTGGGAGACGGGGTGCTGAGCTCGGTGTTCCATGCTGCGGCAGGACCAGTCCCGCACGTTCCGGTGCTCCAGCTGCTCGTCGGCGACTACCCAGAGTGGACGAACGCGGCACCGGTGCTGCTCGTGCTGCTCGGAACCCTCAGCGTCATCCTCGGGCGAGATCATGCCCGTCTGGTGATGCTGGCTTCATGGCCCGGGCTGGCCACCGCGGCAGTCAAGCTCTTCGTCGCGCTCCAGGTCCTTGCGATCTTCGCTCAAGGCGCCATGGGCCCCGTGGGCCTTGCGACGTTCGGACCCTCGCCACTGACATCTGCGCTCGTCATCACCGCATGGGTGGTGCTGGGGATGGCCGGAGGGCTGCTCCTGACCAGGCTCTCGGATATGCAGGCCGGAACCAGGGCCGCCGATGAGGAAGACGGAATCGACGACGAGCCCTTCGGCCACATCGCCGATGAACAAAGCCCCGACTATTCAGACGAAGACTGAGCAGGCTGACCGAGGATTCGGTCAGCGGAGGCCTCAGTTCGTTCCTGGCAGTTCCTGGCCGGTCAGCTGCTTGAACCAATCACCGAGGCCGGTCTGATATTCCGTGGTGCAGGAGAGTTGGGCCTGCTGCGTGATGGCATCGCGCACGCACTCCTCATACTTCGACTGGACCGGCCAGAGGACAACGGACGACAGCGTCGAGAAGATGAGGTAGAGGCTGAGCAGGCCGCCCAGAATGCCCAGGGACATGTTGCGCTTCTGCTTCGTCCTGACCACGGCGATGATGTAGCGGATCGACCACACGATGGCGGCAATGGCGAATGCGATCGACGCGACCTTGAACGGAAGCGGATACGTGAACGTCAGGACCGAGGCAAGGATCAGCAGGATCAGGACCAGGCCGTGTCGAGCGGGTGCGGCCTGCTTCTCCTCTTCGGGAGTGGGCGCGCTTTTCTCTTCAGTATTGTTTGGTGACGTCACGACAATAGTTTGTCACAGTCCACTGACAAAAGCCTTGACGGAGGTCAGCGCCCGCGTTGTTTCGGCCCGCGACCGACAGCAGATGATTCAAACGTTAGAATGGGTCCGTGCGCATCGTTCTTCTGGCATCCGGCTCGGGTACCCTCACGCAGGCAGTCATCGACGCATTCGCCGAATCGGAGCGTGGAGTCGAGATCGTCGGGGTCGGTTCTGATTCGCGGACGGCGGGTGTACTCGACCGGGCGAAAGCCCACTCGATCCCCACTTTCGTCGTGCGCCCCAAGGACTGCGCGAGTCGCGAGGACTGGAACCTCCACCTGCGTGATGCCGTCGCAGACCTATCGCCCGATTGGGTGATCTCCGCAGGATTCATGCGGATCCTCGGCCCGGATTTCATCGCGGCCTTTCACAACCGGATCATCAACACACACCCGGCTCTGCTGCCGGCGTTCCCCGGCGCCCACGGAGTCCGTGATGCGCTGGCCCACGGTGTGCGCATCACCGGAGGCACCATCCACCTCGTCGACTCCGGGGTCGATACGGGCCCGATCATCACCCAGTTCGCGGTTCCCGTCAGCGACGCGGACACGGAAGACACGGTGCACGAACGCATCAAAACCCAGGAAAGAGCCGAGCTCGTCCGCCTCCTGACCCACCTCGCCCATAGCGACCTCATCATCGATGGACGGCATGTCAGCGGATATGCCACCTCGGCGTCCCCAGCCTGACCCACACACCAACCGCACGAAACGGCAATCGAGCCTTCAAGGAGGACTTGTGACAGGAACCCGCGCGATCAAGAGAGCGCTCGTCAGCGTCTACGACAAATCGGGATTGGAGGACCTGGCCCGCGGACTGCAAGCCGCCGGTGTGCAGATCGTGTCCACCGGTTCGACAGCAGCGAAGATCGCCGAGGCGGGCGCTGCGGTCACGAAGGTCGAAGAGCTGACAGGATTCCCCGAATGCCTGGAAGGCCGGGTGAAGACACTGCACCCGCGAGTCCACGCCGGCATCCTCGCCGATTCGCGCAAGCCGGATCACATGAGCCAGCTCGACGAGCTCGAGATCGAGCCCTTCGACCTCGTCATCGTCAACCTCTACCCCTTCGCCGAAACCGTGGCCAGCGGAGCCGGCTTCGACGACTGTGTCGAGCAGATCGACATCGGTGGACCCTCCATGGTGCGGGCAGCGGCGAAGAACCACCCGAGTGTCTCCGTCATCACCGATCCCAGCGACTACCCTGCTGTCATCGAAGCGGCACAGGGACAGGGCTTCGATCTCGACGCCAGGCGAGGCTTCGCCGCCCGAGCCTTCGCCCACACTGCTGCCTATGACACGGCTGTTGCTTCCTGGTTCGCCACCGAACTCACTTCCGGTGCGCAGGCGGCAGAAGCCGAGGATGCAGCCTCGGCCGCGGGCAAGCCCGCTTTCGCCGGTGTGACCGGGGAGAAGCTGAGAGACCTGCGCTACGGCGAGAACCCTCATCAGGCAGCGGCAGTGTATTCCGATGGAACCCGTGGAATCGCCGGTGCGAAGCTGCTGGGCGGCAAGGCGATGTCCTACAACAACTACACGGACACCGATGCTGCGATCCGCGCGGCCTTCGACTTCGACCGTCCGGCAGTGGCGATCATCAAACACGCCAACCCCTGCGGAATCGCCGTTGCTGATACTGCGGCCGCCGCACACAAGGCAGCCCACGAATGCGACTCTCTGTCCGCCTACGGCGGTGTCATCGCGACCAACCGCGAGGTCGACGCCGAGCTGGCTGCCTCGATCAAGCCGATCTTCACCGAGTGTCTGGCCGCACCTTCCTTCTCTGCCGAAGCACTGGAGCTGCTGTCGAGCAAGAAGAACCTTCGCCTGCTCGAACTCGGCGACGTCGACTTCGCACCAGCGGAGATCAAACCGATCACCGGCGGGTTCCTCGTCCAGGACCGGGATGCGTTCCAGGCCGATGGTGATGCCCCGGAGAATTGGAGCCTGGCCGCGGGCGCAGCAGCGACCGCCGGGGTTCTGGCCGATCTGGAATTCGCCTGGAAGGCCTGCCGTGCAGTGAAGTCCAACGCCATTCTCGTGGCCAAGGACGGCGCGTCCGTAGGCGTAGGCATGGGCCAGGTCAATCGAGTCGACTCGGCGAAGCTGGCTGTCGAACGTGCAGGGGAGGAGAGGGCCACCGGCGCCGTGGCCGCCTCTGATGCCTTCTTCCCCTTCGCCGACGGACTGCAGATCCTCATTGATGCCGGTATCAGCGCGATTGTGCAGCCGGGTGGCTCGATCCGCGATGATGAGGTCGTCGAAGCGGCCGAGAAGGCGGGGATCACCATGTACCTGACCGGGAGTCGCCATTTCTTCCACTGAGAAGACGAGGGCCCATCCACCACGCCATGCCAGGCGCGGGCGAGGCCCGATCGCCAAGCGCTGGATCTACTGGAAACGGCGCTACTCGAACCCCGTACTCCGCGACTGGGCTCTCCTGGGCTGTCTGTTGGGCATCTTGACTGCGGCCGCATGCACCATCATCGACTTCCGTCTCGGCGCGATCGTCATGGCTGTCGTGCCGGCGGGGCTCGCGACGATGCGTGCGATGCCCCCGCCCTGGGACGAGGTCTGGACCAACCGATCGAAGAGCGTCGACATCGGAACGGGCCTGTTCTTCGCCCTGGTTCTCGTGGCGTTGGCGTTCGTTGTTCCGGAGTCACGCTGAAGCTACTGGCAGTCGAAATACGGTCACTTTGTGCATTCCCTGAGAAACGCGAAGGTTCGGTTACACCGAAGCATAATAAGTGGCAGGGTGAGTGGTGTAAGAAGGTTCGAAAGAACCTTTTCCATTGAAGGGAGACAGTATGGGACTCGACGATCTGACAAACAAAGCCAAGGACGCCGTGAATAGCGACAAGGGTGAAGAGTTCAGCGATCAGGGTCTTGATAAGGCTACTGACTTCGCCAATGACAAGACCGGCGGCAAGTTCGAAGACCAGATTAACCAGGGTCGCGACGGAGTCGACGGAAAACTTGGCAACGACTGACTTTTAGCTCCATCGCCGCGTCTGGCATGGAGAAGCGCCGAGGTGAATGTATTTTCACCTCGGCGCTTCATTTATGTCTGCGGGCCGGCGAACCGTATGGTTGGCAGCCCGGCAGCCCGGCAGCCCGGCAGCCCGGCAGCCCGGCAGTCGGACGAAAGTGCGCGAGTGGGTCTCTCCCTGTCGCGGTAACCTCAGCCGAGCTTTTCGATGGGGGCATAGCGCAGCAGGAGGCGCTTCGTTCCCAGAGAGCCGAAATCGACGACCGCGACAGTCTTGTCTCCGACGCCGTTGACCTCTGTCACGGTGCCGAGGCCGAAGGACTCGTGTGAGACCTTCTCGCCCACCGACACGGTGATGACCTCTCGGTTGGGCCGGATCCGATTCGGGAAACCAGCCACAGGAGACGAGGAGCTCGCGGACCCTGAGCGTGAGCGAGACGAACCGCCCGATCCTCGAGAAGAACCGAATCCGCCGCCGCTCGAGCCGCTGTAGCCATGGCCGCCTCCGCTGTAGCCGCCGGACGAGAAGCCGCCGCCGAGGCTGGATGAGAAGCTGCCGGTGTTCTCCCATTCGATGAGGTTCTCGGGAATCTCGGCGAGGAACCGGCTCGGCGGGTTGTACTGCGGCTGCCCCCACATGCTGCGCGTCTCCGCGCGAGTGACGATCAGACGCTGCCGGGCTCGGGTCAGACCCACATAGGCAAGACGACGTTCTTCTGAGAGCTCATTGGGATTCTCGAAGGAACGGGCATGCGGGAAGCCACCGTCCTCCAGGCCGGTGAGGAAGACGACCGGGAACTCCAGGCCCTTCGCTGTGTGCAGGGTCATGAGCGTGACCTGTCCCAGTTCGGCATCGGGGATCTGATCCGTGTCGGAGGCCAGTGCTACTTGCTCGAGGAAAGCCTCGATCGACGAATTGCCGGCCGCAGCACTCGCTGGACTCTGCACATCCGCATCGTCCTCGGTGCTCCCACCGTCACCTTGGGCTTCGCCCTCGGCGTCCTTGCTCACAGCCGATTCGGACTCAGCATCACCGGAGGCAGCCTCAGACGCGCCTTCGGAAGCAGCCGCGGTTCCTGTCTCTGCCTCAGCGTCGGCTACATCAGCGTCATCACCCGTTGCAGCGAGGGCCTGCGTGGCGACGAAGTCTTCGGCCACGGCCACGAGCTCAGCGAGGTTGTCGACACGCGACTCGTCCTGCGGGTCCGTGCTCTTCTGCAGTGACTCGAGGTAACCGCTCTGCTCGAGAATCGCCTCGATGACGCGCGACAGCGGGGCAGCCTCGGCGGTGGCTGCCAGATCTCGCATGAGGTCGTAGAACTTCGACACGGAGGTCTTCGCCCGGGCAGACAGATGGACGATCTCATCAAGACGCCCCAGCGCCGTGTAGAAGCTGATGCCCTCCCGATCGGCGAAGTCCGCAACGATGCCCTCGGTACGGTCACCGATGGAGCGTTTGGGGACGTTGAGGATGCGGCGCAGGTTCACATCATCATCTGGATTGGCGACCACGCGCAGATACGCGAGGGCATCCTTGATCTCCTTGCGCTCGTAGAATCGTGTGCCGCCGACGACCTTGTACGGGATGCCCGAGCGCACCAGAGCATCCTCAATGGCGCGGGACTGAGCATTGGTGCGGTAGAAGACGGCGAAGTCACCATAGGTGTACTTCTCGTCGTCGATGAGCTCATCGACCCGGTCGACGATGAAACGGGCCTCCGACTGTTCGTTCTCCGCTACCCAGCCGACGATGGATTCGCCCGTGCCTTCCGAGGTCCACAGCTTCTTGTCCTTGCGGTCCTGATTGTTCGAAATCACAGCGTTCGCAGCATCGAGGATGTTCTGCGTCGAGCGATAGTTCTGCTCCAGCAGAATCGTCTCCGCATCGGGGAAGTCCTTCTCGAACTCCACGATGTTGCGCACGGTCGCCCCACGGAAGGCGTAGATCGACTGGTCTGCGTCACCGACGACGGTCAGCTCGGCGCCGGTGGCGCCACCGGCGCCGTCGCCGGCCAGGGACTTGATGAGAGCGTATTGAGCCGGGTTCGTGTCCTGGTACTCGTCGACGAGGATGTGCCGGAACCGTCTGCGGTAGAAATCGGCCACTTCGGGGAAGGCACCGAAGAGATGAACGGTCTCGGCAATGAGGTCATCGAAGTCGAAGGCATTGGCCAGACGCAGACGAGAGGTGTAGCGCCTGAACACATCGGCGAGGACCTCATCGGCGGGGTTGTTCGGCCGGGGAGTGAAGTCATCCGGCGTCTGCAGGTCGTTCTTGAGATTGGAGATCCGGTGCAGCATCGACCGAGGCGTGTACTTCTTCGTGTCGATGCCGAGTTCTTTGAGGATCTGGGACACGAGCCGCTGAGCATCCTGGGCATCGTAGATCGTGAAGTTGGTCTTCATGCCCAGCACCTTGGCCTCACGGCGGAGGATGCGCACACATGAGGAGTGGAAGGTCGAGACCCACATCGCTCGCGAAGCCGGTCCGACGATGGAGCGCACGCGCTCAGCCATCTCCTTGGCCGCCTTGTTGGTGAACGTGATCGCCAGGACCTCGCCGGGGTGTGCCCGACCGGTGGCCAGAGCATAGGCGATGCGCCTGGTCAGTACGGTCGTCTTACCCGAACCGGCCCCCGCCACAATGAGGAGCGGTGAACCCGTATGGGCAACGGCCTCGCGCTGTCGCGGGTTGAGTCCGGTGAGGAGTTCGGCCGAACGTGAGTCGGCTCCCGGAGTGGCTTCTTCGATGTTCTCAGCTGCAGCAGTCATGTCCGGATCAACGATACCGTCAGCGACTGACGCAGAGAAAAGGGCAGTCAGATAAGCAGAGAAAAGCTCCGCCAGCGGCCCGGACCACATGCACGGGTCGCCGGCGGAGCCGGAATCGTCTGGGACGAGAGCCTCAGTGGACGAAGACGGCCACCAGCACGTTGATGATCGCTCCGGCGAAGACCAGGTGAGCCATCGACGCCGAGGGATTCTTCACCGCGCTCACCACGGCTGTGTCGGCGTCGCCTCCGGCCGGGGCAGCACCCGCAGCCGGTGCGGAGGCGAAGGCCTTCTGCTTCTTATTGCCGATGAATGCGAAGACGGTGACGAGAATCGCAATGAGGAGCTTGATGCCGAGCTTCATGTGGTTGACGTCGCCATCGCCCATCTCTGCCAGACCCATCAGCAGAAGCCCGGTGATCAGCTGAAGATAGGCGCCGTGCAGCATGCCGGGAGCAACTTTGGGAGAGCGGATGAGGGTGAAATATCCGCCCACGATGATCGCCATTCCGATCAGATGCAGGGCCACGAGAATCTCGCGAAGAATTTCCATACGGTTCATCGTAGTGGCATGATGGTGTCTCGTGAGCGCGGGCCCTCAACTGGTGCACGCTGTTCCGCCCTGGTGTAATGGCAGCACGCCGGCCTTTGGAGCCGTGTGGTATAGGTTCGAATCCTATGGGCGGAGCTGGCCCAATCCGACTTGCGAAGGATTCAACACATGTCGCAGACCAGACCCATCGCCGTCATCGTTCTGGCCGCTGGCCAGGGCACCCGTATGAAGTCGACCCTGCCGAAGGTGCTGCACCCGATCGGCGGTCGTTCCCTGCTCCACCACTCGATCGCGGCAGCGGCAGGAGCCACTCCCGAACACTTAGTCGTCGTCGTCAGGCACGAACGCGATCAGCTCGTGTCCCATCTGGACTCACTGCCGATCAGTTCGACGCAGACTGTGCTCATCGCCGATCAGGATGAGATTCCCGGCACCGGCCGCGCCACCGAATGTGCGCTGACCCAGTTGCCCGACGATCTCTCCGGCACCGTGGTCGTGACCTATGGCGACGTGCCCCTGCTGACTGCTGACACGATCAACAGCCTCGTCGAGGTCCACGAGTCCTCACACAATGCCGTCACGGTCCTGTCCGCCGAGGTGGACGATCCCACAGGCTACGGACGCATCGTCCGCGACGCCTCCGGAGCCCTGCTGCGCATCGTCGAGCAGAAGGACGCCAGCGATGACCAGCGCAGCATCCGGGAGATCAACTCCGGCATCTACGCCTTCGACGCCTCGGCGCTGAGGGACGGTCTCGCCTCACTGACTACGGACAATGCGCAGGGTGAGAAGTACCTCACCGACGTCATCGGATTCTCTCGCGAGGCAGGTCAGTCCGTCGCCGCCACCGCCACCCAGGATCTGTGGCAGGTCGAGGGCGCCAACGACCGCGTGCAGCTGGCCAATCTCGGCAAGGAGCTCAACCGCCGCGTCTGCGAGAAGTGGATGCGCGCCGGCGTGAGCATCATCGACCCCGACACCACGTGGATCGACATGGACGTGTCCCTGGGTGAGGACGTCACGATCCTTCCCGGAGTCCAGCTCCTGGGTGCCACCGACATCGGCACCGGTGCCGTCGTCGGCCCCGACTCGACTCTCAAGGACACCGAGGTGGGTGCCGGGGCACAGGTCGTGCGCACCCATTCGGAACTGGCCGTTGTGGGAGCCTGCGCCACAGTCGGACCGTTCGCATACCTGCGACCTGGGACCAACCTCGGCGAGGACGGAAAGATCGGCACCTTCGTGGAGACGAAGAACGCTGACATCGGACGGGCCGCGAAGGTGCCGCACCTGTCCTACGTCGGCGATGCTGAGATCGGCGAGGGCTCCAACATCGGTGCCGCATCGGTCTTCGTCAACTACGACGGTGTCGAAAAGCACCGCACCGTCGTCGGAAAGCACGCACGCATGGGCTCGGACAACATGTACGTTGCCCCTGTCACGGTAGGCGACGGCGCCTACTCCGGTGCGAGCACAACGGTGCGCAAAGATGTCCCTGCGGGAGCGCTTGCCATAACCGTGGCGCCACAGCGTAACCTGGAGGGCTGGGTCGTCAGCAACCGCCCCGGCACACCTGCAGCGCAGGCAGCCGAGGCCGCATCTGAAGGGGAACCGGCAAGTGAATGAAATTACGACGGCGGGCGAAAAGAAGCTCGTCCTGGTCAGCGGGCGCGCGAACAATGAGCTCGCTGAACAAGTCGCTGAGAACCTGGGGACGGAACTTCTCCCCACTGACATTTACAACTTTGCCAATGGAGAGATCTACGTCCGGTTCTCCGAATCGGTCCGCGGCTGTGACGTCTTCGTCCTCCAGTCGCACTGTGCACCGATCAACGAATGGCTGATGGAACAGCTCATCATGGTCGACGCACTCAAACGCGCCTCGGCCAAGCGGATCACGGTCATCGCACCGTTCTTCCCCTACGCGAGGCAGGACAAGAAGCATCGCGGACGTGAGCCCATCTCGGCTCGCCTCGTGGCCGACCTGTACAAGACGGCCGGTGCCGACCGCATCATCACCGTGGACCTGCACACCGCGCAGATCCAGGGCTACTTCGACGGACCGGTCGACCACCTCATCGCGATGCCGATCCTCGCCGGCTACGTCAAGGACAAGTACCCGACCGAGCTGGCAGTGGTCTCACCCGACGCCGGCCGCATCAAGGTCGCCGAGAACTGGTCGAACTCCCTGGGCGGAGTGCCGCTGGCATTCATCCATAAGACTCGCGACATCACACGACCGAATGAGACCAAGGCCAACCGTGTCGTCGGTGAGGTCGAGGGCCGAACCTGTGTCCTCGTCGATGACATGATCGACACGGGCGGGACCATCGTCCAGGCCGCCGACGCCTGCATGGCCGCCGGAGCCACCGGAGTCATCGTCGTCTCGACACACGCAGTGTTCTCCGGACCGGCCGTCGAACGCCTGTCGAACTCCGTGGCGCAGGAGGTCATCGTGACGAACACGCTGCCGCTGACCGAGGACAAGATGTTCGACAAGCTCACCGTGCTCTCGATCGCCCCGCTGATCGCCCGCGCCGTGCACGAGGTCTTCGAGGACGGATCGGTCACCAGCCTCTTCGAGGTCTGAGCCACCTTCCGCGATCGTTCCATCCGAATCGAACCCCGAGCCGATCTTCAGACTCGGGGTTCGATCTGTCTCATCGGAAGCATCGCCTGCCGGGGGCTCGACCGACGCTCTACACTGGAGACAACCGAGTGAAGGGAACCGTGACGATGTCGTCCCATGATTACAACCGGTACCGGGTCAGCGTCTCTGGCGGGGAACTGTCCGTCGGCGTCTGGGAGCCTGTGGCCTACGGGCCGGGCCGGGTCCCCACCATCTGCGTCATCCACGGCATCACCTCGAACCATCTGTTCTTCGCCGGTCTGGTCGCAGCACTTCCCGGGGTGCGCATCATCGGGCCCGACCTGCGCGGACGTGCTGACTCCCGTCTGCTGGGCCCACCGTTCGGGATGAGGGCCCATGCCGAAGACGTCCTCGTCGCCATCAACACCTTCGCCGAGCCTGGACCGGTCACTCTGGTCGGACATTCCATGGGCGGGTTCGTCGCCATGACCTTGGCCGGTATGGGCGCAGGTGTCGATTCCGACGCCGAGGTGGCCGATCGTTTCCGTGGCCCCGTCCTCATCGACGGAGGACTTCCCCTGCCGGTGCCGCAGGTCGGGGAAGACGAGGTCACCGGGGCACTCGATGATCTCAACGACCACGATCTCGACACCGACCACCTCATCGCCGCGGTGCTCGGACCCGCGTCTGAACGGCTGTCGATGTCATTCGGGTCGGTCGAAGAGTACCTTGCATTCTTCGCCGCTCATCCTGCCTTCGTCGACGGCCTCGACACAGTGGCCTCGGAGAGCTTCGTCTACGATCTCGCGGCCAAGGACGACCACAGCTTCCAACCCTCGACGTCGATCGAGGCGATGCAGGCCGACTCGGCGGACATGTACACCGGCGGTGCCTTCCGGAACGCGCTCGCCCAGATCATGAGCAGCCAGCGGCGCCAGGCCGAGGTGACGTTCCTCTTCGCTGAGCGTGACCTCATCGCATCCGAGCCCGGTCTCTACCCACCGGAACTCGTCGCCTCCTACCAGCAGCGGTGGGAGGATCTGACCGTTGTCGAGGTGCCCGGTACGAACCATTACGACATCCTGCTGACGGAGTCAGGCATCGACGCCTGCGCCGAGGCTGTGACCGCCCGACTTGGCGCCACCGACGACGGTGGCATAGAATCGTAGGGTTGCCTCGGCGAGGGAAACACATGTTTCCGTTATCGACGCGGTCCTGACCCACAGCGCTGACCGGCCCTTCGGAGCCGAATTGAGCCAGCGACAGTGCGGTTGAAGGCTGTTTCGCCGTGGTGCTTGCAAGATAAGTTCACCACGAAGGAGAGAAAATGGCTGACTTCAAACTCATCGCCGAACCCCGCAATGAATTCGGCAAGGGCGCTGCCCGCCGGACCCGCCGCGCAGGACGCATCCCTGCAGTCGTCTACGGACACGGCGGAGATCCTGTGCACATCTCGATTGACGGCCACGCCACCATGATGGCCCTCAAGCACGCCAACGCCCTCTTCGAGATCGAAAGCACCGATGGTGCCAAGAACGTTCTCGCAATCGCTCGCGACGTGCAGACCGACCCGGTCACCCGTCAGATCGAGCACCTTGACCTGATCATCGTCAAGCGCGGCGAAAAGGTCGAGGTCGACGTTCCTGTCCACATCATCGGCGAAGCCGTTCCCGGCACCATGGTGCAGCAGGAAGAGTCGACGCTCCTCATCAAGGCAGACGCCACCAAGCTGCCTGAGTACATCGAGGTCACCGTCGACGGGCGCGCCGCCGGCGAGCACGTTCTGGCCGGACAGATCGAATTGGCCTCGGGCGTCGAGCTCGCTGCCGATACCGAACTTCTCGTCGTCAACGTCTCGGAAGAGGCCGAGATGGACACCGAGTCGGATGCAGACGAGACCGACGACGAGTCGACCGACGAGTCGACCGAGGAAGCGGCAGAGGAGAAGTCCGAGGACGAGTGACCTCGACTTCTTCCGTCTGCGCCCAGCTTCTGGGCACAGCCTGAGATGTGAATTCGGTGGGTCGTTGAAGAAACGGCCCACCGAATTCGTTCTATGAGCACATAGAGTGCAAGAGTTCCCGGCTGATCGGGTGGTCTCGATGAGCAGCGAGAGAGAATGAGCGAATGACGACGATGACGAACGAAGCATGGCTGGTCTTCGGCTTGGGCAATCCCGGCCCCAAATACGAATCGACGAGACACAACATCGGGCAGATGGTCATTGCCGAACTCGCACATCGCATCGGCGTCAATCTGACACGGACCAAACTGCGCTCCAACGTCGGCACATCTCGACTGCCCATAGGTTCAGTCCCCGGAGTTCCCGGGCCGCGAGTGGTGCTCGCGACATCGACGGGGTTTATGAACGAATCCGGTGGGCCGGTCAGGCAGCTCGCCGATTTCTACTCGATTGACACCGACCGGATCATCGCCGTCCACGACGATGTGGACATCGCCTTCGACACGATCAAGGCCAAGGTCGGTGGGGGAGAGGGCGGACACAACGGACTGCGGTCGATGACCTCTGGGCTGGGGACGAAGAACTATCCCCGCATCCGCGCCGGCGTCGGCCGGCCCATGGGACGTCAGGACACCGCAGACTACGTGCTCAAGCCCTTCTCCAAGGACGAACGCGCCACGCTGCCGATCTTCATCTCGGATATCGCAGACGCCGTCGAGATGTACATCGTCGACGGCCTCGAGAAGGTTCAGCTCGAATACCACTCGAAATGAGGATGACGGTCACCGCTGAGGAACACGTCACCGCTCGGCGGCAGGTCGCTTCTGCGCCGCGGAGCCCGGACGCTTGCGGTGGATGAGCCAGGCGGCGAGGATGCCTCCCGCGAAGCCGAACAGATGCCCCTGCCAGGAGATCCCGTTATCCTGCGGCAGCAGTCCGAAGATCATGGACGCGCCGTAGGTGATGAAGACGAAGAACCCGATGGCGAAGTAGACGATCTTGCGGAGCACATCCTCGGTGAACCAGGTGCGCACCGCCAGGTAGGCGAAGAAGCCGAAGACGATGCCCGAGGCGCCGACGACGTGCTGGCCCACCGGCAGCGTCGTCAGCCAGGCGCCGAGCCCGGAGACGACGGCAGTGATGACGGTGACGAGCCAGAAGCGGCGTGCCCCCTCGACGGCGATGCACAGCCCGAGGATGAGGAAGGGGAACGTGTTGGCCATGAGGTGCCCGAATCCCGAGTGCAGGAGGGGAGACGTCACCACTCCGTAGAGGGACAGCGGGGTCCAGGAGGCCAGACTGAACATGTCGAGATCGACGGGCAGGACGGTGTCGACGATCTCAATGGCCCACATGATCGCCAGCAGGACGAGGACAGGGACGAAGCGCGAGAGCCTGTGATCGCGGCTGACAGTGGTCCGCAGATTGGCGACTTTGGGCTGGCCTGCGGGTGGGCGGCCGCCTGACCTGGGCGAATCGGGGGTTGTTGAACCGTTGCCGAAGATGAACTGGGATTCTTCGGGGGTGAAGCGAGGGGACTGGTTGGAACTCATGTCCCAATTGTCGGTGATGAAGCTTGGAGAACCCCGAAGAATCGGGGTCTGCGGGCAATCGTGTCCGATCCGTTAGTCCCGTTACAGTCTTGAGATCTCCGGTGCCTCAGTTCACGGTTGTGCTGCCGATGCGTTCCTTGTCCTCGTTCACGGCCTCGACGACGATCCGGGAGCCGGCGGGGGTGATGTCGGCCGCGGTTTCGAACCCCGTGCGATCGACGACTGCGGTCTCCTCGAGCTGCTCCTCGCTGTCGCCGCTGAGGATGCGCCAGCCCGCGACGTCGCTGGCTCCGTTCCAGCTCATGTGCACTCGTGTGATGCCCTCACCGGGTTCAGATTTCGTCGCGGTGGGCGGTGCTGACGGAGTCGCCTGCCAGTCGAAGCGATAGGCCCTGTAGTTCGATCCGCCCGTGAACGTGGCATCGTAGAGCAGCTTGCCATCATTGGTGAACTCCGAGAAGTACGGTTCGGAGCCCCAGCCGATGAACACATTGCCGTTGTCGAGTTCCTGCAGATTGCCCTGGCTTCCCGATGAGCGATCATCGGGGGCCGGGTACTCGGTGTCGACGCTGGCCTTGTGCGCTTCCTCATCGACGTCGAGGCGCAGACCTCTGGTATCGCCGAGGCGGGGTGCAGCATGGTTGTCGAAGAGGGTGATCATGCCGTCGTCGCGGCGGACGGCGTCATGCTGCCAGGCGAAGGCAGCTCCCTCGCCCATCTCGAAGTCGCTGGCAGACCCGCCCAGCACCCAATTCACGTCGGCGCTCTTGCGATCCAGCTGATAGATCGCATGTGTGTTGCGGGCGGAGACGAGCAGCGAATCACCATCGTCGTCGACGGACACCGAGTTCAGATGGATGTAGTCGAAGGGCTCCTCTTCGGTGCCTTCGTCGTCTTTGAGCTTCGACTGCGTCTGGTCGACGGGAACGTCGTCGAGTGATCGCCATTCGACAACGGGATCACCGGAGGCGATGTCGACCTCCTGGACCACTCCTTCCCAGGCCCAGCCGTCCTTCGCGCCGCCGACGGAGCTGAGGTCTGACTGCGTCTTGATATAGGAGAGGAGGAGCATCGTTCCATCGTCTGTGATCGTCGTCTCGTGCAGATCAGCGGTTTTGTGGGCGAGGTCCCCGCCCATGCCGACACGTGCGATCTCGTTGTAGCTGTCGTCGAGCATGACGACTTCGCCAGCTGTTTCGGGCGTCTCTGCCATTCCCTCCCACCAGGTGAGGACGGGTTCGTTCCTGTATTCCTGCACCCGGAGGTCCCACATCTGGCCCGATCCCTGTCGGATCCAGACCGGTTCTCCGTCTGAGTCGAGGATGAGCCCGCCGACCCAGGATTCCCCGTCATCGGCGGTGTGTCCCTTGGGAGCGAGGAACGTCTCGAGGTCATTGTCTTCCTCGGGCTGCTGTGAGCTGACGGCGATGTCGATCTTCGGCGGGTTCAAGTCGGGCCGCGTGTGGAAATCCCAGCGTTCGGGTTGGGGGACTTCCTCTTCAGCGGTGCATCCTGACAGGAACAGCGTCGCGGCCGCCGCAGTCGCGAACAGAGTGCGATAGGACATGACCTCATCTTCACACGTTTCCACGAAGAGCGGTCAGAGCACGGTCGCCGCCGTTTCTCGTGTCAGGCCAGTGGCTTAGAATTGCATGGTGCTCAAAGGACTCGATCTCACACGCCAGAACTCCACCATCACTGACCTCGTCGGAGCGTTCAACGACCCGGAGACAGCAGGCGGGACGATCGATGCGATCAGGGGTCTGTGGCCATCGATCCTGCGCCGAACCCTGGTGTCGGGCGACAACGATCCGGCCACCTCGGCGCCGCAACTCATCGTCACGGCCACCACGCGTGAGGCTGAAGACCTGGCGCGGGCGCTGGCGGACTGGGTGCCCGAGGATTCGATCGCGATCTTCCCCAGTTGGGAGACCCTCCCACACGAAAAGCTCTCACCTCGATCTGACACCGTCGGGCAGCGTCTGCAGATTCTGCACCGCTTGGCCCACCCGAGCCCGGACCGGCACCTGGCCTTCATCATTGCCCCTGTCCGCGCATTCCTGCAGCCGCTGGTCAAAGGGCTCGGCGACATCGAGCCGGTGGAGTTGGCCGTCGGCGACGAGTACGAGATCGACCAGCTGTCCCACCGCCTGACCGAACTTGCGTACTCACGCGTGGACATGGTCTCCCGCCGAGGCGAATTCGCCGTCCGCGGTGGCATCGTCGATATCTTCCCACCGACGGAGGACCATGCCCTGCGCATCGAATTCTTCGGCGACGAGATCGATGAGATCCGCGAATTCTCCGTCAGCGACCAGAGATCCATTCCCGCCGAGGCGGAGGCGCAACCGCTGAAGCTCTCGGCTCCGCCCTGCCGGGAGCTCCTGCTCACCGACTCCATCCGGGAACGAGCGGCCACGCTGTCGCAGACGCTGCCGGCAGCATCGGACATGCTCGACAAGATCGCCGGTGGAATCGCCGTCGAAGGCATGGAATCACTCTCGGCGGTGCTGGCAGACGGCATGGAGCCGATTATCGCGCTGCTGCCCGAATCCACGAAGATCATCATCACCGAACCCGAACGTGTGCACGCCAGGGCCGCCGACCTCGTCGTGACGACGAACGAATTCCTCGAAGCCGCATGGTCAGGAGCCGCAGCCGGCGGCGAATCCCCGATCGACCTCTCCGCCGCGACTTTCCGGACCATGGAAGAGATGGAAGAAGGCGCTCGCCTCATCGGCTTGGCCTGGTGGGAGCTCGGCGGATTCGCCACCGACGAAGAGCTCGTCTCACCCGCGGAGAATCTGTTCTCCGTTCCGGCTCGCGCACCTCGGGGATATGCCGGTGACGTCGAGGCGATCCTCGCCGATGTCAAGGGACTCATCCACGACAGGTGGCGCATCCTCGTGCTCACCGAAGGACAGGGACCGGGCCAGCGGATGGTCGAGGTGTTCTCGGAGGCTGGGGTGCCCGCGACCTTCGTCGACGACCCGACGGACATCGCCGATGCTCTGGTGACCGTCACCACGGCCGCGCCCTTCGGAGGATTCGTCTTCGACGACCTCAAACTGGCCGTGCTCACCGAAGCCGAAGTGCTCGGACGCGCGGCAGCCACCTCGACGAGGGACATGCGGCGCCTGCCCACCCGGCGCAAACGCAACCAGGTGGACCCGCTCAACCTGGCGCCCGGGGACTTCGTCGTCCACGACCAGCACGGCGTCGGCAAGTTCATCGAGATGACCCAGCGCACCACCGGCAAGGGTGCGAACAAGCACACCCGCGAATATCTCATCGTCGAATACGCCCCGGCCAAACGCGGTCAGCCCGGTGACCGACTGTACGTGCCCAGCGATGCCCTCGACCAGGTCAGCCGCTACGTCGGTGGGGAGAGCCCGACCCTGAACAAGATGGGCGGCTCCGACTGGTCGACGACGAAAGCCAAGGCCAGGAAGGCGGTCAAGGAGATCGCCGGTGAACTCGTCCGTCTCTATTCGGCCCGACAGGCCACCGTCGGCCACACCTATGGCCCGGACACACCATGGCAGCGCGAACTCGAAGACGCCTTCCACTACGTGGAGACCGCCGACCAGCTCACGACCATCGACGAGGTCAAGGGCGATATGGAGAAGGCAGTCCCAATGGACCGTCTGATCTGCGGCGACGTCGGCTACGGTAAGACTGAGATCGCAGTCCGAGCGGCATTCAAGGCGATCCAGGACGGCAAGCAGGTCGCTGTGCTGGTGCCCACGACTCTGCTCGTCCAGCAGCACTTCGAAACCTTCGCCGAACGCTACTCGGGCTTCCCCGTCACCGTCGGTGCGCTCTCTCGGTTCCAGACGAAGAAGGAATCGGACAAGGTCGTCGAAGATCTGGCTGCTGGCAAGCTCGACCTCGTCATCGGCACGCACCGCCTGCTCAGCGGCGAGGTGAGGTTCAAGAGCCTGGGCCTGGTCATCATCGACGAGGAGCAGCGCTTCGGCGTCGAACACAAGGAGACGCTCAAGGCGATGCGCACGAACGTCGACGTGCTCGCGATGTCGGCAACGCCTATCCCGAGGACCCTGGAGATGGCCGTGACCGGCATCCGAGAGATGTCGACCTTGGCCACCCCGCCCGAGGAGCGCCATCCGGTGCTGACCTACGTGGGTAAGAAGGAAGACAAGCAGATCAAGGCCGCGATCCGTCGTGAACTCATGCGCGAGGGTCAGGTCTTCTACATCCACAACAGAGTCAAGGACATCGAATCCGTGGCCGGCCACATCGCCGAACTCGTTCCCGAAGCCAGGATTGCGATTGCCCACGGAAAGATGAACGAACAGCGCCTGGAGCAGGTCATCGTCGACTTCTGGGAGAAGAAGTTCGACGTGCTCGTGTGCACGACGATCGTCGAGACCGGCATCGACATCTCCAACGCCAACACGCTCATCATCGATCACGCTGATCGCTTCGGACTCTCCCAGCTGCACCAGCTGCGCGGCCGGGTTGGTCGCGGCAGGGAACGGGCCTATGCCTATTTCCTCTACCCGGCAGACACGACGCTCACGGAGACAGCCCACGACCGTCTGACTACGCTGGCCGCCCACACAGAGCTCGGCGCCGGCATGCAGGTGGCCATGAAGGACCTCGAGATCCGTGGTGCCGGCAACCTCCTCGGCGGACAGCAGTCCGGACAGATCGAAGGGGTCGGATTCGACCTCTACGTGCGGCTTGTGGGGGAGGCCGTTGCGAACTTCCGCGGTGAGGACACTGAGCCCGAAGCAGATATGCGCATCGAGTTGCCCGTCGACGCACACCTGCCGGCAGAGTACGTCGACCACGAACGGCTGCGGCTCGAGGCCTATCGGAAACTGGCTGCCGCGGCGAACGAGAGCGAACTGCAGGAAGTCCTCGACGAACTCGTCGACCGGTACGGACCCTACCCGGAGGCCGTGGGTGTGCTCGCCGATGTCGCCAGACTGCGGATCAGGGCCAAAGCCTCGGGCATCAACGACATCGTCGTCCAAGGCAACTTCGTGCGCTTCGGTCCGCTCGAGCTCGAGGATTCGCAGCTCGTGCGCCTCAAACGTCTGTACCCGAAGTCTCTGCTCAAGCCCGCGATCCGGTCGGTGCTCGTGCCCAAGCCGATGACCGGAAACGGCTTCGATGCGAAGGAGATGACGGATTCCGATATCCTGCGTTGGGCCCACCAGTTCCTCGACGCGATCGTCCCAGTCGTCGTCTCTGAGGTCGTCGAAGCCGGCGTCTGAGGCCGGGGTCGGAATCCGAAAAGGCCGTAATGAGTCAACCGATCTGATCGACGCAGAACGAATCTGCACGTATTCTGAGAGTTCACATTCTTCCGCCGTTCCTGGCGTAGAGTGCGAATACGAGTACAGACGTACCGTGAGATTTAAGGAGAGACACCATGGGTTTTGACGACAAGTTCGACAACAAGACTGAAGAATTCTCCGGTAAGGCCAAGGAGACAGTCGGCGACATGACCGGCGATGACGAGCTCAAGGCTGAGGGCTCCGCGGACCAGCTCAAGGGCAAGACCAAGCAGGTCGGCGAGAAGGTCAAGGACCTCGGCAAGGGCGTCAAGGACAAGTTCAGCAAGTAATGCAGAATTCGACCCCCATCGCGCCTGCGGTGGGGGTCATTCTTATTGTTCGACCCTCGTAGTGTGTCGAGCCGTCACAGCGGTGCAGGAATCGGAAGGTGTCACGACAGTGGAGCAGGCAGAGACAACGGGCGTCATCGGTGCTCGAACCGAGGGCGCGATCGAGGCGATGGCGACACTGCGGCGCCGATGCCCGTGGTCGAGCAGGCAAGATCACGGAACCCTCGAGAAGTATGCGCGCGAGGAGACCGAGGAGCTCATCGAAGCACTCGAAGACTACCGAGCTGATTCGAATCCGGACCACCGCGCCGCCGTCGTCGAAGAACTCGGCGATGTCTTCTACCAGGTGCTCTTCCACTCCGCGCTGCTGGACGAGAGTGCTTCCGCCCCCTACGGGCACACGCTGGGGATGATCATCGAAGGGCTGGAGGCAAAACTCATCCGGCGTCATCCCCTGGCCTTCGGCGAGGGCGCCAGTGATGAGCACATGGCTTCCCTCGAAGACGTCGAGGCCGAATACCGCCGGATCAAAACAGAAGAGAAACAGCAGAAAGACACGAATCAGTGAGCTTGGATCGCATCGATATCGAAGGCACATTCAACTTCCGTGACCTCGGAGGATCGCCCACCTCGGCGGGGGAGTCGAGCGTCGAAAAGGGGAAAGTCTTCCGGTCCGACGGTATCGCTCAACTGACAGACAGATCGCGGGCCGACATCAGAGCACTCGGCATCAGAACCGTCGTCGATCTGCGCGACGTCGGGGAGCGATCCAAGCTGCCCGACGCACTCGAGGGACTCGACGTGGAGCACATCGAGCTGCCCATCTTCGACGATCACTTCTTCCCTGAGAAGCAGCTCAGCCGCGAGGAGATGCGAGAGGCCGCCGAGGCGACCGGAATGGATCTCTCCGATCGCTCGCTGAGTAAGATCTACGAGCTGATGATCAGTCATTTCGGAACGCGACTGGCCAAGGCCGTTGATGTCGTTGCGCGAAACTGCGAACGCGGAGTCGTCTTCCACTGCTCTGCCGGCAAGGACCGGACCGGCATGGTCGCCGCCTTCATCCTCGCACTCCTCGGCGTCGGGCGTCATGAGATCCTCGAGGACTACGCGATCACCTCCGAGCATCTGTCGGGAGGATTCCTCGAGAACATCACCCGGAATTTCGCCGACGCCGGAATCTCCGGCAACCTCGCCGAGACGGCAACAGCAGCACCGCCGGAACTCATGGCGAAGATCCTCGACTCCATCGACGCAGAATTTGGCGAGAACGGTGTCGAAGCCTATCTGCTCGAGCATGGAATGGATCCGGCGAGCCCGGATAAGCTGCGCGAACAGCTGTTGACGACTGCTGACAGGGAAGAGGCCATCCGGGACTGAGAATGAGCTCGGTCCGCCGGTGCATTAAGCTGTCCTGCAGGCACATGTTCCCCATGTGAAACCAATTGCGAAGGAGTAATCAGTGGCTGAGATCGTTGCCGCAAACGCCCGTGAAATCCTGGATTCCCGGGGAAATCCCACCGTTGAGGTGGAAGTGCTGTTGGCCGACGAATCCGTCGGTCGTGCCGGTGTCCCGTCCGGTGCCTCCACCGGTGAGTTCGAAGCCGTTGAGCTGCGCGACGGAGACCCGGAACGTTACCTGGGCAAAGGCGTCACCAGTGCTGTTGACGCAGTCGTCGACGAGATCCACGAAGTCATCGTCGGCCTCGAAAGCGATGATCAGCGTCTGGTCGACCAGGCCCTGATCGAACTCGACGGAACCGAGAACAAGTCCCGCCTGGGCGCCAATGCCCTCCTGGGCACCTCGCTGGCAGTGGCTCGTGCGGCCGCGGTGTCTGCGGACCTGCCGCTGTACCGCTACCTGGGCGGACCGAATGCCCACGTCATGCCCGTTCCGATGATGAACATCCTCAACGGTGGATCGCATGCCGATTCCAACGTCGACATCCAGGAATTCATGATCGCCCCGATCGGCGCGGCCAGCTTCCACGAGGGTCTGCAGTGGAGTGTTGAGGTCTATCACGCGCTCAAGGGCGTGCTCAAGGAGCGCGGCCTGTCGACCGGGCTCGGCGATGAGGGTGGGTTCGCACCGAACCTCGACTCCAACGCCGCGGCACTCGACCTCATCCTCGAGGCCATCGAACTGGCCGGGCACCGTCCGGGCCGCGATATCGCGGTGGCACTCGATGTGGCCTCTTCCGAGTTCTACTCCGAGGGTGCCTACGAGTTCGAAAGCGAGAAGAAGTCGGCGCAGGACATGGCCGCATACTACGAGGGTCTGCTCGCCAAGTACCCGCTGGTGTCCATCGAAGATCCACTCGACGAGAACGACTGGGAAGGTTGGGCCACCCTGACCGAGTCCATCGGCTCAAAGGTTCAGCTCGTCGGCGACGATCTGTTCGTGACGAATCCCGAGCGTCTCCAGCGCGGCATCGACACGAGCACCGCCAACTCGCTGCTCGTCAAGGTCAACCAGATCGGCACCCTGACAGAGACCCTCGATGCGGTTTCGCTGGCACAGACCAACGGCTACACGACGATGATCTCGCACCGTTCAGGCGAAACCGAGGACACGACGATCGCCGACCTGGCCGTGGCAACGAACGCCGGCCAGATCAAAGCCGGTGCTCCGGCACGGTCCGAACGCGTTGCCAAGTACAACCAGCTGCTGCGCATCGAAGAGCAGCTCGGCGATGCCGCCCGCTATGCCGGACGTGGAGCCTTCCCGCGCTTCGACGGCTGAATGGCTTCGCCCCCGAGGCGGGTGTCAGGTGATCATCAATGGTCACCCGGCACCCGCCTCGGCGGCATTCATCGACAAGACCTCCTGTCGATGACAAAACCACCTGCCCCGGCGCAATTCATACAGCTGCAGAGGTTGTTCATGCGGTTGCGGGTGAGGGGCCCTGCCGCGCCTGCCGAGCGCATCCTCGGATAATCACCTCGTGCCCATGAGGATTCGTCTGATCTCTTCGAACTTCGCCTCCGTGAATAGCTCTTTCCAACTGATTCTGATGACTCGCCATCCTTGATCGCGCAGCCATTGGTCTCTGCGCCTTTCGCGTTCGAGTTCGGCACGGGGCACCTCCGAGCCGAGATACAGCTTTCCGAGTCCATCGATTTCAACGATCAGCCGGGCTGCCTTGTGGCAGAAGTCGACGCGAATCTGACGTCGCAGCGAGGTCGCGTCGAACACGATTTGAGGGACGAATCCGACGAATCCGTGTTGAAAGAATCTCACCGCGGCGATCGACTCGGCGGGGGACTCGCGACGGGCATCGGCCAAGTCGAGAGCGAGTTGAACCTTCTTGGTGTTCCTGGTCTCCAAGCATTGAGCCAGCGTCGCGAGGATCTTCTCCCTCGTCGTCACCTCGGTCCCGCGAACTCCCTGCCGGTGCTGCTTCGGGATCGTTACGCCCCTGACATGGATGCTCTTGAATCTGCGGTTGACTCCGGGGCGCACCACCTCCACCTGGTGGGTGACGGGGTATGCAATCGGCAGGCCATGGATGAGAGCAGCGGAGACATGTGAGAACACCGCGCTCCTGCTGTCCCTGCTTCTGAAATCTGACTTCGCATCGTGCCATGACTGCGGCGTCGCGTTCTTCAATCTGATCGCGGATGTCTCCGTGAGTGAATCCGAGCCGGATGATCTGTTGTGTGGTCATAATTTTGTACATGACATTAAAATGCATCAAAATAGACAAAATAGCAATGAATGGCATTAGGTGGGTGTATAACTCTGTGGATAAGTCCTGTTTGAGGTGGAGGCTGGGAGGGGAGTGGTGAGCTGCCAGGCGGCTGGAGTGGGCGCCTTGGGGCGGTCGGGGCGAGTGCCCGGGGCGGCCGGGACTGGCGGGACTGGCGGGTGAAAGATGCGTGACGGGTGCACGACGGCAGCGAAGGAGCGCGGCGGATGCGGGCTTTCGAAAAATAGAACACGCCACGACACCCAAATCCTCGAAGTCCGGATGCTGACACGGCAGACTTAGATGTGTTGCGACAGCCTTCCCCATCCCCGGTCGCAGAGGAAAGAGACATGGTTCCGAGCAAGCCTAGAAAAAGCGCCCCCAAATCGGCTCCGGGCAGAGCCGCTCCCCGTCGACGCCCTGCCCCGGTCGTCGAGGCTCAGCCCACCGAGGACACTCGCAAGCGGAAGCTGTCCTGGCAGACGGGAGTATTCCTCCTCGTCATCGCCATCGTGCTCGTCACCTTCCTGCCCTCGATCAACTCGGCCCTCAAGCAGGCACAGCAGATCGCCGCTCTCAACAGCGAGATCGAATCGACGAAGTCCGAAGTCCAGGGACTGGAGGAGAAGAACGAGAACCTCAAAGACCCCGCATACATCAAACGCAAGGCACGCAAGGACCAGTACTACGTCGAAGAGGGCAAGAACGCGGTCATCGTCACCAACCAGGAGGCGATCAACGGTGACGATTCGGATACGGACCGCCCGGAGCGCAAACAAGCCTGGTACCTTGAGTTGCTGGAGTCGATTCAAGAGGTCGGCAATACCGTGGAGAAGGGCTGATGATCACAGAGTGCACCGAGGCGGACTTCGCCATCCTGAAGGACCAGCTCGGGCGGATTCCGCGCGGCGTCGTCGGGATTGCCGCCCGCAGCACATCGGGTGAGCCTCTGGTCGTCGCCACCGCTCCGAGGCTCGAGGACGGCACGCCGTTCCCCACCGCCTTCTACCTCACCCATCCCGCTTTCGTCACCGAATGCTCGCGTCTCGAGGCTTCGGGAATCATGGCCGAGTGGTCCGCTGAGCTCGCCGAGGACGAAGAGCTCGCAGCCTCCTATGCCAAGGCCCATACCGCTTACCTCGCGACGCGATCCGAGATCGGTAAGACGGCCGGCCTCGCCGAGGTGGAGGAGATCAAGGACTACTCCGCCGGCGGCATGCCCACCCGAGTGAAATGCCTGCATGCCTTGGTCGGCCACTCACTGGCTGCCGGCCCCGGGGCCAACCCGATCGGTGATCGCGCAATCTCCTTCATGACCGACGTCCCCACCCAGGCGGGCGCAGAGAACGCCTCGGCCGAGGCAAGCGAATAGGAGAGACTCATGCGAGTTGCCGCCTTCGACTGTGGGACCAATTCCCTGCGTCTGCTCATCGCCGACGTCGACGAGCACGGACAGATGACCGAGCTTCGTCGTGAGACCCGGATCGTGCGCCTCGGCCAGGGAGTGGACGCGACCGGTGAGTTCGCCCCCGAAGCCTTGGAGCGCACGTTCGCCGCAGCCCGGGAATTCGCCGAGGTGGCTGCCGAGTACTCACCGGAGAAGCTGAGATTCGTCGCCACCTCCGCCAGCCGTGACGTGAAGAACCGAGACGATTTCTTTGCAGGCATCTTCGGCATCCTGGGCGTCGTGCCCGACGTCATCACCGGTGACGAAGAGGCTCATCTGTCATTCCTCGGCGCCACCGTCGGACTCGGTGCCGACAGCGGACCGTTCCTCGTCATGGATCTCGGCGGGGGCTCCACCGAGCTGGTCCTCGGCACGGAAAGCGTCACCTCGGCGGTCAGCATGGATATCGGATCCGTGCGTCTGACCGAACGCCACATGTCTGTCGACGTTCCCGACCAGGCACAGATCCAGGCGGCCATCGACGACATCGATGCCAACCTCGACAAGGCCGCAGAGATCGTCGATCTCACCGCCCCGCGGACGATGATCGGAGTCGCGGGCACTGTCACGACACTGGCCGCTGGAATCCTCGACCTCGACAGTTACCAGCGCGAACGCATCCACGGCACCCATCTGCGCGTGGCCGATATCGACGGCGAAGCCAACGAACTGCTGCGGATGGGGCGTGAGGCTCGTGCGGCACTCCCGTACATGCACCCCGGACGCGTCGACGTCATCGCGGCGGGAGGACTGCTGTTCGCCCGAATCGCGGCCCGCATCGACTCCGCTGTCAGGAGCGCGGGAGCCGAACTTGACATCATGGTCTCGGAGACGGACATCCTCGACGGCACCGCGCTCGACCTGGCGCGACCGCAGTCGTGAGGCTCGGCGCACCGCGGACACCGACAGCTTCCCAGCGCCCACGCGCTGGAAGGCGCACCGCAAAACTCGCCATCGTCGGTTCTCTGGTTCTGGGTCTGGTCATGGGCACGACTCAGCCGGCACTCGCTGCGCCCGAGCCGGGACCTGGACAGTGGTACATCAAGAAGTACGGCATCGATGACATGTGGAAGAAGTCCACGGGCAAAGGCGTGAAGGTCGCCGTCATCGATTCCGGCGTCAACGCCAAACATGAGGACCTCAAGGGTGTGGTCAGCAAGTCAAAGGACTTCAGCGGGCTCGACAAGGACGGCAAGACCCCGATCGGCGGCAAGACGACGATCCACCACGGCACCGCCGTCTCTGGAGTCATCGCCGGCCAGGGACAGGGCGCCGGACCGACCGGTGTCGCACCCGACGTCGACATCCTGTCTGCCTCGATGTGGTTGGGCCCCGACCGCCCGAAGGAATCAGGCTCCACTCGTGAGCAGGCCGACAAAGCCATCCGCTGGGCCGTCGACTCCGGAGCCAAGGTCATCAACATGTCGCTGGGCTGGGACGATCCTGCCTGGCCCTCCAGCTGGGACGAATCCTTCGCCTACGCCTACGAGAAGGATGTCGTCATCGTCGCCTGTGTCGGCAATGCCTCCCAAGGCGCGACGCAGGCGTGGTCGCCGTCGACGGTGCCCGGCGTCATCGGCGTCGGCGGACTGGGCAAGAACAACCGAGTTCTCTCCGAGTCAACTGCTCCCGGAACAGCTGTGGACCTCATGGGGCCGGCGGAAGACATTCCGATCCCGTACTACTCGGGCGGCTACGCAGAGGGACAGGGATGTTCCTTCGCCTCACCGATCGTCTCCGGAGTGGCAGCGCTGATCCGGGCCGAAGACCCAGACCTCAGTGCCGACGAGGTCACCGCCAAGCTGACCTCGACGGCCAAGCCCGTGCCCGGGCATAAGGGGCAGAGCAAAAAGGGTAAGCCGGATCCCATCGTCGGCTGGGGCCGCCTCGACCCGAAGGCCGCGATGAAGTCCGACGTCCCGAAGACAGTTCTCAGCTCAGCCGACGCACTCGCCGACTGGGTGACGATGCACCGGCGTGCGAAGTCCGACCCGGCTGAGACGGAGAATGCGGCACCGGCAGAGGACAACAACCCGAAAGCAGTCGCGCCCAAGGATGTTGTCTCATCGCAGTCGACGCCCAAGCTGGGCTTCTCGGTTCTGGGTGCCGGAGGCCTCATCGCAGTTATCCTCTTCGTGCTCTCAGCAGTGGTTTTCATCCGTCGCAGACGCTGATGGAACCCGGTGCTGAACCTCTGATCTGGAGCGTCGAGATGCAATTAGTGAAAGTTTTCACAAGGGCCTAAGATGGGAATATGGCACTCATCAGAAACTCAAAATTGCGTCCTCGAATCCTCGTCGTTGGTGGCGGCTACCTTGGTCTCGTTACCGCTCAGAATCTGTTGAAGAACCTCGGTCGTGGCGAAGCCACGGTGACCGTGGTCGATCCCAATCCCTACATGACCTACCTGCCGTTCCTCCCCGAGGTGGCAGCCGGGTCCATCGAACCACGTCACGCCGTCGTGCCGTTGCGCCGCAATCTCTCCGGTGCTGAGGTCATCACCGCGAAGGTCACCTCGATCAACCACGGCGACAAGTTCGTCACCGTTGAGCCGGAGAACGACGAAGCGTTCGAGCTCGACTACGACCACATCATCATGGCCGCCGGTTCGGTGGCGCGCGCTCTGCCGATCCCCGGCCTCAAGGAGAACGCCATTGCGCTCAAGCGCATCGAGGAAGCCGTCGCACTGCGCGATCACCTCCTCAGCCGCTTGTCCGATGCCTCGCTGATGGAAGATGATGACGAGCGTCGCAAGGCGCTGACCTTCGTCTTCGTCGGCGGCGGATTCGCCGGCATCGAACTCCTTACCGAGCTCGAAGACGTCGTCCGCTCCGCAGTGGCTCAGTACGAGACGCTGACAGAAGCCGACGTCCGCTTCGTCCTCGTCGAGGCGCTCGATCGCGTCATGCCCGAGGTCGGCGAAGCTCAGGCTCGTTGGGTTGTGGAGCACATGCGCGAACGCGGCATCGATGTGTACCTCGAGACCTTCCTTCAGGACTGCACCGACAAGCACATCAAGCTCTCCAGCGGCGAAGAGTTCGACGCCGACACCATCGTGTGGTCGGCTGGCGTCAAGGCCAACCCGATCCTCGTCGACTCGGACCTGCCTCTCGATGAGCGCGGTCGCGTGACCGTGCGCGCCGATCTGCGCGTCGAGGGCGACAACGGTGTGGTCGAAGGCGCATGGGCCGCCGGTGACAATGCTGCCGTGCCTGATCTCTCCGGTGGCGGCGTGGGCGGCTACTGCGTGCCCAACGCTCAGCATGCCGTGCGCCAGGCACCAGTGCTGGCTGCCAACGTTCTCGCCGCACTGCGCGGAGAGACCGAGTTCAAGCAGTACTTCCACAAGACGATCGGCACTGTGGCAGGTCTCGGCCTGTACAAGGGCGTTTCGCAGATGGGCGACTTCGAAGCCCGCGGCGTCCTCGCTTGGCTGATGCACCGCGCCTACCACGGCTACGCGATCCCGACAGTGGACCGCAAGGTCAAGGTCTTCGGCAACTGGATCCTCAACGCCATCGTCGGCCGCGACGCCATGCCGCTGGCCGATCTCGACGTTCCTCGTAAGAACTTTGTCGAGGCAGCCAACTCAAAGCCGGCTCCTAAGAAGGAAACCGCCAAGGCCTGATGCCTGAGTGCAGGATTCGCGTCCGGTCATCACCGCGATGTGAACCCTGATGAGGTCTGAAAAACGCCGGGAGTGCAATTGCACTCCCGGCGTTCTTGTCATTGACGGGGGCGGAATCGTAGCGCCCGAGGCCCGAATTCCGTGAGGGTCCGCCGCTAGGCTCTTGATTTCCTCAGTTCGCGACCGTGAACCGGGCGTCAACATGCTTGGGATCGACGATCTCGTCAACCATGGCCACCGCGAAGTCCTCGGCTGAGATCGAATCGCCGGCGGGCGTCTCGAGCTCGGTCTTGTAGGTTCCCGTACGTTCACCGGGGCCGATCTCAGGGGCGGGGGAGATGAGAGTCCAGGGGGAGTGGCTGCCTGCACGCATCAGCTCGAGTGCTCTCGTGCCGGTTTCGGACTCGGCCTTATAGGCCTCCGGGAAGCCTTCGGTGTCCTTGAGCAGCGTGTCGCCGACGAAGAGTGATCCGGCACCGCCGACGACGAAGACGCGCTTGTCTCCGCTTGACTGAGCCAGGGTCTCCAGAGCTTCTAACCACTCTTCGTGGGGTCCGCCGGCGCGGCTGGGGCCAGTGGTGGAGACGATGACGTCATGATCGGCGACGACCTGTCGGTCGAACTCGGCGTCTCCCATGTTGCCCTTGAGATTCGTTGCGGCTCCGGGTGCCTCGGCGCCGGATCGAGTGATGGCCGTGACCTCGAGTCCGCGCTCGGCGGCTTCCTTGGTGACGCGGGATCCGATCATTCCGGAAGCTCCGAACAGTGCGATCTTCATGGTGAGTCCTTTCGTTGAAGCGGCTGTTACGACAAAGATACCCTTTGGATATCGAGTACCTCAAAGATACTATTGGGGTATGAGTATGAGCAGTTCCTGGGAAGGCGATGCCTTCGATCCCGAATGTCCGACCAGAGTCGTCCTCGACCGCGTCGGTGACAAATGGACGGTCCTCATCATCGAGGTCCTCGATGAGGGTCCGAAGCGATTCAGCGAAGTTCGTGTGGCGATCGGTGGGATCACACCGAAGGTCCTCACATCGACCCTGCGGTCTCTGGTGGCAGATGGGCTGGTGACCAGAGAAGTCTTCGGCGAGGTTCCTCCACGAGTGGAATACGCGCTGACCGAACTGGGTCGGTCCCTTCAGGAGCCCGTCGCCGCCCTGCGCCGGTGGGCGGAGCTCAATGTGGCAGCCATTTCGGATAGCCGAGACCGACAGGCGGAGGCGGGCACGCTGCCGCGCAGAGCGGGGACGAGTTGACTGTCCTCGGTCAGTCCTTCTCCGAAGACCACTGCGGAATCGGCCTGCCCAAGGGAGACGTTGAACTCCGCAGCGCCGTCAATGATGCCGATGAGTTAGCCGTCGATCGAAACTCGTCACGCCGGCAGAAATCAGTTATCAGTGATCTCCGCGAGCACCTCGGCGAGTTCGCGAAGTTCACCCGCGACGCGGTACATGCGAGGAGAGCCGGAGTACGTCCAATTGCTCGTGATCATCGACGCGCTCGCACCGCTGGTGGTGACGGAGTACTCCTCACGGCTGAGCTGCGACGTTCGGTCGGCGATCAGCCGCTGGCGCAGCTCGGGGGAAAGGCCCTCCCAGTGGTCGGCTGCCTCGTATCCGAGCTCGTGCCAATCGACGCCGGCCTCACGGTAGGCGACCGGGCGATTCGACCCGGTGGCCAAAGTGCTCCCCGCCTGAGATGTCTCAGGTGCTGAACCTTGGCCGAGCTCACCCGAGGCAGCCGAATTCGCGAAGAGCACGGCAGGTCCCGGCGTGGCAGCGACGCTGGGATCTCCCAGATCGCCGACGGGCTGAGGGGGCCCCTGCGGGGTGAGCAGCACATTCGTCATGTCACCATCTTGCCCGGGCGAACGTCCGGATGCGAACCTCCACGCTCGCGCAGGACGTTCAGATGGTGGCGAGGAACCCATGGACCCGTTCGAGCAGCAGCTCAGTCGCGCCAGCGTCGAAGGAGCCCAAGGAGGAATCGGCGAAGAGATGCTGATCGCCAGGGTAGACGAAGAGTTCTGCCGAGGGTGTGGAGTCGGCTAGGTCGCGGGCAGCGGGCAGGTCCTCTTCGAAGAATTCATCGTCTTCCTTGCCATGGATCTGCACCGGCACACTCTCAGGCCATGCGGGCCCGAATTCGGAGACCGGCAGGCAGGCGTCGATGAGGAGCGCACCGCGGGCTTCGCCGTGGGTCTGGGCGAGCATCTGGGCGATGGTCACGCCGAAGGACAGGCCCGCGAAGACGAGCCCTGTTCCTGGCGCCGGTGTTGCAACGAGGCCGCGCTGTCGGATCGTGTCGAACCCGGCCTCGCCGGCATAGGCGAAACCCTCCTCGATGGACCCGAACGTACGGCCCTCGAACATGTCGGGCACGTGCACCGTATGTCCCGAGCCTCTCAGCTCCTCGGCGAATGCTGCGACCCCGTCGGTGAGTCCCTGTATGTGATGGTAGAGCACGATCTCGGCCATGGCGATGAATATCCTTTGACTGCCTTCGGCGAATGATCCGATTGTACGCAGGAGACAAGCGCGTGGCGGGCTGAGAATGACCGGCAGAGAACGGCGAGGCGAAAGAAGTCCCCCAGTGGGACTCGCACCCACACTTGATCGATGTGGAGTCATTGAATCCGGGAGTTTCCGTGGGGTGGCTCTTGCCTCTAGAATTCAGCGGTCTCGGCGCTTCTGAGGTTCGTGTTGCTGTCATGAGTTTCCGTGGGATTCCGTTGAAAAAGATGGGTAGACGTGGGGTGAGTTGAGTCTTTCGGCTGAAGAGACTGGCGCATCTTTGTTGAAAAAGCGACAAGTTACACAACGTTTTCGTAGCATCCTATTCCGGCAGCCGGAATGACTCTTTCTGCCAGCAAGCCATTGATGCCCTCAACGCAGGCGATTTTGGCCAATGGATGGGAGACAGAGCTTCACCGGATTGGCCATGGTCACTCCGATCCCGAAACCTGTCGGCCCGTCTCTCATCGATGAGGCGAAGACTCTCCGCACGCTTGTGAACAATGTGCGATTTCTCGTCGAGCAGGCGATCGCGAATCTCAAGACTTGGAGAGTCTCGCACATTGACTACCGGAGGCCGTTGCGAACATTCACCGAGACGATCTCAGCCGTGGTCGGCCGCTACTTCTTCACCACCTCTGAATTGGGGCCAGGAATGCCGTGTTGGTTCTTAGCCAAGTCTTCGGCCTCTTGCGTCTCCATTACTCTCGACGAGGAATGGTCGAATGAGTACATTCCTTCACTCCCACGTATCAGCCACAACGGTTTAGTGGGTTGATATTCCAGCCCAAAACAACCTTGCCGCTCTGCACAACACCCGCTTACGCTGATAAGGGATCCCAAATCGGGATCCCAAATCGGAATTTCGAACAGTGATCTGCATCAACGGAATCACCACCACATGTGCACAACTTAGCTGCCCACTCACTGATTTCAATGAGGAACTTCAATGTCGAAGAATCAGCAATCTGACAAACTTTTGCCCACTCTTCCGAAGACGGCTCCACAATCGACAATGACCAGTGTCCGCTGGAAACTTTTCATACTTCTGCTCGTATTGGTCACGGTAAATTATATTGATCGCGGCTCGATCTCCGTCGCACTGCCGATGATTCAGAAGGAGTTCGACCTTGCTCCGGAACTGGTCGGCCTGCTCCTTTCCGCATTCTTCTGGTCATACGCGGCAATGCAAGTTCCCGTCGGGTGGCTCATTGACCGTTTCGGTCCTCGCAAAATACTCACTGCCTCCTGCGTCGGTTGGGGTGCAGCAACCGCTGGCTCCGGCCTGGCAGGCGGATTCGTCTCAATGTTCATCGCTCGTCTGGGAATCGGAATCACCGAAGCAGGCGTGATGCCAGCGGGCGGCAAACTCAACGCCTTGTGGATGCCGGCAAAGGAACGCGGCCGCGGAGCGACCATCTTGGATGCTGGAGCACCACTGGGCGCAGGCATCGGTGGCATCGCAATCGCCGGACTGATCGCCGCGACAGGATCATGGCGATGGGCGTTCATCATTGCCGGTGCCGCCACCATGCTGCTCGGAGTGGCCGTCTGGTGGTATGTACGGGACAGCCCCCGCAACCACCCCGGAATGAACGCGTCCGAAGGCGACTACATCGAAGCTGAGCATCTCAAAGAAGACGAGGAAAATCCCGACAACAATGGGAAAGGCAAGCTGCGCAATTATTTGAAGTATCGCTCGTTTTGGTCGATGTGCTTCGGATGGTTCGGATTCAATGGCGTATTCTACGGCCTATTGACATGGGGGCCCCTGTATCTGTCCGAATCAAAGGGGTTCGACTTGAATACCATCGGTTGGTCCACTTTCGTCATCTTTGCAGCCGGCTTCGTCGGTGAGATTATCGGCGGACGGTTGGCCGATTCGCTACGAGCCAAAGGGATCGGAACAAACAAGGTAATGCGCTCGATGCTGGGAATCTCAGCGATCATGGTCACTCTCGGGCTGGTGGGAACGACGATCATCTTTGATCCGATCACCGCAGTGATCATGCTCTCGGTCGTTCTGTTTTTCCTTCGCTGGGTCGGCCTTTTCTGGGCCGTTCCTGCGACGCTCGGTGGTCGTGCGAACGCGGGAATCCTCGGTGGTGCAATGAATCTGTCTGGTAATGTCGCCGGGTTCCTCACCCCTATCGTCGTGGGCCTCATTGTCGGCGCGACCGGTGGCTACACATGGGCCCTTCTCTATTTTGTCGGATCTGCGGTGATCATGGGACTGGCCGTGGTCACTCTCGACTACTCCAAACGACTCGCGATTTGAAGCAAGGACGAAAGGATGACCATGTCGATAGCTGATGAAACCCCAGCGAAGGCAGCGCCTCTGCGAGAGCAAGTGCGGGACACGATCAGGAAGCGTATTTTTGATGGCTACTACGTTCCTGGGGCTCGCCTTGTCGAACGACAGCTCGCAGAAGAGTTCAAAGTTTCGCGACTTCCAGTCCGTGAGGCACTTCGGATGTTGCGCCAAGAAGGGCTGGTCGTGGAGAAGTCCACGCGAGGATCTCTCGTAGCATCGTTGACCGATAAGGATGTTCGTGACTTGTTCGATCTGCGCGAAGCTCTGGAAGTCCACGCCTGTCGTCTAGCTGCTGTGCGTGCGGGCTCGGATCAGCTCGATGCCCTGGCGGAGATGTTAGACGCAGCTGATTCATTCCTCGCCACTGGCCGACGAGATAAGGCCCAGCGCATCAACAATGAATTCCACGATCGAGTATTCGCACTGGCGGACAATGAACTCCTGCGGTCGGCCTTAGAACCTCTGCTGGGGCGGTTGCATTGGCTCTTTCGACATGCGAATGATCTGAGCGAACTCATCGAAGAACATCGTCTGCTGCTGTCCGCTATCGCAAGCGGTGACTCCGAAACAGCCGCGGCGCAGTCCGCACGCCACATTGCCAAATACCGCATGCAGTTCCCCGACTTGCACGCATCAGCATTGTCAGGAGCACGATGAAACTTCTCGTTGTCAATCCGAATATCTCCAACGATGTGACCACACTGATCGCTGCCGAGGCCGAACGCAGCAAAGCACCAGAAACCCAATTGACGATTCGCACGGCCGGGTTTGGAGTCGAGTACATTGAAACTCGATTGGAGTCACTGCTCGCGGGGACGGCGACGGCAGAAGTCATCGCCGAAAATCCTGGCTTCGACGCGGTGATGGTCGCCGCGTTCGGGGACCCAGGAATGCCGGCATTGAAAGAGCTCTGCGATGCCCCCGTCATCGGGATTACTGAGGCCGCGCTTGCAGCTGCCTCACTTTTGGGGAGCCGCATGTCCATCATCGCAATATCACCTCGGATCACCCCGTGGTATCGCGATTGCGTTGAGTCATACGGATACGCGTCCAGACTGGCGTCCATTCATTCGCTATCTGACCCGCTGAATTCTATCGGATCGGTACAGCAGGAGTTCGGCCAGAAGTTGGTTGAACTCGCGCATCTGGCAGTGGAGCGTGACGGAGCGGATGCCATCGTCTTGGCGGGTGCCCCATTGGCTGGCTTGGCCCGCCAAGTAAAGGATCAGATTCCGGTGCCCGTCGTCGACGGGATTTCGGCAGGAGTGAAATTGACTGAAGCCATCGTGGCACTGGATAGCAATCCTCATCGAGCTAGTTCTTATGGGCCCCCTCCTGTAAAGGTACGCGGAGGCCTGTCCACGGCACTTGATGAACAGATCGCACGTCGTCAGAGCACTATCTACCCGGAGGGGGAAGCATGAGCGAAACCTTAGTCATCGCACATGGACTAGTGGTTAATTCGAATGGCAGACAGCGAGCGCATGTCGTGTTGAGGGATGGAAAAATCTCCGAAGTTGTAGATGCGTCGTCACCTGTGCCAACCGCAGATCGTCTCATCGACGCCACGGGCCGCATAGTGATTCCGGGTGGTGTCGATGCGCACTGCCACATCGCTCAACAGACTGGTCCACATCTCACCACAGACAGCTATGCAATCACCACGGCAGCTGCGCTGGCTGGCGGGACCACCACTGTCATGGACTTCGGCATCCCAGCGGACTCCACACAGACCCCATTGCAGGCGGCCGAATACAAGCTCTCACTAGTACCTGAAGCACGTTGTGACGTAGCGCTTCATTCTTCAGTAATCACATGGGACGAGACTGTACCGGATCAGCTCAATGCCCTCGCTGATCGTGGCATTCGATCGGTGAAACTTTACGCCACCAATAGGGGAACAACAATGGCCGATGGTGACACCATGGTCAAAGTCCTCCGTGAAATGGCGCGAATTGACGGGCTCACTTTCGTTCATGCTGAGCACGACGAGATCATCGTGGACTGCACTGAACGGCACGCCGACATTGGCGAAGTCCACGCCAGAGATCTTCCTTTCACCCGCCCCATTTTGGCGGAGGAAGCCAGTGTGCGAGAAGTCCTTGCTATGGCTGAATATGCGGGAGCGGCAGTCTACTTTGTCCATCAGTCCTCCCCAGGTGCCGTTGACCTGGTCACTGCAGCTCAGGCACGTGGTCTGCCGATCTACTCCGAAACGTGCCCACACTACGTGGCACTCAGCGACGAGGTCTACAACGGTCCCCGGCCAGAGTTCTTCGCCTGTTGTCCGCCCATGCGCGATAAAGAAACAATGTTGGCACTGAGGGAACGTCTGACCTCCGGTGCGATCAACACAGTTGCCTCTGACCATTCCAGCTATGATCTCGCCCAGAAACGCAGTCACATTGAGGACTTGCGATTGATGCCACACGGGCTGCCCGGTGTCGAGACGAGACTGCCCGTGACCTACTCCCATATGGTCGAAGGCGATCTCAGTGGGTTGGAATCCTTTGTCGCGGCATTCGCGACTTTTCCTGCACGAATCAATGGACTCCGGGGCAAAGGCTCAATCGCGCCTGGCTTCGATGCAGATGTCGTGCTCATCGATCCGGAGGAATTCCGCGAAGTTGCTGTTGAAGATCTCCACATGGGCACGGACTTCTCGCCCTTCGAAAGGATGAATCTTCGCGGTTGGCCACATGTTGTCATCAGTGGTGGCACAGTCGTATTTCAAGAGGGGCAGTTCATCGACCCTGGGCCCGTCGGCCGTTTCCTCAAACAGCATCCATTTTCCGAGGCAACGGCATGGCCTGAACTCGGTCTCCCCGGACAGCCCGAGTAAGACGAATGACACCGACAGGAGTAGAACTGATGTCACAGAACGTCGAATCGCTATCACCCCATTTGAACCACCCATCGGTCAAAGGCACTCGTCAGACTCGGATCGGCATGATCGTTCCTTCGTCAAACACGTGTTTGGAACCACAGACCTACAGGATTTTGGGACCTCGGGAGGATGTCACCGTGCACAGTACTCGAATTTCTGTGACGAGGATTGCTCTCGACAAACAGTCCGATCACCAGTTCGATGTCGGTTCGATGCAATCAGCAGCAGAACTGCTCAAAACGGCAGACGTGGATGTCATCGCGTGGAATGGTACCAGCGGCTCTTGGTTGGGTGCAGCACACGACCGGGAGATCACAGACTGCATTTCGGACGCCACGGGAGTTCCAGCCACCACTAGTACTCTGGCTTACCTCGAGATCTTCAATCGTTTCCACATCAGCAAAATCGCACTGCTCACGCCTTACACCACTGACGTCAACGAGCAGGTGGCCGAATCATATGGTCATGAAGGACTCGAAGTAGTCGAATCCCGCTGTTTGGGACTATCCGACAATGAGTCTTTCGCCAATGCGAGTCTGCAGGAGCTGTTGCCAAAGTCGCGCGAGCTTCTGTCCAATACTCCAGATTGCATGGTCTACTTATGCACCAACATGTACGGTGCGCCCTTGGTGGAACAGCTGGAAACGGAATTTGATGTCCCTGTACTCGATTCGGTCGCGGTCACGTTGTGGCATGCCCTGGATCTTGCGGGAGCAGATGCTTTGGATGCTCGGTGGGGGCGGTTACTCTCCAACTGATGACTTGGATTGCCCAGGATCGGAGGGTCGACAGATCAACGCAAGGACACAACTTGGCCAAGAAATGTTGACGTTCATTCATCCGCCATTGCTTAGTGAGGTCTGAGCCCTCAACCGGTGAATTCGCCATAGTCCGAGAAGAGCCTCCTTAGTAACCCCACAGCTTCGTCCATGCGTCGAGAAGGTCGGATTCCTCCGGGTATGACCGCACTGATGGCATTCCTTGGAATGCTGTCCGCGACAGGGATTTCGACGACTCCCGGTGCCAGTGTGTTGATCTCGTGAGGGAGGGAATAGCGGAGAGAGTATCCGAGGCCACTCGCGACCAGGGCGGTCACGGTCGCGAGGTTCGCACTTGTCCATTTGATCCGAGGCTCAACACCGGCCGCGCGCATGAACTCTATCGAGCGATCGCGGCTGGGTGGAATGTCGATCAAGATTGCAGACTCATGGGCGACTTCGGTGAAGGAGATCTCTGTCCTGTCGCCGAGGGGATGCGAGGACGGGAGCATGATTTTCAGAACGACTTCGGCGAGCTCTTGGGACTCGACAGCGTCGATGGTCTGCCGCGAGAAGACGACGGCTACGTCCAGCACTCCATCGATGAGTGCCGCCTGCAAATCACCAGCAGAACCCTCCTGATAGTTGAACGCCACCTGTGGGTGTTCTCGTTCGAAGTGTGCAGCTAATGGCGGTACGACGTGCGGCGATAGTGATGAGACACAGCCGATCTCGAGGGGCCCTGACATCTCGGAGCCACCATCGGTTGCCGAATGCTCGAGGTCGGTAGTCATCGCGATAATTTGTCGCGCACGTGCGGAGAACTCTCGCCCCACTCGCGTTGGTACGACTCCTTTGGCTCGGTTTCGAATGAGCAGATCCGTGCCCAGTTGTCTTTCCAGCTGTCCAATAGCCATTGACACTGTTGCCTGAGTGACATTGACCTGCCTCGAGGCTGCCGTCACCGATCCGGTATCGATGATGGCGACGAAGTATTCGAGCTGACGCAGCGTAATGTCACTCATCAATAATTCCTATGTGCTTGTTCATAACTATTGATTCTACAAAATCAGTGAGGTGAAGCACACTGGAAATTGATCGTTACATCACCGATTAAAAGGGGCCGCATCAATCCATGTCTGAAGACAACAGTCCGCACGTCATCACTTTGGGGACAGCAGGGGGACCACGATGGTGGCGCTATCGTGAGCAGAAGGTTCGCGCAGGTATTTCCACCGCTGTCGTCGTCGGCGATGCGGTCTACATGATTGATTGCGGCTATAGTGCGGGACGCCAGCTTGTCGAAGCCGGACACAGCCTCGACGCAGTGCAAGCGGTGTTCTTGACACATCTGCACTCGGACCACATCGCGGATCTCGCATCGATTGCGATGTTCAGTACGTTCGAGATCACTGACGAAGAACGAGAGGCTATAGTTCTTATCGGCCCGGGGGATCGAGGCGTCTTGCCGACCGTCTCACCACATGCGAAGGTGCCACCTCGACCAGTGTCTGGGCACTCACCGACGCCAGGCACCATTGAGACCTTTACCCGACTGGTCGAAGCGAATGCGACCGATCTCAACGAACGTATCCTCGACAGCCTTCGACCATCTCCTTTGGACATGTTCCAGCCTCAGGACATCGTCCTCCCTAAGGGGATCGGGTTCGAGCCGAACGAGAATCCTGCGCCGCAGATGGATCCTTTCGTCGTGTACGAGGACACTCGTGTTCGGGTGTCGGCGATACTGGTGGAACATCCGCCGATGGCACCGGCGTTCGGCTACCGATTCGACACCGATGATGGGGCCGTAGTCGTATCAGGCGATACGGCGTTTACTCCGAACCTGATCACTCTTGCCGAAGGGGCTGATCTGCTGCTGCACGAGGCCATTGACCTGGAATGGTTGACTGCGAAGTTCCCTGACCCGACGAGTGCCCAGGCGCGCGCGATTCGGAGCCATCACGAACGGTCTCATACGTCGATCTCGGACGCGTTGGCCGTAGCTCGCTCGGCCGACGTCAGTCAGCTAGCGCTTCATCACCTCGTTCCGGGTACATCGGGTCCTTCCCTCGAGCGGCAGCTCGCCGACGAGACCGGCCTGAACGCTGTGGTGCCTAATGATCTCGACATCATTCCATTTGGCCAGCACCGCTAGTGCCTTGTATCCAGGACAATCAACCTGCCCCTACCAACTCTCGGAGTGACAACGATGTACACGCCCCAGAAGCCGAACTTCATCATCGCGACCCTACCGTTGCTGACTCTCATCGGAATGGCATTCATGTCGACCGTATACTGGGGCGTTGGCATGCTCGTACCGATCATCACCGGTATCGCAGTTGCAGGCCTCATCGGAAAGGCATTGGGATATTCGTGGCGCGAGCTTGAGCAATCGCTGACCGACGGTGTGAGCAAGGCGTTGCCCGCCGTGTTCATTCTGATCCTGATCGGCATGATCATTGGCACATGGATCAGTGGCGGTATTATTCCCACACTGGTCTACTACGGCTTGAGCATTATCAACCCAAGTTTCTTCCTGCCGTTAGTGTGCCTGATCACGGCGTTCGTCTCACTTGTTTTAGGCAGCTCATTCACATCGATTGCCACCATTGGCCTGGCCTTCATGGCAATCGGCGAGGGAATGGACATGCCAGCACCGATCGTCGCCGGAGCAGTGATCTCGGGCGCGTTCTTTGGTGACAAGCTCTCACCACTGTCGGATACGACGAACGTGGCTCCTGCGATGGTTGGAGAGAGTCTCTTCGACCACATCCGACACATGCTCTGGGATACGATCCCGGCACTGTTGATCAGCGCCGTCCTCTATTGGATCATCGGCCTCAGAGTTGTCGGCAACTCACCGGTGGGAGCTGGAGACCCTGGCGCGATTCTTGCCGGGTTGCAAGACCAATTCACGATTCACCCCCTCATCCTGATCGTGGTCGTACTTGCGTTGGTCCTCGTTGGTTTGAAAGTGCCAGCAATTCCGGCACTCATCGTCGTCGCCCTCATGGGAGCGATCACGGCAATTTTGGTTCAAGGCAGGTCGCTGGGGGAGACGCTCCAGGCAATGACTGCTGGATACACCTCGGATTCTGGGCAGGGAGCAATCGATAGCCTGTTGAGCAACGGGGGTATATCGTCGATGTTCGAAACGGTCGGCCTCGTCATCGTCGCCACTGCACTCGGTGGGATCCTGGAAAGGACTGGTATCTTCGCTGCCTTGATCGACCCGCTCATTCGTCGGATCAAACGGACGGGCTCGCTCATCGCGGCAACGATCTTCGCGACATTACTTGTCGGATTCTCCAGCGGTGCCCAGTTTCTCGCGATCATTCTGCCTGCTCGTGGATTCTTTGAGACCTATAAGAGGATGAATCTCTCACCGTTGAACCTCTCCAGAGCTGTCGAAGCCGCCGGGACTGTTGGTATCAACCTCGTTCCGTGGGGTGTGCCGGCAGTCTTCGCCGCCGGAGTCTTCGGTCTCTCACCCACCCAGTTCATCCCTTGGATTTTGTTCGCGTTCATCGTTCCGTTGCTCAATATCGTCTACGGCTATACCGGTTTCAGCATTAAGCGACTGACATCGTCTGGGCGATCGAAGGAGAATGAGATGTCGCGGTCGGCTGAATGACGTCGCAGTCCTCCATAACCTGTTCGGTCCCGGTGGTGATGTCGTCTCGAAAACCATTTTGGGAGTTGGTTTGGTTGACACGCCTCGTTGGGCATTATTACTAGGGGCGCAATGAGTTTCGGAGGTGTCAGACCGGACCGCGACGAGAAAGAAGAGATGTCACACGCATGCGGTCGCTGTTGATCCACACATCGGAATATTCGATTGCTCGACCATCTGCGATATAGCTGACTTGCTGCAGATACTGAACGGGGCTCCCAGGAACGATTCCCAATGCACCTGAGACTTCTTCACCTGCGGCTTCGGCGATAAAAGTGCGGCGGGCAGTTGTGACGACCAGACCGTGCTCTGACTCCAGTGACCCAAAGAGGCTCACAGAACGGAAATCTGTATCTTCGATACCTGGTGCCATATCAGCCCTGACATAGTTCACGAGGTAAGCAATCGGCCCTTCGTCTGTGGAGCGCACGCGGCGAAGGAGTAGTACGGGCGTCTCTGGGCCGACATCGAGGAGGCCTGCCACCTTCTGCGGGGCACGGTCCAGTCTGCTTTCGAGAACAGCCACATCGGCGGTGATTCCTCTCGCGGCGAAGTCCTCGGACAGGGTTGTGAGGTTTTGCGCGAGCGCAGGTTCGAACTGCGTGGCCGTGACGAATGTCCCCTTACCTCTGACCTGGACAAGCCGTCCTTCGGTAATGAGAGTGGCGAGGGCCTTTCGCAGAGTTCCCCGAGAGACTCCGAACTCGGCCGCGAGATCAGGCTCTGGCTTGAGGCGATAGTGAACGGGCCAAGCCCCGGTGTCCAGGCGCTCACGGATCACTTCGGCGATCTGGACGTGAAACGGCACGGGGATCGAGCGGTCGACGCCGGGGGAAGTGCTTGCTGCAGTGCTCACATCTACCCTCTCGTCGTTCATTGTTGCTTTCATCATATTGACACAGTGTCCTCTGTCACTTATGTTCATTATTGTACATGGACATATATGAACAAAGAAGGTCACGATGAGAATCGCGGTTGTCGGCAGCTACGGCGTTGGCCTCACCATGCGCACGAGTCATTTCCCTGAGCTAGGCGAAACCCTGACGGGAGGCAGACTGAGTTCAGGGCACGGCGGCAAAGGATCGAACCAGGCCGTCGCGGCACGTCGGCTTGGAGCTGACGTTTCACTCTTGACCACAGTCGGGGACGACGCGCCTGCAAGTGCTGCTCATGATCTGTGGCAGAACGAGGGTATCGACGCTTCCGGTGTTCTCACGGTTCCAGGTGAGGCCACGATGACTGGCATCATCATGGTGGATGACGATGCGGAGAACCGCATCGTCATCGCCCCTGGCGCGCTGGATCACTTTTCGCCTGAAGACGTCCGGTCGCACGCTGAGACCATCGAGGCTGCCGACGCTCTCGTCGTCTGCCTCGAGATTCCGATGCCGACGGCGTGCGAAGCTCTGCGGATCGGGCATGCAGCGGGAGTCCTGACAATCCTCAACCCGGCTCCGGCCTGTCCCGTTCCTTCCGAGGTCTTTGCTCACGTTGACGTCATCACCCCGAACCTCACAGAAGCGACGACGCTCCTTCGAGGCCACGCCGACTCGGTGTCGATCGATGACGACTCCAGGCCAGATCTCGGCGGCGAAACACCAGCGGATGCGAACAGCTCACCGGAACAGTTGGCGACAACCATTCATGGGCGCACGGGTGCACGTGTCGTGCTCACCCTCGGTGGCGACGGCAGCGTCGTCGTCGACTCTCATGGGGCCAGCCGCATACCTCCGGTGCCGCCGACGCGACTCGTTGATACCACTGGTGCAGGGGACTCGTTCACCGCGGCGCTGGCCGTCTCGCTCGTCGAAGGAGAGGATCTGCACACTGCCGCCGGCCGCGCGGCAGCAGTGGGCGCGCATGTCGTCGCGCACGACGAAGTAATACCTGCGCTACCTTACCGCTCCGATCTCTCAGATCGGCTGTGGCCGCCTGTCGGTGAGTCCACAGCTTCCGACGCTCATCTTTGATTCCCTTACGACTAATCACATCGATAGAAAGCAGATACACCATGGCACGTCCTGACTTCACCGCTCTCAGTTCACGCGAGCTTGCACCCTTCATCCAGCACACAAAGATCTCTGTCGGAATCACCCGAGACGAGATCATTGCCCATGCCAAGGAAACTGTTGAATTCGGATTCGGTGCTGCCATGGTGCCGGGTTCCTGGGTCAAAACTGTGTCCGAGGTTCTGGCCGGCACCGGGATCCCGGTGGCCACAGCGCTCGACTTCCCGACCGTCGGTGTGACATCGAGCGCTGGCAAGGTAGCCGAGGCAGCTGAACTGGTCCGCCTCGGTGCAAATCAGATCGACACAGGAGTCCAGATCGGTTGGCTCAAGAGCGGCGACTACGACGCATTCCGAGACGACATCGCAGGAGTCGTCAAGGCTGCCGGTGTGCCGATCAAGGTCATGCTCGAGCTGCCCCTGCTCAGCGAGGACGAGAAGAAGGCCGCGGTTGATCTCAGCCTGGAAGCCGGCGTCTCCTTTCTCAAGAACGCCAGTTCCGGGTCCATCGAGACCGCTTCGCCGGCCAACATCCGCTACCTGGCGGAACGCTGCCCAGAGGGTGTCCAGGTCAAGGCTTCCGGCGGAATCAAGGGGCGGGCGCAGGCAATCGAGCTGCTCGAGGCCGGAGCCGCGTGCGTCGGTACGAGCGCGGGCATCGAGATCGTCACTGATTCCGAATCCGATACCACCACCAGCTACTGACGCCGACTTCTCGTCGACGACGCCGAGAAAGGACTGCCCGCTATGACTAGACGAATCATCATCGACACGGACACCGCCCAGGACGACTGCATCGCCCTGCTGGTGGGTCTCCTGGATCCGGATTCCACGCTTGAGGCGATCACGATGGTCGCCGGAAACGTCGGCTTCGCCCGCCAGGTCCACAACGCCTTCATGACGTTGAGCGCAGCGGATCGCCTAGGAGATGTGCCCGTCCACCTCGGCTGCGAACGGCCGCTGACCAGAGAATGGATCTCGGCCGAGAACGTGCACGGTGACGGTGCCGGTGGGATGCACATGGATCTGGCCGGTCTTGCGCCTGAGAGCGAACACGGCGTCGACGCCCTCGTCAGGCTCGTGTCGGAGAATCCGGGCGAGATCGACGTAGTTGCCATCGGGCCGCTGACGAACATCGCCATGGCCATCGTCAAAGACTCGACGTTCGCAGAAAACGTGCGATCTCTGACGATCATGGGCGGATCGAACAACGGCAGGGGCAACATCACAGCCGCTGCTGAATTCAACTTCTTCGTCGACCCGGAAGCCGCAGTCACGGTCTTCGGCTCCGGTATGAAGATCACGGTGGTTCCATGGGCACCGCTGACGCTCAACGACGCAGTGTTCGGTGCCGACAAGCTGGCGCAGATTGCAAAGATCGGGACGCCGCTGGCCCGCTTCTTCACCAAGGTGTGCGCAGCCACCCTCGATTTCGATGAATCCGTCGGCATCTTCGGCACTACGCATCCGGATTCGTTGTCGGCCGCCGTTTTGCTCCATCCCGAGCTCATCACCTCTGTTTCTGACTACAACGTCCAGGTTGAAGCCAGTTCCGACCTCACTCGCGGATATTCGGCGATGTCGTGGGGAGTGCACGATCTCGAACCCAACGCCCAGGTAGTCGAGTCTGTCGACAGCGAAGGCTTCTTCGACCTCATCTGCAAGTTGCTGTCTGCACCGACCTCACCGTACCGCGAGATCGCGGGTCTCCTATGAATGCGACGAGGATCATAGATCGTCAAGAAGTTCGTCCTCAGCTCGTGCTCACCGCGCTCGTCGTCGCCGTCGCCAGCTTCCAGCTCAACGCGACGATGCTGGCTCCGGCCATCGGCACCATGGCAGACGAGCTCAACACCGACATTGCCACGATCGGCCTCTCGGCCACTGTATTCTCCTTCGTAACCGCAATAGCCGGACTATTCTGGCCGCCGCTTAGCGACATCATCGGGCGCAAGCGCGCGTTGCTCCTGTCGACGTCGATCCTCACGCTCGGCAGCCTCGTCGCCGCGCTGGCGGTCAACGTCCCCATGCTGATGGTCGGACGGGCCATGCAAGGGGCATGCGGTGCCACCTTCGCGCTGTCGTTCCTCATCCTGCGCAAAGTCGTCGACACGACGAGGTTCGGGCGATACGTCGGCATCATCACTGCGATCAACGCCGGCGTCGGCGGAATCGACACACTGCTCGGAGGGCTCATCGCAGATGCTGTCGGCTTCCGTGGAATCTTCGGACTCACCCTCATCCTCGAGATCATTGCGGTGATCATGCTCGCCCGATGGACGCCGGAGGTCAAGGAAATGTCGGGCGCACGCATGGACTGGTGGGGGATCGGCACCCTCACTCTCACGCTCGTCGCCATCAACATCGGACTTACCTCGGCTTTCCTGCCTGGCGGTTGGTCCGATATGAAGACCTGGGTCAGTTTCGGCGTCGCAGTGATTGCGCTCATCGCGTTCCGCATCGGCGAAGGACGGATCTCGAATCCGCTCCTGCCCATCGAAGCGCTCTCCGACCGAGGGGTCTGGGGCCTCTTGCTGACCACGTTCTTCACCTTGGCCTCGAGCTTCTCTGTCCTCGTGTTCGTCGTACCTGCACTGACTCAGGACACAGAGTCGGGATTTGGTCTGAGCTCGACTGTATCGGCGCTGTTCTTCCTCATGCCGTATTCAATCCTTGGCTGGGGCACCGCGCCGGTATTCGGAGCTCTAGCACCCAAAGTAGGCTATCGCCTCGTCCTCAGGGTCGGTCTTCTTGGCAGCCTCTTGCTTACGGTCCTCATGGTCTTTGGTGTGTCCAACGCGGTCATGCTCGGATGCGTCGTCTTCTTCATGGGTGCGACGTACTCGGCAGCGGCATCATGCGCGCTCAACGGGCTCGGGATCATCTATGCTCCTGCATCGCATCCAGGCATCTTGCCTGGCATGAACTCCGCTGCGTTCAACTTTGGGGCGTCAGTGGGGATTGGCATCATGTCGGCGGTCATCGCCGGCAGTACAGATGCGAGCGGCTATCGAAATGCTCTTATCGTTGCCGCAGTATTCACTGCTCTCGCGTTGATATTCTCGCTTGTCCTGCCATCACGGCAGGTCGAAGGAGAAAGGGTCTGAGCTGCGAGGCTGGGCCTAGCTCTGACATATCCAACGGTTTGGCTGGCCTGAACACGTGGCAACTGTCTGCCTTTGGAGCCGGTGTCTGAGTCTGCGTTCCGCAGAAAACTATTAGACGCAAAATACTGCTGTTTGCGCTGGCATTTGTTTGGGTTGAGTGCGATGGGGATCTTGTTATTGCAAATATACGATCACGTCGTGGATCAGTACCGTCCTGAACGTCCAGGTTCTGCCGCGGACCGCCGAGCAGTCAACGGGTACGACCAGCGCGGTGACGCAGCTGTTAGCCGCCCTGTGGCGAGCATCGACGCTCACAGCGGGACAGCATGCGTTGCCGCGAACAGGGCAGAAGGTTAGTTCGAATGGACTGGCGGTGAATGGGCGTCTCGACGTGGGAGCTACCGCCCGTCGACGGGCATCCGGGCACCGTGACCTCGTCTCCACGCGGGTGGCGCGCACCTATGACAACGCCCCGGCCAGGGCAGTAGTCCTCGCAGATCGTTACTTCGATCAGCACCTTGTGGGAGCCCGCTGGCGTGGGCCCCGACTCGACGAGCAGCTAGCGGTGTTGCGGGCAGCTACAGGGCCGCGGCCGCCTAAGCCAAGCTTGCACGAAATCCAGAGGGCTCGGTACAGCCCGATCACGATCAAGTGGCGTCGGGCAGCAGAGCTGTCGTGGCGGATTTTGAACAAGGATCCCCTCGGCGTTGCGGCTCACGACGAGTCAACGCACGGCGTGCTGATCGACGTCGCCGAGCTGTGGGAGCTGTTCGTGTTGCATTGCGCTGGGCTGGCGACCGAGCAGCCTGTGCGTCATGGCACAACCACGCAGACGTCGGGTTATCTGGCGCGCTCGACGGTCGATCCCCGACGAACAATGGGCAAGCTCTACCCAGATGTTCTAGTAGGGAGAGGTTCAATTGCTGCTGTGCTCGATGCCAAGTACAAAAGACTCGGGGGTCAGCGAGGTGTCGACCGGGAAGATCTTTACCAGCTTCACGCGTATTCCTCGACTTTTGGGGCAACGCTCGCGGCGCTGGCGTACCCGGCCATCGATGACGAGGTGCCAGACGACGAGCGTGACAGCCCTTGGCAGACCAGCACCGGCGATCTGTCGTTCCTCACCTTACCGACCGAGAAGAATGCTTGTGTTGATAAGTTGACGAAGTGGTTCGGCCCGAGCTCTATCTGAGTAAATAGACTCAGTCGCTGCGTCAGGTGAACAAGCCGGTCAGCTGCTAGGGCAGCTTGCAGAGCCCGATAACTGCCGGGCGAGCTATACCGATGGATCCTGTTTGCTGTTCCCGATCTGACTCTGGATTGGAATCTTGCATTGCTTGGTTGAGGAGGAGAAGCCCTCGTGGAACCTTTAAAATAGGATCAGCCGTAGTCGAGATCGTGACTGTGGTCCGCTCTGTCGCACCATTCGTCCGGCCGAGTACCGTCTGGAGATGGAGCACGCAGTGGGTCAAATACTCGCCCGTATCAATCGGAAAACAGTTCTTGAAGTCGACGATGCCGAGACCTCGATTCTCCTTGTTCGCAAGGGACAAATCTCGCACAGCTGGGCATTGAACGAAGTAGCTCAAGTTCGCGCAATCGTGGTCAACAAATTTTGGTCATCAAGCTATGTGCGTTTTGTGCGTCAAGGCGCACCCGTGGACGATGGGCCGAAGTATTCGTCGTTCGACGACCCAGATGCCGTGGAAATTTTTGACAATAAAGAGTTCCTAGCCGCGTCAGGAATCTTGAAGGACCTTGCTCGTCGTCGTGGCATCAGTTTTGACGATTCTCTTGGCGTGGGTAATTCCGACGAGATCTCAGTTCGTACAAAAAGGGGCAAAGAGCTCGTCGTCTGGTTGAATGGAACTATTTACGTCAAAGACCGATCAGTGAGCTATCAGATTTCTGACCTCGAAGCTATACGTTTGTTCATCTCCAATTTCGGGATTTCATACATACAGCTTGTACCTAAAGGTGAGATTCTCAGTTGGCCCGATGGCCAACCCGTCGACGCATTTCCGCATACATTCGATCTTGATGGTTTCGACCAGTCGACAGCCTCACTCGAGGCAATGCAGGTTTTTAGAAAGACGTGCGAACTGAGGTATCCGGAGTTGTTCGTTGATCTCAAGAAGAGTCGCAATCGGCAGGCGGTGGAGTCGGACCTGAGCCGTCGGACTGCAGAGACCAAGGGCGGCGAGCCTATTGAGATTCGGGTCGTACCAGTAGCTATTGCCTTTCTCATCTATCCACGAGAGATTTGGACTGGGCAGCCTTTTAGCCCGTCAAGTCGAGGGGGATCGCTTGAGAGTGTGCGTGCGAGCTATTCTGTCTCTGGCAATCATCTGATGCACACTCGCACGACTAATTCTGTCGTCGGCACCACACGTATTCATTCACAGGTGGATATGCGTCAGTTTCAGGTGAATGTTGAAGGTCCCGATTTTTCGTTCACGCGTACGTGGTCAACGGAAGACGGAGCGACGGATGCAAAAATCGCCGCAATGGTGAACACCATTAACGAGGCGAGCCTCAAAGTTAGTCGGCAATCGCAGGAATTAGGTGATGCGGGACCCGCTCTGCAGGAAGAGTCATCGAAGCACTCAGCCACGGCTCCGCAGGATAACTCCGAGCAGTTTCGCCGGCTATTGAATCTGTATGCGAAAAATTTGATCTCTGAAGACGAGTTCGTTGCGGCTCGACAAGATTTAGCACGAGAAGCCGGATAGTGAAGGCGACGTCACGTTCCTTCCGCAACGCGATCGCAGAAGCGTTCATCCACACCTATACACGACGCGATCTCGAAACTGTGCTGGCCGAGGAGCTTCAGCTGCCATGGTCAATACCTGATCGCAAGCCAGGGGACGAGGAATACAAGCGCGACGTCATCAAGGGGTACACCGCAGGCTGGGAACTACCCCGTCTGGTGGCCCTCGCGCGCCGCATGGTCACCGAGCTCGATGTCACCGGCGTGCTTCTGGACGATCTGACTGCGCTGCTTGCTGAGTACGACCGCGGGGGAGGGGTCGGCACGCCGGCCAAGAACCTGATCTTCGCTGCGAACGGGCCCAAGCCCGAGCTGGTGCTCCGTGATGCCGTCAACAACGACATCGAGATCGTCCGCAACGGGGAGTTCTGTCTGGTCTTCGACCAGCCGATCCCGGCCGATGGCCTGACGTACAGCAAGCTCATCGAGTGGTGGCGTGTTCGGCAGGGTTACGCCGACGAGGTGTCACCACGGGAAGTCGGCTTGGATCTTCACAATCGCCTGCGGGACTCCCTGGACAAGAACAAGGTCGAGCAGGTGGTCTTCGACACATACGCAGCGCGGTACAAGGACAAGACGTTCGACATCCCGGCGCTGATCCCGCAGGTCTACCTGCACTTCGATCCGGCCACCCAGCTGGCTCGTCGAACGGCTGGGCAGAACAGCAGCCCGTTGGTGCGGCAGCGGATGGACTTCCTCATCCTGTTTTCCAGCAGTCACCGCGTCGTGCTCGAAGTCGACGGGAAGCAGCACTACGCGGATGGCGACACTGCGAGCCCTAGGCTCTATAGCGAGATGGTCGCCGAGGACCGCCGACTCAGGCTGGCCGGCTACGAAGTTTATCGATTCGGCGGAGCTGAGTTGACGAAAATGAGTGCGGGCAAGATGCTGACTGAGTTCTTCGACCAGCTGGCTGAACGTATGCGTTGAACTGCAATTCTGACGTCCTTAATCTTCTTTTGGAAGTTCACCCACGACACTTACTCGCAAATTGAAGAGCTTCATCACGAAGGTCCGCTACTACCTTGTGGTTCTCGAACATTGAGGCGGAATCCGTAACGAACCCTTTGAGCCTCTCAACTCGCTCGGTCACAGCATCGTCATCAAGTTGATCAACCCATGCAGTGAGAGTTTCGCGCGTTAGATTCGAAGATGTCGGTAAAAGCAGATCGACCAAACTTGGGCGTGCGCTTTCTGCACCGAATCGTCTGCTGGCCTTCTCGTTTGCAGTCACGGATGTCCCCAGTCCTATTGCCTCGCGTTCGTCATCGTGACCGCGCTTGATCTCGTAGCCGGCAGGAATCTTTTCCGGAGGAGGGTCTCCGCCGGTGATCAAGCGAGGAATTGCTTGTTCTCTGACCCATCTGGAAATTTGGTCGAGCTCATCCATCAGAAACGGCCAGTCTTCGGTGCCTGGGCGGTTGATTCCGATGGCGGGGAAAAGGGAGACGGAGACTCTTTCGCCCAGTGGAGTTTGTGCAATCACGTCTCCAACCCGAACCGGAGCCTCTGGACCCGATTTGAAATCGTTCAATGAGCGCGGCGGGTGGTTCTCATCGACAATTGCTGCCAGCCGTACGGCAACGTCCGCGGGTGTGCGGTGTTTGGCATGGTTCGTATGCAAGGCGAGGAGAGCCAATGGATGAAGATCCGGCCTGATGGCTCGGTGTAAAGGTTGAAGGCCCTCTATCCGACGAAACAGTTCGCTTCCTTGGGCTATCGCGGAGGGAGTTTGCTTGCTTTTCGCAAGTTTTTTCGCCCACTTGGCGAAATCGTCGTGCGTATTTCGGGCTGGCATTTCTATGGTCCGCGCCTGGTCGTCGCTCAGGGTTCCGCCATTCAGAAACCGGACTTCAGCGAACAGGGTGTGTTCGATGGCCGTTCGCAGATCGACCATTGCATCAGCTGCGAGCAACGGAAGGCTTCTGGGCATCGGCGCGATTTGTTCAACTACCGCATTGCTCACGATCCCATTCGGCTCTTCACGGATAGTGAATACATCGCCACTGCGCGTTACGTAATCGAATACCAATTCGCTGATCTGGGCAATGAGTTCGTCGGCGTGGGCCAGCGTTGCTACCACGCCCAGATGCCGATCAGGTAACCAGGGAAGTACAGATGTTGTCATAGCATCACCATAAGTGGCGGTGTCAATTCGTTCTCTCCTGCGGGTCTGGGTGTCCTGCAGTCGGTGGTTCGGTGAGACCGGCTCACTTGAGGTGAAGTACTCGAGGACCTGGGTCAATGCATCGGTCGCATCGACTTCGTCAGAGGGCGCATCAGGGTTGATCTGGGTGGGGCGATATGCCATAATTGAAATACCTTTATTTGTACTCGTACATGAGTCGATTAAGTCACCTGCTGCATACAGGTGGATTACTTTGAGAAGCGCCTCGGTTCCACCGGGGCGCTTCTTTTATGTCAGGCGACCGAAGGGGCCAGTAACTGACCGAGCTCGCGTTTGCGATCTGCGTCGAGTGCCGGAAAGGTGTCGACGAGAGCTTTCACTAGTTCGCTGAGCTCGTCTACCGAGGCGACAGGGGCGACGGGGGATTCGACCTCCGGGCCTGACAGGGTCTCGGCGATCAGTCCGAGGTGGCGTTCGCGAATCTTGAAGGTATTGCCAACCTTTACAGCAGGGATCTCATCGTTTTGGATTCTGCGGAGCAGCGTCATGCGGTCCTGATAGCCAGCGGTCTGCAGCTGACGCAAAGTGAAGAGGCGCTCAAGGGGCGGTGCGGCGATGGCCATGACGGGAGGTCCTTCCGGTCGAATCAGATTCGTCCGGTTGCTCTCCGCAGTCTACGGTCCGGCCCAGATACGGGACTCCCGTCCCCCACGCAAAGGCTCCGGCGGTGCCGGCGACTCGATTACAGGCAACACGACCGTAGCGACGCTGTCGACGATCTGGAAGACAGACCCCGACCTGACGAACAATTGCAGTGAGCAAACGATCGAACGCTACTCGGATAGCCTCGAGAATCACATTCTCCCGGCTCTGGGGGAGTACATGCTCATGGAGGTCACCGTCTCCCGCGTCGACCGCTTCCTGCGAAACCTGGCGCTATCCACTCCGGGGCTGGCGAAGACCACGAGAACCGCGCTCAACGGCATGTTCAAGCTCGCTGTGCGCCACGATGCGATCCGGTCGAACCCGGTGCGCGACGTGCGCCTGCCGGCCAACAGGAAGCAGTCCGTCCAGGCTCTCACGGTCGACGAGGTCGCAACACTCCGTGAAGGGCTCCGCAAGTGGCAGGACGGCACCGACTATCGCGGACCGCGGCGGGGGAGTGAACTGCTCGATGTGGTCGACATGATGCTCGGAACCGGGCTGAGGATCAGCGAGGTCCTCGCGCTCCGCTGGGATGATGTGGACCTCGGTGAACATCCGACAGTGACCGTCTCCGCCAAACTGGTCTACCTCAAGAAGAAGGGGTTGTTCAGGCAGACGCATACGAAGACCTCGAGCGGATTCCGCATTCTCACTCTGCCGACGTTCGCGGTCGAGGTGCTGCTGCGCCGAAGTGTCGAGGTGATCCCGACCGAGACGAACGCGATCTTCCCCTCCGGCGCTGGGACGTGGAAGTGGCCGAACAACTATCGGCGCACCTTGCGTGACGCGCTTAATGCGATCGAAGGTCAGCGAGGGTTTTCGCCTCACGTGTTCCGCAAATCAGTGGCGACTCTCATTGATGCCGAGGCGACCCTCGAGGCGGCAGCGGCGGTCCTCGGCCACTCGGGCACGGCGGTCAGGTCGAAGCACTATGTGGCGAAGGCGTCGGCAGCGCCGGACATGTCCTCGATCTTGAACCAATTCGGCCAGAATCAAAACGAAAAAGATGGGTAAGCGTGGGGAGCTCGACTCCCCACCAGATCTGAGTCATCCTCTTACTTTGCATTGTTGCAGGTGAGGGCTGTTTCATTGGTCCCCCCAGTGGGACTCGAACCCACACTTGATCGATTTTAAGTCGACTGCCTCTGCCGATTGGGCTATAGGGGGATATGCGGGCTTTCGGCCCGTTGCGCTGACACTGCAGGTGCGGCGCCAGCACTCACTTTATAGGGTACCGGGGACTGCCGCGATCCGAGACACGGCAGCGTGGCGTCAGCCGCGATCTGAGACACAACGACGAATAGAATGTGAGACGGCTAGTCTCAAACTCATGACAGAGAATCCGCCCAACAGACAGGCCTGGGTGATCCTCGTCATCGGAGTGCTGTCCCAGATGGCGGCCACTGTCGCGATCACCGGTCCGGCCTTCCTGATTCCGTATATGCACACTGACCTTGGCTACACGCTGACTCAGGCCGGCACCGTGGCCGCGGCGCCGAGCTTCGGCCTCATCCTCACCCTCATCGCCTGGGGTGCCTTCGCCGACAGGTTCGGCGAACGATTGGCCATGACGCTGGGCATCGCCCTGACTGCTCTGGCCTCGGGCCTGGCCGTCGCTGTGGTCGGCTCACCGGTGTGGATGGTCGTCATCATCGCGGCCTCCGGAGCGGCCGCTGCGTCCGTGAACTCTGCCAGCGGACGTGTGGTCATGGGGTGGTTTCCCCGTCATCGGCGTGGTCTGGCCATGGGCATCAGGCAGATGTCGCAGCCGCTGGGCACCAGTGTGGCTGCTCTGAGTGTCCCACCCATCGCCTCATCCAGCGGGTTCACCGGGTACCTGTGGTTCATCGTCATCGTCACCGGTGTCATGGCCGTGATCTGCTTCGGGCTCGTCCGGGATCCTCCCCGCGCCGAGGTGGCACCCACCCCCGTACCCACGTCCACCAATGATGCCCGGCCAGGACCCACCTCGGCGACGGGAGAGGTGGAAACGCCCACCTCGACGAGTAATCCATACCGGATGGATTCGTTCCTGTGGCGAATCCACGCCGTCTCCGCGCTGCTGGTGATCCCACAGTTCGCGTTCTCCACCTATGGCCTCATCTGGCTCATCGCGAACCAGCACATCAGCGTCGGCATCGCCGGCGGCATCGTCGCGGCCTCTCAGATCGTGGGAGCGATCGGGCGCATGATCGTCGGCGGCCTCTCCGATCGGCTCGGGTCCAGGGTCGGACTGATGCGGATCGTGGCCATCGCAGCCGTTGTTCTCGTGGCAGCGATCGCGTTGATCTCACTCACACCGATGCCCGCCGTGGCGACAGTGGTGTTCATTCTGGCGTCCACGGTCTCGGTGGCCGACAACGGGCTGGCCTTTGCCTCGGTCGCCGAGGCTGCCGGCCCGCAATGGTCGGGTAAGGCCATGGGCGCTCAGAACACCGGGCAGTTCGTCGTGTCCGCGATCTTGGGTCCGGGATTCGGAGCGCTGATCACCGTTTTCGGCTACCCGCTGTCCTTCGCCATCGTCGCGGCAGCGCCCCTCCTCAGTCTGGGGATCATTCCAAAGCAGGACATCGATCGGATAACCTGATGTTCATCTTTGCTCAGTACTGTGCCTGGAGACTGGTGACGACCGCGAGATGACGAGGCCAAGCCGCTGACGAAGACTGTTGCTGTCGATGTGAAGGAGCGCCCGTGAACAACCTGCTCAATGAGAATCTGCGCGAATACATCGACAAGCTTCGAATCGAGGGCTATCAGGTCGAGGACTCACACACCACTGACCCGCATCTCATCGATCCGATGGGGCGTGCGGTCGAGACCTGGCGTGAGGGCTACCCGTACCCGGAGCTCATGGACCGGGAGGAATACGAGCTCGAGAAGTATCGGCTGCAGGTGGAGCTGCTGAAATTCCAGTACTGGGGGCAAGACACCGACCGTAAGCATGTCATCGTCTTCGAAGGCCGTGACGCTGCCGGCAAGGGTGGGACGATCAAGCGCTTCACCGAGCATCTCAATCCGCGCGCGGCACGCGTGGTGGCCCTGAATAAGCCCTCGGACAAGGAAGCGGGGCAGTGGTATCTCCAGCGCTATATCAGCCACCTGCCCACCAACGGTGAGATCGTCATGTTCGACCGGTCCTGGTACAACCGGGCCAACGTGGAGCGGGTCATGAACTTCTGTACGGACTACGAGTATGAGACGTTCATGGAGCAGGCACCGGTGTTCGAGAAGATGCTCATCGATTCGGGCATCCACGTCACGAAGTTCTGGTTCTCGGTGACCCAGCGTGAGCAGCGGACGCGTTTCGCGATTCGCCAGATCGACCCGGTGAGACAGTGGAAGCTGTCTCCCATGGACCTCGAGTCCCTGGATCGCTGGAACGACTACACCGCGGCGAAGGAAGAGATGTTCCGCCGCACAGACACCGATCATGCTCCGTGGATCACCATCAAGAGCAATGACAAGAAGCGGGCACGACTCAACGCGCTGCGCTACTTCCTCAACCAGTTCGACTACGAGGACAAGGACACCTCAATCGTCTACGAACCCGACCCGATCATCGTCCGCCGCGGACGCGACGCCGTCGACGACTGAGCATAACCACCGTCGAGTGAAACCCGATCGCCGGCGCGCCAATTACTGCTGTCCGACCTGAAACCGACTGTTTGGGAAGGGCTTTCTCAGTCCGGTGGTTCCCACGCCGGGTCCTCTTCCTCCTTCGTGTCCCCGCCGCGGACATCGCGGTCTTCGTCTTCTGTTGAGTCCTTATCCAGCGAGCGCTCTGCTTCAGCCTGGACCTCCTCCGGATCCGTGTCGATCGCTACGTCGTGCTCGGTGGCAATGCGCTCGAGCTTGTCCTCGGGTGTCTCCGAGCTGCCCTCCGCTTCAGCGTCGGAGTCGACTCCGACATTGAAGTCAGTCACCTCCTGCTCGGTGGGCTCATCCATGCTGGGGGCGCCGTCTGGCAGGTTCTTCTTCTCGTCACTCATGGTCCTCTGCTCCTCTCGTTGTTCGAAGCGATCTAGTCGTTCGATCATCGACCGGGTGTCCACGGGAGGGACATCACGAGCCGTATCTTCGACGCTAGTCATGCTGCAGCGTTCCATCAAGGCCGTGACCTGCGATCGGCGGGAACTGGCATGTGCCGCCAAGGCGGCATCCATCCGCGTCTATTCTCGATATGACGTCCCAGAGCGGACGGACAGACGCAGGGCGGACGGACAGACGCAGGGCGGACCGACAGTCGCAGGACGGAGAATTCGGCCGGGTGGAAGGGGAAAGACCACCCGGCCGGAATTGTGGAGCGGGCCTGATCCCGCTGTGCGCAAGCGGGACTGAACCCGCTGTGCTCAGGCTTCTCGCCGGGCCTTCTTCAGCGCACGGCGTTTCTTGTGGCCGGCAAAGCTGAGCCAGAAGAGGACGATGGCCAAGAGGACGAAGAGTCCGCCTCCGGCAATCCCCGCGTCGACCCAGAACTGGGGCGGGAAGAGTCGGATGAGGGAATCGTCGCTGTAGAACTCCCAGGTCCCGTCGGAGAAGAAGATCTTGTGGAATCCGCGGAAGAAGGTGTCCCACCCGAGGAATGCCAGCACTGCCGCGGCGGCCATGGCGATGATGCTGATGATGGCGCCCAGACGCAGCCCGACGTGGATTCCCATACCGTGCCTGCGTGACATGTAGAGGCCGAAGAGGACCGCGCCGATGAGGCCGATCATCGCAATCAGGTACAGCAGTGAGATGAGGTCCTTGACGTCGGCCATGTGATTGAGCTCTTCGGAGATGAAGATGGGCTCGCCATTGGGCATGATCACATCGGCGAGGTAACGCCGAGAGTCGAGGTTCGCCAGGTAGTCGATGACGTAGGTGGCGTAGTGTTCGCGGTCGGCGCTGCCGAAGCCGAATTGGTCGGCCGGGAATCCGGGTCGGAAGTACTCGAACTTGATGAACAGTCCGGAGGCGACGAAGCGCACGGCCAGGGCCAGGAGGATGAACGGTATGGCCAGTGTGATCCAGATGGTGCCGATGACATCGAGGACGCTGCGGCGGCGTTCGGGTACCTCAGGGTCATGAACCTCGGTGGACGTCGCGGCGTGAGTCACGGCGGCCCAGTCGGCTTCGCTCATCACAGCAGTGCGAGCGTTGGCAGGAACTTCGCGGGTCCGGGCGGTCTCGGGGGGATGCGAAGAGTGAGCGGGCGCGACGCGGACGGGTCCGGTTGAGGGTCTGGGCTCGTCCTTGGCGATCGGCTCCCGGATCGGGTCGAACGCCTCGGTGTCGGTCGAAGGATCGTTCGCGGCCTCCAGCGGAGGATCCGTCTGCTTTTCGGCAGCACTACTGGATCCTGAACTCATCCGCCTGCTCAGGAGGTCTTCGGTCTCGTTCTTCTCGTCTCCAGCCACGTTCCCATTGTCAGTGACCCGGGTGGGCAAGCAGGCTCCGACACGCCACAGACCCCCAGATCACCTAGGCGAACGGGTGCGCCGAGGTGGCCCGCCGTCCCGAATTCTGCCCCGCAGCCCGCCCAGATGGGCAGCCCAGTGGGCCGGTCGGTCAACTCAGTAGGGCCTGGCGGTCAACCCGGTAGGGCCGGTCGGTCAACCCAGTGGGGCTGGGCAGTCAGCCCAGCAGAGCAGCGATGATGACGAGTGTCGGCACTGCCAGCACGGTGGTGATGAAGACCGCATCACGCATGAGCGCCTCGGACTGTCGGTACTGCATGGAGTAGATGTAGACGTTCTGCGCCGTCGGCAATGCCGAAGTGACGACGATGGCGAACAGAGCGATGCCGGAGTATCCCAGCAGGGGACCGCCGATGACCCAGGCCAGGGCAGGCTGGATGACCTGCTTGGCGATCGTGATGTACGTCAGCTGCTTCCTGGATCCGGGAGCAGGCAGCCCCCAACCGTCCTTGAGTGAGATGCCGAACGCCAGCAGGGCTCCCGGGACTGCGGTGGCGCCGATCATATCGATGGGTTCGAAGATGAAGCGCGGAAGTTCGAAACCCGTCGCCGAGGCGGCCACACCGGCGGCAGCACCGAGGACAATGGGGTTCCGGAGGATCTGGAGCACGCCGGAGTACCAGCGCTGATCGAGCTTCTTCGTCCCCGCGGCGTCGAGAACGGCCATGCCGATGGGTGCGAGGATGAGCAGCTGGAACAGCAGCACAGGCGCGACATATCCGATGTCGTGGAGGACGTAGGCCGCAATCGGGATTCCGAGATTGCCGATGTTGACGTAGCTGACAGCCCAGGCGGAGAACATCGCCTCGCCGGTGCTGCGTTTGCGGATGTATCGGGTGAGGACGAACAGCAGCACGCCCACGATCACGGCGGACCCGCCCGTGGCCAGGAGTGCTGTGTTGAAGATCAGCCCCAGATCGGTGTCGGCAACGGTGACGTAGAGCAGGGCGGGGGTGCCGGCATAGAAGACGAGCTTCGCGATGACCTGCTGACCGTTGGGCCCGAGGACGTCGGATCGCCCCAGCACGAATCCGACCAGGATGACACCTGCGATGACGGCGAAGCCTTCGAAAACAGCCAGCATGGGCTACCGGTGGTCCTCGCTTTCCGGATCAGTCGGCTTCGGCCGAGGCAGACAGTGGTGGTGGGTCAGTCGGTGGTGGGGTCAGTCTGTAGTGGGGTCAGTCTGTAGTGGCTGAGTCGACGGCTGCATAGGCGGCTGTCGCAGTCACGGCGGCGACGCTGAACACAGCGGGCCAGGCACCGATCTTCTTCGCCAGGGGATGAGAAGCTCCGAACCCGCCGAGGTAGCCCAAGGTCAGTGCCGTGCCGACGGGCCAGCCCGCCTTGGTGAACCAGGTGCGGGCCGCGTAGGCACCGGCGGCTGCGAGCACGACTCCGCCGAGGGGACGGATCCCGGTCTCGCGGGCGGTCAGGAATCCGCCGATGAGACCTGCGGCGACAAGTGGGGCGGTCGAAACTTCACGTGCGTCCTTCATGTCGTCCAGTTTAGGCAACGCCAGACGGGAACCGGACGGCGGTCTCACAGCGAGGAACGTCAATCGAGGGAGATCTTGATGACCGAGGCGATTCCGAGGACGGCGATGAGGCAGACCGAGCTCGTGAGGAAGAGGACCGCCCAGGGGGTCGGACGCCCCCGTTCGGCGCGAATGGACCCCGCTCCGAGGCGGTAGCGCCTGACCTGCAGGGCGATCGCGGCGATCGCCAATGCGATGCAGACGACGAAGATCACGACGGACAGTCCTTCGAACACGTTGATCCAGCGGATGAACAGGAGGCTGACAACGGTCATCGTCAGGCTGGTGCGCAGCCAGGACTGGGTCGTGCGCTCGGGTTGCAGTCCCGGATCGGCATGTGGCTGGGGCCGTCTGGGGCGCGGCGTGGTCATAGGACTCCGGCGAAGACCAGAACGAGGAGGCCGGCACCCAATGCTGTGGCCAGGCTGACGATGGGAATGATGAGAGGCAGCGGCAGCGACGTCTTGTGTCGCATGGCCGATTCGATGCGGTGCCATCTGAATGCCGCACCTGCGGCGAGGATGAATCCGATGACCATGAGCACGATCGACAGAGTCGCACGCAAGCCGGAGGTGAAGATCTCCGAGGTGAAAGCCTCGACGGCAATGCCACCGCCGATGAATGCCAGCGCCGTGCGGATCCATGACAGGAATGTGCGTTCGTTGGCGAGGGTGAAACGCGGATCGGGATCGTCGCCGTCGGGAAACATCCGTCGGGCGATCCTGCTGCGTGAGTCGTCGTGGGTCACGTATCGAGGATAACTGCTGTGGTCGAATACCATGTCAAGGTACGACGATTTCCGCTGAAGTTCGCTTCCAGACGCGGAGTCGCCGGTAGTGCGATGTGGGCGCGACGGTGAGTTCGATGTCAGTGGTGCGGGCGGTGCAGCCGATGACGAAGGTGAAGACGCTACATGACTGACAGTGAAAACAGGCCGCAGCCATCCGGTCCCGGCGACCCGGCAGACCCCGGTGCGGCAGACCCCGGTGCAGGCACGGGTGTGCCCGAGGCCGAGGGGCCAGCCAAATGGAAGGTGATCGGTCCCGGCCTGGTCGTGGCCGCGACCGGTGTCGGTGCCGCCGACATGGTGGCGACCCTTGTGGCCGGCAGCCAGTTCGGCTACGGACTGATGTGGGCCGTGATCGTCGGTGTGATCCTCAAGATCGTCCTCGTCGAGGGCGCAGGTCGATTCACTCTGGCCACGGGGAAGACGATCTTCGAAGGTTGGACGTCTCTGGGGCGGTGGACGACCTGGTACTTCGGGCCTTACATCATCATCTGGGGTTTCGTCTACGGAGCCACCGCGATGAGTTCTGCCGCTCTCCCTCTGGCCGCACTGTTTCCGGGAGTCAACCTCACCGTGTGGGCGATCGTCATGGGCCTGGCCGGTTTCGCCATGGTCTGGTTCGGGCGGTACTCCGTCTTCGAGAAGATCACCGCAGCCCTCGTCGGAATCATGTTCGTCACCGTTGTGGGCCTGGCCATCATCGCCGTTCCCAACATTCCGGAAATGCTCACCGGCCTGATCCCGCTGATTCCGGAAGGCGGCGTCATCTACACCTTGGCACTGGCCGGCGGTGTCGGCGGCACAATCACCCTGGCTGCCTACGGCTACTGGCTGCGTGAGAAGGGCTGGCACACACCCAAATGGATGCGTGTGATGCGCATCGACAACTCCATGGCCTACGTGCTGACAGGGATCTTCGTCATCGCCATGCTCATTGTCGGAGCCGAGGTCGTACGCGCAGCCGGAGTCTCCATCTCTGCCGATGACAAGGGTCTGATCGAACTCGCAGATGTCCTCAAAGCCAAATACGGCGATGTGGTCGGAACCGGCTTCCTCGTCGGCTTCTGGGCCGCATCCTTCTCCTCGATCATCGGAGTGTGGAACGGTGTCTCGCTCATGTTCGCCGACTTCTGGGGGCACATGCGCAAGAAGCCCGCTGGTCACCCTGACACGCTGACCGGCGGCAAGTACTTCAAGTTCTACGTGTTGTGGCTGACCTTCCCGCCCATGCTGCTCTTCCTGCTGGGCAAGCCGATCGGTCTGATCCTGGCCTACGGTGTGCTCGGATCGCTGTTCATGCCGTTCTTGGCGATCACACTGCTCGGTCTCCTCAATGGAAAGAAGATCCCGAAGAAGTGGGCCAACAAGCTGCACACCAATATCGCTCTGGCCATCACAGCGCTGCTCTTCATCATCCTCGGCGTTCAGCAGCTCTACTCGAGCCTGGCTCCGCTCTGGGGCGGATGAGATGTCGCCTGCCGCACCGTCGGGAAGACTCTGTTCTTCTTCCCGCCGGTGCGGCAGACTTGATCCATGGCCCGCGACGATGCGATGAAGACGATCCTGAAGAACCACCTGCAGGCATGCCGCAACGATCTGATGTGGAAGCTGGACGGGCTCGGCGAGCGGGAACTGCGGATGCCGCATACCGCCACGGGCTTCAACCTCGCAGGCGTCGTCAAACATATGGCCAACGTGGAGATCGGGTACTTCGGCGACACCTTCGGCAGGCCCTGGCCGAATCCCGAAGAGATCATCACCGATGAGCAGTTCGACGCCGACCCGCAGGCCGACTGGTATGCCACGGAGAGCGAAACGGCGGACTCCGTCCTCGAGTTCTACAGACGAGTGTGGGTCTTTGCAGACGAGACGATCGACACCCACGCACTCGCGGCGCAGGGCACAGTTCCACATTGGTCGGCTCAGAAGGCTGCGGTGTCTCTGCAGCAGATCATGGTCCACGTCCTCGTGGACCTCGCGCGGCATATAGGACAAGTCGACATCGTTCGCGAGAGCATCGACGGGCAGGTCGGACTCAACCCGCGCAGTCCGAACATGCCGGAGGGCCAGGATTGGGAGGCCTACCTCGCCAAGCTGCGGTCGTTGGCGCATAACACCTGAGCACCTTCACGCACCGCTGCCGGGCGGGTCCTCGCACGTGGGGCTGGATGCGTACACGCACGGGAGGTGCCTGCCTCGGCGGGGCAGGCGATAAGCTGGGACTGAAATGGCACATGAGAACTCAGCATCCTCGACCCCAGGCCCGGGCAACTCGACTCCAGGCAAGGGGGACTCCACCCCGCGTGCGGAACCGACGTCACCTCGCGCCGGTACACATTCACCGCGCAAGGACTCGTCGTCGCCGAAACGGCAACCTCGGCGGAATAATCAGCGGCGCAAGAACACCGGTGCCGGTCACCGGGAGCGCCGGGCACGGCTGAGCGCTGCCCGTCGGTCACAGTCGGTCGATGTCACCTACCCAGCCAACCTGCCGGTCTCCGCGGCGAAGGACGAGATCGCCGCGGCCATCCGCAATAACCAGGTCGTCATCGTCGCGGGTGAGACGGGATCGGGCAAGACCACCCAGCTGCCCAAGATCTGCCTCGAGTTGGGGCTGGGAGTCAACGGACTGATCGGGCATACGCAGCCTCGGCGAATCGCTGCCAGGACAGTGGCCGAGCGCATCGCCGACGAGCTCGGCGAGGACCTCGGCGGGACCATCGGCTACCAAGTTCGCTTCACCGCGCAGGTCGCGGATTCGACCCGGGTCAAGGTCATGACCGACGGCATCCTGCTCTCGGAGCTCTCTCGCGACAAACTGCTGCGTGACTACGAAGTCATCATCATCGACGAGGCTCACGAACGCAGTCTCAACATCGATTTCCTGCTCGGCTACCTCAAAGAAGTGATGGGGAAACGGCCCGAGCTCAAGGTCATCATCACCTCGGCGACGATTGATCCGCAGTCCTTCGCCGCGCACTTCGACGACGCACCGATCATCGAGGTCGCGGGCCGAACCTATCCGGTCGAGGTGCGCTACCGTCCGCTGGTCGACGACGAGGAAGATGACGAGGTCGATGGACCGGGGGAGTCAGGCAGCTACGAAACAGGGCCGGAGGAACAGACCGAAGGCATCATCGCAGCCTTCGACGAACTCAGCGCCGAAGATCCCGGCGACATCCTCGTCTTCCTCTCCGGCGAGCGCGAGATCCGCGACACTGCCGATGCTCTCGAGGCCCACCTGCGCAAACGGCCACGCCTGAGCAACTGGGAGGTCGTGCCGCTGTTCGCCCGACTCTCCGCCGGTGAACAGCAGAAGGTCTTCAAACCGCACTCCAGGCCACGCCTTGTGCTGGCCACGAACGTCGCCGAAACGTCCCTGACCGTGCCCGGCATCAAATACGTCATCGACGTCGGCACCGCCCGCATCTCCCGGTACTCCAACCGCACCCGCGTCCAACGTCTGCCGATCGAACGCATCTCCCAGGCGAGCGCGAACCAGCGCAAGGGCCGCTCAGGCCGTACCAGCGACGGCATCTGCATTCGCCTGTATTCGGAAGCCGACTTCGACTCGCGACCCGAGTTCACCGACCCGGAGATCCTGCGCACGAACCTGGCCAGCGTCATCCTGCAGATGGCCGATCTCGGGTTCGCGTCGAGTGACAAGGAGATCCTCGAGTTCCCGTTCCTCACCCCACCGGAAGCCAAGACCGTCCGTGACGGACGCACCATGCTCTCCGAATTGGGTGCCCTGACCAGCGATAAGGCCGGAACGATCACGGTCACCCCCACCGGCCGGCAGCTGTCGCTGCTCCCGATCGACCCGAGACTGGCGCGCATGGTCATTGCCGGCGCCGAGGCGGGATGCGGGGGAGAAGTCACCATCATCGTGGCCGCGCTGTCCATTCAGGACTCCCGCGAACGTCCCACCGAGGTGCGAGCTGCCGCCGACGAGAAGCACGCCCGCTTCACCCACCCGGGCAGTGACTTCCTCTCCTACCTCAACCTGTGGAACTACCTGGACGACCAGCAATCGGCGCTGACGAGTTCGAAGTTCCGTCGCCAGTGCAAGGCCGAATTCCTCAACTTCGTGCGCATCCGCGAATGGCAGGACCTCGTCGGCCAGCTGCGCTCTCTGCTCGGATCCGCCGGTATCCGCGTCAACAAATCCGTATGGCGCCCTGTCGACGCGTCTGGTGCCGAGAATGCGCCGTCGTCCGGCTCGTCTTCTGGGTCGAATGCCCTCGCCGAGGCGGGCCCTGGGTCCGCGTCGAAGGCTGCCGCAGCGGCGACAGGAGCGAAGAGCGCCAACGGCAAGGTCGGATTCGCCGAACTCAGTGCGCAGAAGCGCAGCGCGAAGAAGAACGGCGGACACGACGACGCGAAAGACTCCGGACAGAGTGCTGCCAGTGCGCGGCTCGACCCGCATGCCGCGGCCATTCATCGTGCGCTGCTGACCGGGCTGCTGTCGATGATCGGCTCCAGGTCCGAGCGCAACAAGGACTATCAGGGGGCCCGCGGCACCCGCTTCGCAATCTTCCCCGGTTCGGGTCTGTTCAAGAAGAAGCCCGACTTCGTCATGGCCGCCGAACTGGTCGAAACCTCCAGATTATGGGCACGCACCGTCTCAGCGATCGAACCCGAGTGGGTCGTCGAAGCGGCCGGTGACCTGGTGACCAGACAGTATTCGGACCCGCACTGGTCGAAGAAGGCCGGCGGCTCGATGGTCTACGAGAAGATCTCACTCTACGGAGTCACCCTCGTCTCCGACAGACGCGTCGGATTCGGCACCTTCGACCGGGAGGCCGCGCGTGACATGTTCATCCGCAAGGGCCTCATCGAAGGTGACTGGCACGAACGCTTCGGATTCCTCGACCACAACGCGACGATCATCGATGAGGCAGAGGCGCTGGCCTCACGCACACGCAACCGCCGGGTCCTGGATCAGGACGATGCCCTCTTCGAGTTCTACGATGAGCGGATTCCGGCCACGACCACCTCGGCGGCAGACTTCCGCTCCTGGTGGAAGAAGCAGAAGCGTCGCGACTCGCATCTGCTGGATCTGACCACGTCGATCCTGCTCAGCGATGACAGTGAGGAACTGACCGCCTCGGTGGCCGACGACTTCCCGATGGAATGGGAACTGGTCGACGGTTCGATGGCGAAGCTGCGATACTCCTTCGAACCAGGCAGCACCGAGGACGGGGTGACCGTCGAGCTGCCTGCAGCCGCCGTGCCCCTCGTGGATTCCGACGAATTCTCTTGGCAGGTCCCGGGACTGCGGGAGGAACTCGTCGCGGCCTACATTCGGTCGCTGCCGAAGAACAAGCGCCGCTACTTCGTGCCCGCACCGGACGTCGCCCGCGACATCCTGCCTGTCCTCACCCCCTATCGCGGGGCTCTGCCCGAGGTGCTCGCTGCTCAGCTGAGCGAACGCGCAGGCGGGGGAGGTCTGAATGACCTGGTGCCCATCACCGTGACCGCCGAGGACTTCGACCGCGACCGCATTCCACCGCACCTGAGGATCCGCTTCCGCGTCGTCGACGGGACCATCACAGTCGGTATCGGCGAGGACCTGAACAAATTGACGGCGACGGCGAAGCCCCAGGTGCGCAAGGCTCGGGCGAAGCAGGTCGCGTTCAATGCCAAGACCGGGCTGACCTCATGGTCGTTCGGCGCTCTGACTGACCCAGACGAGACAGAAGTCGGTGCTGTACCGGGCCTGGCCGACCGTGGCAGCAGTGTCGACCTCATTGCCTTCGATACAGCTGCCCAGGCGCGCCTGGCCTCGCGCGAGGGACTGATCACCTTGCTGAGCCTGCGCACGAACGAGTCACTGAAATACCTGCGAGACGGACTGACGACCGATGAGAAACTCGTCCTCGCCGGCCACCAGAAGTCCTCGGACGAAATGCTCCACGCACTCATTCGAGCCGGCATCCGCACTGTCGTCGAGAACGAATCGGGACCAGCAGAGACCGCCTGGGTGTCAGATGCGGAGGAGTTCGGACGGCTCGAAACCACCATGCAGGCATCGCTGACCGACATGTGCTCGAACCTGCTGCCTCACCTGATGAAGGCGCTGCGGTCCACGACCGAACTCGACCGGCGTGTGTCGAAGGCCTCGTCCCTGGCGATCCTGTCCAACCTCGCCGATGTGCAGGCATGGCGCGGATCGCGAGTCACGGGTGCGTCGGTTGCCGCGATGTCCGGGCAGATGGTTCGCGACCTGCCGAGGTGGGTGCAGGCAGAGGTGGTCCGCATCGACGGAATGCAGAACTCGCCGATGCGCGACAAGCAGCTCATGGACCGCGTCAGCGGCAGCGCCGACTCCGTGATGAAGAAGGTCGGCAACAGATTCCCCGAACTGTCCAAGGCAGACTGGTCGAAGGTTGTCGTCTCGGTGCCCAGTGAGTGGCGGGACGTGATCATCATGCTCGAGGAGCTGCGCGTCAGCCTCTACGCGAACTCGCTGGGAACGGCCCACCCGGTGTCGGAGAAGAGGATCGCAAAGGCCCTCGCACAACTGTGAAGCTAGGCGGGAGCGGAGGTGAAGTAGCCGGCGAACAGCCACCATATGGGGAGGATGGCCGCAGCCAGGAAAGCCGCGACAGACCACCAGATGCGCCATTTCCAGGTGCGCCGGCGGGTGCCGATGAAGAGGAACACGAGGTAGAAGACGAGGCAGAACGCACCGGAGAGGCTGAGCATCACCATGCTGAAGGCCTCCAAACCGGAGGTTCCGAGGTCGAAGAGGTAGCTGGTGACCTGACCGATCTCGAGTGAGAACTTGATCGCGTAAACCAGGAAGGGGATGCCGAGGATCGCTACGATAATCAGCGGTAGAGCCTTGAGCAGGCGTTCCTTCGGTTCAGAGCGTCCGGCGTATTCAACAAATTCCTCATTCATCGCCACCAAGCTTAAACGCAGAATCCGACAGGACGCTGGACGCCCCTGCTGTACCGCTCACGCAGACTGAACACAGCCGCAGACGCGCACCGACCACAACTGTGACTGACCGGACACCCGGTCGGAGACAGAAGAGAGATAAGATATTTTGGTGACTTCTGGCCAGTATTCTGACAAGGACATTCGAACCCAGGCGGCTCGCCGCCGGACGTTCGCTGTCATTTCGCACCCCGACGCGGGTAAATCGACGACCACCGAGGCGCTCGCCCTACACGCGCGAGCCATCGGCAAGGCAGGCGCCACCCACGGCAAGGCCGGTCGCCGCGCAACTGTCTCCGACTGGATGAAGATGGAGCAGGACCGCGGCATCTCGATCTCCTCGGCCGCGCTGCAGTTCGAGTACCGGGATGCGGTCTTCAACCTCGTTGACACACCGGGCCACGCGGACTTCTCCGAGGACACCTACCGTGTGCTCTCGGCCGTCGACTGCGCCGTGATGCTCATCGATGCGGCCAAGGGCCTCGAGGCGCAGACCATGAAGCTCTTCGAAGTCTGTGCCCACCGCAACATTCCGATCATCACTGTGGTCAACAAATGGGACCGTGCCGGTCTCGACGCTCTGGAGCTCATGGATGAGGTCCAGGAGCGCACCGGTCTCCTGCCCACCCCGCTGACCTGGCCTGTCGGACAGTCCGGTGACTTCAGGGGAGTCCTTGACCGTCTCACCGGTGACTACACGAAGTACGACCGCACCAACGCCGGTGCCGCCATCGCCGGGGAGGAGACCTATACCGCAGACAAGGCCATCGAGCTCGAAGGCGATGCCTGGCAGACCGCGGTCGACGAATCCGATCTCCTCGACATGGAAGATCAGAACCACGATCAGGAGACCTTCCTGGCCGGTAAATCGACCCCGGTGATGTTCGCCTCGGCGGTGCTCAACTTCGGCATCCACAAACTCCTCGACATGCTCGTCGACCTGGCACCTGCCGCAGAGGCCCGGTTGGACAAGGACGATGTACCCCGCGACGTGGCCGACCCGTTCTCCGGATTCGTCTTCAAGGTTCAGGCTGGAATGGACTCCAACCACCGTGACCGGCTGGCCTACATTCGCGTCTGCTCCGGCGTCTTCGAACGCGGTTCTGTGCTCACCCACGCCGCGACCGGCAAACCCTTCGCCACGAAGTACGCGCAGCAGGTCTTCGGCCGTGACCGTGACGTCGTCGACGAAGCATTCCCAGGAGACGTCGTCGGTCTGGTCAACGCCAGTGCTCTGCGAGTCGGCGATTCGCTCTACTTGGACAAGAAGGTCGAATTCCCCGGGATTCCGACGTTCTCTCCCGAACACTTCATGGTCATCCGGGCCAAGGACTCCTCGAAGTACAAGCAGTTCCGCCGCGGCATCGAACAGCTCGACCACGAAGGCGTCATCCAGGTGCTGCGCTCTGATCTGCGCGGCGACCAGGCCCCAGTTCTCGGAGCCGTCGGGCCGATGCAGTTCGAGGTCGCCGAGGACCGGATGAACAACGAATTCCACGCACCCTGTGCGTTGGAGCGCCTCAACTTCTCGTTGGCCAGGCGCACCACACCGGAATGCGTGCCGACTCTGGCAAGGGAACGATCAGTTGAGGTTCTGCACCGGTCTGACGGTGAGCTGCTGGCCCTGTTCTCGGATCGATGGCGGCTCCAGGGCGTGCAGAAGAATCACCCGGACCTGGTTCTGGAACCGCTCGTCGTCAGCTGAGCGCACATACCGCGATCGGCGGAGGCCAACCGCCCAGCCGATCACACGTCTCGCCGTTTCGACGAAGACGTCTCGCCGTTTTGACGAGGACATTAAGATGAATAGTCGGGGTCATTCCAAGGTGGCCCCAGTCGGGGAGACCCGACGCTCGGGGAGACCCGGAATGACAAAGGAGATATCACAGACGTGGGAACGAAATCGATTCGAGTCGCGATTGCCGGATTGGGCAACTGTGCCTCTTCCCTGATCCAAGGTGTTGAGTATTACCGGGATACAGCCCCGGGCAGTAAAGTACCGGGACTCATGCACGTTGAATTCGGGGACTATCACGTCGGTGACATCGAATTCGTCGCCGCATTCGATGTCGACGGCAAGAAGGTCGGCACTGATATTGCTGAAGCGATCACGGCCAGCGAGAACAACACGATCAAGATCGCAGACGTGCCATCGACCGGCGTCGAGGTTCAGCGCGGACCGACCCTGGACGGACTCGGGGAGTACTACCGCGAGACCATCGTCGAATCCGACATCGAACCGGTTGACGTCGCGCAGGCGCTGCGCGACGCGAAGGCCGATGTTCTCGTCTGCTACCTGCCCGTGGGTTCGCAGGAGGCCGTCGAGTACTACGCGCAGGCCGCAATCGATGCGAAGGTCGCCTTCGTCAACGCCCTGCCCGTCTTCATCGCCGGCACCAAGGAATGGGACGAGAAGTTCCGTGCCGCCGGTGTGCCGATCGTCGGCGACGACATCAAGAGCCAGATCGGTGCGACCATCACCCACCGTGTGATGGCCAAACTGTTCGAAGACCGCGGCGTCGTCCTCGACCGCACGTACCAGCTCAACGTCGGCGGCAACATGGACTTCAAGAACATGCTCGAACGCAAGCGCCTCGAATCGAAGAAGATCTCGAAGACCCAGGCCGTGACCTCGAACACGACGGCGCAGCTTGAGCCCCGCAACGTCCACATCGGACCCAGCGACTACATCGAGTGGCTCGATGACCGCAAGTGGGCCTTCGTCCGCCTTGAGGGACGCAACTTCGGTGATGCTCCGGTGTCGCTGGAGTACAAGCTTGAGGTCTGGGACTCACCGAACTCGGCCGGCGTCATCATCGATGCCGTCCGTGCAGCGAAGATCGGCCTCGACCGAGGTGTAGGCGGGGCCCTCATCTCCGCATCGTCGTACTTCATGAAGTCGCCCCCGGAGCAGAAGGGTGACGACGCTGCTCACGACGCAGTCGAAGCCTTCATCCAAGGAAACCTCGACCGCTGAGCTGAACGCCACAGCAACCTGAGAATGCCGATCGCACCAACGTGTGGTCGGCATTCTCTCTGCCCGCGGGCGTGCGCATGCTCGCCCACCACCTCGGCGGATGCCGGCAGGCGATCCAGGATATGAGATCGGCTCGCCGCAATCGGTGTTGTCCATAACACTGAGAACTTGCACACAGTGGTCCCTGCCACACATAGGTCGTGACCGGCCGACGAGGTGAACGGCTTCGTCCGGCTCATCTGCACACCCCATTGACGAACCACCGAGGAGCATCGATGTCGCGCAACGCCGCTGCCACCGACACCACACAGAAGAAGCCGGCCGAGCTCAGCTGGCTGATGCGCCTGCTGGTCATCATCGAGAAGGCCGGAAACAAGCTTCCGCACCCTTTCTGGCTGTTCTTGTCACTGGCCGTCGTGGTCATGATCCTCTCGGCAATCTTCTCCGCCTCCGGCCTGCAGGCCGTCAATCCGGCCACCGATAAGACGGTGACTGTGACCAACCTCTTCAGCACGGAATCGCTGCGCGAGATCGTTGCCGGAGCCACGAACAACTTCGTCACGTTCCCACCATTGGGCCTGGTCCTCATCGTGCTCATCGGCGTGGCCGTGGCCGAGCAGTCCGGGCTGATCCCGGCAATGCTGCGCGGAACCATCGCCGGTGCCTCACCGAAGTGGATCACGTTCATCGTGGCACTCGCCGGCACCGCCTCGTCGATCGCCTCCGACGCCTCCTACATGATCATGATTCCCCTCGGCGGGCTTGCGTTCAAAGCTGTGGGACGCAATCCGCTGCTGGGCTGCCTCGTCGCCTATGCCGCCACCTCGGGCGGATACTCCGCAGCGCCCATGGTCAACTCCTTGGATACGATCCTCGGCGGGCTCTCCACATCGGCGGCCCAGATCATCGACCCGGAATATGTGGTCAGCCCCGTCGCGAACTTCTACTTCAACTTCGTCTCGATGTTCGTCGTCGCGGTCGCCGTCACCCTGGTCACCGAACTCCTGCTGACCAAGCGCGCCGACCAGATCGAACTCGACGAACCGGATGAGAACGACCCCGACAACTTCGACGTCAAAATGGCACTGGACGCCAACGAGAAACGCGGAGTGGTCTTCGCTGTGCTCAGCATCGTCGCCTGCGCTGCGATCCTGTTCTTCCTCGCACTGCCCGAAGGCTCCTTCCTGCGCGATGAAGCCGGCGGATTCGGTCCCGAATCGGGCCTGATGGCAGGAATCGCTGCCATCATCGGCTTCGGCTTCTTCATCATCGGCATCGTCTACGGCTACGCCACCGGATCGATCAAGAAGACCTCCGACATTCCCGACATGATGGGCAAGGGGCTCCTGCCGTTCGTCCCCGTCATCGTCCTGTTCTTCGCCGCCAGCCAGTTCCTTGCGCTGTTCAAGATGTCCAGCCTCGGCGAGATCCTCGCGATCAAGGGAGCCGAGTTCTTCGGTTCACTCGACACCGGAACGTTCGTCATCCTCCTCGGAGGATGGCTGCTTGTGGCACTCGGCGCGCTGTTCCTGACGTCGGGATCGGGCCTGTGGACGCTCATGGCGCCGGTCCTCGTGCCGATGTTCATGCTCCTGTCCATCGCCCCGGAGACCACGCAGGCCCTCTACCGCATCGGTGACTCGACGACGAACATCATCTCCCCGATGAGCCCGTACTTCGTCGTCGTCCTCGGCTTCATCCAGCGGTACAAGAAGTCTGCGGGAATCGGCACCGTGCTCTCGTTCACCATTCCGCTCTCATTCGCGATGTTCGTTCTCTGGGGACTGCTCTTCTTCATCTGGTGGGCCACCGGAATTCCATGGGGCCCCGGAGCCGCCACGAGCTACCACATGGGCTGAGGCCTCTGGTTCGGCTCGCGAGGTGGGGCGGATACAACGCCTGCCGTGGATGTGGGAATGACCTGGCCGCCGACGAGCGTTACGATCGTGCAACGCTCGTTGGCTCGAGCACTGGTTCTTCAGTGACTGTCCAGCTCAAGTGACTAGACTGAGACCATGATTCAACTCTCGTGCGGCATATCGTCTGTGCGAGCAACCTGCTCAGATCGAAAGGATCTCGACCGTGAGTAACCCCATGATGAACCGGGCTCTCAACCAGGGAGTTCAGGCCGGACGCAACGAACCGGTCATGTCCGACCAGGAGCTCAACAACCTGTTCGACCAGCCTGCCGCGCAGAACCGCAATACCGGTCCGCAGGTTGCCGACCGGGCAATGACCTACGACGACGTCATGATGAAGACCGGTGTCCTCTTCACCATTCTTCTCGCCGGTGCCGTCGTCGGCTGGTTCGTTCCATTCCTCGCTCTTCCCGCGATGCTCATCGCCCTGGTCCTCGGCCTGGTCAACGCCTTCAAGAAGGAACCCAGCAAGGCACTGATCATCGGCTATGCAGTCTTCGAGGGTGTCTTCCTCGGTGGCATCTCCGCGATGTTCGAAGCCCAGTTCTCCGGAATCGTCGTCCAAGCTGTGCTCGCCACGCTCTGCGTCTTCGGCGTCATGCTCGCCCTGTTCAAGTTCAAGGGAGTGCGCTACGGCTCGAAGATGAAGAAGTTCATGATGATCGCCATCGGCGGTTATGCGATCTTCTCCCTGATCAACTTCGGCATCGCGATGTTCACCGGCACCGGTGGTGCGCGCAGCGTCGAGATCAACATCATGGGATTTGAAATGCCGCTCGGTGTCATCATCGGCATCGTCGCCACCGTGCTCGCAGCCATGACCCTGATCATGGACTTCCAGATGATTGAGCAGGGTGTGAAGCAGCGGATCCCGGAGAAGTACTCCTGGATGTGCGCGTTCTCCCTCATGGTCACCCTCGTGTGGCTCTACATCGAAATCCTGCGCCTCATCTCCTACTTCAGGAACTAGACACCCCAGACCCGGGACTACCCCAGCTGCGTGGTCCCGGGAGCGGTGTCTATGATTGAGCCATGAACAACGTGACGGCGGACCTCGACACAGAGGTCCGCCGTCTGCGTATCCGCATCATCGGTCTCAACCCGCGTCAGCTCGCCGAGGCGGGCCCGAATTCCCCCGACAACGGCGTGGGCACCTTGTCGCGCAGAGACACCATCGCCGAGGCGCTTGCGCAGTTCTCGTCGATCGGCTCCGGTGGCCGGGCGGTCCCTGACTTGGGTGATCAGAGCCTGGCCGACCAGGTCGTCGTTCTCATCGCAGAGGGGGCCGCCTCGGCCGAGGACCTCCCGGAGGCGCAACAGCAAGAGCGTTTGGCTCAGCTTCTTGACGCAGCAGTGCGACTGCGTCGATCTCTTGCCTAGGATGGATAGGACCTCATTGTCGAGCACTGCCGAAATCGGCCGTGGACAACCCGTCATCATTCTGTAAGGTTTCTCGCCCCCTCCGGCAGGCGCTGACGAGGATAATCAACAGCACCATCCGCTGCTCTGAGAAGGTGCCACACTGACGATGACAGATCGCCGCCCGCTGCTCTTCACCCTCGCCGGAATCGTCGCGACCCTCGTGTACTTCGGTGCCGCCGAGTTCATCGCTGGTGCCTTCTCGGCCACCTCGGCGCCTCTGCTGATCCTGGGTCAGACGATCATCCCGCTCGTGCCGACGGCCATGATCAAGGCCGCGATCAGCATCTTCGGCACAAACGACAAACTCGCCCTCGTCATCACTCTGGTCATCGTCGGAGCGATCCTCGGAGGAGTGATCGGACGGATCGGCCTGCACCGGCGTGCCCTGTCCTTCGTCCTCCTCATCGGCCTTGGGATCCTACCGGTGTTCCTGCTGCTGAGCACTGGCGGATCGCTCCTCGACGCGGTCCCGGCTCTTGGGGGAGTGGCATTGGGATGCGCGGCGTACATGGGGCTGATCCGCCTCGGTGATGGCCGAGAACTGCGACCCGAGGACTCGCTGAGCACCGACCGGAGCACCGACATCGACGGCCAGCCGGGCAGCGACCGTCGTGCCTTCTTCGGTCTCGCCGCAGGACTGAGTGCGGTCGGCATCGCCGCGATCGCGGCAGGTCAGTCGGCATCGATTCTCGCCCGGAATGCGGCAGGAGCGGTGACGAAGCTCGTGCTGCCACGGCCGGCCACCTCGGCGCCCAAGATCCCAGCCGGAGCCGACCTGGACATCGACGGGCTCGCACCGATCATGACACCCACTGATGACTTCTACCGCATCGACACCGCGCTCATCCCACCGTCCGTCGACGCTTCCTCCTGGTCCCTGCGAATCCACGGCATGGTTGACGAGGAAGTGACGATCACCATGGCAGAACTGCTCGAGCTGCCATTGGAGGAGCACCGCGTGAGCCTGACCTGCGTGTCGAACGAAGTGGGCGGTGACCTCGTGGGCAACGCCACCTGGTTGGGCTACCCGGTCCGAGACCTGCTCAAACGTGCGCAGCCGAAGGACGGGGCTGACATGGTGCTCTCGACATCCGACGACGGCTTCACCGCCTCGACACCTCTCGAGGTGCTCACCGACGACCGAGCGTCCCTCCTGGCGGTCGGCATGAACGGCGAACCGCTGCCCCGCGACCACGGATTCCCCGCCAGACTCGTCGTACCCGGACTCTACGGCTTCGTGTCGGCGACGAAATGGGTGACTGAACTCGAAGTCACTCGATTCGCCGACAAGGAGGCCTATTGGACGAAGCGCGGCTGGTCCACTCACGGGCCCGTGCTCGTGGCCTCCCGGGTTGATGTTCCCCGCGCCGGTGTCCATGTCAGCCCGAACAAGGAGGGGCAGATCATCACCGCCGGAATGGCCTGGGCTCAGCACGTCGGCATCGCCGAGGTGCGAGTGCGCATCGACAACGGCGACTGGCACACAGCGGAAATGAGTGAGGAACTGACCACCGACACCTGGCGACAATGGCGATGCCGCTTCGACGACGTGGAACCGGGCTCCCACACCGTAACGGTCAGAGCGGTCGACCACGACGGCAACGAACAGATCGCCGAACGTCGCCCCGCGATCCCCGGCAGCGCCACCGGCCTCCATGAACGGGACTTCATCGTCGACTGAGCACTCGGATTGCAGGGACTGGCCGGGCGAGCAGGCCAGATGCCCGAGCCAAGTCTGACGGACGCCCGATTCACTGTGGACAAATGGTCGTTTCAACCGGCGCAATCGACCATTTGCAGACAGTGAAATCCGTTTGTCCACAGCAAGGGGCCGATGCTGCCGGGCCGCTGGGCCGAGAAGCTTGAGAACTATCTGACAAAACGTTGTATCCTCACCTCAACATGGTGGTGAGCCACGTGGAAGCACAGGTCGCCCCGCGCAGCCTGTGGTTCGGCACGGTTCAGTCACCGCCGCATCCTGTCCAGCGTCACAATGAGGTGGTCTCAATGTTCGGTCTCCCGACGGCAACTGTCGTCGTCATCTTCGGCATCCCCGCGATTTGGGTGATCTACACGTTGGTCTTCGTCTACCTCTCGCGCGGTTGGAAGGCCGAAGACGTCGCCGAAGACCAGGAACTCACCTCACGCAATGCCAGCGGAGGGAACGGGCCAAACGGCCCGGCCACCTCGGCGAACCATGACCGCAGGTCCGGGACCGAGAACGGGGGACTGGCATGAACCTCGAAACCTGGTTCCTCATCATCTACTTCATCGCCATGGCCGGAATCGGCGTGTGGACGCTCAAGACCGGCAACAAGGGCAGCGAAGGCTATCTCCTGGGTGGGCGCAGCCTCGGACCGGCCGTGACCGCGCTGCGTCTGCAATCCTCATCGATGTCGGGCTACATGTTCCTCGGCGCCGGCTCCCTGGCCTACACCAAGGGCTACTTCTCACTCTGGTACGCGATGGGCGACATCGGCGGAGGCGTGCTCAACCTGTCCATCCTTGGCAGGCGGATGCGCAAACTCTCCCAGATCCTGGGGTCCCTGACCTCGATCGAATACCTCGAACACCGGTACCCGTCGCCGTGGATCCGCGCCATTGCGGCCCCGGTCGCCGTGTTCTGCATCTTCTTCTACGTCATGAGCCAGTTCATCGCCGGCGGCCGCGGCCTCGAGATGGTCACCGGCATTCCCTACGCCTGGGCCCTGCTCGTCGCCGTCGGCGTCATCGTCTTCTACACCTTCCTCGGCGGCTACCTCGCCGTGGCCTACACCGACTTCGTGCAGGCCATCATCATGCTCATCGGCATGGTCTGGATTCTCATCGGCACGCTGCAGGCAGTCGGCGGTTGGACGGCCGGCAACAATGCCGTCGGTGAGATCAACCCGAATCTGCTGACCATGTGGGGCCCCGACGGCATCGGCTCCGTACAGTGGGGCGTCATCATCGGCGCGGTCCTCGTGTTCTCCATCGGCTACATGGGCTGGCCGCACGTCAACGTCAGCCACATGGCCATGAAGCGGCCCTCGGTCGCGCGCACGGCAAGCATGTACGCCACCGGCTTCAACCTCCTGTTCATTCCCGCGCCCTACATCGTGGGCATCATGGCGCTCATCATCCTGCCCAACCTCGACAACCCCGAACTCGCGGTCTTCCAGGTCGCGGACACGGTGCTGCCGAACTTCGCCGTCGGCATCGTCATGGCAGGCATCATGGCGGCCATCATGTCGACCGCGGACGCCCTGCTGCTGCAGTCGGGCACAATCGCCAGCCAGGATCTGTTCCAGCGCTTCATCAAAAAGGACATGTCCGACAGCCAGTCCGTGTGGGTCTCGCGCTTCACGGTCCTCATCCTCGCCATCATCGGCTACATCGTCGCCGTCAACGATCCTCCGGCCGTCGCCGAGGTGGTCATCTTCTCCACGACCGTGCTCGGTGCCGCATTCGTTCCCGTCTACGTGGCCGCAGCCTGGTGGAAGAAGGCCAATGTTCCTGGTGCGATCTCTTCCATGATTCTTGGCGCCGTGTCCTCGGTCGTGTGGCAGCTGACCGGACTCGTCGACGTCACCGGCGTCGACCCGATGGGAATCGGCATCGTCTGCTCAACCCTGGCACTCATCCTCGTGTCTCTGGCCACCCAGAAGTCCCACCCGGTGCCCGCACACGTCGTCGCCGCACTGAAGGAGACGGACAAGATCGGTGCCATCCCCGCACACATGCTCACCGGGCAGAACGATGCGCTGGCAGCACAGGTGCCCAAGGATGCGTGAGCATTCTGATTCCGGTTCTGCTGGTCAATCCAGCCTGATCGCTCCCGATTCGGTGCTGAAACTGGCACCGAACATCACCGCCGCCGAGGCGCTCGCCGTATTCCGGCGCAAGCTCCCCGACGCGGAGGCTGAGGTTCGACAGGTGCTCCACCCGTTCTGGTGGACGGCGCTGCGCGCACGGACCCGCGGCCTATTCACCCGATCCGCAAAACCAGGGTCGGCGGTGTCGCCGGGCCAACGGATGAACGTTCTGGTCAACGCCTATTCCGGCAAGGGCTTCATCGCAGACTTCGAACCCCGTGGCGAAGCTGCGGCCATCGCTGACTGGGCTGATGCCTTCGATTCCTCGGATCAGGCTGGTCCCCAGCCGGGCGTGGACCAGGTGAGGCGAACAGCGCGTTCACTGGTGCGTACGAAGGTTGTGAAGACGGTGAAGCTGGGTATGGTCATCAGTATTGACGAAGCCGCTGCACCCAGCGGGGTCCTCAAACCGAACTGGATCGTGACCGGAGCCAACGAGAGGTATTCGGCGACGATCCTCGTCGACGGCCTCGACTCCTCCCACTACATCGTTCGGGTCGAGAAGCTGGTACAGGACTGAGACGCGTCCCCGCGGGGACGCCTCGGCGGGACAGCACAGATGCGTCAGCCCCAGTCCTTCGCATCAGAGAGGCAGAATGGGTGCCCTGCGGGATCGATGAGCACCACCCAGGTTTCGCCTGGCTGTGGATCGGCGCGGGTCGCTCCGAGTTCGATGCAGCGAGTGGCTGCAGCTTCGATGTCATCGGCGGCGAGATCGAGGTGGAACTGCTTGTGCCCGTCGTCGGGCCAATCCGGGCGTTTGTAGTCCGGGATCGTCCCGAAGCCCAGAGCGTGGCTGGGGCCGGTGAGCATTGCGTAGTTCTCGTCTGAGTACGCTACCGGCCAACCCAGCACCGCGGAATAGAAGTCGCCGAGCGCCGAAGCGTCCGGGGCGTCGAGCGTGACCATCGCGAGTTTCGCGACAGGGGTCCTCGAGGTGGTGGAATCGGAAACTTTCATCTCTGTGTCAGTCATGTCTGCCATTCTTGTTCCATGGACGAGGTCGTCGATAGGAAAAACCCGCCACGTGGCGAAACACCGCCCGACCACTTCTACGGACGGGTGCTCAAACCGGCAGAGATGCTCGAGCACGCTCACTACTCAGCCGTCACGGACGTTGCCGAAGAGCTGCGGCCGTGGGTGAAGCGCTATTGGTCGGTGAACTGGGATCTGGCCGCTGACGAACGCTATCAGACGGCGACGGTTTCGGAGCCTACGATCAATCTCACTCTCGAATACGGTGACATCGGTCGAGCGAATACGAACGGTGCAGGAATCTGGCTGACCGGTCCGGTGACGGGACGTCGATTCGACGTCGGGCTCTTCGGCCGCGGCGGTGTCATCGGAGTCAATTTCCACCTCGGCGCCACTGTGGCCTTCGCGAACGAACCACCCGCGACGATTCGGGATACGACGGTGCCTGCTCGGGCCTGGTTCCCGGGCATCGACGGCGACCTGCCTGTCCACGATGACTTGGCTGTCGGTGATCGCCTGAAAACCGAGGACGGCCTGGCCGCTGTCGTGAGCGCGATCGAGAGTTGGTTGCTGTCTTTTCGTCCGCAGATGACCGAGGGCTATGCCAGGTTCCGTCAGATCCTCGTCCTGCTCGATGACCCGACGATCATCAGCCTCGGCGATCTGGCGCTGCACAGCGGGACAAGCGAGCGTTCGCTGCAGCGACTGTTTCACGATCACTGCGGTGTCGGGGTCAAACAGATCCTGGTCCGGGCACGGATCAGGGACGCCATTGCCGCATTCGACCGGGGATGGGACGGAGCATTCGGTGAACTGGCTGCGGAGCTCGGGTGGTTCGACCAATCGCACTTCACTGCGGATTTCCACCGCGTCACCGGATACACGCCGACCGAATATCTCAGTGCTCACGAGAGGAGCGGCCAGCTACAGCAGTGAAGCAGCCACAGCAGTGAAGCAGATTGGTGCGGAAAGGGCCGGGCGGAGCCGAGACCATCGCAGGTCAGCGTCGTTTGGCGATGCCGAATCCGGTGTAGCCGAGGATGATCGCGAAGGCGAAGCCGACATAGCAGAACACGGCCCACGGGGCGTAGTCGAGGACGGAGACGCCCAGAACTCCTGCCATGTACACGCCTGCTGATGACCATGGAATGAGTGGAACGACCACGGTGCCGGAATCTTCGAGTGTGCGCGAGAGGTTTTTGGCGTCGAGACCTCGGTCGGCGTAGGCCTTCTTGAACAGTTCGCCAGGGACGATGATCGACAGGTAAGAATTTCCGGTCACCACAGCCATCGTGAGGCAGGAAACCACGGTTGAGAGGACAAGATCTCCCGTACGCTTCACGAACTTCAGCAGAGACCGGATGATGGTCTCGAGAGCACCGGATCTGGACATGATGCCGGCGAAGGCGAAGGCACTGAACGCGATGAGGATGACGCCGGTCATCGATGCCATGCCACCCTGTGAGACCAACTCGACGACCTGCGGGTCCAGATTCTTCAGGGTCGAGGACCCGACCTCGAGCATGTCCGGGGTGAACCCGTCGACGGTGGACGCGAAGATCGATTCGAGGCTGACCTTCTGGAAGATCGCAGCGAGGATACCGGCCACCAAAGACGACCCGATGATCGTCGGAAGTGTGGGCAGTTTGAGAATCGCTCCGCCGAGGACGATGAGCATCGGCAGGAGCAGGAGGACGTTGAAGGAGAAGAGACTGTCCAAGGTTCCCGTGACGGCCGTGATCTGCTCCGAATCGGTCCCGCCGGACTGCTGGTTGATGCCGACGAACAGGTAGAGCGCCAGCGCCACGATGGTGGCCGGGATCGTGGTGTAGAGCATGTGCCGAATGTGTTCCCACAAGGTGGTGCCGGCAGCGATCGGAGCCAGGTTCGTCGTGTCCGACAGCGGTGAGAGTTTGTCGCCGAAGTAGGCACCGGCGACGATGGCACCCGCAGTGGCCGCCAGCGGTGCGTCCAAGCCCGCCGCGATTCCCATCAGGGCGACTCCCACGGTTCCGGCCGAACCCCACGATGTTCCGGTGATGACGGAGACGATCGCGGAGATGACGAAGGCGATGAGAACGATGAACTGTGCGCTGATGAGGCCCAGGCCGTAGTAGATCATCATCGGAATGGTGCCGGCGATCATCCATGTGCCGATGAGGATGCCGATCGAGATGAGCACGAGCAGAGCCGGCATCGCGGTGTCGAGCTTCTCCCTGATCCCGAGGAGCATCTCCTCCCAGCTCAGCCCCATCCGCAGAGCCACCAGGCCGGCGATGATCGCGGAGAGGATCAGCAGCGGTTCGGGTGCGAGCCCGAGAACGCCGTAGCCCACCGCCAGCAGCACGAGCATTGCGGCCAGGGGGACCAGCGACCACCCCAGGGGCGGACGCTTCTCCTCCACATCGGTGGAGGTGGGAGTCGCCGTGTTCTGCTCGTGGCTCATTCGAAGGTTCCTTGGATCTGCGGGGCGCCGCTGCGGACGCACTCTCGTCCTCGGGCAAAGGCGAGCTGAATGGTGTGGCTGTCATCGGTGAGGAGGATGTCGGCATCTGCTCCGACGCGGAGGCGTCCCTTGTGCTCGAGGCCGAGGACATCTGCCGTATTGGAGGTAACGAGTGAGATTGCCTGAGACAGGTCGACACCAGGCAGGTCGGCACACGCCCACACCTGCTCGTACAGAGTCGTCTGCTTGGCAACATCCATGCCGATGAGCCGTCCGTCGGAGTCGAACTCCGGCAGGCTGCCGTTGGCATCGGAGGAGAGGGTGAGACGGCTGAGATCCCCGCCGAGGTCGATGTAGCGTTGCAGCGACCCGGTCGTTGTGGACGAGGCCGTCATATCAACCATGGCGCCCTTGGCGGCCAGATCGACCGCGTCGGCCAGCAGTTCGGGGGACCGGGTGATGTGGGTGGCGTAGATGGCCTGGGGCGCGATCGGATATTCGTCGAGGAGCCGGTGCAGCGGGGCAAGTCGGGTCGAGTAGGGACCGACGTGGAAGTGAGTGATGCCGGCCTTGCCGGACAGCAGCCCACCGACATGCGACTGGCTGACGAGCTCGGCCAGAGCCTCGACGGTGGGTTGGAACGACCGCCGATCCGAGATCGCGACCTCTCCGACGCCGATGACCTTGTCGATGAGGACGACATCGTCGACGACAGCACCGGTCAGCGTCCGGGCCGGGACCTGGTAGCTGCCAGTATAGATATAGGTGGTGATGCCCTCGGTCTCGAGAGCTCGGGCCTTGGCGAGGAGATCGGCGTGGCTGCGGGTCACACCGTCGGTTCCCAGGCAACCGATGACGGTGGTGACTCCGGCGCTCACGATGTCGCTGATGCGGATCTCGGGAGTGCGGTTTGCGTACCCGCCTTCGCCCCCGCCGCCGGCGATATGGACATGCGGGTCGATGAAACCGGGAGTGGCCGTCAGCCCCTGGGCATCAATGACTGTGGCGTTGGGAAGACCCTGGAGCGCCTCGGCGGGCAGATCGCCGATGAAGGTGATCTGCTGCCCCTCGATGAGGATGTCCTGCTTCCCGAGCCGTTCCGGGGCGCAGATGTCTGCTCCGCGCAGCAATGTCACCATGATTCATCTTCTCCTTGCGACGCTTCTTGCCGCCGTTATCCGGGGATGATCCCCTTGCCGTCGACCTTCGGGATGGCCGCGAGCAGTTTCTTCGTATAGGGATGCTGCGGGTCATTCCAGATCTGTTCTGTCGAACCGACCTCGACAATGTTACCTGCCTCCATCACGGCCACACGGTCCGCGATGTCACGGACGACCGAGAGATCGTGGCTGATGAAGATCATGGACGCACCGGAGTCGATGGCCAGGTCCCTCATCATCCGCGCGATCCTGGCTTGGAGAAACGCATCCAGGGAGGCGATCGGCTCATCACCGACGAGCACCTTGGGGCCGGCAGCCAGTGCACGCGCAATGGCGATGCGCTGCCGCTGTCCGCCCGAGAACGAATGCGAGAACCTCTGCGCAGCATCGACAGGCAGATCGACCGCTTCGAGGAGGGACTCCACCGTCCAGTTGTGTTCCGGGTCGAGGGCAAGTGCGTCAGTGAGCTGATCCCTGATGCGTCTGCGCGGATTCAACGACGCGTAGGGGTTCTGAAAGACCATCTGGACTCCCAGGAGATGCTCGGGCCGGCGAGCCAGGACCAAGGGCTTCACCGGGTGGGATTCGAAGGTGATGGTGCCGCCTGCGGTCTTCTCGAGTCCGCAGATGAGCTTGGCCAGCGTGGATTTCCCGCAACCGGATTCGCCCACGAGGCCAAGGACCTCCGAATGCCCCAGCTGCAGTGAGACGTTGCTGACGGCACGGAATCGGCCGCCGCCATTGAGCTTGTATTCGCAGGAGACGTTCTCAAGTTCGAGCAGTGGAGCCTGGGAGGCACGAGGAGTGTCCTCGGTCGTCGTGGTTGTCATCAGCGTGAGACCTCCGCTCCGGGCAGTGATTCGATGAGCGATCTGGTGTACTCATGCTTCGGTGCGGTGATGACAGGTTCACGATCTCCGGTCTCGACCACCAACCCGTTCTTCATCACGACGATGGTGTCGGCCACCGAGGACAGCACACCGAAGTCGTGAGTCACGAGGAGGACGGCCAAGTTGAGGTCATCGCAGAGTTCGCGCAGCAGGCGTAGGATTCCGGCCTGCACAGTCACATCGAGGGCGGTGGTCGGTTCATCGGCGATGAGCACGTTCGGATCGCAGATGATCGCTGAGGCGAAGGCGATGCGCTGCAGCTGACCACCGGAGAACTGGTGCGGGTACTTCCCGATCGCTTCATCGGGGTGGGGGACGTGAGTGCGTTCGAGGATGTGGACGGCGCGCTCGAGGGCGGCCTTCTTCGAGGCCTTCTTGTGATGCCGGTAGTGATCGGTCATCTGATCGCCGATGGTGAGCATGGGATGGAACGCCGAAGCTGGATCTTGGAAGACCATCGACAGCTGCACGCCGCGCAGGCGGTTGTGGACCTTGGCGGGCATCCCCACCAGCTCGGTGCCGTCGAAGTCGATGCTGCCGCTGAGTTGGGCACCGGCGGGGGAGAGGCCCATGATCGCCAGTCCGGTCTGCGTCTTGCCCGAACCGGAGGCACCGGCGACACCGGTGATCATTCCCGCCTCCAGATCGAACGAGACATTGCGCAGGATGTGCTTCTCCACCCTGCCCGTCCTCACCGACAGGTTGAGGTCTTGGATGCTGATCATGCTCATGAGGTGGTTTCTCCCACTTCCTGTGCGGTATGCGGGTCAAGGGAGTCGCGCAGGCTGTCTCCGATGAAGTTGAAGGCCATGACGATCGTGAGGATGCACAGGCCGGGGAAGAACGCGATCCACCAGGCGGCGAACTGCGAGACTCCCTCGCTGATCATGGCGCCCCAGTCCGGTGTCGGTGGGACGACGCCCAGGGACAGGAACGAGAGACCGGCCATCGTGAGAATCGCCGAGCCCACATCGAGCGTGGCAAGAACCACGACAGGAGAGAGCACATTCGGTGAGATCTCCCGGATGAGGGACTTTCCGGCGCTGAAGCCGAGGAGGCGTCCGGCGACGACGTATTCGCTGTTGCGTGCTGACATGACCAGCGATCTGGTGACGCGGGCGTATGAAGGCCAGGAGACGAGGAGGATGGCGATGATCGCGTTCTTCAGGCCGGGTCCCAGTGCTGCGGCGATGACCATAGCGAGGATGATCGTCGGGAAGGCGAAGACGAGGTCGGCGATGCGCATGATGATCTCGTCGACGGCTCGTCCGAAGTAGCCGGCGATCGCGCCGAGGACGGAACCGAGCACGGCCGAGCAGATGACGACGAAGACGGCTGCCGGCAGTGTGGTGCGTGCGGCCACGATGAGTCGCGACAGAACATCACGGCCCAAGGTGTCGGTGCCCAGGAGGTTTTCGCCTCCAGGAGCACTGAGCCGGGGGAAATCCTGTGCCAGCGGATTAAACGGTGCCAGAAGTGGTGCGAAGAGCGCCACGATCAGCCAGATGGTCAGGATGATGGCTCCGATGAAACCCAGCGGAGTGCGCAGTGCCTTTGGAAAGCGCAACTGCCACCGTTTGACACCGCGGTCGACAGGATTGCGATCTGCCGCCTCGGCGCTGGCGGATGTGGTGTGCGTCGGTGGCTGTTTGGGGGTCCCGATGCTCATCGCACCCTCACTCTCGGATCCACGAAGCCGTAGATCAGGTCGACGATGAAATTGACGATGATGTAGACGATGCCGATGACGAGTCCGACTCCCATGATGACGGGCAGGTCGAGTGTCGTCGCACCGCGGAAGGCGTACTGTCCCAGGCCGTTCCACGCGAACACCGTCTCTGTCAGGACTGCTCCGGACAGGAGCGAGCCGAAGGCAAGGCCGACGACTGTGATGATCGGGACGAGAGCACCGCGGAAGATGTACTTGAAGACGACCGTGCGAGCCGGCAGTCCCTTTGCTCGGGCAGCGGTGACGTAGTCGAGTCGGATGATGTCGAGAACGCTTGAGCGGCTGAACCGGGTGAGCAGGCCGATCGTGAACAGTGCCAGCACACACGAGGGCAGAATCAGATGCCCGAATGCGTTGATGAACGTCGACATCTGACCGGCCAGGAGAGAGTCGACGGTGTAGAGGCCGGTGACCCTCGGCGGTGGAGTGATCCACGGGTCAAGGCGCCCGGCACCGGGAACGACGCGGAGTTTGAAGAAGAAGACGTAGTAGCCGACCGCGGCGATCCAGAATGTGGGTGCCGAGATGCCGATGAGGCTCAAGGCGCGGATGGCGTGATCGAGGATCGTGTTCTGCTTGAGCGCGCTGGCCAGTCCGAGCAGCAGGCCGATGATGACCGAGATCAGGATGGCGCCGATACCCAGCTCGATCGAGGCAGGGAAGACCTGGCCGATCGATTGGAGGACTGGTGTCCGGGTCTGGTTCGAGACACCCATATCGCCCTGGAGCAGGTTGCTCAGATACGTGAAGTACTGGACGATGAGCGGCTGGTCGAGCCCGAGGCGCTCGCGGGTCGCCGCAACGATCGCGGGATCCGCGGCCGCCCGGTCGCCGAGGATGGCGGCGACCGGGTCGGTGGGGACCAAGTTCGTCAGCAGGAACGTCACGATGGTCACGCCCCAGATGAGGAGAAGACTGATGCCTATCCGGATGAGGATGTAGCGCAGCAACGGAGGCAACAGAGGCGGTTTTATCCGCTGTGCCTCGTCGTTGCTCGGTGGGTGCGCGGTGGAGCTATCGGTGGTGCCGACCGACATTCTCACTCAGCTTTCGCGAAGTCGAATGAGATGTCGGCGTTGGAGACGTACTTCGAGATGCTCGACCCCACTGCCACGGTGTTGACAGGCTGGACCAAAGGGATCCAGACAGCGGTGTCCGTGGTCGCCTTGTACAGCTTGGCGTAGGCGGCGTCACGGTCGCCGTCCTTGGCCTTCTCCGCTTCGGCTGCGAGCTTCTTCAGCTTCGGATCGGACTTCCAGTTGACGCGGTCGGCGACGCTGCCGCCGGGGATGAAGACGTTGTAGTTCGTGGGATCCGGGTAGTCCGCACCCCACGTACCGATGCCCATGGGCTGCTTGGCCGAGCGGAATCCGTCGAGCTGTGTCGAACTCGGTGCCGGTTTCAGTGCGAGGTTGATGCCGGCTTCTTTCAACTGAGCCTGCAGGGTCTCCGCCAGCTGAGCCAGGTCGACTCCGTTGACTGACTGGTCGCTGGGGTAGTGGAAGGGAATCTTCTCACCGTCGTAGCCGGCCTTCTTCAGCAGCTTCTTCGTCTGCGCAAGGTCCTTCTCTGGAGCGTCTTCCTTCGGCACGGCACCGACGAACTCATTGGGCACGAGGCTCGCCATGCGCTGCGACCCTTCTCCGGCGAGGTCGGTGAGCTTGGCGTAGTCGATGGCAGACATGACGGCCTTGCGGAAGTTCGGATCGGCGGCAGGTCCGCCGAGCTTCTCGTCGGTGTTGTTGAAGATGTAGAGGCTGCGCGTCGAGGGCAGGCTCGCGATCTCACCCATGGAGTCATCGATCTGCTTCGCCTGTTCGGAGTTGAGGTCGTAGGCGACCTGCGCCTGGCCGGACTGGATGTCGGTCAGCTGGGTCTCTGCGGAGACGTTGCGCAGTACGACGCGTTTGTACTTCGGCTCCGGGCCGTTGTAGTGCTCGTTCGCCGTCAACACCACCTGACTGTCGGCATCATACTTTTCGACCTTGTACGGACCCGAGCCCTGCGAGTTCTCGTTGAGGAAGGCTTCGGCGCCGTCCTTCTCGTCGGTGGTGCCTTCATTCTCCTTCACGACCTTCGAGTTCACGATTCCGATCGAGGCGTTGGGGAGAATGTAGGGGAGCGCAGGATTGGGCTTCTTGCTGGTCAGCTCGACGGTCTCGTCGTCGACCTTCTTGATGGAGACACCGTCGAGGAAGAACGAAGGATTGCCCTTGATGCCTTTGAGCCGTTCAAAAGAGAATACGACGTCGTCCATGGTGACAGGATCGCCGTTGGAGAACTTCGCATCTTTCTGCTTGAGCTTCAGCGTCATCTTCTTGTTGTCATCGGACATCTCGAAGGAGCACAGGCCGTCGGTCGGCTTGGTCAGGTCGCCATCCTTGAATTCCAAGGCGGTCTGGTAGATCGCAGTGTCGATCGTCGAGCCGGTGAATTCGAATTGTCGGTGGGGATCGATCGTCTTGAGGTTGAACGCGGTCTCAGCCACGATCGTGTCGCCGGCCTCGCCTCCTCCCTGGTCTCCTCCGCTGCACGCAGCCAGACCGAAGGTGAGAGCGAGAGCTGACCCGATTGCGAGCGCTCGGCGGGGGAGGCGGACCTTCATGTGAGATTCCTTACGGTAGGTGTTGTAGCTCACACTAAATCCGAACCGGCCCCCGTTCAATCAGCCATGCCACAACGCTGAGTGTTTTCTGCTGTGGCATTCTGCCAATGTCTCACCAGGTGGGAGCCTTGACCCGAGGGCTCTCCAGGCAGACGTCGCGTCCCTGGGGCGGTGCCTGCGGCAACCGCTAGGCAGACGTGTATACGTGCGTCACTTGTGTTCGACATCCACACCTTTGGCTAGCGGTCGCAGCGTGCAGGCCCGGGAGAAGGGTTCGGCCCCGCCGAAGCGGGCCCGCACGCCGTGCGTGCTGCGCAGTGTTGCATGGGGTTGGCCGCTGTTGCATGGAGTTGCTCAGTTTCGCATGGAAGCGCCCAGGTCAGATGCGCCTAGGTCAGGCGCGCCCAGGTGGGATGTGCCTAGTCCGGAAGTGCCCAGCCCGGATGCGCCCAGTCCGAGTGCGACGTCAGTGGCCGCCGAGCTGGCCCCGACCGCCTCGGCGTCCCAGTCGGTCCTCTCGATGTCGGGGATTGCTTGGCTCATGACGTCCTTCCAGCCGCGATGCCACTGGGCAGGGAAGGTCGAACGCAGCAGGTCGAGCATGATCGGCACGGCCGTGGACGCGCCGGGCGAGGCTCCGAGCAGTCCGGTGATCGACCCGTCCGCGCCGACGACGAGCTCGGTGCCCTGCTGCAGGGCACCGACCCGCTTCGGGTCAGGTTTCACCAGCTGTGCACGCTGCCCGGCCGGTACCAGCGTCCATTCGTTGAACCTGGCCTTCGGGTAGAAGCGGCGCAGTTGGGCTCCGCGGTGCGCCGACCCAGTCGCGTCGTCGCTCGTCTGCGCGACTTCATCCACGAACGTGCCCAGGAGTGGGCGGCTCCGTAGCCGCGGTACCGGCAGTCGCACCGTGACAACCGCTTGGCAAAGGTGCGCAGGTGCGTCACTTGTGCTCTACCTCCATACCTTTGGCAAGCGGTTGTGAAGAGTCAGTCGTCGGGGAGCGCTGCGAGCGCCCACCGGCCAGTTGCGTTCTCTCACGCCTTCGAACGTGCCAGCAGGTAGACGAAGTAGGGGGCGCCGATGAGCGCGATGATCAGACCGGCGGGAATCTGTGCAGGAGCGATGACCGTGCGGCCCAATGCGTCGGCGACGACAAGGCCAAGTGCGCCGAGGAGCATGGCCGTCGGGACCACCCGGGCGTGCTGAGCGCCGACGAGAGCCCTGGCGGCGTGCGGGGCGACGAGGCCGATGAACCCGACCACGCCGACTGCGGAGACGCTGACTGCGGCGAGCACAGCAGCCGTGACGAGCACGCCCAGACGAACGAGTTCACGTGGGACTCCGACCAGCCTCGGCGTATCGTCGTCGAGGGCCAGCAGATCCAGCTCACGCATCCACACGAAGGCCAAGGGAATTGCAGCCAGGAGGACGAGCGCCACGGGCGCGACATCGGCCCAGACGCGGCCGTAGGTGGATCCGGAGAGCCAGGTGAAGAGTGCCGGTGTATCCCACGGGTTCGCACGCACGAGGAACAGTGTGGTCAGGGCGGTGAAGCCGAACCACATGCCGATGCCGATGAGCACGAGCCGGTCGGTGTTCATCCCGCCGCGCCAGGAAAGCCCGTAGACGATGGCGAATGCGATGAGTGCGCCGGCGATGCCCGCTGTGGAGATGAGCACGACCGTGGCGCCGGGAACAAGGGTGATGACGATGACGGCGCCCAGTCCCGCACCACCGGTGATGCCGAGCAGCCCCGGCTCGGCCAGCGGATTGCGGGCGCTGGCCTGGACGAATGTTCCCGACAGTCCGAGGGCGGCACCGGCGGCAAGAGCGGCGGCCACGCGTGGAGCCCGGGAGTCGAAGGCGAAGGAGATCACTGGTGCCGCCTGGTCCTGCATCCACAGCATCACATCACCGAGGAGATAGAACCGCTCTCCCGTGAGCAGTGAGAGGACCGCACCCACGATGAGCAGGACCGTGCCCAACGCAATGACGAGCCCAGCCTGACGTGGTCCGTGGACCCGGGACCGAGCCGCAGACGTCGCCTGAGCCGGACCCGAAGCGCGCATGGATCGCGCCAGCAGCACGAGGACGATCGCACCGAGCACCGTGGTCGTCACACCCGAGGGCAGGGTGATCGCCTCCGTGGCTCCGACGATGGCGCGCAGCACAGCGTCAGCGAGGATGACGATGATCGCGCCGATGAGCGCCGTGGCCGGAATCATCACTGCATGTCGGCCCAGCACCGGCACCAGCCGAGCGAGCAGCCGGGCGATGACCGGTGCGCACAGACCGACGAATCCGATCGGCCCGGCCAAAGTCACAGCCGTTGCGGTGAGGATGACTGCGAGCAGAATCCCGATCGCGCGAGTCGACCGGATCGGCACACCGAGGACGGAGGCGGCATCATCGCCGAGGCTGAGCAGATCCAGGCGTCGCGACAGCAGGACCGTGGCAGCGACGATGATGGTGATGACGGGAATGCTGCGGATCGCGGCGGTCCCATCGAGCTGATTCAAGGTGCCTGAACCCCAAGAGTAGAGACTTGTCGTCTCCTCTTGGAACAGGATGAGCAGGGTCGAGGTGCCGGCTTGCAACGCCATAGCGGTCGCAGTGCCGGCGAGCACGAGGCGCGTCGTCGACGATGCCGCACCGCCGGCAAGCCCGAGCACCAGAGCTGCGGCGAGCAGTCCGCCGATGAAGGCGACGCCTCCGGAGGCCCACACTGGGATCGTGATGCCGAAGGCGGTGACCACGGTGACTGCGAAGTACGAACCACCGGTCACGGCGAGGGTGTCTGGTGAGGCCAGCGGGTTGCGGGCCAATGACTGGAACAGCGCACCGGCAACGCCGAGGGCGACGCCGACGAGTATTCCCGCACCCACGCGCGGAAGCCGGGACCCGATGAGGATGTCACGGGCACTCGGACCCACCTCGGCGCGGGAAGAAGTAGGCCCGGTCAGGGCCGCGAACAGGTCCTTGAATCCGATCCCTGAGGTGCCCTGCGTGATGTGCCATGCAGAGAGCAGAGCAAGGACGATGACCAGGCCGAGGAGGATCCCGGTGGTCGAGAGCGCACTGAAGAGTCCGGCCTTTCGCTCGGGTGCAACAGGCTTCGGCTCCGAGCCATCGCTTGCCGAGGTGGTCGTGGGCATGGTCGTGGGTGCGGGAGGAGTCATGGACTACTTGGTCAGTGCCTCGACGTAGGCGTCGAGAGCCTGCTCGGACGATTTCGGTCCGCCGAAGGTCCAGATCCCGGAGGGGAACGCAAAGGTGCGATCATCCTTGACGGTGGGAATGTTGGACCAGATGTCGTTCTTCTCCAGGAGCTCGACATAGTCCTCGGATTCGGGATCATCGGTGCCGGTGTAGAAGAAGTTCGCGTCGCCGACCTTCGAGATGCCCTCGATGTCTGTCTGGCCCAGTCCGTAGGCCGGATCGACCTCGCCGGTCCATACGTTCTTCAGACCCAGTTCCTCGCCGAGTTCACCGAAGAGCGATCCCTGGCCGAAGGGGCGCAGTGCCACATTCGAGCCGTTGACCCACCCGTCGAAGTAGACGAATTCCTTGGTGTCGAGCTCGGCGGATTCGAGCGCCTTCTTCGACTCCTCGACCTTCGCATCGAATTCGGCCAGGACGGCGTCGGCGCGCTCGCCGCGGCCGGTGACTTCGGCGACGGTGGAGAAGGTGTCCTTCATATAGGCGACCGGGTCCTTGCCGTCGGCTCCGGTCATCGCCATGACAGGGATGCCCTGATCCTCGAGCTGGCCGACGATCTTGTCGTCACGGGAGGTTGTCTCGATGATGACGAGATCAGGGTTGGCCGAGACGATCGACTCCACATTCGGCTCCTGCCGGGTGCCGACGTCGGTCGTGTTCTCGGGCAGCTGCTCTGCCGTATCCCAGGTGGTGAAGCCCTTCGCATCGGCGACGGCAGCAGGATCGACGCACAGGGAGAGCAGGTCTTCGGTGTACTGCCATTCGAGTGAGACGACCGTAGATGCGGGCTTGTCGAGTTTGATCTGGTGGCCGGTGTCGTCCTTGACGGAGACTGGGTCCGCCGAGGTGGTGCTCGAGTCGTCCGCGCATGCTTCGGAGGTCGACTCGGAGTTTCCGTCATCGGCCGAAGCCTCGGTGCCTGTAGTGCCGCAGGCGGACAGTGCGAGGGCACAGGCGGCGGAGAGGGAAGCGAGGGCGAATAGGGGCTTGCGCGGACGTGGTGGGGTCAGGGTATTCACAGAGGTGTCTCTTTCTTCAGAGGTGAAGCAACGGTGGTGTCAGTGATGGATTCAGGAGGCTGCTGCGAGTGCACGGCGACGGCGGGGCAGCGCCTCGATGCGCACCATTCCGGTGGCCTCATCGACGAGCGTGCGGATCGGCAGCCCGTAGACCTCGGTGAGCACCTCTGCGGTGAATACCGCTTCGCAGGTGCCCGTGGATCTGACTCGGCCCTGGCTGAGCAGGACGATGTCATCGGCGACGGCGGCTGCATGGTTGAGATCGTGGAGAACGACGCCGACGGCCGTTCCGTGATCGTCGGCGAGGTCGCGCATGAGGTCGAGGATCTCGGCCTGATAGCGCAGGTCGAGGTGGTTCGTCGGTTCGTCGAGCAGCAGGACCCCGGTCTCCTGTGCCAGGCAGGTGGCCAGCCAGACGCGCTGCAGCTCGCCGCCGGAGAGCTGATCGACCGAGCGCTCGGCCATTGGCAGCGTTCCGGTCAGTTCCAGAGCCTTGTCGATCGCGGTCCTGTCTGCATCGGTGAGGGAGGCGAAGCGGCGCCGGTGCGGGTGGCGACCGAACGCGACGATCTCGCGCACGCTCAGCCCGGAAGGATGCGGTCGGGACTGGGAGAGCAGAGTCACAGTGCGGGCGAATTCGCGCGCCGACAGCGCGGGCGTCGGAGTGGTCGACCCTGCCGAGGCGATGGTGACCTCGCCGGAGCTGATCGGATGCAGACGAGCCAGGGACCGCAGCACGGTCGACTTCCCGCTGCCATTGGGTCCGATGAGTGCCGTGACCCGACCGGGAGTGATCGAGACGGACACGTCATGGACGACCGGTGTGCGGTCGTAGCTCAAATGCAGGCCCGAGGCGTGCAGCGCAGTGGAGTTCATCGTCCCGGTCGTGTTCATGATGCATAGCCTAACCTAAGTAAGGGTGGGCTGTGTTACAAACTTCGACGGCACGGGTCCGCAGGATTTGCGGGACCGGCTGAATCGCTGCCTTCGCGCTCCGCGAGTATGACCTGTTTCACATTCCATGTCAGTGCCTGTCCGTAGGGTGGATGTGCATACATAGGATGGGGGAGAACCTAGGAGGAACCCATGAGATTCGTCGCCACCGGAGACTGGCAGTTGGGCATGACGGCGCACTATCTCAGTGCCGAAGCCCGCCCGCGGTTTCACCGTGCCCGCCTCGATGCCGTCAAGCGCATCGGTGAGATCGCTGCCGAGCAGTCGTGCGAATTCGTCCTCGTCTGCGGTGACGTGTTCGAGTCCAACCAACTCGACCGAGCCATCATCTCCCGCACCTTCGAGGTTCTGGCCGCCTTCACTGTGCCCGTCGTCCTGTTGCCGGGCAATCACGATCCCCTCGACGCCGCCTCCATCTACGATTCCCCCGCCTTCATGTCCCGGCAGCCTGACCACGTCCACGTCCTGCGCGACAGCGAACCGTTCGAAGTCATCCCGGGCGTCGAAATCGTCGGTGCCCCGTGGTTCTCGAAACGTCCCCAAGGCGACCTGGTCGCCCAAGCAACCCAGAACCTCGCCGAGGTGGCTCCAGGGTGCGTGCGCATCATCGCCGGCCACGGTGCCGTGAGCACGTTGGATCCCGATCGGGAATCTCTGGCCACGATCGACACCGACAGCCTCAAGGCTGTGGTGAAGGAGGGCCGTGCCCAGTTCGTCGCACTGGGTGACAGGCACGCCACCTATTCCGTCGACGAGACGATCTGGTATCCCGGTGCCCCGGAGGTGACCTCTCGACGCGAGGACGATCCCGGCAATGTCCTCCTCGTCGATGTCGACCCCCAGACGCATACAAGCGCGGTGGAGAAAGTGCACATCGGCCGCTGGTCCTACCTCGTCGTCGAGGAGGACGTGAACTCGGACGAGGACGTCACCCGCCTCGAACAGCGACTGACCGACATCCCGAATAAGGACAGCACCGCAGTCTGGCTCGTTCTCAGAGGCACACTGTCCACAGCAGCGAAGTCGCGCCTCGATGAAGTCCTCGACCACGCCGCAGACCTCTTCGCTCTCGTCTCGCTGTGGGAACGGCACACGGACATTGCGGTGGTCGCCGCCGACGAAGACTTCGCCGACCTCGGTCTGAGCGGATACCTGCAGGAGACCCTCGACGAATTGGCGGAATCCGCGGCAGGAGACGACCCAACTGCTGCAGCGGCACAGGACGCACTGGGGCTGCTGTATCGATTTGCGAGGAGCGGATCATGAGATTCCATTCCATCAACCTGCGCAATTACCGAGGCATTGCGGACTCCCGCGTTGAATTCGGCGATGGAGTCACCGTCGTCGAAGGACCCAACGAGGTCGGCAAGTCCTCAATCCATGAAGCCATCACCCATCTGCGCGAAGACAAATCGAGCTCACGCAAGGCCAGCGTAAAAGAGACCCAACCCGTCGGTGTCGATGCCGGACCCGAAGTGGAACTGCACCTGAGCACAGGGGACTACGAACTCAAGTACCGGAAGCGGTGGATCAAACAGCCTTTCACCGAACTCAGCGTGATCAGACCCAGACCGGAACAGCTGAGCAGCGATGATGCCCACGACCGGTTCCTCTCGATCCTCGCCGATACCGTCGATGTCGATCTGCTCGTCGCCCTCGACGTGGCACAGGGAGAAAGCCTGGCCCAGGCACCGCTGGCTCAGATCAAGGCCCTGCACAGTGCGCTCAACGAATCGGGCATCGAGGTCGCCGATCACGACGACTTCCTCGACCGGATCGAAGTCGAATATTCGAAGTACTTCACAAAGTCCGGAAAGGAGACCGGAGACTACAAAGCGGCAAATGCTGAAGTCCCCAGTGCCGAAGCCGCTTTCGAGGAGTTGCGTGAACGCAGCCGCGGGATGGACGAGCTCGTCGACAACCACGCCAGGGCGGCTGCCCGTCTGGAATCCGTCCGGGGGCAGCTGTCACAGGCCCTGAATGACCGTCACGAAGCCGAACAGGCGGCGAAGGCCGTGGCTGAACTCAAAGCAGTGCTCGATCAGACGATGGAACAGGCGAAGTCGGCACAGCGTGATCAGCAGATCGCCCGGGAGGCTCTGGACCGACGCACACAGCTCATCGACGATGTTGCTGCGGCCGAGGAGACCGTGACTGCGACCCGGTCGTCGGTCACTGACCTTGAAGCGACGCAAAGTGACATCGACTCGGACTTCGCTCGCGCGCAGAAGACCCTCGAGGACAAGCAGAGCGCGCTCGACGAGGCACGTGCATTGGCGAAGGCTGCAGCCAAAGACGTGACCGAGGCGCGTGCCCGCACTGACCTCACCGAACTCACCCGTCGACTCGACACTATTCGTGACCATGATGAGAAGAAGAGCCGGGCACAGGCGACGATCGGGTCGATTGCGGTCACCACCAAGGACGTCGAGGCGCTGATCTCGCTGGAGACGGAGGTGAGGATCGCGGAGAATGCGAAGACCTCTGCCGCGGCACAGATCGTTGCGAAGCGCCTCGGCTCGCAGGCCATAGATGTCGATGGAACCGCGCTGGGTGATGGTGCAACTGGAGAATTCGCCGCGGTCAAGGACGTGCGAATCACGATCGAGGGCATCGCTGACATCACCGTGCGCCCGGGAGCATCGCCCGTCGAGCTGGACAAGGCTCTGGCCTCGGCCAAACAAGCCTTCGACGTAGAGCTGCAGCGCCTTGATGTCGACTCCGTGGCCCAAGCCCGGGAAAGAGCCGATGTTCGTGCTGATGCAGAAGCAGTCAAGGCAGAAGCCGATTCGACGCTCAAGGTACTCCTGGGCCAGGACAGGCGAGACAAGCTTGAAGCCGCGCTCGCTCGCGCACAGCAGATCCTCGGAACCGATGGAACCTGCCCAGGCACCGAGGGCAAACCCGAGGACGGCGCCGAGGCAGACAGTCCTCATGATGAGAGGCCCCTCAACGAGCTCGAAAAGGCAGTCACAGAGTCCGAGAAGACTGTCGACGACGCTCAGTCCGCGGTGGATGCCGCCCGCGTCGAACTCGAACGAACTCGCACGAACAGAGATGACGCGCGCGTGGAGACGGTCCGGGCACAGACCAGCCTGAAAGAAGCCGAAACTCAGCACGAGCGACTGACGAGCAGTCTGGCTGCGGCAAGGACGACGAACTCTGACGCCGATCTGGAAGAAGCGGTGAAGTCTGCGAAGGCTCAAGCGTCGAATGTCGACTCACAGGTCAACGAAGCACGAGTCGCCTATGAGGCAGCCGACCCCGAGTCCTTGGAGATGCAGCTGCAGAATGTGCGGCAACTCGTCGGCAGCAAGGAAGCCCAGCGAGAGGAAGTGCGACAGGAGGTCGATCGTCTATCTGCCCTCATCGACGATCGTGCCAGTGAAGGCATCTACGAAAAGCTTGCGGCTGCCGAAGAGGCGCTGGAATCGGCTCTGAGGAAGCAGGCACGGCTGGCCCGTCAGGCGACGGCAATCAACCTGCTGCGCACCACAGTCCTCAAACACAAGGAAGAGTCCCAGCGGAAGTACGTGGCTCCATTCAAGGAGCAGATCGAGCGTCTGGGCAGGCTGGTCTTCGGGCAGGGACTGTCGGTTGAGGTCTCCGAGGACCTTGAGATCGTCTCACGCACCTTGAACGAACGAACCGTGCCCTTCGAATCACTGTCAGGCGGAACGAAGGAGCAGCTTGCGCTCATCGGCAGACTCGCAGTGGCAACACTCGTCGACAGTGATTCTGGGGCACCTGTGGTCCTCGACGACGCCTTCGGCTTTGCCGATGCGCAGCGGCTCAACGCGCTCAACGTCATCCTGAGCACGGTCGGGAAGAGTGCTCAGGTCATCCTGCTCACCTGCCAGCCGGATCGCTTCGCCCGCCTCGGCGGAGCGAAGACCGTGAGCCTGACGTAACCCAGCATCGCGTCAACAGACCCGGACGGACCCGACAGCCGCCCTTCCGGAATGCCCAAACAAACTAACACAGCCGCCGCGTCAAGCAGACGCGGCGGCCTTCGCAGGCTGACGTCATTGGCAGCGTGCAGTCGATTCGCGGATCAGTCGGTACCGGCTGCCCCTGCTTTCGCCTCCTGTGCCGCAGCAACGGCATCGGCGCGAATGGTGCGGCGCAGAATCTTGCCTGAGCTGGTTTTGGGCAGCTCGTCGATGATGGTCACCTGACGTGGCGCCTTGTACGAGGCCAACTTCTCGCGACAGAACTCGACGATCGCAGCCTCGGTGACCTCGTCGGCTTCAGGACCCGACTGCAGAGTCACGAACGCGGCGACACTCTCGCCGCGGTACTCGTCGGGAATGCCGACAACTGCTGCCTCTTGGATTGCAGGGTGTGTGTAGAGGACGTCCTCAACCTCCCGCGGCCAGACCTTGAACCCGGAGGCGTTGATCATGTCCTTCTTGCGATCGACGATGAAGAGCCATCCGTCCTCGTTCATGTATCCGACGTCGCCGGTGCGCAGCTCCCCATTCGGGATCTGTTCGGCGGTGGCCTTCTCATTGTTGATGTATTCGGAAACGACCTCAGGTCCCGAGATGGCGACTTCGCCGATCTCGTTGGGGCCCAGTGGTTCGCCGGAGTCATCGAGGATGCGGATCATGGTGTCCGGTTGGGGCAGACCGCAGGAAAGATTGCCGCTGTCAGGGTCAACCGGTGCTCGCAGTCCAGGTGGGACGGTGGCGACCTGCGCGCAGGTCTCTGTCAGGCCATATCCCTGGCCGATGTAGACGCCGGTCCTCTGCTCGAACTTGTTCACCAATCCCTCGGGCAGCGGCGCACCCCCGGACATGATGCGTTTGAACGATGAGAAGTGATCGGGTGTCGCAGACGGATGAGCCAACATCGCGGTGTAGACCGTCGCCGGTCCGGCCATGTAAGTCGGCCGCTCGCGCAGGAAGAGTTCGAGAAGCGATCCCGGGTCGAAACGATAGTTGAGGACCAGACGTGCGCCCCCGGCGACACCCGCGATGAACTGGCAGACGAACCCGGTGATGTGGAAGATGGGGGCCAAGGTGAGGAAGCCATCGCCTGGCTCGAACGACGGTGTCCGCACACAGTAGCGAGAGTTGCTCGACACGGAGGCATGAGTCCCCGATGCTCCCTTCGACCGGCCCGAAGTCCCCGAGGTGTAGACGACAATCGCTCTGTCGTCGGGCTTCGGAGCAACCGGTGTGAAATCGGTATCCAGCCTGGACTGGACGACGGCCTGGAAGTCGGGGAGATTCGGCACCTGATCTGCGCCGGGATTCTCACCAGGAGTTCCGGGCAGCTCATCGAACATGGAGAAGATCACCTCGGGGCCATCGGTCTGGAAGCCGCGATCATCGTTGAGCACAACCACAGGAAGAGATGCCGCATAAGGAGCGACGCGATTCAGGAATGCAGCCTTCGAGACCATGAGCCCCTTGACCTCGGCATCGGCGAAGATGTGCTCGAGCTCGCCTCGATACATGGGATTGAGCGGGACAACCACACCACCGACCTTCCAGATTCCGTAGGTGGCGATCATGAAGGCGGGAGTGTTCTGATCATAGATGGCGACCCGGTCGCCGGACCCGATGCCCTGCTCCGACAGATAAGCAGCGAACGCGGTGGAATACCGGTCGAATTCCGACCAAGTCAGCGTGAACCCGTAGTAGCTGATGGCCTCTTCATCACCGTACGTTGCGACCGTCGCGGCCAGGTCGCGCAGCGTTGTGGATTTCTCCAAGGTGTGCGGCTCGTTCGCAAGGTCTCCCCAGGTCTTCAGCCAGGGACGGGTGTCTGTCCACGTGCTCATCTCTTCACTTCCTTCATCGTTGAATGGGGTGGCGCACAGCTTGTCCAATTGACCAGCTATTTGCGGTACTTCTTCATCTCGTTCCGAGCGATTGAGCGTTTGTGCACCTCATCGGGGCCGTCGGCCAGACGCAGCGTGCGCATGTGCGCCCACATGCTGGCCAGTGGGAAGTCCTCGGTGACGCCGGCACCGCCGTGGACCTGGATCGCGCGATCGATGATCTTCAGCGCCATCGCCGGAGCGACGACCTTGATCTCTGCGATCTCGTTCTTCGCGACCTTGTTGCCGTGCTTGTCCATCATGTCCGCCGCATGCAGCGTCAGCAGCCTGGCCTGATCGATCTCGATCCGGGCCTCGGCGATCCAGTCCTGGATGTTCGCACGAGACGACAGCTTCTCACCGAAGGTCACGCGCTCCTCGGCGCGCTTGACCATGAGCTCCAGCGCCCGTTCGGCCGCACCGATCGCACGCATGCAGTGGTGGATTCGGCCCGGGCCCAGGCGGGCCTGACTGATCGCGAAGCCCTCACCTTCGCCCTTGAGGATATCGCTGGCGGGGACATGGACGTCTTCGAAGGTGATCTCGGCGTGGCCCTCCCGATCGTGGTAACCGAAGACGGGGAGGTTGCGCACCACGGTGACACCGGGGGCATCGATCGGGACGACGAGCATCGATTGCTGACGATGCACCTCGGCGTCGGGCGATGTTTTGCCCATGATGATGAGCACACGGCAATTGGGGTGCATGCCGTTGGAGGCGAACCATTTGCGGCCGTTGAGGACGAAGCCGTCCTCCGTAGGTTCCATGCGCATCTCGACGTTCGTGGCATCGGAGCTGGCAACCGCGGGTTCGGTCATGGCGAATGCCGAGGCGATCTCACCGTTGAGCAGAGGCCCCAGGTACTTCTCCTTGTGCTCATCGGTGCCGAAGCGGGTGAAGACTTCCATGTTGCCAGTGTCAGGGGCGTTGCAGTTGATGGATTCGGGGGCGATCTCGATGCTGTGGCCGGTGATCTCGGCCAGGGGCGCATACTCGAGGTTCGTCAGTCCCGGCCCCCACTGGGGATCGGGGTGGAAGAGGTTCCACAGTCCCTGGCTCTTGGCCTCGGCCTTGAGGTCCTCGAGTATCTGCGGCTGAGTGTGCGGGCTGGCTGCCGCGGCCATCTGCTGGGCATAGACGGACTCCGCGGGGTAGACGAAGTCGTCCATGAACTTCCTCAGACGTTCCTGGTAGTCGCGGCCGCGTTCAGTCGTTTCCAGCATGTGTGGTCTCCTCTTTGAGTCGGTTCGCTTCGTTGAGCCGGTTCTGATAGCGGCTCATGCCTTTGAGCCAGCGGTCGTAGTCGCTGCCCTTCATGCGGTACATGTCGAGCACCTCGGGGTGGGGGAGGATGAGGAACTGCTCTGCTTCGACGGCATCGAGGGCGACGTCTGCGACGGCGGCGGGTGTGAGCACTGTGCCGGCTTCGGTGACTGCTGCCTGTGCCGGCCCGTCGGCACCACTGGCGCGCAGCAGGTCGGTGTCGACGCCCATCGGAGCGATGACCGAGGCCCGGATTCCGTCTTCGCGGTAGGTCAGGGACAACCATTCGGCGAACCCGACCGAGGCGTGCTTGGTCACCGAATACGCGGCCGATCCGATCTGTGTGAGCAGGCCCGCCGCCGAGGCGGTCGCGACGAAATATCCCGCCCCGGCCTCCTGCCAGCGGGGGATGAGGGCTTGGGCTGCGCGGATGTGGGCGCGCAGGTTGACGTCGATGATTGCGTCCCAATCACCGTCGGAATCACCGAGTCCCGCGGGACCGATGATGCCGGCGTTCGCGAAGTACATGTCGACCCCGCCGAGGCGGTCGTCGGTGAAGGCGATGAGATCGTCGATTCCGTCGACCGAGGATACATCGCCCACCCATGCGTGGACTGCGGCGGGGGAGCCGAGTCCCACGGCGGTGTCGGTGACCGCGGGGGAGAGATCGGCGAGGACGACTCGGGCACCGCGCGCGATCAGTTCGGTTGCCAGCGCCGCACCGATCCCGCCGGCGCCGCCGGTGACGATGACGCGTTTGTCGGTAATGGGGTTCTTCACGCCGTCGCCGGAGGCCGTCGTATTGCCGATGGAGGGCGCCGTGTTGTACTCATGTGCGTTCATGACTTCTCCAGAAGGGTCAGAGCCTGGCGAGCGAGGTCTTCGACTCCGGCGCCAGCGGCTTCCGGATCGAGGTCGAGGTCTCCCATCTTGCCGGTCACCAGGCGTGTGTAGACACCTTCGCGGATGCACGCGAGCTTCCACATCGCGAAGGCCTCGTAGTAGCCGACGTCGTGGACCTCGTGTCCGCTGACTTCCTGGTAGCGGTCGATGATCTCCTCGGCTTCAGGGAAACCGAGGTCGGGGGTCGGCACCCAGATGCTCGTGTAGTCCGTAGGCACCGTGAGCATCGCGACGAAGTATCCCAGATCGGTGAGCACCTCGCCGACTGCCGTGAGCTCCCAGTCGACGACGGCGTTGACGCCGCCGTCGGGGGCGAAGATCATGTTGTTGGGTTTGAAGTCGCCGTGGGCCAGACCAACGGGGCTGCCGGCCGGATCTGGCATTCTCTCGGCGAGAGCGTCGTGGACCTCATGGATGATGGGGATGTCGCGCATGGAGATCTCTTCGACCTGCCCGAGCCAGCGTCGCAGCTGCCGTTCGATGAGACCGCCGTTTCGGCGCAGATCCCCGAGCCCCACTTCGTCGATGTCGACGCGATGGATCGCCGCCAGCGTATCGACCATGCCGAACGCGCACGCCCGCTTGTCGTCGGTTCCCAGTCCAGCAGGTATCCGCGCCCAATCGGAGGGTTCATTGATGGCGAACCCGGGGCAGTGCTCCATGAAGACGAAGGGCACGTCGAGGACCTCAGGGTCGTCGACGATGTCGATGACGTGGGGGACGGGCACAGGGCTGTCAGACAGCGCTGCCATGATCCGACCCTCACGGGAGACATTGTGGGCACTTCCACCGGAGTGACCGAGCGGTGGACGTCGGAGCACCCAGCGCGGGAGCCCGTCCACGGTGATCGTGAAAGTGAGATTTGAGCGTCCGATGGACATGACTTCGACGTCGAAGTCCGTGACTCCGAACCGGTCCTCAATCCATCGCCCGATGGTTGAGGGATCGAATCCTGCAGGTGCTGTGGTCAACGTCGACCCTCCCGAGTGAACAATCGTTCAGTTTCAATCACAGTATTCAACCCAGGCGTGGGAGTCAAGCTGAAATCGTGATGCCGGTCACTACCGAATGTGATAGTGATGAGTGGGTCATCCCACGCTTCTTTCATCCACAGTGAGGACATCATGAGAGCCATTCGCGTTGCCACCCTGACCGGACCAGACGATGTTGAGCTTGCGGAAGTCGACCGGCCGGCTCCGGGGCACGGCGAGGTCCTCGTCGAGGTCGCCTATGCCGGCGTGACGTTCCCCGAACTGCTCCAGACCAGGGGCATGTACCAGGTCAAGCATGACCTGCCCTTCGTCCTCGGGTCGGAAGCAGCCGGCATCGTCGCCGAGGCGGGCCCTGGGTCCCGGTTCTCCGTAGGTGACCGTGTGGCTGCGATTCCCGGCAAAGGCTCGTTCGCGGAGTTCATGGTCGTCTCCGACGAGCAGACAGTGCCCGTGCCTGATGGCATCAGCCTGGCCCACGCTGCTGGAATGCCGATGAACGTGCTCACCGCGGACTTCGCGCTGCGCTTGAGGGCGCAGGCGAAGGCCGGACAGTCCATCCTCGTCCATGGCGCAGCCGGAGGACTCGGATCGGCGGCGGTGCAGATGGCGCTGGCCATCGGCCTCGAAGTCATCGGCGTGGTCTCGACCGAGGCCAAGGCCCAGACGGTGCGCGAGCTCGGCGCCACACATGTGGTCATGGCAGAGGGCTTCAAGGACGCGACCAAGGAGATCTGCCCGAACGGAGTCGACTATGTCTTCGACCCGGTCGGCGGGGACCGCTTCACCGACTCGACCCGAGTCCTCGCGCCCTACGGCCGACTTCTCGTCCTCGGATTCACCGCCGGTGAGATCCCCTCGGTCAAGGTCAATCGTCTGCTGCTGAAGAACATCTCCGTCGACGGTGTGGCCTGGGGTGCCGCGACCCGCGAGCGGCCTGGTTACATCGCCGAACAGTGGGACGCTATCGCTGACTATGTGGCTGCGGGCAAGCTCAATCCCGCGATCCACGGCACCTACCCGCTCAGCGACGCTGCGACCGCGATCGGCGAACTCGACTCACGCAGCGTCCAGGGAAAGGTCCTCCTCGAAGTCAAAGGCGAGTGACTATTTCCTGCGGTAGCGCTTGGCGATATCGCGGCCGACGAGTTCCTTCATCACCTCGTTCGATCCGCCGAATATCGCCTGGACGCGGCTGTCCTTGAACGCTCGGGTAATCGGGTATTCGAGCATGTAGCCATAGCCGCCGAAGAGCTGCAGACACCGGTTGATGACCTCGATCTCGAGATCAGACCCGAGGTACTTCGCCTTGGCCGCATCGACGGGAGACAGTTCTCCGGCGTTGAGGGCCAGGGCGCAGCGGTCGACGAATGCTTCGAGGGCATCGACGCGGGTCTCGAGCTCGGCGAGCTCGAAGCGCGTGTTCTGGAAGTCACCGATGGTCTGCCCGAAGGCCGGTCTGGTGAAGACGTACTCGCCTGTCCATGCCAGTGCTGCCCTGGCGCCCGCCAACGTCCCGGATCCGATGAGCATGCGTTCGGTCGGCAGGTTGACCATGAGGTGGATGAACCCCTGGTCGAGCTCGCCGAGGAGGGCATCGGCGGGCACGCGCACATCGGAGAACGACAGCTCCGAGGTGTCCTGGGCATCCATGCCCAGCTTCTTGAGCTTGCGTCCTCGTTCGAAGCCCGGTGTGCCGTCATCGACGATGAACAGCGACGTGCCCTGGGACGGTTTGGCATCGGGGTCGGTGCGCGCGACGACGATGACGAAGTCGCAGTGATAGCCGTTGGTGATGAAGGTCTTCGCACCGTTGATCACCCAGTCGTCGCCGTCGCGCACGGCCTTGGTCGTGATGCCCTGGAGGTCCGAGCCGGCATTCGGTTCGGTCATGGCGATCGCACCGATCGACTCGCCCGAGGCCAGGCCCGGCAGGTACTTCTCCTTCTGCGCCTGGGTGCCGAAGGCCAACAGATAGCCGGGAACGATGCCGTCGGACACGCCCCATCCACTGGTGGTCCCGCCGACACCTCGGCGGGCGATCTCTTCGCTGCGGACCATCTCGAACCGGAAGTCATCGACCCCGGCCCCGCCGAATTCCTCGGGGATGGTCAGGCCGATGACCCCCGCCTCGGCGGCCTTCTTCCACATCGATCTGTCGACGAGATGGTCTTCCTCCCAGGCCTCGACATGGGGTACGACCTCACGGTCGAGGAAGGTCGCGACGGTGCCGCGGAAGGCTTCGTGGTCCTCGTTGTACAGGTTTCTCTTCACAGGTGGTGTCCTCTTCGTCGATCGGGTTCAGGCGGTTTCAGAGCAGTTCGAGGATGGTGGCGTTGGCCTGTCCGCCGCCCTCGCACATCGACTGCAGGCCGTAGCGGATTCCCTGCTGCTGCATGTGGTGGATCATCGTCGTCATCAGCCTTGCCCCCGAGCCGCCGAGGGGGTGGCCCAGTGCGATGGCCCCGCCGTTGGGGTTGAGGCGGTTGATGTCGGCACCGGTCTCGGCCAGCCAGGCCAGGGGCACCGAAGCGAAGGCTTCGTTGATCTCGAAGACTCCGATTTCGTCGACGGAGAGCCCGGATCTCTTCAGCGCCTTCGCGGTCGCGGGAATGGGGCCGGTGAGCATGATGACGGGATCGGCGCCGGCGAGGACGGCTGTGTGCACCTTCGCCATCGGAGTCAGGCCAAGTTCCTTGGCCTTGGCCGAGGTCATCATCAGCAGGGCTGCCGAACCATCAGAGATCTGAGAGGCGTTGCCTGCAGTGACGACGCCGTCCTGTTTGAACACGGTATCGAGACCGGCCAGCGTGTCCACACTGGTGCCGCGGCGGATGCCCTCGTCGGTTCTGACCTCTCCGGCGTGCGTGGGGACGGGGATGATCTGTGAGTCGAAGCGACCGGCATCGGTGGCTGCGGCTGCGAGTTCGTGGGAGCGCACGGCGAGTTCGTCGAGCTGGGTGCGGCTGAGCTTCCACTGTTCGGCGATCATCTCAGCGCCGATGCCCTGGTTCGGCTTGACGTTGTCATAGCGGGCGTTGAACTTCTCACCGTATGGGGACGCGCCGGCGGCAGATGAGCCCATGGGTACGCGGGACATGGACTCGACGCCGCCTGCGACGACGACATCGTAGTGACCGGCGATGAGCCCGGCCGCAGCGAAGTGCACGGCCTGCTGCGAGGAGCCGCATTGCCGGTCGACGGTGACGCCGGGCACCGACTCGGGGAGCCCGGCGGATAGGGCGACGGTGCGTGCGATGTCACCGGTCTGTTCGCCGGACTGGGATACGCATCCGAAGATGACGTCGTCGATGGCTGCCGGATCGATTACGGTCTGGGCAACGACATCGGCCACGGCGGTGGCGCCCAGATCGGCCGGGTGGATGCCCGAGAGCATGCCCTTGCGCTTGCCTGTCGGTGTGCGCCGTGCGGCGACGATGACTGCGTCGTTCATCTGTGCTCCTCTGTGACGGTGATCGTGCGGTGCGGGTTCCTGTGCCGACTTCTGTGCCGAGTGGCGAAGAATCCGCTGTGAAAATGTGACCCAGATAACTGATCGTGCGTTAAGATTTTCACGAAGACGAGAAACAGTCAAGACAGACCGTAAGTTCGCCAGGTAGTGGTTTCGGCGAATGCAGAGTCGAATGCAGAGGAGTCATCAGATGGAGATTCGCGACCAGGTTGCTCTCATCACCGGCGGAGCCTCGGGCCTCGGCCTGGCCACGGCCCAGCGACTGCTGGCGGCCGGGGGCAAAGTGCTCATCGTCGACCTGCCGAGCTCACGCGGGGACGATGCGGCCGCCGAACTCGGCGAGAATGCCAGCTTCTGCGCGGCCGACGTCACCAGTGAAGAGCAGGTACAGGCCGCCGTCGATGCCGCCGCTGCGATGGGTCCGCTGCGCGTCGTCGTCAACTGTGCGGGCATCGGCGGAGCGGCTCGTGTCTCCGGCCGCAAGGGGCCGTTCCCACTCGACATGTTCACCAAGGTCGTCAGCGTCAACCTCATCGGCACCTTCAACGTTCTGCGCCTCGGTGCGGCGGCGATGCAGACGGTCGACGCGATCGGCGAGGAGCGCGGCGTCATCATCAACACCGCCTCGGCGGCGGCATACGACGGACAGATCGGTCAGGCCGCCTATTCGGCGTCCAAGGGCGGCATCGTCGGAATGACTCTGCCGGTCGCCCGCGATCTGGCCAGCAGCAAGATCCGGGTGATGACCATCGCTCCCGGCACGTTCACGACTCCGCTCATGCAGGGGGCCTCCGAGGAGACGCTGGCGAGCCTGGGGGAGCAGGTGCCCCATCCCTCCCGTCTCGGCGAGCCCGATGAGTACGCGTCACTGGCTGAGCACATCGTGTCCAACCCGATGCTCAATGGGGAGGTCATCAGGCTCGACGGTGCGATCCGGATGGCCCCGAAGTGACTGTGAACCAGCCCGAAGCACCCGACGCCGGAAGCAGGCAGCCCGACCGCGTGGGCCAGGCGGATCGGACCGCGCGGTCGAAGGAACTCATCCTCGATGCGACGATCGAATGCCTTCTCGCCGAAGGATATTCGGCGACGACCACGATGAAGATCCAGGCCAAGGCCGGCGTGACCCGGGGCAGGCTTCTGCACCATTTTCCGTCGAAGCGGGAGCTGCTCACGGCTGCGGTCACGCGCCTCGGGCAGCAGCGTCTGAACCGGAACCTCGAGGACCGCACCGACGACTTCAGTCGCTCCCTGGTCAGACAGCGTCCGTCCGCCGGTGAGGTGGGACCGCGCTCCGACTGGGCTGTGACGACCTTGTGGGCGGGACTGATGCACTCGAGTTTCTTCACCGCACTCGAGCTGTGGATCGCGTCGCGGACAGACGATGCGCTCGCCGACAAGGTCAGAGCGCACGAGAAGAACGTGTTCGAGAGAGTGAGGGAGAACGCCCGCGAGCTGTTCGGCCCTGTCATCGCAGCACAGGCAGGGTACGACCACATGTTCTCCGTGCTCTTCTCGAGCATGCGAGGGATGGCCGTGACCTACACGTTCTCCCACCTCGACCCCCAAACCGAACCGATGATCGCAACCTGGCAGCAGATCGCACGATCCCTCCTGACCGATGAACCTGCCGAGGACCGAACCTGAACCGACCCGATGACCACCGATGTCGACGATGACAAGGAAGTGACATGTATCCAGGAAAATGGGCCGCGAAGAACCCTGACAAACCCGCGCTCATCATGGCTGACACCGAGGCGGTGCTCACCTTCGGCGAACTCGAGGACCGGTCCCTGCGGCTGGCCAACCACCTGCGCTCGGTAGGCTTTGAGAAGGGCGATCACATTGCGGTCATGGCAGAGAACCGGTTCGAGATCATCGAGGCCCTGTGGGCAGCCCTGCGCACAGGGGCGATCATCACGGTCGTCAATTCTCACCTGACTGCAGCGGAATCGGCTTACATCGTCGATGACTGCGATGCCCGAGCTCTCCTCCTGTCGACCCGGTTGGAGAAGTCGAGCGAGGTTGCCGCCGAGTGCCAGCAGGTCGAGAACCGGATCCGCATCGATGCCGTCCCCGACGGTGAGGCGGGGGAGGTCTTCGCCGGCTGGGATGAGTATGAAGCGGTGCTCGCGGCTGCCTCGGCGGATCAGCCCGAGGTCGAGCCTCGCGGTGACGACATGCTCTACTCCTCGGGCACGACCGGACGACCGAAGGGCATCCTGCCCGGAGCCACCGATCTGCTCATCGGGGACGAGGACGTTCCGCTCATCAGCTTGTTCCGCATCCTCTACGGATTCGACGATGAGACGGTCTACCTCTCGCCCGCGCCTCTCTACCACGCGGCACCTCTGCGGTTCGTGATGACGACGCACTCCCAGGGCGGCACCGTCGTCGTCATGCCCCGCTTCGACGCCGAGGAGGCTCTGGTCCTGATCGAGAAGCACCGCGTCACGCACTCGCAGTGGGTGCCCACGATGTTCATCCGGATGCTCAAACTGCCCGACGAGGTGCGACGTTCCTTCGACGTCTCCAGTCTCAAGGTCGCAATCCATGCCGCCGCACCGTGCCCGCCCGAGGTCAAGCGGACGATGATCGAGTGGTGGGGCCCGGTGATCTATGAGTACTATGCTGCGACCGAGAGCAACGGCCTGACCATCATCGACAGCCAGCAGGCGCTGGAGAGACCGGGCTCGGTCGGCCGTGACGGGGTTAAGGGCATCGTCCACATCTGCGGACCTGATGGAAAGGAGCTGCCTGCCGGAGAGGTCGGAGTCATCTACTTCGAAGCCACGTCGGCCCTGTTCGAGTACTACAAGGACCCGTCGAAGACCGCGGCCTCCAGGCACCCGGATCATCCGGACACGTGGGCGACGACGGGAGATATGGGCTACCTCGACGAGGACAGATTCCTCTACATCGCCGAGCGCAGCACGGGCCTCATCATCGTCGGGGGAGTCAACATCTACCCGCAGGAGATCGAGAATGCGCTCGCCCTGCGGCCCCAGATCGACGATGTGGCTGTGGTGGGTAGGGCCGATGACGAGCTGGGCCAGGTTCCCGTCGCATTTGTGCAGTTGGCCGATGGTGTCGCCGAGGCGGGGCAGGCCGACGAGATCCGCAGTTGGCTGGTCGATCGCCTGGCCCGGTTCAAGATTCCCCGCGAGTACTACTTCGTCCCGGAACTGCCGCGAACTCCGACCGGGAAGCTGGTCAAGCGGAAGCTGCCGGATCCAGCGACGCTGGCGGACTCTGCGACGATGGCAGGTTAGCCAGTGCCGATACCAGGGTGAATCGCACTCGGCGGGGAGGGCAGTCAGTCGTCTTCAGGCGCCGTAGACCTGGCCGAAGGCACTCATGTCACCGACGACGACGAGTTTCGTTGTCGCCCGTGACATTCCGACGTAGAGCATGTCCAATGCCCGGTCGGGGTCGCGGAACCCGTTGATGCACAGCACCACGACGGGGCGTTCGAGACCCTTGAAGCCGAGGACGTGTCCGTAGAAGATGTCATCGGCGGCGAAGTACTGGTCCCAATAGGCCGAGGTGCCTTCGGTCTCGACGATCTCTCGTTGGACCGGGTGTCGGCTGCCGGTTGTCAGCAATGCGATGTCGCCGGGATTCCAGCCGGCGTCCATGAGGGATTCGACCTGTGAATCCGCCTCGGCGAGGGCATCGTCGATGTCGACCTCGCTCCACTCGATCTCCTCACCGGGCCCATTGCGGGGAATCGGCGGATCGAGGGCGAGGTCGGCGAAGCCGGCCACGATCTGCTCGGAGTTGCGCAGGTTCTCGTCGAGCTGGATCGGGTTCATCGTGATCGGTGATTCGCCCTCACGGCCGAAGATACGCTGCCGCTCATCGGTGAAGACGTAGAGTGTGCCGTCGACTTGATTGCGCAGGCACGATTGGACGGCCTCCCACCACAGGAGGCTGAAGTCCTGGCCCTCGTCGATGACGATCGCGTCGAAGAGCTTCTTCCGCGGACGCTCGTCTGCGAGGTCTTTGAGCTGCAGCGGCAGACGGCGCTCCCAGTAGTCGGAATCGTCATCGCTGCCAGGTGCCGCTCCCCACGAGATCGGCAGATCATGGAACAGGCCCACGTAGGCGGGGCGGTCGCCTTCGGGCCATTGGGCGGTGAAGAGCTGGAGGAACCGGCCCAGGCCGCGGGAATAGCACATGAGGGCGACCCGTCTGCCTTCGCGAGTGAGCGACTGGGCCTTGAGTAGCGCCAGGTAGGTCTTGCCCGAGCCCGCACCGCCGCTGATCTCGGCCCGGTTCTGATGGCGGAGAATGCTGATGAGCTTCGCCTGTTCCCGGCTGAGCTCATCGGCGCGGTCGGAGATCTCCGTGGCCCTGAGACTGACGTTCTCCACCGCTTGATTCGTCCGTCGTAGGTTCTTGAGGACGAATTCGTGCGGAGTGGAGATACTGTCGCGCTCAGGGGTGAAGTCGTATCTCAGCTGGGTGGAGATGACATCGGCGATCGACCCGAGCTGCGTGGAGTCGACGATCTGGTGCCGAGGTGCGTCCGGTTGGTCCCAGTCCTCGGGCAGCTGCGTGTAGGGCAGCACCGCAAGATGGCTGATGGGCCCGGGCAACGTTGAGACCCGGGTCCGCAGATAGTCGACGAGGGTGTGCTTGGCGACCATCGCCTGCTCGAGCGGGGAGACCTTGAGTCGATTGCGATGGCCCTGAGAATCCTGCGTGATCCAACGCCCGTCCTCGACGCCGACCCGACCACCCTTGACCTCGATGACGGCGATGCCGAAACCGGGCCAGAGCACCAGGATGTCGATCTCGACGTCCTTGTCGTCCCCGGTCAGGCGCTGGCCGTGAACCATCGTCGTGTCGTCGGGAAGCTGCTCGCACAGAGCATTCCACACTGCCGCCTCGGCGGTGGAGCCATTGAAATCAGGCTGCTGCGGGATCAACGTGACCATAGCCCGAGACTAGCCGAGGATAGGACTATTTCTCAGCAAGCACGGACTCTTCCGAAGGAACGTCTTCGTCGATTCCGACCGGAGTATGCTCGCCCCCGAGGTTCCAGAACCGGGTGACGAAGAAGCAGACGGCTCCGAGGGCAACGCCGATGACCGAGAATGCCAGCTCGGGTGCAAAGGTCAGCAATCCAGCCACGATGAGGAGGGCTCGCATCATCCAGTTGGGCCTACGTCCGACGATGACCAGCCAACCTTCGAAGGCACATCCGAGGAAGAAGACCCCGACGATGGCGAAGACGAAGGTGATGAGGACTTCGGGCAACGGTGCTTGTGCGACGAGGGCAGGATTGAGCGCGAAGGCGAATGGGACCACATATTTCACGGCGCCCAAGCGCATCGCGACCAGGGAAGTCTGCATCGGTGGAGTTCTCGCGATGTTCGCCGCGGCAAAGGACGCGAGGGCAACAGGGGGAGTGATGTAGGAAACCGTTGCCCAGTAGATGACGAAGAGATGACCGGCGATCGGATTGACTCCCAGCTCCACGAGAGCCGGAGCCATGACGATGGCCAGGAAGACATAGACTGCGGAGACCGTCATGCCCATGCCCAGGACAAACGACGTGATGGCTGCGGCGATGAGGACAAGAATGAGGTTGCCGGAGAACGCGTTGACGAGTTCGCGAGCCAGCGACAAGCTCACTCCGGTCATCGACAGGCCCCCGACGATCAACCCGACGCCGGCGATGATGCCGAGGATCTCGGCAATCGTCTTGCCCGAGCTGTAGAGGAACTCTCCGAATCCTTTGATGCCCATGCGGTACTTCTTGGAGAAGACTGCCACGACGAGAAGGAATCCAACGATCCAGTAGGGAGCCTGGCTCTCATTCTTCTGGATCACCAGGAGGAGGACCAGGCCTAAGAGAGCCGCGAGATAAGCCCAACCGAATACAACGACTTTGCCGACGTTGGGCAGAAGATTCTTCGCAACGCCTTTCAAGCCCGACTTGGCAGAATAGGCGTCAGCCTGAACGAAGATTCCGATGTAGTACAGAAGAGCCGGGATGACAGCGGCCAGGGCAATCTGTCCGTATGGGACGCCGACGAAGGACACCATCAGGAAGGCGGCGGTGCCCATGATCGGCGGCATGATCGTACCGCCGGTGGCAGCCGTCGCTTCGATGCCGGCCGCGTAGCGTCCGGTGAAGCCCGCCTTCTTCATCGCTGGAATAGTCATCGGACCAGTGGTGAGCACGTTGGAGACGGCGGACCCACTCATCATCCCCATGAATGCCGAGGAGATGACTGAGACTTTGGCAGAACCGCCTCGGAAACGGCCGAACAGACCCATCGCCAGATCGTAGAAGAACGTTGCCCCGCCGGAGTGCTGAAGTGCGACTCCGAAGAGCAGGAAGCCGACGAGAATGGTCGCACCGGTCTGGAGAGGCAGTCCCAGGATGGAGTCCACACCCATGGCATGGATCTGTGCGGCAGTTTTGATGTCGAAGGGGATTCCCTGCAGGAATGGGATCGGAATGTAGGCCGTGAATATCGGGTACAGGGAGAAGACCAGGGCGATGATCGTGACGACGAGGCCAGCCGTGCGGCGCAGCGCTTCGAGCACCACGATCCAGAACACGAATGACAGCGCTGAGGCAGTGGGCACCGGTGCGTAGTCCCATCCCAGGGTCACGATATTTTCTGCGTTGACGCAGAAGTAGGCGCACGTGGCCAGGGTGATGAGGGCCAACGCAATGTCGTGGATGGGGACCGGTCTGTCATTCTGGGACTTCTTCGCAGGGAAGACGATGAAGACGATGGGAAGGAACGCGGCGAGGACGGCGTACATGTACGCGTTCTTCAGCAGCGAGATTCCGCCCGGATTCCAGAAGAACGCCTGGTTCATCGCAATGAGCACGCCGATCACGGTGAGCGTGATGACGGTGGCTTTCCAGAAAGTGGTGATTCGGACGTTCATTGTCGTTCCTCAACTGATTCGCGGCCTGGGCACTGGCGGTGTCGTGGTGCTGCGTCTGATCCGTCAGAGCGAACGTCTGCACTTCTTCCTTGAAAGCTGCGGACGTGCCCGGACGAATAGTGTGGTGTGTTGCATATATTACTTGAATGACAATAATCTAGGTTCATATATTCTGCAATATGTCAGCGGGACGTCCGTGTCTGATTTCTGAGACTTCGCTCGTGCCACTGAGAACGACACCGTGATCCATGCCGATGTGGAAGGCCGAACAATGAAGTTTCGCGCATTACTCGCAATTCTCTTAGCTCTTACGCTGGCACTGAGCGCCTGCACCCCGCCGACGAAGAAGGTGAACGGGATCCGCGACCCGTTGGTATTCGCCACCTATGGCACTGGAACGTCGACCTATGCGGACTTGGCCGCAGTGACGGATGCGGTGTCGACGGATACCGACGCGCGACTGCGCATCATCACCTCCGACACGGCGATCGGCCGACTGGCGCCGATGAAGGCCGGGATCGCCCAGATGGGCAGGCTCGGTGATGAGTACATCTTCGGGTTCGAGGGCCAGAACGAGTTCGCCAGTGAGAACTGGGGGCCACAGGACCTGCGCGTCGTCTGGGCTCCGCTGTCGCCGCACTCGCTGCTCACACGCAAGTCTGATGGGATCAAGACCCCCGCCGATCTCAAGGGCAAGAAGATCCCCAACGTGACCGCAAACCCATCAGTGAACGGAAAGATCGAAGCCTACCTTGCCTATGCGGGGCTGACCCTGGACGATGTGGAGCTGGTCGACGTCGCCTATTCGGAGCAGCCGGCGGCGCTAGAATCCGGCCAGATCGATGCTCTCTATCAGCAGGTCTATGGTTCTTCGCTCTTCGAGCTCGAGTCGAAGTTCGACGTCAGTTGGATTGAACTCGATCCCAAAGACAAAAAGGGAATCGAACGGGTGCATGAGCTGGCACCGCAGCTCAACATCCTGCCGTTCGAAGATGCGCCAGGTCAGGAGGAGGGCACCAGCACACATGGATTCGTCTACACCTTGCCGATTTCCACGTACGCGGATGCGTCGGATGACGAGGTGAAAAGGCTGGTGAGCTCGATGGCATCGACATTCCCGAAGTACAAAGCATCAACGCTCAATACGCCGAGGTGGAAGCCCGATGATGTTGAGACCACGCCTCGAGTCATTCCCTTCCACCCGGGTACTATCGCATGGCTCAAGGAGAACGGTCAGTGGACGGACGAAGCGCAGAAGCGCAATGACGAGCTGATCGAGCGAGGCGAGAAGCTTCGCGCGGAATGGAAGAAGTTCATGGACACCAAACCGAATAAGGACGACATTCCCAAGAAGTGGGCCGAGTGGAAGGTCTCGGCTGATCTGTAAGAAGCGATGCTCAACAAGGTCTAGAATTTCAGACCACCGGCGTGGAAGGTGAAGAGTGGAAGTTCAACAGGCGCGTGTGTTCATGGCGCTCGCAGAAGAGCTGCATTTCGGCCGGGCTGCGGAGCGTCTGGGGATGGGACAGTCGTTGCTGAGTCGGACGATTCGGCAACTTGAGGATGAGCTCGGCGCCACCCTGTTCCAGCGGACTACTCGAAACGTGCGCCTGGCGCCGGCAGGGTTGGCACTTTTCGAACCAGCTCGACAGATGATCAGTCTGGCGCGAGTGGCGGTCGATTCGGTGAAGCGCGCGGCGGCTGGAGAAGTCGGGCAAGTGGGCTTCGGATTTGCACGCGCGTCCTCGCGTGGCATGGCCGCCTCATTGGTGGCGGCGGCATACGAAGACCATCCCGGCATCACTTTCGCCATTGAGTCCAACGTCTTCGCCGACGAAGGACTGACCCGGTTGGCTGATGGGAGCCTCGATCTTGCTCTTGTGAGGTGGACCCGGCAACCACCGAACATCACCGGGCGGCCCGTATTGATCGAACGCCCCGTCGTCACCCTGCCTGACTCGCACCGTCTCGCCCGGAGGAAACTCATTCGCGTCGATGAACTGGCAGATGAAGACCTGCTCTCTCTCCCAGCGAACCCGAACTCGACGCTTCGCGAGACGACAATCCGACTGTGTCACAACGCAGGCTTCTCGCCTCGGGTGATTCTCGAGCTTCCCGACGCTCAGACGATCTCTGCTCTGATCGCAGCGGGCATGGGAATCACCATCACCTTTGACTCGGTCGCGGCAACCATGCGTGAGCCCGGCACTGTGACAGTTCCACTCGACGTTGCGGACGAGTCGTCGGTGGTCTATCTTGCACACCTGCAGACTCATGGAAGTGCATCGTTGTCTGCCGTGTTGGCAATTGCAGAGACCGTCCTGCCGACGGTAGGCAGCACCAGTGAATGATTTTGACTGAGCGGCTCGTTGGGTTCGGTCGACTCTCACCTCGACTCGTCGACGAGTTCCTCTTCCTCGAAGACGACATCGGCGCCCTCTTCGGGAAGACCGGAGCCGCGCAGTGACGCACCCTTCGTCTCCTTCATGAAGACGGTTGCGATGAAGCCGATGACACACGCACCCATCACAAAGTAGGCGGGCACGACCGTGTTCCCTGTGGCCCCGATGATCGCTTCATTGGCTGAGGGCGCGGTGCCGCCGAAGATCGCGGTCGAGACGTTGTAGGAGATCGCGAAGCCGGCGAAACGCACCGGGCCGGGGAACATCGCAGGGAAGGTCGCCGAGATCGTCGAGATCTGCGGAATGTAGAGGATGCCGAGAACGGCCAGGCCGATGAGCGCCCAGACGAAGCCGTTGGCCATGAGCATGAACATCGGAATGGCTGCAACGAACAGGCCGATGAGAGAGAAGTACCAGACCGGTTTGCGTCCGACCTTGTCCGAGAGTATTCCGCCGAACGGAATGAGGACCATCATGAACGCCTGGGCCAGGAACATCACCGTCAGCGCGGAGTTCGAGTCCATGCCGACCGGATCCTGCAGGTAGGCGGGCATATAGGACAGCAGCGTGTAGTTGACGACGTTGACCGCGACGACCATGCCGCCGAGGATGAGCAGCTGCTTCCAGTAGTCGGTGAAGAGAATGCGGAAGACCTCCTTGACCGACTTGCCCTGGTCGTTGTCGTCGAGTTCCTCATAGACAGGGGATTCGTCGAGCTTGGTCCTCATGTAGAGACCGACCACGCCGAGGACGCCGGCGAAGACGAATGGAATCCTCCAGCCCCAATCCATCATGGTCTCTTCACCGAGACCCAGCTGCAGCAGCAGAACGAAGAGCGAACCGGCGGCCATGCCGGCCAGGGTGCCGAATTCGAGGAAGCTGCCGAAGAATCCGCGGCGCTTATCGGGGGCGTACTCGGCCATGAACGTGGCGGCACCGCCGTACTCTCCGCCCGAGGAGAAGCCCTGGATGACGCGGAGGAGGACGAGGACGATCGGTGCGGCGATGCCGATTGTGGCATAGCTGGGCAGGAAGGCGATGAGGAATGTCGATCCGGCCATGAGCAGAATCGTCAGCGCAAGCACTGCCTTGCGTCCGAGGCGATCACCCATCGGTCCCCAGACGATGCCGCCGAGCGGGCGGAAGATGAAGGAGACAGCGAAGGTCAGCAGCGCCAGGAGTTGGCCGTGGCTGCCGGGGAAGAAGTGCTGGGTGATGTAGGTGATCGAGACCGCATACAAGCCGTAGTCGAACCACTCGGTGGCATTGCCGACCGCCGAGGCGGCGACGGCTTTGCGGACCGTCTTGAGGTCCGGCTCGTGTGGGGCCGCGGGGATGGTGGCCTCGGGATGCGTGTTGGAGTTACTCACGTGTTCCTCCGATCGTGTGGGGCCATCATCGTGATGGCCCTCATGAGAGAAGCGACTATGAACGGTACGAGTATCCACTGAGCGTTTCAACGCGAAGATGCTGTCAAGTCAACGGCGTGTCTTTGTCTGTTCTCAAATTCTATGGGTGTCTGACCTGGGGTGATGTGAAGATCAGGCAAAATCTGAACGCACGAATAGTTTCACATGAAATTCTACAGATATCGTTACCTGTCTCCTGTTGACAGAATTTCGGCTGAATGGCGCGCTTCGCTGGGAGTGTGAAGAGGCGTAGTGTTCGCTCATCGCTTTTCCCACACTTCGGCGACTTTCGTGGTGATAGTCTGCCAGAGTTGTGACGTGGGTCATAGAGAGAATCTGACCGCGAAGAATTGGAGGTCCGCTCACGGAAGTGCTGCGCAGGAAGGACGTCAACGACGTCATCCACCAAAACGATGAGCCGGGCGAGGGTGGGCACTTAAGGAAGAACCTCGGGGCCAAAGACCTCATCGGCTTCGGCAGCGGCATCGTCATCGGAACGGGTATCTTCACGCTCACCGGTCTGGAAGCCGAAGAGAACGCGGGACCGGCCGTGATGATCTCCTTCGTGATCGCAGGGTTCGTCGCTCTGCTCGCTGCACTCTGCTATTCGGAACTGGCAGCCGCCGTTCCCACCGCCGGCAGCTCCTACACCTACGCCTGCTCCACGATCGGTGAGATCTTCGCCTGGATCATCGCGTAAGATCTCATCCTCGAATTCGCCCTCGACGCCTCGGTCGTCCCCCGTGGCTGGTCCGGCTATATCGCCGCTGCCGTTGTATTCTTCGCCTATTCCGGGTTCGAAGCCATCGTCAACCTCGGCGAGGAGACGAAGAAGCCGGCGAAGGACATGCCGATGGGCCTGCTGGGCACACTGGCCATCGGCACCGTCCTCTATGTCGGCGTCTGCCTCGTCGTCACCGGCATGGTCCACTACAGCAAACTCTCCGAAGGTGATGCCGTCGCCGATGTCTTCACCCAGAACGGGCTCGGGTGGGCAGGCATCCTCATCGGCATCGCGGCCGTGGCAGGACTGAGTTCGGTCATCCTCGTCGATATCGTCGCAATGGGACGCATCGGCTTCGCCCTCTCCCGTGACGGTCTGCTGCCGCCCATCTTCTCCTGCATCCACCCCCGTCGTCGTTCTGCGCAAGACCTCGCCGGACATGAAGCGCCCATTCCGGACCCCCTGGGTGCCCATCCTGCCCATCGTCTCTGTCATGGCTTGCCCGGGCTTATGGCCAGCCTTGCCGTCGAGACCTGGCAGTGATTCATCGTCTGGCTGCTTCTGGGCTTCGTCGTCTACTTCGCCTACGGGTACCGGAAGTCGCGTCTGGCTCGCCAGGAACGTGAGGAAGAGCTGACATGAGCGTTCTCGTCGGATTCGGTGTCGATACGAAGAGCCGCGCCGCTGTGCGCTTCGGCGCCGACCTCGCCCGGGCCACGGGTGAACCGCTCATCCTCGGCCTCGTGGTCCAGGGCCGGTTCTCATCCAGTCAGATGTCAGACTCCTCCGGGGTCTCCGATGACTGGAAGAAGGAGATCAGGAACATGTCCTCCTAGGCGATCGCCGATGCCAAGGGAGCCCTTCCCGAGGATGTGGACGCCGAGGTGGTCACCCGATCCGGTCGCTCCGTGACCCGAGTGCTCCATACCGAAGCCATCGACCACATCGCACAGGTCCTCATCACCGGATCCTCGGTGTGTGGGCCACTGGGACGCATCGTCCTCGGCAGCACGACTGACCGCTTGGTCCATTCCTCGCCGTTGCCGATCGCACTGGTTCCTCGCGGCTACAACTCGGACCGTACCGAGTTCCGACGGCTGGTCTTCGCTGTCGACCCTTCGCGTAGAACGGAGAGGTATTACGATTCCGTGGCGCGCCTGGCTCATTGGCTGGGCATCGGAGTCGAGGTTGTCACCTTCGCCGTCAGACCCTCTCGACCCACCGGCCTGGGAGCATTCACCGACCACGGTATGTACTCCCACTGGCGGGATCAGGACACTTCCGGACACAAAGAGATCGTGTCCGCGATCGAGAGCAGCGAAGACGCGGTCTCCGTCACTGGGACGGGAATCGTCACCGGCGACCGCTGGTCGAGTGCGGTCAACGCCTTCGACTGGCAGGACGGGGACATCCTCGTCGCCGGATCGAGCGAGTCTGCCATGCACGGTGTGTTCCTCGGCTCCACAGCCACGCACATCATGCGCCACTCACCGGTGCCGATGGTTCTGCTGCCTCAGCCCAGACCTTAGCAAAGTACAGAAGAGGGCCGGTGCCTGCCCTGGCATGACACAGTCAGGGTTATCGAGTGAGTCGCCGCACATACAGATGGTTTCGTGCTCAGAGAATGACTGCTCGTCCACCCGGTCGCCTAGACTTGAGCGCTGCGAATCCTGACAGAATGCTCAACTCAACTGACTGTCCTGTTGCCGAAACCTCGGTCAGCGGGGCTCGGAAGGCAGCAAGACACGTGGACCAGACCAGAAACCCTTCGGAATCACCCGAGACGGATGCAGAACCTCCTCCCGCAAAGGAGGCGAACACCGCCGTCACCGATCATGATTTCCCAACTGGGCCCGCCGAGGCAGTCCAACGCAGCCGTATTGACATCCCCGTCGCCGGGACCAGCGTAGGAATCCTCGCCGTCTTCGTCGTGCTGGCCCTCATCCTTCCGGACAAGATGTCGAACTGGGTGGGCACCGCTTTCACTGCATGCGCGGACATCTTCGGAATGTACTGGCAGATCCTACTGCTGGCGACATTCCTCATCGCTCTCATCCTCATCTTCACCCCATGGGCCAAGGCGCGGCTGGGCAACCAGGCACGACCGGACTTCAAGCGTTTCAGCTGGATCGCCATGATCATGACGACCCTGCTCGCGGCCGGGGGAGTGTTCTGGGCGGCGGCGGAGCCGATGTACCACTATGCGACGACACCGCCGCACTTCACCGACGGTGGAGGCAGCGCTGTCGACGCGGTGGCCGCCGCTCTTGCCACGAGCTTCATCGACTGGGGATTCCTCGCCTGGGCGATCCTCGGGTCTCTAGGCGCGATCGTGATGATGCGGGCCGCAGAGATGGGGATGCCCCTGCGGCCACGCAGCCTGCTCTACCCGGTCCTGGGCAAACGCGCGGCTCACGGACCGATCGCCGCCATCGTCGACGTCGTGTGCATCATCTCTGTCGCTGCGGGCACGATCGGTCCTGTCGGCTTCCTCGGCATGCAGGTCTCCTACGGGCTGAACTCCCTGTTCGGCATCCCTGATATCTACCCGGTGCAACTCGCTGTGATTGCGGTGCTCACCGCCGTCGCCGGTGTCAGCGTCTTCTCCGGTGTCAGCCGCGGAATTCGATTCCTCAGCAGCGCCAACGTCTGGATGGCACTGGCACTCATGGCCACCGTGCTCGTGGTCGGATCGGCCTGGTTCGTGATTAAGAGCTATTTCAGCGGCTTCGCTTTGTACATGACCGACTTCTTCAGCATGACGCTTTACCGAGGAGACACCGAATGGCTCTCGGGCTGGACGGTGTTCTTCTTCGGTTGGTTCCTCGGTTATGCCCCGCTGATGGCGATCTTCGTCGCCCGCATCTCAAGGGGCCGAACCGTTCGGGACCTGCTCATCAGCACCACGGTTCTGCCTCCCATCGCCACAACATTCTGGTTCACTGTCCTGGGCGGCACAGGCATCTTCCTCGAACAGAAGTCTGCCGGTTCCATCTCCGAACCGCTGATGGACGGAGGACTGCCCGCAGCAGTCATGGCCATCAGCTCTAATCTGCCGCTGTCGTTGATCATCAGCCTCGGCTTCCTCCTCCTGACGATGACCTTCGTGGCAACGACCACGGACTCTATGTCGTTCGCGATGTCGCAGTCATGCATGACGAGCGGTGAACCATCGCCGAAGCTGCGGGCCACGTGGGCCCTTCTCATCGGAGCCACCGCGGCCGTGCTCATCAGCTTGGGAGATGGCGGGGTCGACGCGCTGCAATCGGCGATCGTCATCACCGCCGTGCCGGTGGGCTTTGTCATGCTGCCCTCACTGTTCGCAGCGCCGATCTACGTCAGGCAGATGGCCAAGGAACAGAACCTGGCCTGAGATGAGGGGGTCGGCGCCCCACCCTCGTCGAGGGCTTCTTCCCGTGTGGCACTGTTCCGGCGAATATCGTCAATGTTGTTACTGGTGTTGGTCTTCGGCATCCGCCATGATGAGGATATGACTGACGCAAACAGCAGTGCTCACACAGACACAGCGACGATGAAGGCCATGAGCCAGACCGAATTCGGCAGCCCCGAGGTTCTTCACGAGGTGGAGCTGCCGAGGCCGAAGCCGGGGCCCAGCCAGATCCTCATCAAGGTCAAAGCCTCAGGCGTGAACCCCACGGATTGGAAGCACCGCAGCGGCCCCCGCTTCCTCCCCGATCCGCCATTCGTCCTCGGCTGGGACGTGTCAGGGGTAGTCGAAGAGGTGGGTGTCGGGGTGACACTCTTCAAGCCGGGCGATGAGGTCTTCGGGATGTTGCCCTATCCCTTCGGTGTCGGTGCGCACGCCGAATACGCTGTGGGCCCGACACGTGCCTTTGTACCGAAGCCGGGCACCGTCGACCATGTGCAGGCGGGAGCGCTCCCACTCGTGGCGCTGACCGCGTGGCAGTCCCTGGTCGACACTGCGAAGATCGCCCCGGGTGACCGGGTTCTCGTGCATGCCGCTGCCGGCGGAGTGGGGCACGTGGCGGTGCAGATCGCGAAGGCGCGAGGAGCCTATGTGATCGGAACGGCGAGTGCACCGAAGCATGATTTCGTCCGCGGCCTGGGTGCTGACGAGATGATCGACTACCGCGAGGAGGACTTCGTCGAGGCGGCGCGCGACATCGACATCGCCTTTGACACCATCGGCGGTGACTATCAGCTGCGCTCTCTCCGGACTCTCAGGCCAGGTGGGATCATGGTGTCCACGGTTCCTGTCCCGGCCGCGGGGCTCTTCGAGGAGGCCGAAGCCCTGGGAGTCAGGGGTGAGACCATCCTCGTCGAAGCCGACCAGGCAGGCATGCTCGAGATCGCTGCGCTCGTTGAAAGCAGACAGCTGCGGGCAACGATCGCAGCCACGTTCCCGTTGACGGATGCTGCGAAGGCACATGAAGCAGGTGAGACGAACGCGACGACAGGCAAGCTGGTGCTGACCATGGAGTAGAGATGACCAGGGAGTGAAAGAGGGGGGAAGAGCCGCTCGAGGATGCTCACCCTTCCTCTTGGCCATGCACCCCAAGCTCGTTGATCCAGATCCACCCCTCAGGCAGGGGCGCCCACGCGGCCACATCGCGTCTGGCCTTCGAACTGTCCGCGAGTACAACGACGTGCCTTGCGCGTTCGGCGATGAGCTCCTTCGTCCGTGCTTCGTCGAGAGTCGGTTCGCCGAGTCCCTTGGCAGGATCTACCGCGTCAGCACCGAGGAAGGCGACATCGACGTGGAGTCGGCTGAGCGCATGGTCGCTCAGCGCACCCGTCGTCCCATGGGACATCGTCGAGACCTCACCGCCGACCATGATGACCTTCGGTCCCATGGGGTGGGCAAGAGCCAGCGCAATCTCGAGCCCGCGCGTGATGATGGTGAGATCACGACGATCGCGGATGCGCTCTGCCAAACGCACCGTCGTCGACCCGGCGTCGAGGAAGACCGTGCGCACAGTCCCCTCGCCGAGGTGGTCCATCGCGGCCGCGGCAATCGCATCCTTGGCCTCGGCGTTGGCCTCCATCCGCTGTCCCAGCGGAGGTTCGACATAACCGGCGGCAGTGGCCCCGCCGATGGTGCGGATGACCTCGCCGGTCTCCGACATCTCGCGCAGGTCGCGACGGATCGTCGACTCTGAAGTCTCCAGCTCGTCGGCCAGCCGGGAGATTGTCCACGAACCGGTCTTGAGCAGAGACAAGATGTCCTCGCGGCGCTTCTGTGTGCCCGTGCGAATCGCCATGGTGAAAATCCTACTTCGGCAGGTACTGGTTACTTGGGCAGGTATTCGGCGCGGATGCCGTCGACGAAAGGTGCGTAACCGATCGCGGCGGTGTAGGCCGAGCGCATGGTGTCGGCATCGGCGATGCCCTGACCGGCGATGTCGAAGGCCGTGCCGTGATCGACCGAGGTGCGCAGGATCGGCAGGCCCACAGTCACGGAGATCGTGCCGTCGAAGTCGAAGGTCTTCGAGGCGATGTGGCCCTGGTCGTGATATTGAGAGAGGATTCCGTCAAAGCGGCCGGACAAGCCCTGGTGGAAGACCGAGTCAGCTGGAATCGGACCGGTCGCCTCGAGACCGGAGTCGACGACGCGCTCAACGGCGGGTCGCAGGATCTCGATCTCCTCGTCACCGAATGCGCCGTTCTCGCCACCGTGCGGATTGAGCGCGGCGACGGCCAACCTCGGCGAGGCCACACCATAGAGCTGCAGGGCCCGATGGGCGCGTTCGATGGAATCGACCTGTGTGTCGATCGTCAGTGCGTCGATGGCTTTGCGCAGCGACATGTGGCGGGTGGCGAAGAAGATCTGGAGCTTGTGCTCGGGAGCCTTCGTGTTTTCGACGACGAACATCGTGTCCTGTTTGGTCACGCCGGTGAGCTCGCCGAGCATCTCCGTGTGGCCCAGGTGCTTCGACCCGGACTTCCATACGGCTTCCTTGTTGATGGGGCCAGTGACGATGCCGGCGATCTCACGATTCATCGCGGCCTTCGTGGCGACCTCGATCGCTGTCACGGCGGCCTGACCTGCGCGAGCATCGACGACGCCCCATGCCGGCAGATCATCGCCGAGCACGCCGATGTCGAAGACGTCGATGACGCCCTGCCCGGCGGCAGGTGTCGACCAGTCGGTGATGGTCCTCAGCTCCACGTCGAGTCCCAGGACGTCCACGGCACGTTTCATCACGGCCAGGTCGGCTACTGCGACACCGTGCTGGTCCTCACGGCCGGAGAATTCGGCGAGCACGGTCGCTGTGATCTCGGGGCCGATGCCCACCGGGTCGCCCACGGTCATGGCGAGTACGGGTGCGGTCATGTCAGTCTCCTTGTGTGGTTTCATCTGTGAATTGTCATCCCTGTCCGACGCGAGAGGTCGCCATCAGGTAGTCGAGGCACTTGACAGCCGTACCCGAGTCCCCGATGAGTCCGCCCTTCGTCACGATCGGCAGGCCGTCTGCGCTTCCTCCGACGAGGTGACCGCCCACGGCCAGCGGGACGATCTCCTTCTCGATCTCCATCCCGACTGCGCCCACGGCTCTCATCACCATGGCCGTGACATCGCCTCCAGTCGTATAGAGGCCTGTGATGACGGGGGAGCTCATGACGGCGGCCGCAATCATGGCCAGTCGCTTCGTCGTCATCTCCGACTGCTCATTGCTGAGATCGAGCAGGTCACCGGGCTCGAGTACGGTGGCGATGATGATCGCCCGCGCCGAGGTGACCTCCTCGACCCGCTCGAGTGTCGCCTCGACATCGGGGAGGTTCTCCTCATCGAGGATGGTGCGGATCAAGGTGACCGTCGGATCCTCGGCGAGTTTGGTCAGCTGGGCTCGTGTCACCTCAGTGGCCGACCCTGAGATTCCGAGGATGGCACCGCCGGGACGAGTCGGCAGCAGGGACAATGCGAGGGCGAGGCTGCCGGGACCGGGGTCGATGGTCACCCAGTCGAGGATCTCGCCGTTGCGCAGACCGGCCCTTGCTCGGGCGCCGAAGCTGTCCGCCCCGGTGGAGTCTTCTGCGATTTCCCTCGTCACCGAGGCGACGACAGCTCCGACAAGTCTCACGTGGTCCTCAGTCAGGGCATCGGCGATGATGATGTCGGCCCCATTGGAGATTGCATCGAGGACCTCGGACCGAATCGCCCAGTGCCCGGACAACACCGTCGAGATCTCGATGAGGTGGGCGTCGAGATCGGTGCCGGTTCGCAGGATCGCGTCGACATCGGAGGTGTGCATAGGGGAGCGGACATCGTGTTTGAGCTCAGTGTGCTCGAGCAGTCGGCCCTCAAGGAGCTGTTGGCCCTGGACGGTGGTTCGACCCGCGGTGGGAAACGCAGGAACGCAGAGACCCATGACCCGCTTCTTCTGTCCTCCGTGTCCGCCGGCCGATTCGGCTGCCCTTCTGCGAGCGTTGAGTGCCGCCTCGGCAGAAGGGCCGACATTGCCTCGCAGCGTTGTGTCGATGCGGCAGGCAACGAGGTCGATGTCGCTGGTGATCCCGATCAGCGATTCGGTGAGCTCGGCTGCCTTCTCCGGCGGCAGATGCCGGGAGTCGGCGTTGAGTACGACAGCGTCGTAGTCGTTGAGGAGGTCATCGAGGTTGACCGTCTCGGACCGACTCGTCCCGGTCACGGTGATGGTCCGCAGGCCCGCTTCGGCGAATAGGGCACCGCAGGCATTGCCGCCGGTGAGGTCGTCGGCGACGATGAGGATTCGTGGACTGTGCTGGCTCATACGATCAAGTCGAGCACGAACAGCAGCGGAATGGAACCGGCCCACACGGCGGTGGTGATACCCGACCAGCCCTTGATGGCATTGATGCCGTCGAGGCCGGTGAAGCGAGTGACGACCCAGAAGTAGGAGTCGTTGAAGTAGGAGAAGACCATCGAGCCGGCGGTGCAGGCCATGACCGCTACCAGTGGGCTCAGACCCAGGGGAGCGATGAGCGGGGCGGTGACCGAGGCTGCGGTGATCATCGCGACTGTGCCCGAGCCCTGTGCGATCCGGACCAAGGTGGCGATGAGGAACGGCACAAGGAAGGCCGGCAGGCTGATCGACGCGATCGCCTCGGCAAGGGCATCGCCGACACCTGATTCGGTGAGGACCTTGCCGAAGGCTCCACCAGCACCGGTGATGAGCAGAATGAGACCCGCCGAGGCGGCTCCGTCGGCCAACCAGTTCTGCACCTTGTTGCGCGGGGTCACGCGGGGCAGCAGGGTGTAGACGGCGAGGATGAGGCCGATCATCAGCGCGATGACGGGGTTGCCGAGGAACGCCAGCGGGGCGACCCAGGACGAAGGCTCGTAGGCGTCGCCGGAGAGTTCACCCTGATTGCTCTTGTCGATGGCCGTCGACACAGTGTTGGCGACGATGAGCAGCAGGGGAACGATGAGCGGCAGGAATCCGAGGAAGGCTCCCGGATTCTTCGTCGCACCAGTTTCGCTGTTGACGGTGTCCGCGTTGTCACCGGAGCCTGCGGTGTCCGCGTTGTCACCGGTCGCGGTGGCAACTCCGCCGTGACCAGCATCCGTGCTGCCGCCTCCGCTGGCCCCGCCGGTGGCATGTCCTTCCGTCGAGGTGGTCGTGACCGAGCCGTATACTTCGTGCTTGACCGTTGCGTTGAGCACGGGTTCGAGCTTCGGTCCGATCCAACGGGCGTAGATGACGACGACCGGCAGGAGAATGACGGTGAAGATGACGCCGGTGAGGATGACGGCACCGATGTCGGCGCCGAGGATGCCTGTCGCGGCAAGCGGTCCTGGGGTCGGTGGGACCATGTGGTGGGTCAGCGTCATGCCGCAGCCCAGGGCGAGAGCGAGGGTGACGTAGCCGCCGCGCTTGACGCGGGCGATCGAGCGGGCCAGCGGGTTCATGATGACGTAGCCGGAGTCGCAGAAGACCGGGATCGACACGAGTGAGCCCACGGTGCCCATTGCCCAGGGCTCGCGGCCCTTGCCGAAGGCGCTCAGGAAGGCACGGGCCAGTGAGTCCGCGGCACCGGAGACCTCGAGGATCTTGCCGATCCCGACGCCCAGGCCGATGACGATGCCGATGCTGGCCAGTGTGTTGCCGAAGCCGGTGGTGATCGCGTCGACGAGCGAGAGCAGGTCCTGACCGGCGACGATGCCGGTGACGACCGATGCTGTGAGAAGCGCGATGAAGGCGTCGAGGCGGGTCGCCAAGACGATGACGACGATCGTCGCGATCCCGGCGATGAGCGCCAAGATGAGTTGCAGATCCATGAGATCCTCCGCAGTGAGGCCGACTCAGTCAGCGAGCCGGGATTGATCCGAGCCGACTCTCAGCGAAGCCGATGAGTCAGACACGAAGTTGAACAGCATGAGCAAGTATTGCCGATATATGCGCAACTATGCAATGTGTGTGCGCCTTTGCTCCCGAAACGGTCTCGCCGTGCCGGTCTGCGACCCATCGAATCGGCTGTGCCTCAACGGTCGGTGAATGGTGGTCGGTTTTCGACTCCCAGCCGACCACCAGTTACCGACCGTTTGGCTCTTCGGCGCTACATGCTGAGGTGCTGGGCGAGGAGCTTGCCGAAAGCGGACATGTCGGTGCGTTTCGAGACCCTCAGGATCGTCCACCCTTCTGCCTCAATGAGTTGTCGCCGTTCGATGTCACCGGCAAATTGTTCTGGTGAGGTGCGATGGTGGTCGCCTTCGTACTCGATCGCCAACTTGATGCCGGGGTAGCCGAGATCCGGGTGGAGTGTGATGTTCTTGATGTGCGAGTGGATCTCCGGGTGGACGTGAGGCTCTGGGAAGCCATTTCTGATGATCCACAGTCGCAGCCACGTCTCGCGTGGTGAGTCGACATTGTTTCGAAGGAGTGAAATCGCCTGCTCGAGCAACTTCCGGCTCCGCACCTGCCTTCGGGATGCCAGCTCGGTCCGGAAGTGTTCGATCGAAGTTTTCGGGCCGCTGAAGCGCGTGGAAACCACAGCATCTCCCATCTGGACAAGTTCCGAAATGTCGAGGAACGGTGCGACTTCGATCAGCAGATGCGGAACAGAGAGAAGCGGAAGATCGAAGAAGTCGTTGTGGTTCAAGCGCTGATGGCGATGCAGGATGATCCCAGGTCGGTTGACTCTGATGCATGAAGCGTCTCCAGCAATGTGCAGTGCGTGGTCCCGAATGCGATTCGGAACTGGGAGACCGTAGAGGCGGGCAGCCGTCCACACGGTGCCGACAACGTCCGGGCGCAACAATCGAAATCCGCGCAGCCTGGTCGCCTCCCGTAGCCAGGTTGCTCCTGCCCACAGAGGAGTGGCCATCGATGCCTCATCGTCTCTGTCGATCCAGACGTTGCGAAAGATCCGCACGTATCGGGAGTTCGTCTTGAGCGAGTGGGCAGTGATGCGCCTGGCTGCAAGGTCGTTCCTGGTGAATGGTCTCGGCGCGCTCTGGAAAATAGTGGGTTGAGAATGCCAATGCGTCATACCCGACCACAATGAACTTGAGAGTCGGGCTCGTCCAGGCACCAGCGGAGCCTTGTGGACAGTCTGCCGTCATGCACAGCTGAAATGCGTCGAAGTGCAGGTGGGAATCGAACGACCGCTTGCATGGGTATGAGTGCTGGTCACCGCCGAATGCTGTGTGTGGTCGGTTCGCGCAGGACTCGACGTCCGTATTGACCGAAGGTGTTTGAGCCCGAGGCGATCGATGTTATCCACACCGAAGTGAGCGCAAGTGGCTGATTGTGCCTGCATGCCAACGGTCATTCGGTGCTCGTCGTTCCCTGATCCGCCAACGGTCGGTAATCGGCGGTCGATTTTCTGCACCCAGTCGACCACCAAATACCGATCGTTTGGTGTCGACTGCCTGCAGTCGCACATGCGGTTGGATAGTCGATGGCCGCAGTGAAGCCTGTCCCTCGGCGGGGCTCTGGTGCGTGAGCTCACCTCTGGAGCCTTGGGGTTATACCCCTAAGGGGTATATATTGAGGGTATGGGAGCACAGCACGAACATGAGAACCATTCCGGTCACTCGGGAGTCGGTGAGCACCTGAGCCACGATGCCGATAGCGGTCACGCTGACCGCGAAGCACGTCATATGCCCGCGGGACATGAAGAGGACGCCAGCCACAGCGACCACACTGACCATGCGGGTCTCGGTGGCCACGCAGACCACAGTGGCCACGCAGACCACGCCGGTCATGGCGACCACAGTGGCCACACTGACCATGCGGGTCATGGCGACCATGTCGCGCAATTCCGGCGGTTGTTCTGGATCATGCTCGTCATCGCGATCCCGGTCATCGCCTTCAGCCCCATGTTCGGCCACCTCGTAGGCTATGAGGTTCCCGAGACTGGCATCCTCGGCTGGCTGCGTTGGCTCTCACCGGTACTGGGCACCGTCATGTACTTCTGGGGCGGCAGGCCGTTCCTGATCGGCGGTCTCAGCGAGCTGAGAGCTCGCAATCCGGGGATGATGCTCCTCATCGCACTGGCCATCACCGTCGCATTCCTCTCCTCCTGGGGCTCCTCACTCGGTCTCCTCGATGCCGAGCTCGACTTCTGGTGGGAGCTGGCGCTGCTTGTCGTCATCATGCTGGCAGGGCACTGGCTGGAGATGCGCTCCGTGGCCCAGACCACCTCGGCGCTGGACAGTCTGGCGGCGCTGCTGCCCGACGAAGCAGAGACGATCGTCGACGGCGAAACGGTAATGGTCGATCCAGCCGACCTCAGACTCGGCGACACTGTCGTCGTCCGCCCTGGTGCAGCGGTCCCTGCCGACGGCCGGGTCATCGACGGCTCGGCCAGCATGGATGAGTCCATGGTCACGGGGGAATCGACGACCGTTCGTCGCGCGGAGGGCGATACCGTCGTGGCGGGCACAGTCGCCACCGACTCCGGACTGCGCCTGGAGATCACGGCCACCGGTGATGACACTGCGCTCGCCGGCATCCAGAAGCTGGTCTCCGAGGCACAGAACTCGACCTCTCGGGCACAGCGCATCGCCGACAAAGCCTCGGCCTGGCTGTTCTGGTTCGCCCTCGGCGCCGCCGTGATCACCGCGATCGTCTGGTCCCTGGTAGGTATGCCGGACTCGGCGGTCGTGCGCACGATCACCGTCCTCGTCATCGCCTGTCCCCACGCTTTGGGCCTGGCCATCCCGCTCGTCGTGTCCATCGCCACCGAGCGGGCAGCCCGCGGCGGCGTCCTCATCAAGGACCGGCTGGCGCTGGAGACGATGCGCTCAGTCGATTCGGTGCTCTTCGACAAGACCGGCACCCTGACCAAGGGCGAACCGACAGTCACCGCGGTTGAGGTCACGACCGAGGACCGCACCGAGGATGAGATCCTTGCGCTCGCCGCAGCTGCAGAGGCGGACAGCGAGCACCCCTTGGCACGTGCGATCGTTCGCGCCGCTCGGAACCGTGGTGTCGATGTCCCGGTGGCGACGAATTTCTCATCCTCCCCAGCGGTCGGCGTCAAGGCTCAGGTCGATGGCGCCGAGGTGGCTGTGGGCGGGCCGAATCTGCTCAGTGAGCACGGTGTGGGCGAAGCTCCGATCGTCGCACAGTGGAGCGGGGAGGGTTCGATCATCCTCCACGTCATCGTTGATGGAAGCGTCATCGGCGCACTCAAACTCGCCGATGAGATCCGACCTGAATCTCGCGAAGCCGTAGACGCGCTGCACCGGCGTGGTGCGCAGGTGGTCATGATCACCGGCGACGCCGAGGCGGTTGCCCAGGCCGTGGCCGCCGAACTCGGCATCGACCGAGTCTTCGCCGGGGTCCACCCTGCGGACAAAGCGGCCAAGGTCGCCGAGTTGCAGGGAGAGGACCGCAAGGTCGCGATGGTCGGCGACGGAGTCAACGATGCGCCGGCCTTGGCGGCGGCCGATGTCGGCATCGCCATCGGAGCCGGCACGGACGTGGCCATCGGCTCGGCCGGAGTCATCCTGGCCTCCGATGACCCCCGGTCCGTGCTCTCGGTCATCGAACTCTCGCGGGCGACGTTTCGGAAGATGAAGCAGAACCTGTGGTGGGCCGCCGGCTATAACCTCATCTCGGTCCCACTCGCTGCCGGTGTCCTGGCACCCATCGGCTTCGTGCTGCCGATGAGCGTGGGCGCGATCCTCATGTCAATCTCCACGATCGTCGTCGCCCTCAACGCTCAGCTATTGCGCCGGCTGGATCTGCGGCCGGAGGAGTCGGCCTCAGCCGCCCAGTGAGCGAGCTGTCATGCCCGTGTCAGAGAGGCGAGAATACCGCGTCAGGGTCTGGTCGATCGAGCTGCCGCCGATGCCCAGGGTCACCTGCGTGCCCCATGGGTCGGAGACGCGGACCGAGCGGCCGTTGTCGGCAAAGTCCATCGTGCGTGCGCTCAGGCGAGCGACCAGTGCGTCGAGGTCCTCGCGGCCCGGCACGGTGATGGCGACATCGCCGAGGCCGAGGCTGGCTGCGCGTGGACCGACACCGCGACTGTTCCAGGTATTCATCGCAACGTGGTGGTATCCACCGGCCGAGGCGAAGAGGACACCGGGCATTGCGGCGAGCGTCGGCTCGAAGTCGAGGGCGTCGACGTGGGACTTGCGAGCGGTCGGCACGTCGCCGACCTGCAGATGGACGTGGCCGACCTGCAGATGGACGTGGCCGATGAACCCACGAACTGGCTGTTCGTATTCTGCGCGGCGTGGGCAACGGTCGCAGCCAGCGAAGCCTGGTTCTCGAACAGGAAAGCGGTGTGGAAGAGACCAGCCTGGGTGCGGTCGACCCCGGGCAGATTGGGTGTGGCGACGAGCTTGACCAGGGGAGTGCCCCGCGGCCGAGCACACGGTGGATCTCACTGCCGCGCGAAACCTCTTCGAGGGGCTCCATCGCGAGGGCAGTGGAGTAGTAGGCCGACATCCCCTCGAGATCGCCGACGCGCAGGGTGACGGCGTCAATTCCGATGGCAGCGCCCGGTCGTCGATTCAGACGCTTGAGCGACACATCAGTACGGCGTGATAAGACTGAATGAACTGCTGATCACGGATGCCGAAGCCCTCCGTGGCCGACTTGAAAGGAGATGATGGCATGAATGGCGCCGAGAGCCTGCTGGAGACGCTGGGTCACAACGGAATCGAGGTCTGCTTCGCCAACCCTGGCACCTCGGAGATGCATTTCGTGGCTGCTCTGGATCGACAGCCTCATGTCCGCGGTGTGCTCGGTCTCTTCGAAGGCGTCGTCACTGGAGCTGCCGACGGCTACTCGCGGATGCTCGACAAGCCCGCGGCCACCCTGCTGCATTTGGGTCCAGGTGCCGCCAATGGTCTTTCCAGTCTCCACAACGCTCTGCGGGCCCGGGCCTCGATAGTCAACATCATCGGCGATCATGCCGGCTACCATCGGAGCCTTGACGCACCGCTGACCTCTGACATCGAAGGCGCACTGCGGCCCTTCAGCAACTGGGTGCGCACATCACCATCGGCGAACTCGATCGCCAAGGATGCCGCGGATGCCATCGGCTACAGTCTCTCGGGCCAGATCAGCTCGCTCATCCTCCCCGCCGACACTGCGTGGAATAGTGCCGATGAGTACACGCAGCCACCGAACGCGATCGCGCCCACCCCGGCCTCAGCCAATCCGTCCGAGATCGAAGCCGCAGCAGTCCGACTGCGAGCTTCAGGCCCACGCACAGCCATCCTCCTCGGCGGGCGTGCCCTGCGCTCGTCGCAGTTGGAGGTGGCTGTCCAGATCGCCGAGGCGACTGGTGCGACTTTGCTGGCAGAGACCTTTGCCGCACGGACCGAACGAGGTGCCGGTCGGCCGATGGTGACGAAGATTCCGTACCCGGTCGAGCCGTCTGTCGAGCTCCTGAAGAACTTCGACTCGCTCATCTTCGTCGATGCGAAACCGCCCGTCGCCTTCTTCGCCTACCCCGATAAGCCGAGCGTGCTCACCGCACCGGGCACCACCTTCTTCACGCTCAGTCCGATCGGCGCCGACTCGCTGCAGGCACTTGAATACCTTCACGAGGCAGTCGGGGCTGGATCGGCGGACAATCACCTCGCCGGGGCAGCCGGAAGTTCACTTAAGCGGTCTTCTCTGCGCGCGGAGTTGGCTCCGGCGCCTGTTCCCAGCGGCACCATCACTGCGGCGAAGCTCGCCGCGTGGCTCTCGGGTGCCATCCCCGAGAATGCGATCGTCCTCGACGAATCCATCACCACGGGCCGGGATTTCTACGCACAGACGGCCGGGTCACAACCCCACGACTACCTCGGCGGCACCGGCGGATCCATCGGCTGGGCACTTCCCGTCGGTGCTGGGGCTGCGATCTCGAGTCCCGACCGGAAGGTCATCGTCCTGGAATCCGACGGTTCGGGAATGTATAATCCGCAGTCTCTGTGGACTTATGCACGGGAGCAGCTCGACATCGTCGTCCTCATCTTCGCCAATCGGAAATATCAGATTCTGCGCAATGAGATGTCCAATGTCGGCGTCCCCGATTTCGGGCCGAAGGCAGAATCTCTGCTCGACATCGGCAATCCTGCCATCGACTGGGTCTCGCTGTCCTACGGCATGGGTGTACCGGCGACGCGAGTCGAGACCATCGAAGACCTTGATCGCGATTTCCGCGCAGGCCTGGCCGATTCGGGCCCGCGACTCATCGAGGTTCTCGTCTGATCTCAACTGAGCGATGTCAGCCGAAGGTGTCGCCTGCCTTCGACTCGTCAACAGCCTCATGTGAGCCATCGGGATTGAGATAGAGCTTCACTCCCTCATGCATGGCAATGGGCTGAAGACGGGACTCCGAATGGTCCTCGGTGTAGCCGACCTTCTGACCTTGGCCGATATTCACACTCGTGAATCGTTTTGCCAGATGGCTGATCGGATTGATGTATCTGTGTGATTTCTTCACTTCTGCGGTCATGATGTTTCGCCCCGATTCAACGCAGATTTCGTAGACCCATGATAGTTCTGGCGGCTGTGAAAGCTCCTGGGATTCTGCTCGGAATGAGCTATCGGCGACAGGGTTTGAGGGCCACCCGGAGTGCAGGGAGCCGGCCGGATGTCGATAGGGTGGAACCATGAAGTCTGTTCCTCATCTCGTCTCGGCATTGACCGTGACTTGTGCCCTTGCGCTCGGCGGCTGCAGCGCCAAAGAGTCCGACACGAGTGACATCGAACCCGGACAGAGCGCCGAGGTGCCCACCAGCGACTTCGACAGCACCGATGCGCTCGGTGACTATCTTCGCGGCAGCATCGATGAGGCTCATGTGCACCGCGAGTCCGAGAGCAACCCGGACTTCGACCATGAAAGAGACGTCGACCGCCTGCACGTCGAGTTCCCCTCATCCGGACAGCCGAACACCGATAAGAAGGCCACCGCCGACGCGGTTCAAGGCGCAGGAAACGCCGAGTTCGACTATGACATGCTCATGGTCACCGGCACCACCGATGAAGGCACCTGGTCATACATGTTCAGCACCGACACCGTGAAGGACCTGACCAAAAGCGGCGAGGCCGTCGCATCGGACACGGTGTGGGACTCGGCTGACCAGGACTTCGACTCAGTGCATCGCTGAATCGCAAGCACGCGCGGAAGCGCAAGCGCTCGACCGATCTCATCTGGCTCCGGACCGGATCACCCGATGACGGCCTGAGCGATGAGGTTGTCGAGCCTGCGGACATCGAGGCCCTTGCCGATCCTGATCTTCAGGTGACCGGCCCGGGTCCACAGCTCGAGCTCGGCGTTGAAGTCGAGCTTTCCGCTGTTCTCACTCGACCACATGTTGATGGACGAATAGGGGATCGAATACATCTCGATCTTCTTACCTGTCAGGCCCTGCGCGTCGCGAATGATGAGTCTCTTGTTCGTGAAGATCGCCGAGTCGCGGATCGTTCTATATGCAGCGACCGGAGTCTCTCCTGCAACCAGGATCGGACTCAGGTCATCTGGAATGGGGCACTCGGAGGTGAAGGTCCACGCTGCCAATGCCTGAAGTTCGCTAGCCATGACCGAATCATACTATGCAAGTAGTCGAGCGTTGAAACCGCTTGGGCTCCACCCCAGTTGAGGCGGAGCCCAAGCAGGACATCGTCTGGCAGATCAGGTTCGAGGATCGACGATGATCTTCACGTGCTGCTCATTGTTGTTAATGAGCTCGTCGAAGCCGCCCGAGACCAACTCATCGAGCCCAATGCGCCCGGTGATGAAGGGGGAGAGGTCGATCTTCCCGCTGCGGACGAGTTCGATCGTGGAGGGGGCCTGATCGAGGGGGATCTCACCGATCGGATGGGCCCACTGCCGCTGTACGACGATCTTCTCCGACAGTCCACCGCCGCCACCACCGAGCCCGATGAAGTTCATATCCTGCGAAAGCTGATAGCTCTCCCCGATGCTCGTATCGACATCTTCGCCGATGATGTAGGGCTCGACGACGACGTTCTGTCCCACCTCAAGATCAGAGACGCCCTCGCCGAGGCTGGTGATTTGTTCCCGAGAATTCGTGGCCCATGGTCACCGGTGCGGATTCACCCGAAATCGGATGCGGGTGTCCCTCTGGTGGGACGAAGATCGGGCCTTCGAGGTACTCGTGCAGGTCGGTCCCGCAGATTCCGCACCACGCTACGTCGATTGCGACGGTTCCGGGCTTCAGTTCGGGCTCGGGAATGTCTTCAATTCGGATGTCATTGCGATCATAGAATCGTGCTGCCTTCATAAGAGTCGGCCCTTTCGTCATTGAGAACGCAGCCGGTCTGACCAACGGCGGAGATCATCGATGACTCGTGAAGGCCGTGGCTCCTGGCCGAAACTCTACTTCGCGAAATCCCGCACTGCATCGCACCCTTATCGTCTTGTGAGAATCTTCGCGCTCAGCAGGATGCCTGGCCAGGATGCCCGCCTCGCTATTTCTCGACGACGACTCCGTCAGGATCGGCGAACACCATTGCGCCGGGGCGAATGGTGGCTCCACCGATTTCGAGAGTCACATCGAGCTCACCGTCACCGGTCTTGGAACTCTTGCGCGGGTTGCTGGCCAAGGCTTTGATTCCCAAGCCCATCGACGACAGCGCGACTCGATCGCGGACGGCTCCGTTGATGACGACACCTGCCCAGCCGTTGCTCACGGCGAGTTCGGCGATCATGTCACCCATGAGTGCAGTCGCGATCGAACCGCCGCCATCGATGATGAGCACGGCCCCGTCGCCGGGCTGGGACAGAGTCGTCTTCGCCAGCGCATTGTCCTGGTAGCAGCGCACGGTTCGAGCCGGACCGGAGAACGAGTCCTTGGCGCCGAAGTCACCGAAGTTCAAAGCGATCGAATCCAGTTCTGGTCCTCGTTCGTCCCAGAGATCAGCGGTCGAGACTGTCATGGTGTTGTCCTCCAGGTAGGTGAGTCACACAAATAGGTCAATTGAGAAGACGTTCGTCGTTGGTTCCAGACTATGCGAATGCTCCGGCGCGAGCATAGAGTCCGGGCACTCCACCCGAATGGATGAAGACCACGTTGTCGTCGGGCCCGAACCGCCCCTGACGGACCAGATCGATGAGGCCGGCCGCGGCCTTCCCGGTGTAGACCGGATCAAGCAGGATGCCTTCGGTCTGAGCGAGGAGTCGCACGGCTTCGACCATCTCCGGGGTCGGCAGCGCATACCCGGTGCCGAAGTAGTCGCCCAGGCCGAGACTGCGTTCGCGGGGGACTGCCGGCAGGTGAAGGAACGAGGCCACCTCGTCGACGAGGTTGACGATCTTCGGCTCCTGGTCCTCCTGCGTGCGACTGACATTGATGCCGACCACGGGAATCACACTGCCGGCGGCGTGGAGGCCGACGACGAGTCCGGCCTGCATTCCAGCGGACCCACTCGGGGCAACGATCGACGATACGTCCAGGCCCACCTCGGCGAACTGGGCAAGCAGCTCCTGTGCGCAGTCGACATAGCCCAGTGCGCCGGTGACGTTCGAGCCGCCGACCGGGATGACATATGGATTGCGGCCCTGAGCCTTGAGCTCGCCGGCCGACTCGGTGGCACGAGCAATGAGGTCACTGCCGTTGGGATGAACCTCAACCGAATCCGCGCCGAGGAGGTCGAAGAGCAGAAAATTGCCCGTGTGCTCCGGTGGATTGCCACCGGCATCCGCTGGGATCGGCGCGCCCTCGGAACCGAGATCCTCCTCGAGGACCAGATGACATTCGAGCCCCTCACGCCGGGCTGCCGAGAGCGTGAGTCGACAGTGGTTGGACTGCACCCCGCCCGCGGTGACGAGGGTGTCAGCCCCTTGTGCCAGGGCATCGGCGATGAGGAACTCGAGCTTACGAGTCTTGTTCCCACCTTGAGTCAGACCCAACTGGTCATCACGTTTGATCCAGATCCGCGGACCGCCCAACTGCGAGCTCAGGTGCTCGAGATGCTCAAGCGCGGTGGGTCCGTGGGTGTATCGGCGGCGGGGCAATGCGTTCAGGTCAACCATGGTTCCCGAGTCTACTTGCCACCCGCTGTCGGGAGGTTCAGTGAGACGGCTGGGTGCGGTCCTTGAAGTAGACGTGGTGAACCGCGGGGTGCAGGCCATGAGTCGCGGCTTCGTTGTTGACACCGAAGGTCAGCAGTTCTCCGGTGACCTTGTTCTTGTAGACCACGGAGGACGACTCGTCGGCCCCGTCAGCCGCGATGCGATCCCACTGAGTCGCATGCTCGTCACCATGCTCGGTCAGGGCTTCGACGACGCCGGGTGTGGCGTATTCGTTGACCTCCTCGTCGGAGCCGACACCCCACGCCTTCACAAGCGCATCCGCGTAGCCGGACGCATTCCTCGGATGGCCATCGCTGTGCGCATCGCGGGCAACGTTGGCTTCGGCGCCGGACCCGGAATCTGCTGTGGAGTTCGTTGCAGCCAGCGCGGATCCGCCGGTGAGCGCGACTCCCGCAAATCCGGCGATCGCGGCGACTGACAGTGCTGTTGCTCGTTTGCGAAAGGTGGTGTTCATAGCGTCGTTGCCTCCTGCTGTGACGGTCAGTGCGAGTGACCGTCAGTGATATGTCATCGATCCAGCTGATTATCGTCTTTGCAGGTGAGCGACGAACAACGGTCCCTGAGAAAACTCTCAGTGACTGTTGCAGTTCTGCGAATTTCACATTGCGATGAGGTCGCAACTTTGAGATATTCGCATGGAACCTTGTGGAAAAGTCGCATCAATGGCCCTGACAAGGGCTCTTTCAAGGAAGATGTCGAAATAGGATCGTGATCAAGAATTCTCGCGAGATCAAGAATTCTCGGGGGAAGCCACCTCGGCGGGGGAGATCTCCGAATCATCGGCCTTGTCCATCCAGTCCTTCCCGTCGAGCACGCGCGCGACCATCATGGAACTGGCCTGGTCGCCGACCGCGTTGACGGTGGTGGCCGGGGGATCGATGACGGTGCCGATGATCTGGATGATGGGCAGGGCTGCGGCCGGGAAGCCGTAGAGAGTGATGATCATCAGCTCGCCGATGAACCCGCCCGAGGGGATGCCTGCCATGACCATCCCGGCCAGCAGTGCCACGGCGATGCCGATGAGGATGTTGCCGGGGGTGAAGAAGTCGCGGCCGAAGACGGCGAAGAGGAAGGCGATCTTGAGGATCGCGGACAGGCTCGAGCCCTCCATGTGGATCGTCGCACCGATCGGGATGATCGTCTCCCGGATATCGCGGGGCACGCCGATGCGCTTGCCGGCTCGCAGATTGGCCGGGATCGCCGCTACCGAGGAGGACGTTCCCAAGGAGATCGCCGTCGGTTCGATGATGTTCGACCAAAACGCGGTGATCCCGCGTCGGCCGCCGGCGAGGAAGGAGTAGAGCGTGAAGGCGAGAATGAAGTAGGCGATCGCCACCGGATAGTAGACGAGGAAGGCACGGACGTAATCGCCGACCAGCTGTGCCCCGAGCTCACCGATGAGGGCCGCGAAGTAGGCGCCCAGGCCGATCGGGGCGTAGTACATGATGATCGCGGTGAATTTGAGGAAGACCTCGGAGCCGGAATGGAGGAACGCAGCGAACGGTTTGCCCGTCGGGCCGATCTTCGACGTGGCGATGCCGACGATGACGGCGAAGACGATGAGGGCGAGCATGTGTTCGGCGGAGAGGATCTTCGAGAAGTCATCGACGACGAAGGTCGACACCAGCTGATCGCCGATCGACCCGACCTCTTCCACGTCCTTGGGCTGGGTCATCTCGACCTGGACTCCCTCGGTGGCCTTGGTGATCCACAGGGCCGCGATCATCACGATCGAGGCGATGATGCCGGTGATGGCGAAGATGCCGAGCATGCTGCCCAGGATCTTGCCCAAGCGCGTGGCCGAGGACATCCCTGCCACCGCCGAGGAGATGGAGAAGAAGACCAGCGGCACGACGAGGGTGAACATCATGTTGATGAACAGAGTGCCGAAGGGTTTGATGACCGTGGCCTTCTCGCCGAAGATCAGCCCGATGATCGCTCCGATGACGACGCCGGTGAGGATGAACAGCGGGAACCGATAGTTGCGCAGGACCTGCCCGAATTTCGACGAAGTCGTGGGTGGGGTCTCGGCAGTCGGAATGCCTGAAGTGGATGCCATGACGTGACGACCTTTCCGGGAATATTGGGGTGTTCTGAGAGCAGGGCGGACTGTCCTGGAAAGCCTAGAGGATTGAGCGGATGCAGGTTGAGGCAGACTTCCCCATGAGAGCGGTGACCGACGCACCCTCTGCTTAACGATCAATTAGTTTAGACTGAGGTTCGTGAACGATCAGAACCTGGACAAGGTTGCCCCTCCTGCTTCCACTGACTCCCTGCTCTCGTCAGCAGACATCGAGTTCCTCCTCTATGACTGGCTGCGCGTCGACGAGCTCTGTGAGCGTGAACGATTTTCCGGGCACTCCCGTGAAACCTTCGACTCCGTACTGGCTGCCAGTGAGGAACTGGCCAAGGAGCACTTCGCCCCGCATGCGAGGAAGTCCGATCTCAACGAACCGACCTTCGACGGTGAGAGCGTCACCCTCATCCCCGAGATCAAGACCGCACTGGACCGATTCGCCGACGTCGGATTGCTCTCGGCGACCATGGACGAGAAGGTCGGAGGCATCCAGCTGCCCCAGACCGTGGCCACGGCCTGCTTCATCTGGTTCCAATCGGCCAATATCGCGACATCGAGCTACCCGATGCTGACCATGGCCAATGCGAGCCTGCTGCTCGAATACGGGACACAAGAGCAGATCGAGACCTTCGTCTTCCCCGAGATCGAGGGGCGGTTCTTCGGCACCATGTGCCTGTCCGAGCCCGAAATCGGCTCCTCACTCGGCGACGTCACCACACGAGCCGTCCCCGACCCTAACGGCCCCGAAGGCACCTACCGGGTGCATGGGACGAAGATGTGGATCTCCGGCGGCGACCACGAACTGTCCGAGAACATCGTCCACCTCGTCCTCGCCCGGGCCGAGGGCGACGGACTCGGAACCAAGGGGCTCAGCCTCTTCATCGTCCCCAAGCACCTCGTCAACGAAGACGGCAGCCTCGGGCAACGCAATGACGTCGTGCTCTCAGGCCTCAACCACAAGATGGGCTGGCGCGGGACCACGAACACGCTGCTCAACTTCGGCGAGGGCACCCACACACCGCACGGTGCATCGGGTGCTGTCGGCTACCTCGTGGGGGAGCGTGGCAAGGGCCTGTCCTACATGTTCCACATGATGAACTCGGCGCGCATCGGTGTCGGCGCCGGAGCCGTCGCTCTCGGCTACCACGGCTACCTCGACGCCCTGCGCTACGCGCGTGACCGTCGCCAGGGTCGTTCAGACGATGGCCGCGGCAAGGATTCCCCGCAGGTGCCGATCATCGAACACGCCGATGTCCGCCGCATGCTCTTGTCCTCGAAGAGCTACGTCGAAGGAGGCCTCGGCCTCATCCTCTACGCCGCCAGGCTTCTCGACGAATCCGAAACCGCAGACACCGAGGCCGACCGTGCACGCGCAGCCCTCCTCCTCGACGTGCTCACCCCGATAGTGAAGACCTGGCCAAGCGTGTGGGGGCTGAAAGCCAATGACCACGCGATTCAGGTCCTCGGCGGGGCCGGCTATACCCGCGACCATGCCGTCGAGCAGCTCTTCCGCGACAATCGACTCAACCCGATCCACGAAGGCACACACGGCATCCAAGCCAAGGATCTCCTGGGCCGTAAAGTCATCATGGGTGGGGGAGAAGGGCTCAAGGTGCTTCTGACGGAGATGCGATCCATCCTCGCCGAGGCGGGCGCTTCGACCTCGTGGAAGGCCGAATCCGTCGCGTTGGGAGAAGCCATCGACCGCGTCGAGACCGTCACCGCCGCTGTGTGGAAGTCCGGTGAACCCGTTCATGCCTTGGAGAATGCGTGGACCTACCTCGAAGCGGTCGGGCACACGGTCATCGCCTGGCTCTGGCTGCAACAGGGTATGGCCGCCGAGGCCGCCGCGCACTCGCGTGGTGACTCGAGGCTGCTGAGTGGCAAGATCGCTGCCGCCCGCTACTTCTTCGTTCACGAACTGCCGCAGACCGGGCCCTGGTTCGACCTCGTGGAAAGTGGCCCATCGACGTTCACGGGCTTGGACGACAGGTGCCTGTGAGGATGTGACGAGGTGAGGTCCTGTCGGCTTTCGCCCAGAGCATCTCCCTGTTACGGTGGCGGCACAAGCGGAATGGTCCTGTCGTTCCCCTTAAGAATCAGTTCCGGAGCGACGAGGCTTCCGCACTATCCGAGGAGGGAAGCACGATGACAGTACTCTCACCGTCGACAACCACGGATCTCTACCCCACTCGCACCGGCGAGACGACTGAAGTGTTCGACCGCAGGGGTCCGATCGCCTTCGGCTCGGCCGAACAGGGCCCCCTCGATGCGAAGTCGCTGCAGCATTACGATGACAAGGGCTATCTCACCATCGACGAGCTCATCACCCCGGAGGAACTCGAGACGTTCCGGGCCGAACTGCACCGCCTGGCCAATGACCCGACGGTCAAGGACGATGACGCCACCATCGTCGAGGCGAAGTCCAACGAAGTCAGGTCGATCTTCGACATCCACCGCAGCAATGAGATCTTTCGTAAGATCGCCAATGATCCCCGGGTCATCGCCCGCGCGGAGCAGCTGCTGGGGTCCGAGGTCTACATCCACCAGAGCCGCATCAACTACAAGCCCGGGTTCGTTGGCAAGGAGTTCTCCTGGCACTCCGACTTCGAAACCTGGCACGCCGAGGACGGCATGCCCGAGCCACGTGCAGTGAGCCTGTCATTGTCGCTGACTGACAACTACTCGTTCAACGGGCCGCTGATGATCATGCCCGGTTCGCATCAGCGCTACATCAGCTGTGTCGGCGGCACCCCGGAGGACAATTACAAGAAGTCACTGGTCATGCAGGGTGCGGGCACTCCCGATCCGCAGACGCTGAGTGACTTCGCCGATGCCTACGGCATCGATGTTCTCGAGGGACCTGCCGGTGGTGCGGTCATGTTCGACTCCAACTGCATGCACGCCTCGAACGGCAACGTCACCCCGTATTCGAGGTCGAACATCTTCATCGTCTACAACTCGGTGGAGAACACATGCGTCGAACCTTTCGCCGCACCGAAGCCGCGGCCGGAGTTCGCCGGCAGCACGGACTTCACTCCGGCTGGTTCCTAAGAGATGAAGCCCGGCACCTGGATGATCAGGTGTCGGGCTTCGTGCTTGGGGCGTGTGAGTGTCAGTCGTTCGAGTCGTGGGAGACCGCTTCCGGATCGATCTTCGACTCGTCGATGGCCTCATGTGAGCCATCCGGGTTGCGGTAGAGCTTCACGCCCTCGCCGTCGGCAGCGGTTCGGGCTTCCTCTTCGACGTGTTCCTGAACGTATCCGGGAGTTGATCCGTACGAGACGTCCGGTCCGCTCGCCTTCGAAGCCACCTCGTCGAGTTTGTCGTTGATCTTCTCGATCTTCTTCCGCTGATCCTGATCGTCAGTCATGTCTCAACACCTCGCTTTGCTCAGATCGTACGTGGCCCTCATGGTACTCCGGGATCGCCCAGACAGCGGGAGACCGATGCAGTCCGCGCCGTCATCGTGGGAAATGTGTCCTCAACGGTTCATGTCAATCATGGTCGCGCAGTATCGCAAAGGTGATTGAGCGCGCATGATGGTGATACCAGGTTCGAGCTCTGAATTCCGAGGGGAGGTGCAGCCATGTCTGAGAATCACCAGCCAGAGAACGGGCAGGACGAGTCCTCAATCTCCCCCGCCGAGGCGACCGACGGTTCCGCTGAGAGGTCAGAAGCCGCGCAGAGCCGTCACGACCACGACGACAAGATGGTCGACGAATGGGAAGACGAATCATTCCCCGCCAGTGACCCGCCAGGACACTACTGACTAGGCCACGAGAGTGGTCCAGACGACGAGGCCGCCCGGAGGCCACAGCGAAACGAGCAGCGCACTGCCCCGACAGATGAAGACATCCGTTCGTCGGGGCAGTGCGCCGTGTTGTGTAGCTGGGACTCGTTGTGTGAAATGGCTGAGTTCCGTTCCACTCATGCCGTCCATCGTGAAGGATCGGTATCCTCAGCGACTCGGCTGAGCACGTCCAGCGCGGTGGACACCTTCTTCGACACCCGCGCCTCTGCCATCGTCACTGCCACAATCGTGTTAGAGAATTCGGGGTTCGTCACAGGCAGATATCTCACGCGCATGCCCTGAAACGACCGGATCTCTGGGTGGGGCACAGCATTGGCAAGTGAGAACCCGAGGCCCCAAGCCACCATTGAGCGAATCGTTTCCGCGTTCGGCAGGAGCCATCTGACCTTCGGTTCGTGCCCCAAGCCTCTGATCTGCCCGATGAGTAGATCTGCGGTTGGAGGCGAGTCGAGGAGAATTAGCGGGTCGTCGATGAGCTCGGCGATTTCGACTCCGCTGCGATCCGCCAAAGGATGATCTGCTGCAACCACTGCATGGAGCTGAACTTCGGACAATGGGTGCTTTTGGAGTCCCTCGATCTGAACCTGCTTGCGATACATCACAGCCAGATCTATCTCACCCCTCAGGATCATCTGCTGAATGGTAGTCGGGTGGGCTTCGACGAAGCTGACATCAATCTTGGGAAATCGGCGGCCGAAATTTGAGGCAGTTCCGGGAAGCATCCGCGGAGCTGCAGTCGGGATGCAGCCGATGCGCAATGGTCCATGAAGGACGGCAGAGTCTTCGCTGACCGAATCTACAGCTTCAGTGACTGTGGCCAGAATCGACTTGGCGCGTATTCCGAACTCCCTGCCGGCGCTTGTCGGTCGGGCACGTCTCGCTGGCCCGCGGGCAACAAGAGTGACGTTCAACTGCTTCTCCAGTTGGCTGAGTGCTGCCGACATTGTCGCCTGAGACACGTTGGATGCGGCGGCCGCAGCGCTGAGGGAACCGTGGTCAAGGATGGCGAGAAAGTACTCGATCTGTCGGAGGGTAATATCCTTCATCGGTTTTACCTATGTCCTTGGTGACAATAATTTGATTTTCTTTTCGATCTTGTCGCGGAAGACTGAACAGAGTCAACTCATCTACGCAATGAAGCACGAGGCATCCTCACAATGAACAGATCCACAATGAAAGTCATCACCCTGGGTACCGCGGGGGGACCGCGATGGTGGAAGGGTGATCTCAAAGACCGCGCCGGCATCTCCACCGCGGTTGTCGTTGGAGACCGTTTCTATCTCATTGACGCCGGACATGGAGTCGGGCGTAGGGTCCGGCAAGCAGGATTGGATCTCGGTGACCTAGGCGGAGTGTTCATCACGCACTTGCATTCGGACCATACAATCGACCTGCCCTCTCTCGTCGTATTCGGAATGCACGAACTTCAGCAACGAGTCGACACTCCTGTCCCACTCGTCGGGCCGGGGCAGCGCGGAGCGCTCCCTCCAATCTCCCCGCGAGCGAAGTCCACGCCCAAACCAGTTGCTCCGGATAATCCGACTCCTGGAGTCGCCGGCATGTTCAAGAGCATCGTTGAGGCGTTTGCCACCGATATCAATGATCGGGTCCTCGATTCTCTTCGACCGTCACCAGAGCTGCTATTCGACCCACGCGAAATTGAGATACCCGAGGATTCCGGTTATCACCCGAATGATCATCCGACACCCGATATGGAACCTTTCGTCATTTTCACAGATGACCTGGTGACCGTCTCTGCAATCCTGGTCGAGCACCCGCCCATCGCGCCGGCGTTCGCGTTCCGCTTCGACAGCGAATACGGTTCAGTGACCATTTCGGGTGATACCTGTGAAACAGCCAACATGGTGCGTTTGGCTCGAGAGACCGATCTGCTTCTGCACGAAGCTATTGACTTCAGCTGGGTGGAAGACAAATACAGCCACCGCACCGATGACGAAGGAATAGCGTCGCGCGACCACCACTACAAGTCACATACTTCAGTCGATGGTGCGATCCGGATCGCAGACGAAGCCGGAGCGCGAACTTTGGCACTGCACCACCTAGTACCCGGTTCTGCGGACGAGTCCGTCTGGTCTCGAGGGAGCGAACAGTTCCCTGGGACGTTCCTCGTCCCGGAAGACCTCGACACTTTGTCTATTTCAACACCAACACGCGCGACACTCAGGAGCTGAACGCACAATGACGAACAACAATGATGTTGTCGATTCCGAAGGTCTGCAGACTTCGCTCAAGACTCCAGAGATGCGACGAATCCTGGCTTCGAGTTTCGTTGGGTCTGCAATCGAGTTCTACGATTTCATTCTCTACGCCACGGCGTCGTCGATTGTCTTCGCACAGCTCTTCTTCGCCGGATTGGGTCCAGGGCTCTCGCTCTTTGCTTCGTTCAGTACTCTAGCGGCAGGCTATCTGGCCCGACCGCTCGGAGGCATAATCTTCGGGCACTTCGGCGACCGTGTGGGTCGCAAGAAGGCACTCATCGTATCCATGGTGATGATGGGGGTCGTCACAGTCGTTATCGGGCTCATGCCATCGACCGAATCGATCGGAATGATCGCACCGATATCCCTTTTCGTCCTTCGGATCGTCCAAGGAGTCGCGGTCGGCGGTGAATGGGGAGGAGCGGCCCTTATGGCGTTGGAGCATGCACCGAGGAATCGCCGCGGTCTGGCCGCGGCATTCGCCAATGCCGGTGGTCCGGCCGGTGCCATTCTGGCGACCCTCGTCCTGTCTTTGACAGCTACGCTGACAGGAGATGGATTCGCGACTTGGGGTTGGCGACTGCCGTTCCTCTTGTCTGCTGTGCTCATCGTTGTCGGTCTCGTGATTCGTCTCAAAGTGAGTGAGACTCCAGCGTTTCAGCGACTCGAATCGGAAAGCGACGAGCGGAAGGTCCCGTTGCTTACAGTCTTTGCCAGTTACAAACGACAAGTGATCGTAGCACTGATGGCTACGATGACCATTTATGTCACGCAGGGACTGACTACAGTCTGGGGCGTTTCGGTCGCCGTGGCGGCTGGTGAGGACAAGTCAGAGGTACTCAATTGGAAGGCGCTCGGAGCGTTGACCACTTTGATCGTCACCTTTCTGGTCGCTCGGCTCAGCGATCGAATCGGTCGCAAGCTGACCCTGATCGGGGCGCATATTGTGGCGGCCGCGCTAGCGCTGCCAGTCGTGCTACTCATCGTCAGCGGGGAAGTCCACCAGTACGCGATCGCGATCATCCTTGGAAATGGCCTCGTCCAGGGCTTGTGCTACGGACCGATCGCAGCCTACGTTTCGGAGCTATTTCCACCACAGGTCAGATATTCAGGTGCGTCTGTCGGATACCAACTCGCTGCTGCATTGGGCGCCGGCCTCTCTCCGATGGTCGCCTCGGCGCTCATCCTCGTTCCCGGTGCCGGCCCATATCTGATCGCTGCAGCTTGGGCGTTGATTGCGCTCCTCGGCGCGGTCGCAGTATTCATGAGCCGTTCCTACTTAGACGGAGGGACCTCTCAGACAGAACCTGCGATAGGAAGCGTTCAGAAAATCACAGGAAATCAGCGAACTGCAGTGTGAAGTTTCCTGTTGTGCAGCACAAAGTGCGATCTCTCAACTGCTCACATGTCGCCCGAAGACCTCATTGGTCTTCGGGCGACGCGTGGGGTGCACAACTGGCGGGTGACCTCATTCCAAGAACTGAGAACGCGGCTTCTACCGTGAGACGTCGAATCGGGCAGGCAGGATGTCGGGGAACGCCGGCTTTCTGCTGTCGCCCCTTACAACAGAATGGAGGTCTGCAGGGATCGACATACACTTTCAGAAATGGTCGACGAATGGGAAGACGAACCATTCCTGCGGGTGATTCACGAGGATACGACTGATCAGTTCACGATTGAGATGAAAAACCTACTTTCGCGGAGGGTAGGGAAGTCGGGCCGGCCGCGTCAGTCCACTGCAGATCACACTAATCGTGTCCGAGTATTCTGAATGCATGACCCACGACCCCATGCTCACGAATAGTCCGAGCACGCAGGATGAGAGCACTGCTGGGACGACCACACGCAACACCGACGCGCCAATGCTGGGCGCAACGCCGAGTGCCGCAGTGGGTCGCTATTTCCGCAAGTACGCTGTCGTCTCAGGGCGAGCCAGTCGCAGTGAGTACTGGTGGATAGCGCTGCTCAGTCTTGTCATCTACGGTGTCGGCGGTGCCCTCGCCGGTGTGATCCAAGTGGCAACTGCTGGAACGAACGCCTACGGCGACATCAGCGACGAAACCACATTCGGTGCGGGACTGATCAGCTCACTGCTGTTCCTGTATTTCCTCGTCACTATCCTTCCCAACATCGGTCTCGGTGTGCGCAGACTCCACGACGTGAGCCTGAGCGGGTGGGTGATACTGATCGGCATCGTGCCCTTCTTCGGTTCACTCATTCTCTTCGTCCTCTCCTTGCTGTCGAGCAACCCTTCCGGACAGCGATTCGACCGACGGTGAGCGCGGACGACACGACCCCGATCACCGAGGGGCAACCTCGGCGGTGATCACAGAAGGGAAGCAGGACAATGCCACAAGCACCAGGTCCTCAAGGCGCCGGAATCGCAAGCGGGATCACCCCACCGGACTTGTCCTACTTAGCCACCATTGACGTTGATGTGGACGCACCGATCACCATCGGCACTACGGTCGACGGGTTGCGCAAGGTCGCCCCGATCCGCGGCGGAAAAGTCTCAGGCCCGGGACTGCGCGGAGAGGTGCTTGACGCCGGTGCCGACTTCCAGCAATACCCCAGTGAGACCGTGGCCTACCTTGCCGCAGACTATGTACTCAAGACCGATGACGGGCACCACATCCTCGTCGAGAATCGGGCACTGCGCACCGGCAGCAGCAGCGATCTGAACAAGTTGATGAATGGCGAACAGGTCGACCCCGAGCGAATCTATTTCCGCTGCCTACCGCGACTGAGCGCCGACCAGTCGGGCCCGTATGCCTGGCTCAGCGACGTCCTGTTCATCGGCTCGGGTGTCCGCAGCCCCAACGGCGTGCGGATCGACATCTTCCAGGTCCACTGACACCCGCCGACTCCGCTCGCACCATCCAGTGCCGCAGACATCGGGCCTATGACCTGACCGCTATACTCCTGCAGCTTCTCTGGCGTCCGGGCGACGGTTGGCCTCGACATCGACTCCGCGCATGCCCAGAAGCACGACTGCCGCCAGCAGAAGCACCACGCCGACGAAGACGTAGATCGCCTGCGGAGTCCATCCGCCGTCGAGCATCGCACCGGTGGCCGTCGGGGCGATGATCGCGCCGAAGCGACCGATCCCGATTCCCCAGCCCACACCGGTCGACCGCAGTGAAGACGAGTAGGACTGCGGGGTGAGAACGTAGAGTCCGGCGATGCAGCCGTTGCTGAACATGCCGACCAGGACACCGACGATGACGACCAGGACGATCCACTGCGCGGTGAAGATGAACACCGCCATCAGGATCGCGGCCAGCACTGAGAAGCATGTCAGCACCGACCGGGTCGACCAGCGCGAGGTGAACAGCCCGAAGATGACAGAGCCGATGGCCCCGCCCAAGGTCAGTCCGACAGTGACGATCATCGACAAGGTGTCGGTGAGCCCGGTTTCGTGCATGAGGCGCGGGGTCCAAGAGTTGACGAAGTAGAAGCCGAACATCACGATGAAGAACGTTGCCCAGACGACGAATGTGACCCGGCGGTTGCGACGGTTGAACAGAGCCAGGACACCCGAGTCGCTCGTCGCGTTCTCCTCAGCGATGCTCGTGGCACAGAGATCAACACTGTCGGTGAAGCCCAGCTTCCGAGCAATGACGTCGAGGTTCTTCTGTGCGTTCGCCGGTTGCCGGTTGTAGAGATAGGACGGTGATTCCGGCACCAGCAGCAGCACGAGAATGAGGGACACCGTGGCGAGGCATCCGCCGAGGACGAAGACCGCGCGCCACCCTGAGGTGGCGATGAGTGAGACCATCACCGATCCGCCGAGAGCTGCACCGATGCCGTAGCCGGCGGTGTAGATGCTGATGACCAGGCCGCGGCGCTTGCGGGAGGCGTACTCCGCGCAGATGACATTGGTGCCCACCAGAATGCCGCCCACACCCAGTCCTGTGACGACGCGCCAGATGCCCAGCTGAGCCGCCGAGGTGGCGGTGGCGGAGAGGAAGAGACCGCAGATATTGACGATGAGAGCCACAATCGTCATGTTCCGTCGCCCGATCCGGTCCGCAACCGGGCCCAGGACCAGGGCGCCGATCGCCATGCCGAGCAGCGCCGCACTCATCACCAATCCGAGCACCGTCCCCGAGAGTGAGAACTCCTCGCTGACCTGATTCGAGGAGAAGGAGATGGCGAGGACGTCATAGCCGTCCAGGGCGTTGAGAAAGGTGCAGATACCGACGATCAGCCATTGATAGGCCGACATCCGAGAGGTGTTGAGTCGTTCGCGCAGGTCCACCGCATACTCCGATTCTGAGGTGAGATAAGCACCCGCATCATTGCGGGATACCTATGATGATAGTGAAAGCGTGACGCTCAGCACATTATCAGTGGCTTCAGGCTCGAGCAATGCTTGTGCATTGCCGAGTGTGCTCATTGCACCCAGGTGCCACCAGTCGAGGTGCCACCAGCGGGAGACGGTTTACCTGCGGGAGATCATTTACCTATGGACATAGGTAAATACCTATGCGTATAGTGATTTTAAGAACCCACCGCAGTGTTCACGAAAGGAATCGCCACGTGGAGGCAACGACCGCAACCAAGGTGCTGGACGACTTCTCCTTGGAGATGACCGGCAAAGACGTCCCCAGCCTGCAGCAGGCTGCCCATGCGATTCCTCAGGGAACGCGCGTCAACGTCACGTTCCTCGGCAACGAGAACCTGCAGATGCGTGTCGAGGCCGCCAAGGAAGTCCTCGAGCTCGGGTTCGTTCCCGTTCCTCATATCTCGGCCCGTAGGTTGAAGTCAGAGACCGAGCTGCGTGAGTTTCTTCAGGCTCTGCAACAGGCCGGAGCCAGCGAGTATGTCTTCGTCGTCGGGGGAGACCCGGCAACTCCCGAGGGCCCCTATTCCGATTCGCTCTCGGTCATTCGTACCGGCATCCTGCAGGAATACGGGGTGACCGAGGTGGGAATCGCGGGTTACCCCGAGGGCCATCCGGACATCAGCACGGCGAGCCTTTGGGAGCACATGGAGGCCAAGAGCGCGTCCCTGGTAGAACAGGGGCTGGGTCAAGTCGTCCTCACTCAGTTCGCCTTCGACGCCGAGGCGGTCGTGGCGTGGGTCCATGAAGTGCGCGGCCGCGGCATCGAGGCTGACCTTCGCATCGGCACCCCCGGTCCCGCAGGCATCAAGCGACTCCTGGGCTATGCCCGCCGCTTCGGTGTGGGCACCAGTGCGGGAATCGCAAAGAAGTACGGATTCTCGCTGACGAATCTGATCGGCACTGCCGGACCGGAGCGATTCCTCAAGGATCTGACCTCTTACGAATCCATCACCTCGGCGTCCTCAGGGGTCAAGACCCACTTCTACACCTTCGGCGGACTCGCGGCCACAGCCGAATGGGTCCAAGACTTCACCGCACAGGCCTGAACGCCAGGCACACACAGAGATAAGAACAGAGAGGTTCATCGACCATGACCGACAATCTCCAGCAGATCCTCGATTCGACCAATGCCGTTGACCATCTGCGCAATTCGCAGATCGGCTCGTACATCTATCCGGTCGTCCCCGCTGACTTCACCAACTGGATCAAGGAACAGAAGGCATGGCGTGAGACCGCTGTCCTCTACGATCAGTCGCACCACATGGACAACGTGTTCCTCAAGGGCCCCGATGCCATCAAGCTGATCTCTGACACCGCGATCAACTCCGTCGCCAAGTTCGCTGTGAACAAGGCCAAGCAGTACGTGCCCACCACCGAATCCGGCCACGTCATCGGCGACGGCATCCTCTTCCACGAGGCCGAAGACGAGTACGTATACGTCGGACGCTCACCGGCATCGAACTGGCTGCTCTATCACGGTGAGACCGGCGGCTACTCGAACCTCGACGTCGAGGTCGACCGCAGGTCCCCATCACGGCCATACGGTCACGCCGTCAGCCGCCGCTACTACCGCTTCCAGATCCAAGGCCCCAACGCCTGGGCGATCATCGAAAAGCTCAACGGCGGCGAGCTGGAGAAGCTGAAATTCTTCAATATGTCGACCATGACCATCGCCGGCAAACAGGTTCGCACCCTGCGCCACGGCATGGCCGGTGCCCCCGGCCTCGAGATCTGGGGGCCCTACGAGGATCACGGCGTGATCCGAGATGCCATCGTCGAGGCGGGTGCCGAGTTCGGTCTGCTGCCCGTCGGCGCGCGGGCCTACCCGTCGAACACACTGGAGTCGGGGTGGATCCCCTCGCCGCTGCCGGCCATCTACTCCGGAGAGGCCGAGCGCGGCTACCGCGAATGGCTCGGCGCCGACAGCTACGAAGCCACCGGGACCCTGGCCGGATCGTTCGTCTCCGACAACATCGAGGACTATTACCTGACTCCATGGGAGCTCGGCTACGGGTCGTTCGTGAAGTTCGACCACGACTTCATCGGCCGCAGTGCCTTGGAAGCCATGGATCCGGCAGCCCAGCGTAAGAAGGTGACTCTGGCCTGGGATGCCGATGATCTGGGTGAAGTGCTGGCCTCCCCGCTCAATGTCGATGGACCGAATTACAAGTACTTCGACCTGCCCTTGGCCAACTACGGTTCGGCGAACTATGACTCGGTCGTCGATGCCGAGGGCCATGTCGTCGGCTTCTCGATGTTCACGGGGTACTCGGCCAATGAGCGCCGAGGTCTGTCCTTGGCCACGGTCAATCCTGACGTTCCCGAGGGAGCTGAGCTCAAGGTCGTGTGGGGCGAGCCCGATGGCGGTACAGCGAAGGCATCGGTGGAGAAGCACGAGCAGACAGAGGTCGGTGTCGTCGTGAGCCCCGTTCCGTATTCGACGGTTGCACGTCAGACCTACCGTGGCGGGTGGCGCACCGGCCAAGACGCCTGAGAGTTGTAGTCTGAGGGGGTTCGGGCAACAGGCCCGGGCCCCCTCGCTGATTCACAGAATAGGAACCACGATGAGTCTCCGAAGCGCTCTCCTGGCGTTGCTGCGCATCGGCCCGATGTCCGGCTACGAGCTGCAGAAGCAGTTCTCCCAATCCGTTGGTCACGTGTGGCACGCCCCGGATTCGCAGATCTATCCCGAGCTGCGGAAGATGGCGACAGAAGAGCTCATCATCGCTGAGGAGCAGACTCGCGGATCTGCTGGAATGCGCCGTGTCTACCATGTCACCGAGGCGGGGGAGCAGGCCTTCATTGACTGGATGCACAGTCCGTTGAAGTACCAGCGCACACGCGACGCCGCTCACTTGAGGGCCGCATACCTCGAGTCGGCTGACCAGGACGCCGTCTTTACCTTCCTCCACGAGCACATAGCTCACTGGACGAGCGAGCTCAAAGTCTGGGAGGACGAGATCGCCACCATTGAAGCTCTCGAATCTCCGATGCTCAATCGTCGTCTGGCAGTCACGGCCGATGAAGACCGTGAAGTCACCATTGAGTATAAGAAGTTCGCCTACGAGGGTTTGGCCGCCCGAGCCCGCAGCGAGATCGAATGGGCCCAGCGAGGCCTGAAGCTCAGCAAGAGGCTCGAACGAAAGAACGCGCAGACCGCACAATAGGGCGTCGGGGCTTGCTACTGTGACCTCTTGGGTAGGCGCCAGCCGGGTTAAGTGTGATTGTGAACTATGTCCAAAAATACAGTGACACTCTTGTAAAAATGTGATCTGTTTCATACTATTGTCATACTTCGAAGGAGAAGAGGGCAAATGGCTCAGAGTGCTTCACTGTCACCAGAATCCGTCAAAAAGAGTGAGCCGTACATGTCAGGCAATGACGCGTCTCAGGTCCTTGCGGAATCCATCAAGAAGCTGCGCACATCGCAGAAGATGACTCAAAGTGAGCTAGCGTCGAGAGCGCAATTGAGCACCTCGTTCATCAGCCAACTCGAGCGAGGAAACACAGATATCACCTTCAGCACGCTGACACGATTGTGTGCGGCTCTGGGCACGACAATCGGCCATCTGTTCCCGGCAGACCAGCCGAGCGGCCGAATAGTACGGTTCGACGAATACAGGCACCTGGACTACAACGGAGTCGACAAGTACGTCATCACCCGCGAAGAGATGGCAGACGTCGATGTCTGCCTGTTCGACTTCCCGCCCGGGTCAAGCACCGGAACACGAGTCCCTCCAGGGGTCGATCGCACCGAACTGTGGATCTGCCAGGCAGAGTACCTCGGCATCGACATCGGCTCAGATGTTCACCTCCTCAAAGCCGGTGACAGTCTTGACTTCGCCTCCGATCGAACGAACACGGTCTACAACCCAGGACCGAATTCAAGCAGAGCGCTCTTAGTGATCAAGAATCATAAGAAATAGAGGAATCATGATGAAACGATATTCCGCAATTGCTGCGGCACTGATATTGCCATTCGCCCTCACCGCATGCATGCAAGGGGGAGGGAGCACCAGCGAACTCAACGCAGAGGATTTCAAGGATCCGGTCGCCGGTGAAGTTGCCGAAGGATCGTTGGACGGTACGACGATGACGTTTGTCTCCTGGGGCGGAGGGCTCCAAGATGGTCAGACGAAGGCCTTCTCTGAGCCATTTGCCAAACAATCCGGGGCAGAAGTGCTTTCGGATGGTCCGACGGACGCCGCTAAGCTCAAAGCTCAGGTAGATTCCGGCAATGTCTCCTGGGACGCAATCAACGCAAGCCCCACGCAGAACGCCGCGAATTGCGGTACTTTGTTCGAGAAGCTGGATCTCTCGCTCATCGATACCAGCAAGATCCCCGAAGGTACTCCGCAGGGCGACTGCTACCTGCCATCTCTGGTCTATGTCTATGGAATGTTCTACGACGCGGACAAATACGGCGACAATCCTCCCACCGGGTGGAAAGACTTCTTCGATACGGACAAGTTCCCCGGCACTCGTGCCGTTGAAGGCCGTCCATCGGCTACCGCTGGAACATTCGAAGCAGCGCTGTTGGCTGATGGTGTGAAGCCGGATGACCTGTTTCCCCTCGACACAGAACGGTCCTTGAAGAAGTGGGACACCATCAAGAAGGACGTCAAATACTGGCAGACAGGTGCTGAGCAGACTCAGATGGCCCAGGCCGGCGAAGCCGATATGATCTTCGGCTGGAGTGGCCGGATCTATGAAGCCAATCAAAACGGTTCTAACTTCAAACCAGTCTGGGATCAGGGATTCCTTGCCAGCGATACTTTCTCGATTGCCAAAGACTCGCCGAACAAGATCGCTGCACATGCCTATATCAACTACGCGTTGGGTGCGAAGCAGCAGGCAGAAATGGCGGAGGCGACCAGCTATTCGCCCGTCAACGTGGACTCCAAACCGAAATTTGAGGGCGAAGCCAAGGAATTCAATGTAACGCGGCCCGAAGTGCTCGACGTGACGCTCCCGCAGAATGCCGAGTACTGGGGAAAGAACCAGGAGGAGCTTTACGCCGCCTGGGGAGATTGGCTCAATAAATGAGCGGTTTCGTAAAGGTGTTCTCTGATGAGTACTAAGCAATCGCGAACAGCAGTGCTGGCTTGGCCAGCACTGCTGCTGGTGGCGCTCGGCTTCATCGTCCCCGTCGCAATCATCTTGGTGATGAGCGTGACGGACCCGCAGCCGGGTACCCAGAACTTCGAGTGGTTGGCCACGAACTCGACCGCTCACGACATTATGTGGCGGACGATCTACATTGCGGTGTTGGCAACCCTGATCACTGCAGTGTTGGCCTACCCGTTCGCCTATCTGATGGCAACCAGTTCGACCTTGGTCCGCTCGATTCTCATGGTGGTGGTCCTGCTGCCATTCTGGACCTCGATGATGGTCCGGGCATTTGCGTGGATCATCATCCTCCAGAAGAACGGACTGCTCAATACGGTCCTCGGCGCTTTCGGCATCGAACCTCTGACCATTCTGGGCACGAATACGGCTGTGCTCATCGGCATGTGCCAGATACTCATGCCGTTTATGGTCTTGCCGATGGTGTCTGTCATGGTCGGGATCGACTCCCGATTGCCATTGGCCGCACGCATCATGGGAGCTCCGAAGTGGAAGGCATTCCTACAGGTCTATTTTCCACTGTCCCTGCCCGGTGTTTTCGCTGGGTCTCTGATCGTTTTCATCCTGTCCTTGGGCTTCTATGTAACACCGGCACTTCTGGGCTCACCGAGGCAGCAACTCATTCCCAACGCTCTGTTCACACAGGTGCTTGAGCTGCTCTCGTGGGGCAAGGGAGGAGCATTGGCAGTTGCCACGCTGGTCATGGTCGGAGCAGTATTCCTGCTTCTCTTCCTTGTGGCCAAGGTGATGGGCATCAAGATCGGAAAGATCGGGGGCGGACTGTGAACAAATCACGCGTAACACTATGGGCCGCATGCGTCTTCATCGGGCTGTGGCTGATCGCTCCGACTCTCATCGTCATCCCGATGAGCTTCAACGAACAGCGATCGCTGGCGTTCCCTCCCAAGGGTTTCTCCTTGCGATGGTTCGAGAACTTCTTCAGCGACGCACAGTGGCTCGGAGGTTTCCTCAACTCTGTGCAGATTGCGCTGCTGACTGCCGTCTTGGCAACTGTGCTGGGAACACTGGCGGCCTACGGACTGTTCAAGGTCAAGGGCATCAGGGAATCAATCGGCCGCAACTTCCTCATCATTCCGATGATCATTCCGTCCGTCATCTTCGGCGTCGGACTCTACAGCCTGTTCCTCAGACTCGGTCTGGTCGGAACGCTGCCTGGATTCCTCATCGCCCATACCGCACTGGCCGTCCCCTACGTTGTCGTGACGGTGGGGTCGACGCTGGCTGCATATAATGTCTCTCTCGAAAGAGCAGCTTGGGTCTGCGGAGCCAATAAATTCCGCGCATTCATTGGCGTCACCGTTCCCATGCTGATGCCGGGGATCCTCTCCGGAGCATTCTTCGCGTTCATCACCTCCTTCGATGAAGTGGTGGTATCGATGTTCATCTCAAGCCCCTACCTGCAGACACTGCCCGTCACAATGTTCGCCGGGATGCAGCGTGAGGTCGATCCGACGATTGCCGCCGCGGCGACTCTCATCATGATCACTACGACCGCTGCCGCTATCGGCGGAATCCTGTCTCAACACCTCAAGAGGAAACGCACATGAGCACACAAGTCATCGGTGCAGCGCTGAGTCTTCGCGACATCGGCAAACAATTCGGAACCGTCACTGCTGCTGCGGACGTCAACCTCGACGTCGAGCCGGGAGAGTTCATCTCCCTGCTGGGGCCCAGCGGTTCTGGTAAGACAACGACGCTCAACATGATCGCAGGGTTCGAAGAGCCCAGCGGCGGTCGAATCATGATCAATGAGAAAGACATCACCGATATCCCCATCCATCGCCGCAACATCGGCATGGTGTTCCAGGGTTATGCCCTGTTCCCGCATATGACAGTCGAGAAGAACGTCGAATACCCACTCAAGCAGCATGGGTTCGATAAGCCTGAGAGGAAGCGGGCCACCGACGAGGCTCTGGCAAAGGTCTCCCTCGAGAAGTACGGTGCTCGGATGCCGGCACAGCTGTCCGGAGGTCAGCAGCAGCGAGTGGCACTTGCGCGTGCCATCGCCTATAAGCCGCCACTGCTGCTGATGGATGAGCCGTTAAGCGCACTCGACAAGGCGCTGCGTGAAGGACTGCAGACAGAGATTCGGCGCATTCACCGTGATCTGGGCACCACGGTCGTCTATGTCACTCACGATCAAGACGAAGCGATGGCACTGTCCGACCGCATCGTGGTGTTCAACGAGGGGCGGATTCAGCAGATCGGAACTCCCAACGAACTGTACAAGAACCCGAGCAATGAATTCGTCTCGCAGTTCCTCGGCGAATCAATCCACCTCGACGGGTTGATCGAAGAGCAGGGAAGCGGCCACGAGTTCGTTAGAGATGACTTCCGCTTGCCCACCGAGGTCGACCATCGTGGTCCTGCGCAGTTGATGATTCGACCCGAGAGCGTCGAGCTCATCAGCGCTTCGAGCGCTGAACAGTCAGGACCGACCGTAGCAGCAGAGATCATCGACAAGGTCTACGTCGGACATTCGGTGAAATACATGGTCTCCTGCCGAGGCGGGGGAGGCGTTGTCCGATCGCGGCAGACCGACGTCGATGACTTCACCATCGGTCAGGAAGTGCTCCTGACCTGGGAAGCTGCTCGATCTCGCATCCTGCCCCTGGCCACCTCGGCGAAGAACGGGGAGGAATCATGAAGAACGGACATCTGTCCCACTGGCTCGACTCCACCAGGGACCTCAGTCGAACTCGGCAGAGGATCGAAGGTTCCACTCAAGCGGACGTGGTCATCATCGGCGGCGGATATACAGGACTATGGAGCGCCTATTGGACCAAGAAGCAGGATCCGTCACTCGACGTCGTTGTGTTGGAGAAGGAGTTCGTCGGATACGGAGCCTCCGGACGAAACGGCGGCTGGATCAGCGGAAAGACGGTCGGCCTGCGCCGAAATCTCCTGTCCGAATCGGTCAGTGCTGAACAGGTCTTAGAGATCGAGCGCACGTGCCACCAAGCCGTCTTTGAGATCGACGATCTGATGGCCGCCGCAGGCAAAGACATCGACGCACACAGAGGCGGTTGGATGCAGATCGCTCGCAGTGACAGTGAGTTTGCCCGGTTGCGGAGCCACCTTGATGAAGACCGGAGCTGGGGGTTGACCGAGGACGAAATCTCTCTGCTGAGTGAGCAAGAGACCTACGACAGAATCCATGTGCCCGGCGTGCAGGGTGCTGTCTACAGCCCCTATTCGGTCAAATGCAATCCGGCGAAATTGGTGTACGCACTCGCGGAACTATGTGAAGATCTCGGCGTCAGAATCTATGAGAATTCCCCAGTAGTGGAGTTCTCCGATGGCGATTGTCAGACCACTCGTGGACACGTGCGTGGGTCAGTGGTCGTTCTGGCGACCGAGGGATACACCTCGGCGCTGCCCGGCAGGAAACGGGACCAATTGCCGATGGTTTCGTCCATGGTTGTCACTGAGCAGATTCCTGAGTCGCAATGGGAATCGATCGGTTGGTCGGGCTACGAATGCGTGAGTGGCGCACAGCATATCTACTTCTATGCTCAGCGAACTGCCGACAATAGGATCGCTGTCGGCGGGCGCGGGGTGCCGTACTTCTGGGGATCGCGATTCGATACGAGCGGAGAGCTCGACCCCAGGACGACATCTCAATTGGGAGAGATCCTGCAAGGACTGTTCCCGACTGTTCCCATCAAACTTGCGCACTCGTGGCGAGGGGTTTTGGGAGTGCCTCGTGACTGGTCACCCTTCATCGACTATTCCAAGCCGAATCGGCTGGTTCGTGTCGGAGGCTACGCCGGGCAGGGGGTGACGGCCTCTTATGTAGCCGGACGCACGGTGGCAGGACTCATCTCCGAGCAGGATTCTTCGCTGACAGAGTCGGCGTGGGTCCGGAACATGCCGCGTAGATGGGAGGCTGAACCATTACGCTGGATCGGTTCGCGATCTGTGCAGATGATGTACAAGGCGGCAGACACGATCGAGCATCGAAGGGGAGGTGCGGACACATCCGTGTTCGGTCGCCTGGCCACTAAGATCTCGGGACGATAGGGCGGAGGCGGCCGAATGATGTTGAGAGTTGTCATCATCGACCGATCTGATGGCGCGGATTCCTCTCTTCTGGGCGACCTGGGCTCGGCAGCGAACGTCCCGGGCACCGAGTTCAAGGTTCAGCGGTTGCTGCCTGAGGATCTTCGACAGGTTCATCCCGACACTTCGGTGGCGTTCGTGCGTGCGGGATATTGGAATGACGTCGAGCGTCTTCTCGAACTGGCACCGGCAGTGTCGTGGGTGCATGTGAACATGACCGGTGTCGACCATTTGCCCGTGGATCGCATGGAATCAGCCGGAGTCATTCTCACGACTTGTCGCGGAGTCCTCGACCATTCAATTGCCGAATTCGTCCTCGGCAGTGTGCTCCTATGGTCCAAGGGGCTGCTCCGTTCAGCCCTCGATACACGAGAGCGCCGAACAGATTATCGAGAGCCGAAAGCGAATTCCGAACTGAACGCTCTGATCATCGGAACGGGAAATATCGGGTCGGAGTGTGCACGAGTGTTTCGGCAGGCAGGTTTTGGGCGCATCGTCGGCATCCGTCGAACACCTCTTCCGCTTCCTGCCTTCGACGAGGTGGCTAGTGTGAGTGAACTGCAGCTTCACGTCGGTCAACATGATGTGGTTGTGTCTTGTCTGCCAGCTACCACGGCGACCGACGGGCTGATCGGCTCCGCCTTGCTCAGGCAGCTGCGCGAAGAATCCGTCTTCATCAACATCGGGCGAGGATCAACGGTCAATCACCTGGCGCTGGCAGAAGAGATGAACGATCGCGCGGGAGCTGTCGCGGTGCTCGACGTCACCGATCCCGAGCCACTTCCGTCGGATCATCCCCTGTGGGATTGTTCCAACGTGGTGATCAGTCCACACATGTCAGGAGATACCGTCGGCAGGCACGACGCCTTCGCGGCTCTGTTTCTGGAGAATCTGCGGCGCTACTGTTCCGGGGACGACCTGCTCAATCGGGTTGGCCGCTCAGCGTAGGTCGCGGCCACTGGACGACCTTGCCCCGACGCGGTAAGTGGGGATGGAAACTCAACCACGAGTTTCCACCCCACCCGGTTGATCAGCCGATCCTACTGCGCGGCTGAGAGCTCCGGCAGGAAGGTGACAATGTCAGGGATCATAATCAATACCGCAACGACTGCCACATCTGCGACGATGAACGGTACGATTCCGCGGAATACGTTGCCCAAGCCGGCTCCTCGGACGGCACCGGCGTACACGAAAGCGTTCATGCCCACAGGCGGTGTGATCAGAGCCATTTCGGCGACTTTGACGATCAACACTCCCAGCCAGATTCCGTCGAAGCCGTATTCGGTGAGAATTGGGTGCAGGAGCGGCGCCGCAATGAGGATCATGGATATGCCGTCCAGGAACATTCCCAATGGCAACAGGAGCGCCAAGCAGAGTACCAACACCACGTAGGGCGGCAGATCTGCACTGACGACTGAGTTCACGAGCGCTGAACTTGTTCCTGAAAGAGCGAGGAAGTAGGTGAATACGCCTGCACCGGCCATCAGCAGGAAGGTCATTGCGGTGAGTCCGATCGCCTCGGTCATCGAATCTTTGAGAGCACAAAGCCATTTCGGCGGCCGAACCCGAATCAGGGTGACGATCAGAGCAGCGATTGCACCAAACGATGCTGCTTCTGTGGGAGTGGCTATACCCATATATATGGTGCCGATGGAGACGATGAAGATGACCGCAAGGAACGCGACGCCGACAAAATCGAGTTTCGGCTTCTCCTGAATAGAGCCGGTCGTCTGGACCTTCGGCGCTGATGTGACATCCGGATTTGTCCTCGCCCACCGGTTTTCGATCGTCACTATCAGCATTGCTGTGACCCCATAGGCGAGTATCGTCAGCAGACCCGGACCTATTCCAGCCAAGAGCAGCTGACCGATGCTTTCGCTCGCAACTATCCCGTACAGGACCAGCACAATTGATGGTGGGATCAAAACACCGAGCGTTCCACCAGCACAGACGACACCTGCGGCAAGCTTGAGACCATGCCCGGCTTTGGTGATGGCGTCAGTTGAGACTTTCGCCATTGTGGCAACAGTCGCCACGCTTGAACCTGTCACTGCTGCGAAGAGTCCAGAGCCAGCTATGGACGCTAGGGCGCTTCCGCCTGGGAGTTTCCGGAGTGCTCGTGACGAGAAGTCGAAGCCGGCTTGTGCCAGTCCTGCTCGCACAGCCAAGACCCCCATCAATATGAAGAGCGGAATGATGGTGAGTGAGTAGTTGGCCGCTGCGGAATAGGGTTGGTTGGACGCAGTTCCCACTGCGGCATCTAGGCTCCTCAGCACGATGATGCCCAGAATTCCGGAAAGCATCAGCGACAGGCCGACGTGGAGCCGTGTGGCTAGGCATCCGAGGAAGGTGAAGATCACCAGACAGACAGCAAGGATGGCTTCAGCGCTCATCAGTGGCCTCCAATTCTTTCGCAGCGCGGTCCAGCTCTGCTTGTTGCTCCATTGCAAACGGGTCGTGGCCGGAACGGAGGATCCGGAAAACGAAGAATTCCTTCCATAGAGCGGTGACGAAGAAGAAGGCGAACGAGAGTAGGAGAACGACCTTGGCCGGCCAGGTCGGCAACCTCAGAACGTCGTTGGTCGTCTCGCCTCGAGTGAAAGCACTTTCGAGAACAACGGACATGCCGGTGAGCAGCGCTACGGCCAGAACGACTATGAAAATGCTGCGCATAACGCTGAGAACAATTCGTCCGTTCTGTCCCAGATGCTCCTCCACCAGCGAGACGGTCACGTGCTTGCCGTTGACTTCTGCAGCCGCCAATCCGAGGAAGGCAACTGCGACCAAGAGGAGAGTGGAGATCTCGACAACTCCCAAAATTGACTGTCCGCGTACATTTCGGCTCACCACATCAGCAACTGTCAATCCGCCGACGAACAGTAGAAGCACTCCTGCAATAGTTCCCAACCACGACGCGGTACTGCGCAGTGCGCCAGGCAACCCGAAGCTCATCATGTCTCCTCCAAACAACTCGTCAGAGCATCTTCATATGTTGAGGATGCGCCTTCTTCAGCCAGGAAGGATCGATATTCATTGAGAACAGATTGCGCGTCGTATCCGCGCTCCTCGTATCGTGCAACCCACTGATCTGCGATATTTGAGCGTGCTTTGAACTCTTTGACGTCGGCATCTGCCCATTCAAAGAACTCAGTGTCCACTTCCCTTGCTTGCGCACATGCGAGCGAGCCTTCCTTATCGAGTTCCTCGATCCCCATTGACAACGCTTCATCCGACGCCTGAGATATGGCGTTCCGGATGTCTGCCGGCATTGAGTCATACAGCTCTGCATTGATCCCTACAATCGATGATGCATAGGCGCCGATACCTGGGTCTGCAATGTATTTCGTACTGTTCGCCAGACCGAAAGTTGGCAGATTCGACATGCCCAGAGAGGTGTATCCGTCGACGACTCCCCGTTCCATGGATTCGTACACGTCCGTCGCCGTCATGGTCACGGGGTTCGCACCTCCCGCGAGCAAGATCTCCGATACGAGACCGCCGGAACGAATACTCTTGCCGCTGAAGTCGTCAATTGATTTGATCGGTTCGTTCGACCCCATGACCGCGCTGCCGATTGGCAAAGGGAACAATTGACGCACTCCCTGCCGATCGAAGTCTTCTCGATAGGTTTTGTTGTCACTGAAGAGTCGCTGTAGGGATTTCATATGCGCTTCTGGGTTCTGCGTTTCAAACGGCAGTTCCGCGGCTGTATACATCGACAGATCGGAAGCGGCGTACATCGAACCAACTTGTGCCATATCCACACGGCCATCGAGCAGGGCTGGTACCGATTCGTCCGCGCCGACAAGACTCTCCGAGTAATGGAATACGACTGTTACCTCGTCATTGGTCAATTCGCCGATTCTCTCGGCCCACCTCTGCATGGTGAGAGATTGATCGGACGTTGAGTTGGAGTAGGTCGAATAGTGCAGTTCGTACTCGTCACCTTCTGTGGCCGAACAACCGGACACGAGGAGCCCACTGATAGCCAATCCGGCTAACGCGCTCAGTTGTAACCGTCTCTTGATCATGGGATTCAGTCCTTCGGAGTGACCTGGAAGCGCCGCATCCCAAGTGCGGGGTTAGTTTGGCGGACTTGATCGATCCGTTCACGATTGATTTCTGCCTGCGCCAGTCCCGTACCGTCAGCAATCATGGCGACGGAGATTCCCATCGGATCGACAATTGCGCTATGCCCTACACCGGTTGGCGCAGACTGGTCGGCGGCAGCAACATAGACTGTGTTCTCGATGGCTCGAGCGCGCAGCAGTGCTGTCCAATGGAATTCTTTCAACGGTCCAGGGACCCATTCAGCTGGGAGTGCCAGCACGTCAGCACCAGCATCGACAAGCGTTCGTGATACTTCAGGAAAGCGCAGGTCGTAGCAGGTCTGCATCCCGATTCTGAATCCATTGATCTCCATCAACTCCGGTTGAGTCAACGGCCCGGGCGTGACAACTGCTGATTCTTCGACTCCGAAAGCGTCGTAGAGGTGGACTTTTCGGTAGGTCGCTTGGATCTCACCATTGTTGATCGCGACGAGAGTGTTGAACATCCGTCCATGCCCATCAGGCTCATTGACACCGAGGATCACGGAAACCCCATTGTGGGCACTGATTCGCCGCACCTCGGTGACGGTCTTGCCGTCAAGGGGTTCGGCAGATTCGACGAAGGATTCGTCAATGACCGAATTTGTAAACGTTGAGTACTCAGGAAACACGACGAGCTCGGCGCCTTCGCCAACTGCCTTGTGGACAAGTTCTCTGATCTGAGTGAGGTTGTGTGCCTTGTCGGTCGTCGGTGCGAACTGCGCTGTTGCGACTTTGAGGGTCATGCTGGTTCTCCAAACTGTTCAATGATCGCTGCGGCGGTCTCCGCCGCGGCTGTAAAGCCCTGTAGCAGGGCGCCGTACTGCATTGTCGTAATGATGGTGCCGGCCCCTTCCTGGGCAGCTAGTTTCTTTTCTTCATCGCTCCACGCGGGAAGGATCCAGGTCTTTCCAGCCTGTTGTGCAACGCGAGCGATCTGTCGGATATCAGCGAGGTCGTCGTCAGACGCGGTGTATGCTCCGCGGCCACGCAGCAAGGACAGATCTGACGGGCCGATGAATACTCCATCGACGGTATCCAGAGCAAGGATTCCTTCGATTTCGTCTGCGGCAGATGCATCCTCAATCATTGGAAAGCACTGTGTCTGAGTGTCCTGTTCTGTCACCCAGTCGTCGCTGAAGCCTCGATAGTTTGAGGTCCGTCCGCCTGCGAATGAACGATTGCCCAATGGCGCGAACTTGGCGAAGCCGGTGATTTCTCTAGCATGTTCGGCGGATTCGACGTGTGGAATGGCGACGGCGTGTGCTCCAAGATCGAGCGCCTGTTGGATCGGGCCGCGCTCAGGAGCCAGTACCTTCACAATCGACTTCATGCCGTTTGAAGAGATCAGGGGGAGTACCCAATCGAGGGCTCCGAGGTCGAACGTGCCGTGCTCTACATCAAGCACAACGGTGCTATAGCCTGCGATGCGAGCGATTTCGATCGCTGCGCTTGACGGTTCAGACAACCATATGGCCAGGTCTGGAGTGTTGTGCATGAGGTGAGTCACCCTTCAAAAATACGCTGTGTCGACACTGTGTATACAAGATGCGGTAAAATAATAACCATGACGAAGGTCACGGTCAGAATTAACGATAGGAGTAAGCTCGAGAATATGTCAATCCCCAATCAGCCTGGTCGACGGGAAAGCCGAACGGTCAAGCAATCTGCTAAAGACATGGCATACCAGCACATCAGTGAACAGATTCTTCGCGGGACATTCGCAGCAGGAGAATTTCTAGATGAAACGGAGCTCGCGCTCGCGATCGGCGTTTCACGGACACCAATTCGAGAAGCACTTCTGCGACTTCAGGCGGAGCGATTCATCGAACTGCTCCCTCGGCGTGGCGCTCAGGTCCGCAGCATCACGGTTTCAGAGATGCATGAAGTGTATGAAACCCGAATAATGATCGAGTCCACCGCATATGGTCGTATTTGTCGTGCACATCGCCCCATACCTTCGGCTGCGAGAGATCTGATTGCCGAGATGAAGGCGGCTGGCGATTCGCAGGATTGGCCTGCTTACGGGCAATTGGACCAGCGGTTTCATTCACTCTTGGTGCAATGCGCAGACAACTCGGTGATGCACCATCTCTATGAGAGCCTCAGACCTCAACACGTTCGTATTGCCATTCGCGCGATTAGAGAGTCGCCAAGGAGACGGTCCACGATTGAGCGGGAACACGAGCGTATTCTTGACGCTTTGACGGAAGGCGATGATGAGCGTGCGGCCACTATTCTTCGTGAACACCTGAGGGAAGTCCCGGAAGTCGTTGAGGCACTCGACTGAGTCCCGAGGTGTAGTGGCTGAAACTGAACACCATATGCGCTGGTCGGCAGTGCCGATTTCTCAGTGTTGACGACACGAACAACATGGCTTCGGGCGAATATCAAGCAGGCATGCAGGCGGCCTTCGCTTGAAGAGTGAATGCAAGGGTGCTGATCGTCAGGAGCCTATGCCGTCTCGTTCGAAACTGTCCATACGATTCCACCGGTAGCGCGTACGTCTGTCGCACTGCACCAGGATGCGCAGGAACAGACCGCCCGCAATAAGGCCACCGAGGAGGTCTGTGGCCCAGTGCCACCCGAGGAGGAAGGAGACCACCACGGAGTTCACACTGATCGCGACCACGACCCAGCACAGAATATGGACGAGCCGCTGTGATGCACCACTGTAGTTGGCGATGAGGTAGACGGCGGCACCGTAGATGAGCACCGCCTCGGCGGAGTGCCCGGAGGGAAAGCTGATCCCACGATCACCGAACTCGAGCAGACCGCCTTGGAAGAATCTCGGATCATGCAAAGTTGTCGCTGGCCGGGCCAGCAGAACCTTCAGCCCCCCGATGCCGATGAAGAAGGCGGCCTCGGCTGCCAGAGCGAATCCGATAGGACGCCAGGACTGCCTTCTGCGCGCGAGCACAATCGCAACAATCGCCAGCACGGGCATACAGACTGCCTGCCCGGCGATGCTGTCGAGGATGTTCTGTGTGAACCACACCAGATCAGGGTTGAAGAGGTAGAGCCAGCGACGATTGAGTTGGTAGTCCCAGACTCGTAAGGGCCCCATGGCGAAGATGGTCAACACGACGAATCCGAGTGCCAGTACCCAAATTGAGGTTGCCCGAGTAAGCCATCCCTTACTCTTCGCCTGTACTCGGTCATGATCGGTGGGAAGGCCGGTCTGACCATCAGGCGTCATGCGTGAATCGACAACCATCAAGGGCGAGTTTAGTCGGTTCGAGGTGCCTACGTGGAAACAGCTGAATAATGGGAGTTGAACCACCGGCGCATCTTGGCGCTGAATACTATTGGTGTTATGACATAGCTCACGTAGCATCAAGTATGGACGTCGTTGACTTTGTTCCAGAGCGCAATCAGTTCGTCTACACCTTTGGCGGATCCCAACCGGCAGCCACGATCACACCAGGCACAGCCCTGCGCCTGTGGTCCGAGGACGCATTCAACAATGCGATCACCTCTGTCGCTGACGTTCCGAGCGAAAGGCTCGACCCACGGTATCTCAACCCGCAGACGGGACCCTTCTACGTCGAAGGAGCCGAACCGGGGGACACCCTGGCCATCCACATCGTCGAACTCACCCCTGCACGCAGTTGGGGAGCCTCGGCGATGATCCCGTTCTTCGGCGGACTGACGGCGACGGACAGAACCAGCCTCCTGCACGATCCTTTGCCGGAAGGAGTCTGGATCTACGAGATCGATTCCGCCGCACAGACGGTGGGATTCCAGACGCGCAAGGGCGACTTCGAACTGGCGCTGCCTCTCGAACCCATGCTCGGCACCGTCGGCGTGGCGCCGGCCGGCAGTGAGGTGCATTCCTCACTGACTCCCGAACGCTACGGCGGAAACATGGACACACCGGAGATGAAGGTCGGTACGACAGCCTATTTCGGAGTCAACGTCGACGGCGCCATGTTCTCCATCGGCGACGGTCACTATCGTCAGGGTGAGGGGGAAGCGTGCGGCACGGCGGTCGAGGGTGCGATGAACTCGACGATCATCGTCGACCTCATCAAAGGCAGCGCTCCGGCGTGGCCGCGGTTGGAGAACGACGGCCATTGGATGGTGGTCGGGTCCTCCAGGCCGATGGAGGACTCGTGGAGGATCTCCCAAGTCGAAATGATCCGCTGGCTCGGCGAGCTCTACGGACTGGAGACCATGGACGCCTATCAGCTGCTCACCCAGATCTCCTTAGTCCCCGTCGCCAATGTGGTCGACACCAACTACAGCGTCGTGACGAAGATTGCGAAGTCCCTCCTGCCCACGCGCAGTGCCTTCGACGGGATCCACGCGGACCTGCGTGATCGTGCACGTTCCTTGTCCTAGTTCCAGAGAGCATCGAGGAGAAAGAGTTCCGTCATGGACTTGAAGATCAGCGGAAAGTCAGCAATGGTCACCGGGGGTACACGGGGTATCGGGCGTGCCATCGTCGAGGCATTTATCGCCGAGGGTGCCAACGTGGCCTTCTGTGCACGCAACGCCTCAGAGGTCGCCGAGGCGGAAGAATCCTTGGCTTCGAAGGGCAGAGCCATCGGCACGGTCCTTGATGTCCAAGACGCCACGTCTCTGTCCGAATGGGTCGAAGTCACGGCCGCAGAGTTCGGCGGAATCGACATGGTCGTCAACAGTGTCAGCGCTCTGGCGATACCTGATACCGAAGAGAACTGGTATGAGTCGTTCAACGTCGACATGATGGGCACGGTCAACCTGTCCAAGCTCGTGATTCCATATTTGGAGAAGAGCGATGTGGCATCGCTGATATCCATCTCGAGCGTCTCTGGTCGAGAAGCTGACTTCGCCTCCGGGCCCTATGGAACGATGAAGACCGCGATCATCGGCTATATGGCCGGACTGGCGCTCAGCCTGGCTGACAAGGGCATCAGGGTGAACACGGTGTCGCCGGGCAACACCTATCACCACGACGGGGTGTGGCCGGGAATCGAATCTTCCGACCCCGAACTGTTCGCGCAGGCGATGAGTCTGAATCCCACCGGACGCATGGGCACTCCTGAGGAGACTGCGGCGAGCGTCGTGTTCCTGTCGAGTCCGCTGTCGAGTCGGACCACTGGGGCGAATCTCTTGATCGATGGAGCGTTGACGCGCGGGATCCAGTTCTGAGGTCAGAGAGCCTGAGGGGACTGCTCAGCCATTGGATTCGTCGGGCTCGTCATGTTCCCTGTTCGCGGCCTTCGAGTTCAACGCATCTCCCTCGAAGTTCTGTCGACGTTCCTCTGCTTCAAAGTCCTTCGTGTCGAATTCGATTTGGTCGACGCGTTTCTGTGACGGTGCCGCATCAGCAGCTTGGTCAAGGTTCTCGGTAGCTTTGCGAATTCCGTCTTCGGTGGACATGTAGATCACCTTTCGCATTCGAGTGTGAGGTGGCGCCCAGTCTACGCGCTCCTCACAACCCCAACACCCGCACTGCGTTGTCTTTCATGATCAGCGGCACGGCTTCTTCCTTGATGCCCAGGGTTTCGAAGTCGTTGATCCAACGCTCTGGGGTGATGAGCGGGAAGTCGGAGCCGAAGAGTGTCTTCGTTTTGAGCATCGACCCGATCGCGCGGGTCAGCTGCGGTGGGAAGTACTTCGGTGACCAACCGGAGAGGTCGATGAACACATTGGACTTGTGCGTGGCGATCGAGATTGAGGCGTCGGCCCACGGCACGGATGGGTGGGCGAAGATCATCGTCAGCGTGGGGAAGTCAGCGGCCACGTCATCGAGGAGCATCGGGTCCGAGTACCGCAGCTTGATGCCGCGTCCGCCGGGGAGGCCGGCACCGATTCCGGTCTGCCCGGTGTGGAAGAGCGTAACCAGACCGTGCTCGGCGCAAGCTTCGTAGATCGGGTAGTACGTGCGGTCGCTGGGATCGAATCCCTGCAGGCTGGGGTGGAACTTCATGCCCCTGACCCCGTAGTTCGTCGCGAGATCGTGGACCCGGGCAATCGCCTCGGCGGTGTTGAGAGGGTCGACCGAGCCGAAGGGGATGAGCACGTCGTTGTGTTCAGCAGCCTTCTCTGCGATCATCTCCGACGACACCGCAGGGTGCCCGCCGAGTGCCGTCTTGGCATCGACAGTGAAGATCACGGCCGCCATGCTCCGCTCCCGGTAGTACGCTGCGAGGTCATCGACCGTGGGCGTGCGGGGGACCGGTGCCTTGAAATACCCCGCCGAGGCGTCGAGGAGCTCCCGATCGAGTGACGTGTGCTGGTGGTCGTCGGCTTCGACATGGGTGTGCACGTCGATTGCGGTGATCGTCGAGAGATCGATATTGGGCTGGTAGATCATGAGTGTCCTTCCGGAAGCGGGGTGGTCGGCATCGTGTTTGTGTGGGTGGCGGGATCTACGGCAACTCGCCGTACTTGCGTTTGAGGGCGATGAGCTCGAGGAGCATGTCGTCGCGTTGCTTCGCGAGCACCGCCGGGTCACGATCCTGAAGTTCCTCATCAACGCCGGCGATGAGTTTCTCCTTGAGATCTTCGCCGAGGTGGACCTTTTTGAGGTCGTGCATCCACACTTCCTGAGGTGGCCCCAGATGGTCGAGCACGTGCCGCATGCCGCCAGCGCCACCGGATAGGGACTGCTGTGCCAGTGGTCCGAGGATCGCCCAGCGCAGGCCTGGCCCGTAGGAGATCGCGGTGTCGATATCGGATACGGACACGACTCCCCGATCGACGAGCGAGTACGCCTCCTGCCACATGGCGGCCTGGAGGCGGTTGGCCACATGTCCGGGGAGCTCGGCGCGGACAAGGATCGGCTTCTTCCCGACCGCCCGATAAGTCTCCATCGCACGCTCGATGACCTCCGCCGATGTGGCCGATGAGGGGACGACCTCAACTAGAGGGACCAGGTGCGCGGGATTGAACGGGTGGCCGACGACGATGCGCCCTGGCGCCTTTGTCGCTTGTGCGCTGAGCTGGCTGGGCGAGAACCCGGAAGTCGACGAGGCGATGACCGCAACCTCAGGTGCTGCTGCGTCGATTTCGGCGAGCATGGACTGCTTGACCTCGAGGCGTTCGGGCCCGTTCTCCTGTACGAAGTCAGCATCGGCGACCGCCTCGGCGAGGCTGGGTGCGAAGGTGAGGTGCTCCAGCAGTGAGGCGGCACTGCCCGAACCGGCATCCTCAACACAGTTGGTCACCTGCTCACGCAGCCGTTCCTCCGCTCCTTCGGCCGGGTCGAACGCCGTGACGCTGTGTCCCGCACTCAGAAACCCGGTCGCCCAGGCGGCCCCGATGACACCGGTGCCGATGATCGCCACCTTGAGAGTCGTGCCGCTGTCCGTGCCCGGCGCCGCCGTAGAAGAGTCAGTGCTCATGCATCCACCTTCGCCTTCCGCGATTGCGCGTATTCCACATACTCATCGAGTGACTTCGGATCCTGCAAAGCACCGGCGCTCGCCACCGAATCGGCGGTGGCACCTTGGACGATGCGCTTGACCGGTACCTCGAGCTTCTTGCCTGTCCGACCCAGCGGGATCCGGGCCACCGGGACCACTTCATCGGGGGTATGACGTGGTGACAGGCGCGTCTTCAGCTCACGCGAAATCCGGCCCGAGAGCTCAGAAGTGAACGACACACCGGGCTCACATTGGACGAAGAGCACGAGTTCGCCCATCCCACCATCGGGGTCCTCGAGGTGGATGACCAGGGCATCGGCCACCTCGACGAGGGTGTCAAGGACCGAATAGAAGTCAGCGGTACCCAGCCGCACCCCGCCCCGGTTGAGGGTGGCGTCGGAACGGCCGGTGACGACGACCCCGCCACCGGTGGTGAACTTCGCCCAGTCGCCGTGGCGCCAGACGCCGGGGTAGTTGTCGAAGTACGCGGCCTCATAGCGGGCGTCACCGTTCTCACCCCAGAAGGTCACAGGCATGGAGGGTGTCGGCTGGGTGATGACGAGTTCACCCAGTTCATCACGGACCTCGTTGCCGGAAGCGTCGAAGGCTGTGGCCGCGAACCCGAGGGAGACTCCCGACATCTCACCGGAGTAGACCGGGGTCAGCGGGGAGGCCTGGAGGATGCCGGTGCACACGTCGGTGCCGCCGCAGCCCACGTTGAGCAGCACGTCCTGGCCGAACTGGTCCATGACCCATTCGTAGCCCTCGGCCGGCAGTGGTGCGCCGGCGGCTCCGAACTGTGAGACCGTGGACAGGTCGAATTCCTCAGTGGGGTTGAACCCGGCCTTGCGTGCGGACATGATCGCCCCGGGCGCCACACCCATCAGCGTCGCCTTCGTGTTCGCGGCGATGCGCCAGAGTTCCTTCGGATCCGGATAGTTCGGATTGCCGTCGATCATGACGATTGCGGATCCCACGACCAACCCGCCGACGAGGGCATTCCACATCATCCACGCCGTCGTGGAGAACCAGCAGAACTGGCTGCCTGGGCCCAGATCGAAGTGCAGCCCGTGGTTCTTCAGTGTCTCGAGCAGAATGCCGCCATGGCTGTGGACGATGGCCTTCGGCTTGCCCGTCGTGCCCGAAGAGAAGAGGATGAACAGCGGATGGTCGAAGGGGACCGGTTCGAATTCCAATTCCGCTGAGGCGGCTCCATCGTCCGTGCTCGCCGAGGTTGGCCGGAGCCCCGCATAGTCAACGACGTTGATCGCGTGCTCGAGTCCAGAACCGGACGTGAACCGTTCGCGTGTGTCGTCATCGAGGGTGAAGTTCCCGTAGTCGACGGAGACGAGGTGGGCCAGCGAGGGGAGCGCTGCGAGGACCTCAGTGAGTTCGGCGCTGCGGTCGACAGTCTTGTTGCCGTACATGTATCCGGGGATGGCGAAGAGCACGGTGGGTTCGACCTGGCTGAAGCGGTCGATGACTGACTGCGTGCCGAATTCGGGGGCGCAGCTGGCCCAGATCGCGCCGAGACTGGCCGAGGCGAGGAAGGCGACGAGGGTCTCGGGCTGGTTGGGCAGATACCCGACCACCCGGTCACCATTCCTCACCCCCAAGTCCACGAGGCCGACGCGGACTCGTGCCACTTCGGCGCGCAGCTGCGCGAACGTCAGTGTGGAGTCATCGCGGGTCTGAGACACCGCGGTCACGGCCACGTCGTCGGCCTGGTCGGGAGTGCCGAAGGAGTGCTCGGCGTAGTTGAGCGTCGCTCCAGTGAACCACTGAGCGTGCGGCATGACCCGTTTCGCGAGCACCGAGGTGTACGGTGTGTGGGACTGGACGCCGAAGTACTCCCAGACGGTTTCCCAGAAGTCCTCGATGTCGGTGACCGACCACTGATAAAGCTCGTTCCAGCCGGTGAACGCAGAGCCGAACTTCTGGTTGACCCAGCCGAGGAAGTCGCCGATGCGGCTGGTCTCGAGGGCATCAGTGGGAACCTCGCGGATGATTGTCGACATATCAGGTCCTCTCACTTCGTGACTTTGGGGCCGGAGCCGTCGAGGAAGGCGCGCATGAGGTCCTTGGCCTCGGTGCTCGATTGGGCGACGGTGGCCATGAGGGACTCCATCATGTAGCCCTCGTCGCGGCCGGATTCGACGATGCGCGGCAGCGCCTGGGTGATGGCGTAGTTCGTCACCGGGGAGTTCGAAGCGATCGAAGCGGCAAGTTCGCGTGCCTTGGCCAGTCCTTCACCGGCGCCGACGCGGTAGTTGACGAGTCCGATGGCCTCCGCCTCGACCGCGTTGAATCGGCGACCGGTGAGCATCATGTCCTGGACGCGGCTCAGTCCGATGAGGCGGGGGACGCGGACAGAGGCGCCGCCACCGACGAAGAGTCCGCGCTTGCCTTCGGGCAGAGCGAAGTACGCGGTCTCTTCGGCCACACGCAGGTGTGCGGCGGTGGCGAGTTCGAGTCCGCCGCCGATGACTCCGCCCTGGAGGACGGCGACGACGGGGATCTGGGATTCGGTGATCCGGTTCATCGTCGTGTGCCAGCCGCGCGAGTGGTGGAGGCCGGCCACCGCGTCGCGTTCGGCCATTTCTGAGAGGTCGAGGCCGGCGCAGAAGTGATCGCCGATGGAGTTGAGGATGATCGCGGAGACCTCGGGCGGGGTGCGGAAGAACTCGCCGAGGCTGGCCACCGTCGCGTCATCGAGTGCGTTGCGCTTGGCGGGGCGGTCAAGGGTGAGGATTCCGATGTTGCCCTCGGCCGTGAAGTGCAGCGTGTCGGAGATGTCGACCGTGGTCGGCTGTGCCGAGACGTCGGTGAGGTGGGAGGTGGGGAGATCGGTCATGCGTTGTCCTTCGGTGCTGGTGCTGAGTTGGCAGTGCTGGGGTCTGAGAGGCTGGTGGTTGCGTGGGCGCCGAGTCCGCCGGTTGCGCGCAGGGAGACCTTGTGCACCTTGCCGGAGCCGGTGCGTGGCAGGGAATCGACGAAGTCGAAGTACTTCGGCACCTTGTACTTGGCCAAGCGGGCCAGGAGGAACTCGCGCAGCTCGGAGGCGCTCGGCTGCTTCGCCTGAGACTCGGCAGACACGACGATGAACGCGTGTCCCACCTCGCCCCAGCGGTCATCGGCTGCAGCGACGACGGCAGCCTCGGCGACGGAAGGGTGGTCGAAGAGGTTGGATTCCACCTCGGCGGGGTAGACATTCTCTCCTCCGGAGATGAACATGTCCTTGAGCCGGTCGACGATGAAGAGGAAACCGTCCTCATCGAGGTACCCGATGTCACCGGTGTGGAACCAGCCGCCGGGGGAGAAGGCCGCATCCGTGGCGGCCTGGTTGTTCCAGTAGCCGCCGGTGACATTGGGTCCGCGGGCGACGATCTCACCGTTGACTCCCGCCGAGCAGGCGTTGCCGGAAGCATCGCGGACCTCGACCTCGGTGAAGGGCACGGCCCGTCCTGCCGAGCCAGCCTTGTCCAGGGCGAATGCGGCGGGCAGGAAGGTGCATCCGGGGGAGGTTTCGGTGAGCCCGTACCCCTGGCAGAACATGATGTCCTTCGCCTGGTAGGCCTGGATCAGGGAGACGGGGATCGGGGCGCCACCAGAGTTGATGAACCTCAGGGATGACAGGTCAGCGGTCTCCCACCTCGGCGACTGGAGCATATCGGCGAACATGGTCGTCACACCGGCCATCCAGGTCAGCCCCTCGTGCTCGATCGCATCGAAGGCGCGGTCCACATTCCACTTGGACTCGATGAGCATGCGCCCGCCGCGCAGGTAGCTGGTCATCACCTGCTGGTTGAGGCCGATGACGTGGAAGAGGGGAGCGGTGACCAGCGTGACGTCGTCGGCGGTGAGATCGGAGTTGAGCAGGAGGTTGAAGGAGTTCCACAGCAGGTTCGCATGCGTGAGCACCGCGCCCTTCGGCCGTCCCGTGGTCCCGGAGGTGAAGAGGAGGAACGCTGGCTCGTCGCCGCTGACCTCGGCTGCAGGGACGGCAGGCACCGTCGCCGAGGTGGGCGCCTGGTCCCAGTTCACTGTGTCCTGGGCGACGTCGACACTGAGTCCCGCGGCTGTTTCAGAATGCTCAGGGGCGACGATGAGCAGGGAGACCTCGGCGTTGGACAGCTGAAAGTCGAGCTCGGCCGGGGCCAGGCGCCAGTTGAGCGGGATGAAGATGGCACCCAGGCGCAGGCAGGCGAGCAGGACTTCGATGAGCGCTGGGTGGTTGGGCCCGAGGTAGGCGACCCGGTCGCCTCTGCGGATGCCGCGTGAGTGGAGGTCTGCAGCCCGGGTCAGCGTGCGTTCGTGCATCTGGACGTAGGAGTAGTCGATGCCGGCGAAGGTGACCGCGGTCTTCTCGCCGTAGTCGATGGCCTGGCGTTCGGACAGCCGAGCCAGGCTGGGGTGGGTGAAGGTCAAGGAGTCGGTCCTTCCATGGCTGCTGGTGGGGTGTCGGTTGCCGGTGCGGTACTGGTGGGAGTGGTTGTGCCCGAGGTCGAAGCGCTGGGGACAGAAGGAGTCTCGGCGAAGTTCTGTTCGGACAGGATCCGTGACTTCGTTTCTCCCAGGCGCCAGATGCAGAGGATGCTGATGGCGGCCACCGCCAGGAGAACGATGGACAGCGGGATGGTTGATGGTGAACCGGTCGAGCTCATGATTGCGGCGAAGAGCACGGGGGAGATGCCCGCGCCGATGCCGGCGATCTGATAGCCCAAGGAGGCACCTGTGTAGCGGTGCTCGGTGTCGAAGAGCTCCGAGTAGAGGCCCGCCAGTGGGCCGTAGATCATCGGGTGGATGATGCCTTGGCCGACGATCATGCCGATGGTGATGATGAGACCGTTCTTCGTCTCCAGCATCGGGAAGAGGGCGAAGCCCCAGACAGCGATGAGCACGGCACCGGCGATGACGAGGGGCCTGCGCCCGACCGTGTCGGAAAGGCGGGACCAGCCGATGATGCCGAAGATTGCGAAGAAGGAGGAGAAAGACAAAGCGTTGAGGATTGTCTGTCGTTCGATGCCGATCTGGACTCCATAGGCGATGGAATACGTGGTGAGCAGACCCTGGAACATGAACGCGGACAGGCCCACACCGACCGCGAGCACCAGAGTGAGCGGTTGTTTGCGCAAGGTCGCAAGGATCGGGAGGCCACGCTTGGGTGTGCGCTTCTTCGCTGCGAGGAACTCGGGGGACTCGTCGACGGCGGAGCGGACGATGACGCCGATGACCAGCAGGAGGACCGAGGCGAGGAACGGCAGGCGCCAACCCCAGGCGATGAAGGCATCCGGGCCCATGGCTGCCAGGGTGCCAGCGATGACGAGCGCGGAGACGAGCTGACCGGTGGGCGCGCCGGCGCTGGTGAAGCTGGCCCAGAAGCCGCGGTTCTTGGTGGCGTGCTCGGCGGACATGAGCATGGCGCCGCCCCATTCGCCGCCGATGGCGACACCCTGGATGACGCGGATGAGGATGAGGAGGACCGGTGCGATGAGCCCAGCCTGGTCATAGGTGGGCAGCAGGCCGATCGCGGTGGAGGCGATTCCGATGGTGAACATGCTGACGACGAGCATGCGTTTGCGGCCCAGCTTGTCGCCGAAGTGGCCGAAGATGATGCCGCCCAGGGGGCGAGCCAGATAGCCGGTGGCGAATGTGGCCAAGCTGGCCAATGTGCCGACAGCTGGGGTGAGGTTGGAGAAGAAGACGTCCTTGAAGACAAGGGCGGCGCAGACGGAGTAGACGAAGAAGTCGTAGTACTCGATGACGCTGCCCAGGTACGCCGAGGCGGCTGCTCGCTTGAGCATCGGTGTCGATTTCGTTGGCGTGGAGTTCGCGGAAGCCATGTGATCCTCGCTGATTAAGTGGCTTGAATGGTTGTCAGGTGCCGTGGGGGAGGAAGCCCGATCCTCACTGACCGGGCTCACATCGATACTATGCATCACAATGCTGTTACGTCAATGAATTGCGATGCATTAACGAGGTTGAGCGCGGAGGAGACCGTAAAGTAGTTCCATGATGGTTCACCCTCAGTCGCTCTTCTTCGCGCTCGCTGGCCTGCACATGCTCGACGACCCCAGGCCGCTGAGTGGAGCCTCGATCGTCTTCGTGATGGGCAGGCTGGGTGTGGGGGAGTCGGCGTCGAGGTCGGTCCTGCAGCGGATGACGGCGAAGAAGTTCATCGTGCGGCACAAAGAAGGCCGCAAGACCTTCTACACTCTGTCCGATCGTGGCCGAGCAATTCTTCGTGAGGGCCAGGAGAAGATGTTCGCCGGTTGGCAGCCCCAGGATTGGGACGGACGGTGGACCTTCGTGCGCATCCAGGTGCCTGAGTCGAAGCGGACTCTGCGCCACCAAATGGCGTCACGGCTGTCGTGGGCGGGTTTCGCTCAAGTTGATGGTGGGCCATGGGTTGCTCCTGGGCAACATGATGTGGTCGCGATTCTTGGCCCGGAGCATTCCGAGATCTCACCGATCGTCGTCTATGGCATGCCGCAGCCGCCGACGACTGATGAGAAGCTTGTCGGCGCGTTCGACTTGGAGGCATTGGCTGCCGACTATGAGGCGTTCGGTGAGAAGTGGCGGGCAGTTGTCCCCGCTTCACTGTCGTCGGTTGAGGCGCTGGTCAGGCGTGTCGAGCTGCACTTCGACTGGTTGACGCTGACGCGGTCGGATCCACAGCTGCCGGGCGCGTTGTTGCCGGAAGTGTGGCCGGGGACCGTGCAGAGTGCTTCTTTTCGAGTGCTTGATTCTGAGTTGAGCGTCCGTGAAGGCCCGGTGGTTTCGGGCTTCTTCAGGGGAAACTTGTCTGAACATTGCTCAATAGTGTGACAGGCGCCACTTTCTCTGACGATCATCGAGCACTACATGCGTGACGTGATAGGTACAATGAGTCTCTATCGTTAGTAACGGTTGCGTAACCATTGGAGTAGTTTGGCCTCCTTTGGAATGACCACGTTCTTTGGTGGGTATTCTGGAAGAAAGTTGAATCTTCTAGTACCGAGGTAGCATGAGCCAGAGCTTTGATCCCAACAACCGTCCGCCACAGAGCCCGATCCAGGGACAGGCTCAGGTTCCTCAGAACCAGGAGCCCGCCATGCAGCAAGCCAGTGGTATGCCTCCATACGACGGTGCCAATGCATACGGTGCCAACGGACAGTACCCGAGTGGAAGTTTCGTGCCTCCAGCACGGAAACGTAAGAAAAATGTGATGGGTATCGTCGCTTTCATAATCGCCGTCGTAGGGTTCATCTTCGCGTGTATTCCAGGCGCACTGATTATGGGATGGATTCTTCTTCCAATCGCATTCCTTTTGGCAATCATTTCGTTTTTCCTCAAAGGCGGAAAGGGCTTCTCCATTGCGGCGTTGATCTTATCGGTCGTTGGAACCATAGTGGCGATTCTTGTGTTCCTCTTTGTGGTCGCTTCTTCGTTCGACGATGCGTTCAGTGATGATGTCTCAGCGGAAGCGCCAGCCGAAGAAGTTGTAGCGGAAGCTGGGGAAGCAGAGGAAGCCGGAGCCGAAGAAGGTACCCGAGAGAACCCGTACTCTATCGGAACTAAGATCAGCAGTGACGCGTGGGATATGACGATCACCAGCGTCACGTTGGACGCTACTGACGAAGTCCTTGCAGAAAATGAGTTCAACGAGAAGCCGGACTCTGGCAACCAGTACATGATGGTTGATGTCGAGATGACGTATACAGGTGACGCGCCCGATGGTGAGATGCCGATGGCTACCTTTGAATACGTGTCCGTGGGCGGAAATACTTTCGACGGTCTCGACGACATGGTGGTAGCGCCGAACGCGCTCGACGACATGGAGAACATGTACAACGGTGCGACGACATCCGGGTCGATTGCCATTCAGATTCCCTCAGAAGATGCCGAGGCCGGGGTACTGGCAGTCAACCCCGACATGTTCGCTGACAAGGTTTATGTCGCGGTGAAGTGAGCGCACTGAAAACCATCTTCTATTGGCTGTTCCGGATCAATGACTAATGTTTGGCCTAACGTACGTCTGAGCTCAGTTGTTTGTTCTCTTGTGCCGGTATCTCACCTGCAAAGGGAGGGGCTGTGCTCCTTCCTCTAGAGATGCCTCCTGCCAAAGATGTCTTAAACTGTTGCGTTGGAATGATGCTATTGAGGTGCTGAGGATAGCAATTGCAGGCACGTAGGTGATTCGGCGTCAACAGTAGAAATCATGCTGTCGCCACCATCACCCGCCGTCAGTGAACGGCCAACACTCACGCCGCATGCCCGCAAAGTAGCAGTGTGCATTCAGGGCCCCAGCGTCACCGCACGGTCGATGATCGCTCGTGCGGCGGAAAGAGTCTGTCCCAAGAACCCAGTGCCGAACAGCTTTACATGCGCGAGCAACGCGAAGAAGTTGTGTACAGGCAGGTCATCTCGCCAGCCGTCTGGCAGTGGATGAACCGCCTCATAGCCGGCGAAGATGTCATCGAGGAATGGTGTGCCGAACAGCGCCAGCATCGCGAGGTCCTCAAGGCGGTGCCCACCGTGGGCAGCAGGGTCGATGAGGGTGCAGCCAGCTGGTGTCCACATGAGATTCCCTGCCCAGAGGTCGCCGTGGACTCTCGCCGGTTTCTCCGTTCCGATGCCAACGATTCCGTCGAATATTCCGGTCGAGATGGCTTCGATCGCCGAGGTGATGGTTGCTTGTTCGTCTTTCGACAGCTGATTGGCGATGTCATTCGCCACCGGTTCCAGCCTGGTTTCCACCCAGAACTCGGTGAACGAAGCACACGAGGCGACTTCAACTTCGAATGGAGAGTCGAGCGGGCCGAACCACGCAGGCTCTGCCGGTGCCCAGCCGAAAGCCGGAGCACCGGAGTCGTGCAGCAAGGCGAGCCGTCGGCCGAATCCGAAGGCCGAATGCGCATCCGGACTGGATTCTTCGACGCGGTCGAGTCGCAGACTGGTCCTATCGTGATCGATGACTGCGACCACGGGAACAACGTCAGGTTCGGCCAGCCAATTCAGACCGGCTGCCTCGGCGGCGAAGAATCCTCGTGGAGACCTGGCGTGTTCTTTGACGAAATCGTCCATGACCCCAAGGGTAGTGGTATCCGGTCTCGATCATGCTCAGAGAGTCAACCGCATTCTCCGAGGCAGTCCCTCCAGCAACGGCAGCCACAGTTCAGAGGCTGAGGGGAAGCTCGGAACCGCGTGGCGCAGAACATGAACGGGTACCTGCCCGACGATCGCCACCGTCGCTGGGTGAATCAGTTCGGCGGCCTCCGGGCCGACGAACGTGGCTCCGAGGAGCAGGCCGGTACGAGCGTCGACGACAATCTGTGCCGTTCCCTCGGCATCATCGCGCAGAAGCGAGGTGCCCGCGCTGCTGGTGAACGGCAGCTGGGAGACTTCAATCTCGTGCCCATCCTTCCGGGCCTCTGCCTCTGTCATTCCCACCGAGGCAACCTGCGGATCACTGTAGACGACTTGAGGGACCGGAACATTTTCGGGGACGGATTCGGATTCTTCGCCTGTGGCACGAGCACGGATCTGTGCGCCGATGACGCGTGCACGATATTTGCCCCAATGAGTCAGCGGTGCCTCACTGCTGGCATCTCCGAGGGCATACAGCCATTCGGGTAAGCGTCTCGCTGCGATGTCCTCGTCAGCAAGTCCCACGCTCTCAAGTCCGAGCTCGTTGAGTCGAGGCTCTCGGCCCGTTGCCACGAGGATCTCATCCGCTGTGACGGTGGACTCTCCGTCGGGGCCGAGGGTCTGGACTGTAACCTGTCCACCGTGGATCTGGCCCAGCCCGGTGTCTTCGGCGCCAGGCCGGTAGCAGGCCTCAACCTTGGTTTCCCGGTCGACGATGACTCCTGCACTCTCGAGTGCCTTGGTGACGTGTTCTCCTGCGAACGGTTCCTGACCGGACAGAAGGCTCTGACCACGCACGAGCATGCGCACGCGAGTGCCAAGTGCTGCCATCCACGTCGCGGCTTCCACTGCAACGACTCCGCCACCGACGATGATCAACGAATCCGGCACCTCCCTGACGCCGGTCGCGTCACGGGAGAGCCAGGGTGCGACATCGACGAACGTCGAAGGAACGGTCGGCTGAGAACCGGTGGCAATGACAACCGCATGTCGCGCATGCACGACCACCGGATTCGGTTCGTTGATCAGGACTCGCCGTTCGCCGATCAGTTGTGCGTGACCGCGTTCTACCCGCAGGCCAGCACCCTGAGCCCAGTCGATCTGGCCCTTATCCTCGTAATGAGAGACCCACTCATCGCGTCGCTGCAGAAGTGCATCAGCCTCGATACGAGCACCGGTGAGACCCTGCAGGTGCTGGGTCTCGTGGGCAAGTTCAATGGGACGCAGCATCGTCTTCGAGGGGATGCATGCATAGTAGGAGCACTCTCCGCCCAGCAGCTCCTCTTCAATGATGATCGCTTCAAGATCGGAGTCTTCGGTTGCGTACTGGGCCGCGTTCTCACCGACAGGGCCTCCGCCGATGATAATGATATCTGTGGTCAGTGTTTCAACCTTGGCGGTGTTGGCGTCTTCGGTACTCATATCGAACCTGCGCTTCCTTCATTCGGTGGGATTCAGCTGTGTTTTCGCTGCCTCTATATGGTCAGCATCGCCCGTCTGCAGTGCGTAGAGCCCGAGCTCGACCGGCGAGGTAGAGAACAGTTCGCCGCAGTGTTCGGCGAACTTCGGCCACACTTGACCGCCCTTGTCCACATAACGCTGGATCGTCGCATCGAATGCCTGCGCCGAGACGCTGGCATGGTGGAACATGAAGTCCCTGGCCGGGTCGCCGATGGCAGCAGTGGTCCAGTCGAGGATGCTGAGGTTTCTCGCGCCGTCCATGAGCTGGTGTGCCGGATACACCTCGCCATGGGTGAGCGTGGTGAAGGTGGGCCAATAGGCGTCATCGTCGAGCCACGCAGACCACCGCTCACGCAGACTCTGGGCCACATCGAACTCGGCCACAACGCGAGCGATGTCATCGCGTTTACGCAGTCTCACCTCGGCGGGGGAGAACTCATCAATGCCCGAGGAACGCACGAGCGCGGGATCGACGGTGTGGAGCTCGGCGAGGACATCTGCGAGGGACTGGATGTATTCGCCCGACTCGAGGTCGAAATGCCACTGCGGCTGGCCCTGGTCATCGATCGTGAGTCCGGGAGCACCGGGCAACAGCGGATAGGCGATGAGGTCTTCCGTATGGATCTGCCAATCGGGGACCGCGACACTCAGGTGGGGTGCGATGGCACGGAGGAAACGGCCCTCGACGGCGGCTCGGTCGGTGACGTCCGGGCGACGGGGGATCCTCAGCACCCAGGACTGGCCGTCGACCGCCTCGGCGATGGCGACTTGGAAGTCGAGGCCCAGCTCATTGACGTTGATGGTCTCAGGATCTATTTCGAGACCATGCGTACTTGCGAGCTCTCGGATGGTCGTCGTCTGTGAACTGTCGGTTGGCATCTGGTCGCCTTTCGAGAACGGACTCGTTCCGTTGGGATCTACGGTCAGTCTAGGGCGGGGACCTTCGGCTGCGCCCGGTGAATTTTCTGGTCACGCAGGATGACGATGCCGACGATCATCTCCCACACTACGATCGCGTACATACCGATGCGTTCCCAGGTGCCGTCGGCCAGGATGGTTCCGGGAATGACTCGGACGTCGACCTGGAACATGACGATACCGAGGACGCCGACGAGGCCGATCACAACGCTGAAGACACCGAGCAGGCTTCCGCCGCGCACGAGGTGATTGCGGCGCAGTAACAGGGAAAGGCCGAAACATATCGCTGTCAGGTGCCCACCGATGAAGGCGAGGAACGCGCCGAGGAGGTGGATCCCTCCCAGTCCGAGGCTGTTGTTGTGCGCTCCTCCGTTGACCACGGCAATGAGGACCATACCGAGGGCATGGGCAATGGCGAAGACGCTGATCGGCAAACGCAGGGGAAGTCGCGATCCGCGCACCATATATATGGCCGCAGTCGTGAACAAGACGCCGTGGACGAGGAAGGCGATGTTCATGACCATATGCAGCGGCGAATCAATGGCCCGATCACCCAACATTTCGACATCGGGCACGCCGAGATCGCTGATGTAATTCATCGCATATGAATAGTCAGGGAATGCAGATGCGGCAAGAGCCTCGGCGAGGAGATAGACGAGGCCGGCGAGAATCCAGCAGATCGGCGCCGTGGCGCTCGAGCCGGGTTTCGCAGCCGCATCAGATCGGATGTCTCGCATTCTGCTAACACTAGATGGCCCAAAGGTGCAATAAAAGGGTCCATTTGGGCTCTGTGGCACTCGACACGCCGAAGTCGTTACTGTTCAAGCGCTTGTCAGGGGTGAATTGCCGTGCAAATATGAAATCATCCTGTTGATCGGATCCACATGATCAATGAGAACCGAATAGGCAGCAAGGAGAGAGCGCATGAGTACAACTACCATTATCTGGATAGTCGTTGCGATCGTCGTTATTTTGATTGTCGTCGGCATCATCATCGCGGTCAGCCGAAAGGCCGCAGCTAAGAAGCGCGAACACCAGCGCAAGGAGGCCGCCCGGATCCGTCAGGAGACAGCTGAGTCCGAGCATGAAGTCCATGCTCGGGAAGCGGACGCCGATCACCGCAAGGCTGAGGCCAAGAAGGCCGATGCCGACGCTGAGGTTCAGGCCGCAGAGGCTAAGCGCAAGCAGGCTGAAGCCGAGAAGCTGGACGCTGACGCCGCTGAACGCGATCGTCTTGCCCAGGAGAAGCGTCTCGAGCAGGAACGCCAGCTCAAGCGTGCCGATGAGCTCGATCCCGACGTCGACACGCATGGCAACAAGAACGCCGCTCCCGGTGGAGCCGGTGCCGGAGCAGCCGCTGGTGCGGGTGCCGGTGCAGTGGCCGGTCATGACCGTGACGGACACGACCGTCATCACGACGGACGACCCGTTGCCGATGAGCGTCGCGTAGCCGATGACCGTCCAGTCGCTGATGGTCGCCCGGTTGCGGATGAGCGTCATGCGGGCCACGACCCTCGTGCTGCTGATCAGCGTCCCGTCGATGACGGTCGCCCTGTTGCAGACGGTCGTCCTGTTGGTGACGGTCGTCCCGTTGCCGATGAGCATCACGCGAGTCATGATCCTCGTGTCGCCGACCAGCCTCAGGCACCACAGGCTCAGCAGCCGCCGGTTGCAGGCGATCCTCGTGTCGCTGACCAGGGCCAGGCACCTGCAGGCCAGCAGCCGCCAGTGGCCAACGACCCCCGCGTCGCTGACCAGCGTCAGGCTCCGCAGGGCCAGCAGCCGCCGGTCGCGAACGATCATCGCTTTGCCGATCAGGGTCAGGCACCACAGGGACAGCAGCCTCAGGCCCAGCAGCCGCCAGTTGCCGACGACCCCCGGGTCGCTGACCAGCGTCAGGCGCCTGACGGCCAGGATCCGCGCTTCGCAGACAACGGTGCAGGTCGTGCACCAGGTGAGCGCCTCGGCGATCGACCTGTCGACGATGGCCGTCCCGTCGCGGACACCAACCAGCCGGTCGAGGACGATTACCGTATGGGCGGCAACCGTCCAGCTGCGGATGGTCGTGCTCCTCGGGCGCCCGAGGGTGATCCGCGTGCCGCTGAGAACGATCCTCGTCTCAACGACCGCAGCTACGATCCTCGGCCCACCGAGCAGAGGACGTTCGAGGACCCGGACACCCCGCGGCACTGAGAGAGTCTCAGACTCCCACTAGGTTCATAAGCCTGTGGGTGCAACACCAAGTGTTCAACAGTTAGGGAAGGGACAAGACTATGGCTACCATTCTCTGGATCATCGCAGCACTGCTCGTCATTTCGGGCATCTTCGCGATCTTCCGCAAACAGATCCTCTGGGGAGTCATCCTCATCGTGGTCGGTTGCCTCGTCGGTCCGGGTGGAGTGAGCATCTTCACTTGACCTGCTGAGGCACCACTGCGGCGCCCCAACCCACTCCAGGGTTGGGGCGCCGCAGTACGTTGTCAGCAAATGCGCCTGACAGACTGTCAGGATCAGCCGTTGAGGTGCTCGATCGCGTAGTCGGCTTGCGAGGTGGTGAACTGACCGCCATATTCACTGGTCAGCTGGTCGTGGATGGCGGCCGGAGACATCGCCATTTCATTCTGGTAGGTTTTGGCTGACTCGAGCGCATTGCTGTTCCAATCGGCGTCGATATTGTCGACGGCGTACTGGGCAGCATCATCGGTGAACTGACCGCCGTATTCGCTGGTCAGCTGATCGAAGATTCCCTGTTTGCTCATGTGCATCATGTCGGAATAGGTCTCGGCCGAGGTCAGAGCCGAGGTGTACTCAGCCGGAACGCTTGCCTCTTCTTCAGCGGCTGGCTCCTCTTCAACGACCGGTTCTTCTTCAACTGGTTCCTCAACTGCAGTGTCCCCTGCTGGGGCCGCGGCGGGTTCTTCGGCAGGTTCCTCGGCGACGGGGACGTCCTCTGCCGCGGCCTTCTCCTCCGGAGCTTCGTCGGCAAGGGCCTCTTCAATAGGCTCCTCGATGGCTGCAGGTTCGGCCTCGGCGCTGGGAACCGGGTCAGCGATCTGCGTTGAAGCCGTCGACTTCGGCGACAGTGAGCCGATGAGAATCCCCAAGGCAACGAGGACGCCGGTGACGATCCAGGCGGCCTTCTTGTGCTGCTGGTATCCGTTGAGCGGCAGCCCCCGCATGTCCTTCTGTGCGCCGGTGAGAGTGAGAATGAGGTCGACCAGGGCCCAGATGCCGAAACCACCCAATGTGATCAGCTTGAGAATTCCGGTGCCGATCTTTCCCAGATAGAAACGATCGACTCCAAGTCCGCCTAACAGCAGAGAGAAAAGCCATGTTGCAATGAAAGATTTTTGTCCGGTCTGCTGCTGTGGCGGAACCCACGCGCCTGCGTAGGTGGTCGGGGGCATCTGCTGCTGTGTCATTATCACTTCCAGTTTTTTCGATACAAAACAAGTACAGAAATAGTCTACCCTGTAGTTGAACAGTAAACTAGAAATTTGAAGTGATTCTGCTCACCGGATGAAGGTGGCCGCGCAGCTGTTCTGTCAACGCCTGTGCGGGGCTACAGTAGCTGGTGACTCCAGACGTCATTGGCTCAGAGAGGAACCGTCATGTCAGAAGCTCGTCCGCACGTCCCTCCTTTCACCGCCGACACTGCCGCACAGAAGGTGCAGGGCGCCGAAGATGCGTGGAATACCCGCGACCCGCAGAAGGTATCGCTGGCGTACACACCGGATTCGGTGTGGCGCAATCGCAATCAGTTCCTCTCAGGACGCGCGGAGATCGTCGACTTCCTGACCGAAAAGTGGGAACGCGAACTCGACTACGCCCTGCGCAAGAGTCTGTGGTCGTTCAGCGATGACCGGATTGCCGTGCGCTTTCAGTACGAATGGCATGACACGACTGGCCAGTGGTGGCGCAGCTACGGCAACGAACTGTGGGAATTCACCGGTGATGGGCTCATGTCCCGTCGCGAGGCGAGCATCAATGATGTCACCATCGCCGAGGTGGATCGGCGGATATTCGGTCCCCGTCCACCCGAGGAGCACGGTCAGGACATCGATCTCCGCTGACGGAGTGCCACCTCGGCGGCGGTGCTGGGCCCGTGCGGACCGTGCCCAGTGCTGAGGTCACAGAAAGACCACCGGTGATCACGTGATCACCGGTGGCCGTCTGTTTGCGGACCCTCATAGGGGAGGGACAGCCATGTCAGTTCGACGGGGAGCGCGTCTCCGCGCTGAGGAACCACGCCTGCTGCTCCAGCTGTGAGATGAACTCGTGGAAGATGTCTGCCGTGGTCGGGTCGGCCTCATCGACTTCGTCGTGGACCTTGCGCATGGTCGCGACCGTGGCTTCGACGGCGCGCACGCTGAGGTCGATGGCGTCATGAGTCGTGATCTCTCCGGCCGGGAATTCTGGCAGCGACGACTGCTCGGCAACAACGCTGGGGCGACCGTCGGCGGTGGCATGGAGGGCTCTCATCCGCTCGGCAATGCTGTCCGAACCCGTGCGGGCGATGTCCACAACCTCATCGAGGTTGAGGTGGAGGTCGCGGAAGTTGGGGCCCACGATATTCCAATGAGCCTGCTTGGCGACCAGCTGCAGGGCGATGAAGTCGACGAGGACGGACTGCATATTCTTGGCCAGAGCGGGGGAGGCGGTGAAGCCGTGCTCCGCGTTCTCGGCCTTGGTGGTCTTCGTTCCGGCTGGCTGGGGTACCTTGACTGATTGAGCCATGATTCGTTCCTCCTAGAACAGTGCAACGACGTGCCGTATCCGGGCACCTGGTGCCGACCATAGCCCTCATTCTTGGGTATGAGGTTAACGTTGCCCAGAATTGGGAGCGGATACACTGAATCGATATGGAATCCACTCCACGAAATCTTCGTCAGGGAATACAACGTCTCCGCACCATCGCACCCTGGGCTGTTGCCGGGCTCGCCTGCGCCGTTCCCCTCACTATTGGTGCATCGATGGCCATCGACCTGGTGCAGAAGCGTGGTCGCAAACAGCGCAAGGCGCCACGGCCGGGGACGTTCCACACCCGCGTCGAGGACTCCGATCTGAGCATCTATACCGACGGATCGACGCTCTACGATGACATGCTCGACGAGATCGGGTCCGCGACGGAGTCGATTCAGATGGAGACCTTCATCTGGAAGAACGACGAGGTGGGCCAGAAGTTCATCGACGCCTTCAACGCAGCAGCCGAGCGCGGCGTCGACATCCACCTGATCTACGACGGCTTCGCCAACTTGACCATTCCCCGCTCCTTCTACGACCAGCTCGACGAGTCGATCAAGGTTCTGCGGCTGCCGGCGGCCAGGAAGCTCTGGAAGGGGCCGGTGCGTCAAACCGGGTTCAACCACTCCAAGATCCTCGTCATCGACAATGACGTCGCCTTCGTCGGCGGCTTCAACATCGGTTCGCTCTACTCTCGTCACTGGAGGGACACCCACCTCAAAGCGGCCGGACCCGGCACCTGGGGGCTGCGCCAGTCCATCGCGCAGGTGTGGAACGAATTCCATGACTCCGATGAGCAGATCGAATGGGTCAAACCGACCGCATGGGAGTCGAAGCTTCGGGTCTCAGCCAACCTGCCGATACAGCTCGTCTACCCGATCCGCGCGATGTACATCAACGCCTTCGAACGCGCGCAGGACCGGATCTGGCTGACGACACCCTACTTCATCCCCGACCAGCAGCTCCTCAAGGCACTGATCGACGCGGCCGCCCGCGGAGTCGATGTGCGGGTCATGGTGCCCCAGGAATCCAACCACGTCCTCGGCGACTATCTCTCACGAGGATTCTTCGAAGAGATGCTGCGCTCCGAGGTCACAGTTCTGCTCTACGAGGCGGCCATGATCCACTCGAAGATCGCCACGGTCGACGGGAAATGGTCGACGATCGGCACCGCGAACATCGACCGCCTCTCACTGTCATTCAACTATGAGACCAATGTCGAAGTCATCGATCCCGACTTTGCCGCCGAGGTGGAGAAGACCTTCCTCAGCGACGCCGAGCACAGCAGCGTCCTGGGCCGCGACTGGTTGGACCGTCACCCGGTGGCCCACGTCGTCGAAGCCGCGCTGCGGCCAATGCGCCCGTTCCTATGAGTGTCTGAGTAGAAGTCCGGATCCTAAGGAAAGCCCGGGCAGGATTCAGGACAGGAGCTCGGTCAGCGTCTCTGCTTCCTCGGCGCACACGGCGCACCCTGCCAAGTGCACGTCCATGGGCACATCGCGGTAGCTCGAATCGGCAAGCGTGTGTTCGACGTATTCGTCGATGCGAGCGAAACACTCATCACATGACAAGGTCACAGATTCACCTCACTGGACGGGATGGGCGGATTCTCGGCCCGGACTTGCTCCACAACCCAGCTCACCTGCGCTGTTAAGATGTTCGTATGGCTTGGCAGTACTGGACCGAAGCTCACCGACAGGGATGTTGGAGGGAGGTGACGACCCCTCATACAGGGGTGGACGCTGGCGCTGAGGCAGGCGCCGGCGCGAGTCGGATGATGCGGGTGCGCACGACCGCCTCGGCGGTGTCGAAGGGGACCGAGACACTCGTTCAAACCGGTCGAGTGCCACCACGAGTCGCCGAGCTTATGCGAGCCCCGCACCAACTGGGCGATTTCCCCTATCCCGTCTCCTACGGATATCTGGCTGTCGGCGTCGTCGATGAAGGCCCGGCCGAATGGATCGGCACGCGTGTCTTCGGACTGCTGCCCCACCACAGCCATCATCTGGTGACCCCCGACGATGTGTATCCGATCCCCGAGGGCATCACCGATCATCGGGCGCTGCTGGCCGGAGCCGCGGAAACCGGGATCAACATCCTCTGGCAGTCACCCCCGCGCTACAGTGACCGGGTGGCGATCATCGGTGCGGGCATGGTCGGGACCGCCACCGCGCTGTTGGCTTCGCATCTTCCGCTCGAGCGTCTCGAAATCATCGAGACCAACCCTGCACGGCGCACCCTCCTGACTAGCCTGGGCCTGACTGCCCTCGCTCCCGAGGACGCCGGTGATGACTGCGATATCGTCATCCACACCTCGGGGAGCGAAGCCGGTCTGGCGCGCGCCCTCGAGATCGCCGGCGATGACGGGACTATCGTCGAAGCCTCGTGGTATGGGGACACAGAGCCCCAGGTGGCACTCGGCTCTGATTTCCACGCGAGGCGACTGGCGATCGTCGCCAGCCAAGTGGGCCAGATCCCGGCCGGACACCGCGCGCGGAGGACCCGCAGCGAGAGACTGGGTGCCGCACTGAGCGCACTCCACGACGACCGCTTCGACGCCCTCATCACCGGAACTTCGGGGTGGCAGGACCTGCCATGGCTGATGGACGAACTCAGCAGCGACACTGCGCTCGCGACAGCCACCCTGTGCCATGTGCTCGACTACGAAGAAGGATCCTGAATGTTCACCCTCAGCGTCAACGACCACGTCATGATCGCCCACAGTCTTCCGCACGAATTCTTCGGGCCCGCGCAGGCTCTCCACGGTGCCACCCTCGCAGTCGAGGTGACGTTCACCCGGGAGGAGCTCGACGAACATTGTGTCGTCCTTGACATCGGTGAGGCTCTGGCGCTGCTCGACGAGGCCCTGACACCGCTGCGGTACACGAACCTCGATGAGCATCCCGATTTCGCAGGCCGTCTGTCGACGAGCGAAGCGATCGCCGAATACATCGGCACCGACCTCTCCACTTCTCTCGCAGACCGTCCCGAGATCGGGATCACGGTCCACCTGCGCGAGAACCCGCGCGCTGCGGTGTCCTATACCGTTGCGAATCGGCCGTGACCTACACCCTCATCGAACCGGACCTCGGCCGCATCAGCGGGGGACTGCGCTTCAACTCCGAACTCGCCGCCGCGTCCGAGGGGCGGATCGAGCGCATCACCGCGCCTGGAACCTGGGCAGAACCCGCGGGCGAGGATGTGGCCAGGTTGCGCCAGCTGGTTGCACGATGTCAGGAAGCTGGCGATGCTGCGGCTGGGCGGGACCGCCCGGTCCTCATCGACGGGCTTATCGGATGCAGCCTCCGTACACCTCTGCAGGGTCCGATCGTGATCCTCCAGCATTCGCTGGCACAGACACCTGCCGCTGCCCGTCGTGAAGTCGTCTGTCTGCGGTCCGCATCCGCTGTGGTGACGACGAGTGCATTCGCCGCCGCCGAGGTGGCCCGGAAGTACGGCATCACCGCCGAGATGGCCCTGCCCGGAACGCATCCACGTTCCGTGACGCAGCCCGGTTCGCCAGCCCACCTCATCTGCCTCGCAGCGATGGAGGACAACAAGAACCAGCTGTTCCTCGCACACGTCTTTCAGGAGCTGAGACGACGCGGCATCACCGATTGGCGTTGCACCTTCGCCGGGCCCATCACCGACACCGACTATGCCGCGGACGTGCGTGATGCACTGAGTGGACTGAGCTCGGTGGATTGTGTGGGCGAACTCGACGGGGCCGCCGTCGATGAGCTCTACCGGCACGCGGACCTGCTTCTCCTGCCTTCGAAGGCCGAGACCTTCGGGATGGTCGTGCGCGAGGGTGCCGCCGCTGCTATTCCTTCACTCGTGAGCGCGGGCACCGGGGCACAGGAGGCTCTGGTTGCCGGGCACGCACTGGAACTGGACGTCCCCATATGGGCAGATGCCCTGGAACGGTGGATGAGAGACGCGACCTACCGAACCGAACTTGCAGCCACGGCGCTCGAAGCCAGGGAATCCTCTGTGCACGGGTGGGACGAGACAGCGCGCACCATGCTCTCCGTCATGGAGAGCGTCTCATGAACGCCGCAGAACCGGACTGGCTGGATCTGCGGGTGCCCTTCGATGATGCTGCACGACAGTATGCACTTCCGCTCCTGGACATGGCGGCCCGCGCGCTGAGCCTAGACGCAGAACGACAAGTCGGCACAGAACGACCGCTGGTCGTCATCGACCTCGGAGCTGGAACCGGCAACTCCATGCGCTTCTTCGACCGTCACCTCGTACAACGACTGCCGGAACGTCCGCTGCACTGGGTGCTCGTGGATGCCGATGAGTCCGCACTCGAGATCGCCGCCGGCAGGTTCACCACGGCAGTGCGCACGGTCGCTGCCCCCATCACTTCCCTGCCGGGCATCGCTGCCGAAGTGCTTGACGAGGTGCTGACCGAGGTGGGCAAAGCCAGCATGACGGAAGTGGGCACAGCCAAGCCAAGGGACGAGCGGCGAACAGCAGCCGCCGCAGGGACGCCAGATTCGTGTGATCTCCTCATCACCGGCAGTGCCCTGCTCGACGTGCTCACGCGCGATGACCTAACGGCCATCGTCGATACGCTGCATCGTTTCTCCGGGATCGGAATCTTCCTGCTCAGCATCTCCGGCCAGTGGCATCTGACCCCGACACGGCCAGAGGACGGTGTTCTCGATGAGGCGTTCGTCGCCCATCAGCGCCGCGATTCACGCCTTGGCACCCAGGCCGCGCCGGTGCTGGAGACCAAGGCACGCAGCATCGGTGCACGAGTGGAATCATCCGCGAGCCCCTGGCACCTCGAAGCACCACGTGACTCGGAATTCCTCACCCGATTCCTCACCGAACGCGTCGATGCCGCCGTCGAAGAGGGCCCCCGCCTGCGCACGGCCGGTCGAGCATGGTTGACAGACCGATTGGCCCAGGCTGAGCTCCGCGTCGTCGTCGACCATATCGATGTGCTCATCGACGCGACGGGCCACCAGCGCCCGAGGAGATCTCAGCTCAGCACGAGGTCAGACGAGCCGAAGCGATGAGGAAGATGTGGGTGCGGCGGGCGCTGATGTTCCTCATCACCATCGCCCTGCTCGTCCTCACAGTGCGTATAGTCGGGGTCCAGGCCCTGCTCGAAGGCGGACGAGTGGTCACGCCTGTGACGGTCCTCGCCGCGCTGGGCCTCGGTCTTCTCGCCACGACTGCGCAAGCAATGCGGTTCTCTCTGCTGCTGAGGCAGACGGGAACACAGGTGAGTCGCAGCCGAGCTCTTGCCGACTGCTATTCGGCCGGTCTGCTCAACACGATCCTGCCCGGCGGGTTGAGCGGAGATCTTGCTCGTGTCGCCGCCTACCGCAATATCGGCCGCCGCCGGTGGCTGTCTCCGCTCACCGTCGTCGGTGCTGAACGGCTGAGCGCAACCACTTTGCTCTTCATCACGGCCACGCTCGCCCTCATTCCCGTGGCCCCGGCCTTCGCGTGGGTTGCCGCAGCAGTCGCCGTGGTCACCGGGGTCCTCTCCGTCCTGGGCATGCGGGGAATGACAGCATCGACCATCGGGCTCGTGTGGCTGACAGCGGCGGTGACCATCGGATCGTTCTTCGCCCTCTACCTTATTGCGATGCTTGCCCTCGGCGGTCCCGTCATTCCCGCGCTTGCCGTCATCGGCCTCGCGGCGATGAGCATCCCACTGGGCGTCGGCGGCTGGGGAGTGCGCGAAGTCAGTGTGAGTATTCTAGCCGGCAGCCTCGCAAGCTCCGTCGAATGGGCTGTCACCTCGTCGACGGGCTACGGTCTCCTGGCCGCGATCTCAACGCTGCCGGGCGCAATCACACTCATGGTCAGGCTGTGGAGGCAGCACCAGGATGGAGGTCAGGATCCCGTGCAGATCCGTCGCGTGCCAGTTCGCTGAGCAGGTATTCGGTGCACATGTCCTCACCAAACCGGTAGCGCCGGAACGGCCGACGCAGCGCTTCAGCCATAACCTCAGTGCCCACGAAACGGATGCCAGGGACTCCGTTGCCGATGAGCACGGGCGCCGAGGTGAGGAACAGTCGGTCGAGTATGCCGGCCGACAGGAACGACGATACGGTGCGTCCGCCGCCCTCGACGAGGATGGCACCGGAGACACGCTCGCGGATGAGCGAGACGATGGCGGCGGGAGAGATCTCATTCTCTGTCGTCGCTGGCAGCCGAACCATACGGACGTGGTCACCGATGTCCGGTGGGGGGACTATCTCGGCGCCGGTGAGCCATATCGTGGGCGCCTCAGGTGAGGTGAGGACCGTCGCTGTGGCCGGTATCCGACCGTGCGGGTCGAGGACGACTCGCACGGGATTCACGCCGGGGACGGCGCGCACCGTCAGCCGGGGATCGTCGGCGATAACCGTGCCGCAGCCGACGAGGACGGCACCGACGGAAGCCCGGATCCGATGGAGGTGGGCACGGTCGATCTGCCCGGATACGAACTGCGCGTCACCCTTGGACGTCGCGATGAATCCGTCCTCGCTCTGGGCCAGCTGTGCGACGACCTCGTCACCACCGGCGATCGTGTCGTAGACGGCCAGCGTGTTCTCTGCGTACGCTGTGCTCGCGGCGCACTCGGTGTCCGTCTCCGTCTGGTCCTCGTGCGAGTGACCGGCGGGGGCGATATGGTCCATTAGACGGCGTTTGGCCTCGAGATACCCGGCATTCTCTGGTCGGTCTGGCACCTGGAGGCTGAGGCGATCGGCCACCGTGATGCCCATGTCCTCAAGGGCGGTGACCTTGCTGGGGTTCGAGGACAGCAGGGTGATCTGCGGGCAGTCGAGATCGTGGAGGATCGCAGCAGCAGCTGTGTAGTCCCGTGCATCGTCGGGCAGGTCGAGGGCACGATTCGCGGCGACGGTGTCGAGACCGGCGTCCTGGAGGGCGTAGGCGCGCAGCTTGTTCTCCAGTCCGATGCCGCGGCCCTCGTGTCCGCGCAGATAGATGAGAACACCGTCGCCAGCTTGCGCGATAGCCGCGAGCGACGCCGAGAGCTGGTCACCGCAGTCGCAGCGATGCGAGCCGAGGGCATCGCCTGTGAGGCATTCGCTGTGAACTCGTATGAGAGGAGCGTCTGCCTTGGCCGGGTCGCCGATCGACATCACGGCGTGGGCCGTTCCATTGAGAGTGTAGGTGCGAAGCGCGAAGAGCCCGTGGGCGGTGGGCAGTCGGCTCGGCGGCCCGCTGACCAGGCCGGTTGAGTCTATGCTTCCGTGCAAGGCGTTCATCCCTCAAGTGTACGATCACGCTGGCTTTCCGGCTTTTCTGACTTCACCGAAACAGCTTCTGACTTCCCCGAAACAGGCTGGAGCCGGACGGAGCCTTCTGCATATCTGTGGGAATCTTCTGGCGTCTGGGCTCTGGCACGCCTTTCGAGCCACAGGACGTCACGGCCGAAGGAGAAGACGAGTGCGGCAAGGGCGATCGCTGCACTTATGATGCCGATACTCGGATTTTCCAGAGCCAGTGGTGATCCAGCGGTGAGCAGGAGGATTCCTTGACTTGCTGCGATCGTCTTGCGCAGGACCGACGGTGGCAGCTGTTGTCCCCAGGCGGGCCGCAGGAGGGCTGCCCCGCGGAAGAGGTAGTAGAAGGTGCCCGGCAGAACCACCCACCATCCCCAGACTGGAACGAGTGCGACGGAGAAGACGAGGACAACGAGAGCATCGACGGATTCGTCGAAGTCGGCCCCTGCCGAGGTGGCCCCGGTCCGCCGTGCCACATAACCGTCGCAGGCGTCGAGGACGAGCGCCAGCGCACCGATGACGATCGCCAGCCACGAGAAGCCGTCATTACGGATGATGAGGGCAGCGACGACCATGATGAGTCCGAGCCGCACGGTTGTGACGTTATCTGCCGGTTGCCACCTTTCGGCGCGGAACAGACTCTGGCCGGCACCGAGACCGAAGAGGGCGAGCATGATGAGAACAGTTGACCACTGCGGATGGAGCGTGGCAGAGATCAGAGTCGCAGCGCCGAGCAGGGCTAACGGCGTCAGGAGACGGAGGCCGGATGACTTTCCGGATGAGTGGGAAGTGCACATGCATCCGTTTTACCAGAGTTCACGCGGCGGTCAGCAGGCGATGGCCCAGCCTGTGACTATCACCGCCACAGAGGAATAGGATGCGAAGGTATCCTTCTGCCGATCGAATCGAGGCTGCGCACGTGAGCGTGTCACTCCAGCTCCATGACCAACTCACCGCCTGGCGACGGGACTTCCACAAGTTCGCCGAACCGGGATGGACGGAGTTCAGGACCACTTCGGCGATCATCACCGTCCTGCGCGATCTGGGGTGGGACACGACATACGGACCAGAGCTCCACGATGCCGATGCCCGGCTGGGAGTGCCCAGCGCCGAGGTGCTGGCGACCGAACGCGAACGCGCCGTTGAGCAGGGCGCGGACCCGGAGCTCGTCGAGGCGATGGGTGACGGATTCACCGGTGCCCTCGGCATGCTGGAGACCGGACGGCCCGGGCCCGTCGTGTGCTTCCGCTTCGACATCGACTCCAACGATCTGGTGGAACTGGCCGATGAGACCCATCGGCCCTTCGCCGAAGGATTCGCCTCGGTCAACGAGGCTGCCATGCACGGGTGCGGTCATGACGGCCATGCCGCCGTCGGACTGGGGTTGGCCACTTTGCTGACCCAGCGTCGTGACGAACTGACCGGGACAGTGAAGATCATCTTCCAACCCGCCGAGGAGGGGGTGCGTGGCGCTCATTCGATCGTGGCCGCCGGCTGGTTCGACGATGTGGACCTGTTCGTCGCGACCCACCTGAAATCCGATGATGGGAAGGGCAATGTGCTCACCGGGTCCGATGGGTACCTGGCGAGCACGAAGCTCGACGTCACCTTCACCGGCGTCGGATCACACGCCGGGGGAGACCCCGAGAAAGGCAAGAACGCGCTTCTCTCAGCCGCCTCGGCGACGTTGAACCTGCATGCGATACCCCGGCACTCCGAGGGTGCCAGCCGCATCAACGTCGGCACCTTCTATGCCGGTGAGGGCCGCAATGTCGTGCCCAGGGCAGCAACGCTCAGGGTCGAAACGCGCGGCGAGTCGAGCGAGATCAACGAATTCATGCTTGAGCGGGCGCAGGACGTCATCGCTGGTGCCGCGAGGATGTACGACGTCGACTTCGAATCGACTGTAGTCGGCAAGGCGGACCAGGAATCACCGAGTCCGGAACTGCTGCCCTATATCCGGACCTGTTTCGAGGGTGTCGATGGAGTCGCCGAGATCAGCGACACTGGTGGACTGGGCGGATCCGAGGACGCGACGGCGATGATGAAGCGAGTCAAGGAACGCGGCGGCCTGGCGACCTACGTCCAGATCGGCATGGACACCTCCTGGGGGCACCACACCGAACGCTTCGACGTCGACGAGGACATGCTCGCCGTCGGCGTGGAGGCCGAGGCGAAGATTGCGATTGGGGCAGCGGAGTTCCTGGCCGGGTTGAAGTGACACAAACTGCATCCGATAAACTCATGTGAATGTCGAGAATTACGTGCCCTGACCTGAGTTCGAAGGTCGTCACTGCAGAGGCAGCGGCTGTTCTCATCGGTCACGGCGACCGCGTCGCCATGAGTGGATTCACCGGTTCGGGATATCCGAAGTCGGTGCCCGGTGCCATTGCAGTGCAGGCTCGCACTGAGCACGATGCCGGTCGTGACTTCGGTATCGAGCTGTGGACCGGCGCCTCGACCGCACCCGAACTTGACGGAGTCCTCGCCGAGGCGGGAGCCGTGAGCAAACGACTGCCCTTCCAGTCCGACCCGGCAATGAGGAAGTCGATCAACGCCGGCGATACGGAATACGTCGACACACACCTCAGCCACTCGGCCCAGCAGGCGTGGTTCGGCTTCTACGGAGACCTCGACGTCGCCATCGTCGAAGTCGCTGCGATCCTGCCCAACGGTCTGCTGGTTCCCGGCAGCTCGGTCGGCAATTCGAAGACATGGCTCGACCTGGCAGACAAGGTCATTCTCGAGGTCAACTCCTGGCACCCGCGCGCCTACGAAGGATTCCACGACGTCTACTACGGCACCCGCCGCCCACCCGAGCGTCTGCCCATCCAGCTCCTCGAGCCCATGCAGCGCATCGGCGACCCGTACCTGCGCGTGGACCCATCCAAGGTCGTTGCCGTCATTGAGACGAACGCACCCGACCGGAACCTGCCGTTCAAGCCCGCTGACGAGGATTCGAAGGCCATCGCTTCCCACCTCGTGGACTTCCTGCGCCACGAGATCCAGGCCGACAGGCTGCCTGCAGAGCTGCTGCCGCTGCAGTCGGGCGTCGGCAACGTCGCCAACGCCGTTATGGGCAACCTGGCTGACAGCGAATTCGAGGGTCTGAGCGCCTACACCGAGGTCATCCAAGACGGGATGCTCGACCTCATCGACAACGGCAAGCTCGCCTCCGTCTCGGCTACGGCCTTCTCACTGTCGGCCGAGCGTGCCGCCGACTTCAACGAGAACATCGAGTCCTACAAGGGGCGCATCCTCCTGCGCACACAGGAGATGTCGAACCATCCGGAAGCCATCCGCCGCCTCGGCGTCATTGCGATCAACGGGATGGTCGAAGCCGACATCTACGGCAACGTGAACTCCACCCACGTGATGGGTTCGTCCATCATCAACGGCATCGGCGGGTCCGGCGACTTCGCTCGCAATGCCTACCTCAACTTCTTCGTGTCGAACTCCTTGGCAAAAGACGGAATGATCTCCTCGGTAGTGCCCTTCGCCAGCCACATCGACCACACGGAACACGACACCCAGATTCTCGTCACTGAGCAGGGACTGGCCGATCTGCGTGGACTCTCCCCGGTGGCACGAGCACGGACAATCATCGCCAACTGCGCGCACCCGAGCTATCGGGACCGCCTCGGCGACTATCTGGATCGGGCGATCGCAGAGAACCCGAACGGACGCCACACTCCGCACCTGCTGGGTGAGGCGCTGTCCTGGCACGGGAACTTCCAGGCCAACGGGAGCATGTGACGTCCGTCAGTGCGGTTTGCTGAGTCAACCAGTGCGGTTTCCTGAAGCAAGGAGCCGGACTATTTGTCGATCCCGCGTCACCTATTCGTCGATGCCGCACCACTCGGCGATGAAGAGCGCCATGGATTTCGTGCACTTGCGCACGGATTCGATGCTCACACGCTCGTCGAATCCGTGGATGTTCTCCGAGACCGGACCATAGACCAGAGTCGGCATCTGTCCGTAGTTGACGAAGACTCGACCGTCGAGATAGCCGGGAGTGGTGAAGCTCGTGAGCTCGGCGTCGAAGGTCTCACGGTGGGTGCGTTCGAGCAGCTCTTCGGCATCACTGCCGGGCTCGAGGACGTAGCCGTCGGCGTAGAAGCCGTTCGGAGTCAGGACCGTTTCAAAGGTCGGGCGAGCTGAGGAGCCGCCGTCCGCTGACCGTCCGGCGCCGGCATCCCTCACGCATTTCTCGACTTCGGCCCAGGCGTCATCGGCGTTGGTTCCGGGGTAGGTGGCGACGCGGACCTGGAGTTCGCACCAGGCAGGCACGCTCGAGGGCCAGTCGCCGCCGCGGATCTCACCGAAGTTGAAGTTGATCGGGTGGTCGAGGTCCTCGAAATACGGGTGCTCACCCTTCCTGTCATTCCATGTCTGTTCGAGACCGCGCAGAGCCTGCATCACGTCGAACGCGGCATCGATGGCGTTGAAGCCATTGGCCATCTCGCGTGGATGTGTGGGGTTGCCGCTGACTCGGACCGTGAACCACAGAACTCCCACATTGGCTCTGACCAGGGCATCTTCCTCGGGCTCTGAGATGATGACCGCGTCTGCGGTGTATCCGCGCAGCAGTGCCGCCAAGGAACCATTGCCGGTGCATTCCTCCTCGACGACGGATTGGAGGTGGACGCGGCCGGTGAGGTCGAAACCGGCCTGACGGATGGCGTCGAATGCGAACAGATTGGCGATCAGACCTGCCTTCATGTCACCGGCACCGCGGCCGTACATCCACCCGTCGACCACCTCGGCGTCCCAGGGTGAGCGCGACCATCTGTCCTCCGGACCCTGCGGCACGACATCGATGTGGCCGTTGAGGATCAGGGACTTCCCGCTGTCCTGGGCAGGCTGGTACGTGCCGACGATATTGGTCATTCCGGTGTAGTCAACGGTGGAGGGACCGAAGCCGGGGTGGGCCTCCAGCTCGGGGGAATCGATGATCCATCTGTCGATGTCGAGGCCGAGGTTCTGCAGACGGGACTCGATGAGATCCTGTGCGGGCTCCTCATGCTCACGTCTGGACGGCGAATTCACCAGCTCGGCTGTCGCCGCCAGCTGTTGGTCGAATTGGGCGTCGACTGCCGCGAGGATCCGTTGTTGTGCGTCGTTGGTGATCATTGGCTCTCCTTCGAGTGCAGCTCGTTGAGGTGTGGGGTGCTGATTCGAGCCTAGGGGAGCGCGGATGAAGGGGCATTGGATGAATGTCTCGGCTTTGAGCACCGCGGTGTGCATATGAACCTCTGGGCCGGCAATCGTCGGTCAGTACCGTTGCGTGTCCTGCGTCAGAATCAGCGCGATCGCCGCATCACGGGGGATGGTCACGTCCAAACCGGTGATGTCGTGGAAGGACTGCAGACGTTTGAACACGGTGTTCCTGTGGACATAGAGCGAGTCCGCCGCCTCCTGAACCGAACCGTTCTTCAGGTAGGCTGCGATGGTTGTGCCCAGACGCTTCATTCTCTCATCAGACTCTTCGCCCACCGAGCTGACAAAGTCACCGAGCAGTTCATGCTCGAAGCCGCTGATGAGGGGCTCCACCGCGGTGCGGGCGATGGCGGCGAATCCTTCCTTCACAGTGACTGCAGAGCGACCCGGATGAAGCTCGCCGAGGTGTTTGGCCAGTGCCGCTGCCCGTGACACCTGCCCCAATCCGTCGACCTTCGAGATGTGTCCGCCTGCGAGCTCGGGCAGTTCGTCGACCAGGCTGATCAGCGTACGCCGATGACGGAACAGATAGGTCATCTGTTCGTCTTCGTAGGAATGTGCCTCGAGGGTCGAGAAGCTCTGCTCCAGATCATCGGTGATGACATTGGTGGGAAGTGCGATGAGTTCGAATTCACCGTCGTGTCTCATGCCGAGAACCGTGGCGATGGCACTGATGTCGTCATCGACGGCGTGACCGGAGAACAGTTTTGTCAGGGCGCGTTCGCGGGCGGTTCTGCGCGAACGCGCCATTTCCCCCGTCTCGTTGAGAAAGGACCGCTGCACTTCCGTCGCATAACGTTCCACAACGTCGAGGACGCGTTCCCCGTTGTCCATGAGCACGCCGGTGAGATCTGGCTGCGCGGCCCGATGAAGTGCTCGCCACAGCACCCGAAAGTTGATGCGCACAGCCTCAGTGAACTGATCGACTCGCAGGCCCTGTCTGGCACGTCGTCGTCCCAAAGCATCTGGAAGGGACGATTCGTCGGCCATCTGTTCAGCGGTGGACAGCCGCCGGAGGAAGAGGTCGAAGACCTGCTCAGCGGTTCCTGTGAGATCGGAGGCAGGAACGCGGCCGTGGGTGTAGCCCTCATGCTGAGCAAGTTCGGCGAGGAAGTCGTTGAGAAGCTGTGGGGTGTCCTGTCGCACTCGCTCGAGGAGTTCGTGCCAAAGCGGATCGTTCATACTGCATTGTTGCACCGAGGGACTCAAGCCTGGTGAGTTGAGGGACCTGGGCGAGACGAACGGACGCCGGGCCAGGGCTTTCACATGGTCAGCAACCTCGACAGGTCGGCACTCACCTCGTGAGAATCGTCGGCACCGCTGCGACGACCCAGGCCAGTCCGGGACCGATGAGGCACATGAGGCCGGCATAGCCGATCATCTGCTTGTAGTAGCGATCGCGGATCGTCGAGTGCACATTGGCCAGCAGCATCGCACCATTGGTCGAGAACGGACTGATGTCGACGATGGTTGCCGCGATCGCCAGCGCGGCGACGAAGCCGCCCACATGCACGTCGCCTGATTCGAGGAACGGCACGGCCAGGGCGATGACGACGCCGATGATCGCCAACGATGACGCCAATGCAGAGATGAGGCCCGACATGGAGAAGAGCAGAAGGGCAGCCAGCAGCGGGATGCCGATGGCCGAGATCCCGGCCGAGACCCATTCGACGGTACCCGCGGCCTGGAGCACGGCGATGTAGGTGAGGACTCCGGTGATGAGAATGACGACCGACCATGACACCTTGGTCATCGCGGCCTTACCCGCTGCCGGGTTGATGAAGGTGAGAACGATGGCGATTGTGATCGTCACGATCCCGACGTCCCAGCTGAATATCAGCACGGACAGCGCCATCGCGATGAGTCCGATCAGGGTCGGCACCTGGCTCCGAGTCAATCTGGTGGTGCTTGTCTCAGCTTCGGCGGACAGGGCTTCGTCCGCCTCGGCGCGCAATCCAGGTCGCCGATGAAGGACGAAGTAGACGACGAGAGCGAAGACCACGTTGAAGATCAGCGGCGCCAAGAACAACGACAACGGTGTCGGAGTCAGGCCGTTCGTGGCCAGGTAGTCGTTGATGAAGATGCCGTAGACGCTGATGGGGGAGAAAGCCCCGGCCAGTGCACCGTGGACGACGAGGAGGCCGACCATGAACTGGTTGATCCGATGTCTACGTGCGAACGACAACGCCAGCGGCGCGATGATGGCCACGGCGAAGAGCGCACCCAAGGAGATGAGGATCGCGGTGAGGGCGAAGAAGATCCACGGCATGAGCGCTGTCCGACCGCCTACGAGCTTGACGCACCAATTGACGATGACTTCGATGACGCCGTTGTTCTGGGCGAAGCCGAACAGAAAGGTCAGTCCCACAAGGGTGAGGAAAAGGTCGACGGGGAAGCCGGCGAGGAACTCCTCTGGGGCCTGGTGGAGGACGAGTCCGCCGACTCCTGCCGCTGCGACGAAGCCCAGCAGGCCCATGTTGATGTCACGCCATGTGCCGATGACGAACATCAGGCCGAGGACGATCACGCAGATCAGTTCCGCACTCATGGAAGCAGTGTCTCCTTCATCTTCACTATGACGATCATCGACCCACGTTTCGGCGGGGTCTGCGGATGGAGCCGCATATCACACGTTGTTCAACCTAAGCGAAATCTCAATTGCTGACAGCGCTATCTCGCAATGCAGGCAGCGGCGTGGGCGTGGAGTGCGCCGCTGCGGGTGGCCGGTGGCGCAGTCCGCAGTGGATAAGCAACTCGACAATCACTCCACTGCGTACAGTGTGCTGAGTCACCAAATCACTAGAGTTTCACTCGGTCCATCAGCTCTGACTGCGACCGCCCGCGAGAACCTGCGACAAAGAAAGTTGACGATCGTCATGCCCAACGATGTGAATGAACCCAGCCACGCCGAGGTGCTTCGCGCCGCCGACGCCATCGTCGCCGCATTTGCGACGACCGATGCGAAGGCCTACTTCGCAGCCTTTGCCCCCGACGCCACATTCATCTTCCATCCAGAGAGCAACCGCTTGGACTCACGTGCGGAGTACGAGGAGACGTGGGACTCATGGATAGCCGAGGGATGGTCAGTCGCCGACTGCGTCTCCTCAGCCAGGCTCGTGCAGACTTTCCCGGGCGGAGCGGTCTTCTCTCACACCGTCGATACGACGGTGACGACGAGGGAGGGCGCGGAATCGTATCGGGAACGTGAGAGCATCATCTTCCGCCACCTCGGCGACGGAAATCTCCTGGCGATCCACGAACACCTGTCGACTGTCCCCGACGCTGTACCTGCGGATGCGTCCGCTGATGCAGAGCCCAACGCCGCCGAGGTGGTCGCCCAGTGAACTGGTATCGCAGCCTCGAGTCGCGCTTGGAATCCGGAAGCGACGACTCCGGAGTCATCCGCGGGCACTTGGGCACCAGACGAATGTTCATGATCTGGTTGGCCGCCAACCTCGTCGTGACAACCATGCTCACCGGCACACTCTTCGTCCCGGGCATCGACTACCTCACCGCCGTCGTGGTCATCATCGCAGGCACGATCATCGGCACAATCGTGCTCACTCTGATCGGGAACATCGGCACCCGCACCGGCCTGGCCACCATGGCGATCACCCGGGGAGCATTCGGCCCCAAAGGCAGTTATCTGCCTGTCGCAGCCAACGTCGTCATCCTCATGGGCTGGAGCTGGGTCCAAGCCATGCTCGCGGGCATCAGCGTCAACTTCGTCGTCGCGCAGACGACCGGATTCTCCAACCCGATCCTCTTCTCCGTTCTGTGCCAGGCCCTGGTCGTCGGGCTTGCCATCCTCGGGCACGAGGGCATCGAGAAGGCCGAACCTTGGTTCGCGCTCCTCATTCTGCTGGTCATGGCCTATGTCTTCGTCATCGCCTTCAACGGGCACTCACCGAGCGAATACACTGCGATTCGGGCCGATCCCAGTCTGGAATTCACCCCGGTGCTCGCTCTCGATATCGTCATCTCGACTGCGATCTCGTGGACTGTGCTCTCTGGTGACCTCAACCGCCTGGCCAAGAGCCAGAAGTCAGGGATCATCGGCTCGGGCCTCGGCTATATCGCCTCCACGGTGCTTGCTATGGTCCTCGGTCTCACCGCCTTCAGCTACATCCTCCTCGACGGCGCAGACGCGGCTCCCTTCGACCCGACCGCGCTGGCCGCGGAATTCGGGTGGGCGTTGGCGATCGTCATCTTCCTGTCCGTGATGGCGACGAACACGATGGTCGTCTACGGCATGGTCAACTCGGTCGTCGGCGCGCAGAGCCGGACGAAGCTGAAGTTCCTGCCAGTGGCATTGGTGCTCGGAATCGTCTCGATCCTCGGATCGACCTGGTTGGCCCTGCTCGACCAGTACACCGACTTCCTCACAATGATCGGGGCCTTCTTCGTTCCCGTGTTCGCGATCCTCATCGTCGATTACTACATCATCAAGCGCCGGACCTATACGAGGGACATCTTGAGTGACGCGGGAGGTATCTACTCCTACTCGCGCGGCGTCAATTGGGTCGCAGTCGCAGTGTGGATAGTCGGCGCCATTGTGTCCTACCTGCTCACCTATGCATTCCCGAGTCCGATGGGGGCAACGATCCCGTCGTTCGTCGCCTCATTCCTTCTGTATCTGGGGCTCTCATGGCGTTCACGACAGCAGTTCGCCGAGGTTGCCAGCAGTCACCTGTCGAAGTCCAGTGACTGAGTGGGTTGGGCTGACAGTGCCGCACGACAGTACTCGTGTCAGTGCCGTCTGCAATCATTGAACAACAAAATGATCCGGACGGCACTGATGCTTCAATGGAGAATCAGAAATGATCATCAATCAGGTCTATACAAGTGATATTCGAATAATATAGAATGTAACCAGCAGTTAACCTGGTCAGTGTTCTACTCACTCTTCCCGACATAGATGTACGAGGCAGGTGATACACGATGAAAAACACATCCGAAACGCATGACGGGCAACGTAGCGAACGAAGCGAGAAACCCGACTCTGCCGGCGAAGGCGCCGGCGCGAGTGCAGATGAAAGTGCGTCGCCACGTTACAGCGTTCGCTGCGAATCGAGCGTCACCAATCTTGGCAGTGCATCTGCTGAATACGACCAAGCGCAGCTGAAGGTATTCGAGCTCAGTGCGGGAGTCATCCTCGAGCAGGTCATCCAGCACCACGGAGCCGACGTTCCTGAAGGGGACGACCCGTACACGTTCGCCACGATTGCCGGCTCGGTCGATCGATGCCCAAAACCCTCAGAAGAGGAACGAGTCAGAGAAGCCAACCTACGTATGACCGTCAGCGATTTGGCTTGGAACTCGGGACCGCCGGAAGAATTCGACCTCGACGAGCCCTGCGCCGAGCTCGTACTCGTTGTCGACACCTCGACGGCAATGATGGCCTACGATGCCGAATTTGCCCAGAGCCTTCGAACGCCCACGGTTGAACCCGAGCCAGAAGCTCCTGAACCTCCGGACTTCCCCGGTTTCGAGCCCGACACCGACTTCTCGCGGTGGATCCACGACAATGTGTTCACCGAGGACCTCGTTGAGATCTCGGCAATCTTCGGAACCTCAACGCCGCGCACCTACCGCCGCCTGACTGCCGCGATGACGGTGATACACGGTCTCCCACGGTTCGCCGACCGAGTCCGAGACGGCGAGTTCACGCAAGCTCATGTTGATGCCGCTGCCGACCTATGCCAAACGGTTGCCATGCGATTCCTGCCCCGACTGGACGAACATCTCTCTGTCAGAAGAGCAGATGTGACGAGCGAGTACTTCCGAACCGCACTGCGCAAGAAGATCCAGCTCCTCGAACCTGCAGAAGACCGGGCAGAAACAGCCGCCCGTCGACGGAGAGTCGATGTCGACACATTCAAGGATGGATCGGCATGCATGACTCTGACAGGGCCGGCTGCTGAGGTCCATGCCAGCTTTCAGCGCATCCAAGCCATGGCGCGAGCGATTCATGCGGGACAGGCCAACACGTTCAACCTGGCGCCCGGTGTCGAGGTCATCGACGAGCGCACCATCAGCAATCTCATGTTTGACATTGCGACCCGGCCACAGCCGAAGCTGAGCATCAGGGTCAAACGCATCGACCCGGTGACGGGAATCCAAGGCACTACAGAATCGTCGCTTCTTGATGACAAGGGAAGCCCTCTGTTTGATTTCGATGATCAGGGAGTCAGTGGGCTGACCGATTGTGCGAAAGATGCCGCAGGGACGTCTCCGAAGGGCACAGCCTTTTCCCCCGCTTCGCCACCGCAAGAAGAGATCACAGAATATGACGTAACGGTCGGCATGCCCACCGACCAGTGGTGGATAGCGAACCAAGCCGCCGTCGTGGTCACGGTCCCGTACCTGACGTTGACCGGCGAATCAGAGCTTCCGGGAACACTCGCTGACGGTTCGCCGGTGCCAGCAGAGACAGCGCGACGCATCGGTGCCCGTTCGAAGACGCTGACGAGAATACTGACGGATCCGGCGACAGGCACACCCATCGACGCGAAGGCCACCACCTACAGAATTCCGAACGATGTTCGGAGAACACTCATTGCCAAATGGGCGATCTGCACAGTGCCGGGGTGCAGTCGAAAGGCGGAGAAGTCGGAGATCGACCACGTCATTCCATTCGACCATGACCATCCTGACCAGGGTGGGCTCACTCGCTTCAGCAATCTGCACTGTCTCTGTAAAAAGCACCACGCGGTGAAGACTGCCCGAAACTACTCAGTGCGGATGCCGGAATCTGGACTGGTCGAATACGAGTTCTCCCATGGTGTGACAACCACGGTTGCGGCTCCCGACCAGCCCGTCGACGCAGCTCAAGCCATCGAGTTCTACGCACTGACTGGTATCAGTCCCAGAAAGTGGCGATTTCCCAAAGACAAGGTTCCTCCACCGCCGTACGTCCTTGAACTCATGCCCGGTGAGACGACGATTCGAGAACGCGACGAAGCGAGGCAACGCGAGCAAGCAATCGCCGACCATCAGCGACAACTGCAGGAGAGCTATGACCTGGCGAAAGCCAAGCGTCGACAATTGATGGTCGATCGGATGTCGGACTGGCAGAACGCGGTATTCCAACGCTGCCTGCCACCGGGACCGAACCCGGTGACTATGAAACGGCTGCCGCGAGGTCGCCGCAGGAATCAGCCGTACCACCGACTGAAGAAGTCAGGCGACTACCGTACGTCGAAGATCGAGTATGTCCGGATCAAAAGGGCCTGGCAAGAGGCACGTGTGCAATGGGAACATGATCTCGCGAAAGATCCGCCGCCATTCTGAGCAGGCTGGAAACGACGAGACCGTTCAGATGATGCCGGAACCCGTGGTCAAACCGGACCGCTCGACGAGGACAGCGATACGGACCCGGTTACTGGCATCGAGTTTGACGTTCACCCGGTTGAGATGAGTCTTCACGGTGGCCTCGCTGGAGTAAGTCGCCTCGGCGATCTCACGATTCGACAACCCCCGTGCGACGAGGACAGCGATCTCGCGTTCTTTCGCTGTCAGGGTGGAGATGAGCGCGGCGGCATCGCGTTTGGTCCGATGATTCTGTTTCGCTGTGATCGCTCTGATGATCCGCAGCGTCGCCTGCGGTGCCAGAATCGACTCACCGGCATGAACCTTCCTGATGGCCTCAGCAATCTCCGCAGGACCGATGTCCTTGAGGAGGAAGCCACTGGCACCTGCTTCGAGAGCGCCGAAGAGATAATCATCGGAATCGAAGCTGGTGAGAGCAATGACTTTGGGCGGCCGCACACTGTTGGTCAACCGCGCAGTTGCTTCGATGCCACCGATTCCGGGCATCCGCACATCCATGAGCACGATGTCAGGGAAATGAAGTGAAGCCTGCTCCAGTGCACCTTCGCCATTGAGAGCAGTTGCAACCGTGTCAATGCCCTCGGCGACCTGAAGTATGGCCTTGAGCCCAGTCAGCACCATCGGGTCATCGTCGGCGAGGAGGACGCGGATACTGGGAGAAGTCTGAGCCATGAAAACAGACTACAGGAGGCCCAGGACACGACAGCGGCGAAGCCGTGCGGGCACAGCATCGGGAGGGGAACGGCGCCACAGAAGAGCGCCGTGACGCAGGTGATGAGCGTCCCAGAGGTTGGTCAGCCCTGAGACTGGTCAGCCCTCAGGTCGGTCAGCGCTGAGCCTGGTCAGTGTTGAGACCGGCGTTCGAACGGCGGGAAGGATACGTCGACGACGAACAGCCCCTCACGCGGTCCGATGCTGACCATGCCCGAGAGCAGGTGCGTTCTTTCACGAATTCCCTCGAGCCCGGCTCCCGAACCGCTCGTCGATAAGTCCGACTCCGGATCTTCGTTCGTCCTGGTCGTCGGCAGCGCGTTCGATACGACGATGCGCGCTCCCTGGTTTGCCGAAACGCTCAGGCTCAGATCCACAGGTGCACCGGGGGAGTGCTTCAACGCGTTCGTCAGCGACTCCTGCACGATGCGATAAACCGCTCGGTCAAGCACCGTCGGCGCACTCTCAACGTCTTGCATGATGATTGACGGACGAATCTGCGTGCCGGTCGCCTGAACCGAGGCGATGAGCTGCGGGATGGAGTCCATGGAGGGCAGGCTCGGCGGAGTCGACGTCGGTCCCAGTCGGCTCTGTTCGCCGAAGTTTCCTTCACGCACACCGCCGACGAGGTGGCGCAGATCGTCTAATGATGCACGTGCCTCTCGGCGCAGGGCAGAGGCGACGGTCGCCACCTCGGCGTCATCCTGAGTTCCGACTTCCAGCGCCCCGGAGTGCAGGGAGATGACGGACAACCGGTGGGAGAGGGTGTCGTGGAGCTCGCGGGCCAGGAGATTGCGCTCGGACTGGCGAGCTAGTTCCGTAGACAGCGATTCGCTGCGTTCGGTTTCACGCTGGGCGATCGTCTCGACGGTCTTCATTCTGCGAGTCCGGCGCAGCAGCAGTCCGAACCCGATGCTCACCCCAAGTCCGACGACGCCGGCGATGATCGTCATCAGATTCATCGCCAGCAGAGAGTCCGCAGGTGGGGCAGAAGCTTCGACGTCGGTGATCACCGCAGGATCACCCACGATCATGAGGCCGAATGGGTTGAGAGCAGGAGGCAGGAGACAGTGACGGATCACTCCGGCGATGACGAGCACCGACCCGATGACGGCGGTGACGACCATCCGCACCCGAGGTCCGCGGATGACGATATGGAACAGGCCGATGAGGAGCAGGAGCCCATCGCCCCAACCCGCGGCGAGGAGAGCCCCGGCGATGAACGGCACGAGGGGCCAACGACGACGGACGAAGACGCTGAGCCAAACGAGACTCAGCAGCAGGACCACGACGATTCCCGTGTTCGTGAGTTCACCGTTGCTGCCGAAGGCCCACGGGTTCGCCTGCAGCGCCATCGCCGAAATGAATAAGCCCGTCACATAGGCGATGACGCCCACAAGGATGCTCACCGCCAGTTGGGCTCCGTGCCGGAGACGCCGTTTGCGTTCCGAGTGCGAGGCAGCACCCGGATGTGGCGTCGCAGAGGCAGCAGGCATCGGTGGCTGGGCCGGCTTCGGTGGGACGGAGGAGCCATGATGCGGCGGCGGGAACGGATGAACTGTCACAACAGGAATCGTAACCGCACGGGCTGACACCGGACGTCAGCCATCAGGCTGGCGTCGCCTGGCCGATCGATGATCGAGGTCGAGCCGAACGGTTGATGTCCAATCTTCGCCGAGGCGGAATGCTGAAGGAGTATCAACGCGAACCTCGCTATTTCATTTGCGCCAGCTGCTTCGACCCGCCTTCCAGCGGAGCGCGGCGCTCATCATCAAAGGAGCATGATGTCCACTCACAATGACCCACACACGCAGCCCGGTGCTCAGCCGCAAGCACAGCCCGGTGCTCAGCCTCAGCCGCACCCTGGAGCCCAGCCTCAGCCTGGTGTCAATGCGCAAGGTTCCACCTACCGCGTGCCTGGTCCACAGATGGCCGGCTCGCCGATGGCTGACCCGCAGGCGTCCGGTGACCCGGGTGCTGGACATCCGAGCGCGGGCCCCGCAGGAGCCAGCGGCTATGGTGGCCCCGGTGGGTACGATTCTGGTGCGTTTGGCCAGGGCGCCTATGGACCCGGTGGTTACGGCCCCGGTGCCTATGGTCCAGGCAGCTCAGGACAGAAACCGCCGAAGCGGAAGAAGCCGCTGCTCAAACGCTGGTGGTTCTGGATTGTTCTCATCTTGGTCGTCGTCATCATCGGAAGTGCCATCTCCGGCGGGGGAGACGATTCGGCAGAGAATACCGAATCCTCTGCTGCCGTCGCCGAGGATGAGGCGGCAAGCGGTGACAAGGCGAAGGAAGAGCCTGCCGCGGACAAGGCGGCCGAAGAAGACGCTGCTGCCAGCTACGGCATCGGCGATGTGGTGGCCGCCGATGACTGGGAAGTCACCGTCAACTCGGTCAAGGACGGCGTCTCCTCAGTCGGCGACGAGTACCTGGGCGCAGAGGCCCAAGGCCAGTTCGTCACCGTCAACCTGTCCGTGAAGAACACTGCTTCGGCGCCGGACTTCTTCTGGGAGGACAACATCAAGCTCGGCGACGAAGCTGGGAACACTTATTCCGCGGACTCGGAAGCCGGACTCTATGCCGACGCTGATTCCATTCTCTTCGCCGAGGAGATCAACCCGGGCAACACGGCTAAGGGCGTTCTCGTCTTCGACGTCCCCGCCGATGTCTCACCGGACAAGCTCACCTTCGAAGGTGGACTCTTCGCTGATCCGATCGAGATCTCACTGGGTTGAGCGACATGGTCAGACCGGGCCGACTGGCAGAAGCCAGGGACCACCTCGGCGGTCTCTGGCTTCTGCTTTCCCATTTTCCGGTTCATCGCAGCGTCCTCAGGTTCAAAGCGGTGTTCTCAAGTTCAATGCGGACACAGATTCGAGTTCTCACGGGACGCTTAGCCGTGTTTGCTACTGTCACACTGACGAAGTGTGCCAGGTGAGTCGACCTTTCGGGTCGATGAAGGACCGAATAATCGGCGCAGGGCCGCAGAAGGAGAACCGGAATTCGTGCTGTTCAGCAAGCTGTTCGACAGATTCCTACCACCGGACCGCAGATTCAACCCTGAGGCGCTGGCTTGGGTGGCGGTGATCTTCACTGCCATCGTGATGCTCGCCGTCGAGTCCTCGATCGCGGTGGGAGTCCATGAAGCCCCTGTGGCCTTGGCGTTCATCGTCACCGTGATCCACGCGGGGTCGATGCCGCTGTCGATGCTGCGCCCGCTCTTCGGCGCGATCGTCTCCGTCATCGCCTGCGGTGCTCTTCCGCTGCTCGGCCCGTACCTCTCGGGCGCTCCCTGGCCATGGATGGTGCCGATGATGATCACCCAGATCCTCATCATCCTCATTGTGGGGCTCCGTGCTCACTGGGGTGTGGCCTTGGCCGCGCTGCTGGCGAGCATCGCAATCTCAGCGGCGGCTGCCGTCTTCGGGCATATTCAGTACCCCGAGAGCAGGTCGGAATCCTCGATCGTCAACATCGTCATCTTCTCCTGCATCGCAGGTGGCTTCTATGTGGCCGCAGTCATCGTCCAACAGTGGCATCTGATCCGATCGCAGCTGCTGCAGGAACAGGAGAATACCGCCGAGGAGCATTCGAAGCGCGTCGTGGTCGAGGAGAAGACGCGGATTGCCCGCGAACTGCACGACATCGTCGCCCACAGCATGTCGATCATCAACATCCAGGCCTCGAGCGCACCTTTTCGCCACCCCAACATCGACGCAGACGTGGAGAAGGAGTTCGAAGACATCTCCATCTCCGCCCGCCACGCCCTCACCGAGATGCGAGGACTGCTGGGAGTTCTGCGCAATGACGATTCGGGCCAGCAGCTTGCACCTCAGCCGAAGTTCTCCGAGGTCGAAGGTCTGGTGAAGAAGGCACAGCAGGCTGGAGTCAACGTCACCATGGAACGCAGCGGGGGACCGCTGGATCGCAGTCTGCGCGACAGCACCGGGCTGGCCGGATACCGCATCGTCCAGGAAGCGCTGAGCAACGCCATCCGCCACGCCACCGAATCCCAGATTCACATCAAGATCGACAGCGGCGGCACCGCCCTGTGGATCAATGTCGGCAACACTGCCGGGAAGGGCCCGTCGGAGGCGGCGAAGAACGAAGTCCATCGTCATCAGGGCCTCATCGGGATGCGAGAACGTGCGGCCTCGGTCGGAGGCGAGCTTCGAACCGGCTGGACCAGCAGCGGCGGTTTCGAAGTCGAGGCCGTGCTGCCGCTGGCCGTGGCCGATTCGCCTAAGGGCGATTCCGGTAAGCGTGATTCGAGTAAGCGCGATTCGAGCGAGCGCGAAGTACTCGCTGACTCAGGCCCAGATTCAGACATAGCCACAAATTCAGAATCAGACTCAAACGACACAGGCATAAACGCAGACGGCTCAGACATAAGCGCAGACGACACATCAGATCAATCGCAGGGTGATGAGAGGAGCAACGCGTGATTCGCATCGTGATTGCTGATGATCAGGCAATGGTTCGAGCAGGCTTCGCCGCGTTGTTGGACGCGCACCCCGACATCGAGGTGGTGGGTCAGGCGCAGGACGGCGTCGAATGCGTCGGCCTCGTCGCCGAGCTGAAGCCTGACATCGTGCTCATGGATGTGCGCATGCCGGAGCTCGACGGCATCGAAGCCACCCGTGAGATCCTCTCGGCCAGATCGCGGCAGGCGGTCCGGCAGACGACGAACCCGCAGACCATGAACCCGCAGACCATGAACCCGCAGACCACGAACCGGCAGGCGTCGAAGTCGGCATTGAGCACTCAGGACACCAGCGCAATCGACGATGACGTTCCGCGCATCATCATGCTCACGACCTTCGACATCGACGACTATGTCTTCGATGCGATTCGTGCCGGTGCCAGCGGCTTCCTCCTCAAGGACGCCCCACCCGACGAACTCGCCGAGGCGGTGCGGGTGGTGGCATCGGGTGATGGCCTGCTGGCCCCGAGTGTCACCCGCCGAGTCATCGAGCACTTTGCCGCAGGACCGCAGACATCGAATGCGGCCGCCCTGCCCGACCTCACCGACCGCGAACGCGAGATCCTGGTACTGGTGGCACGAGGTGAGACCAACACGGAGATCGCGGCCTCACTGTTCATCGCAGTGCAGACCGTCAAGACCCATGTTTCGCGAATTCTCTACAAACTCGACGCCCGAGACCGCGCTCAGGCAGTCATCGCCGCCTACGAATCCGGGCTCGTCGTGCCCGGCGCCCAGGTCTGATGACGCAACCCCCTACCTGGGTAGGGGGTGAAATACGGTGCTCTGGGGTGATGCCAAGACGATGATCAACCTCGTACCGTAAGTAATATGGAACCAGTAGATGTCGTGAATAGGTCGCTGTCGACGCCCACTCTTGGAAAAGAGTCAAGGGCCGAGGTGCTGGAGCAGAGGCGAGCCAATCGCGGTACCGATAAGCAGGAGTTCACCAGCGATTTCAGCGCGCTGATGGCTCAGGTCAAAGAGGCCGGTCTGCTAGCACGACGCCCCGGGTGGAATACGCTGCGCTTCGTCCTCCTCGGACTCTCCTACGTCGTCGCCTTCGCGATGCTCTTCCTCATCGGCGAGAGCTGGTGGCAGATGGCCACAGCAGTCGTCTTCGGAATCCTCTTCACCCAGACGGCATATGTCGCCCACGACGCAGCTCACCGTCAGATCTTCACCAACGGCAAGGTCGGTGAGTGGGTCTCCACCATTGTGGGCAACCTGTTCATCGGTCTCAGCTATGGCTGGTGGCTGAAGAAGCACAACGCTCTTCACCACGCCAACCCGAACAAAGCCGGAGTCGACGGCGATATCGCACCGGGCGCCCTGATCTTCGACCCTGATGATGCTCAGGGGCTTACCGGAGTGCGGAAATGGTTCGCCTCACACCAGGGATGGTTCTTCTTCCCGCTGCTGACTTTGGCGGGCCTGCAGCTGCATGTGAACTCAGTCAAGGCGATCCTCGTGGGACAGTCCTCGATCAAGCGCCGCTGGATCGAAGGCATCTTCATCGGAATCCGCGTCATCGGCTTCCCCCTCATCGCCATCTGGGCCGCCGGCCCCCTCATCGGCAGCGTCTTCTTCATCGTCCAGGTCATGGTCTTCGGGCTGCACATGGGCGGTTCGTTCGCTCCCAACCACAAGGGACAGCCGATCGTTCCCAAGGACGTGAAGATTGACTTCCTGCGCCGCCAGACACTGATGTCACGCAACATCTCGGGAGGTCGTCCGATGGGCTTCCTCATGGGCGGACTCAACTACCAGATCGAACACCACCTGTTCCCCAGCATGCCCAGCGTCAACCTGCACAAGGTCCAGCCGATGGTCCGCGAGTACTGTGCTCAGAAGGACATCAAATACACGGAGACGACGCTCTTCGAATCGTTCGGCATCATCGTTCGTTACCTCAACCGGGCCGGACTCGGTCAGGCTGATCCCTTCGACTGCCCAGTCACCGCGCAGTTCCGCTCACGCTGATCTTCACAGCATCGCTGGATTCTCCGGCCAGGTCCGTCAACTCGGACCTGGCCGGTTTTTCGTGTTGTGGTTCGGGCCTTACAGGAGCATTCCGGGCGGGGGCTTTCTGAGCAGGAACTCGAGCCGTCTTCTCAAGTGAGCTTGTCGTGGGCCCCTGAGACCCATTCGGCGTAGCGTTCGGCCGAGGTCGCCACAGCCTCCCTGGCTCCACTCGAGATGGTCTGCCCGAAGTTGCCGTACATCCGATCGAAATCGAGGTCAGCCACCGAGGCAGCGATGCGTCTGACAACACCTGCCGACAGCGGCAGATAATTGGGGAAGCTGCGCATGAACGTCACCCACCCTGAGCGGGCGACCGGTGCGATCGTGTCTCCACTGAGCATGACGCCCTGGCCGTCCTGGCCGGTCCACATGGCCACCGCGCTTCCAGGGAAGTGACCGCCTATGCGCATCAATCGGACACCGGGAACAGGTTCAGCAAACTGATAGTAGCGCCAGATGTTCATTCCTTCGCGCTGGACCCAATGGGCATCTGCACGGCAGACGAAGATCGGGGCATCGTCGAAGGCCGCGCTCCACTCGAGCTGCAGGCCGAACATGTGAGGATGACTGGCAGCGATGGCCTGAACTCCGCCGAGGTCCGAGACTGCGGCGATGACGTCCTCGTCGATGTAGGGCGGGACATCGAAGAGCAGATTGCCATGCTCGGTCTGAGCCAGATAGCACGTCTGACCGATGCCCAGCTTCGGCTCCACACGCAACGCGTAGAGACCTGGTTCGCGTTCGACGATGGAGACGCTGTGGTGTTCGAACTCAAGTTGTTCACGCGTCGTCCAGTCCTGCCCGGACGTCGGCAGCCACTGGCGATCATCCGAACAGATCGGACACACATCCGGTGGAGGCGTGCTCGTCTCGACACCGCACGTGCGGCAGATCGTCACGTTCGTCAGTGCTGTCATCGGTGTGTACCCCCTGCACCCGAGGATAGTCGTCGAGTGCAGGTGGGGCCAGGTGACCGGTGTCAGGTGTGGCTGGATGACATCCATATCACTGAGCGAAACAACTGAACAGCCATGCAGTTACTGCTGTTAGCCTCGGGCACTATGGCAACAACTTCTTCGCACCAGCACACACGTACAGAACCACCAGCCGATGCCACGGAGGAATCCTCTGTGAGCAGCAATTGCGCACCTGCCGACCGATACCGCACGAACCCTCGCGGCGTTGACGTCATCGAGCACACGCGCATTCCCCTGTCAGACGGAGTCGAACTCGCCGCCCGGATCTGGCTGCCGGACGATCTCAATGACAGTCAGGTTCCAGCCGTCTTGGAATACCTCCCCTACCGCAAAAACGACATGACCGCTGGTCGCGACCAGACGATCCATCCCGAATTTGCCCGCGCTGGCTACGCCAGCATCCGCGTTGATATGCGCGGCTGCGGGGATTCGACCGGGATCATGACGGACGAATACTCCGAAACCGAACTTGATGACGGGCTTCAGGTGCTCAAATGGATCGCAGCTCAGCAGTGGTCAAACGGTAAGGCAGGAGTGATCGGAAAGTCGTGGGGCGGATTCAACGGGTTGCAACTCGCCGCACTGCAACCACCAGAATTGGCTGCCATCATCACAATCTGCTCCACCGACGATCGTTTTGCCGACGATGTTCATTACAACGGCGGTGCCATAGTCGGCGACCAAATGCTCTCCTGGGCCTCCACCATGTGGGGATACAACGCACGTCCACAGGATCCTGCGGTCATGGGCGAGGGCTGGGCGCAGGACTGGAAACGTCGGATCGACGAAGCACCGGTCAATATCAACGACTGGCTCAGCCACCAGCGCCGAGATGACTACTGGAAACATGCTTCAGTCTGCGATACCCCGGAAGCCATCCAGGTTCCGATCCTTGCCGTCGGCGGACTTCTTGACGAGTATCGCACTACCCTCTTCCGGCTGATGGAGAATGCGAACCACCAGCGTGAGACGAATCCCGACTACCCGCCGGTTCACGCACTGCTCGGCCCCTGGGCGCACAACTATCCGCACCAGGCAGCACCGGGACCGGGAATAGACTTCATCGCCGAAGCTGTGCGCTGGTGGGACCAGTGGATGAGTGGAATCGACAACGGAGTCAAGGACCAGCCGCAATTGCGTGCCTATGTCCCTGACAGCGCCCCCGTTCACACCGACCGGGAGACTCGACCGGGACGCTGGGTTGCAGAGAGCAGCTGGCCCTCACCAGGAATCGACGACGTCAGCTGGGACGTGCAGGACTCGACTCAGGCAGGTCCCCGTCAACTGCGCAGCACCGAGCTCATAGGCTACAACGCCGGCAGCTGGCTGCAGTTCGGCGAGGCAGCGGGCATGGCCGGTGACCAGGCCGTCGATGACGCACGTTCCTACACCGCAGACTGGGATCTTCCTGCGGGCCTGGAAATCGTCGGCACCCCGAGCCTCAAAGCGACACTGACTTCGAGTTCAGACCGCGGAGTCATCGCAGCCCGCATATGCGACGTCGCTCCAGACGGCACGTCACGACTGGTGACCATGGGCCTATTTAATCTGACTCATCATTCCTCCCATGAACATCCCGAACCTCTGGCACCGGGCCAAGACGTCACCATCGACTTCCCGCTCCTATCCACCGCCCACCGATTCCTGCCAAGCCACCGTCTGCGCTTGAGCATCTCCGCGAGCTTCTGGCCCATGCTCTGGCCGTCGCCCGAAGAGACTCTCCTAACGGTCACAGACGATCCGGAGCTTCGACTGCCCGTGCGCAGCGTCGACTCGGCCGAGGCCGACGCCGAGACGTCACGGGAACTCACCGACCACCTCGGCGTGCCTCCGACCCCGCCAGTCTCCACGATCGATGCGTCAGGGCCGCCCATGACCCGCACGTTGGAGACTGATTTGGTCAATCGCAGTGCGACCGTGACCACTGTGTCCGAGGGCTGGCAGACTAACTCGAGCGACGGACTCTTCTATTACACGCTCGAGCGTGATTCGTATGAGCGCAGTGAAACCGATCCTCTCTCGCCAACAGCAATCTGCGAACGAGTCATCCGCTACCGGAGGCCCGCGCTTGCGGATCCTGTCAGCAGTCAGGCATTGCTGCAGCAGGCCGATGCCGATGCGCTCACGAAGGATGATCAGGGATGGGATGTTGAGCTGCGGACACGCAGCACCATGAGCGGTGACACAGCGAACTTCCTCGTGACCAATGAACTCGTTGCCTACAAGGACGGAAGGCAATTCCATTCGCGGACGACTACGAAGACCGTTCCGCGCGACCTGAACTGAGCAACGATGTACAAACTGAATAGACACACACTCGATCGGCGCCGAGCACTGGGAACGCTCGGCGCACTCAGCGTTGGAATAGCAGCGGCTACGCTGAGCGGTTGTACCGCCACCACGGCCAGCGTCGGTGGTGCCAAATCAGGAGCTGCCAGGCGCAGGATCACCATCGGATCCAAAGGATTCGCTGAGAGCTGGATCATGGGCGAACTCTACGCTCAAGGGCTGCGAGCTCGCGGATACCAAGTGGATCTGAAGACGAACGTCGGGTCCAGTGACATCATCAATACCGCACTCCAGTCGGGCCAGATCGACATCTACCCCGAATACACCGGGGTCATCGTGGTGAATTGGGTTGGCACTGACACTGCGTTGGGCACAGCCGAGGAAACCTATGACATAGCGAAGAAGTGGGAGAACGAGCATGGAGTGACCACACTTCAGGCCACACCCTTCGAGAACAAAAACGCGATCGCTGTGCGTAAGGAATTCGCCGACGAACATGGGCTGAAGAAGGTGTCCGATCTCAAGGGCATCGAAGATTTCACCTACTCGACGTACCCGGACAATGTCTCCGGAGCAATCGGGTATGAGGGCATCGTCGACACATACGGTCTGACGAACATGAAACTGAAGACTCTGAGCATCGGACTGAACTACCAGGCAATCGAACGTGGCGAGATCCAAGCGGCAGACGTGTTCACCACCGATCCGCAGCTGCTCAGATCCGACCTCATCGTTCTCGAAGACGACAAGAAGCTCTTCGGATTCCAGAACGTCGTACCGCTGATCAGGGACGATGTCTTCAAAGACCTCAACGAGGACGCGCCCAAGTTCTTGAACAGACTTCATTCACTTCTGACGATCGACGCCATCCAGGCACTGAACGAAGCCTCCGCCATCAATAGGATCGACCCCGCCCAGGTGGCGAAGGTCTTCCTGCAAGAAAACGGACTGATGTGAGAACACAATGACACATTCCTCCACCGACCCGAAGACGACGTCGACCACGAACTCGTCCATCGTCTTCGACCACGTCACCAAGCTCTATCCAGGACAGAACGCACCCGCGCTCGATTCGCTTGACATCGAGGTGAAGTCAGGCGAACTCGTCTGCCTAGTCGGCCCGTCCGGTGGCGGCAAGACGACAGCTCTCCAGCTGGTCAATCGTCTTGTCGACCTCAGCAGCGGAGATATCCGCATCGGTGACCGAAGCATCATGGACATACCCGCCATCGAGCTGCGTCGAACTATCGGCTATGCAATCCAGCAGTCCGGTCTGTTTCCGCACTACACGGTGGCGGAGAACATCGCGATCGTGCCGAACATTCTCAAATGGGACAAGTCACGAACCACGCGCCGTACTGTCGAACTGCTCGAACTGGTCGGACTGACTCCGGTGGACAGCTGGTTGGGAAGGTATCCGTCCCAGCTCTCCGGCGGTCAGCAGCAACGAGTCGGAATCGCGCGCGCACTCGCGGCCGATCCTCCGGTCATGCTCATGGACGAACCCTTCGGAGCACTCGATCCGATCACCCGGATGGCGGTCCAGGACGAATTCCTTGAAATTCATAGGGCTGTCGGGAAGACGACCCTCTTCGTCACGCACGACATCGACGAGGCCATCAAAATGGCAGATCGGATTGCGATTCTCAAGCCCGGGGGCAAGCTGGCCCAGTACGACACTCCCGCCGAGGTGCTCACTCACCCTGCCGATGAGTTCGTCGCGGAATTCCTCGGTGCAGAACGTGGTCTCAAGCGCCTCGCCCTGACCACTGTCGCCGAGGTGCTCGTCGCCAAGGCTGAGCCCGAGCGGCCGGCTGAGTCCGATCTGCCTAAGGTCGAGGCCGACGTGACATTGAGGGAAGCACTGTCCGTGGTTTCCGCCGCTGGGGCACACGGTGCACGTGTGATGGAGCGGGGGAGCCACCTCGGCGACGTCACCCTGCACGATCTGGTCGATCCGCCAGCCAACGCCGTTGATGCGAGGAACGGGGAAGGTGTCGGATTATGAGCGGGATCGCACCTGCCGGCGATCCTGTCATCCCGGACTACGGACAGGCCTCCGAATGTGTGATCAACAATGGCCCGTTCTGCGGTGATTGGTTCGTCGACCAGTGGGCGACGGTCTTCTGGCCGCCACTGGTCGACCACATTTACATGGTCATCATCGCCGTCGTGATCGGATTCGTCATCGCATTCGCCGCCGCGCTGATCGCCTACCGAAAGAGGTGGCTGGCCGGGCCCATTGGGATCGTTGCAACGTTCCTGTACACACTTCCTCCTCTGGCTCTGTTTCAGCTGCTGGTTCCGTTCACCGGTCTGACGCTGCTGACCGTTGAGATCGCGTTGGTGTGTTTCACGTTGGTGATCATTTTTCAGGCAGTGCTCGCCGGTCTGGCGGCGGTCCCAGAAGATGTGAAGAGATCAGCGATCGGGATGGGTTTGAACCAGAGGCAACTCATGGTCAAGGTCGAATTGCCGCTGGCCTTACCATCGATCATCTCGGGTCTGCGCATCGCTACGGTGCTGACAGTGAGTGTGGCTACGATTGCGGCATTCGTTGTCGACAGCGGTCTGGGGTCGCCAATCCTCAAGGCCGTGTCGTCGCCGTTCAATACGCAGTTCATCGGGGCTGGAGCACTCGCGGTTCTCCTGGCCTTCGTCCTCGACGGACTGCTGGTGATTGTCGGCAGAGTCCTGACACCATGGATGAGAGCGAGGGTCTGATGAATGAAATATTCGGGGCATTTCCCTTCATCGCAGCCAACTTCGGGATGCTCATGGAGAAGACGAGCGAGCATATGCTCATCAGCCTCGTCCCATTGCTTGCGGCCATTGTCATCGGCGTGCCGATCGGCATCTGGCTCGGCCACATCCACAAGGGCGAATTTCTGGCAGTGAGCATCACCAACATCGGTCGCGCACTTCCCAGCTTGGCCCTCATCGCGATTCTCATCGGCTTCGTGGGCATCGGAATGCTCAACGCAATGATCGCACTGTTCCTACTTGCTTTCCCACCGATACTCAGTTACGCCTTCCAAGCCGTGAATTCTGCGGATCGTGATCTGACGAGAGCTGCGAAGGGAATGGGAATGACGCCTCTGCAAGTGCTGAACAAGGTGGAACTTCCCCTTGGCCTGCCGATGATCATCAGCGGCATTCGCACTGCGGCCGTGTTGACGGTGAGCTCCGCTACGATCGCTACGATCGCCGGCAGCGGCGGGCTGGGCGACGTTATTCTCAACCAAGTGGCATACGGGATCGAAGGCGTTCTCGCCGGTGCCGTTTGGGTTGCGATCTTGGCGATCCTCGTCGACCAGGTCTTCGCTCTGCTGCTGCGAGTGGCTGCGCCGACAGGGGTGAAACAGCTGCGGGCGACGACGGTGTGATGCCGAGTCCGCGATAGGAGACAGAGATACGTAACGACTCAACCAGCTGAGCATCAACTGCTCGATCATCTTTCACACACAGGAGTGAACGTGAAGAAACTTTTGACCACTATTGCAGGAGTTGCCGCGATGGCGCTCGTCGTGACCGGGTGTACGCCACCAGGGGGCAGCTCGGAGTCCTCCGGCACAGGATCGGTTCTCAACGTCGGATGGAATGAAGCATTTCGTTCGATGAACGACATGACCAATGACGGCAATGCCGTTGCCAACACGATCATCGCCTACATGATGAACGACAACTTCAAATATTATGATGATCAGCTTGAACTGCTCGACGGTGCCCTCGGCACCATCGAGAAAGTCTCCGAAGACCCGTTGAAGGTGAAATATACGTTCAACGAGGACTCCAACTGGTCGGATGGAACTCCTGTCGATGCCGTCGACCTGGCGCTGACCTGGGCTGCCCGCTCAACCAATTTCAATACCGTCGATGAGAACAATGACGACGACGGAATGGTGAAGAAGAATGACGCCGACACCGTCTATTTCGACTCGACGAGTGTTGGCGCGCCCCTGATCAAAGACTTTCCCGAGATCAGCAAGGATCGGAAGTCCCTTACCTTCACCTACTCCCAGCCCTTTGCCGACTGGGAGACAGAATTCGGCCTCGGCGCCTATGGATCGGGCGTTCCCGCTCACATCGTCGCTAAGAACGCCTTGGGCGCCGAATCTCCCGAAGAAGGAAAGACAGCGATCGTCGAGGCCATCAAGAACAACGATGTCAAAGCCCTATCGAAGATCTCGAATTTCTGGAACACAGGCTTCGATTTCACATCCATGCCGGACAACGAGGACCTTCTCGTCCACAGCGGACCGTACAAGATCACCGCTTTCGAAGAGGGGCAGTACCTCACCCTTGAACGCGATGAGGCATACACCGGGCCCGTTGACCCGAAAATTGACACCATCACGGTTCGCTACAACGGCGATCCCATGGGGATGGTCCAAGCCATTGAGAACGGCGAGGTCGACATCACTCAGCCTCAGTCGACGGCTGACGTCCTCAAAGCGGCTGAAGATATCGACGGAGTCAGCATCATCCCTGGTGAGGATGCTACCTTCGAACACGTCGACCTCACCTTCGACAACAATGGACCCTTCGACCCTGCTTCGTATGGCGGCGACGAGGACAAAGCTCTGCAGGTCAGACGCGCGTTCCTCAAAACACTTCCGAGACAGGAGATCGTCGATCGCCTGATCAAGCCGCTCAACGAGGGGGCAGGGGTCCGGGATTCCTTCAACCAGGCACCGGATTCCCCTCTGTACAAGGACATCGCGGAGGACTCCGGTATCTCGGATTACGACTCCGTCGACGTCGAGGGCGCGAAGAAGCTGCTCGATGAGGCAGGGGTGAAGGAGCCGACTGTCCGTTTCCTCTATGACAATACGAACGCGCGCCGTGAGCAGATCTTCCAGTTGGTCAAGGAATCGGCTGACAAGGCCGGGTTCGCCGTCGAAGATTCCGGGGACGTCAACTGGGGCACCCGCCTCGGTGATGGTACCTACGATGCGTCCCTCTTCGGCTGGGCCCTGACGACCACCGGTGTCACGGAATCGGATTCGTACTACCGCAAGGGCGCGCAGAACAACTACAGCGGGTATCACAACTCGAAGACGGCGAAGAAGCTCGATCAGATGCTCGTGAGCATTGATCCTGAAGAGCAGAAGACACTGGCCGCAGACATAGAGAAGCAACTCATCGACGATGGGTTCGGGCTGCCGCTCTTCCAGTTCCCTTCGCTGACTATCCACCAGGATTCAGTGAAGAACGCTTCGACGACCACTCTAGATCCGTCGATGTTCTGGAACTACTGGGAATGGGAAAAGGAGTAGCCGATGACGTCAGCGGCGCATGGCCTTTGACAAGGTGTCCAGTCCGAGCGACCCAAGATTGAGTGCCTTTGAGTGGAAGCCCTTGAGATCGAAAGTCTCACCGGCTTCCGCTTCGGCATCGTGTCGAATCTGCTGCCATAGGCGATGCCCGATCTTGTAGCTTGGGGCCTGCCCCGGCCAGCCCAGGTAACGGTCGAGTTCGAAGGCCAAGAATGTGCGATCCGTGGCGACATTGTCCTTGAGGAACTGCCATGCCTTGGCCCGGTCCCAGGTCCCGCCGCCCAAATGTGTCGGTGCTTTGAGGCCGAGGTGGAATCCGATGTCAAGTGCTACTCGTGTGGTCCGCAAGCGTTGGGCATCCAACATGCCGAGCCGGTCGGCAGGATCGTCCAAGAACCCGAGTTCTTCCATTAGCTGTTCGGCGTAGAGAGCCCATCCTTCGCCGTGACCGGATACCCAGCAGACGTGGCGACGCCAGCGATTGAGTGAATCGGCAAGGTAAGATGCCTGGCCCATCTGCAGATGATGTCCGGGGACTCCTTCATGATAGACGGTGGTCTTCTCCTGCCAGGTCGCGAATTCGGTGACGCCATGAGGCACAGACCACCACATTCGTCCGGGGCGGGAGAAATCCTCACTGGGCTGTGAATAGTAGACAGCGCCTGTGGCGGAGGGAGCAATCATGCACTCGATGGTCCGGAGCGGTTCGGGAATGTCGAAATGCGTCTGCCCCAGTTTCTCAATGGCTTCATCGGCGACGTCCTGCATCCAGGTTTGAAGTGCCTCGGACCCGTGCAGAGCGCGGTGCGGATCATTGTCGAGCAATGACATGACGTCGAAGAGCCCGACCCCTGGGGCGATGGCTTTCGCGATCGCTTTCTGTTCGGAGTCGATTCGGTTGAGTTCGTCGAGTGCCCAGCTGTATGTCTCTTCGAAGTCGATCTCAGCTCCCAGGTAGTTTCTGGAATGCAGTGCATAGTCGTCCCGACCACATGCTTCGTTCTCGTGCGCCCGAGTCATGAGCGTTGCGAAGTAGTCGCTCAGTTCTGCAAACGAGTCCTTGGCCGCAGCGGCCGTGGCAGCAAGGTCCTTTCGCAGCCCAGTCGAGAGGTTCGCGGCGCCTTCGATGAGTGTGTCGAATCGACTGTTCTCCTTCGCCAGGGCGAGTGACTGCTCACGAACACGTTCGATCTGGGCTTGAGCCGGGGTGCGGCCCATGCGCTGCTGCGCGTAGGTCAAAGATTCCTGATACCCAGATATTGACGCTGGCAGGCCGGCAAGCGTCGATTTGATCGTTTCCCAATCTCTCGTCGTTCGTGTCGGCAAGAGATCGAAGATATCTCTCATCTGTTGGACTGGAGACTCGATCACGTTGAGGACGGTGTGACTGAGGCCGCTGTCGAAGAGGTCATCGGCGACACTGAATCGTTCGCGCATAGCATCGATGGTCACACCATCAGTGTCATCCAGAATGGGAGAACCGTTCATCGGTGCAGTCGTTTCAAGGTCAGCGAGTCTGTTCAAGGCGCGGGCCCGGAGATCCTTCGCGGCTTCGAACCCGGCTGGGGAGTAGTCATCGAAACCTTTGTCGTTGTCAAGGCCAAGGAATAGGGGAATCGACGGATAGAGGTCTGAAAGTCCGTCGAAGTAGTCTTCGGCAATTCCATCGACGGTTGATGGCTCTTTCACTGTGTTCATTGAGGAACGGTATCGCAGGGGTGGAGCAGACGGCTGAAGGTTCCAGCTAGTGGATACTACTTTCGTCGGATGCCGACGCGGAGCCTAACCCTGTGCTTTCTGGGGCCGGCTCCACATCGTCGGGGAGAAGGGACAGGTCAGCTCACGGCAGACTGCGGCTTCGAGTGAGCTTTGAGGTGGCCGACGAGGATGAGGGCGATGCCCAAGGCGAACCAGCCGATGAGCGCCCACCATTGCATCGCCATGGGTGCATCCGGGAAGTAGGACAGATCGCGCAACAGGGTCCCCGAAGCGCCGGGGACGAAGAACTGGCCGATGTCTCCCCAGGCCCCTGCAAGGAACTCCTTCGGTGCCTGGAGTGAGGCGATCGGGTTGCCGATGAACATTGTGAGCACCGCGCCGATCGCTATGCCACCCGGACCTATCAGTGAGACGAAGCCGTTGATGAGTGCCGCTGTCGCCGCTACAGCAAGGCCGGCCGCCAGCACGTTGAGCCCGAAATTGCCCTGCAGAATGCCGAACCACGACTGCAGGACGAGAGTCAGTGCGAATCCGCCGATTGCGCCGTAGGCCACCACCGCGACGGCCCGCATGCGGCGTGAGTGGACGATCATGCTGGTCAGCACACCGCCGACAATTCCACCGATGGTCAGGGGCAGGCCGGCGATCGCGAGACCAGCACCGGTGGAGTCGTTGTCGTTGAGCGGCACGACGTCGGTGACCATGACCTGGGGTACCTCCATCGCCGAGGCGGCTGGGGCCTGTGTCAGGTTGCCTGGGTTTTGCTGTGGTGAGCCAGGATCGGGCTGAGACCCAGCTGGAGGTTGAGAGGCCGCTGCGAGTGCGTCCTGCATCTCCTTCATTCCGTCCTGCATGCCCGAGATCGCCTGCTTGTCGAGCCTCTGCTGCATCTGAGCGGCAATCCCACTCAGCTGCTGGGCAACAGGAGGGGAAGCGGCAGTCGAGGTGAGAATCTCTGGGTCGTCGCCAAGCACGAATGCCCCGTAGACCTCACGTTCACGGATGAGCTGCTGCGCCGCGGCGCGGGAGTCGACCTTCTTCAGATCGAGCATCCCATCGGGAGCATCGGCCGTGATCTGATCGATCTGTTCCTGATCGCCGACAGCCGCAATCGGAAGGTCTTTGGGATCAGATGTGACAGTCGGCCAGCTGAATGCGAGCAGGATGACTGTGACGATTGCCGCGGCGAAGACAGCGGCGAGCAGCGCCTGTTTGAGGCTGGGCTTGCGCGCACTCGTGGCGGCCGTGCTCGTTCTGCCGCGACTATCGTCGGTGCCGTCAGAGCTGCTGAGGATTCTCGTCTGCATGCCTGTCCAATCATTGAAAACGAATACTCGTTCTTTTTACTCTGTCGAGTATGATATATCAAGAATGATCATTCTTTTTTGGGGGTTTGGTGCCGAAGGTCACGGATGAGCACAGGGAAGCCATGCGCACGCGGATTCAGGATGCCGCGCTTGCGTGCTTCTTTCGCAAGGGCTTCGCCGGCGCTTCGATGGCCGACATCATCAAGGAGGCGGACCTGTCCGCCGGGGCAGTCTATGTCTACTACTCGTCCAAGGCGGAGCTCACACTCGACGCCGCTAGGCGAATCATGGAACAGCGCGCGGCAGAACTGCAGGACTTCGGAACAGCAGACGAGGTTCCACCTCCACACGAGGTCTTCCCGAAGCTTCTGGATACGATCCTCCATGACACCCCTTTCGCTCCGCTGCTGCTGCAGGTCTGGGGAGAGGCGTCGCATTCCCCCGATTTCGCCACAATCGCCGCTGAGATCTACCACGAACTCATCGGACGATTCGAGGCCTATCTGAATGTGTACTTCCGTCGGAGTGCGGGGCTTGCAGAAGGCGTCGCACAGGCCAGGGCGCATCAGATCGCGCCGGCCGTCCTCGCGCTCATGCAGGGTGCCATCGTTCAGACCGCGATCTTCGGTGACGCTTCGCATGCGCGGATCACGGATGCCGTCGAAGCGATGTTTGCCCAGCTCGTGGACTGAGGTTGCGCCGGTAGGGCGCGTGGACCGAGGTTCAGTCGGGACTGGGCCGATCTGCCGATCGCCACCGGAGCCTGCACGCTCTTCCTGGTCATGATGTGATCACTGTGCGCCGCTGTGCGAGGAATGATCAACAATGGCATCTGAAGCGCACGATCTCCCGATGAAAGGATCGTCACCACTGATGTCGACCGCCTACCTGCCCACCACGATCAATGATTCCGAGCACACTGTTCTACGCGGAGCCACCCTCATCGACGGCAACGGCGGTGACCCTCTCTCCAATGCTGAGATCGAGATCAGAGACGGACGCATCGTCTACGTCGGCGTCCAGCGCATGGAAGGGGCCACCTCGGCGGGGGAGGGCGACGACGCGGGTGGCGGAGCCCCCTGTGTCATCGAGTTGCAGGGCAAGACGATCATGCCCGGCTTCATTGACTCCCACGTGCACCTCGGACTCTCGATCGAGAACCAAGAGGCGAACCTCGCCCGCTTCGCCTCGGAGAGGATCGTGCGCAGCGCTGTCAACGCCCGGGCCACCCTCCTGGCAGGAGTTACCACTGCTCGCGACCTCGGCGGAACCGACCGCGGCGTGCGCGACAGCATCCAGCAGGGGCTGATCCTCGGGCCACGGATCCACCTGGCCATCACACCGCTGTCACCGACCGGCGGACACACCGATTTCACGATGCCCAACGGCTTGTCCACCATGCCTGCCATGCCTGTCGACCCGATCATCGACACCGATGACGACGTCCGCCGGACGATTCGCACCCTCGTGCGTTCGGGCGCGGACGTGATCAAGGTCTGCACCACCGGCGGCGTCTCGAGTCCCTCGGATACTCCCGATGACATCGGCGTTCCCGAGGAACATGTGCGACTCATCGTCGAAGAGACAGCCAAACGGGCAGGCCAGCCCGTCGCGGCCCACGCCCAGGGAGCCGAAGGCATCAAGGCAGCCATCCGCGGCGGCGTCCGGTCGATTGAGCACGGATACGGAATCGACGACGAGGGCATTGAACTCATGCTCGAACACGGAACGTTCCTCGTTCCGACGCTCAGCAGCGCATTGCGGATCCCGGACCCGAAGAACGTGCCCGACTACCTTTACGAGAAGAAGGTCAGATGGTCCGCGATCGCGCGCGAACGCGTGGCCGTAGCGATGGCCGCCGGCGTGAAGGTTGCGCTGGGAACCGACGCCGGCGTGTGCCCACACGGACTCAACCTGCGCGAGGAGATGCACGCCGTCGAACTCGGCCTGACACCGATGCAGGCGATCGTGGCGGGGACCAAGAACGCGGCGGAACTGCTGCGCCTGTCGGCTGACGTGGGCACCCTCGAGGAAGGCAAACTGGCCGACCTCGTCATCGTCGACTTCGACCCATTGGCCGATATCACGCAGTTGGCCGACCCGGCGAAAGTCAAGGTCGTCATGCAGGGCGGGGCGCTGATGAAGGACTCCGCGAGATGGTTCCCAGACGCGCCGGTCCGTTCGCTGCTCGGGTGAAATTGCGTCGACCGCTGAAACAGTCCGAGCTTCAACCGCACAGCGCTCCACCGTACACCGCTTCATCCACACACCGCTTCATCCACGATCAGAGAGGAACCACTATGACCCACGATTTCGCTGCCGAGGCACAGTCTCTGGCGACCGAACTCGTTGACCTTCGCCGCAACCTGCACCGCAACCCCGAGCTGGGTCTCGAGCTCCCGGTGACTCAGCGGATGATTCTTGACGCCCTCGACGGACTGCCCTTGGAGATCACAACCGGCAAGGGGCTGAGCTCCATCGTTGCTGTGCTCCGAGGCGGCAGGCCCGGTCCGACAGTACTCCTGCGCGGTGATATGGATGCCCTGCCCGTCGTGGAGGAGAACGATCTGGACTTCGCCTCGACCAACGGCAATATGCACGCCTGCGGCCATGATCTGCACGTGACAGGTCTGGTCGGGGCCGCGAAGCTGCTCAGCGCACACCAGGAGGAATTCGCCGGTACCGTGGCCTTCATGTTCCAACCCGGTGAAGAGGGTCCGGGTGGTGCCGAAGAGATGATAGATGAGGGCATGTTCGACACCATCGGCGCAGTCCCCGATGCTGCGTACGCCATCCATGTCGCTCCCGGGGCACACGGAATCTTCACCACGAGACCCGGCACCCTGATGGCCGGAGCGAACACCCTCCACGTCACCTTCCACGGACGCGGCGGCCACAGCTCACAGCCGCATGCCAGTATCGATCCCGTCCGGCCCACTCTCGAATTCGGCCAGGCGCTCTACTCGATGGTCACCGGCACGTTCAGCGTCTTTGATCCGGTTGTCGCCGAAGTCACGCAGCTGCAGGCCGGCGATGCCGTCAACGTCATCCCGCCCTCGGCGAAGATCGGCGCTTCCGTGCGGACGCTGTCAGCAGCTTCGACGAAGAAGTTCGCCGAGGTGGCCCCTCGTCTGGCCGAGTCGATCGCTGCCGCTCACGGATGCACCGCCGAGGTGATGTGGACCGAACAGTACCCCGTCACGGTCAACGATGACGGCGAGGCCGCGTTCGTCGCAGACACGATTAGAGAGGCTTTCGGTGAGGACCGGTACGTCGAGGCGCCGACCCCGCTCATGGGGTCCGAGGACTTCTCCTACGTGCTCAACGAAGTTCCGGGCGCGTTTCTGTTCTTCCTCGTGTCTCCGCAGGATATCGACCTGGAGACTGCGGCCTGGAACCATTCGCCACAGGTCCTCTTCGATGATGCCCATCTGCCGGACCAGGCCGCAGCCCTCGCCACCCTGGCGTGGAAGCGCTCGCGTCGAGACTGAGAGGCATGTGTGGTGCGGGGCGAGCGGCGAATCACACGGAGTCACCGTCGTCATCGACCGAATGGACACGGTCCTCGCGCATGCTCACCTTTTCCACACCGGGAAGGTCCAGCAGTGCAGGGACCAGGAGGTGCAGTGGCGGTCTGCCTTCGAACTTCACATCGATCTGGACCATCCGCACTCCGTCCTCGTCCTCGAAGCGTTTGGAATCGAGGATCGTGTTGGAATACCCCATGTCCCCGGCCACGGCGAGGATGTCGCGGAGGACTCCCGACCCGTCCTTGTAAGCGATGCGCAGCAGCTTGCGATGATCGCTGTCGGGAATTCTCCGGATCAGGGGAGCGATGACGAACAGTGTCAGCAGGTGCAGCGCGGTGAGCATCACGGCCAGTGACAGCATGCCCGCTCCGCAGGCCATGCCCACGGCCGCCGTCACCCACACGGTCGCGGCGGTCGTGAGTCCGCGCACCATATTCCGGCCCTTGAAGATCACGCCCGCACCCAGGAAACCGATGCCGGACACGATCTGCGCGGCGATCCGCGAGGGATCCATTCGAGCCTCGTCGCCGATCACTGCGGCGAATCCGTACGCGGAGACCAAGGTGAATGCGCACGTGCCGATGCCCACCAGCACATGGGTGCGATAACCGGCGCTCTTCTGCCGGAACTGCCGTTCGAAGCCGATCAGCGAGCACAGGATGAAGCTGGCCAGGAGCAGCTCGGCCTCGATGAGGCCGGTCGGACCGAAGAAATCGATATGTGAATCCATAGGTATCCGACTGTAGACCCAAAGCTTTCCAGGCTGAAGATCACGTCACATCAGAGACACATCTGACTGGCACGAGCATCAGTGTGCTGGTCGCCGACAGCAGTGCGCGGGACACGGGCTTTCGGCCGGCACACCCGCATCAGATGCGGCCAGCTGATCACACGGTGGAGGGGATCCGCTCCTGCTGATCCGCGGATTCGGGATCCGCAGCGTACCGACTGTCATCATCGGGATACTCAACCCCCACCTCGGCGGATCGATGCTTCATCCCGTCACCTGCAGTGGGCGCGGTCGTGTAGGCCCTCTGGTCCGTCGACTCTGCATGGTTCGCAGGCTCGAACCGGTCGTCGTCGACGATCGTCGAGCGCACGGTCGCAGTGGAGCTTGATTCCTCGAGGGCCTTCGCCTGCTTCCGGGCCTGCTTGTTCCGCTCCCTCTCCTGTTCGAGGTGGAGATTGCCGAAGTCATGTTCGGTGCGAGGAGGTTTGATGCTGTCGATGAGGAACACCAGTGCTAGGGAGATCAGGCCCCAGAGTCCGAGGACCTGCATATGCTCGGTGACGACATCACTGTCGAAGTAGATGATCGACCGGATAGTCTCCACAGCGGCTGCCATCGGCAGGAAGTCGTGCAGCGTGGTGAAGAACGACGGGATCATGTACTCGGAGATCGCCCCGTTCGAGGCCGGCATCCCGGCGAACATCAGAGTGCCGATGACCGGAATGATCGCGAGCATGCCGATGAGTCTCTCGAAGACCATGGCGAACATGGCGATGCAGAAGATCGCGATGATTCCGGCTCCCCACAGCTGAGCGAAATGACCGTCGACGGCCCCGGTGATCGGACCGGCGATGAGGGTGACGACCAGTGACATGAACGGTGCGTACACAGCGGTCAGAGGGATCATTCGCTTCAGTGGTCGGCTCCACGGGTTGGCGTTCGCACCGACGATGACCACCATGAATCCGGCGAGGGCCCAGCCCATGGCCACGTACATGACGACGACGCCGTTCTTGTCCCGGTCTGGCAGCGGTGCGACGTTGTCGACCTTGAGCTCCATGTCCTGCTGGGAGGCGACCTGGTCGAAGATCCGGTTGACGACCTGGTAGGCACTGTTGTTGCCGGCTTCGTTCGCAATCAGTCCGAACTCGGCACTCTTCTGAGTCGGCAGCACGAGTGCTGCGACCTCGTCCCGATCCTCGACCTGGGCACGTGCCTCTTCTTTGTCCGTCGTGGCAGTGAAGTCGAATATGCCCCTGCCCATTGACTTCTCGAGGTCGGCGATCGTGTCCTTGGCCTGCTCGGTCGAGGAACCGACGACGGTCACGGGCATGTCCTCGGGTGTGGGAGAGCCCATCGCACCGAGCATGAAGGTGAGCATCATCGTGACCATCGCCAAGGGGAAGATGATGAGTGAGATGTAGCGCCACACCTTCGAATCCGGGCGTCGGCCGCCGTGCAGTGACGGGATGTTGACATCGAGTGGCTTCGGATCGGGGTTGCGCCGGTGGGAGATGAAGTCGTAGGCCTTCGTCAGCAGCAGACCGACGACGGCGCCGATGGCCAGCACGAGGAGGTGACCGGTGACGCCCGCGCCATCGAAGTACAGCACGGAGCGCAGTGCTTCACCGATCGCGGGCATCGGCAGAATTTCGTGCGTGAAGCGGTAGAACGCCGGCATCGTGTACACGGGGTAGGACAGATTCGACGACGGCATGCCGAGGACCATGAGGAAGAAGATGCCGACGATCACTCCCAAGGCACCGACGATTCGGGTGATGAACAGCTGCACGCAGGAGATCGCGAACACACCCAGCCAGGCGACGCCGAGGACGGGGAGAGTGTCCTTGACATCGACGATGTCGAGGATCGGGCAGGCGACCGTCCAGACCAGCCCGGCGATCACCGCGGCCCAGGCTCCGAGAATGGGGACGATGCGTTTGAATTTCAGCAGTTCGGGGGAGTTCGAGCGCAGCACGCTGAAAGGCAGGTATCCGGCCATGACGATGGCTGTCATGAGGAACATCGCGCCGAGTCCGGAAGGATCGTCGTCCGGCAGGGATGCAATGTCCTCGGTGTCGACGTCGAGTCCCTCCTCCTGCAGGGCGGGCATGACGAGGCCGGTGACCGTCGTCTGCTGTTGGACTCCTGCACCACCCGCGGTGTAGAGGGTGGCCTTGTCACCCTTGATGACGACCGCCGCCGAGGCTTCGCGATCGTAGACCTTCTCGCGCGCGGTGTGAGCGTCCTCGACGGTATCGACGTCGAGGGCATCCGGTTCGGCACCGTCGAGCGCAAACTTCATGTCCGCGGCCTTCGAGTCCGAACCGGCCACGACGACGGGCATGTCATTGGCTGAGGGAGAGTGCATGGTGCCGAGGTATCCCGTGATCATCATGCCCACCATGATGAGCGGCATGATGAAGATCGCTGCCGTCCGACCGATCAGTTCTGCCTTGGCTCGCTTCGCGGCTGCAGCCTCTGCCTCTGTATCGGTGGTGTGCTGCTCGTCCGTCGATTCCGGAGGCAGGTCGTGGTCCGAGTCATGGTCATGGTCCGAGTCATAGCCGTCGTCTTGACTGTTGTCGTGTGAGTCGTGCTCACGGGCCTCGCGGCGGGTGAGCGGTGGTGGTGTGCCCACAGTCGTCCTCCTGATGGATCGGAAGTCGAGTGATCAACGTTGACCACCTTGAACTCGACCACTTTAAGACACGTGACTTAGTATTGTGAAATCAACATGGATTTGCCAAAGTGAGGGCGATGCTCGCCGAGGTGGTCAGGTCGCTGATATCGCGGCAGGGAACCGCATCGTGAACGGCTTGAAAATGGAAGAATGGGGACTATGGGAAGCCAGAGTGACAGAGCGCGCGTCGTGCTGCTCAACTCCGCCGAGGAGCTCTTCGCCATCCACGGCATCGATGCTGTGTCGAATCGCCGCATCGTCGACTATGCAGGGGCGGCGAATCATTCCGCGATCTCATACCACTTCGGGGGTCGAGACGGTCTGCTGCGCGCACTCGTGGAGCGTCATGTCGCCGAGATGTCCCTCCGCAGGGACGCTTACGTCGCAGGCCTGGCTGAGACCCCGAGCATTCATGATTTCGTCCGCAGCAGAATGGGCCCGCTGTTCGACGTTCTCGCTGATCTGCCGCGGCCCAGCTGGCGTGCACAGTTTCTCGCTCAGGTGGGGATCGTGCCCTCGGCTGTCGAGATCATAAAGTGCGTGATGGCTGAGTCCTCCCTGCCTGACGGGCTGAGATTCATCCGCGGCGAGATGGAGGGCATTCCCGAGGTGGTCCTGCGTGGCAGGGCCTATCTGCTGGCTCATATGGTCACCAGTGCGTGTTCGGACCAGGAGGTGAAGATGAATGAGGGGACCCACAAAGGCGACTGGGAGCAGGTGGGGCGGTTCCTCATCGATGCCGCCGCAGGCATGCTCGCAGGCCCTGTGACATCACCGGACGGTGCGATCCGCTATCCGTCGATGCCGTTTCTCTGACGGGTGTCTCTGCGGGACTGAACCAGTCGCAGCCTGTCGAATCAGCTGCAGCCTTCGGGGCCGCAGGCCGCGCCTTCACGAAAGGCTTCGTCTCCGCCGGCGAGTACCGTGAGCTTCTGGCTCTCGCCCCACGCTGTCTCGAGCGCCTGTGCGAATGCTTCGGGCGGTTGAGCGCCGGAGATTCCGTACTTGCGATCGATGACGAAGAACGGGACTCCATTTGCACCGAGTGCTCGTGCCTCTGCAATGTCGGACTTCACCTCGGCGGTGAATTCGTCGGTAGAGAGGACTCGACGGGTTTCGTCGGCGTCAATGCCGACAGTTCTGGCCACCTCGGCGAGGTACTCGACGTCACCGATATCGCGGCCCTTCTCAAAATGGCCGGACAACAGCTCTTCTTTGGCCTGGTTCATGGCCCCGTGGGTCTTGGCCAGGTGGAGGAAGCGGTGGGCGGTGAAGCTGTTGGCCACGATGATGGAATCGAAATCGTAGTTCAGCCCCTCACCGGCGGCCTGCGCGGTGACGTGATCGAACATCTGCCGGACCTGGTCAGCAGGCATTCCCTTGGCCTGGTTGAGGTACTCGGTCTCTGTTCCCGCGTAGTGGTCGGGCAGACTCGGGTCGAGCTGGTAGCTGCGCCATTCGACCTCGACATCGTCCTTGTGCGCGAAGCCGTCCAAGGCGGTCTCGAAGCGACGTTTTCCGATGAAGCACCAGGGGCAGGCGATGTCCGACCAGATTTCTATCTTCATGACAGCGTCAACCTTGGGCTGAAGGCGCTTATTCCCCGCATTGAAAGGTATACGAGTGGATCAGAACAGTGCTTCCTGGGGAGGGGGCGTCAGGCTGGCGGTTTGAGCAGTGGCCGAAGGCTTGGCAGGGGCTCGGGTGAGGTCTCCGCGCTTGGTCTTCGGGCAGTCGTCATCGGCGGAACCGCGCATGTCGTACTTGTCGATGAGCGGATTGATGCGCCGACTCAGCCAGGCTCGGTACTCTTTCGACGCGTACGAGGACTTTGCGTACATGCGACGGTAGCGGGGGAGCAGGTCCGGATGTTCGCGTTCCAGCCAGGTGAAGAACCATTCGCGGGCACCCGGCCGAAGATGCAGGGCACCGTAGACGACCCTGCTCGCGCCCGCCTCTTTGATTGTGCGGAGTGCGGTATCAAGATGCTCCATCGAGTCGGTGAGCTTCGGCATCACCGGCATGAGGAAGACCGTGACTTTGAATCCGAGGTTCGCGGCCGCCTTGACTGTGGCCAGGCGTGCTGTGGTCGTCGGTGTGCCTGGTTCGATCGTCTGCTGGAGGGCGTCGTCGAAGACGGCAATCGACATGCTGATCTCCACGTCGACGTCCTCTTTGGCGCGGGCGAGCAGCGGCAGATCGCGCCGCAGCAGGGTGCCCTTGGTCAGTATCGACATCGGAGTTCCATGCTCGGCCAGGGCGGTGATGATGCCCGGCATGAGTGCGTAGCGACCCTCGGCGCGCTGGTAGGGGTCCGTGTTCGTGCCCAGGGCCACCAGCTCACGTGACCACTTCGGTTTGGCCACCTCGGCGGTCAGCACTTCGGGGGTGTTGACCTTGACGATGACCTGCCGGTCGAAGTCCTCACCGGAATCGAGATCGAGATATCGGTGGGTGCTGCGGGCAAAGCAGTAGACGCAGGCATGAGAGCAGCCGCGGTAGGGATTGAGCGTCCAGGTGAATGGCATCGAGCTGGCCGCCGGCACCTTATTCAGGGCCGACTTCGCGAGCACTTCATGGAAGGTGACGCCTGCGAACTCCGGTGTTCGAACACTGCGCACCAGGCCCTTGAGTCCGAAGAGCTCGGCAGGAGGCGCGTCGGTGCCTGCGGCTGTCGTGCCTGGCGCTGCGTCGGACTCTGTAACTGTCTCTGCGGCCGACCCTGTGCCTGCCTCCGACCCCGTGCCGAGAATTGGGGTAAGTGTGCTCTGCTGATTCCACCTCATGACCCTATTCGAACACGTGTTCTAGTAGGCGTCAAGGCTGGACAAGGCTGGACAAGGCTGGACAAGGCTGGTCGTGGCGGTCTCGGGTGACTTGTCGGGTGGAAGAGGTGCGATCAGGAGACCGTTGTGCCCTTGAACTCGCTGCGATGGAAGACCAGTGCTTCGGTGCCTGAATCGGTGTCCTCGGCACTGTCTGCATCGAGGATCTCGAGCAGCGCGACGGTGTGATCTCCTGCCTCGACCTCGTTGTAGATGCGCGTCCACAAGTGGGCAGGGCTGCCCGGGATAGTCAGGGCGCCATCAGCCGTGACCTCGGGGTCGATCCCAGCGAAGCGCGAAGCACGGTCCTTCGAAGCCAGCTGCCTGGCCAGGAGTGATTGATGGGTGCCGAGGAGGGAGACTCCCAATGCGGGTGCGCTCCGCAGGAGGGGCCACGTACTCGAGCTGGTCTGGACTGCGAAGCTGATCAGGGGAGGGGCGAGCGAGACTCCTGCTGTGACAGTCGAGGCGACGAGTCCGAGAGGAGTCCCGTCCACCTCCGCGCCGATGAGCGCAACACCCTGTGGGAAGTGCGAAAAGGTCTCGCGCAGAGCATCCGGTGACACGGCTGCGGCTCGTGCGCTCGTCGTCATGAACTTGCCTCCGGTGGAATGTAGTTGTTGAGGGGGTGAGGATGCTGAGATGTTCCGCTCAACAATGCCTCACTGACCTCAAATGATCATCACAGATATTGCCACCAAGTGCATCCCGATGTGACATCGGTGAGTCTTCGTGTGTCCCCATATGACGATCAAAGTCCAACAGTGACGTGGCGGCGACATGAACCGCCACACAGTCCCTTGATTGCTCAACGAAACTCTGGACTTGAATAGGCATTCTGAGCACGTAGATGAGGGAGATTCCCATGGCACAGTCCTCCGTAGCGGAGACGATCCCCCAGGCCCCACCTCGGCGGCTCTTGGACGGGAAGAAGAGAGTCCTCGCCTCAGCCTTCGCCGGCACCACCATCGAGTGGTACGACTTCTACCTCTATGGCACAGCGGCGGCACTGATCTTCGACGTCCAGTTCTTCCCCAGTGGCAGCGAGCTCGGCAGCAGCCTGGCCGCGTTCGCCAGCCTCGCGGTCGGATTCTTCGCCCGACCGCTGGGCGGAATCATCGCCGGGCACCTCGGTGACCGCGTCGGACGCAAGGCGCTCCTTGTCGTCTCCCTGCTGTCCATGGGCATCGCCTCGACGCTCATCGGCCTGGTGCCGAACTTCGACTCCATCGGCTGGTGGGCCGCTGCCGCACTGGTTGTGCTGCGAATCGTGCAGGGGCTCTCGGCCGGTGCCGAATGGGGAGGGTCCGCACTGCTCTCGGTCGAACACGCTCCGCCCCGCAAGCGCGGATTGTTCGGCTCTTTCACACAGATCGGATCTGCCGCTGGCATGCTGCTGGCCACCAGCGCCTTCTTCGCCGTGCAGAATCTGCTCACACCCGAACAGTTCGAAGCCTTCGGATGGCGCATCCCCTTCCTGGCTTCGGCACTGCTCGTGGCACTGGGACTGTGGATCCGACTCGGCGTCTCCGATGCACCGGAATTCCAAGAGCTCAAGGCCTCCGGAAACGTCGCCAAGGCGCCCCTGCGCGACGTGCTGACCAAGCATCCGCGCGTCCTCCTGGTGACAATCGGACTCCGTCTGGCGCAGAACAGCGTCTTCTACCTCATCACCGTCTACATGCTCAGCTACCTGGCCGAGAACCGCAACGACTCGACCGCCGGCGTCACTGCCGTCATGATCGCCTCGGCCATCGGTCTGTTCACCGGGCCTCTGTGGGGGTGGGTCTCTGACAAAGTCGGTCGCAGACGCGTGACCATCGGCGGCATCATCGGGGTGGCTGCCTTCGGGTGGATCTTCTTCGCCTTCCTCGACGCCGGCCCACTGGCCTTCCTGCCCATCGTCGTCATCCTCGGCATGAACCTCGCCCACGACGCCATCTACGGTCCCCATGCAGCCTGGTTCGCCGAACAGTTCCCCATCGAGATCCGCTATTCAGGGGTGAACATGGGCTACCAGTTGGGCACTGTCATCGGCGGTGGCATCATGCCGATGGTCGCGGCCCTGCTCTACGTCGTCGGCGGCCACTCACCGTGGCTGATCTGCGGCTACCTCACGCTGCTGTGCCTGCTCTCACTCATCGCGGCGCTGGCGGCGAAGGACCCTGCCCGCGAGCTCGCGATCAGCGACCCCGCCCATGACAGAGAGCCATGACCTGGCATCTGCGACCTGACATCTGCCACCTGACACCTGCCACCTGACACCGACAAGGAAAGAGACACACGATGACGAAACCCATTATTCTCAACGCCTTCGACATGATGACCCCGGTCCACCAGTCACCCGGACTGTGGCGCCACCCTGACTCCAGGGTCGACGAATTCACGCAGCTGTCCTTCTGGACGGATCTGGCAAAGACCCTCGAAGAAGGAGGATTCTCCTCCCTGTTCCTCGCCGACATCCTCGGCGTCTATGACGTCTACGGAGGCAATGCCGACGTGACGAACCGCGGGGGAGTCCAGTTCCCCCTCCTCGACCCACTCGTCGCAGTTCCCGCTATGGCCGCAGCGACGAAGACGCTGGGATTCGGCATCACCGCCTCGGTGACCTACGAACAGCCCTACCTGCTGGCCCGGACCCTGACGACCCTTGATCACTTCACCAACGGGCGCGTGGCCTGGAACATCGTCACCAGCTACGTCGACTCCGCGGCCCGCAACCTCGGGCTCGAAGGCCAGATCCCACACGACGAGCGCTACGACCGGGCCGATGAGTACATGGACGTCATGTACAAGCTCTTCGAAGGCTCGATCACCCCCGAGGCACTGCGCGCCGACGCCGAGGCCAATGTCTTCGTCGACCCCGAACAGGTCCACGACATCAACCACGAGGGCAAGTTCTTCACCGTGCCCGGGCAGGCGCTCGCCGTGCCTGGACCGCAGGGAACACCGCTGCTGTTCCAGGCTGGTGCCTCCAAGCGCGGACAGGAGTTCGCCCTCGACCACGCCGAGGCGATCTTCTTCTCCGGACCCACGCCGCAGATCCTGCGCAGCTGGGTCGACAAGGTCCGCGACGGACTCGAAGAACGCGGACGCGCCCGCGACAGCGTGAAGATCTTCGCGCTCGCCACCGTCATCGTCGACGACACCGACGAAGCAGCCGAAGCCAGACTCGCCGACTACACACGCTACGTCGACACCGAATCCGCGCTCTCGCTCTTCGGCGGCTGGACTGGCGTCGACCTCTCCGGCGCCAACCCGGACGACCCGCTGGAATACGTTGCCACCGATGCGAACCAGTCCGCGCTCGCCTCCTTCACCACCATGGCCGGCGACAAGATCTGGACCATCCGCGACCTGGCGGAATTTGTCGCCATCGGCGGACGCGGACCCGTCATCACCGGCTCGCCCGCGACTATTGCCGACGAGTTCGAACGCTGGATGTCCGAGGCCGACATCGATGGCTTCAACATCGCCGCTGCCGTCCGCCCCGCCGACGCCGAGCGATTCACGAAGTACGTTTCGCCCGAACTGCGTCGCCGTGGTCTCCTGCCAGAACCGATCGAGGGTGCCACGGTCCGTGAACAGCTCACCGGACAGGGCCCCCGCCTGGCCGAGGATCACAAAGGTGCAGGGTTCCGGTTGGGAGCCGACGCGCTCGTATGACTCGGTACATGTGACCCTGTGGGCTCGCCGATGAGTGGGCTCGCCTGTGCAGGAGTTCGCCTGCGCAGGGGAGCTCGACCTGTGTGGGAGCTCGACCTCGTGACCGGTGGATGAACGTCTCGTGATTGACCTGCGAGTTCATCTGCCGACCACTTCTGGTGGATAATGGTCTGCGGCCATTTTCCGATCCGCCGATCACCTGAGGATCCCGCATGAGCGCAGCGACGCCACAGACTTCTGCCGAGGCTACCTCGGCACCCGCCTACAAACGCAAGGCGCTCTTCGCCGCAGCTGTCGGATACGGGCTCGACGGCTTCGACCTGCTCATCCTCAGCTTTGCCCTCGGCGGGATCATCGCCACCTTCGGACTCAGCGACGTCGAGGCAGGATCGCTGTCGACGATCACCCTCTTCGGTGCGGTCCTCGGTGGCATCATCTTCGGATCACTGGCCGACCGCTACGGCCGTGTCCGGGTTCTGACCTGGACCGTTCTCATCTTCGCCGTGTTCACCGGGCTGAGCTCAATTGCCCAGGGATACTGGGACATGGCCGCCTACCGGTTCATCGCCGGCATCGGCATCGGCGGCGAGTTCGGCATCGGCATGGCATTGGCCGCCGAGACGGTGCCGGCCAACCAGCGGGCCCGCGCGACCTCTTGGGTGGGAGTGGGATTCCAGATCGGCGTCTTCGCCGCCGCGATCGTCTCCGCTCCGGTCATCGCCCTGTGGGGTTGGCGGGCACTGTTCATCATCGGTCTCTTCCCCGCCATCTTCGCCTTCGTCATTCGCCGAGGTGTCGAGGAGCCCGACAAGTTCGTGCAGTCCCAGCGAGGTCATGCGGCAGGGGAGTCGGGAGACTCGAGCGAGTCGGCAGGCTCCCGGGACCTTCCGACCTTCGGTGCAAAGATCCGTGCGCTGGTCAAGGACAAGGCGACCGTGAAAATCTCCTTTGCCCTGATCGTCCTCTCGACGGTGCAGAACTTCGGATACTTCGGCATCATCGCCTGGCTGCCCAACTATCTGTCCGAGAGGATGGACCTCGGCGTGACGAAGGGATCGCTGTGGACGGCGGTGACGGTGATCGGAATGCTTGCGGGCATCCTCCTCTTCGGTCAGGTTGCCGACAGGCTGGGCAGGCGTCCGGCGTTCTGGACCTTCCAAGCCGGGGCGATCGTCTCGATCCTCATCTACAGCCAGATGACCGACCCGACCGCACTGCTCATCGGCGGCTTCTTCATGGGAGCCTTCGCCAACGGCATGCTCGGTGGTCATGGTGCCCTGCTGGCAGAAATGTACCCGACGCAGGTTCGGGCCACCGCACAGAACGTCATCTTCAATATCGGCCGTGCCCTGGGCGGACTCGCCCCCGTGGTCATCGCCCTTCTTGCTGACTCCTTCGGATTCGCGTTCGCACTTGCGCTACTGCCGACCATCTACATCATCCAGTTCCTCGCCATGTTCCTGCTGCCGGAGAAGCGCGGCATCGAATTGGAGTAGATGGACAGCGTCGAACTGAGTCAGTAGGGGAAAGCCTGTCCGACAAGGTGCAGTCGGTGCCGTGTTCCCAGCCCCGCGTCATTGTGGCCGCGCGTTCGACATTTCGCTGTATATCGCACGCCAGTCCACAACGACGCTCACTGGAGAGCTGGTTATGCGAGGTGGTGTTCGAGCAGCCTGGCGAATTGCTCCATGTTGGTCCTCTTGGACACTCTCAGGACCGTCCAGCCTTCGGCCGCCATTGCCGCGAGCCGACTGTTGTCTGTGGCGAACTGTTCGTCGGAGCTTCGGTGATGATCGCCTTCATACTCAATAGCCACCTTCTTGTTCGGATAACCGAGGTCCGGGTGGAGAACAGCATTCACGAGTGGGCAGGCGATGGCAGGATGGACAGCGGGCTCGGGGAAGCCTTGACTGATCAGCCAAAGCCTCAGCCAAGTCTCACGTGGGGAGTCGACGTTTCCGCGCATCAGCTCGAGAGCCTTCTCTGCGGTGTGTCTGCCATAAATGCGATCGCGGGCAGCGACCTCTCGTCTCAGCGCGGAGATCGAGGTGAGGGGGCCTGCGTGCCACCGACCGATGGCTGCGTCTCCGAGCGTGGTGAGTTCCTCGATCGTCAGGAGTGGGGCGAGTTCGAGGAACAGCTGCGGCACGGAGATGAGTGGCAGTTCGAAGAAATTCGAGGTTTTCAGCTCTTGGTAGCGATGGGACACGACGCCTTGTCGAACCTTCGCAGTATTAGGCGATGTGACCACATGCAGACTGTGTTCGTCGATGCGGGACGGAAGTGGAAGTCCGTAGAGGCGAGCTGCGGTGACATTGCTGGCGGCGATTTCGGCGTCGAGCTGGAGCAGGGCCTGCAGATGCGTCTGTCTCAGCAGCCACTCGTGATCGGCCCACAGCGGGGCGGGGACAGAGGTTTCGGGGCGAGTGTCGATCCACACGCCCCGATAGAGCTGGAGGTACCGGGAATCGGTTCTCAACCGATAGAGGCTGATTCCGAGGTCTGGAGCCTGGTGGCGGGTGAACGGCACGGGTGCAGTCAGGAACTGTACCGGACGGTTCCCCGCTAAGCGGAGCTGCTCCCAGCTCGCAGTGCTCGACTGCTTTCCTGGAACACGTTTGGTCTTCATGATCAACTACAGTGGCGCTCTTCGGCCGACGACGAAACAGAGACGAAAAGGCCTGTGGATGGCCTTGCGCCGTCCACAGCCCGTTCGCACATGAGTGCTGGTTCTCGCCGAAGGTCTGTGCACACGAGTTGAGAGTGTATTCGGCCCCGTCACCTCGGGCTGAGCCCACTGGAAGCTCCCCGCTTCTCGGGAGGCAAGCTCTTCAATGAGGGCTGGCGTTCGAAATATCCCCAGTTTTCGCACGCGACTCCACTATGACGGAGATTGCCGACTCGGCCGGCGGAGTGCAGTCGGCGACCGTGACATATTGTGACGACCGGGGGAGCGGGCGGGGACGTGGCCAGACCATACTGAGCGATTGTGAATAGTCCAGAACCAGCCGGCACTTCGGCGCACGCACCAGACACGACCGACTCAGGCCCCACCTCGGCAGCGGAGGGCACAGCCAGCGGGACGAAGTCTCCGCGGATCATCCGCAGCGCCTCCGACATCCACTCGGTTCTCGCCGAATTCGGATCCCAGGGCACGAAGACCAAAGCGGTCATCATCCTCGCCCTCGGCGGGATCTTCATGGACGCCTACGACTTCTCGTCTCTGGCGTTCGGCATCACCGCGATCAAGGAGCAGTTCGGGCTCTCCGGCTTCATGACCGGGCTCGTCAATGCCTCGATCATGGTCGGCGCGGTCATCGGGGCGCTTTTCGGCGGATACCTCGTCGACCGCTTCGGGCGGTACAAACTGTTCATGGCCGATATGGTCTTCTTCGTCATCGCCGCCATCGGCTGTGCCGTGGCTCCCAATGAATGGGTTCTCATCTTCTTCCGCTTCGTCATGGGCATCGGCGTCGGACTCGACCTGCCCGTGGCGATGGCCTTCCTTGCCGAGTTCTCCAAGCTCAAGGGCAAGGGCAACCGTTCCCAGCGCGTCAATGCCTGGTCACCTGCCTGGTACATCGCAACAGGGATCGGCTACCTTGTCGTCCTCATCATCTTCGTCATCCTGCCCTATGACCAGCATGCCATCCTGTGGCGACTCGTCGTCGGCTTCGGTGCCGTTCCCGCGCTCGTCGTGCTCCTCGTCCGTCGCCGCTACCTTGCCGAATCACCCGAGTGGCTGGCCAACCAGGGCGATCTGCGCGCGGCCGTCGACGTCATGCGCTCACACCACAATCTCGATGTCAGGCTCGCAGACGAAGTGGGCGGCACGAGGACGACGGCAGCAGCTGACGCCGATGGCGCCAAGCAGGAATCGACGAACCTTGCCGGGCAGACCGGAGATTCGGCAGCTACCGGGTCGAGTGCTGGGTCCCTCCAGACTCCCAAGCGCGGCGGCAAGTGGAGCGGGTTCGCAGAACTCTTCGCCCCGCAGTACCGCGTGCGCACGATCGTCGCTCTCTGCGTGTCCGTGTTCTCCACCTTCGGCTACAACGCCGTCGCCTACGGCACCCCGCTGATCATCACGACGCTGTTCCACCAGACGCCGCTGGTCACCATCATCGCCTCACTCGTCATCAACCTCGGCTTCGGTGCCATCGGCGGGCTGCTGGGCATGAGCATCATCAACCGCTTCGGCACCCGCCGCATCACCCTCGTCGGCTTCGTGATCCAGGCGGTGGCACTGGCCCTGCTGGCCATCGTCGGCATCCCGACCGGCGCCCTCGTCCTCGTCTCAGTAGCGATGCTCGCGGCCTTCGTCTTCGCGCAGGCAGGTGGGCCAGGGGCCAACCTGATGAACTACGCGACCCTGTCGTATCCGACGAGGCTGCGCGGAATCGGCATCGGCTTCAACCAGTCCGTGCTGCGTGCGTTCTCGATCGTCTCCCTCATCATGTTCCCGATCCTGGCCGGTTCCATGGGCACAGGGGTCTTCTGGATCGTCGCCTGCGCACCGTTGGCCGGAGCCATCGCCGTCGGCATCGTCAAATGGGATCCGACGGCCAAGGACGTGGAAGAAGAAAATGGTATGCCAAATAGGTGATGGCGGGATTGTTGCGATTGAGCCTGTGACCAGCCGTTGAGCCGCCCGCACGATCGCTGTAGTTGAGCGCGCAGGCGGCTCGATTGCGAATGTGTCGTTGCGCACCGTCTGTGACTGGGGTTACGCTGAGTTGGATAGAACTCGCCGTCACAGCGCTGTGGTCTCCCATTTGGTATCCCAGCTCTGTGCCCTTCAGATTTGAGTGACACCCATGTCAAAGACCGAGGCCAGGCAGGACTCCGCACCGAAGTGGATGGGGCCGAGCCCCGAGCAGTTGGCGGCTCACCGCATCAGCCCGCGGTTCTACAACTCGGATCTTGCGCCCAGTCGCAAAGAAGGCCGCAGTTGGACCGCCTACAGTGTCTTCACCCTCTGGGCCAACGATGTGCACTCACTGGGCAACTACGGGTTCGCACTCGGACTCTTCGCCCTCGGCCTGGGGGCCTGGCAGATCCTCGTCGCGCTGCTCGTCGGCGCCGCACTGCTCTTCTTCCTGCTCACACTCTCCGGTTTCATGGGCCACAAGACGGGAGTGCCCTACCCGGTGATGAGTCGCATCGCCTTCGGCATCCACGGTGCGCAGCTGGCGGCCTCAGTCCGCGGCATCGTCGCCATCGCTTGGTTCGGCATCCAGACCTATCTGGCCTCCAGCGTCCTCAACGTCCTGCTGATCACGCTCGTCCCCAGTCTTCAGTCGTGGGCCGACACCGAGTTCCTCGGACTCTCCGGACTGGGCTGGTTCTCGTTCACCCTGCTCTGGATCGTCCAGGTCATCATCGTCAGCTACGGCATGGAGATGATCCGAAAATACGAGGCGATCGCCGGACCGATCATCCTCGTCACCTTCGTCTCACTTGCCATCTGGATGCTCTCCCGCGTCGACTTCTCCATCTCCTGGGCCAGAGAGGACGCCCTGTCCGGCTGGCCGATGTGGATGCACATCCTCGGCGGTGGGTCCCTGTGGGTCGCGATCTACGGCACCTTCGTCCTCAACTTCTCCGACTTCACCCGCGCAGCGAAGAAGAAGGGTTCGATCGTCGTCGGCAATTTCTGGGGCATCCCGATCAACATGCTCGTCTTCGGTCTCGTTGTGATCTCGCTGGCCGGCGCTCAGTACAAGATCGACGGCACGGTCATCACCTCACCGGCCGACATCGTGCAGACCATCGGCAATCCGATCCTGTTGGCGCTGGCCTCCCTGGCGTTGCTGATCCTCACAGTCGCGGTCAATCTCATGGCGAACTTCGTCGCCCCGACCTACGCGCTGACGAATATGTTCCCGCGTCATCTCAATTTCCGCAGTGCGGCAATCATCAGCGCGGTCATCGGCTTCGTCATCCTGCCGTGGAACCTCTACGACTCACCGGTCGTCATCGTGTACTTCCTGGGCGGACTCGGCGCGCTGCTGGGGCCCCTGTTCGGCGTCATCATGGTCGACTACTGGGTAGTCCGGAAGACGAAGGTCAACGTTCCCGAGCTCTACACCGAGGCGGGCGACGGCGAGTACTTCTACCACCGTGGAGTCAACCGGCGCGCCATCGGCGCCTTCATTCCGGCTTCCCTCATCTCCCTCGTCTTCGCCCTGGTTCCCGCGTTCGCAGGACTCTCCGAATTCTCGTGGTTCAGCGGGGCAGGCATCGCGGCCATCATCTACTTCATCATCGCCCGCCGGAACTTCACCTTCCGCGAGGTCGACGGCGAGGAGATCGCCGTCCCCACCACACACTGATTGAGAGCTCATCGTGAAAATCCTCGTCGTCAACGTAAATACAACCGAGTCGATGACCGAGTCCATCGCCCGTGCGGCACGGGAGGTCGCCTCGGCGGACACCGAGATCATTGCGCTGACGCCCGACTTCGGAGCCGAGTCCTGCGAAGGCAATGTCGAGAGCTATCTTGCGGCGTTGGGGGTCATGGATGCGGTGATGAGATACCCGGGGGACTTCGACGCCGTCATCCAGGCCGGATACGGCGAACACGGGCGCGAAGGACTCCAGGAGCTCCTCGACGTTCCCGTCATCGACATCACCGAGGCCGGTGCCGCCCTGGCGATGTTCCTCGGCCACAGGTATGCGGTCGTCACAACGCTTGATCGCACGGTTCCCCTCATCGAGGACCGGCTCCTTTTGGCGGGACTCAACACGCACTGCACTTCGGTGAGGGCCTCCGGGATGGCCGTGCTGGAACTGGAGAATCAACCCGAGCGGGCCGTGGAGGCGATCGCTGATCAAGCCGCCGAGGCGGTTGAACGTGATCGTGCAGAGGCCATCGTCCTCGGGTGCGGGGGAATGGCAGACCTCAAGCGGGTCATCGTCGAACGCTGCGATGTCCCCGTCGTCGACGGAGTCACCGCCGCAGTGAAGCTGGCCGAGTCACTGGTGGGGCTGGGACTGAAGACCTCGAAGGTCCGTACCTACGCGCCGGCCCGTCCTAAACAGCTGAGCGGGTGGCCCTTCAGCGCTGCGTGAGGTCACTCCTCGTCGCCCTCGTCGACGGCCCGGGCGAGGCGTTCCTTGTGCTTGTCATGCTGGTCCTGGCTCGTTCCGAGGTGCCGGGCGGCCAGATCTCTGACTTTCGCCTGATCGCGATGGGCGATCGCGTCGTAGAGCTGAGCGTGCTCCGTGGCGACGAAATCGAGGTCGTCGTGCTGACTGAGCTGCCAGCGCATACGCGAGTCGAGGAGCTCGCCGATCTCGGCCAGGAGCCGGTTGCCGGAGAGTTCGGTGACGATGGCATGGAAGTCCGCCGCAGAGCGGTGGGCGCCGACGACGTCACCGGCCTTCGACAATTCCCTGCCCTTGGCCATGGTGGCCTCGAGCTTGGCCAGGCCCTCACGATTGTGTCGCTGCGCGGCGAGTTCGAAGGACAGAATGTCGAAGACGGTCCGCACTTCGTTGAGGTCGGCGATGTCACTGGGGGAGAACTCGCGCACCGTCGACCAGGTGTTGGGCCGATTCGCCACCAATCCCTCGGCGGCGAGCTGTTTGAGAGCCTCGCGGATCGGCACACGGCTGACCCCGAGCTCGGTGGCCAGGTTCCGCTCGACCAGTCTGCTGCCGGGCAGCCTGACGCCGTCGATGATCTCGTTGCGCAGCACTTCGGTGACCCGCACGGTCTCAGAGCGAGGGCCATCGCTGCGCGGACTGTCATTGTTCTTCACCAGGTCATTCTCCCACCAGTGTTCTGCGCAGCCTCAGCGCTTCATGGCTCGCCCGAGGGCATCGAGGCCGACCGATCCCAGGTTCAGCGCCTTGGTGTGGAAGGCCTTGAGGTCGAAGTCCGCTCCGGCTTCGGCCTTGGCCTCATCACGGAACTGCTCCCACAGTCGCTGTCCGATCTTGTAGCTCGGTGCCTGTCCCGGCCAGCCGAGGTAGCGGTCGAGTTCGAAGGCGAGGAACGACCGGTCCATCGCCACGTTGTCGGTGAGGAACTGCCAGGCCTTCTCCCGGTCCCAGGCCCCTCCGCCGAGGCTCTTAGGTGCCTCGAGTCCCAGGTGGAAGCCGATGTCGAGGACCACGCGGGCCGCGCGCAGACGCTGTGAGTCGAGCATGCCCAGGTAGTCTGCGGGGTCGTCGAGGAAGCCGAGGTCGGCCATGAGCTTCTCTGCGTAGAGGGCCCAGCCCTCACCGTGGCCGGAAACCCAGCACATGAGTCGGCGCCAGCGGTTGAGGGTGTCAGAGACATAGGTGGCCTGGCCGACCTGCAGATGATGGCCGGGCACGCCCTCGTGATAGACGGTGGTCTTCTCCTGCCAGGTGGCGAACTCGGTGACGCCTTCGGGCACCGACCACCACATGCGGCCCGGGCGGGAGAAGTCGTCGGTGGGTCCGGTGTAGTAGATGCCGCCGGTGGCCGAGGGCGCGATCATGCATTCGATCGTGCGCACGGGTTCGGGAATGTCGAAGTGGGACTTCCCGAGTTCCGAGATCGCCTCGTCGGCGACCTTCTGCATCCACTCACGCAGCCCCTCGGCTCCGTGCAGGGTCCGTTCGGGATCGTTGTTCAGCGTCTCCATGACCTTGAACAGGTCGGCACCGGGCTGGATTCTCGCCGCGACCTCACGCTGCTCGGCATCGATGCGGGCCAATTCCTCAAGACCCCACGCATAGGTCTCATCGAAGTCGACCTCGGCGCCGAGGAAGTCACGGGAGTGCAGGGCGTAGGCCTCGCGGCCGCAGGCCTCATTCTCCGGGGCTGCCGGGAGGAGTTCGGCAGCCAGGAAATCGGCGAGATGGGCAAAGGACTCACAGGCCGCCTCGGCGTGGGTGCTCAGCTGTGCGCGCAGCGACGACGGGACGTCGGTGGCGCGGGCGATGAGCTGGTCGAAGTTGCTGCCCGGTTCGGCCAGTGTGCGGGCCTGTTCGATGACCTTCTCGATCTGGATCCGGGCCGCGACCTGACCGCGGCTCTTGGCCAGAGCCAAGGACTCCTGATAACCGGTCACGGAGGTCGGGACGGCTTCCATCGTTGTCGCGATGGTCTCCCAACCCTCGGTGGTGTCCGTGGGCATGAGGTCGAAGGCGTCGCGGATGGACTGCAGGGGAGACTCGATGACGTTGAGGCTCGAATGCTTGAGCCCGGCCTCGAAATAGTCGCGATCAACACTCAGTCGGTCACGCATCGCATCGATGGTCACGAGGTCGACGTCGTCGAGTTCGGCCGTCTGCTCAACCTCGGCGAGCTTGGCCAGCGTCTCGACGGTGAGATCGTTGGCGGCAGCCAGGCCGGCGGGGGAGAAGTCATCGAAGCCCTTGGCACCCTCGATGCCGAGATAGAGGGCGAGGGAGGGGGAGAGTGCAAGCGATCTGTCGACAAATTCTTCAGCGACGGCGTCAACGGCCGAAGGGGTTCTCTTCTGGGTCATGATTCTCACCCTATATGACTGAGAACACAGTAATCAGGCGACTAGAGCAAGATCACCCTGGGATGGTCCGCCGGCAACGGGAGCCACCGGATAGCATGGATTGGTTCCCAGCCCGATCTCAGAGAATCACCGATCTCAGAGAATCACCGATCTCAGAGATTGACCGATCTCAGCGATCAGCCGATCACAGCCGATCAGCACTGACCGCGAAGCGCCGATCTCAAGGGGCAGCCTGGGGACGGAGCGCATCATTCGACAGGAAGAGAGACTGATCTTCAGTGGCACGGGCACAGCTATGGACCAAGGACTTCGTCGTCGGCATCGGTCTCAACCTGTCGATGTCGATGGTGTTCTACCTCCTCATGACGTCCATGGCAGGCTACGCCGTCGCCAGATTCTCCGCAGGTGAGGCAGCTGCCGGCTTCGCGTCCTCCTCCTTCATCGTGGGTGCCGTCGTCGCGCGTGTGCTGACCGGAAAGTACCTGGACTTCATCGGTCGACGGAAACTGCTCATCATCACGATGGCGATCTCGATCCTCGCCTCCGTGGCCTATATCTTCGCCGACACCTTGGTCTGGCTCCTCGCCATCCGCATCATCCACGGCATCGCCTTCGGAGCCGGCAACACGGCCATCATGACCGCGATCCAAAGCGTGATCCCTTCCTCTCGCCGAGGTGAGGGCACCGGCTACTTCGGCACCGCCACCACGCTGTCGACGGCTCTGGGGCCCTATCTTGGTGTCATCCTCCCGCGCGCCTACGACTTCCCGATGCTCTTCGCGGCCTCGGCATTCATGTCGCTCGTCGCCTTCATCCTCTGCGTCGTCATCAAGCTGCCCCAGCAGGAACTCAGCGAGGAGCAGCGTCGATCCAAGTGGCATCTGAAAGTCAGTACGCTCGTTGACCGCGATGGTCTGCGCATCGGTTCGATCATGCTCATCGCCGGCACAGCCTACGCCGCGGCTCTGGTGTTCCTCGCCGGGTACGCCGAGGACAACGGAGTCGCGAGTGCGGCTTCTCTGTTCTTCGTCGCCTTCGCCGTGGCCTCACTGATTGCACGACTGTTCGTCGGTCGCCTGCAGGACACCATCGGCGACAACTTCGTCATCTATCCCGTCTTCGTCTTCAACCTCGTGGGCAACGTTCTGCTGGCGATGTGGCCGACCATGACCGGGATCATCCTCGCTGGCGTCTTCGTCGGCCTGGGTTTCGGGTCCCTCATGCCGTGCATGCAGGCGATCACAGTGAAATCCGTACCGATGTCGAGGGTGCCGGTGGCCACGGCCTCGTTCTTCCTCCTCCTCGACGCCGGATCGGGTATCGGGCCGATCATCCTCGGCGCCATCATGCCGTTGACCGGCGGAAACGGCATGTTCATGCTGTGTGCGGGACTCGTGGCTCTCGGGATGATCGTGTACTACTTCGTCCACGGCCGTCGCCGAGGTGGTCGTCCGGGTCGCGAATACCTGCACTGAGGACGCCGTTGGCCAGACGGAGGACGCTGCCTGCCGGACGGAGAGCGCCGTTGGCCGGACGGAGGTCACAGCCGGGCGGACGGAGGTTTCTCCGCGCGCGGGATCGCGATAGTCTGAACGCACCGCTGACACTCCCGGATCGCAAGGACTGGCCATGAAATTCGCGCTCGCGCAGATCAACTCCACCACCACAGTTGCGGACAACCTCGACAAGGTCCGGGACTACACGAAGAGGGCCGCCGAGGCGGGTGCCGCGTTCGTCGTCTTCCCCGAGGCCACGATGTCCGCCTTCGGCCCGGGCCTACGCGATGTTGCCGAGGCGAACACCGAGTCCTGGCGGACGGCGATGGCTGAGCTGGCGACCGAGGCCGGAATCACCGTGATCGTCGGCGAGTTCGCCACCTCAGACGAGAAGGTGATCAACCTGCTTGCCGTCTACCCGCCGCGGGGTGAGCGCCGCGACTATGCGAAGATCCACCTCTACGATGCCTTCGGCTTCAAAGAATCCGATACGGTCGTCCCCGGTGCGGACCCGGTCGTCATCGACCTCGACGGTGAGAACGTCGGACTGACCCTGTGCTATGACATCCGCTTCCCGAAGCTGTATGCAGAGATCAGCCGTCGTGGTGCCAAACTCGCCATCGTCTCCGCGTCCTGGGGTGCGGGGAAGGGCAAGGTCGAACAATGGGAGACTCTGGCTCGTGCCCGGGCACTGGACTCCAACATGTTCGTTGCCGCCATCGGCCAGGCCGACCCCGAAGTCAGCGGTGTGGAGGTGCCGAAGAAGGGACCGACCGGCGTCGGCCACAGCCTCGTCTCCGATCCCTTCGGTCACGTCATCTCCTCACTCGAGGGCGAAGAGGCTCTTGACGTCGTCGAGGTGGACCTCGCCGTTGCGGACAAGGCTGCCGAAGCCATTCCGGTGCTGACGAACGCCAAGCTCGGGTACTGAGCCGCCGCCCGGAGTCCGGGTGCCAGCGAACCGACGGGATCCGAGAAGCGAGCTGGGAGAGTGCCGCAGAACACAATAGTTGCACTTGAGGCAAAAATGCACTGCGTGCAATAATGTGATTATGCATTCCACATCTTCTGGCGAGCCCACGCGCGCCGACTCGGCTGCGGCCGAGTCCGGACGCGCCGACGGCGCCGCTGACCCGAACGCCGCTAGCGCCGCGAACGCCGCCGGCGACCCGAACGCTACTGCCACCGACCATTCCGAGGGACTGCGCGAACGGAAGAAGCGCGAGCGTGGTCAGGCTCTGCGTCAGGCAGCCCTCGAACTGGCACTCGAGAACGGGTACGCCAACGTCACCGTCGAAGACATCTGCGAACGCTGCGGGGTCTCACGGCGCACCTTCTTCAACTACTTCTCCAGCAAAGAAGAGGCCCTGCTGGGCCGCGCCGACACCGTCTTCGACGATGAGGACCAGGCCGCCATCGAAACTTTCGAAGCCGGCGGTCCGAATGGACGACTCCTGGCCGACCTCCAGCACCTGCTGGCCTCGGTCGTGCGGACACGGCTGAATAGGCGCGAAGAGATGCACCAATACCACCAGCTGCTGAGGCAGGATCCCTCGCTCATGCAGGTTCAGATGTCTCGCATGGGCAACAATGAGCGCCTGTTCCGCGAGATGATCCAACGTCGCCTCGATGGGGGGACGACGACCTCGGGAGCCCCTGCGACCGACGAGAACCCGGCGGCCACCTCGGCGACCAAGGCCTCTCCCGATGATTCCGGCTCAGGTCACTGCCATGACGACGGCGACGGGGTGTCGGTGTCCATCCGCGCCGAGGCCCTGGCTGCATTGGCGATGATGTCGATCAAGGCGACGTTCATGCGTCTGCGCAAGGTCGAGGGCGACCCGGCCCCGGTCATCGAAGAACTGTTCGACGAACTACGAGATATCTTTGAGGAGGAGTCGGCATGAGTTCAGCAACCGAAACTGCTGAGAAGGCCCCGATGGTCTTGACCAAGAAGACGATCGTCCTGATCTTCTCCGCGCTCATGGCCGCCATGTTCCTGGCGACCCTGGACCAGACGATCGTGTCGACGGCAATGCCGACGATCGTGGGTGAACTCGACGGTGTCGAGCATCAGGCCTGGCTGGTGACCATCTACCTGCTGGCGATGACCATCGTCATGCCGCTGTATGGAAAGTTCGGCGACATGTGGGGCAGGAAGGTCATCTTCCTCGTCGCGATCGCGATCTTCGTCGTCGGCTCATTCGGGTCCGGCATGGCCCAGACCTTCTGGGAACTCATCGCCTGGCGCGGCTTCCAGGGACTGGGCGGCGGCGGTCTGATGATCCTGTCGCAGGCCATCATCGCCGACATCATTCCCGCCAGCGAACGCGGCAAGTACATGGGCCCGCTCGGCGGCCTGTTTGCGATCTCGAGCGTGCTCGGTCCGGTCCTGGGCGGATTCTTCACCCAGCACATGGACTGGCGCTGGTGCTTCTGGATCAACGTCCCGATCGGCATCATCGCCTTCTTCATCGCTCTCTTCGCCCTCAAGCTGCCGAGTCACAAGTCGGACAAGAAGGTCGACGTTCCGGGGATCATCTTCATGGTGGCAGCGACCTCGCAGCTGATCCTTGTCACCAGCTGGGGCGGTCACGACTATGACTGGAACTCGCCGCCCATCATCTCCCTGATCATCGGCACTGTGGTCTCCGCTGCCATCTTCGTCTTTGTCGAATCCAAGGTCAGCAACCCGATCATCCCGATCAACCTGTTCAAGAACAAGACCTTCGTCCTCTCGACAGTCATCGGCCTGCTGCTGGGCCTGGGCATGTTCTCCGCAATGGCGTTCCTGCCCACCTTCATGCAGATGGCATCCGGGACAGACGTGACAGGATCCGGCCTGCTCATGCTGCCGATGATGGCCGGTGTCATGCTGACCTCCATCGTCTCCGGCTTCATCGTGTCGAAGACCGGCAAGTACAAGATCTACCCGCTCTTCGGCACCCTCATCGCCGGCATTGCTCTGGCCTGGATGACCACGCTGACGGCCGATACCTCGATGGTGCTCATCGGATGCATGATCTTCACCATGGGCTTCGGCCTGGGCCTGGTCATGCAGATCATCGTCCTCGTCATTCAGAACTCCGTGGTTCCGGAGCTGGTGGGCACCGCAACCTCGACGAACAACTACTTCCGCGAGATCGGTGCCTCGGTGGGCACGGCACTGTTCGGGTCGATATTCACCTCCCGGCTGGCAGACAAGGTCGGCGAAGCGATGTCGCAGGCACCCGGCGGTGGTGCAGGTGCGGGTGGTGCAGGGGCTGGCGCTCCGACCACCGACTCGCTGACACCGGAGTCTGTGGCCTCGCTGCCCGGACCCATCCATGACCTCGTTGTCAATGCCTACGCGGATGCATTGGCACCCTCGTTCTGGTCCATGGTGCCGGTGTTCCTCGTGGCCTTCGTCCTCGCCTGGTTCCTCCCGCAGCTCAAGCTCTCCGACGTCGCCGGAATGGTGGCCCGCGGTGAAGCTGTCTACGGTGACGATATGGGCGGTCCGACACGAGGCGTGACGAGCGCTTCGGGGGACTCGGTGACGGGTTCGGGTGACTCGTCGATGGCCGATGGGCGCAGTCCTCAGCGTCTGAGCACGGTCACCGTCGAGGACGGATACGCACCTCATCCTGGAGTCGATACAGGAACCATCCACCAGGTGGGGGCCAACCATGAGGTGGGTACCAATCACCAGGTGGAGCCCGGAGCCGACCCGGCGAAGGACCAATACCGGCTGAGGTGAGCTGAGGCCCGATGTCACCGACCCGCCGGTGGCATCGAGGGGACTGCTTACCGTCGAGGGAGCCAGCTGTCATCTGCCCGCTCGACGGTATGTACTCCTCTCGGCGAACGGGTACAGGGTGACATGATTCGGGCGCCGACAGTTCAACTGTCGGCGCCCGAAGTGTGTCGTCCGAGTGTTCAGTGCTGGCTGTCAGCGACCTACTGTCAGCGTCCCAGCGTCTGCGTCCAGGCTTGGGGGAGACGTCGGCACACGTTGCGGCGTGGGGCATTGAACCCTGCGCGATCGTGCTTCGCCGTCTCCATCTGGTCCAATGCCGCCGCCTGATTGGCAGCATAGGCAAGGGCCACCTGGCGGATCGCAACGACGGCCGCCACCGCTGCGGCGTTGGCCAAGTCGTCGCTGACGGGCTCGCCGTCGTGTGCTCGCACCTGCGTCCGATCCTCGACCGGCGAGGTGGCTGTGGCCTCTTGTGCATCCTGGCTCATAGTGGGATGTTACCGTGCTTGCGCGCTGGAGCGTCAACATGCTTGTTCTTCAGCGCCCGCAGCCCACGCACGATCCGGTTTCGGGTCTCGCTCGGCTTGATGACCGCGTCGATGTAGCCCTCTTCGGCCGCCAGATACGGGTTGAGGAGGGCATCCTCGTAATCCTGGATCAGCTCGTCACGCAGCGCATCGACGTCCTCGCCCGCTTCACCGGCGGCCTTGAGCTTGCGCCGGTAGACGATGTTCGCCGCACCCTGAGCGCCCATGACCGCGATCTGCGCGCTGGGCCAGGCGAGGTTGATGTCTGCGCCGAGCTGTTTGGATCCCATGACGCAGTACGCTCCGCCGTAGGCCTTGCGGGTGATGAGAGTGATCAGGGGGACCGTCGCCTCACCGTAGGCGTAGATGAGTTTGGCCCCGCGGCGGATGATGCCGCTGAACTCCTGATCTGTGCCGGGCAGGAATCCGGGTACGTCGACGAAGGTGAGGATCGGAATGTTGAAGGCATCGCAGAGGCGCACGAAACGGGCGGCCTTCTCCGAGGCATCGATGTCCAAAGTTCCCGCCAGCTGCATCGGCTGGTTCGCGATGACCCCGACGCTGACTCCCTCGACGCGTCCGAATCCGGTGACGACGTTCGGGGCGAAGAGTTCGGAGACCTGCAGGAATTCTGCATCGTCGAGCACGGTGGTGACGACATCGAGGATGTCATAGGGCTGTGACGGCGAATCCGGCATGAGCGAATCCAGGGCCTCATCCTCAGGTGCGACGCTCAGGTCCGATTCGAATTCGTCGGCATCGGCCGGGTCAAGGTTGTTCTGCGGCAGGAATGAGAGCAGGTCGCGCACATAGTTCAGTGCATCGTCCTCGTCGCTGGCCAGGTAGTGGGCATTGCCGGACACGGTGTTGTTCGTGCGGCCGCCGCCGAGCTCCTCATGGCCGACCTCTTCGCCGGTGACGGTTTTGATGACGTCGGGGCCGGTGATGTACATGTGACTGGTCTGATCGACCATGATCGTGACGTCGGTCAGCGCGGGGGAGTACACGGCACCGCCGGCCGAGGGGCCCATGATGAGCGAGATCTGCGGGATCACGCCGGAGGAGGCCACATTGAGGCGGAAGATCTCTGCGAACAGGGCGATCGAGCCCACACCCTCCTGGATTCTGGCGCCGCCGGAGTCGTTGATGCCGATGATGGGGCAGCCCAGCTTGATGGCAAGCTTCTGGACCTTGACGATCTTCCGACCATTCGCCTCGGCGAGGGAGCCGCCGAGGACGGTGAAGTCGTGAGCGAACACGGCCACGGTCTTGCCCTCGATCGTGCCCAGACCGCACACGACACCGTCACCATCGGGGCGGTTGTTCTCCATCCCGAACTGGTGGTTGTGGTGGCGCGCAAACTCGTCGATCTCCTGGAACGAATCCTCGTCGAGGAGCGCTTCGATGCGTTCGCGAGCGGTCTGCTTGCCGCGTTTGTGCTGGTTCTCCACCGACTTCACATTGCCGGTGTGGGCCGCGTCCCGGCGCTGGACGAAAGCGTCGATGCGCTCGGCTGTTGTACGTGGGGTATCCGTCATGCCTCCACAATAACGACGCACGGTGCGATCATTGTGCACTCTCGCCAAAAGAATCTAAAGTGGACTGGTGAACAGCCAACACAATTCCTTCCTCGTCGATGTCGAATCACTGCGCCGCAAGGCTGCGGACCGTGGTTTCGATCTACCCACTGTCATCTGGGACGACGTGTGTTCGTCGACGAACGACGAGCTGGCTGCACTGGTGCGCGGACAATCCACCCTCACCGACGTCCCCACCGATCGCATGCGCCGGATCGCGTGCTCAGAGAGCAGCGACCTCGCCGAGGTGCCCGCCGAGTTCTCCGTCTACGGCACCGATCATCAGAACGCCGGCCACGGCCGTTTGGGTCGGACCTGGACAGTGCCCCCGCGCCGGTCCCTGACGTTTTCGATTCTGCTGGCACCGGGTTCCGTCTTCGACTCGTGGGGGTGGATTCCTCTGATCGCCGGTGAGGCCGTGCGAGCCGCCATCGCCGAGGCGGGTGTGCCTGCCGTACTCAAGTGGCCCAATGATGTGCTGACGCAGGACGGGAAGAAGCTGTGCGGGATCCTCGCTCGGGTCGAACCGCTGCCGACAGGGCCGCGAATCGTTCTGGGCATGGGAATCAATACCCGCCTGCAACGTGATGATCTGCCTCGTGAGAGCGCCAGCTCCATTGCGATCGAAAAGGATACGGACGGCTCAGAAGTTGCTCATGAAGACTTGTTAATCTCAATTCTGAGCACACTGATTCCTGCCTACAGGGAGCTTGTCGAGTATGACGATGACGATTTCAGCCGGAACACGGTCGGCGAAGAGGTGCGTGCGAATATGGTGACACTCGGGACACAGGTCAGGGTCGAACGGCCCGACGGAAGCAAGCTCTACGGCCGTGCCACAGGGCTCGACGCCGGTGGCGACCTCATCATCGACAATGACATCAGCGTCAGTGCAGGCGATGTCCACCACCTGCGACCAGCCGGTGACAGTATGGGGCCCGAAATCACAGGGACAGAAGCTGGGGGCCGCAGATGACAGGCGTCTCGGACTTCACAGCCGAATTCAACATCGTGCCCGACGAGGCTGCGGGTGGCACCGACGACACCGCGTCGAACGGCGTCGACTCGAACGACACTGCTTCTGACAGGGCAGCTTCGGACGACTCAACGTCGAACGGGACAGAGGAGCAGGACTCCGCCCAGCAGGACAGCAGCGACGCTCAAAGGTCGTCTGAAGCTGGGGAATCCAGCCAGGGACCCACCTCCTCCCAGGGACCCAATTCGATTCCGGTGATCACGGACGACCAGATCGACTCGTCGCCGAATGCCACTGAGCCTCCAGCCGCCTCGGCGCCACCCTCTATCCAGGGGATCGAGCACGGCGACGAGGACCTGCCCGCCACACTGCCGGCCACCTCGGCGATGTCGACGGTCCCCTGGGCAGAAGCTGAGGAATCAAGTGACGAGAACTCCTCAGGCGATCAGGCGGGCGGCGATTTCTTCGGAGGACTGCACGAAGATCCGCGCACCGCGGCCCTGCAGATCCTCGACGAGGCAGACGAAGACGAAACCATCTACGAAACCCGCACCGCGGCCGAACGGCTCGAAGAGATCCTGCTCGACGGCAAACGCGTGCTCGACCGGCGTGAAGCGGCGAAACTCGGGGGCATCTCCACGGTCTCTGCGCGCAAGATGTGGCGAGCGTTGGGCATGTCCCAGACGGACGGCACAGAGAAGGCCTACACCGTCAGCGATGCCCATGCGCTGCGCATGTGGGCCAAGCCTGTCGCCGACGGCCTCATCGACCAGGGCACCGCGCTGTCGCTGGCCCGCGCAATCGGCCAGACCACGGACCGTCTCGTCGTATGGCAGATGGAGACTCTCGTCGACTTCCTCACCGAGGAGAAGGGGCTGACCGATCCCGAAGCCAGGCGCGACGCGCTGCAGGTCGTCGAGGACATGGTCGACCCCCTGCAGAAGATGCTGACGTATTCCTGGCGACGCAACCTCGCCGAGGTGATGGGACGACTCAACGTCAACGTCTCCGATGGTCTGGCCATCGACAACAGGCAGGGCTGGTACGACTCCTCGATGCCGCTGGCCCGGGCGGTCGGCTTCATCGACCTCGTCTCCTACACGCGTCTTTCACAGAAGATGGAGCCCAGACAGCTAGCGAATCTGGTGCAGGAGTTCCAGGGCATGGCCTACAACATCGTGGCCACTGGAGGCGGTCGAGTCATCAAGACCGTCGGCGATGAGGTGTTCTTCGCCGCCGAGACGCCGTTGGCCGGAGCAGAGATCGCGATGACCTTGATGGAGCGTGTGACTGCGGCCGAGGATCTGCCGCAGGCCCGCGTCGGGTTCGTCTGGGGCAGGGTCCTGTCTCGCCTGGGCGACATCTTCGGGTCGAGCGTCAATCTGGCTGCCCGGCTGACCGCGGTTGCCGATCCGGGAACGATCTTCACCGATGAGGACACGGCTCGGGTGCTCTCTGCTTCGGATGCCTATGTGTTCGAGCGGCGCGAATCTCTGTCGCTCCAGGGGCTGGGGGAGACCGGTATCGGCGAGATGAAGCGTGGAACGGCTGCCCGAATGCAGCTGGACCTCGACGACGACGAAAACTGAGCCAGACGCCACGGCATCTCCCGCACCCTGAGGTCCACGCGGCACCGGTGGGCGCACTTCGCACTGTTAGCGCGAAGTCATACAGCTGCAGTGGGTGTCTATGCGAGTACGGGTATCACTGGTGAAGTGGTCTTTGATCGAGATCACTGCTGACGGCAGGGCAGCTTTTCCTCGCCAATTCCTCAGATTTCCTCGCCAATTCCTCAGAACAGCGCTGTGTCGTCGTCATCGTCGTCATGGGAGACGATGACGACGTCGTCGGAGTCGATCTTCGAACGGGCGATCTCTTCTTTCGCCTCATCGAGATCACGCCCGTCATCAAGGTCGAGATCGAGCTCGTCGAAGCTCGTCGCCAATCCCTGCGTGCGGGTCGCAGCCGGGGACGTCGAACCTCCGCCGGGCTCGCCACCCGCAGCGGAGCCGCCACCGGCAGCACCGTCGCCGACAGGATCTTCGGCGCCGCCGAGGCGAGGAACCGTTCCGATGACGTCGATCTTGGACTCGAGGGGCGAGCCTGTGGCATCGCGCTTGGACATCTCGGCTGGAAGGGTCCTGGCCCCTCCTGCCTGGGCAGCCGCCTGCGGGGTATCGCCGACCCAGGCCAGGGACAGCTCGGTTTCGCCCTTGAGGAATTTGTGGGCACGCACACCCGAGGTCGCACGGCCCTTGGTCGGATATTCGGAGAAGTCGCTGACCTTGATCGATGACGATGGTGCGCCGTAGAAGTTCTCGCCACTGGCGACTGTGACCACGGCGAACGTGCCGACGCTGGTGTCGGCGTCGCCGTCCTCGTCGGTCTTGGCTTCCTTGGGAGTCATGCCGAAGAACAGCGCGCGCGCATCGGCGGCGACCTTCATCCCAGCCACACCTGAGGCGTTCCAGCCCTGTGCCCGCAGCCCGGAGGCATCGAAGGCCAGCAGCTGCGCATTCGAGGTCACGAACACCGCCAGGGACTTATCGATGTCCTTCGGCTGAGCAACGCCGATGACGGAGTCCTTGCCCTTGAGTGTGATCGCTTCCCACTCGCTCTTGTTCGGCCTGGCAGCCACGGACACACGTTTGACGACTCCGCCTGCGGTGCCGACGACGAACTCACGGTCGAGGTCGATGAGACCGAGGACCGTCTCATTCTTCTCCAGCGTCACGTAGTCGGCGATCTTGACGCCGCCGGCGACGTTCGGACGTGTTGCGGCCGGCGGCAGAGCCGGCAGGTCGACGACATCGACCATGTGCAGACGACCTGTCGAGGTCACCGCACCGACCTTGCCCTGAGTCGTCGACACGATCTCCGAGCGCAGCGCATCATGGCTCGAGCGCTTCCCGATCCTCTGCAATGCCGAGGCATCAGCGGTTCGGGCGATGCGCCCGGAGGTCGAGAGGAGGACCCGGCAGGGAGCGTCGGCGATCTTGAGGTCAGACTGAGCCTTCTTGCCCTTGGCTGAGAGCTCCTTCATCGATCCTTCGATGAGAACCGTGCGCCGAGGCGAGCCGATGGCCTCCGCCGTCGCCTCGAGCTCCGTGGCGACGAGTTCGCGCAGCTTGGCCTCATCGGCGAGCAGGTCCTCGAGGTAGTCGATCTTCTTACGCAGCTCGTCACGCTCGGCTTCGAGCTCGATGCGCGAGAACTTGGTCAGCCTGCGCAGCTGCAGATCGAGGATGTAGGTGGCTTGGAGCTCCGAGAGCTCGAAGACGTCCATCAGACGTGTGCGCGCCGTGGCCGCATCGTCGGAGGAGCGGATGAGTTGGATGACCTCGTCGATGTCGAGGATCGCAATGAGCAGACCCTCGACGAGGTGGAGGCGGTCCTTGGCCTTGCGCAGCTGGAACACGGTGCGGCGGCGGATGACGTCGATGCGGTGGGCGAGGTAGACGGTCAGCAGTTCGCGCAGACCCAGTGTCCGCGGCTGGCCGTCGACGAGACAGACGTTGTTCATGCTGAACGATTCCTCGAGCGGGGTCTGCCGGTAGAGCTCAGCGAGGACTGCCTCCGGGTTGAACCCGTTCTTGATGCCGATGACCAGACGCATTCCGTTCTTGCGGTCCGAGTAGTCATCGATCGAAGCGATGCCGGTGAGCTTCTTCGCCCCGACAGCGTCCTTGACCTTGGACACAACCTTCTCCGGTCCCACGAGGTAGGGCAGCTCGGTGACGACGATGCCCTTGCGGCGGGCATTGATGTTCTCGATCGAGACCGTGGCTCTGGTGCGGAACGTACCGCGACCGGTCTCGTAGGCCTCACGGACCCCATCGAGGCCGATGATCCGTCCGCCGGTGGGCAGATCGGGGCCGGGGATGAAGCGCATCAGCTCGGCCAGGCCGGCCTCAGGATTGCGGATCAGGTGGCAGCAGGCGGCGATGACCTCACCCGGATTGTGCGGAGCCATATTGGTGGCCATGCCCACGGCGATTCCGGACGTGCCGTTGATGAGCAGATTCGGGAACGCGCTGGGCAGAACCTCGGGCTGGGTAAGTGTGTTGTCGTAGTTCCCGACGAAGTCGACGACGTCCTCATCGAGGCCTGCGATCATCTGCATGGAAGCCGAGGTCAGCCGGGCCTCCGTGTAACGCGGGGCGGCAGGACCGTCGTCGAGGGAACCGAAGTTTCCATGGCCGTCGACGAGCGGTACGCGCATGATGAAGCTTTGGCTCAGGCGCACCAGCGCATCGTAGATCGCAGTGTCACCGTGCGGGTGCAGCTTGCCCATCACATCGCCGACGATGCGAGAGGACTTCACATGCCCACGCTCGGGGCGCAGACCCATGTCGCCCATCTGGTAGACGATGCGACGCTGGACGGGCTTCAGCCCATCCCTGGCATCGGGCAGGGCGCGGGAGTGGATGACCGAGACCGCATATTCGAGGAACGAACTCTCCATCTCTGACGAGACGTCGACATCGATGACTCTGCCTTCGGTCATGGAACTCCTTTGACGCACGAATTTTCCGCTCCGGGTGCTCTCTCACACGCCGAGGTTCGGCATCGACAACGGAGAGCACCCGTCGATTCTAGCGTTCGATTTGAGTTCTACGGCTCAAGCCCGCATTTCCGGGGCGTCCGTGTCGTTGTCTGAAAGCGTCCGCGGTGTGAAGATCGGGGCGCGCGTGTGTTGTCGAAGTGTGTGAGCGTCTGTGCGTCGCAGCGGCTTCAGAACTGTGCCAGCGAGGAGCTCAGGTCCGAAGAGTTCAGGTCCGTTCGGAGAGGTCAGGCCTGCGTCGTGTTGAGGTCAGGCCTGCGTCGTGTTGCTGGCCACCCACGTGAGGAACTGCCCCATGAACGATTCTACGTGGGGGCGATCGGCCGTTCCTGCGATCAGTTCGGTGATCATCATTCCCATCACGGAGCTGTTCATCGTGCGAGCCATCTCAGCATCGACTTTGGCCAGTCGCATGACGAACTCGTCGATCTTCGCGGTGTTCTTCTGCTTCGCGGCCAAGGCTTCGTCGGGCAGGGCCGGGTCGAGGCTGAGCATGATCATCGTGTAGAAGCGGTTCCGGTCGGTGGTCAGCCAGTTCATGCAGAAATCGACGGAGATCTCCAGCGCGGACTTTCCGCTGTCCCGGAACATGTCCGGCAGACGGTCGAGCTGCTGCGAGTTGAGGTCTCCGATGCGCTCCATGATTCCAGTGATGAGAGCATCACGGGTGCGGTAGACATTCGATGTCGAGCCGACGGGCAACTCGGCGAGGGCATCGACTGCCCTGTGGGTGAGTCCACGAACTCCCTGTTCGGCGACTACAGCAATCGCGGAGTCGGTGACGACGTCTCTTCGTGAAATCATTTCTTTCAGGCCTCACTCTCGTGAGGCACCCGCAGTGCAGGTGCCTTTTGGATGGTGGATGGCCAGTGGCTGGCCACAGACTATGGCCAATGTATGGCCACACACTAAAACACGAATTCATAACGTTTCGTGCCGAACGGATACAGACACTACCTGCAATAGACAAGAATTGGTATAAGACTCGCCAAACTGACAGTCGGTTCTCACTAAATGGGCCGCATCTGAATTCCCCGGGCGGGTCAGCTGAGCAGTCTCCGCGTCGAATCGATCCGTGTGGAATCGGTGAGCAGATCAATCCTCACACTCAGAAGATGTCCGCCGGTCACGGTGGCGACCATGGGATGGACTTCGAGTTCGAGGATCTGCGGGTGCCTCTCGACGAGCACCGACAGGCGTTCGAGCACATCCTTGAGCGGATCGATATTCACCGGCGGCAGACCCCGATAGCCGAACAGCCTCGGCGAGGACTTGACCGATCGGATCATGTCCTCAGCATCTTTGTCCGTCAACGGGGCCACGCGATGTTCGACATCGCCGAGCAGCTCCGTCGTATCCCCGGCCAGGGAGAACGACAGCAACGGCCCCAGCAGCCGGTCCTCGCCGGCACGGATGACGCAGGGCACTCCCGGGGGAGCCATGGCCTGCACGTCGACCAGAGGGTCCTCGTCGACGAGTAGGGAGCTGATGGTCTCCTGGATCGCTTGGAAGTCCTCGCGCAGCTCCTCCGGTGAGTCGATGTTCAGTCGCACACCACCCAGCTCCATCCGATGGCGCAGCGTGGTCGATACGGCCTTGAGCGCGACCGGATAGCCGATGTCGTCGGCAGCGGACAGGGCTTCGTCCACCGAGGCGGCGGTGATGTGGGGCAGCACCTCGATCCCGTAGCAGGACAGCAGAGCCCTCGCCTGATCCCGCTCGAGCCGAACGGGTCGGCCTGTCTGGGCCTCGGAGAGTGCGGATTCGATGATAGTGCGCACGCCCTTGTCGTCGAGGTCTTCGACCTCAAGGAAACGGCCGTGGTCAGCGCCTCGCCAGCGGGCGTAGTCGGTGGCTCTGGCCAGGGACCATACAGCGTCTTCGGGGCCGACGTAGCTGGGTACGGTGTGCGAGTTGCGGTTGCCTTCGCTGTCGCTGAGATGAGTGGTCAGCTCGTCTTGGACACCTTGGATGCCGAGGAAGCAGGCCACGGTCGTCTTCTGCGAACGGGCCGCCGCCTCGGCGAGGTGGGCCGCGATCTCGGATTCCTCTGCTCCGGCCGAGGGGGTGAAGGTGACGATCACGGAGTCGATGTCCGCGCGGGCATACATCGCCTCGAGCTCGTCTCGGAACGTCTCTGCCTCGACCTCCGGGTGCAGAGACACCGGGTCGGCTTCGACGTGCAGACCCTCGGAGCGAGCTCGCTGGATGACGAGGGTGGCCATCGCCGCCGAGTTGCCGACGACTCCCAGGCGCCTGCCCGCGGGCAGGGACTGGGTCGAGAACACCTGGGCTAAGTCGAAGAGCTGGTGGATCGTATCGGCTCTGATCACGCCGGCCTGACCGAGCACCTGGTCGAGGGTGTTCGGTGCCAGGGACGAGGTGCGCACGATGTGCCCGGGCGGCAGCTCGCGGCCGGTGAGGTCGGATTTGATGACGACGACTGGTTTGACGCGTGAGACCCGGCGGGCGATGCGGGCGAACTTGCGCGGGTTGCCGATCGATTCGAGGTAGAGGCCGACGGTCTTCGTCGCCGGATCCTCCTCCCAGTATTGGAGGACGTCGTTGCCGGAGAGGTCGGCGCGGTTGCCTGCGGAGACGAATGTGGAGATGCCGAGTCCGCGCTTCTTCGCCGCCGCCAGCAGAGCGGTGCCCAACGCGCCCGACTGGCTGAACAGGCCGAGCGTGCCCGATGCCGGCAGGAACGGAGCCAGCGATGTGTTCAGCGAGATGTTCTCGGACTCGTTGACGAGGCCGAACGAGTTCGGGCCGACCACGCGCATCCCGTAGGCGCGGGCGGTGGAGACCATCTGGCGCTGCAGCTCGGCCCCGGCTTCACCGGTCTCGGCGAATCCCGAGGAGATGACGAGGACCGCTTTGACCCCGTGGGCCGCGCACTCCTGGACCACCTCGGTGGCGGACTCCGCAGGCACAGCGATGACGGCGAGGTCTGCCTTGCCGGGCAGATCATCCAGGCTCGGATACGCCTGGACTCCGGCGATCTGGTCCACTTCCGGGTGGACGACCCAGAGGTCGCCGGTGAACTTCGCCGAGGTGATGTTGCGGATCAGGAGATGGCCGGTGGAGTTGCGTTTGCGGCTGGCGCCAATGACCACCACCGAGGTGGGGTGGAGGACCGTGCGCACGCTCAGTGCCTCGGCGCGGTGCTCCCGAGAGGCTTGGACCTCGATCGACCGTGCCGTCGGGTCGATGTCGAAGTTCACGGCCACGACGCCGTCGTCGAAACCGCGTGAGACCTCGTAGCCGGCGGCCTGGAAGACCTGCAGCATGGATCGGTTCTGAGGCAGCACCTCGGCGGTGAACCTGCGGATCCCCAGATCCCGGGCTGCGGCGGCGAGATGCTCAAGGAGGATCGAACCGATGCCGCGTCCCTGGTGGGCATCGGCGATATTGAAGGCCACCTCGGCGGAGGTGGTTGAGATCTTGTCGAAGCGGCCGACGCCGATGATATCGGATCCGACCAGCATGATCATGGCCACTCGGTCGCGATGGTCAACGGTGACGAACCGGTCCAGATCGCGCTTGGGCAACCGGGGCAGCGGGGCGAAGAAGCGCAGGTAGATGGACTCGGGCGACTGGGCCTCATGCATCTTCGAGAGTGCGTCGGCATCGCCAGGGACGATGGGACGCAGATGGGCGGTGCCGCCATCGCGCAGGACGACATCGGCTTCCCACTCGGAAGGATAGTTTTCCATGCTCCCAGCATAAGCGGATGGCGAAGACCCCGGGCCGTACATGACCTGCAAGGTCGCAGAACGGGAGCCGAAGGAATGGGGCGAAGTGGGAAGAGGCGGGCGAGTACGGCACAATGGGAGTCATGGCTTTACCCGAAGTTCTCGTTCACGATCTGCAGTCGGCCGGATACTACCCACAGCTCACACAGGGGATTCTGGCTGATTCTCTGTTCGACGAACCGGTGCTCGCTCATTTCGTTCACATCGACACGCATGTCGACATCGAATCCATCCACCGTCACGTCACCGCCTTCGTGCTCACCGAGACACGTCTGCTGCTTGCGCACGTCGACGATGACCCGAACGCTGCACCCGGTTCCAAACCGCGGGCCGTGACGAGCAGCGAGGACATCGAACTCGAGCGTCTCGGCACCGTCATGGTCGGCCGGACGTTTGCCGACCCTGCTGCATTCATTCCCGGCGACAAGCCCGTCGAGGTGTCTCTGACCATGTCATGGGGCGCCTCTCGACGGATCGAAGCCTTCCCGGAGACCTGTGGTGACCCGGACTGCGCGGCCGATCACGGCTACGGTGGATCCATCTTCTCTGAAGACGTCATGCTGCGCGTGTCCGCCGAGGCCGAAGGTCAGGCGGCAGTTGATCGCATCGGAGAATTCGCCGGAAAGCTGCGTGCCGCGGTGTTCCAAGCCAGGCTGCGGTCTCGCCGCTGATGGCAGATGCGAGCACTTCACCCCTGACGGGGCCACCCGACTACTCCGGGCCTATCCTCTCCGACGTGGTTCCCGCCGCGGCCCTCAGCCTCGGCGCGGGGGACATCTTCGATGATTCGGCGCGTGCTCGGGCACAGTCGCTGGGCCTTGACCGGGATTCGAGGACGACGATCGTCGTCCTCATCGACGGTATGGGGGAGAGCCAGCTCAAGCAGTACAGCGGCTACACTCCATTCTTCCGGTCCCTGGCGGCCTCACGACGGACCCTGTCCACAGGGTTCCCCTCGACGACCGCGAACTCCTTGTCCTCCTTGGCCACAGGGCGTCTGCCCGGTGGCCACGGCGTCGTCGGATACCGCGTCCTCGACCCAGCCAAAGACGCTGTGTTCAACCAGCTGACCTGGGACCTCGACGTCGACCCGGTTGCCTGGGTGCCCGATGCGACCCTGTTCGAGCGACTCACCGCGGCCGAGGTCGACGTGGTCAGCCTCGGCGAGGCGAAGTTCGCCGGTCGCGGCCTGAATCGGGCTTCCCTGCGTGGGGGCCGGTTCCGGGCTTCGAAAACGCTCGAACAGCGCTGCGCTCAGGCCATCGAAGAGGCGAAGGCTCCTGGCCGTCGGCTGGTTTACCTCTACTGGGGCAACCTCGACAAGACGGGCCACGTCCACGGATCGAACTCCTCGCAGTGGACCGAGGAGCTCGAACACGTCGACCTGGCACTGTCGCAGCTGGCCAACGGTCTGCCTGCCGATTCGTCGATGATCGTCACCGCCGATCACGGCATGGTCGACATCGACCACAACTTGCGTCTCGACCTTGCCGATGCCCCCGAACTGCGGCAGGGCGTCAGGCATGTCGGCGGCGAACCGCGCGCCGTACACCTCTATGCCGAGGAGGGCGCCGAGGCCGACATCTACTCGGCGTGGACCGAGACAGTGGGGGACAGGGCGCTCATCCTCAGCCGCCATGAGGTCATCCGGCGCGGCTACTTCGGTCCCGTCGACCCCCGCTTCCGCCAGCGCATCGGGGACTTCGTGGTCATCTGCCAGGACGAATTCGCCATCGTCGACTCGGACAACGAGTCCGCCTCCGCTATCGCGCTCATCGGCCACCACGGGTCGACGACGGAACGCGAACTCCACATTCCCCTGCTCGTGGTGTGAGTCGGGTCCGTGAACAGAGTTGTGTGATGAACAGAGCCTTTCGATGAACAGAGCATTCAGGAACCCACAGTGACAGAACCCGAACCGTCGGCGACTGCACTCGGCTGGACCGAGGACGGAGCCCAACGATCGGCGACCTGGCATTCGGAGAACCAGTCGGCCGCCCCGGCACAGGTGACTGTCATCAGCGACGACATCACCGCCGATGCCGCCTACCGTCTGGCCCGATCGGGGACCGGGCTGCTGTGGCGCGGGGACTATCACAACGGCCGTCAGCTGCTGCAGGCGATGGACCGCCGCTTCAAACGCCACAGTGCTCGCCGCGGCGGCGGCAAACATGGAGCCGGCAAGCGCTCTCGCCGCAAGCTGGACAACCCCGGCGGCGATGCGGGAGGCCTCAGCGGTGCAGGTGCCTTCGAAGCACAGCGTCGCTACATTGCTGAACGAGCCCGTCTGCTTGGTGCACTGATCGTCGAACTCGACGGCGGCTACCTGCTGAACCTGCGCCGTGCTCCCGAGGTGAGCTTGGCCTGCGAGGCCGCCTACGGCCCATCGACAGGACCGATGTGCGTCTCGCTGACCGAGCTGAACGGGGTGCTCAGTGCTTACCAGTGGCAGCTGAGGGGCGTGGCCATTCCCGCCCTTGGCGAGGACATCCACCCGCGATACGGCGTGTTCTCCCCGATCCGCGGCGAATACGTCGACCTCGTCGCACAGACACCGTTTCCCGACTCCGGCACCGGCATCTCCTCCACACCGAACTCACCCACATCGAACTCTTCCGCACCGCAGACATGCGCACCGAAGACGGCCTTCGACCTCGGCACGGGCACCGGCGTCCTCGCCGCTGTGCTGCTGCGCCGCGGTGTCGACCGGGTCGTGGCCACGGACATCAATCCGCGTGCGGTGACGTGTGCACAAGAGAATCTGGGCCGCCTCGGTCTCGCCTCATCCGCCGAGGTGGTCGAGGCCGATCTCTTCCCGCAGGGACGCGCCGACCTCATCGTGTGCAACCCGCCGTGGCTGCCCGCCCGGCCGACGTCTGCCCTCGAGGCCGGCATCTACGACCCGGGATCCGATGTGCTCCACCGCTTCATCGACGGGCTGGCCGCGCACCTGAGCCCGGCGGGCGAGGGATGGCTGATTCTGTCCGACCTCGCCGAGCATCTGGGCCTGCGGGCCCGGGAGGAACTGCTCGAACGCATCACCGCTGCGGGCCTGCGCGTCCACGATCGACACGACACGACCCCGCGCCACCCCCGTGCCGCGGATGCCGAGGACGAACTCCACAGGGCTCGCGGGGCCGAAGTCACTTCGCTGTGGAGACTGCGTCGTTCCACCTGAGGCTGATCTCCTCATCCGAGCTCGAATGCTGAACCTGCGCATCTCATGTCCGCAGCGGACGATAGGATGGTGTACGTGACTTTTCCTCGTGTTGGTGTCATTGGCGGCGGCCAATTGGCACGTATGTTTGCCCCTGCCGCAGAAGCCCTCGGCGTCCGTTTCTCAGTCCTCGCTGAGACCGCTGATGCCCCGGCCACCCAGGTCATCAATGAGGTGAGCGTCGGAGACTATACGGACTTCGCGACCCTCAAGGCCTTTGCCGAGACGGTCGACGTGGTGACCTTCGACCATGAGCATGTTCCGCCAGAACATCTGCAGGCCCTCGCCGAGGCGGGCCACGCCGTCCGCCCGGGACCGCAGGCCCTCATCTTCGCTCAGGACAAAATCCTCATGCGCAGGAGAATGGACGAGCTCGGCCTGCCGAACCCGGCCTGGGCAGAGATCACCTCGCGCACCGATGTCGAGTCATTCGCACAGCGAGTCGGATTCCCCTTCATCCTCAAGACGCCTCGCGGCGGCTATGACGGCAAGGGCGTGCGTGTCATCGACACCATCGATGAGGCCGTGACCTGGCTCGAGGAGGTCGGGCAGCTGCTCGCCGAGGAGAAGGTGGACTTCACCCGCGAGCTCGCCGTCATGGTCGGACGCTCCCCGATGGGCCAGACTGCGGTGTGGCCCGTCGTTGAGACCTGGCAGCAGAACGGCGTGTGCAAGGAAGCAATTGCTCCCGCACCGGGACTGGCGGCCGACAAGTCCAGAGAGATCACCGAGGCGATCCTCAAGGTCGCCGGTGCCCTCGACGTCACCGGTGTGATGGCGATGGAGCTGTTCGAGACCGCCGATGGCTTCCTCATCAACGAATTTGCGATGCGTCCCCACAACACCGGTCACTGGACCCAGGACGGGGCCGTAACCAGCCAGTTCGAACAGCATCTTCGAGCGGTCCTCGACCTGCCCCTGGGCAGCCCCGCAGCCCGTGAGGACGTCTCTGTGATGGTCAACATCCTCGGCGCCGACCACGACGACCTCTATCACCCCTATCTGCATGTGATGGCCCACGACCCTGCGGTCAAGGTCCACCTCTACGGCAAGAGCGTGCGCCCAGGCCGAAAGGTCGGCCATGTCAACGCCTACGGACAGGACGCTGGTCTCGTGCTGGCTCGCGCCCGTCATGCCGCGGACTTCATCGCCGGCGTCGACGTCAACCCACATCCGCAGATGCCGGCCCCGGCAGATCTCGACGCAAACACGACGCCATCTGCCGATGACTCCGCCGGCACTGCCGCCACCTCCAGCGACGAAAGGGCCTGAAATGCCTCCAGCGAATGACGACGACTCCACGAGCAACGAGAACTTCGCAGCCGTCGGAATCGTCATGGGATCGGACTCGGATTGGCCGACGATGAAGGCCGCGGCCGAGGCCCTCGACGAACTGGGCATCGGCTCGACCGCTGAAGTCGTCTCTGCCCACCGCATGCCTGAGGACATGGTCGAATGGGCCAAGACCGCCGCAGACCGCGGCCTGCGCGTCATCATCGCCGGCGCCGGGGGAGCGGCCCACCTGCCCGGAATGATCGCTTCGATGACCTCGCTGCCCGTCATCGGCGTTCCCGTCCCGCTGAAATACCTCGACGGCATGGACTCCCTGCTCTCGATCGTGCAGATGCCCGGAGGCGTCCCGGTGGCCACCGTCTCGATCGGCGGAGCCAAGAACGCAGGACTCCTCGCCGCCCGAATCCTCGGCGCCGGTGACACCGATGCAGCGGCGGCAATCCGGGGTCGACTCGACGAGCATCGCACCCAGCTGCGGCAGGTCGCTCTCGACAAAGGGCAGGCACTGCGGCGATAATAGAAGTACTTAACGATCGATCAGTAATAGGAGAATGATGTTCGACCTCTACCAGCCCAGCGAAGAACACGAAGAGATCCGCGCCGCAGTGCGCAACGTCGTCGAGAAGAAGATCACTCCCTTCGCCGCCGAGGTTGACGCCGATTCCCGCTACCCGCAGGAAGCCCACGACGCTCTGGTCGAGACCGACTTCTTCGCCGCCCACATCCCCGAGGAACACGGCGGGATGGGCGCTGACGCGCTGGCAGTGGCCATCATCATCGAAGAGGTCGCACGCGGATGTGCTTCGTCATCACTGATCCCGGCCGTGAACAAGCTCGGCAGCATGCCTGTCCAGCTCGGCGGCAGCGAAGAGATCAAAGCGAAGTACTTCCCGCAGGTTGCTCGCGGTGAGGCCGGATTCTCCTACGGGCTCTCAGAACGCGAAGCCGGGTCCGACACTGCCTCGATGAAGACACGCGCCGTGGCCGATGGCGACGATTGGATCCTCAACGGTGTCAAGACCTGGATCACGAACGCCGGAGTCTCCGACTACTACACCGTCATGGCCGTGACCGACCCGGACGGTGCGCGTGGCCGCAACATCTCGGCCTTCGTCGTCGAGAAGTCCGACGAGGGATTCACCTTCGGTGAGAAGGAACGCAAGCTCGGCATCAAGGGATCGCCGACGCGCGAACTCCTCTTCGACAATGTCCGTCTGCCCGGTGACCGCATCATCGGTGACCCCGGTGAAGGACTGAAGATCGCTCTGCGGACTCTGGATCACACTCGCGTGACGATCGCTGCACAGGCCGTCGGCATCGCACAGGGCGCTTTGGACTACGCGGTGAACTATGTGAAGGAACGCCAGCAGTTCGGCAAGGCCATCGCCTCGAACCAGGGAGTCCAGTTCATGCTCGCGGACATGGGCATGAAGCTCGAAGCTGCTCGTTCGCTGACCTACACCGCTGCGGCCAAGAGCCAGCGCTTCGACGACGACCTCACCTATTTCGGTGCCGCAGCGAAGGCCTTTGCCTCGGATGCAGCCATGGAGATCACGACCGATGCCGTGCAGCTGCTCGGCGGTGCCGGATACGTCGTCGATCATCCTGTCGAGCGGATGATGCGTGATGCGAAGATCACACAGATCTACGAAGGCACCAATCAGATCCAGCGCATGGTGATGGGGCGCAAACTCATCGGCTGAGGCCAGACCTGCCTCGGCGGTGAGAAACCTACTTCGGCGGTGAGAAACCAGGCTTCGCGGAAGAGGGCCATCGCTGACGGGCGGTGGCCCTCTTAGGGCCTGGACTCCCAGACTGGGCCCCACAGATCGCGTGGCTGTGATCAAGTACACCTGCGACGACGCGACATGCGCAGGGCAAATGTGCCGGAATCCCGGGTTCGCACGCGCCACAATGGATGAACACAGTGGACTCTCCAGAAGGTTTGGCACAGTAGTCTGTGTCGCCGCGGGCTTCAGGTCCGCGCGGTGGCCATAACAGCAACGAGCGCGAGGTAAAGGTAGGTCAGTGGCCGAAACGAGATACGTCGACCCCATTCATCACCCGTCGTACGCCTCACAGCCGACGAGGGATGTACGGGCGTGGATTCTTCTCCTCGTCACAGTCCTCATTCCCGGGGGAGTGCAGCTGCTGTTCCGGTCTCGTCGCTGGGCCAAGATCTCGCTGTCGATCACCGCAATCACCTGGGTCCTCGCGATCATTGCGCTGATCGTGATTCTCATCGACAAGAAGTTCCTCTTCACGATCGGCACGAATCCCTTCCTGCTGACGTTCCTCACGATCTGGCTGCCGGTGATCGCCATCAACTGGATCGTGTGCCTCTTCGACACCTTGCGCCGGATCAAGCTGGTCACACTGTCAGCGAGGGCGCGCAAGCGCTTCCTGGCCGCGTTCTGCGCGCTGGTCCTCGTCGTTGTCGGCCCGCTGGCCTGGGGCACGACCCTGCTGGACTCCCAGCGCGGACTGATGTCTGACCTCTTCGCCTCCGGGAAGGCCGCGAAGCCCGTCGATGGTCGCTACAACATCCTTCTCCTCGGCTCAGACGCCGGCAAGGGGCGCACCGGCATCCGCCCGGATTCGCTGTCCCTGGTCTCGATCGATGCGAAGACCGGCAAGACGGTCATCGTCGGCCTTCCGCGCAATATGGAGAACGTGCCGTTCCCCAAGGACTCGCCGTTGCACCAGTACTACCCGCAGGGGTACAACTGCGGCGACGAGTGCCTGCTCAACGCGGTCTTCCAGCAAGGTGAGCGACACAAGGACGAGTTCGAGAACCCGAAGCGAGCAGGGGAGCAGGCCACGATGGATGCCACCTCGGCGATCACCGGCCTCGAAGTTCAGTACTTCGCCATGGTCAACCTCAAGGGGTTCGAGAGCCTCATCGATTCCCTGGGCGGGATCACACTCGTCTCGGGTAAGCGGGTGCCGATCTCTTCGAAGGTTGATCCGAACACAGGCGAGCATGGCCCGGTCAAGGGTTGGATCGAGCCGGGCAAGCAGAAGCTCGACGGTTTCCATGCTCTGTGGTTCGCCCGCTCCCGTGAGTTCTCCAGCGATTACGAGCGGATGGTCCGGCAACGCTGCGTGCAGACGGCGATGGTCAAACAGCTCGATCCCGCCACCGTTCTGACTCGGTATCAGGAGATCGCCAAAGCCACCCCAGGAGCGCTGGCGACGGACATTCCCTCCTCAGAGGTGGACGACTTCGTGGACCTGGCTCTGAAGGTCAAGTCGCAGAAGATCGAGTCCCTTGACCTCACTCCGCCCAACGTGACACCATCACAGCCTGACTTCGACGCAGCCAGGTCCTTGATTGCGGACACGATCGAAAAATCATCTAAGGATGCTGAGAAGGACAAAGGCGCCCAGAGCGTGCCTGGCGATACGTCCGGAGCCGTTGCAGGGGTGAATGCGAGCCGGGGGCTCACGGCTGGAAGCAACACCCAGGTCAGTGCGCAAAGCGGTAGTGAAGGCGGCTCTGACGAGGGCGAAGAGAGCGCAGAGAGAGCCATCTGCTACGTGCCCTGAGATGTCGATCACCTGGCCGACCTTGTGCGTTGGCCGTGAGAAGCAGGGAATTGCACAGGATTCCGGGAAAAACTTTCCCTCGGTGTGTCCCTTGCAAACACTGGGAACCACACCGGTGTAATTTGGTTATTTTGTTATTTGGCTAGTCTGACACGCCGTATATGTGTAACAATTTTGAGATGTTGGGATTACCCACCGTCCTACCAACGGTGAGATGATTCCAGGGCCTGAACTTCCCTGACTTCCTCGAAAAGGCTGTAACGATGAAATACTTATTGCCCACAGTCGCGGGCTGCGCTTCAGTCGCACTCGTCGGCACCTTAGCGGTCACGGCACCGACTGCCTTCGCGGCGTCGACTGAGCCGGAAGTGACCCAAGAGGCGCTGAGCGTGAGCGAAGACGGACTCAACGTCCCCGGCGCCCGTGATTCCAGTGACTCCTCTGCCAACGTCGCCAACCAGAGCGCAACCAGCAACCTGCCGAACATCTTCAAGTCGCCGACCGCTGCGGCCTCGACACAGGTGCCAGCACTCGTCAACGCAAGTTCGGGTGCCTCTGCTGCTGCCGGTTCCACAGGGTCGGTCAACCCCGTCTCTGCAGGACTGTCCGCACCTGAGGGTGAAAGCGAAGCCGCTGAATCGGACGCCACCACCCCGAAGGCTGACCCATCGGCACCCGCTGAAGATTCCGAGAAGAAGGATGACGCGTCCGAGGACGAGAAGTCCGAGGGCTCTGAATCATCTGAGGGATCGAAGGACAGCGACGACATCTCGGGCTCGGTGCGTCAGAAGACCGAAGACGGCGTCAACATCGCGCTGATCTCCGACGTCCTCGACGTTCCGTCCAAGAACCCCAGCCTGATCGGCTTCACCTTCTCCGAGTCGACGGCCAACATCCGCATCCAAGTCCGCGTCAAGAGCGGATCTGATTGGGGCAACTGGCAGTCGCTCGACGAGGAGAAACAGGAGCAGGCGAAGAACGAAGGTTCCGAGCCGTTCACCGTCAACCGGGCCTCCGGTGTGCAGATGCGCATTCTGGGCGACAAGGCACCCAGCGATGCCGAGCTCGTTCTCGTCGATCCGAAGCAGAATCCCAATGATGCTGCGGCCGTGGCCGAGAACGATCCGGTAGAGATCGAGCCGCAGAGCTCCGATCCGTCCGAAGACGCAGCAGATACCTCAGAGACGACTCCCGGCTCGACTGCGGGCTCGGCCGAGGCTGCCGCGAGCACCGAGACAGTGGCTGCATCAGGTCAGGCCGAGGTCACCAATCAGAACTACGTCCCCGGCTCCTCGTCCACGAACAACGTGGCCAAATCCGCCAAGGTGCCGAAGCCGAAGATCGGCTCGCGCGATTCGTGGGGTGCCAAGGCATACAACGGCAGCCCCGACTACGCCAGCAGCGTCAAGCAGGCTGTCGTTCACCACACCGCCGGTTCGAACAGCTACTCGGCTGAAGACGTTCCCTCGGTTCTGCGCGGTATCCAGTCCTACCACCAGTCGGGTCGAGGCTGGGACGACATCGGATACAACGTCATCGCCGATAAGTACGGCCGTCTCTGGCATGCACGCGGCGGTGACATCAAGAAGGCCGTCATCGGTGCTCACGTGGCCGGCCACAACTCCGGTACATTCGGCATCTCGGTGATCGGCTCCTATGACAAGTCGGCTCCGCCGAAGAAGACCAGGGATGCTGTCGCCTCGGCGATTGCCTGGAAGCTTTCGCTCGATGGCGTCAAGCCGAGCAAGTCGACCGTCGTCGCGCACCGCGACCTCGCGAACACCAGCTGCCCTGGTGACGCCTTCTATTCCAAGATGGGCGAGATCCGTTCAACTGTCACCGACATCATGAAGTCCGGCGATCTGCCGTCCGATGAGAAGAAGGACGACGGCAAGAAGGATGACAAGAAGAAGGATGACAAGAAGGACGACGGCAAGAAGGCAACGCCGAAGCCCAAGACTGCTATCGAGAAGTACGCTGCTGACCACAAGAAGGAACTCGGCAAGGCCACTGGCAAGGAACACGATGTCAAAGGCGTTGACGGAGCACGTGCTCGCGCTTACGAGAAGGGCAACGTCTACTGGTCCAAGAAGACCGGTGCGTACCACCTGACCGGAGCGATCAAGAACTCGTACAAGGGTGACGCTGTCACCCAGCTGGGCCTGCCCACCTCGCAAGAGAAGGGCGGCCTGAAGGACGGGGGATCGGCGCAGTCGTTCCAGAAAGGCAAGATCTACTGGTCGAAGGACACCGGTGCCCACTACACCACCGGCACGCTCCTGAACTATTGGGGTGACAAAGGTACCGTCAAGGGCCACCTTGGTTACCCCACGTCGAACCCGGTGTACAAGGACGGACGAGGAGAGCAGCTGTTCGAAGGTGCCCGACTCGTCTGGGCCGAGGGCTATGGAACTACAGAGTTCTCGCCCACCGGAACCATTGAAGGCGGCGTAGTCGACGACAATGGTCCGGGTGACACCGATGATGCCAACGCTTCCGGTGGTGCCGATGAGTCGGCACCACCGGGGGACAGCGCCACCGATGGCGGTTCGGCTGCAGACTCCGGGGAAGGTTCTACAGACGACAAAGACGCCAAGGGTGACGACAAGGATTCGAAGGACGAGGACAAGTCCAAGGACGAGGACAAGTCCAAGGACGACGATAAGTCGGACGCGCCTAAGGATGACAAGAAGGACGAGGACAAGTCCAAGGATGACAAGAAGGACGAGGACAAGTCCAAGGACGACAAAAAGGACGAGGACAAGTCCAAGGACGACGACAAGCCGTCCAAGGCTGAGAAGATCCAGGCTCAGCGTGACTCCATCGTCAGTGAAGCGAAAGCCCACCTCGGTGTGAAGTATGTCTGGGGCGGAACCTCACCGACGAAGGGCTGGGACTGCTCGGGCTACACCCAGTACGTCTACGGCAAGCACGGCATCAAACTGCCGCGCACAACAAGCCAGCAGCGCAACGCCGGCACGGTCATCCCTGCCAGTCAAGCCAAAGCAGGCGACCTGATCTGGATCCCGGGCCACATCGGCATCATCTCTGAGACCAAGGGGCAGATGTACGATGCGGGCTCGACCCGGACGAACACGACGAAGCGCAGCTACAGCTGGATGCTCGATCGTGGAGCGAAGGTCATTCGCGTGGTCGGCTGACGGCAGCACGGTGACATCCGTTCGAGTAGGACTCGGCAGATAGTTCCAATGCCTCGCGGTCGGTTCTGAAGAGAACCGGTCGCGAGGCATTTTTCTGTTCCTGTTCACCTGCGACTTGGGCCCGGATGTCCATAGACTCTCCTTGCGGCTGGCCCGCCTGTCTCGTGCGGTCAACCTCACGTGCCGCTTCACGGGCCTTTGACCACGCGGTGAACAACAGATGTCCGGGCCTGAACAGTCAGTGAAGCCACTTCGGAAAACCATGATTAGTCAAGATGGACGCGCTAACGTGGAGAAACACGCACGGCAAATGCATGTGTGTTCATCCGAAGAGTCCAGCCGAAGGGGACCAAGACAGTGCGTCGATTGCACAACACGGTCAAGAATTTTGCTTGGGGCAGCACGGACGCGATCCCGGCGATCCTGGGAACTGCGCCCGACGGCACTCCCTGCGCCGAGCTGTGGCTCGGAGCGCATCCTCTCAGCCCCTCCCGTCTGGACATCGGAGCGTCTGATCAGCAGCGCACGGCCTACCGTTCCGCGCAGCAGGGGTCATCGTCATCGCTGGACGTGAAGACGGACAGCAGCACTGTCGGACCCAATCTCATCGAATACCTTGCCGGTGACCCAGAGGGTCTGTTGGGCCACGACTCGCTGCAGGTATTCGGGCCACGTCTGCCGTTCCTGCTCAAGGTCCTCTCCGCGCAGAAGGCACTGTCTATTCAGGTTCACCCGAATCCAGAGCAGGCGGCCATCGGATTCACCCGGGAAGAGGCCGAGGGCCCCGATCTCGACGCTTCGACCCGCAACTACAAGGACCCGTCGGCCAAACCGGAACTCATCTACGCTCTCACCGAATTCCACGCGCTGACCGGATTCCGTTCGCGCAAAGCCGTGCGTGCAACCTTCGAACGTCTGCTGTCGCTGTCACTGTCACCGGCTTCCCTGGACTTTCTCGGTGACGTGATCTCGGCGCTGAAATCCGTGACTGAGGCTAAGGCCTTCGCCAAGGCAGTCGAGATCGTCCTCGGAGACGCCCGGTCCGCCGACTTTGTGGACGAGGTCGCCGGTCAGGATCTGGCAGAACTGCCAGAAGGACACATCAGCCGTTCGGGCACAGCCGTCGATCCTGCTGAGACCTTCCAAGAGCTTGTGGCTGACTATCCTTCCGATCCTGGAGTGCTTGTGGCACTCATGCTCAATCGCGTCCACCTGCAGCCCGGGGAAGCCCTGGCGATGGAATCAGGTGTGCTGCACGCCTACCTCGGCGGGACCGGAATCGAGGTCATGGCCTCGAGCGACAATGTTCTGCGCGGGGGACTGACGAACAAGCACATCGACATTCCGGAGCTGGGAAAGGTTGCGAAGTTCGCCTCCGCCAAGCCTCGTATGGTCGAACCTGACCGTGACGGAATCCTCCTCGGCGCCACCGAGGACTTCGCACTGCAGTCATTGCGGTGCCCGCGACTGACACAGGTCGAGCGCCGAGGCGCGAGCATCGCCCTGTGCACATCGGGAAGCATCACTCTGACCTCCCTCGGGTCCACAGTGACACTCACACGTGGCCAGAGCGTTTTCATCGCGGCAAATGAGCCCACAGTGACCGCAGATGGCCACGGTGACCTGTTCGTGGCCACCACCGGACTCGACACCTCGCTGCCCTTCGCCTGAATTGCCTGGCCTGGTCTGTTTGGGCCGGTCTGGGCTGCTCACCTCGTTCCTCAGGTGCCCTTTGCTGCTGAGGGGAGGGGCCGCTGAACTACCTGTTGCCTATGCAGCTAACGGGGTGCTTAACGACTGACGGTGCGCGGTGGTCCGAGGAACGACGTCTCTGATCGCCAAGACCTGTTTGCGAGGCACCCAGGTCCGGGGGTCACCCAAGCTCGGGCGCCATCTGCATTTGGTCCCGCGCACCAACGCGCCGACTTATCCGCGCGGGTGAAGGCTCCCGGACACATGAAAGAGGCCGTCCTGGTCCGAATTCCTCGGAAGGAATCGGCCCAGAACGGCCCCGCATCTCACAACTGCTCTGTATGAAACCGCCGGAGCAGCAGTGCCTCAGGCGGCGTCGACGCTGATGGTGGGGACGTCGTCGGGGACGTTCACCTCGGCGCCGGTCTTCTCCTTGACCTCTTCGACGGTGACTCCCGGAGCCAGTTCGACGAGGGTGAATGAGTCTCCGGAGACGTCGAGCACGGCGATGTCGGTGATGACGCGGCTGACGACGCCCTTGCCCGTCAGCGGCAGCCCACAGGACGACAGCAGCTTGTGTGAGCCGTCCTTGGCCACATGGTCCATGATGACGATGACGCGCTGGGCACCGTGGACGAGGTCCATGGCCCCGCCCATTCCCTTGACCATCTTGCCGGGGATCATCCAGTTTGCGATGTCGCCGTTCGTGGCGACCTGCATCGCGCCGAGGATCGCGGCATTGACCTTGCCGCCGCGGATCATGCCGAAGCTGGCGGCGGAGTCGAAGTAGGAGGCACCGGGGAGCATCGTGACGATCTCCTTGCCGGCGTTGATGAGATCAGGATCGACCTCGTCCTCGGTAGGGTAAGGGCCGACGCCCAGCAGTCCGTTCTCCGACTGGAGGACGAGGTCGACTCCCTCGGGCAGGTAGTTGGGCACGAGAGTCGGCATTCCGATGCCCAGGTTGACGTAGCTGCCGTCTTCGAGTTCCTGGGCTGCGCGGGCGGCCATCTGATTTCTTGTCAATGACATTTCGGCTCCTCAGGCTTCGCGAACGGTACGTTTTTCGATGGGCTTGTCGGCCACCTGTTCCGGGGTCAGCTCGACGACGCGGTGGACGAAGATGCCGGGAACGTGGACGTCATCGGGATCGATCTCGCCTGGCTCGACGAGCTTCTCGACCTCGGCGATGGTGATCCGGGCCGACTGTGCGGCCGGGGGATTGAAGTTCCTGGCCGAAGAGTTGAAGACGAGATTGCCGTGGCGGTCTCCGATGGCGGCGCGGACGAGCGCGTAGTCGGGAGCCAGGGACTCCTCGAGGACGTATTCCTTCTCTTCGCCGAAGGTGTCGAAGACGCGGGTGTCCTTGGCCGGTGACTCCTTGACGACGTTGCCCTCGGCGTCGTACTTCCACGGCATGCCGCCGTCGGCGACCTGAGTGCCGGCACCGGTGATCGTGTAGAACGCCGGGATTCCGGCACCGCCGGCGCGCATCTTCTCTGCCAAGGTGCCCTGCGGGGTCAGCTCGACCTCGAGTTCCCCGGAGAGGTACTGGCGGGCGAATTCCTTGTTCTCACCGACATAGGAGGCGATGATCCGGCGGAGGCGGTGGTCGGCGAGCAGCAGGCCCAAGCCCCGTCCGTCGACTCCGGCGTTGTTCGAGATCACCTCGAGGTCCTTGGCGCCCTGGTCCTTGAGCGCTCGGATCAGGAACTCAGGCACGCCCACGACACCGAAACCGCCCACGGCGATCGATGATCCATCTGCAATATCGGCTACCGCCTCGGCGGGAGTATCAACTACTTTGTCCATACGCCCAGTCTGCCACGGACCTCGCCGAGGCTGCTCGCCAGGTCCGCAATGCGAGCCTCGTCCATCCCGTTGGCCAGCACAGACTCACCCCCGAGAAGGAGGTGGCCCAGGAACGTCGCCCATTCGTCTGGGCCCGGAGTTGAGTTCGAGACGAGGATTCCGGATCTGGAATCGTTCGGGGAGTCGGTCCACTGGACCTCCTGGCCACCGACGATGAGAGTCCCGGTGGACTGGAGACGCCGAGGTGTCACGTCCGGGTAGGCGCGGATTGCTGAGTTGACGTCGATGAAGTCCGCATCGACCGGTGTGCTCAGCGCCAAAGCCGGTGGGTTGTAGACGAAGACCTCCTCGGCATCGGCCAGTCGCTCATCGTCCTCGTGGCCCAGCGGTACGAAGGCGTGGAAAACACCATCCGGGGCCGGTGACCCGTCCGTGCCGAGCACGACGCGACCGTCGGCGAGGAGGACGCTGAGAATCGCGACGAGCTCTCGCCAGTGCAGTCCGGCGGGCAGCGGAACGAAGAGTGTGAAATCAGAGCCGAGGTCGTAGTCGCCGAAGAGGCCGACACCCTTGTTCACCCAGTTCGCCACGACTGGACCGGTGAGGTCGAGTCGGTCGAAGTCGGGGCCGCGCCAGAAGAGGACGGGTCCGCCGGTGCGGCTGATGATGGATAGATCCACGAGGGATGACCTGCTTTCTCGATGGTGATGGGGCGTTCACTGGGACGGGAGCCCGATGGTCAGGGAGTCAGGAGACCGATGGTCAGGGAGTCAGGAGACCGATATTGATGCGGACCCCACGGGGGAACGCTCCGAGCTCTCCGTCGGCCCACTCCCACTTCGTGGTCGCGCTGAGGTCCTCGGCGAAGAGCGCAGTGTGCATGCGCTCGACGAGAGACCCGAGGCCGACCATCGCCTCCAGCAGGGGAGGACCACCGGCCTGCGGCGTTGCCGGAGAGTCGGAGGGGGCCAGGGTGATCCGGGAACCGGACCCTTCGATGCGCATCCGCCAGGCAGCCTGACCGGGGGTGCGTGACGCTCCGGCGCGGACGACGCGGATGGCGCGTGAGACGCGTTCAAGGATGTCGTCGCTGTTGTCACCGGCTGCGGCACGGCCGGGCAGCTCGGTGACGCCGAGGCCTCTGTGGATTGCTTCGACGTGGCCGTAGCGGAACCAGTCCTCTCCGAGGTCACGGCTCAGGGCCTTCGCCCCGGCTCGGCCGTTGTCGAGATATCCGCCGGCGCCGCGTACGAGTGCCATCGGCAGTCCGCGCGACGATCCCTTGACGAGATCGGCTGCGGCGGCGATCTCATCGGCCACCGCGCGCACGGTCACCGATTGCACCCTGCCATCGTCGTCTGGTCGGCCACGCTGATCGTCGAGGCCTGAGAATCCGGAGAGACCGAGCGCGAAGTCGCCGACGCCGATCCTCCACGGCCGCGAAATGGTGTCGGAGATGACGACCCCGATCCGCACGGAGAAGGACTCTTCGACCCGCAGCCGCAGCTTCTGCGCCGAAGCATCGCTGTCGTGAGGGTGGAGGACGACGGCGCCGCTGGAATTCGACTGGTCGAGTCCGGCCGCCGCCTGCACGGTTCCTGACTGGGTGCGCACGATCTGGACGGTGGACCCGGAGGCATAGGTCCGCTCGGCAACGAGGTGATTCGACGAATCCTTGACGAGGTCCTCGAACTCCGCCCGGTCCTTCACACTGCGCAGTCGTCCATCAGCTTTGGACACCACCTTCGAGGCGATGACGAGGATGTCGCCGTCCTTGAGGTCGATCCGATTCCGGCGCAGAGCGTTGACAAGGATCGCTGCCAGATCGGAACCGGGAGCGATGTCCTCCTCGACGGGAGGCGCATACACGGTGAGCAGTCGGTCATTCATCGCCGCGTCCCTGTCGTCGTCGGGCCGCCTCGGCGCCCGGATTCAGTGGACGGATACGGGGATCGGGCGACGATTGCGAGTGATTCGACTCTCATGTCTCCATATTCCCACTGACGGCGCATGATTTCGAAATTCTCCAGATTTGCTCAGCCGCTCACTACAGGTTGTGTCAATATCAGATAGTGGTCGCTACATGTGGTGTTCTCGGCGCGTGTGTATGTGAAGGTGTGTTCGATTAAACCTCAGATGCCCACTGCAATACTCCACAAGGGCTTGACGGGGCGGTAATGACACGCGTGTAATTTATACTTAACAGGGGAACGCACTTAGCACGAATCCTCGGATTCGAGCATCCACCACGCTGACGCGGTCAGCACGAGCTTCACCTCCGGAATCATCCGGGGAGCCGGTCGCACCCAGACCATTCGGCTCCTCGAACGGTACCGGAACCGGAGCTCGCAGTGGTAGGTGAGCTGAGAGTGAGAAAGGGGAAAACCGTGCAAAGCGCACAGAGCAAAAGGCAGGAGAGGGAAGACTTCTCCACAGTCGTGCCTGGAGTCACTTCTCGAAGTGCCGAAGACTGGTTCGTCGAACCAGGGGCCCGAACACCGGATACTCTGCCTGATCCATTGGCGATCGATCCGAACGATCTGACACCGCTTCCCACGGACAACTCCGCAGTATCGCCGCTCTCACTGCTCCTCGGGGCAGCCGAGGACGGCGAGCTGTCCTGGCAGGACCAAGCGCTGTGCGCTCAGACCGACCCCGAGGCGTTCTTCCCTGAAAAGGGCGGATCGACTCGTGAGGCCAAACGTGTCTGTGCCTCGTGCGATGTCCGGTCAGACTGCCTCGAATACGCGCTGGCGAATGACGAGCGCTTCGGAATCTGGGGCGGTATGTCTGAACGTGAACGCCGCCGACTCAAGAAACAGGTCGTGTGAAACCTGCCGTCACCGTTGTCCTCGCCTCAGGCGATGACAGCAGCAGGGTTGAGCTCGAAACAGCTCTGAGCAAGACCTATCCCGAGATCCCGATCGTGGATCTCGGGGGTCTTGCCGTCACAGAGGCACGTGCACTCCCCGAGGTTGCCGACAGCACCCATCTGTGGTTCCTCACCGCAGACTCACGTCCGGAACCCGATTGCCTCGAGGAGCTGCTCGACGCCATCGGCGCAACCGAATCGATCGCCGCCGTCGGTCCCAAGATCATGCACGGAGACCACATCGTCTCCGCCGGAGTCACCACCACCTCGGCGGGAGCCAGGGTCAACCCGGTTGCCGACGGAGAGGTCGACCAGGGCCAGCGCGACGGCCAATCGGAGACATTGGGCCTCGACTTGCCCGGCATGCTCATCTCCACCACCGAGCTCGAAAGAATCGGAGCTCCGTCACGCGTCCTCGGCGTGGCCTATCGCGGTCTTGAATACTCGCGTCGACTGCGCGACCTCGGCCGCCGAGTCGTCGTCGCCCCACGCGCCGGACTCACCGTGTCCGCACACTCGGCCGCCCAGCTGGGCTCCTCGCCTCTGCCGCCACTGTCGAAGTCTCAGATCCGGACAGAACAGCGCTACCGGCTCAGCCTCGCCACCCCCGGATTCGCCGGAATCTTCTGTCTCCTCATCCTCACCCAGCTGAAGAACACCCTGGCGGGACTTCTGTCGAACAACGTCCGCGCCGCCTCCTGGTACTTCTCCGCACTGCTCGGACTCGTCTCCGACGCCGGAACCACCTCACGGCTGAGGCGATCCAACGCTCGCCGCAACCGCTTGGCCAAACGCACCACCGACTCCCACGTGGCTCCGCTCTACGCGGACCCGGACGAACTCGCCGTCCAGCGCAGGAGCATGAACTCCGCCGAAGAAGCCCGTCTGGCTCAGGCCGATTCGGCCACTGGCAGCGGCCCCGGCGACATCGACGAAACCGAGCTCAACCCGGTCGGTGACACGGAAGAGGCCATCGACTCGTTCTCACGCCTCGAGGTCACCGGCGGTTCGGGACTCTTCCGCAGCCCCCTGACCTACCTCCTCCTCGCGGCCGCGGCACTGAGCGGCTTCGTCTCCTTCCGTCTCTTCGGCCCCGGCCACCTCGTCGGCGGTGCACTGGGATCCACCGACGTGACGGTGGGTGATCTCGGCGCCCGACTGCTCAGCCCTCACCTCGACGTCTCCACCGGTGCCGCCGTTCCCGCCGACCCCTACCAGCTGGTCCTCGCGGCCCTCAGCGTTCCGTTCCTGGGCCACGTCGACATCATGGCCCGGACCCTGATCCTCCTCGCCCCGGTCATTGCCGTCATCGCCGCCTACCGTGCCGCGGGCGCAATCGTGAAGCGACGATGGGTGCGCGGATTCGCCGGTCTGCTGTGGGTTGCGGCCCCACTCTTCGTCACCGCGCTCTCGGACGGCCGACTCGGAGTGATCCTCGTCTGGATTGCGGCACCGCTCTTCGTCATCGCCCTGCGGCGCAGCCTGCGCACAGGGTCGATCGCCGCTGCCGCGGGTGCCGGACTCCTGCTGTTCCTGATGATCGCGGGCATGCCGCTGATGCTTCCTCTGGGCATCATCCTCACCGTGGTGCTGGTGTGCACCGGACGCGGTCTGCGCCACCTGTGGCTGCTGGCCCCGACCCTGTTCCTGGCCTGGCCCTGGCTGATCGGCCTCGTGAGGGCCCCGGGCGCGCTCTTCGTCATGCCCGGACAGACCCTGGCTCCACCGGCACCGCCCAGCTACCTCCTCGCGGTCGGCTTTCCCTCGACGATCGACATGAGCTGGCTGGCCGATCTCCTGTCCGCTGTCGGAGTCAACGGCGTCAGCCCCGGGATGCTGCAGCTGTGGGCACCGGTTCTGGTGCTGCCGATGCTCATCCTCGCGTTCCTCACCCTCATCGAAGCTCACCTCAAACTCTCACGCCTGATGTGGGCCGTGGGACTCTACCTCGCGGGGCTGCTGCTGGCCACCGTCCAGGTCCTCATCCCGGCCCAAACCGGTCCCTTCCACCTCATCGGCTCCTATCCTGCAGCGGGACTGACCCTGCTCAGCCTCGGCGCGATCATGCTGCTCACACTCGGGGCTCAGACCACGACGACGAAATCGTCGAACTCCCGGCGACTGCCCATGCGCGGTCTGTCCGGACTCGTGGCCATCGCCGCAGTCGGACTCATCATCGTCAGCGCCGGACCCAGCACCACCTCGGCGGACAATGTCACCACCCAGGAACACGGGACCGTCCCGGCGCTGGCCGCCGACCGGGCTGCCGGTGATGCTCAGGCACGCACGCTGCGCCTCGATGTCGTCGACGGCGAAGTCCGGGCCCGCCTTCTCTCGTCCGCCGATGGGACCGTCATCGGGACCTCGACCATCCGGTCCGCCGAGGCGGTCGGCGGCTGGCCGTGGGAGCGCCGACCCCTGCCCATCAGCGAGGACCAGACGCTCATCGCTCAGGCCGCCGCGGCACTCTCGGCCGATGACGCAGGAGACGTCCGAGCCATCCTCGGTCAGCTGGGCGTGGACTTCGTCCTCGTCGATTCGGGTGCGAAGAATCTGACGAACTCAGTGGCCGCCGCCGACGGAGTCGTCCAGGTCGGTCCGACCGAATCGGGTGGCCTGTGGCAGGTCGACACCCCCTACAACGGCCGGTTCCTCGTCCGCGAACCCGACGGCACGATGAGCACCGCACCGATGCATGGCACCACCGCCGAGGTGGCTCCAGGTGAGGACGGGCGCACCCTGATCGTGTCCGACAGTTCCGACAACATCACCGCCAGCCTCGATGGCAAGGACCTGCCGAAGCCAGGGAAGTCGACGATCAGCTGGGCCTCCGAATACTCCTTGCCAGCTTCCGGCGGCGAGGTCGAACTCACCTACGGTTCGTCGCTCTATGCCCCGGGGGTCATCATCGGTTGGATTCTCGGTCTCCTGACCATCATCGTCGCGATCCCCTTCGGGTCTCAGCGCCAGACACGGGCCTGGTCACGAACGACTCGGGCGAATTCCGAGCCAGGGGCTCGGGCGAGATCCGAGCGACAGTCTGAACCCGCACTCGAGCATCCTGTGGAGGCGAAGTCATGAAACACATGCGCAGCATCGTGACCTTCGCGGCGATCGCCGTACCGGGAGTCCTCGTGGCCACGACCTCCTTCCTGACTCCGCTGACCCCGGGCACACTCGACCGCAGTCCCGAGCAGGTCAGAATGCCCACCGCCGACACCCGTGTGATCTGCCCCGGTCCGCTCCTGACCGATGACGAGGCAGAGGGCACCGACGCGGAGTTCGTCGACGACTCGAACGTGTCCACACGTGCTGTCTCCGCCTCCGCGCCGATCAGTGCCGCAGACGGCTCGGTCTCCGCGGCCCGTCTCCAGGTAGCGGATCTGGGTGGGTCGGCGAACTTCGACAACCCGAGCTCCGACGGCTTCGTCTCCGGTGACGATCCGATCGACAAGACCAAACTCATCACCGGGTTCGCCCGGCCCGGGGCACCGGCGCTGACGACCGGCGTCGAAACCGTCGAAGGCACCTCCGGAGACCTCACCGGGCTCGCGACACTGACCTGTGGTTCGGCGGCGAGCAACTTCCGGATCCTGGCTGGCTCCGGTGCCGCAGGATCGAACTCCCAACTGCTGCTGAGCAACCCCGGCGACGTTCCCGTGCAGGCCGAAGTCACACTCATGACACCGTCGGGAGAGCGGGGAGAGCCGACAGAGGTCAGCATCAAGGCCGGGAAGCAGCGAGCCATCCGATTGGGTGGACTCGCCGCCGGAGCGGAGTCGCTGGCCGTCGATGTCAACGTCGACGGGGGAGTCGTGGCCGGCTCCCTCCAAGAGACCGTGCTCGACGGTCTCACCCCTCAGGGCATCGACCTGGCCACGAGCGGAGCAGACGCCGATACGCAGCAGGTCGTCACCGGACTCGACGGGAAGGACGCACGCCTGCGCGTGGCCAATCCGAGCGATGACCTGGCAGAGGTATCGCTCAAGGCCTATGGGCCCGATGGGGAGATCGACATTCCCCGCTCATCGATGACCGTTGTCGCACACGGAGTCGCCGAGGCCGACCTCGGCGATCTTGACGCCACAAGCGTCGTCCTCGATTCGGACCAAGCCATTCAGGCCAGCGCATTCATCGGTCAGGACGGGAAGAAGGGCAGCACAGACTTCGGAAGCGTCAACGCCACCGACACCCTCGCCGACTCCCAGGTCATGGCCCTGCCGCGCACAGGCACCGGGAAGCTGTACCTCTCACCAGGACAGGGACAGGTGCAGGTGAGAGGCATGCTCGACGACGGATCGCTCACGGAGGCCCAGTCGATTGATCTCAATCCCACCGCCACCACCGAATTCAGCCCGGCCGAGGTCTCCCCAGACGCAGTCCGCGCCATCGTCATCAGCGGTGAGAACGCCTCAGGTTCCCAGTCCGACGGTGTCCACGCCAGCTATGTGGTCACCACGGACTCAGGGATCTCCGCGGTGCAGCCGGCCCCGGCACCTGCCGGTGTGGCCTACCGCGACATCCGCCTCGGCTAGGAATTCCTGAGGATCTCGACCTGGTCGGCGACGACTTCGGCGATGAGCGAATCCCGCTGCCCGCTGCTGTGATATTCGATGACCCGCCGGTAGAGGACGATGTGCGTGAGCCTGTTCGCGGTAGCCGGAAAGACCCGGCCGAAGGCGGGCTCGGTGGAACTCGCCGGTGGAACCGCATCAATGGCCAGCACCACCTCGGCGAGCAATGCCGGTTCCTGCGCCCGGAAACGGGCGAACTCCTCGGCCGCGACACGTGCGAAGCTCTCCGCCCGACGCAGACGCGCGGGGACATCGGCCAGGAACAGCGGGGACCGCAGTCCGCGGCCATGCCGATCACGATGACGCCTGGTACTCATGAGTCAATATTGTACTGACCATACGGCCCTGGCTGACCAGGACAGGCGGTACTCGCGTGTAAAGTGGTTGACTGTGTCAGCCGTGAGATTGTGTTCAAAAGTCAGCTGCTCGCGCAGTGCCGCAGCCACCATGACGTACGTGCACGCTGATGCCTGTGTCGTCATCGGTCCGCTGTCGCGTCGCGCCGAGCCCGGTGCCCATGACCTGTGCGCCGACCATGCCGAGAGACTGACCCCGCCTGTGGGTTGGCAGCTCATCCGCATCGAAGGTGAGCAGGCCCCGCCCGAGCGCACCCATGACGATCTGTTGGCCATCGCCGACGCCGTCCGGGAAGCTGCGGGACGTCCCGGAGAGGGCATCAGAGCAGGTGAGGCCGCATCGGCATCGTCGTCCAGGTCGCCCTCGAACTCCGGAGGTCGAAGCGACGGATCGATGCCGGGTCGCAAACACGGCCACCTGCGCATCATCGGCGACTCATGACCGAGTCCATGTCCGGCGCCGAACCCAGTCCCGAACTCGTCGCCGCCCGCACCGCTGCGCTCGAACCCGCAGTCGGTGCCTATGACATCCGCGGCCGCATCCCCGACCAGCTCGATGCCGATGTGCTCTTTGCCCTCGGCTGGGCCACCGCCACAGCCATGTCGGAACTCCATTCGAGCGCCGAGGTGGTCGTGGGACACGATATGCGACCCAGTTCACCCGGTTTCGCCCAGGCCTTCGCCGCTGGCATCGAGGCGGCCGGATATCGAGCGGTGCTGTTGGGTCTGTGCTCGACCGACCAGCTGTACTTCGCCTCCGGGATCTTCGACCTGCCGGGTGCGATGATCACCGCAAGTCACAATCCGGCCGACTACAACGGGATCAAGATCTGCGGGCCACGTGCCGCAGGAGTCAGCCTCGCTTCGGGGCTGGGACGGATCAAGGAATTGGCACCGCAGGCGCCGGCACATGTCGTCACTGACACCTTCCACAGCTCCGCACCCGAGGTCGACGTCGACGCCGATGCCGCCGTGGATATGCGAAAACGCTACGTCGAACGCATCCGGACTCTGACCCACGTCGGCGAGGTCACAGACCTGAAGGTCGTCGTCGACTGCGGCAACGGCATGGCGGGCAAACTCCTCGGAGAGGTCTTCGGCACCGATTCCGGTTACGCGAGTGTGCCCTTCGACGTCATCGGGCTGTTCACCGAACTCGACGGCACGTTCCCCAACCATGAGGCGAACCCGCTGAAGCCGGAGAACCTCCTCGATGTCTCCCGTGCAGTGCTCGACCAGGGTGCGGACTTGGGACTTGCCTTCGACGGGGATGCCGATCGCTGCTTCTTCATCGACGAAACCGGAGCGACCATGTCGCCCTCGGCCGTGGGCGCACTCGTCGCCGAACGTGAGATCGTTCGCGCCAAGGCCGCAGGCATTGCTGAACCTGTGGTCATCCATAATCTCATCACCTCCCGCAGCGTTCCGGCCACAATCGCAGCCGCCGGCGGGCGGGCCGTGCGTTCGAAGGTCGGGCATTCGGGCATCAAAACGCTCATGCGCACCGAACATGCCGTCTTTGCCTGCGAGCACTCCGCTCACTTCTACTTCGACGAGTTCTACGGTGCGGACTCCGGCATGCTCGCAGCCTGCCACCTGATTGCCGCACTGGCGAAGACAGGGGCACCGGCGTCACGACTCGTCGCCGACTACGACCTCTTCGTCCAGTCAGGAGAGATCAACTTCACCGTGGCCGATCCCGATTCGGTCCTCAGCGCCTTGTCGGCCGAGTCGGGTCACTTTCCGACCAACACGGTCGACGATCTCGACGGCATCGGGCTGCAGGGAGACGACTGGTGGATCAACCTGCGCAAGTCGAACACGGAGCCGCTGGTGCGACTCAATGTCGAAGCCAGCGATCCGCAGAGCCTGCGCGAACTGACCGCTCGGGTCAGTGAGTTCGTCGAGGCTCGCAGGCAATAGACTCGAGACAGACGACAACAGTTTCCGTTCCCGATGGAGGTACCGTGCTCGATTCCACCGACTTCAAGGTTGCCGATCTGAGTCTGGCCGAGGCCGGCCGACACCAGATCCGACTCGCCGAACGAGAGATGCCAGGACTCATGGCACTGCGCGAAGAATTCGGCCAGAGCAAGCCGCTGACAGGAGCCCGCATCGCCGGCAGCCTGCACATGACGGTGCAGACGGCCGTGCTCATCGAAACCCTCGTCGCACTCGGGGCTCAGGTGCGTTGGGCCAGCTGCAACATCTTCTCCACTCAGGACGAGGCGGCTGCCGCTGTCGTCGTCGGCACCGGCAGCGTCGATGCACCGGCCGGTGTGCCGGTCTTCGCCTGGAAGGGCGAGACCCTCGAAGAGTACTGGTGGGCCGCGGACAAGATCTTCGACTTCGATGAGGGCGCGAACCTCATCCTCGACGACGGCGGTGACGCCACCATGTACGTCCTCAAGGGCGCACAGGCCGAAGTCGACGGGAGAGTGCCCACCGCGGGCGAGGACGACCCTGAGGAGTTCACAGTCCTACTGGCACAGGTGCGGAAATCACTCGAGGCCTCACCCGGCCGCTTCGCTCGCATGGCTGCCGGCATCAAGGGCGTCAGCGAGGAGACCACGACGGGAGTCAACCGTCTCTATCGCCTGGCAGAGGAAGGGAATCTTCCATTCCCCGCCATCAATGTCAACGACTCGGTGACGAAGTCGAAGTTCGACAACCGGTACGGCATTCGCCATTCCCTGCCCGACGGTCTCAACCGCGCCACCGATGTCCTCATCGGCGGCAAGATCGCCGTTGTCGTCGGCTATGGTGACGTCGGCAAGGGAGCCGCCGAGGCGCTGCGTGGCCAGGGTGCCAGGGTCATCGTGACGGAGATCGACCCGATCTGCGCCCTGCAGGCGACAATGGACGGCTACCAGGTCGAACACCTCGCCACGGTGGCACCGACCGCTGACATCATCATCACAACCACCGGCAACACTCGTGTGGTCGGAGTCGAGGTGCTCCAAAGCCTCAAGCCCGGAGCGATCGTCGGCAACGTCGGACACTTCGACGATGAGATCGATCTGGCCGGGCTGGCCACGATCTCCGGCGTCTCCAAGGTCGAGATCAAACCGCAGGTCCACGAATGGCGCGTGCCCGTCCCTGCCGAACTGGGTCTTGACCGTGAGCAGACGGACTTCCTCGTCCTGTCCGAGGGACGCCTGCTCAACCTGGGCAACGCGACAGGTCACCCATCGTTCGTGATGAGTGCTTCGTTCGCCAACCAGGTGCTCGCCCAGATCGAACTCTGGGTCAGCCCCGATCGCTACGACAACGATGTGCACAGGCTGGCGAAGGAACTCGACGAGAAGGTTGCTCGCCTCCACCTGCCTGCTCTCAGAGCGAATCTGTCCGAACTGTCGAAGGAACAGGCCGAATACATCGGAGTCGACGTCGCCGGACCTTACAAGCCCGAGCACTACCGGTACTGAGCCGCTGATGAGGTGCCTGCCGAGATGGTGCTGAGTCGAATCTGAGCCTGTGGAACCCTAGCGGTTCTGCAGGCTCAGTCCATGTGGGAGGGTGTTGACTCCTGCGCGGAAGGCTTGGGACTGTTCGCTGCGGCGCTGCTGTTTGGCGAACTCGGCGGAGCGTTGCCGGTGGATCACCGCTGACAGGAACTGTTCGGGCATCGTGCCCTCCGGCGGTGCCGGTGCGACATAGGGATTGAGTTCGGTGGCGAGTTCCTTCGCCCGCTCCCAGCGCGATTCGCGGCCCAGGTTCTCCGACATCGACAGGAACTGCACCACCCGTCGGTGCAGTCCGGCAGGCAGAGTGGCGATGTCGGTCTCTGCCAGCCAATTCTGCAGGTGCGGTGAGACATACGTGCGGACCGGTTGGGGCGGGGCGGTGCGTTCGCTGACGGCCATCGTCCCTGCCATATAGTCGCCGAGGCGCTTGGACTGCGGCGAGACCAGCCCGGAGAGGGCAGCCAGGCCGCCACCGGTGGAGAGGATCTCGAAGGGCCAGAGAATGGCGCGGATGAAGGAATGCCTGGCTCGCACGGCTCCACCGTCGTCGCGGACGACGCGCAGGCCGAGGGCGAGCTTGCCGATCGAGCGGCCATGGGTGAGGACTTCGATGATCATCGGAAGGAGCACGAACACCGAGATGCTCATGATGGTCGTGACCGATGTCAGCAGGAGTTCGTTGACGTCGAGGATCTGGAGCAGGAACCAGAACATGGCGATGACGAGACCGATGTTGAGGATCGAGTAGACGATGAAATCGATGAGGCAGCTCAACGCGCGCGCCGCCAGGGCCGCGGGCTGGATGCTCAGCTCGACGGCTTCACCCGTCACCAAAGTACTCACGAATCCATCCTGTCATAATTCGCATCGCCACTTCATGGTGGATCGCCTCGGACACCGATTCTGGACGGGAGGAGTCTCCGATAGGGTTGAACCATGGACCCGAATCTGCTGGCCGAACTGCACGGCGACGAGTGGCGAGAACTGTCCATGCTGGCGAAGAAGAACACGCTCAGTCCGGCCCAGACCCACAGATTCCTCGACCTCTATCGAGACGCATCGAAGGATCTGTCGCGGATCATGACGGTGGCCCCTGACTCTTTGGAGGCTGCGCGGCTGTCGGCGATCGTTCACCGCTCACGCAACCATCTCTCGGCGGTTCCCGCCGGCGGGCTGAGCGGTCTCTCTCGCTTCTTCGTCATCAGTCTGCCGCTGTCGATCTACCGACTGCGGTGGGACTTCCTCATCGTCGCCGTGTGCTTCCTGGCGGTGGCGAGCTTGGCCGGGATCTGGGCTGGCATGCACCCGGAGGTCCTCGAGACCTTCGGCGACCACGCCTTCCGCAAACAGTTCGCCGAACATGATTTCGTCGATTACTACAAAGAGAACCCGAACGGCTTCTTCGCCGTCGGGGTGTGGACGAACAACGCGTGGATCGCCGTGCAGTTCGTGCTCTTGGGCATCACCGGAGTCTTCGTCGTCTCTGGCCTGTTCTCCAACGCAGTCAACGTCGGCTTCTCCGGTGCGATGATGTTCGAGTTCGACCGCGGCTCCGACTTCTTCCTATACATCCTCCCGCACGGAATCCCCGAGATCAGCTGCATCATCCTCGCCGCCGCGGCGGGACTGAGACTGTTCTTCGCCTGGGTGGTGCCGGGGCCGCAGCTGCGGCGGAATAAGCTCGCTTCGGAGGCCAGGTCGCTGCTGACCGTCGCCGGTGGTCTGGTCATCATGCTGTTCATCTCGGGACTCATCGAAGGATTCGTCACCCCGAACCCGATTCCACCGGCCCTGAAGATCGCCATCGGCGTGGCCTATACCGCGCTGGTCATCGCCTACGCCTGGTACTTCGGCAAACGTGCCGCCAGGGCCGGGCTCAGCGCCGACCTCGACGAGCACCAGGCTGGCTACTCGATCATCGCCACCGACCGGTAGAGATCCTCGCCACCGACCGGTCAAGGCCTCCACTGGCCTGTGAAGCGCCTACAGCTTCCCGGTGGCCTTGAGATTGATGTAGAGGTCAGCCAGCGCACCGGGCAGGTCATCGGGACCGGCTTCGACGGACTGGACACCGGCTCCGCGCAGACGAGTCTGCAGTGATTTCGACGTCAGCAGCTCCGCTTCCGCAGCGGCGGCCGTGAAGATCTCATCGGTACTCTCGCGCTTGGACGCCAGCTCACCCAAGCCAGGATCCTCCACCGAGGCCAGCACCACCCGGTGTCGGGCCGACAATGTCGGCAGAACCGGCAGGATCTCATCGGAGACGCTGCCCTCATCCAAAGCGGTGACGAGGACGACGAGGGCATGCTGGCGTGACGTGGCCAGAACAGTCGTCGAAATCTGCTCCCAGTCGGCATCGTAGAGTTCCGGGTGGACCGTCGTCAGCGCCACCGACAGGTCATGGACCGGGTCCTTCGACCGATGGCTTGAGGCGATTGCGCGGATGCGTGCATCGGCGACGACGACATCGACGCGGTCACCTGCGCCAGAGGCCAGGGCCGTCAGCAGCAGAGCAGACTCCAAGGCTGCATCGAAGATCGTGCCGTCTCCGCACCGTCGCGCAGCCAGCCGTGAGGAATCGACGACGATGACGACCCTGCGGTCACGCTCGGGACGCCAGGTCTTGACGACCAGGTCCTGGGAGCGGGCACTGGCGCGCCAATCGATTGAGCGCACATCATCACCGTCGACGTAGTCGCGCAGCGAATCGAACTCCGTGCCCATACCGCGGATCATCACGGCGGACCGCCCGTCGAGTTCTCGCAGCTTCTGCGTCTTCGAGGGAAGTTCGCGGCGAGAGATGAACGGAGGCAGGACCCGCACAATCGCCGGAACATCGAAGCTCTTCTGCCGGGCGATGAAACCGAGGACGCTGCGCGAGCGGATGGTGACCTTGTCTGCGTGCAGTGCCCCGCGGCGCACAGGCAGAAGCTGTGTCACCACCTGCGTGCTCTCGCCTGGGGGTAGGTCGAATCGTGAGCGGGTGTTCTTCGCCCCGGCACTCGGTGACCACGCATCACGGACCGCGATGCGCAGACGTCTGGGGGAGTCGTTGACCACGGTGAGGGCGCAGTCGGTGGCGTCACCCAGTCGGACCATGGGCCCGGGCGTGCGCTGGAGGGCGACCAGCCTCGGCGGGGGTACGAGGAAGAAGTCGAGCAGCGCGACGATGACGATGATGCCGGACACGATCAAGGCACTCGTCCATCCCGGCACGAGCATGACGGGGATGAGCCCGAGCAGGGCCAGCAGGAGCAGTCGTGAGGTCATTCAGCGCGGGACTTCGGTGGTCGCGATGATCGAGTTGAGGACCTGATCGACGTTGAGTCCGTCCATCTGCGCCTCGGGACGCAGGATCACGCGGTGACCCAGGGTCATGTGCGCCAGGGCCTTGACGTCATCGGGGGTGACGTAGCCGCGACCCGACAGCCAGGCATAGGCGCGTGCGGCACCGAGCATCCGCGTGGCACCGCGAGGAGAGACGCCCAGGGCCAATGATGGTGCCTGTCGAGTCGCTCGGGCCAGATCGACGATATAGGTGATGACCTGCGGCGCGATGTAGATCTCGGCGATCCGCTCCCGAGCCTGGGAGATCATGGCCGAATCGACGACCGGCGTCAGTCCCGCCTCGGCGAGGTGGGAGGCGTCGAAGCCGCGCGCGTGACGGTCGAGGATCTCGAATTCCAGGTCACGTTCGGGCAGTCCGAGCACGAGTTTGAACAGGAACCGGTCGAGCTGTGCCTCGGGCAGGGGATAAGTGCCCTCGTACTCGAGGGGGTTCTGGGTAGCTGCGACCATGAAGGGTTCGGGCAGGGCACGGGACCCGCCGCCGACCGAGACCTGGTGTTCCTCCATAGCCTCGAGGAGAGCCGACTGCGTCTTGGGCGGCGTGCGGTTGATCTCATCGGCGATGAGGATGTTCGTGAACACCGGGCCGGGGCGGAACTCGAAGTTCGACACGGATGCGTCGTAGACCAGGGAACCGGTGACATCGCTGGGCATGAGGTCGGGCGTGAACTGGATGCGGGCGTTGTCGAGGCTGACCGAGGTGGCGAAGCTGCGCACCAGCAATGTCTTGGCGACACCGGGCACACCTTCGAGCAGCACGTGGCCCTGGCACAGCAGAGCGATGAGCATACCGGTGACCGCTTCGTCCTGGCCCACGACGGCCTTGGCGATCTGCGTGCGCACATCGATGAACGAATCCCGCAGAGGATCGCGCTCCTGAGCCGGCTGGGGCTGCTGCGGCTGTGCGGGGTTCTGCTGCTGGGCGGAGTTCTCGCCTGGAGCCTGTGTCATGAGATCTCGCTTTCGATGAGAGTGAGCAGATGGACGATGTTCGCCAGATCTGAGTCGGTGCGGGGCACCGCGGAGGAGAAGACCGATTCGACCTGGGCCGGGTCGCGGCCGGTCGCGTTGACGATTCCGGCGATGATGTCGTGGCGGCCGGCCTCAGGACCCAAAGCCAACCGTTTCGCGATGCGCAGAAGGGCACCCGTGCGCAGAGTGTGCAGAGCCCCGGTCCGGTCATGGCTGCGAGCGGCCAGAGCAGCCCGCCCGTGCACCGTCTCCACCGCGGGAACGATGACCGGGAGGCGTTCGACGGCCAGAGGGCCGAACCTGCGGCCGAGGATGAGCAACAGGATCAGCACGCACGGAGCCAGCCACAGAGCCCCGGCGATGAACCAGCTGGGCACATAGTCCAGAGTCGACGGAGCCGACTCGGACTCACCGGATTCGGTGGGGTAGTAGACGACAAGATGGTCGGTCTGTGACAGCTGGGAGAGCACCAGCGAGGCATGGCCCTCCTCATCGATGCCGGCATTGGTCACCCAGTCAGAATTGCCGAGCACGGTGACAGGGAAATCGCCCTTGCCTCCGCCGCCCTCATCGACGATGAGCTGTCCGTGAGCCGACCCGGGGGTGACCTCACCGCCGGCGATCTGAGTGACGCCGGGGCCGGCAAACGGATAGCAGGTGCTCAGCCCCTGAATACCCTTCCGTGCCTCGGCGTACTGCGCATCACCGGTCTCCACCGCACCGGCAGCCTGGGCGGCCGGGACCTCGCAGTCAGGCTGTGAGATCTCATCCGGTGTCGCCAGGGGGCTGAGGCTGTCATCGACCGTGATGCGGTCGGTGAAGTCCTGGACCGAGTAGCCGGGATCGATGAGGGTCAGCCGGTTGTCATTGGCGGCGAGTTGGGACCGGAAGCCGTCGATGTCGCCCTGCGAGAGCAGATCGGCCTTCGTTGGGATCAGGAGTGTCGTCCCGGGCTGGCCCGAGGCTTCATGGGCCGTGTCGAAATCCTCGGTGGTGGTGACATCGGCCCCATGGTCGCGCAACGTCTCGACCATGGCCTTCGTGCCCTCGCGAGCCGTGGAGTCATAGTGCAGCGGTGCCTCGGAGTCACGATCGGACGTCATCAGCATCGTCGCGATCACGGTGATGAGGATGGCGACGGCCGCGACGATCCACACTCCAGCCGATCTCAGTCGAGCCGTCAGGGGCACAGCCGCACTCGACCGTGTGCCTCTGGTGGCGACGTCGATGAGGGCACTCATGATGCCACTGCCGATCGGTGCCGGGGTCTCAGGGCGCTCAAGACCTCATCGAGTGCAAGGAACTCGGTATAGGTCGCAGGCAGCGAAGCGGTTGAGGTCCGGGCCGAGCCCTCGCCGAAGAGGAGGTCGTTGAAGACCTCCGCAACCCGGGCCAGCTCCAGTCGGTGCTCGGGCAGTGCGTCTCCGGCCGTACGGCTGAGCTCGCTGGCCGTCGACGCCGAATCGAGTGTGACGATGTGCTTCTGGGAGAGCACGGCGAAGATGGCGCGTGCGGAGTCGATCACCGCGGACCTCATATCGCCGCGCTGCGCGGCGGCCCGCGCGCTGTCCCTCCAGGGACCGGGCTCAGGTGAGGCGACGACGGGATCGAAGGCCGACAGCGGGAGAGTCGTCTTCCGCAGCCCGACCCGTCGGACCCGCCAGATGATGAGACCGACGATGGCGGCCAGGGCCACGACGACGATGAGGATCAGCCACGGAGAGTTGCCCTGCAGTGCCCCGGAGACGATCGAGTTCCAGATGTCGCTCAACCATTGTCCGAGCTGTTCCAGAGGGGTGAGGTCGGTGTCGGAGTACTCCGTCCTCGACAGTTCGTGCTCGACCCACTCACGGCCGGTGTCACGATCGATGACCGAACTGCTCAGCAGGCTCATGCGGTGCCCTCCTCGCGACGGATGAGGACCAGGTCGAAGCCTTCGGAGCGCATGCGCTGGTCGAAGTAGCAGACACAGACGAGGCACGAGAAGTAGGCGAAGAGAATCGCCGAGGACACGGTCGTCAGGAGCAGGAGAATCGCTCCCGCGATGACGAGGATGATCGTCATCGACATGGAGCTGGCGTCAGCGGTGCCGATGGCGATCGTGGCGATCACGGTGATGACCGTGACGAGGGGCGTGATGACGAGCTGAACCAGTTGGTTGGACAGGAAGTAGCCGAGGCCCAGCTGTCCGAGGGTGCGCCAGAAACCTGTGCCGGTCAGGCTCCAGGAGCGCTTCAGCCCGGCACGTACACCCAGCCTTTCGACGGAGATCGCGGACCCGGTGAAGGCGAATCGCAGGTTGAGCCAGATCAGGGCGCAGAGCCAGAGACCCAAAGCGATGAAAGCGGTGACGATAGCGAGGACCATGTTGTCGAACAGTGCGAAGAGAAGAGAAGGCAGTCCGAGCAGAATGAGCAGACCCAGATTGATCGCGCCCAGGAGCGCTGCGGCGAGGATCAGTGACCACCGGCGCCCGCGCAGAGACATCCACGACTGCGTCAGCGTGGTCTTGCGTGCCCCGAACGAGCTCTCGGTACCAGCCGCGGCCAGCCCGGCAAGGAAATGGGCGACGCCGAGGCTGAGCAGGCTGATCGCGAACGATCCCATCTGCGCGAGCAGGAAGAACCCGGACATCGCATCGTCATTGCTGAGAAGATCGTTGAGGAAGGGCAGGAACTCAAGGACGACGAAGGTTCCGACGGCAGTGAGGAGGAGAGTCCAGAGCGTGAACACGATGAGTGCCGCACCGATGGTGAGGCCGGGGACGAAGCGCAGAAGCCGGAAACCGGAATCGAGCACCTCGAAGAAGGTCAGCGGTCGTTTGGCCAGGACTCCACGCGGGGAAGGCGGGTGCCATTCGTGATGCGTCGGGCCCTGACCTCGTCGTTGCCACTGACCGGTCTGCCAATCGACCTCGGAGGTCCACGCATTCGATCGTCCCATCACCAAGCAATCCTGCCATGTTTCGCAGTCCGCCGCCGAGTCGAATCGCCCCCTGAAGTCGAGTTCACAACGTCTGCGTTCACGGGTGGGGGTGTCGAGGTCGAAAGATTGGACTCTCATAAGCGACAATGGACAGATGAACGCTCGTATCCTCGTAGTTGATGATGACACGGCTTTGGCCGAAATGATCGGAATTGTGCTCAAAAGTGAAGGCTTCGAGCCCTTTTTCTGCGCTACCGGTGATCAGGCCTTCGGAGAATTCGAGAAGGTGAACCCGGACCTCGTCCTCCTCGACCTCATGCTGCCCGGAAAGGACGGACTCGAGGTCTGCCGAGAGATCCGCGAGATCTCCTCGGTGCCGATCATCATGCTCACGGCGAAATCTGACACCGTGGACGTCGTCCTCGGCCTCGAATCCGGTGCCGACGACTACGTTCCCAAACCCTTCAAGCCCAAGGAGCTCATTGCCAGGGTGCGAGCCCGCCTGCGGATCTCCGAACCTCAGGCGCCGGAGCTGCTCACCGTCGGCGATGTCGTCGTCGACGTTGCCGGTCACACCGTGACCAAGGGCGGTTCCCCGATCTCACTGACTCCGCTCGAGTTCGATCTGCTGGTGGCCCTGGCCCGCAAGCCATGGCAGGTCTTCTCCCGCGAGACCCTGCTCGAAGAAGTGTGGGGATACCGGCACGCTGCGGACACGCGCCTCGTGAATGTGCACGTGCAGCGTCTGCGTTCGAAGATCGAACGCGACCCGGAGAAGCCAGACATCATCGTCACCGTTCGCGGCGTCGGATATAAGGCAGGCAGAGCGGCGTGAGTCGCTCCTCGGCTGTGGGTGGAGCGATCCGCACCGCAGCCCCGGCGATCCGGACGTTCTGGAAGTTCCTCCTCCGCTCGTTCAGTCATTCCCTGCAGCTGCGGATCGTCGTCCTCACCATCGTCCTCACCTCCGTGGCCATCTTCGGGGTGGGGACGTACATGTCACAGCAGATTTCGCGTGGCCTCTTCGACACTCGGCTCCAGTCCCTGTCGTCCCAGGCCGGGACCATCGTCTCCGAGCTGCGCAGCCTCGCCCCCGTCGACGGACAGGCCGTCACACAGGAGAATCTGAGCTCTCAGCTGTCGTCGATCTACAACCGGTCGACCGGATCCGTGTATTCGCTGACCTTGGAGCCCAGCGATCCGAACTCCTCGTTTTCGACGGTCAGTGCCGGGTCGACAGACTCCGACGGTGCGGCAACCGAAGTTCCCATCACCGATGAGCTCAAGGACGCCATCGGCAAGGCGCCGACCGACGATATGCTCTACCAGTCGGTGGCGCTTCCCGATGGGTCCGGCCCCGGTCTCCTGATCTCCCAGGAGCTCCAGATCCCCAACGCCGGTCAGTTCCAGCTCTACTATCTGGGCGACTTGTCCGAGCAGCAGGACACCCTCGACTTCGTCCAGAGGTCGATGCTCGTCGCTGCCCTCGTTCTCGTCGTTCTCGTGGGTGCTGTGGCGTGGATCGTCACTCGACTCGTCGTCACACCTGTGCGCACCGGCGCCGAGGTGGCACGTCTGATCGCCGATGGTGACCTGGACGAACGCATGCCCGTCCACGGCAATGACGAAATCGCGGTGCTGGGGGAGTCTTTCAATGACATGGCCGATACCCTTCAGCACCAGATCCAGCAGATGGAGCGACTGTCAGTCCTCCAGCGCCAGTTCGTCTCCGACGTCTCTCACGAGCTGCGCACACCTCTGACCACCATTCGGGCTGCTGCGGACCTCATCTACGACTCCCGTGATGACCTCGATCCCGTCACGGCCCGAAGCGCCGAGCTGCTGAATTCGCAGGCCGAGAGATTCGACAATCTCCTCTCTGACCTGCTTGAGATCTCCCGTTATGATGCGGGTGCCGCTGCATTGGTGGCCAAGCCCGTCGACGTTGGAGCCATCGTCACCTCGATCATCGAGACAGTGTCGATGGTGGCCGATCAGATGCACACGAACATCGTCGTCCATGCCCCGTCTTCGCCTGTGATGGCCGAAGTTGATCGCGTGCGCATCACCCGGATCGTGCGCAACCTCGTCGTCAACGCGATCGAGCACGGGGAGTCGAACCCGATCGACATCTATGTCGCCTCCAACGCCGAGGCGGTGGCCGTGAGTGTGCGCGACCACGGTGTGGGAATGAACGACGAACAGGTCGAGCACGTATTCGACCGCTTCTGGCGTGCGGATCCCGCCCGCAAACGCACCCTGGGCGGATCTGGTCTGGGACTGGCGATCTCGCTCGAGGACGCCCACCTGCACAACGGTTGGCTGCAGGTCTGGGGCAAACCTGAAGAAGGCTCATGCTTCCGTCTGACGATCCCGCGCCGTCCCGATCAGGAGATCACCTCCTCGCCTCTGCCTCTGCCGCCTCGGGATGCCCAGATCCAGGGTGCAGCCCTCGTGGCCGGTCCGCTGTCCTCGGACGGTTCCGTGCGGATCCAGACCGGATCCATTCCCATCGTGGTTGAGACCGGTCAGACTCCTCCCACCGACGAAGGGTATGTTGATGTGCCCGAGGTTGTCCGCAGTCACGCTGACATCATCGATGACGACGCTGAGAGTTCGGATGCCGAGGACAGCTCCAAGAACTCCGAACCCGCAGACGACGTACTCGACGACGCCGACGCAGCCACCGATACCGACGAAGCCACCGATACCGCTGAATCCACCGAGCGCGCCAACGACGCAGACACCGATTCCGATGCAGACACCGAGCATCCAGTCGACGACACTGACCTTGACATCGACATGGACACCGTTTGGCCCCCGGATGCAGCACCCAAAGGAGGATCGCAGTCATGACGACGTCCCGAAGTAGGAAGGGTCTGCAGATGCTCATCCTCGCTGTCTTGGCCAGCCTGGCGCTGGGGGCCTGCTCCTCGATCCCGAGCAGTTCGCCGGTGGGACACATCGAGGCAGGATCCGGTGACCCGGGTGCCAGCAGCGCTCGGATCCCAGACGGACCCGAACCCGGCGACAGCGTCGGTGACATCGTCCGCGGCTTCCTCTCCGCCGGCGCGGGAACCGGAAACAACTTCTCTGTCGCCAAGTCCTTCCTCACCGAGGCCGAGGCACAGGAGTGGAACCCGCAGGAATCGGTGTCGCTGCTGCCCAATGACACCGATCTGGATTCGGTCAACCAAAATATCACCTCCGACCAGAAGACACTGACGATGTCTGTGCCGGTCGTCGGACTCGTCAACTCGTCGGGAATCTTCAACTCCGCCAAATCGGGTACCCAGTCGAACCTGGAGTTCTCCCTGCGCCAGGAGAATGGTGAATGGCGCATCGCCTCGGCGCCCGACGGTCTGCTGATATCCCAGACAGAGTTCCAGACGATCTTCCTCAACTACTCGCTGCAGTTCTTCACCTCCGACTACTCCTACCTGGTTCCCGACTCCCGCTGGTTCCTCCGCTCCTCGTCGACGCCGACAGCACTCATCAACGAACTCCTCAGCGGCCCGGCCTCATATCTCTCGGGCGCGGTCGTGACGTCGATACCCGACGGAGTGAAACTCAGCGATACGAACGTGGTGACCATCGAGAACGGCGTAGCGCACATCGCCCTGAGCAACCAGGGAGACGCGCCGACGGACCAGGAGAAGGGAATGATCCGACAGCAGATCGCATCGACGCTGAAGGTCATCCCCTCAATTTCGAGCATCGAACTGACCATCGGGGGACAGGCCGTGTCGGAGAGTCTGCAGCCGAAGACCGACTCCTCGGTCCAGGTCGACGGCCCCCCGGTGGTGCTGGCCAAAGACCGGCTCTCACGCATCTCGGGCACAACCGTGGCGAAAGTCGAGAACAGTCCGGACCTGTCTAAGGCCAAGGCCAGCGACCCGGCGGTCTCGTTCGACGATTCGCTCTACGTCTACCTGCAGAACTCCGGGAAGGAGCTGATGCGCCTCAAGGCCGACACCGTTGACGCGACTCCGATCCTCAAGGGCAAGAGGCTCGTACGCCCCAGCATCGATCGGTTCAACACGGTCTGGACCGGGGAACGCGACAATAAGGGAAAGCTCACGGCCATCGGCGAAGACAGCAAGGAGTACACGATCGCCGCGGACTTCCTCTCCGGTCGAGACCTCATCGATGTGGAAGTCTCCCGCGACGGCACTCGGATCGCGCTGTTGAGCAGGCACAAGGGAGAGCCCTCACGCATCGACGTCGTCGGCATCCCGCGGGACAAGGCGGGAAATCCGTCCAGCGCCGTGTCCGACGCGCCGATCGAGGTCGGGTCGAACTTCGACGAGATCAAGGACATCTCCTGGGCCGGATCGACCTCGCTGGTGGCGTTGGCCGCAGCGGAGGGCGAACGAGTCCAACCGTTCCGCATCGGGGTCACAGGGCCTCCTGCACAGCTGGGAGAGGTCCCCGACGGCAGTCGGATCGCCTCCGGTGAGGACGGTCGTTCGATCCTGGTGACGAGCTCATCCGGAGAGATCTACTCTTACAATTCCAATGCTTGGCAGAAGCTCATCGACATCTCGGCGAAGTACCCCTCCTACCCAGGCTGAGGCTTCGGAGAGTCGGAGACAGCGGCCCCGCCCGCAGACGCGGCATAGTAGATTTCTCCCATGGGACTGCTGACCGAATTCGGCGAACTCTTCCTGCCCCGCCGGTGTGCCGGCTGCGGGCGGGAGGACGTCTCCCTGTGCACTGCGTGCCTGAATCTGCTCGGGGGCATCCCGCGAGCCATGGAACCGAGATACGGTCAGATTCCCGTCGTCGGAGTCTCAGAATACAGCTCGCAGATTTCTCATATGGTGGTCAGCTTCAAAGACAACGGCCGCCGGGACATTCTCGACCCTCTTGCCCTGGCGCTGGCCCGTTCTGTCACAGCAGCCTTGGAGTTGGCTCATCATCCGGGAGGTCGGGTCAGGCTCTTTCCTGCGCCGAGCTCCCCGCGGGCTCTGAGACGCCGAGGAGGTTCCCACACCGCAGCCCTGGCTCGCCGTGCGGGAGAACTCGTCCCAGAACTGTCTTTGGAGGTGATCGACGTCCTCCTCACCAGACGCCATCACGATCAGGTCGGTCTGGGAGCCCATGCCAGGGAGCGCAACGTGGCGAAATCGCAGTATCTCAACCCGGCGATACTGCCTTCGATGTTGTCTGGGGAGGGCGGTGAAACCGCGCTGGAACCCGGTGTCGATCTTCTCGTCGATGACTTCGCGACGACCGGAGCGACTCTGGCAGAAAGCGCAAGGGTATTAGCATCGGTGCAGATCAGACCCGTTGCAGGAGCCGTTCTCGGTCTCGGCCGCGGGGGCACTCGATTTGTCTCTCCCTTTACTGTATAACGGGGGATACCCATCCAAGGGAATGGGATCGGATGAATCCGAAGAACGAGTCGCTAAGGACGCATCATGGACATTGTTGTCAACGGACGTCAACTGACCATCTCCGACAGCTTTCGCGCCCACATTGAGGACAAGATCGCGAAGGTCGAGCAACTTGCACCCCGAGCCCAACGAGTCGAGGTACACGTCGCTCATGAGAAGAACTCCCGTCAGCCGGAGACGAGCGAGCGAGTAGAGCTCACGGTCGTTGCGAAGGGCCCGGCCATCCGTGCGGAGGCCATGGCGAGCGACAAATATGCAGCGTTGGATCTGGCCTGGGCGAAGCTCGTCGAGCGATTACGGCGCGCCAGAGACCGCAACAAGGTTCCTCGAGCCGGTCACCACCGGAAGGAATCCACAGCCGAGGCCCTGGCGAAGATGCCCGTCGCCGAGTCTCTGGTTCCCGATGAGGGCCAAGCGATCGACGCGAACGAATCCGCGAACAACGATCAGACGAATGGCCGCATCAAGGCCGAAGGCGACTCACCCGTGGTTCTGCGTGAGAAGACATTCGACGGCGCTCCCATCGGCATCGAAGAAGCGCTCAACCGTATGGAGCTCGTCGGACACGACTTCTATCTGTTCATCGACGAGGAGTCGAGCAAACCCTCTGTCGTCTACCGTCGCAAGGGCTGGAGCTACGGTGTGATCACTCTTGATCACGAACTTCAGGGCGTCGCCGACTGACCTGAACACTCGAGAAGCACGATCGCCGAGGTGGGAACCCCACCTCGGCGATCTTCGTCTGCGGTCGAATCCGATCTCAGGCCCGAACACCCTCGCGACCCCAGGTGACCAGGCGCCAGAGCTTCTCCAGCGGTCCCTGTCCGATGAAGCGCAGCCACAGCGCCGAGACGACGATCTGGATGACCATGATGCCGACGCAGACGATCACGCCTGCCAGATATCCGCCATGGTCATCGAACTGAGCCAGGTCCGGTTCAACCGCCTTGACGGCGAGCATGAGCAGCGTGGCTCCGATGTAGTTGCTCAGCGCCATGCGACCCAGCGGTGCGAAGACCGGCCGCAGAACCGCCTCGGCGGGGGTGAGCATGAGCAGCATGACGATGACGACAAGGCTCAGGGCCATGGTGATGCCCAGTCCGGCAGTCATCCACTGGTGCAGTTGGCGGGTGTGGAAGTCGGTGAGGAGGAAGCCGAGGACGGAGATGGTCGCGCTCAGCGCACCGGTCAGGGCCAGCCAGCCCGGATGACGCAGAGCACGGCGAACCATGTCGGTGTACCCGAGGGGAAATCCCAGTAAGAACAGGCCCGGGATGATGACGAGTCCTCCACCGGACCACACACCTGCGGCCAGGAGCAGCGCTCCGCCGAGTGCGGACGACACTGCCAGGGCCCGGGCCGGTATCCAGGTCGAGGGAAGCAGGATGACGATCGCCGCGATCGCATACGGCAGCAGAGCTTCACCGGGCTGTAGGAGCATGTGGCCGGCACCGAGGAGTCCGAGGAACAGGAATCGGCGCAGCAGCGCCAGTCTGGGGCGGGGGCTGCAAGCCGTGGCGGAGTTCCACATGATGCCGAAGCCGATGCCGAAGAGGACGGAGAAGATCGGGAAGAACCGGTTCTGCACGAAGTCCTGCTCGAAAGCGCGGAGGCTCTCGACGGCGCCGGATTCGTCGAGAACGCCGAGGCCGAAGATCGGCGGGAGATTGACGATCATGATCCCGCACAGGGCGATTCCACGCAGCACGTCGAGAGTCGCAATTCGGGCCCTGCCTGCAGGGCGGCGCGTGGCGGTGGCAGGGGCGCCGATGTCGATGGCGTTGCCGGTGTCGATGTCGATAGCGGAGTAGGTGTTGGTGGCGGCGGCTGTGGGTGCGGACGATGGCTGGTCGTTGGTGTCTGAACTCATGACTTCCATCCTGGTCGAGGCCCGACGTTGCCCGGATCGGCACAATGGCTGGAAGTGTGAGCAGGGGTCAGCCGTTCGGCCGATTCATCACGCCCGACTCCCACATCCGAGCGGCGATCTCGACTCGATTGCGCGCGGCGAGACGTGTCTGGATATTGCCCAGGTGACTCTTCACGGTGCCCAACGAGATGGAGAGCTCGGCACAGATCTCCTGATTGGTCCGTCCCCGCGCCACAAGGCGAGCGACATCGTTCTCCCGCTCGCTGAGGCCGGCAACACGGTCCTCACCGCTTCTGCTGTCCTGGGAGCGGCGGCTGAGCAGATCCAAGGTCAGTGACGGTGAGATCAGGGCGTCACCGTTCGCGGCGGCTCTGACTGCGGCCAGCAGCAGGTCGGGCCCGGCATCTTTGAGGAGGAATCCGCTGGCACCGCCGGCCAGGGCTGCGTCGACGTAGTCGTCATCGTCGAAGGTCGTGACCATGATGACCTTGGAGATCGGCGTCAGGCGGGGCAGCGCCGCAAGACCGTCGAGTTTGGGCATGCGGATGTCGAGGAGGATGACGTCAGGACGTTCGCGCTTGGCCAGCTCGATGGCATCGACCCCGTCAGCGGCCTGCCCGACCACCGTGATCGACTCATCGGCGTCGAGGATGAGTGAGAATCCCATCCGCACCATTTCCTGATCGTCGACCAGTGCCACTGAAATCACGTTCGTCCTCCGTCGCCTCGTGTCGGACTCATCCCTGAACTCTCGAGGTCAAGGGTATCCGAGTCTCGAGCACCCAACCCCCGTCCCGGCTGGGCCCGGCGAACAGATCCCCGCCGAGGTGGTCGACTCGCGCGCGCAGACCGCGCAGGCCCGTTCCGCTGCCGGAACCGATCCCACCGGAACCGGGACCGTTGCCTACAATGAGGACGATGTCATGACCGGAGCGGTCCCCGGGCCTCGCCGAGGTGGTCGATCCGGGCCTCGCCGAGGCTGTGGTGAAGACGCGGACCATGATCGGCACCCTGGCTCCCGCATGCCGACGGATGTTCGTCAGCGCTTCGGCCAGCACACGGTCGAGCACGGGCCAGATGGTGGAGGGAACCGCCTCGGTGTCGGTGCCATCGATGTCGATTCTCAAGTCCTGGGCACCGGTGAAGCCGTTGGCCCGGTCGAGGAGGGCCTGGATGCTGGAGGCGACGGGGGCTCGGGCCCCGGACTTGCGTGAGTCGGTCGCGGTGTTTGAGACCAATGACCGGATCTCGTCCAGCGCTCGGGTCCCCGATTCCTCGATCTTGACCAGAGCGGTCTTGAGGACTCGGGGGTCCTCGCTGCGCACCGCAGCCTGGGAGAGGACGACGATGCCGGTCACCTCGTGGGCGACCAGATCGTGGAGTTCGGTGGCCATCCGACGTCGTTCCGCCTCGGCGGCGGTGGCATGGCGTTCGATGAGGGAACGGTCGATCATGCGCAACAGCAGGCCCAGGGCCAGGCTGACCACGATCGCGGTGGAGGCACCGAAGGCGAAGGTGAGCCCGTCGGCCCAGCCCATCAGGCCGGGTTCGACGATATTGCCCACGGACAGCAGGATGAGAACCAGCAGCTGCGTGCGGGTGGCGAACCATCGAGCGAGCATCACCACCGTCACCAGACTCAGCCACATCACGGTCAGGCTCAGAGTCGAGGCGAAGACGACGGGGACGAGGGCGAGGAGAAGGAGGAGGGCGGCCAGCGACAGCAGACCGAGGCGCGGGGTCCTGCCCCCGGTGAAGCGGGATTGGGTGAGTACCAGGATCGGCAGGACCGTGGCCAACGCGAACAGGTTGGCGATGACGAGCAGCCAGCCCGAACCGGTGAGCAGTTCGAGCAGGAAGGTCAGGGGCAGTGGAAGAAGCCACAGCCACGTGATCACAGTCTTCATCGATTCCCAGTCTAGTCGGGCCTGCTGCTCACCCTGCGGATCATCCTGCAGCGTCGCAGTCGGGGGAGGCGTATTCGAGTTCGACGACGACGCCGGAGTCCGTGACAGCAGCACCCTTGACCGTGACGTCCTGATCCAACTCGATCTGACCGGCGCGGTGGCCATCGGCGAACAGCTGCAATCGGTCGCCGGCGGTGTCGGCGGAGAAGGTGACTGTGGAACCGTTGATCATCGCGGCCTCTGTGAACGACCCGTCAGCCCGTTCGATCGGATCGACATCACCGTCCGGGTGGTCGAAGGTGACGAACCGTGACAGGCGGTCCGCATGACCCAGACTGAGTCGGTGGACGAGCAGCTGGTCCTTGTTCGTTCCGGCCTGCAGCCTGAGATCGACATAGGTGAGGTCTGCGGAGTCGGCCATGGCGTAGAGGATGTAGGGCCTGCCATGGACATCGATCGCCGTGGCATCGGTCCCGCAGGCGTCGAGGAAGTCCTCAACCTGTGCTTCGAGGGAGAGCTTCGACTGGTGTTCCCAGACGAAGAGAGCGCCGATGGCGGCGGCGATGAGGCAGAGTGCAGAGGCAAGGACGATGACGGCTTTCTTCATGGTGGGTGTTCGTTCCTTCTGTGAGCAGTTGCGGTGACAGTGACGATCCTTCCGGTCTGGGGGTGGGTCCGGCTTCGGCCGAACGGCTGATCCTGCTCGGCCGGATGGACGGATTCCGAGGCCGTGTCAGTGCGGTGTTCTACTGTGGGTCCATGCAGAAGATGACACTGTCGGCAGCGCGCAGGACGGCGATCGCTGCGACCGGCCTCGACAGGCAGCGCCCGGCTCAGGTGACTGCTCGGCACTTGAAGTCGACGTTCGCGAGAATGGGGCTGACCCAGATCGACTCGGTCTCCCGCGTTGTACGTTCGCACTACCTGCCCTACTATTCGCGCCTCGGACCGTATCCGCGTGAGACCCTCGATCGACTCTTCTACTCAGCACCCCGCATGGGCGTCGAATACTGGGCCCACGCAGCGGCCTTCGTCCCGCCGGAGACCTACCGTCATTTCGAACGCACCAGAGCCGAGTGGTGGCGCAACGACTACGGTCAACGGCACCCCGACAGCGGCCCGGAGTTCCGGGCTCTGCAGCGATCGGTCCTCGACGTGCTGGAGTCGGGACCGAAGACAGCACGCGGGGTCGCAGACCTCGTCGACCATGAGATCCCCGAACGCAACCGCGATCATTGGGGTTGGAACCCCAGCCAGGTCAAGATGGCGCTCGAAGCACTGTTCGCCGGCGGCGTCATCAGCGCCGTGGGCCGCAACGATCACTTCGAACGCGTCTACGCCCTGCCACACGATGTCAATCAGACGCTGCCGGCGCCTCAACTCGCATACGGTCCCGCTGGCGGCCCTGAGGTCGGTCTCGATCCCGAAGCCGCACGAGCTCGCGGAGTCTCAGGCACTGCCAACAATGTGCTCGAGCTGACACGGATTGCGGGCCAGGCACTGGGCATCGCCCGCCCGGACTGCCTGGCAGACTACTTCCGGCAGGCACGCGCCACCACCGATGAGGCGATCGGGTCGCTGGTGGCCTCCGGCGAACTCCTCGAAGTCGACGTTGAGGGGACTCGGGCACTGAAGTGGCATTCGGCGAGAACTCCTCGCTCCGTCTCGGCCAGAGCCCTCCTGGCTCCATTCGATCCACTCGTCTTCTACCGGCCGCGAATCGAATGGCTCTTCGGCTTCCACTACCGGATCGAGATCTACACTCCGGCCAAAGACCGGGTGCACGGGTACTACGTGCTGCCGTTCCTCCTCGGCGAACGTCTCGTCGGTCGAGTCGACTTGCACCGGGACCAGGCAGCCAACACACTTCGGGCGCTGAAGGTGACATGGGAACCAGGCGAAGAACACGAGGAGGAACTGGCACTGGAGCTGCGTGAAATGGCGAAGTGGCTCGGATTGGGGGCTGTGGATATGAGCGGTACTCACCTGCCATTAAGCTAGGGAATATAGAGTCGTTCGAGTTGTTGTCAGGCATTCATGCCGATTAGGAGAAAAGTGGCTAATTTCCTCGAGAAGCTTCTGCGCACCGGTGAGGGACGCACGCTGAAGAAGCTCCGCCAGTACACGCATGCGATCAACGCGCTGTCCGAGGAGTTCAGCGAGATGTCAGATGCTGAGCTGCGGGAGGAAACCGATCGTTTCAAGAAGCGCTATCAGGAGGGGGAGACCCTCGATTCGCTGCTTCCCGAAGCCTTCGCCGCCGTCCGTGAGGCATCGGGCCGAACCCTGGGCATGCGCCACTTCGACGTCCAGCTGATGGGCGGGGCGGCACTGCACCTGGGCAACATCGCTGAGATGAAGACAGGTGAAGGCAAGACGCTGGTCGCGACGGCGCCGGCCTACCTCAATGCACTCACCGGCGGTTCCGTGCACATCATCACGGTCAACGACTACCTGGCCACCTATCAGTCCGAGCTGATGGGCCGCGTGTTCAGGTTCCTGGGGATGGAGACCGGCTGCATTCAGGCCAACATGTCCTCGGACAACCGTCGTAAGCAGTATGCCGCGGACATCACCTACGGTACGAACAACGAATTCGGCTTCGACTACCTGCGCGACAACATGGCCTGGTCTGCCGATGAACTTGTGCAGCGCGGACACGCATTCGCGATCGTCGACGAGGTCGACTCGATCCTCATCGATGAGGCTCGCACCCCGCTCATCATCTCCGGTCCGGCCGAAGGCGATGGCAACCGCTGGTACGAAGAGTTCGCCAAGGTCGTCAAACGGCTCAAGACCGACCGTGACTACGAAGTCGATGAGAAGAAGCGCACCGTCGGTGTGCTCGAACCCGGCATCGAACGAGTCGAGGACTACCTGGGCATCGGCAATCTCTACGACGCAGAGAACACCCCGCTGATCAGCTTCCTCAACAATGCGATCCGCGCAAAGGAACTCTTCAAGAAGGACAAAGACTATGTGATCCTCGACGGTGAAGTCCTCATCGTCGACGAACATACCGGTCGTGTGCTCAAGGGCCGTCGTTACAACGAGGGTCTGCACCAGGCCATCGAGGCCAAAGAGAACGTCAAGGTCCAGGCCGAGAACCAGACCCTGGCGACGATCACCCTGCAGAACTTCTTCCGTCTCTACGAAAAGCTCTCCGGCATGACCGGTACGGCAGAGACCGAGGCCGCGGAATTCATGTCGACCTACAAACTCGGCGTGGTCCCGATTCCGACGAACAAGCCGATGCAGCGCGTCGACCAGTCGGATCTCGTGTACAAGAACGAGGTTGCGAAGTTCGACGCCGTCGTCGATGACATCGCTGAGCGCCACGAGACCGGACAGCCGGTCCTCGTCGGCACCACCAGCGTGGAGAAGAGCGAATACCTCTCCAAGCATCTGAAGAAGCGCGGCATCCGCCACGAGGTCCTCAACGCGAAGAACCACGCAGGTGAAGCCTCCATCATCGCCTTGGCGGGTCGGAAGAATGCCGTGACCGTGGCAACGAACATGGCCGGTCGCGGTACCGACATCATGCTCGGTGGCAACGCCGAGTTCCTCGCTGTGACCGAGATGGAGGAGCGGGGCCTGGACCCCCAGGAGAACGAAGAGCAGTACGAGGCCGAATGGCAGGACGTGCTCAAGGCAGCGGAGAAGCGAGTCAAGACCGAAGCCAAGGAGGTCGTCGAATCCGGTGGCCTGTACGTCCTCGGCACCGAACGTCACGAATCCAGGCGCATCGACAACCAGCTGCGTGGACGTTCCGGACGCCAGGGCGACCCCGGTGAGAGCCGTTTCTACCTGTCTCTGACAGATGACCTGATGCGGCTCTTCGGCTCCGGTGCCGCTGAGCGGATCATGGCCACCGCCAATGTTCCCGACGATGTTCCGCTGGAATCCAAGATGGTGTCAAGGGCGATTCTCTCGGCACAGTCACAGATCGAACAGCGCAATGCCGAACAGCGTAAGAACGTCCTCAAATACGATGACGTGCTCAACCGTCAGCGCACGGTGATCTACGACGAACGGCGTCGGGTCCTCGACGGGGCAGATCTGGAAGAACATGTCGCGAAGTTCCGTGAGGAAGTCATCGACGCCTATGTGGCGGAGGCAACCACCGGACCGGTCGAGGACTGGAAAGTGGGCGAACTCTTCGAGGCGCTGGGCAAGATCTATGAGCCGTCCATCACTGAAGAGGACCTGGCCGAAGAGGTCGGGGGAATCGGCAACCTGACGAAGAACCGGCTCAACCGGGAGATCCAGTCGGACATCGGGGTGTTCTACGAACAGCGGGAAGAGGCTCTGGGCGAAGAGGCCACCCGTGAACTCGAACGACGGGTCGTGCTCTCGGTCATCGACAAGCGGTGGCGCGAACACCTCTACGAGATGGACTACCTGAAGAACGGCATCGGTCTGCGTGCCATGGCGCAGAAGGATCCGCTGGTGGAATATCAGCGTGAAGGCTTCGACATGTTCAAAACCATGCAGGATGGGATCAGGGAGGACGTCGTCCGCCTCACCAATACCCTTGAGGTGACCGTGAACCGTGTCGAGGATGATTCTGACGACGATTCCGAGGTCGAAGTCGACGCGGCTGAACTGCGTCACACCACACCCAAGATGCAGCTGTCTGCCCCATCAGAGGCCGGTTCGACCTCGTTGTCCGAGTCTGAGGACGAAGATGCCGGGAACGCAGCCGATCAGCCGGCCAACCGTGCAGAACGTCGCGCGATGAAGAAGGCGAAGAGCTGACCAGTCTCTGACGGCGGCCTCACATCGTCTGCAGTGCCGTCATCGTCCACCGGGTGGTGAGCAGTTCCAAGCGAATTGCCACCGCCCGGAATCGATTCTGGGTGCGAACCACGACGGTGACTTCAGCGATCGCGCTGGTGACCCTGCAGACTCTGGCGTTGCCTGCCTGCAGGGTGCGTGTCGCGCCCAGGTCTCCGAATGGTCTGGTCGGTGCCACCTCTGCACGCAGCTGAGCGCGCTGGTCGATCTTCTCCAGCAGGGTCCGGTCGACCCAGCGTGAGATGGAATCGCTGCGTCGTATGCCGGCGAAGATCTCCAGGCACGCCACCGCCAACGATGTCGCGGTGGCGGCAATGCGACTGTCATCACAGTCTTCTGCGGTCTTGCCCTGCTTCGCAGCCTGAGCGCTTGCAATGGGGCTCGGTACGCCGCTGTTCAACGGCGTCGATGCCACCCGGGGACGTGAAAGCACCAGTGGGGCAGTCATGGCTGAATCTCCAATCGTTGGCCGGGCATGATGAGGTTCGGGTTCGCACCGATCACGTCTCGGTTGGCTGAGTAGATGTCGTCGACGATGTCTTGCGTAGTGCCAGCGGACGAGGGTTGATCGGCTGCGATCGACCACAGGCTTTCGCCGGCGCCGACGATATAGATGTCAGAGTCCTCATCATGATTGTCAGGGGTGTCGCTGACGGGATCGTCGATGTCCTGGTCCCGACCTTTGTCACTGTCGGCCGAACCGGCGTTTTTGGATGAACCGGCGTCCTGAGATGAACCGGCTTCCCCGGGCGGTCGATTCTGCGGTGGGGAAGGTGAGGGTTCGGCATCTGGGAGTTCAGGTTCAGCAGCAGGAGATCTCGGGTGAGTTTTCGGTGGGGCGATCGGCCAGCCAGGGTCAGGCGGGGGAACGTCGGGCAGCGCAGTCGGCCAGCCGGGATCGAGCGTGACACTCGCCGATCCAGCGGACGCAGCGTGAACTTCGTTCATGAGCGTATCCGTCGGCGGGGGAGAGGCCTGGGCGGCGTTGACAGCCAGGCTTGCTGAGGCTGCGGCGAGAACGCTTGAGCGCAGTATCGTCGGCACGATGCGCAGTACAGACTGGGTGACGATTGTTCTCATGCGCCCGTTGGGCAGCAGCCTGATCAGCAGCGTCAGAAGGGAGACCACTCCGAGGCGAGAAAAGAGCACGGCAGCAGTGCCGACGACGATGATGACAACGAGATCAGTGGTGCTGCGAGGCGTCGGCAGGTGAAGCCAGGTGGTGATGAACGCACCGATCAGACACAGCCACGAGACGCTGCAAGCTATCAACAGATACATGAGAGACGTCCTTCATTGGAAACGTATCTCAATATTGCCGTTAGACATCATTTGATGTCAATAGATAAATATAACTACGAGGCTGTAGTTCTGCTGATCGGTGCAGAAGCTCTTGCGTGTCGCTCTTCGCTGCGGCAGGCTTCACATCATGGACGATCGGATCGACGCTCTTCTCGCGGATGTCGAAGCAATGCACACGTCCCGGGAAGTCCACGCCAGGAGAGGGGAACTCGGTGACGAAATTGCCGCTCATGCCGCGCAGCACACTCTGCGCGAGCGACTGCGGGGTGCAATCGGTCAGCCGGTGCAGGTCGGTGTCGCCGCTCGTGAAATATCAGGGACAGGTGTCTTTCTCGGCCATGGGATCTTCGTGATCGCCGGCGCAGAGGCGAGCATTGTGGCGATCGACTGGATACGAGAGATGCGCACTCGATCCCGACGACACAGATGCGAATCCGGTCCCCTGGAGCGGTTGGGCATGGCGTCGGCTCTGAGGCGACTGGCCGCCGACCATGAGGAGATCTCCCTGGACTTGGCGGGCGAGGGTGGAACTGTTCGGGGGCGCAGCGACATGGTCGCCTCGGACTACGTCGAGATCTCCGGGCGGATCATCCCGCACCGTTCAATCGCTCTGGTCCGGGCACGAGTCAACCCCTTCGCATAGGCGTGGCTGATCGGAGGCGGTTGACGAGCCGATCGTTGATCGGGGAGTGGTGTGACCTGTCTTCTCTTCAGTCTTCGAGCGAACCGGTCTTGATCTCGTGCTCGGCGCGTTCGTACATCCGCTGGATGTACGCCTCGATCTCGGTCTTCTCCACGCGCCACTGTCCGCGCCCGCCTACCTTGATGGCGCGAAGATCTCCGGTGCGGACCAGGGCGCGGGCTTGAGCGATCGAGACATTGAGCAGATCGGCCACATCGGTGAGCGGCAGGAAGCGATTTTCGACGACCATGAGGGCCCCTTCTCATTCCAGGTGACTGATTGCTTGGTGACTAATTTTGTCAAAACCATTGCTTTGACCTCGTTTGGTGTTCAATACTATCACTCAGAAACAGTTCCTGTCATGGGAAATTTTCCAAAGGTGGAGATGCAATGGAGCTCTCGAAACGAATTCGTCGGCCGAAGTGGACCGATGCCAGGCTGCTGGTCGGGGCAGTCTTAGTTGTTGTGGCCATCGTCGCGACCTATCTACTCATCAGCGCGGCGAACGCAACCACCCGTGTGTGGGCCAGCGCGGTTCCTCTTGTCCCAGGTCAGGTGGTCAGCGCTGATGATCTGACTGTCGCTGAGGTGAATCTGGCTGATATCGGAGAAAAGTACCTTTCTGCGGATGCCGGCTTCCCGGAACATTCGAGTGTGCGGGCCGTCATCGCTGCCGGAGAGCTTCTGCCGGCCTCGGCCCTGGCCCCCATCGCCGAGCTCGAGGGCAGGGTCGTGGCGATCGATGTCGCCGGCTCCGTCCCCACAGTCGTCGACACCGGCAGCCTGGTCGACGTCTGGGCCCAACCGGAATCGAAGGGCCTCGATGATGAAGGAGTTGACCCGCAGCAGATCGTGACCTCGGCTCCGGTCTCGAACATCAGCCGTGAGGTTGGCAGCTTCGGCGTCGGAGATGGTGCCAGGATCGAAGTCTTCGTCGCCAGTGCGGAGCTCGGCGATGTCCTCGGCGCACTCGACGGCAACAGCGTCCTCTCGGTCGTCGGTGCCCCCGCTGAAGTCAGGGCCGAGGGCGGTCAGTCATGACACAGGTGCTCCTGGCCGTGGACTTCGAGTTCGATCTGATCCTGTTCGAGCTCCTCAGCGAGGTCGACGACGTCACCATTGTCGCCCGACCAGCAGATGACGTCGAACTTCTGGCGCTGTGCAGGACGGGCAGCGCCGACGTCGTCATCGTCGGTCAGTATTTCCCAGGATTGGATGCGCAGGTCATCTCCGCGATCCTCGCAGCAGGAACCGCGGTGCTGGGATTCGGCAACGACACGGTGGCACTGGAGTCCCTCGGCATCGTCAGCAGCGTTCCGTCCTCCGCAGATGCCGAGTCTGTGGCGCGGGCGATCGACGATACCCGCGATTCCACCGTCGTCCCGCCCCGACCCCTCGCTCCGCCCGGATCGCTGAAAGGGCAGGGGCGCATCGTCACGGTATGGGGTACGGGCTCATCTCCTGGTCGGACGCTGACGGCGGTCAACCTCGGCGATCATGCTGCCAGGCAAGGCCACCGCAGCGTCGTCGTCGACGCCGATACCGTGGCTGCGATGGTGGCCACGACTCTGGGGCTGACGGAGGAGTCGGCGCATCTGGCCAGCTTGTGCCGACTCGAGGTGGAGAAGACCCCGCCTGTGGACATCTCTGCCGTTCCGCATGCCGCCGTGCGCGATGACTTCCATGCTGTCACCGGACTGACCAGGCCAGACAGGTGGCCAGAAGTTCGCGCTTCGGTTCTGACAGCGGTGCTGTCCCGCCTGGCCAAGATGTTCGACCTCGTTGTCGTCGATGTCTCCGACCGGGTGGATCCCGACGATGACTTCGCCGATCCGTTCTACGACCGGCACTGCGCGACGCGCGCCGCGCTGGAAGCCGCGGACACCGTGCTCGTCCTGGCCGCAGGCGATCCGATCGGTCTGCAGAGGCTCGTCAAACTGCTGGGCACCGAAAGAGTGGAGTCGATGGGGTCCAAGATGCGCATCGGCATCACGAAGGTGCGCTCAGGGGCTGTCGGCCATCCTGCCGAGGTGCGGATTCGGGAAGTGCTCGCCAGATTCGTTCGCCGAGACCCCGACTTCATCTTCAGCGACGACCGGTCAACAGCCGATGCCGCCATGCTGTCCGGGCACACTCTCCATGAGGAGAATCCGAAATCTGTGCTCAGCCAGGAGATCGCTGCCGCGGTGACCGAGCTGCTGCCGCCCCGGAAGCGCTCACGGAAGTCGGGTGCGGGGCGACGGGCGAAGTCCCTTTAGGATTGGAGCATGTCCATTCGCTGCTATATCCCGACCACACTGACCGCAATTCGCAGAGGGCTCGGCTCCGTGCACGCGGTCGTCCCCGATGCCCACGGTCGAGAATTGGGCGGGGATGAACTCGAAGCACGAGAATTCGACGCCCTGTGCATCGCAGCCGCTCTCGCCGCCACTCAGTCCTTCGACGATGCTGCTGCAAGCGCCCAAGAGTCTGCATCGGACTCGGGGCCGGCAGCTGCCTCACCGCGAGCCGTCATCGCCTACGACGCACCTGATTCGAGCGCTGGCGAAGACCTGGCCGAAGGATTCGACGTGCTCACCCTTCCCGAGGTCGACATGACATCAGTTGCCAGCATCCACCTCGACGAGGTCGAGATCTGGGAAGAAGCGGCCGCTATCGCCGCCGACAGGGGACACGAGGCAGCGGAGGACCACCTCGGCGACTCCGATCTTCTCTGGTACGACGCGACCGAGTTGGCCGAGCTGCTGCGCGAACGCGGCTGAGTCCCGATCAGCCCGGACCGCTCAAGCCAGTGCCTCAGGAGTGCTCGAGCTTGGCCAGTCGGTCGGCAAGTCGCTTCTCAAGAATGGGCACAACTGCCTGCTCGATCATCGACCCGAAGAGGGGAATCGAGGAACTGACCTCGGCGCGCACCGCCAGAGAGGTTCCCGAACCATTCTGAACCAGCGCAATGAGCGCATCGATCTCAACGGGCACTCCGGCCGCATGAGCGGTCATCCGGATCTCTGCGCTGTCGCCGATCACATCGCCGGGAATCATATAGACCTCGACGAGTTCCGCATCCGCCGGAAGGCGAGAAGCCAGGGCGGAGGGCATTTCACTCTTGGGCATCGGCGTCTTCACCGTCACCTCGGTGTCGGGGTCGATCCGCTCGGCATGGGCCTCGGATCCCAGCGACTGCCAGGTCGAGACATCGGCAAGTCGGAGGAGAAAATCCGACAGAGCCTCCGAGTATTCATGGTTGAGTGTCAGAGTTCGCATGGCTCCAGTTTGCCAGGAGATCAGCGTCGTGGCGCGGCATGGCTGTCGGCGTGCCTTTCTCCGCATTTGAGCATAGTGTGGGTGGTGGCGGTTCGACGTCGAGCCGCTGTCAATTTTGCGCGCTGATCATAGAGGTGACATGGTGTCTCAGGTCTCATATTCGGACATTGCAGAAGAGTGGAGGAAGCAGAGGGGACAAGGTGCCCCGGAGAACTTCATCGAAGCGTACTATCCGCGTCTCGAACCTGGCACTTCCGAAGCAGGAACCCAGGCGCTGGCCGCAGCGGCCGCCTCACACTACGCTCTAGGACTTGAGTACGACGGCAGGTCACCGGTGATCTCCATCTACAACCCGGACGTCGACTCTCCCGAGTTCCGCGATAACCACACTGTCATCGCCATGGTCCTGACCGACATGCCCCACCTCGTGTCCTCGATCGTCAGCGATCTGGCCACCAGCGGTCGTGCCATCCGTCAGGTCCACCACCCCATCATCGCCGTCGAGGGACAGGGCTCGGACCTGTCCGTGCTGTCTCGGGCCGAGGCCCCAGCGGTCTCTGCCGATACAGCTGGCATCCCTCTCGTATCCGAACCCGCCGAGGCGAGCGGATCCCTCCTTCCGCAGCAGCAGTCCTGGATTCGCCTCGAGATCGATCGACTCCCGGAAGAGGATCTCGCCGGGCTCGAAGACCAGCTGCGCAGCGTCCTCGACTACGTTTCGGCCGCGGCCACCGACGCCAGCGCCATGGCGATCCGGGCCAAGGACATTGCCAAGGAACTGCAGGCGCAGCCGCCACGTTCAGAACTCGCCTCCGAGGCCGAGGCAGCCGCCGAGCTGCTCAACTGGCTTGACGGCCACTTCACGTTCCTCGGATACCGCGAATACGACTACTCTCACGACGAGAGCCAGAGCAGCCTCGAACCGATTGAGCACACGTCCTTAGGCATCTCCACTCTGCGGCCGCTGGTGAAGTCGCCGCTGAGTCGGGCTGTGGCCGATAAGGCCAGTGAACCGCATGTGCTGGTGCTGACGAAAGCGAACTCACGTTCACGCGTGATCCGCGGGTCATTCATGGACTACATCGGGGTCAAGACCTTCGACTCGGCCGGTGAGATCGTCGGTGAGCGCCGCTTCGTCGGCGTCTTCAAGCCTGAGTTCTACAACGACAGCGTTCTCAACATCCCGGTCATCAACCGCAAGGTGCGCAAGATCCTCTCCGCCAGCGGATTCCCGGCAGGATCACATTCGGCGAATGAGCTCCTGGGCGTCCTCGAGACCTACCCGCGCGATGACCTCCTGCACGACGAGACCACGACGATCTTCGATGTCGTCATGCAGATCGTGGACATGCAGGAACGTCGCCAATCACGGGTCTTCGTCCGCCGTGACCCCTACCAGCGGTTCGTCTCCGTCATCCTCTACCTGCCTCGCGACCTCTACGACACGGCGGCGCGCATGCGAGTCCAGGAAGTGCTGCGGAAGTTCTACCACGCTGAGAGCGTCGACTTCGATGTGCTGCTGACAGAATCCGCACTGGCCCGCATTCACTTCGTGGCCCGTGTCGCCCGTGACGTGGAACTGCCGCAGATCGAACCAGAGACCGTGGAGAAGCGGATCGTCGGCGCCGTGCGCTCCTGGTCCGAAGACGTCCACGCTTTCCTCGCTCCCACAGAGCGAGGTGACAGCGACAGCTCCGTGGCACGCGCGAACCGGTGGTCGAAGGCCTTCCCACCCAGCTACGAAGAACACCACTCTCCGGCCGACGCCATCGCCGACGTCGCCCGGTTCGAAGCGCTGGAGTCCGGTGACGGACCCGCCGTGCGCCTCTACAGTCCCGAAGAATCCACGGACGCTCCAGTGCGCCTGGCCCTCTACCGCAACGAACGTGTCGGGCTGTCGGAAGTGCTGCCATTCCTCACCGCCTTCGGAGCGACCGTACTCGACGAACGCCCCCATGAGCTGGACCTCGCCGACGGGTCGCACCGCTACATCTACGACTTCGGACTCACCTTCCCCGAAACCCTCGACGACGGTGACTGCGAACGGATCTCCGAGGCGTTCATGGCCGGCTGGGAGGGCAAGAAGGAGGCAGGAGTCTTCGACCGCCTCGTCGTCTGCGGAATGCATTGGAAACACGTGACGATCATCCGCGCGCTGGGCAAATACCTGCGCCAAGCCGGCTTCACCTACTCCGACGCCTACGTCGGCGAGGTCTACAGCGACAACCCGGAGATCTCACGGCTCCTGGTCGACTACTTCTTCGCGAAGTTCGATCCCACCGCTGACGGAGCCGCACGCGAAGACAGGATGGCCGAACTCAACGAGTCGATCGAATCGTCACTCAGCGATGTTGCCAGCCTCGACGCGGACCGTGTCCTGCGGTCTTCTCTCGAACTGCTGCGCGCCACAGTGAGGACGAACTACTTCCTCGACGAGACCGGCGAGCTGCCGACGGCACTCGTGCTCAAGATCCGCGCCAACGAACTCAGCTTCGTGCCCAAGCCCAAACCAGCACTGGAGATGTGGGTGTACTCGCCTCAGGTCGAAGGCGTGCACCTGCGCTTCGGCACAGTGGCCCGTGGCGGCCTGCGGTGGTCCGATCGTCGCGACGACTTCCGCACCGAGGTCCTCGGCCTGGTCAAGGCGCAGATGGTCAAGAACGCACTCATCGTGCCGACCGGTGCCAAGGGCGGATTCTTCCCCAAGCAGCTGCCCCCGATGAGCGACCGGGACGCGTGGATGGCCGCCGGCCAAGCCGCCTACGAGGTCTTCATCGAAAGCCTCCTCGAAGTCGCTGACAACCTGGTCTACGGCGCGAACGGCGCCCAGGAGGTCGTCCACCCGGACCGCGTCGTGAGACACGACGGAGATGACTACTATCTGGTCGTCGCTGCCGATAAGGGCACCGCTCGCTTCTCGGATGTGGCCAACGCGATCGCCGAACGCCGCGACTTCTGGCTCGGCGATGCCTTCGCCTCCGGCGGATCCGTCGGCTATGACCATAAGAAGATGGCCATCACCTCTCGTGGTGCCTGGAAGTCCGTGGAACGACACTTCCGGGAACTCGGAGTCAACACCGCCGCCGATGACTTCACAGTCGTGGGCATCGGAGACATGAGCGGTGACGTCTTCGGCAACGGCATGCTGCGCAGCGAACACATCCGCCTCGTGGCAGCCTTCGATCACAGGGACATCTTCCTCGACCCGAATCCGGACGCAGCACGCAGCTTCGTGGAACGCAAGCGTCTCTTCGACCTGCCGCGCTCAAGCTGGCAGGACTACGACCGAGAGCTCATCTCCACCGGAGGCGGAGTCTTCCCCCGATCGGCGAAGTCCATCGATCTCAGCTCCGAAGCCGCGGCCGTACTGGGACTCGAGCCCGGTAAGCGCAGCCCCGCCGAGCTGATGTCACAGATCCTCAAGGCCCCCGTCGACCTCGTCTACAACGGCGGCATCGGCACCTACATCAAGTCCTCGGACGAGAGCCATGCAGACGTCGGAGACAAAGCCAACGACGCCATCCGCATCGATGGTCGTGACGTGCGCAGCCGGGTCGTCGGAGAAGGCGGCAACCTCGGTGTGACCCAGCTGGGCCGTGTCGAAGCGGCGCTGAACGGCGTGGCGATCAACACCGACGCCGTCGACAACTCGGCAGGTGTGGACAGCTCCGACCATGAGGTCAACATCAAGCTGCTTCTGCGCACCCTGCTCCACAAGGGCGCCTTCGCCGCAGAAGATCGCGAACGTGTGCTGCTGTCCTTCACCGACGACGTCGCCGACCGGGTCCTGGCCAACAACTACGCACAGAACGTCGTCCTCGGTGAGGCTCGGGCCCAGACAGAGTCCATGTCGGGCACCTATGGTCGGATGCTGAGATACCTGGAGGAGAACGGCGACCTCGATCGTCAGGTCGAGTTCCTGCCCGATGCGCAGGAACTGACCAAACGTGAGTTCAGCGCCTATGTCTCCCCGGAACTGGCGGTTCTCCTCGCCTATGCCAAGATGCATGCCGCCGATGAGATCCTGGACAGCGTGGTTCCCGATGAGGAGTGGATGAAGCGGGAACTGACCTCCTACTTCCCCGACTCCCTTGTCGAGAAGTACGGAGAGCTCATCCCGGAACACCCCCTGCACCGGGAGATCGCGACAGCCAAGCTCGTCAACCGGATGATCGACCGCGGCGGACTCACCTACGTCTACCGGATGCTGGAAGAGACCCCCGCCTCGGTGCCGCAGATCGCCCGTGTCTTCGTCGTCGTCTCCGAGATCTTCGGACTCGATGACTTCTTCGAAGCGGTGTGCGCACTCGACAACAAGGTGCCGACCGCAGTCCAGGTCCAGCTGCAGCACGCCTATGTGCGTCTGCTCGATCGGTCGTCGCGCTGGTTGGTGCAGCAGGCACCGGACACCCTCGACGTCGATTCCGGCATCGAGCGCTACGGCAACGTCGTCGCAGCTCTGCGAGCTCGCGTGCCCGACCTCGTCGACGGCTTCGACGCCGAGAGCATGAGGGCAACGGCACAGGGCTACATCGACGAAGGCGTGCCGAGCGAACTCGCATGGCGCGCGGCAGCCCTGCTCGATGAGTTCGTACTTCTCGACATTGCCCAGCTGTCTGCCCGTGCGGGTGAATCCGCAGAGGACGTCGCTGAACTCTACTACGCTGTCAACGACAAGTTCTCCGGTTCGCAGGTGCTCACTCTCATCGGCGATCTCGACCGCAGCGACCGGTGGTCGGCCTTGGCACGGGGCTCGCTGCGCGATGACTTCTACTCATCGATCCTGTCGGTGGCCGGCACGGTCCTCGCCGCGACCGACTCGCCGATCTCCGGGACTCCAGACGAGCGAGCCGGTCAGCGTCTGACCGAATGGCTCGAACGCAATGAGACCGTGGCCGCACGGGTGCTGGATACGACCGAGACGATCCTCGGACTCGAGACCGTCACCCAAGCCCCGCTGTCGGTGCTGCTGCGCATGATGCGCGGTGTTGTCCGCTCCTCGGCATGGGAATCGGAGCAGGCCGTCTGAGCAGTGACCCCAACTGATCAGTGATAGCGTCAGATCATTACTGACGTCGACAGACTTCGCGGGCTTGGAGCCTGCGGGTCTGTCGGCGTCTGTGCCGCCATCATCGGCCTGTGCCGTTGCCCATCCGGAAGAAGAACACAGTGCTCAACGAACTCCTGGCCGCCGAAGGCATCACTGACGAAACCGATGTCGAACACATCCACCTGTTGGTGGGGGACTGGCAGCTCATCTCCGACCTGTCCTTTGCCGACCTCGTCCTGTGGGTGCCCTCGGCCAGCGGGGCCTACACAGTGGTGGCGCATTCGCGTCCGACCACGGGTGCGACCCTGTTCAATCGCGACCTCATCGGAGCCCGAGCCACCGGACTCGAACGGGAGCTCCTGGACACGGCAGCGAGCTCACATGAACTGGTCACGAAGGTGGCGCAGGCGAAATCCCTCGGCGTCAACGCCGGAACCGATGACACGGAAGTCTCCGCCGAGGCGGTGCCCCTCGTCCGTGGGGGAGTGACGATCGCCATCTTGGTCCGGTACTCCGAGGAGCTCCGTCGTCGCGGTTCCTCACGCCTGGAGAAGTTCTACACACAATCCGCGATGTCGTTGCTGATCATGATCGCGCAGGGTGCCTTTCCCGACCGGGAGGCACCCAGCGGAGCCCGGCACGGCGAACCGCGCGTCGGAGACGGCATCTTCATCCTTGATCGTGACTCCCACGTCCAATACGCCTCCCCGAACGCGGTCTCTCTCATGCACCGTCTGGGCCACCGCGGTGAGATCGAAGGGGACTACCTCGCTGAGGTGGTCTCGAGTCTGAGCACAGAGCTGCGTCAGGTCGATGAGACGCTTCCGCTCGTGCTCACCGGTCGTGCCCCCTGGCGGACCGAGCTCGAAGTCGGTCGGACGAGTGTGTCGCTGCGGGCGATCCCGCTGACCGATGACGGCACTCGCACCGGCGCGATCGTCCTGGCTCGGGATGTCTCGGAGATCAGACGACGCAAGCGCGAGCTGCTCTCACGCGATGCGATGATCAAAGAGATGCACCACCGGGTCAAGAACAACCTGCAGACCGTTTCGGCACTGCTGCGTCTGCAGACTCGTCGGATCGACAGCCCCGAGGCGAAGGGTGCTCTGACGGAGGCGATGCGCCGAGTCTCGATCATCGCCGTCGTCCATGACGTGCTCAGCCAGGGAGTCGAATCGGAGGTGGACTTCGACGAGGTCGTCGACAAGGGGCTGCGCCTGACGCCCGAGCTGACGAGTCCACTGGTCCAGATCAGCCTCAAGCGCTGCGGCAGCTTCGGCACCATCTCCTCAGCGGACGCCACCTCATTGGCCCTGGCGATCACTGAGCTCATCACCAATGCGATCGAGCACGGGTTCCCGGTCGCTGAGCAGGAGAACCTCGCTCCGGGCGAGACGCTCACCGGACATGTGTGGGTGACTCCGGAACGCGAGGGCGATCACCTGCATGTCACGATCGCCGACGACGGTGTGGGACTGGGGGAGGACCACAGTCCCGGCAACGGGCTGGGCACGCAGATCGTGAAGACCCTGGTCTCTGCCGACCTGGCGGGTTCGATCCAATGGCAGGAACGTGAGGGCGGCGGAACCGTGGCGATTCTCGACGTGCCTCTGCGCCCCGACTCCTACGACTGAAATCGGCAGAAACCGGCCTCAATCAGCGACTTCACGACAAAACACCCTGCGACCAGTGAATCACCCCTTGGCAAAGGGGTGATTCGGCACTGACAGTGCGGGTTCATGGCTGTGGGTCGGGTGCGGACACGATTGAGTCCCTTGCTCAGAATGCGAAGATCTCGTATTCCGAGCAAGGGACTCAATTGGCGAATATCTGCGACCGCCTGTCTCTAGCCGCTGAAGGATTCAGCCAGCGCGGCGGGCACGTGCGGCGCGACGTTTGAGCGCACGACGCTCATCTTCGCTGAGACCGCCCCAGACACCAGCATCCTGACCGGACTCCAGAGCCCACTGCAGGCAGGTCTCCACTACTTCACAGCGGCGGCATACAGTCTTAGCCTCTTCGATCTGAAGCAGGGCAGGACCGGTGTTTCCGATCGGGAAGAACAGTTCCGGATCCTCATTGAGGCATGCTGCACGATGTCGCCAATCCATGGTGACCTTTCGACGAATTAAGTGAACGCGGTTGACCACACCCAAATTCCAGGCGCGCAACTCTCTTACCCAAGGTTCACATAACCGTTTTGGGCACACAAGGGTAATGCAGTGTGAAATTTCTGACAAATATTTTGTTCATTGTCCTGCTATGGGGCCCTTGACGCAAATTCGTCCACTATCCGTCTTTTTCGAGGCAGCAGGCAACGATGACATCATGATGCGTCCTTCCTCTGAGGTATGCCAAGTTCACGGCTAGACTGGCGATGAAACGACTGGTCACCTCGGTGGCGGCTCCAATCACCGCTGACTCAGTCGAACACGAGAATCTGAACTCAACGTGAACCAATGGAGGACTCATGACAACGGACAATCTTTCCCAGGCACGCATCATCTCTGTCGGCGGGCACACCCCTCAGGTCGATCCCGGTGCGTTCATCGCAGCCGGTGCCACCCTGGTCGGGGACGTGAGGGTGGAGAAGGGCGCGAGCGTCTTCTACGGCTGCGTGCTCCGAGCTGAAGCCGCCCCGATCACCATCGGCGAGGACTCGAATGTGCAGGACAACACGGTCATGCACACAGATGAGGGCAAGCCAGTCGTCATCGGCTCACGGGTCTCCATCGGCCATCAGGCTCTTGTCCATGGTGCAGTGGTCGACGACGACGTCCTCATCGGCATGCACGCCACCGTCCTCAACGATGCCCACGTGGGCTCCGAATCACTTGTCGCCGCAGGCGCGATCGTCTTGGAAGGCACCGAGATCCCACCCAGGTCGCTGGTGGCAGGAGTCCCGGCCAAGGTGCGTAGGGAGATGACCGACGACGGCATTGAGAAGGTACGCCAGAACGCTCAGTCATACCTGCGTCTGTCAGCACTGCACCGAGATACTGCCGAAGTCATCGACGGACTCTGAGCCACCTCGGGCTCTGGGAGGTCCTGAGTCTCAGACTCTTCGAGTGGTGCTTGAGGCCCTGGTCATTGAGCGTTGTCAGAACCGAGGCGTCCATTCGCTCTGTCGTCCGCTATTTGAGAGGATTGCACTGTGAACACTGAATTTGAATCCACTGCAGATCGAGTCGTCATCATCGGTGGTGGCCCGGGCGGATACGAAGCCGCACTGGTTGCCGCCCAATTGGGTGCGGACGTGATGCTGATCGAGCGCAACCGCTGCGGTGGGGCCGCTGTCCTCACCGATGTCGTTCCGTCGAAATCGCTCATCGCCACGGCCGAGATGATGGAGGAGATCGGCCGTTCTGAGAGCTTGGGCATCCGCATCTACGACAGCGAGGGCGATGACGGCGATACGGTCGTCGCGGACCTCAAGGCCGTCAACAAGCGCATCCTGTCGCTGGCCGACGCCCAGGCCAATGACATCTACGAAGCGCTGGTTCGAGCAGGTGTCAAGGTGATCCAGGGAACCGCGACCCTGGCTGACCGAGATCATGTCAACGTCGTCGAAGAAGGCGGCACAGAGTACACGCTCGAGGCGTCGACGATCCTCCTGTCTGTGGGCTCTCATCCCCGTGAACTCGACTCGGCGAAGCCGGACGGAGAGCGCATCCTCTCCTGGACGCAGCTCTACGACCTCGATGAGATCCCCGAACACCTCATCGTCGTCGGCTCAGGTGTCACCGGTGCGGAATTCGCATCCGCCTACCGTGCGCTGGGAACGAAGGTCACACTGGTCTCCTCCCGTGAGAAGGTCCTGCCTGGTCAGGACGAGGACGCTGCCGACGTGCTGGAGTTCGTGTTCCGCAATAAGGGCATGAACGTCCTCTCTCGGTCGCGCGCCGACTCGGTGAAGCGGACCGAGAACGGCGTCGAGGTGACTCTGTCGGACGGCCGTCGTGTCGAAGGATCACACTGCCTGATGGCCGTCGGTTCCATCCCGAACACCGAAGGCCTCGGCCTGAGCGCCGCGAAGGTCAAGGTCGCCGAGTCCGGTCATATCAAGGTTGACGGCGTTTCGCGCACCTCTCGTTCCGGCGTGTACGCGGCAGGTGACTGCACCGGTGTGCTTCCCCTGGCCTCCGTAGCGGCGATGCAGGGGCGGATTGCGATGTTCCATGCGCTCGGTGATGCCGTGCAGCCGCTGAAGATTCGTCACGTGGCATCGAACGTGTTCACCGCCCCTGAGATCGCGACCGTCGGCTTCACCCAATCCGACTACCGGGAGAACTCGACCGACATCGATACGGTGATGTTGCCCCTGGACACGAACCCTCGCGCCAAGATGCTTGGCATCAAGGACGGATTCGTCAAGCTCTTCGCCCGCCGAGGTTCGGGTTCGATACTGGGCGGAGTCGTCGTCGGTCCTCGTGCCAGTGAGCTCATCCTGCCGATCACCATGGCTGTGGAGAACCGCCTGACAGTCGATCAGCTCTCCGCTTCGTTCGTCGTCTATCCGTCGGTGAGCGGATCCCTGACAGAGGCATCACGGCAGCTGCACCGACACCTGTAGAAGATTTCTCTCTCCGAACTGTCGATATCGGGACCAGCCACCCGTCAGTATGGTGTCAGGCACCTTCGCTTGACGTGCTCAGCAGATGCTGGCGCACAACTGACGTAAGGAGAGAGATATGAAGTACGCACTTCTGCTCATGGGAAATGTCGCCGACGCCGAATGCGGTGCGGACGAGGGACCTGATCCCAGCGAGTTCATGGCCTTCGATGAAGAGATCAACGCGGCGGGCATCGTCGTCGGAGGATTCGCCCTCGAAGGTCCTGAGACGGGTGTGCGCGTCAGTACTTCGGCCGCTGAAACCGTCGTGACCTCGGGACCGTTCGCAGAAAGCGGTGAATTCGTCGGCGGAAGCTACATCATCGAGGTCGCGAATATCGACGAGGCGATCGCGTGGGCGGAGAAGAGCCCGGGGTCCGCTCTGGGCCACATCGAGATACGGCCCCTCGCCGACTACTGATGGCCTCGGCAGGCAGCGCCGAGCAGCCCGCAGTCGCCGCGGTTCTCCACACAATCGATGTTGAGGACCGTGGGCGACTGCTTGCGGCTCTGGCAGCGAAATTCCATGATCTCGACCTCGCCGAGGATGTCCTCCAAGAGGCCATGGTGCGGGCCCTGGAAACCTGGACTCACCGAGGTGTGCCGCAGAATCCGCAGGCATGGCTGATGACTGCTGCGAAGAATCGGGCACTCGACATCATCCGGTCCGATGCGGTGAGGGCGCGTCGACTTGCCGGACTTCGCATCGAATCCGAGGCCGACAACGGTGATCATGTCGACCACGCAGTCCGCGTCGGCGAAGAGCTGAGCTCGGTGAGCATTCCCGATGAGCGACTTGGCCTGTTCTTCACCTGCTCTCACCCGACCTTGAGGGAACGGGAGAGGATCGCCCTCATCCTGCGCTTCCTAGCTGGTCTGAGCACCGCCGAGGTTGCGGCAGTCTTCCTTGTGGATACGACGACCATGCAGCAGCGCATCGTCAGAGCCAAGAAACGGATCACCACGACGGGCATTCCTTTCGGCACGCCCACAGCGGGGCAGCTGCACGAGCGCCTTCCCGGGGTCCTGCGAGTTGTCTATCTCATCTTCACTCAGGGGTTCACACCCACGACAGGTGTCGACCACAGCCGAACCGATCTGCAGCGGGAGGCAATAGCATTGGCGCGGCTGCTCGTGACGCTTTTGCCGCAGGTGACCGAGGCCAGAGGCCTGCTGTCGCTTCTGCTGCTCACGGGTGCGCGAGCCCCGGCACGAACTGACTCCGCCGGGGTGCCAGTGCCCTTGGCCGAGCAGGACCGCAGGCTGTGGGATTCGAAGCTCATCGCCGAAGGACTGGGGCTGGCGCTCACCGCCGCGGGTGAACCAGGGGCCGGCTCGTACACAGTCCAGGCTGCGATTGCGGCATTGCACGCTGAGGCCGTCACCTATTCGGAAACCGACTGGGCGCAGATCCTCGTCCTCTACGGCCTTCTCGCACGACTCGAGCCAGGCCCCGTCGTGGAGCTCAATCGGGCCGTGGCCAAGGGAAAGGCGAAGGGTCCTGAGGACGGGCTCACCGCGCTCGAGGACCTGGCCGCGGAACCAGGATTGGAAGGGTATCGCCCCTTCCACATCGCACGGGCCCTGACATTTGGTGAGCTGGGGATGCCCGAGCACGCAGAAGCCGCTTTCAGGAGGGCACTGGACTGCCCGGGCAATGATGCCGAGTCCGATTACATCGAGACACAGATCAGGGATCTGCTCTCCTGAGACCGTTTCAGGCGGCGCTGAACGGCCTCAGGCGGCGTTGAACGGCCTCAGGCGGCGTTGAACGTGAACGGCCTCAGGCGGCGAAGCGGATGATCGGCTCGCCCGACCTCACCGAGACGCCGGCATCGACGAGCACCTCGGAGACGGTCCCGGAATGACCGGCCTTGAGCGGCTGCTCCATCTTCATCGCCTCGATCACGGCCAGGGTGTCACCGGCTTCGACAGTGTCACCGGCTGCCACGGAGACTGACACGATCGTGCCCTGCATGGGTGCGTTGAGCGAGTTCGAGTCGTCGGCCAGCTGAGCGCCCTTGCGGCTGAGGCTGCGCTTGCGGCGCGGCACACTCGGGCTCGGGACATGCCCGAGGTCGGAGATGACGTCCTTGGGCACCGAGACGGTCATCCGGCGGCCATCGACCTCGACCACAACACTGAAACTATCGGTTGATGTGCTCATCTGATCTCCTGGTTGCGGGTCGGCAAGTGGATTGACGAAAGTGGTTTCGAGCCAATTGGTCCAGACCTCGAAGTCCTGGGCGAAGGCCTTCTCGGCGACAAGTACGCGATGGAGGGGAAGCAGGGTCGATACGCCCTCGATGCGATACTCATCCAAGGCTCGTCGTGCTCGTGCCAGAGCCTGGTTCCTGTCGGCTCCGGTGATGATGAGCTTGGCCAGCATCGGATCGAAGTCCGTGCCGACGACGCTGCCTTCGCCGATGCCCGAGTCCAGGCGCACGCCCGGCCCGGCCGGAGCCCGGTGGTTCTTCACCGTACCCGTGGCGGGGAAATAGGTCGTGGGGTCTTCGGCATTGATCCGGAACTGGATCGAGTGACCGCGAACCTGCGGGAACGCGTCAGGAAGGTGTTCCCCAGAGGCGATGCGCAGCTGCCAGGCGACGAGGTCGACGCCCGTGACCTCTTCTGTCACTGTGTGCTCGACCTGGATCCGCGCATTGGCCTCCATGAAGATGATTGTGCCGTCGGTGCCCAGGAGGTATTCGCAGGTGGCCGCCCCGACGTAGCCGACATGGGCGAGAACGCGGATGGAGGCCTCGGTGACGAGTCGCTCCTGATCGGGGGTGAGGAACGGCGCTGGGGCCTCCTCGACGATCTTCTGATTTCGGCGCTGCAGGGTGCAGTCGCGGGTGGAGAGGACCTGCACATTGCCGTGGGCATCGGCCAGACACTGGGTCTCGATGTGGCGCGGGCGCACGATCTGCTTCTCAATGAGGCATTCGCCGCGTCCGAAGGCGCTGAGCGCTTCACGGGTGGCGGCGGTGTAGGCGGTCTCGAGGTCCTCGGCCGCGGCGCAGGCGCGAAATCCGCGTCCGCCGCCGCCGTGGACAGCCTTGATGACAACCGGATAGTCGATCCTGTTGGCCACCTCGGCGGCCTCTGTCAGATCTGCGACGGCTCCGTCGGAGCCGGGAGCGACAGGAGCAGAGACAGCCTCGGCGACCTCACGAGCACCGGACTTGTCACCCAGGAGTTCGATCGCCGACGGGGGAGGACCGATCCAGGTCAGACCGGCATCGATCACGGCCTGAGCGAACAGGGCGTTCTCGGCCAGATATCCGTAGCCGGGGTGGATCGCATCGGCACCGGAGCGTTTGGCCAGGGCGAGGATCTTGTCGATGTCGAGGTAGGTCTCCCCGGGGCCGGCTCCGTCGAGGAGCCAGGCGTCGTCGGCCAGATGCACGAAATCGGCGTCCGAGTCCGCGCGGGTGTAGACGGCGATGGCTTTGACACCGAGGTCGTGGGCCGCCCGAATGATGCGCAGCGCGATCTCACCGCGATTGGCGATGAGGACGCGGCGCACAGCAGCTGTGGGGACGCGGGTGTGCAATGCTGCAGTCGACTGTTCGGGGAGAACTGTGGTCATGGCGCTCCTTTGTATGATCACAGAACAATTTAGAGATCGACACCAAGCGTTTGTAGGTCAGAGATAAAAACTTCGGCCGAAAACTTCAAAGTCTTCGGGCGTGTCCGTCTGCCCTCAGCGATTCTACTCGCGTGGTGACCACAGATCGGGCCAGAACAGGCCCGAGTCGCGGACCAGATCACGGATCACAGGGAGGCTGAGACCGAGGACGGTGAGATGGTCGCCGGCAAGGCGTTGGACGAACGCTCCTCCGTACCCGTCGATGGTCAGTGCACCGGCTACGTGGAAGGGCTCCTCGGTCGCGATGTATGCCTCGAGCTCCTCAGGAGTCGGCTCGCCGATGAGCACCGAGGTCGTCGATCGCTTTGAGCGGATGTCGACGAGCTCGAAGTTCGCCGTCGACGATTTTGCCGTCGACGAGTTTGCCCGTCTGAGCACGGCGAGCGTGTGTCCCGAGTGCAGCTCGGTCCACGCCCCTGCTATATCCGCCCACACCTCACGTGTGCGTTCGGCTGTTCCGGGCTTGCCGATCGCGTCGCCGTCATGTTCGAGCAGTGAGTCCCCGGCAATGATCACTGCGGTATCCGCTGCGGCCAGCTGCGGGGGAGGGGAGGCGAGCACACGATCGATGACGGCACGCGCCTTCGCCTCGGACAGGGCCGTGGTGAGATCGGCGACGGAACCCGCGAAACGTGACTCGATGGCGGACTCGTCGACCTCGGAGACGATGATGATCGGATCGATTCCCGAAGCGGTGAGGATCTCTCGTCGGGACGGGGACTGTGAAGCCAGGACGACAGGGATCACGAGGCTGCCTCAGCTTCGGGGACAGGATCGGCGTCTGTCTCAGGTTCCGTCTCCGACAGCGGTGCAGGGGCCGGCCTGCGTGCGCCCTCGCCCTTCTCCGGGATGTCGAGGCTGCGGTCGACCTCGATGGGGGCCTCGATGCGATCGGCGATCGCTGCGAGGACGGTCGAGGACAACTGGGCATAGCCCAAAGTGCTGGGGAAACGCCCGGACTCGTTGAGCAGAGATCTGCGTGTGGTCCCACTCAGCGAACCGGTGGCTCGCAGCGGAGTGGCGCGGGCAGCCAGGGCCGCCAGCCACTGCGAGCCGGCGAGCACACGTGAGGTCCTTCGCAGGGAGGTCTTGAGCGGATCCCGCAGTCCCGGAAGTCCGCCGAGGTTGGGGCAGACCAGCACGAAGACCGTGTACCTGCCCTCTCTCTGAAGCCGGTTGATCGCCTGGTTGAGCACGGGAATGCCGATGGTTCCGTGAATCGGGTGGATGATGTCGCCGGTCCCGATGGAGATGATCGCGAATCGACGCTGTTCGGTCCACGAATCGGAGAGCTGACGCGAGAGCCAGGCGGAGCGCAGGATCTCATCGACTTGCCTCGGCAGATCTTCGGACAGAGCTGAGGGGCGCGCGGTTGATTGGACGCGAACTGTGGTGCCCAGGATACGGCCGAGCCCCCGGGCGATGAGGTTGGGAGGAGCCAGCGTCGGGTCGTCGACATCGATTCCACACAGCCATGAGTCCCCGATGATCGCCAGCGCGGCGGAATCCTCGTCGTCGTAGTTGCGTGGGGGAGCGACCGCCTCGGCGAAGGTGGAATACGCCCGCTGGGCGTCGTCGTCGAACGCTTTGCGAAGCGCGCCTGCCTGGTGGCGGAGGAGACCGACGGCCGACGCGCCGACACCGACAGCGGTCCCCGTCATGGTGGCCAAGGTGTACAGCATGCGTTTTCCCACGAAACTCCCTCCTTTAACCGTCATCATTGCACTTGTCCGAGCTTCCCAACAACTATTGTTGAGTTATGTCTGACAATGAGAAGAAGCAATCCCCGAATCGGTTCCGTGGGGCCTGGGACGCGTTCCGCAAAGGCCGAGACGATGGCCGATCCAAACCTTCTGAGACCGCCTCTCGTGTGCAGGACGTCAGCGCCGAAGATATCGCGCACAGCCGTATCGAAGCCGAAGCTGTTCCCTATGTGGCACCGGGCCTCAAGCTCGCAGCCGCATGGTCGTGGCGTTCGCTCGTCGTGCTCGTTGCCATCGGCGTCGCATTCTGGTTGCTGGCGAAGATCTCGAGCGTCGTTCTGCCGGTCCTCATCGCCCTCCTGCTCACGGCCCTCTTGGCGCCGTTCACCAACTGGATGGTGAAGAAGGGGCTGCCCCGCGTCGCCGCCGCTCTCATCGCCTTCTTAGGGTTCATCGTCGTCGTCTCGGGACTCTTCACCTTGGTCGGGCAGCAGATCTACTCGGGTATGCCAGACCTCGTCGATCAGGTGATCACAGGATTCGCCGGCATCAGCGACTGGTTGGCCAGCAGGCCCTTCGGTCTTGATGCTTCCACGGTCTCCGGCTATATCGACGATTCACTCGATGCGGCCACGAACTTCTTCCAGAACAACAGCTCACAGCTCCTCGGCGGCGCGTGGCAGGCGACGTCATCGGTCGGCACCTTCCTCACCGGGGCCGCGGTGTGCCTGTTCGCGACCTTCTTCTTCCTCTATGACGGAGAGAAGATCTTCCGCTGGGCCATGCGTCTGCTGCCGCTGCCGGCTCAGCCCATTGCCACCGGAGCTTCGGAGCGTGGCTGGACCACCCTCGTCCAGTACGTGCGTGTCCAGGTCCTCGTGGCCGGCGTCGACGCCATCGGCATCGGCATCGGTGCGGCGTTCCTCGGGATACCGTTGGTCATTCCGATGACGGTACTCGTGTTCCTGGCCTCGTTCGTCCCCGTCGTCGGTGCGATCGCCTCGGGCGTCGTAGCGGTGCTGGTGGCCCTGGTCTCAAGCGGCCCGGTCAGTGCCCTGATCATGCTGGCCGTGGTCCTCGCCGTGCAGCAGATCGAAAGCCAGATCCTGCAGCCGTTCCTCATGGGCAAAGCCGTGTCCGTCCACCCGTTGGCAGTCATCCTCGCCGTGACCGCCGGTGGCTTCCTGTTCGGCATCGTCGGCGCGCTGTTCGCTGTTCCTCTGGTCGCCGTCCTCAATACGGTGGTGACCTACATCGTCCATGCCAAGAACCCGAACAGTGCCTCCGATGGTGAAGGCGATGAGGCCTCAGCCGTCCTCGAGCGGGCAAAGGGCAAGCTCGATACCGCTGTCCACGAGGCTGCAGTCGAGGAATCTGACGGTGACTCGACGAAGGGCGACAGCCGGACCGACTGAGCGGGTCCGAGCCAGTTGATCAGGACAATGAATGAAGCTGCAGCACAATGAATGAAGCAGTGGGCGGGTGATGATCACCCGCCCACTGCTTCATTCTGCTTGGTGGCTGCACCCCGTTCGGGGCCTTCGATCAGCCGGAGAAAGGCTCGATGCCCTTGACCTCGACCTTGATCTCCTTGCCGTTGGGAGCTTCGTAGGTGGTCTTTCCTCCGACGGCGACACCGAGCACCGCGGCGCCCAGTGGGGACTTCTCCGAAAACACGTCGATATCCGAATCGCCGGCGATCTCACGGCTGCCCAGCAGGAACCGCATGTCGTTTCCGGCCACCTTCGCGGTGACGACGGAACCGGGGGATACGGTTTTGCCATCGCTGTCGCTGGATCCGACCTTCGCAGACTGCAGGAGCAGCTCGAGCTGGCGAATGCGTGCCTCCTGCTTGCCCTGCTCCTCGCGCGCCGCGTGGTAGCCGCCGTTCTCCTTCAAGTCACCCTCGTCGCGGGCGGCTTCGATCTTCTCAGCAATCTCTGCACGTCCCGGTCCGGAGAGGTGTTCAAGTTCCTGCGACAGGCGGTCGAAGGCTTCCTGAGTCAACCATGTTTCTTCCTGGGTGACATCCTCGGTCATGACTTCTCCTTCTTCGGTTCGGTGCACTGACAGGCGCGTCAGGCAACGAAAAACCGGGCGTTGGGTACGCCCGGATGTTGAATGAAACTACAGTCTAACGCATCTGCACGCGAAAACGATGATCTCCGTCACGCGCTCTTACACCTGTTGTGGGCCTTGTGGGCGTGACGAATGCGAGGCGTATCGTGCCCCACGGCAAGCGTGCAGAAGCTGCTATTCGAACCAGCAGGCGTCGGCGTGTCCGGACGACGCGAACTGTGTCGTGGCCAGATCGACGTCCATCTGTCTGGGCGAGTTGGGGTCGGCGGCGGGATCGGCCGGGAGAGTGATCTCGGTGAAGCCGACGATGGCCTCATTTTCGTTCGTCGCCTGCACGATGCAGTGAACATCCCGATCCTGATCAGGAAATATTGCCACTGTGACCTGTGTTAAGGAAGAGTCGACAACTGAATAGTCGAGTGTCTTGGGGGTCGTGGGATTGGTCTGTGGACGAAATGCCACAAACGCAATCGCGATGATCAAGGCAGAGACGATGACGACGGCGATGATCTTGGCTGTTTTTCCGAGATGCCGTTTGGGCTCGCGGACACGGCCGTATCGATCATCATGCAGTGGCTTTTCCACTGTTACCTCAGTCATTGAATTCCTCATCTACGAACATTGCGCACTAATCTAGAGTAGTCGATCCGTCTCCCGCGATCATTTCAGCCATTGCGCAGGAAACGGAACGTCACCAGGCTGAATCGAAAGGGACACACCAAACATGACTTCGCTTCCGTACCATGGACTGCGTCTGCTGACGGTTCATGCTCATCCTGACGACGAATCCTCGAAAGGTGCGGCCACGAGTGCGAAGTACGCGGCACTCGGAGCTCGAGTCCTCATCGCCAGCATGACCGGTGGTGAAGCCGGCGACATCCTCAACCCTGCACTGCTGCAGAGCCCGAAGGCCAGCCGCGATATCGCAGGCCTGCGTCGCGAGGAGATGGCCACGGCCGCAGCGGCTCTGGGCGCCGAGCATGTGTGGGTCGGACACGTCGACTCGGGACTGCCCGATGGTGACTTCGACAACCAGACGCCTCCCGGCTGCTTCTACCGAGTCCCCGACGAGGTGGCCATGCTGCCCCTGGTGCACATCATCCGCAGCTTCCGCCCTCAGGTTGTGACGACCTACGACGAGCTGGGCGGGTACCCTCACCCCGATCACATCAAGAACCACGCCGTGACGATGGCGGCCGTGGCGGCCGCAGCCGACCCGGACAAGAACCCGGAACTCGGCGAGCCCTGGCAGGTTGAGAAGGTCTACTTCAATCAGGACCTGTCCGCGAAGAAGTGGGTGACCATCCACGAGAAGATGACCGAAGCTGGTCTCGAGTCGCCCTTCGCCGACCACATCGAGGACTTCAAGAAGCGCGATGCCCAGCGGGTCAACTGGCTGAGCACGACTATCGACTGCGCAGAGTTCTTCCCCTCACGTGATCGTGCACTTCTCTCCCACGCCACACAGATCGACCCGGAGGGCGGGTTCTTCTCCGCCTCGCGCAAAGCCGCGCGGACGTACTGGCCCACGGAGGAGTTCGAGCTCGCCATCGACAACACCGGTCGCACGGCTCTGACTCCCGGCGTCGATTTCCAAGAGACTGATCTCTTCGCCTCGGTGACCATGGATGACGGTCGCAAGGTGCCCGCAGAGGGCATGCTGCCGGCATCACCAGACGAAGATGACTACGACGAAACGACAGGTGAGAGTGCATGATTCTGGCTGCAGCACAGGACGCGACCCCCAGCGGAGGTCCCGATCCCGACCTGGTGACTCCCGGCACGATCGGCTTCGTGTCGACTTTGGTGATCGTCATCGTCGTGATCTTCCTCATTCGCGACGCGCTCAAACGAGTTCGTCGTGTACGTGCTCGCGCACATGCCGACGATGCGTATCCGATCCCGATGCGCAAGCACGCCGTGCCCAACCAGTCAAAGCTCTCCGGCGAGTCTGCGCCGGTCGCGGGTGAGAAGTCATCGACGGCCGAGGCCGAGAATTCGGAGACTGAGCACGGCGACGCCGGGCAGGGCTAACCAGAGCAGCGCGTCGAGCAGCACAAGCCCTTCAGCTGAGTACGAGCCCAGCCGCGTCACTGACCTAACGGGTCAATACACACCTAGTAGGCGGCCACCGCGGCGACAAGGAGTGCGGCAAGATGGCAGCCATAGCCGGCGACCGTGAGAATGTGGAAGATCTCGTGGAAGCCGAGCCATTTCGGTGAGGGATTGGGCTTTTTGATTCCGTAGATCACGGCCCCGACGACATAGCAGACTCCGCCTGCCACGACGAGGATTCCCACCGCAGGATTGCTCGCCCAGATCTGGGGAATGTAGCCGACTCCGGCGACGCCGAAGCCCACGTAGATGGGAACGAAGAGCCACCTCGGCGCCGTTGTGAAGATGGTCCTGAAGGCCGCCCCCAGAATGGCTGCGCCCCAGAGGACGGACAGGAGCAGGATCGTCTGGTCTGTCCGCAGGGTCAGCACCGCCAGGGGCGTATAGGTGCCCGCGGTGATGAGGAAGATGTTCGCATGGTCGAGTCGGCGCAGGATCAGTCGAGCTCGAGTGCGCCACCGTCCCCGGTGGTAGACGGCGGAGGTTCCGAAGAGCAGCATCCCGGTGATGGCGAAGATGGAAGCCGCGATCCGTGACTCGATGGTGGGGGAGATGATGACCAGAGCCAGGCCGCCGACCATCGCCAAAGGAAAGGCCGCTGCGTGGAACCAGCCACGCAGCTTGGGTTTGACCTGACCGGCCAATTTGTCCAACTCACGCCGGAGAGCGGACCGTCGGCGGGCAATGCGCACAGGGTAGCCGGACCGCGTCTTCGCTGAGGGTGTGGAGTCGACTGACCTCTGACCTTCGGAGCCCGGTGACGATGGTTCAGTGACTGGAGCGTTCATGGTTCCAGGATATCGACCTCAGCTGAGGGATCGTGCAACGGCATCCTCGGCGGAGTCGCCGACGGCGCGAGGCCGTTCGGGATAGTACTGTGTAAGGTGGTCGAACCGACCGGACATCGAGTGTGAAAGAGGACAGTGTGGCGCGACCGGTGAGCCTGCTCTACCGTCTCTATGAGCGGCGGCTCCTGCGCGAGCTGGACAAATCTGTACCTGTGCCCAGGCACGTCGGTGTCATCACCGACGGCAATAGGCGCTGGGCGAAGGAATTCGGTGCCACCACCGCCGACGGGCACCGGGCTGGGGCAGAGAAGATCGTCGAGTTCCTCGGCTGGTGCGACGAGATCGACGTCGATATCGTCACGCTCTACGTCCTGTCCAAGGAGAACCTCGCCAGATCCGCCGAGGAGGTCGAGGTCCTCATCGAGATCATCTCTGATCTGGTCGAGAAGATCGCAGCCCTCAAAGGCGTGCGGGTGCAGTTGGTCGGGGACCTGGAGATCCTGCCACCTGGCCTGCGGGCACGTTTGGAGGCGGTCACCTCGGCGGGGGACTGCCAGATGCGCGTCAACGTCGCCGTCGGCTACGGAGGACGGCAGGAGATCGTCAACGCGGTGAAGTCCCTGCTGCGACTGCGCACGGATGAGGGTACAGATCTGGAGACGATCATCTCCGAACTCTCCCCGCAGCAGATCAGCGAACATCTCTACACCAAGGGGCAGCCGGACCCTGACCTCATCATCCGTTCCTCCGGTGAGCAGCGCCTGTCCGGGTTCCTCATGTGGCAGAGCGCCTACTCGGAGTTCTATTTCTGCGAAGCGTACTGGCCCGACTTCCGTCGCACCGACTTCCTGCGTGCGGTCCGCGACTACGGACTGCGCCAGCGCCGCTTCGGAAAATAGGTCTCGGGCTCACCTCGGTTCATACGAAGTTCACGCCCACGACTCTCCCGAACACGCGTGCCGTCACTCAGTCGGCATCGATTCGGGGATAGGTTGGCAGTAGTTGGTCGACACCAACCCGAGATCAGGGGGATGTCAAGACTCGGATCTCGGCGGTACTCACGCCACAGGGGTCCTCATGACCGCACATACCCACACTTACGTTCTCGACACCTCGGTGCTGCTCTCCGATCCGGGGGCACTGTTGAGATTCGCAGAACACCATCTCGTCATTCCGCTTGTCGTCGTCTCCGAGCTGGAAGCCAAACGCAACCATCCGGAACTCGGTTTCACCGCCCGCAAGGCACTGCACATCCTCGATGACTTCCGTTCCGAATTCGACCGGCTCGATGAGCCGATCCCTGTCGGTGATGCCGGCGGCACATTGCGAGTCGAACTCAATCACGTCGATGCATCGACGATGCCGATCGGCTTCGATCGTTCGGAGAACGACACTCGCATCCTCGCCGTGGCCCGGAATCTGGCGGCTGAAGGCCAGGACGTCATCGTGGTCACGAAGGACGTGCCGATGCGCGTGAAGGCTTCGGCCCTCGGGCTGCACGCCGAGGAGTATCTGGCAGAGCTGGCCACCGATTCCGGGTTCACGGGGATGAGTGAACTGTCACTCGACGAGGCCGAGATGTCGCAGTTCTACGAAGAAGGGTGGGCCACCACCCAGGCGGTCTCCGATGAGGTCGTCAACACCGGCGTCGTCATCACCTCACCACGTGGTTCCGCACTCGGTCGTGTCCGCTCGGGCAAGCGGGTGTCGCTGGTGCGCGGTGATCGTGACATCTTCGGTGTCCATGGCCGCTCCGCCGAGCAGCGAGTAGCCATCGACATGCTCCTCGACGATGCGCTGGGAATCGTGTCCTTGGGAGGTCGAGCCGGAACGGGGAAGTCCGCACTCGCCCTCATGGCCGGCCTGCAGAAGGTCCTCGAGGAAGGCAAGCATTCGAAGATCATGGTCTTCCGCCCGATCTATGCCGTAGGCGGCCAGAGCCTCGGGTTCCTCCCCGGCAGCGAGGGCGAGAAGATGAACCCGTGGGCAGAAGCGGTCTTCGACACACTTGGGGCTCTGGTCAGTAAGAACGTCATTGAAGAGGTGATGAACCGTGACTTGCTCGAGGTTCTTCCACTCACCCACATTCGCGGCCGGTCCTTGCATGATGCGTTCGTCATCGTCGACGAGGCACAGTCGCTGGAACGCAATGTGCTGCTGACCGTGCTCTCACGCATCGGTATGAATTCGAAGGTGGTGCTGACCCACGATGTGGCTCAGCGAGACAATCTTCGAGTGGGTCGACATGACGGCGTCGCCGCAGTGATCGAGAAGCTCAAGGGCCATGACCTCTTCGCCCACGTCACCCTGACCAGGTCGGAGCGCTCCGAGATCGCAGCCCTGGTCACCGATGTGCTCGAGGAGTTCGATCCCTTCCGCTCCTAGACTGCGCAGCGCGCCGCACGCACCGGCGACTCGAGAGGCGACGACGCCGTCGATAGCCGACTTCAGCGTCGATGGGCGACCGTGGCCTTGAGGGGCGAGTTCAGGGAGTCTGCTCTCGACGCTGCGGTGTGCGCTCGATGAGGTGAACGCAAGGGGCCGGTTGCCAGGATGTGATGTCCTGGCAACCGGCCCCTTGCTGAGCGACGTATCTGCTGTGTGGCCTACTCGCAGTCTGTGTGACTTACTTGTAGTCGCCGATCATCGTGGTGACATCGAGTGCCTTGTCGAGGTCAGCCTCGGTGATGGAGCCGTCGGAGACGAAGCCGAGATCCATGGTGGCTTCCTTGACCGTCATCTTGTTGGCCACGGCGTGCTTGGCGATCTTCGCCGCCGATTCGTAGCCGATGACCTTATTCAGCGGAGTCACGATGGAGGGGCTCGCCTCGGCGAGGAAGCGGGCGCGTTCCTCATTGGCCTGGAGCCCGTCGATCATCTTCTCGGCCATCACGGTCGAGGAGTTCGCGAGCAGCCGAATGGATTCGAGCAGGTTTGACGCCATGACAGGAATGCCGACGTTGAGCTCGAAGGCGCCATTTGTCGACGACAGCGCAACGGTGGTGTCGTTGCCGATGACCTGGGCTGCGACCTGGATGGTGGCTTCGCAGATGACAGGGTTGACCTTGCCGGGCATGATCGAGGAACCGGGCTGCAGGTCGGGGATGGCGATCTCGCCGAGGCCGGTGTTCGGTCCCGATCCCATCCACCGCAGATCGTTGCAGATCTTCATGTAGCCGTAGGCGATCGTGCGCAGCTGGCCCGAGGCTTCGATGAGTCCGTCGCGGTTGGCCTGAGCCTCGAAGTGGTTGCGTGCTTCCGTGATGGGAAGTCCGGTCTCTTCGGCGAGGATCTCGACGACGCGTGCGGAGAACCCGGCAGGGGTGTTGATGCCGGTGCCGACGGCAGTTCCGCCCTGAGGAACCTCGGCCACTCGTGGCAGTGACGCCTCGATGCGCTCGATTCCGTAGCGGACCTGGGCAGCATAGCCGCCGAATTCCTGCCCCAGCGTCACCGGGGTGGCATCCATAAGGTGGGTGCGGCCCGACTTGACTACCTGAGCGAATTCCTTCGCCTTCTTCTCCAGCGAGGTCGCCAAGGTCTCCATAGCCGGGATCAGCGAGTTGACCAGTGCCTGGGTCACGGCGACGTGCACCGAGGTGGGGAACACGTCGTTCGAGGACTGCGAAGCGTTGACGTGGTCATTGGGGTGAACGTCGATGTCCTGGGACTCGAGAGCCTTCGTCGCCAGGGAGGCAAGAACTTCGTTGGTGTTCATGTTCGACGATGTTCCCGAACCGGTCTGGAACACGTCGATGGGGAAGTGGGCGTCGTATTCGCCGGCGATGACCGCCTCGGCGGCCTTCTGGATGGCTCCGGCCCGGTCAGCATCGAGGACTCCGAGTTCCAGGTTGGCCTTCGCGGCTGCCTTCTTCACCTGGGCCAAAGCGGCGATGTGCGCCGATTCCAGGGTCTTGCCGGAGATCGGGAAGTTCTGCACGGCGCGCTGTGTCTGTGCGCTGTACAGGGCATCTTTGGGAACTTTCACTTCTCCCATGGTGTCGTGTTCGATGCGAAATTCTTCGCTCATAGTTGTCCTTTCCGACAAGGTGTCTGGGCTGTTCGTCATTGTTAGTCGGCCGCAGATGCGGCCGTGGTCAAGCGAAGTGGGTCGAGACCGCGTCTTCGTCACCGCCGTGCTGCGCGACGACCGTTGTGCGACCGTCATGCAGCTGGTAGGTCAGGCCGACGATGATGAGGCGACCTTCTTCGACTGCGCGGGAGATGATGGCAGAGAGCTGCATAATCTTCTCGACGGTGTCCATGGTGTTCTGCGCGACCGTCTCATTGACGGTTGTGCGGTTGTGTTTGCGTGCCCTGGCCACTGTGGGCAGGATCCGGGCTACGACGTCGGAGATGAACCCGGGGGGAGTCTCTCCGGAGTCGTAGGAGTTGTACGCCGCCGTCACCGCGCCGCAATTGTCGTGACCGAGCACGACAAGAAGGGGAGTGCCGAGAATTTCGACCCCATACTCGAGGGAGCCGAGGGTCACGGGATCGACGACCTGTCCGGCATTGCGCACGACGAACATGTCGCCGAGGCCGACGTCGAAGATCATCTCTGCTGCGACTCGAGAATCCGAACAGCCGAAGAGGGTGACGAAGGGCATCTGGTTGTTCGACAGTGCCTCACGCCGAGCGGTGTCCTGATTGGGGTGCTGCGGGACATCATCGACGAAGCGACGGTTGCCTTCGAGCAGACGGTTCCATGCCTCGTTCGGCATCAGAGAGATCCTAACTTCCGGTTGTCAGGCCAGGGGGCGAATCGGTGGTGTCCGAATTCGACAGTGACCGGGGTGGATATCAGAGGGTGGGCTCAGATGAGTCCTCGGCGGGCTGCCTCCTCGGCGGCCTCGACATACGAGTGGGTCTTCGCTGCTTGATGCTCGGCGAAGACCGAACGCACGGTTCCTGACTTCGAGCGCATGACCAGCGAGTGAGTGGTGACGTGTCCGCCGTCGAACTTCACACCGTCGAGCAGGTCGCCGTTGGTGATGCCCGTGGCCACGAAGTAGCTGTTGTCACCGGTGACGAGGTCATCGGTGTTGAGCACCTTGTCGACGTCGAGTCCGGCTGCAGCCGCAGCCTCACGCTCGGAATCGTCCTGTGGCCACAGACGGCCCTGGATGACTCCGCCCAGTGCCTTGATCGCGCAGGCGGTGATGATGCCCTCGGGGGTGCCGCCGATTCCCATCAGCATGTCGACACCGGTACCGGGACGGCAGGCGGCGATGGCACCGGCGACATCACCATCGGTGATGAGCTGGATGCGGGCCCCGGCGGCGCGGATCTCGTCGATCATCGTCTGGTGGCGCGGACGATCGAGGATCATCACGGTCACAGAAGCTGGATCATTAGTGCCTTTGCCCTTGGCGACGCGGCGGATGTTCTCTGCCACAGGCAGGCGCAGGTCGACGGCATCGGCGGCAGCAGGGCCGGTGACGAGCTTCTCCATGTAGAAGACAGCCGACGGGTCGTACATGGCACCGTCTTCGGTGACTGCCATGACCGAAATGGCGTTGGGCATCCCCAGTGCGGTCAGGCGGGTGCCGTCGATCGGATCGACGGCCACATCGCAGTGGGGGCCTCCGCCGTCGCCGACCTGCTCACCGTTGAAGAGCATCGGCGCTTCGTCCTTCTCGCCTTCGCCGATGACGACTCGTCCGGCCATGCGGACGGTCGAGATGACGTTGCGCATTGCGGCGACAGCGGCACCGTCGGCAGCGATCTTGTCGCCGCGGCCCACCCAAGGAGCGGCCGCAATAGCGGCGGCCTCGGTGACTCTGACGAGTTCGAGGGCGAGGTTGCGGTCGGGAGCGTCGGCTCCGACCTGTGCTTTCTGGGACCAGGCATCCGTCACAGCGACGGGAGGAGCCTCGGCATCCACTCGGCCTCGGTCATGATGAGATTTCACGTCAGCAGATTCATTGGAGTCACTCATAAGTCCAATTGTGCCACCCCACACGTTCGGCGCCGACATCGGGACGATTTCGCGCCGTGACTGTGGCCGCCATCATGAAAGCCCGCCCAGGATTGGCCCTTGGAGCCTTCCCCGAGGACAATGGCGATGTGAACGCCCAATCTGATACCAACACTGTGGGAACGCAGGCGCCCGTGACGCGCATGGATGCCGGTCCCGAGGGAGTGCCAATGGCTGACGAGTCCGGAGTGATGCTCCCGGGGTCCAGGGAAGAGATGCGCTTCCTTCGGAAGAACTCGAACTGGGTCAATATGATCATTGCGATCTTCGCCTGCCTGGCCGTCGTCGCAGTGGTTCTGCTGATCGCCCCTCAGCCAGAGGTCGACTCCCAGCGTGTGGTCGACTACCAGACGATTGCGGAGCAGTCTCAGGACAGCGCCGACTTCGATCTCATCGTGCCTGAAATCCCGAGCGGGTGGACCTCGAACGAGGCGAACTTGGACCGTGTGGGCGAATCCGACCACACTTCGTGGTATATGTCCTTCGTCGGAACTGAGCGGCAATGGGTGAGCATTGAGCAGGCCAAGGCCACCGAGAACTGGGCCGAGAACCAGGTCGATGATGCGATTGCTGCTGAGACGGTGACCGTCGGCGGCTCTGACTTCCAAATCTATCGGACTGAGGACGCCAAGGAATATTGGGTCGCAGGCAAGGGCGACACTTTCGTCGTCATCACCGCAATCGCGACGCCCGACACCATCGACGCCTTCGCGAAGCAGGTCGCCGCACAGCTGAAGTGAGGCTCAGTCCTCGTCGTCCGAGGATTCTTCGCGCGCCTTGTCGAGGCGCTCACGTGCGCCATCGAGCCATCCCTGGCAACGGTCTGCTAGGGCTTCGCCGCGTTCCCACAGACTCAGTGAGTCCTCCAGCGGTAGGTTTCCTGCTTCCAGCCGTTTGACGATTCCGACCAGTTCTTCTCGTGCCTGTTCGTAGCTGAGGGTGCTGATGTCGGCCTGGTTCTGCTGGGCTGTTGGTTCTGTCATGATTGCGTCCTTTGCGAGATTGCTTGTGCCGATATCTGATCGAATGTGGTGGGGCCGGGAACTGTCATCACTCGGTTGCCCGGTTGCCATCTGTGCTCTCCTGTACGGCCGTCACCTCGGCATCGAAGCGGCCGTGCGCGACACGCACGTGGACGCCGTCGCCGGCTTTGACCTCGGCCGAGTCTCTGACGGCTTGGCCGTCATCGCTTTGAACGACGGCGTAGCCGCGTTCGAGCGTCCGTAACGGGGAGAGCGAGCGTGCTTGTGAACGCAGGTGGTTGATTTCGGTCTGCCCCTGCATGATGCGCGTCGTCGTCGCCTGAAGGCTGCGTCGACGGACCAGCCGCAGCTGCTCTTCGTGGGCGGTCACCATAGTCTGCGGCTCGGCCAGCACCGGACGTGATCGGACTGCGGTGAGCATCTCCTGCTCCCGGTCGATGATCCGGTTGACGGCGGCGTCGAGTTCCGCCCGCGCGCGCAGCAGGTTCATTGCTTCCTCGGCCACATCCGGCACGATGCGTTTTGCTGCGTCGGTGGGAGTCGATGCTCTCATATCGGCAACTTCATCGAGGATCGGGCGGTCGGCCTCGTGGCCGATCGCCGACACGACGGGAGTGTTCGCCTCAGACACGGCCCGGACCAGGGCCTCATTGGAGAACGGCAACAGGTCTTCCATGCTCCCACCGCCGCGAGCGATGACGATGATGTCGATCTGCGGATCGGCATCGAGTTCGGCCAGGTTCTTCATCACTCCGGGTACGGCGTCGGGGCCTTGGACGGCGCAGTTGCGGATTTCGAACGCGGCGGCTGGCCAGCGCAGGTGGACATTGCGAACGACGTCTTTCTGAGCATCGGAGTCCCTGCCGGTGATCAGGCCGATCCGATTGGGCAGGAACGGCAGACGTATCTTTCTGCTGGGGTCGAACAGGCCCTCTGCTCCGAGTTGCTTCTTCAGCCGTTCGAGCCGGGCAAGAAGCTCACCGAGGCCGACGGCCCGGATGTCATTGGCCCGCATGGTCAGACGACCGGTCTTCGTCCAGAAATCTGCCTTGAGGTTGGCAACGACATGGCTGCCTTCCGACAGCGGTGCACCGGTGCGCTCAAGGACGTTCTTCCAGATCTGCACCGGCAGGGACATCTCGACATCGGTATCACGCAGAGTCAGGTAGCTGGCCTTGCCCCGGTGATTGAGCTCGACAACCTGTCCCTCGATCCACACACTCGACATGCGATCGATATACGACTTCATCTTGCTTGAGAGCAGACTCAGGGGCCACGGGTTCTCCGCTGTCGTCTCGCCTGCCGTCGCAGCCAGTTCCTGAGCGTCGACTGTTTCGCCGAGGGTCCCGGGAGTGCCGGAAATTCGTTGCGCCATGTTGTCTCCCCTTCCAATCCACCACCCTAACGAACGGTGGTGACATGACGAATCATCGCCGCGCAGGAACTCAGGCGGTCGGGGATGGAATCCGGATGGTGGGCGCGTGTGATGTGGATTGCTTCACCTTTGTAGCCGTTGTTCAGGTCCCCGGCCTAAACTGAGCTTGTGACTGCGATATCTGTACCTATGCCCACCATCCCGCGCAAGCGTGTTGCTCCGGAGGACATCCGGACGCCCGAAGGCGCTGACCAGAAGGTGCTTCTGGCCGCCCCGCGCGGATACTGTGCCGGTGTTGACCGCGCAGTGATCGCCGTCGAGCGCGCACTCGAGCACTATGGTGCTCCCGTCTACGTGCGCAAGGAGATTGTGCACAACCGTCATGTGGTCGACACCCTCGCCGAACGCGGCGCCGTCTTCGTCAACGAGACTGATGAAGTTCCCGAGGGCGCTCGACTTGTGTTCTCCGCGCACGGTGTGTCTCCTGCGGTGCACGCCGAGGCGGCCGCTCGTGAGCTGTCCACGATCGATGCCACATGCCCACTGGTGACGAAGGTCCACCGCGAGGCAGTTCGATTCGCCCGTGACGGGTACCGAATTCTTCTGGTCGGCCACGCAGGTCACGAAGAGGTCGAAGGCACGATGGGAGAGGCTCCCGACGACATCACGCTGATCCAGAACCCTGAGGAAGCCAAGACTGTCGAGATCGGCGGTGCAGAGAGCCTGGTCTGGCTCTCACAGACGACGTTAAGTGTCGACGAGACGATGGAGACAGTCAACATCCTGCGCGAACGGTTCCCCCACCTGCAGGACCCTCCAAGCGATGACATCTGCTATGCCACCTCGAACCGGCAGGTGGCCGTGAAGAAGATCGCCCCGCAGTCCGATCTGGTTCTGGTTGTCGGTTCAGCCAATTCGTCAAATTCCGTGCGTCTGGTCGAAGTTGCTCTGGAGCACGGGGCCAAGGACGCACGTCGCGTCGATTTCGCTCGAGAGGTCGACGAATCCTGGTTCCATGATGTCGCAACGGTCGGCGTGACCTCAGGAGCGAGCGTGCCGGAAGGACTGGTCCAGGACCTTCTCGAACTGTTGGCCGAGTACGGCTTCGGCTCGGTCGAGGAAATCGTCACAGCGGAGGAAGACATCATGTTCTCCCTGCCGCGCGAACTGCGCAAGGATCTCAAAGCCGCCGGGAAGAAGACGTCGAACAAACGTGATGGCGCTGACCGGGATCACGACCTGATCTGACCGGTCTCTGGTCTAGTCGGAGCCCGTATGGCAACGTCTCAGATCAGTGGGATCCTGTGTTGCGAATGGATCCTGTCCCGCAGTGCTTGGCCGTGTGAGTTCTTCAGCGCTGACTCCGCGGCTGCGCGAGTCGAGCTCGGCAACTGCATCGAGTTCGGTGGCAACGATTCCCGTATTCGGAAATTTTCGGGCAGTGACGAGGAACCGCGACTCCAGTGAAGAGACGAAACGATTGTAGTCCTCAACCGATCGATCCAGGCTCGATCCCATCCGCGTCACGTGCGTGACCAGAGTGCCGATGCGTTCGTAGAGTTCGGTGCCGAGTTTGAGCACCTCCGCCGCGGACGTGCTCATGTCCGCCTGTCGCCAATTGAGCGCCACGGTCTTGAGCAGAACCAGAAGCGTGGCGGGGGAAGCGAGCACGACGTTCTTGCCGAGAGCATGATCAATCATCTTCGGATAGGTGGACGCGGCTGAGGACAGCAGCCCGTCCGTGGGGACGAAGCAGACAACGAAGTCCGGGGCGGAGTCGAAGGACTTCCAATACTCCTTGGATGCCAGCGAGTCGATGTGTCGCAGCAGTGCGCGAGCATGATCATCGGCGGTGGAATCAGTACTGTCCATCCGGGCAGACAGTGGGGTTTTGGCGTCGATGATGATCGTTCCGCCGCCGGGTAGGTTCACGGTCATGTCGGGGCGATGGCGTTTGCCATCACGCATACTGCTGACCTGAGTCTCGAAATCCACGTGGGGGAGGAGGCCTGCATATTCGACGATGCGTTTGAGCTGGACCTCGCCCCAGTCTCCACGCTGAGTCGTCGAGTTCAGCGCGCTTGCCAGTGATCCGGTGGACTCCTGCAGTCTGAGGTTCTGTTGGCTCAGGTGCCCGATCTGCGTATTGAGGCGCGTAATCTGTTCCAGCTGTGTTCGGTCCTGGGACTGAAGGTTCTCCTGCAGGTGATTGACACTTGCCGCTAACGGACCGATGGCCGCGGTGATCTCTCCTGCCATCTGCGCATCGGCTTCCAGATCCTCTGTCCGGCTGGTGAGGATCCGAGACGTCGTCTCCGCTCTCGTGAGTTGCTCGATATAGCGAGAACGCGTGTGCGCGCGTCCGAGGAGGAAGCCGAGGACGACGCTGATGATGATCGCCAGGATGAGGACGACGATCACTCCGGTGGCGGGGAAAGAATTCATGACTTAAGCGTGACAGACGGCACTGACACGAGATTTAGACCCGCACCTCGGCGCCGGGATAGACTTAGCTACCGTGGCTCTAACTATCGGAATCGTGGGACTGCCCAATGTCGGCAAGTCGACCATGTTTAATGCATTGACCAAGAATCAAGTTCTCGCGGCGAACTACCCGTTCGCGACGATCGAACCGAACGTGGGCGTGGTGCCGTTGCCCGACGCGCGACTGACTCGATTGGCAGAGATCTTCAGCTCGGAGCGAATCCTCCACGCAACAGTCGACTTCGTCGATATCGCCGGCATCGTCCGCGGCGCATCCGAGGGTGAAGGCCTGGGCAATCAGTTCCTGGCCAACATCCGCGAGGCTGAAGCGATCTGCCAGGTCATTCGCGGTTTCGTCGATGACGACGTGATCCACGTCGAAGGCAAGATCAGCCCCGCTGATGACATCGATACCATCAACACCGAGCTCATCCTCGCCGATCTCCAGACCTTGGAGAAGGCGCGGCCGCGGATCGAAAAGGAAGTGAAGGGCAAGCGAGCCCCGGCTGAGCAGCTGAGCTCGATCGACTCCGCTGTTGAGATACTCGAGAGCGGAAAGACTCTTTACCAGGCGATGCAGGCCGACAAGTTCGATGTCACGGAGTTGCGCGAACTTCAGCTGATGACCGTCAAGCCGTTCCTCTACGTCTTCAACGTCGATGACGATGTGCTGGCTGACGAGGAGAAGAAGGCAGAGATGCGTGCCCTGGTGGCACCTGTCGAAGCGATCTTCCTTGACGCCAAGTTCGAGTCGGAGCTCGCCGAGCTCGACGAAGAGGAAGCCCTTGAGATGCTGGAATCCACCGGCCAGGAAGAAGCCGGACTGGACAAGCTGGCACGCGTCGGATTCGACACTCTGGGCCTGCAGACCTACCTGACGGCCGGCCCCAAGGAATCCCGTGCCTGGACGATTCCGAAGGGCGCAACCGCCCCCGAAGCTGCCGGCGTTATTCACACGGACTTCCAGAAGGGCTTCATCAAGGCTGAGGTCGTCTCCTTCGACGATCTCGACGCCAACGGCTCGATGTCCGCAGCCAAATCAGCCGGCAAGGTCCGGATGGAAGGCAAAGAATACGTGATGGTCGACGGCGACGTGGTGGAGTTCCGGTTCAATGTCTGATCAGCTGCCTCCGTGCCCTGAATGTTCGGAGTCATACACCTATGAGCAGGGTGCGCTTCTCGTGTGCCCGATGTGCGCTCATGAGTGGTCGCCTGCTTCGGACGGCGGTGACGAACCGTTGTCTGTCGATGACGGTGGCATCCGTGACGCCGTCGGCAACCTGCTTGTCGACGGTGATGCGGTGTCAGTCGTCAAAGGCTTGAAAGTCGCCGGCAGCGGCGGTGGGACCATCAAGGTTGGGACGAAGGTCAAGAGCATTCGGCTGCTTGATCAGCCCGTGAACGGTCACGACATCGACGCGTCCGTGCCCAGCCTCGGGCGCATCTACCTGAAGTCCTCGGTGGTCAAGAAGGCCTGAGGCGGCTTTCGCCGGCTTCCACTTCACCGGCGGGGGATGACGCCACGAATTATGCGAAGTGCCGGCAAAGAATGAGACTGCAATGTCGTTCCATTCGATTGAACTGGGACCGTCGAGTGCAGCACAGCATTCGCGTCAACGCGTGATGGCGACTTTGTTTCGTGTGGAGAGATGGAGGTGCGGACGATGTCGAACTCGTCGACTACCTGCGCATCACACCCGGGGAGGGAGACCTTCCCTGCTGGTGATGCGTGATCAGGTGTCAGTTTGACCTATGCGCGCATCAGTCCCGGTCAAGCACTACATGTCGCTCCTGCTGAGGAAACTTCATCCCGCGACCGCGGTCTACTCGTCATCGCTGCCTATGACGCCGGGCTCGTCCTTCCGAGAAAGGACCCGGTCCGGCATCGGTGACATCATCCCGGGGGTTCGCTCCGGAAGTCTTGTTGGCACGCTCGGCCTTCGCCCAAAGGCCGGATAGTCTTACCGGCCCTGGCGGACCTGTACAACGCACAGGTTGCTCGGTGCCGGAACTCCGTCGAATTTAGGTTCTCGCATTAACCCCTGGGGCGAGCGAATACTACATACGTCGCTTCAGTGTTGAATACCTGGCACGTTGCGAAGCCCGAATTGCGGCAACTCGGCTTTCCGCATCATGAGGGAGTCGGCAACTTTGCGGTACGGCCGCCGTCGACGACGAGTACCTGACCTGTGATGAACGTCGCCCGATCGCTCGCGAGGAAGGCGGCGGTGTGTCCGATGTCGCAGGGCCTGCCGAGTCGACCAGCGGGATGCAGGCGGCGCAACTCGTCGCGCGCTGCGTCCGGGTCGCTCATCGACGCGATGTACGCCTTGCTCAAGTCGGATTCGATCCACCCTGGGGCTATAGCGTTGCAGCGCACTCCGTGCACACCGAGGTCAACGGCGAGAGCGCGGGTCATCGCGTGGAGGCCGCCCTTTGATGCGGCGTATACGGCGTGCCCGGGATTCGCGCTCAGTGCTTCCACCGATCCGATATTGACGATGCTGCCGCCGCCAGCGAGGTGTGGTAGCGCCGCTTGTGCCAGGAACAGTGGCGTGCGCAGATTGACGGACATCAACGTGGTCCAATCTGCGGCCGTGACATCGGCAGGCTCGCGCTCGGTCATGACGCCGGCGCAATTCACCAGCACGTCGAGTTGGCCGGATGCTCTGACTGCTTTCTCGACTAGCGGCGAGAAATCTGCTTCGGCGGAAAGGTCCGCGGCGAGGAACATGACGCGGGGGTCCGCGGCCAGATCATCGTCGAGTGGAGAGCGCTGTGCGATTACGACCTGTGCGCCTTGCTCAAGGAAGATGTCGACGACTCCGCGGCCGATCCCGCGCCCGCCCCCTGTGACGAGCGCTGTCTTGTTGCTTAGATCCATATGGCCCAGCCTAAGCGGAGCGGCACCGAACTTCAGGTCAGCAGCAGCTCGCACCAGAGTGTGTCGGATCAAGGGAATCGGCGTTGAGGCACTTGCCTACTTGAGGAGACGTCATGCTGCGGCGGTGATTGCGAGTGGCAGCATTCACGGGTGTGTATTGATTTTGAGGTTGGTCTGTACCGGAATGCGGTGGAGTTCCGGTTTAACGTATAGCGTTAATGACGGTGCCCGTCATGCATTGGTGTAGTGATCAGATCGTTCGGCAGCAAGGACACCGAGCGCATCTGGCATGAGCAGTACGCCAAGCGCGTCGACCGGACGGTGCAGAGGGCGACCTTGCGGAAGCTCGAGCTGATCCATCCGGGAGAGATCCTGATGGAGGATTTCATCGAGGGCTTCGGGATCACGCAGAACAAGCTGGCCGTGTCCATCGGTGTGCCACCGCGCCGGACCAGCGAGATCGTTCATGGTCAGCGGGGCATCACGGCTGACACTTCGATCCGGCTCGCGCGCTATTTTGGGACTTCGGAAGAGTTCTGGATGAACTTGCAGTCGAACTATGAGCTGCGCCTGGGGCGTCGTGCTCTGGGCGAGAAGGTTGCTGCGATCATGCCTCTGGCTGTCGCGTGATCGAGTTGCCGCCACGTCGTGTGATCGGCAAGGTCGTTGCATAAGTAGCGCATGAGGAACAGATCTTTGTGCTCACCCATGGTGACGCCCCGATGGAGATTACGGGCGTCCAGATTCCCGCCGGATCGACTGGGCAGGGTGAGACCCCTAGCGATGCGGCCGTGCGAGAAGTGTGGGAAGAGACGGGCCTGCGGGTGCACGCGATGTCTGTGCAGCCAGGGGTCAGGCCCGGGCCGCGGTGAGCTCCTCACGAATGATGTTGGTCCCAGCACTCAGTGCGCGCAGCTTCCCGAGGGCGACATCCCGCGAGAACGGTGCCATGCCGCAGTTTGTGCTCGGTATGAGCTTGTCCGAGTCGACGAATTTGAGTGCCTTGCGCAGGGTGTCGGCAACCTCCTCCGGAGTCTCGATGGTCTCATTCGCCACGTCGATGGCCCCGAGCATGACCTTTTTGCCGCGGATGAGCTCGATGAGGTCCATCGGGACACGGGAGTTATGGCACTCCAGTGAGACGATATCGATGGTCGACTGCCGCAGGAGCGGGAACGATTCCTCATACTGGCGCCATTCGGACCCGAGGGTTGCTTTCCAGTCATTGTTTGCCGTGATCCCGTAGCCGTAGCAGATGTGTACGGCGGTTTCTGCGCGCAGTCCTTCCGCGGCTCTCTCCAGCGTGGCAATTCCCCAGTCCTTCATCTCGTCGAAGAAGACATTGAAGGCGGGCTCGTCGAACTGGATGATGTCCACTCCAGCTGCTTCCAGGTCCCGCGCTTCCTGATTGAGGACTGCGGCGAACTCCCAGGCCAATTTCTCGCGACTCTTGTAATAGCCGTCGTAGAGCGTGTCGATCATAGTCATCGGGCCCGGGAGCGCCCATTTGATCCGTTGGTCGGTCTGCTGCCGGAGGAACTTCGCGTCGTCGGCGAACACCGGTTTCTCACGGCTCACGGCGCCGACCACGGTCGGCACGCTTGCGTCATAGCGATCGCGGATTCGAACCGTCTCCCGCTTCTCGAAATCAACACCGTTGAGGTGTTCGATGAATGTGGTGACGAAGTGCTGTCGGGTCTGCTCCCCGTCGCTGACGATATCGATGCCGCGGTTGGTCTGCTCGTGGACTGCGATACGCAGTGCATCGCGCCTGCCCTCGGCCAGGGCATCGCCCTGCAGGTTCCACGGTGACCAGAGGGTCTCGGGCTGTGCGAGCCACGACGGCTTCGGCAGACTGCCGACGATCGAAGTGGGCAATAGTGTCGGCGTCATCGATTCTTCTCCTGTGGTCATGCAGCTGGAACGGGATGGTCGGCGGCCCACTGTTCGAGCATTTCCCGGTGCGGGTTGACGAAAGCCTCTGCCGTGTACTTCCCCTGTTTGATTGCGAGCTGACTACGTTCGGCGCGATCGTAGGCGATCGGTGTCTCCGAGAAGTCCTGCCGTTTCAGCGTCGGTCGGTAGGTCTCTTCGGCGGCAACGTGTGCGTTGTAGATCTCCGGTCGATAGATCCTTTGGAAGGTCTCCATCGTGCTGATCGTGCCGATGAGCTGCAGATTGGAATAGTCGTTGAGCAGATCTCCGCGGAAATAGAATGCCAGCGGCGCGACACTGCCGGGCGGCATGAAGTATCTCACCCGCAGCCCCATCTTTCCGAAGTAGTCGTCGGTCAGCGAATACTCGTCTTGCTGGTACTCCACGCCGAGAATCGGATGGTGGTTCTTGGTCCGATGGTACGTCTTACTCGTCGACACACTGATGCAGACCACAGGGGCTATTGGGAAGCGTTCCCGATACGCTGCGGAATCGAGGAAGTGCTGGAAAAGTTTGCCGTGCAGATCGCCGAAGTCGTCGGGGACGGTGAATTCGCTCGCTGCATCGTTGACTGCTGGAAGTCGCACGCTGAAATCGAAATCGCGGACGTAGGACGAGAAGTTGTTTCCCACGATCCCGGGGTGGCGGTCACCAGTCTTTCGATCGAGGATCTGGATATCCAGAACCTCGAGCAATGGGAATTCCTGATCGCCGTCTGCAGCGGTGAACTGGAGCTCCCCGGAGACGATCTCGAGGTCGACGGTGTAGCGGTCCCTATCGGGGTTGTCCCAGTGGGCGAGGTCGTTGAACCGGCGATTGATAGTCGTCAGGGTGTTGCGGAGGTTCTGCCGACGATGCTCGCCCCTGGCGAGGTTCGCGAAGTTCGTCGTGGCTCGTGAACTATCCGATGGCGAGTAGTGCTCGTCGAATCGGGTGGTAGTGATGCTGAATGTGAACTCGGTTGTCATGGACGTCCAATTCCGTAATCGATCGGCCGGGCTTGGCCATGCGGAGGTCTTCGAAACCATCCTGCAGGCAACGGGCGGATATCGGGTAACTTGGCTCAACTATGGATTCATATAGTCTTTATCTATGGCTCGAGGATTGAGAAGCATCACGCTGCTGCAGCTCCACTACTTCATCGAGGTCGCGGCGGAGGGTTCGATCACGGCCGCTGCCGATCTGCTCTATGTCTCCCAGCCGACGATGTCTGCAGCTATGAAGGATCTTGAGACCCGGGTGGGTCGGGCGTTGCTCTTCCGATCCGCCCGCGGGGTGACACTCACTGTTGATGGTGCGGAGTTCCTCGGTTATGCGAGGCAAGTCGTTGAGCAGGCGGAGCTCCTCGAGCAGCACTATCTCGGGCGGCCCCCGTCGCGACGTCTGCTCGGGGTATCGGCGCAGCACTACTCGTTCGTGGTTGATGCGTTCGTGCGGATGGTCAAGGCCAGCGATGCGGCCGAGTATGAGTTCTCGCTGCGTGAGACTCGCACCTGGGACATCATCGAAGATGTTCGCACGCTCCGCAGTGAGCTCGGCATTCTTTACCGGAACGACTTCAATCAGAAGGTCATCGACAAACTGCTGCGAGACTCCGGGCTTGTCTTTCACCCGCTTTTCGTTGCAGTCCCGCACATCTTCATCTCCCGGAAGAACCCGCTTGCCGCCCGAGATCGCGTCACCCTTGACGATCTCGCCGACGTGCCACGGCTCACCTTCGATCAGGGAGCGAACAACTCGTTCTACTTTGCCGAGGAGATCCTGTCGACTTTGTCGAGCAAGCGGGAGATCCGGGTCTCCGACCGTGCGACGATCTTCAATCTCATGATCGGGCTCGACGGCTACACGATCTCGACGGGCATCATCAGCGATGACCTCGATCCAGAGATCGTTGCGATTCCGCTCGACGCCGAAGAACGTATCGAGATCGGCTGGATCGACCATTCCGGGATCCCGCTCACCGAGCAAGCGCGCCGTTACCTCGAAGAAGTGCGGGCCGTCATCACGGGTTTCGGTCTCGAACTGCTCGGCTAGCTCCGAGAATGCTGTCTGCGTCAATGATGCTCGCGCGCAAGGGAGATTGCTCACCTAGCCCGATCATGTCCTGCGCTAGAGTGACCCCTGGCGTCAGCATATGATCGCAACGGTGAGATCTGATGCAGGTGGAGTGTCAACCTGGAAGATCGAAAGTTGAGGACAGAAGATGACCAACAGCACGAGTTCGCTACCGCCCTCGGAAAGAGGGGGCGTGGCGAAGGTATTCCGGGTAATGGTCCTCGTTCTCGGTCTCATACTGGGCGTGATTGCAGCGATCTTCGGACTCGCATCGCTGGTTCCCGGGCTTGGGCCATTCAGCACGGTTGCGGCTCGGTTCGCGCCCACCGTGGCGCCGATAACGGCTCTGGCAGGACTGATCGTGCTCGTCGTCGGTATCGTCGTTATGCGCAGGGGGCGTCGGCGCACAGGTGCAGTCACGACAGGGATCGGCGGGATCGGCGCGGTCGCTAACATCGCTGTGGTGATAGTTCTCGTCGGCGCCATCACCTCGGCCGGCGGATCGGTCAACCTGTTCACCGCGACGTTCGGGCTCTCCGCAATGGACGCGGCGTCGCCCGACCGCCAGGAGGTGTACGACAAGACCAGCGCAGGGGATGACCTCTCCCTCTCGATCTACGAGCCGAAGAATGTGAAAGGCTCGACACCGACCATCATGGCCGTCCACGGTGGCGGCTGGATCGCGGGTGAGCCAGATGCAGTGAGCTCAGAGCTTCGCACCTTGGCTGACCACGGCTACTTGGTAGTGGCGGTCGAATACGAACTTGCCACCAAGGACAACGCGACCTGGCAGAGCGCGCCCTCGCAGGTTGCGTGCGCCGCGAGCTGGATTCAGGACCACGCCGACACGCTCGGTGCAGATATGGATCGTCTCGCGTTCTGGGGTGAGAGCTCCGGCGGAAACCTGGTCGCCAACACCGCCGGCGCCGCAGCGGACGGCACCGCCGAGTCGTCGTGTGATGGGAACGTCCCCGTTCCCGCTGCGGTTGTCGCCGACTACCCCGCGTTTGACGTGACGGGCCTCTACGAGAACGCCCCTGCAGGTCCGGGCGCGGGCACAGGCTCGCGCATATTTGCGACCAGTTACACGGGTGGCACCCCCAAGGAATTCCCGAAACGCTACGCTGCGGTGAATTCAGCCGCGCACCTCACGGCTGCGGCCCCGCCGACGCTCGTGATGACCGCGATGCGTGATGACGTCATCATCCCTGCTGACCAATTCGAATGGGTCGACGCGGCCCGAGAACGTGGAATCGACGTCGAGACTGTGCAGATTCCACTCGCGAACCACGCCTACTCTCAGAAAGCGAAGAACTCCATCGGCAGCCAAGGGCACCTCAGCATCGCAGAGGCCTACCTTTCGGAACAACTTCGATAACCCGGCAGTGCAGGCTCAGCAATCACCTCGGCGACTTAGCGTGAGAATCGGTTTCAGGTGGCTGTTCGACAACAGAAGCTGACGCAATCACTGTTGAGCGTTCGTGAGCGAACGCAGTGCTATCCTGCCGTATGGCCACCATCAGAGTGAACGGCATCGACCTCGGTGTAGAGAGCTTCGGCCGCGAAGAGGACCCCCTTGTGCTGCTCGCCGGCGGAACCACTCTGTTGTCGTGGCCCGACTCGCTCTGCGAACGGGTGGCCGAGGGCGGGCGCAGAGTCGTTCGCTACGACCTGCGTGATTCGGGTGCTTCAACCACCAAAGACCCGGAGAACCCGACTTACGACCTGCGCGATCTTGCCGATGATGCCGCGGACCTCGTCACAGCTCTCGGCGCGGAGTCCGCCCATCTCGGCGGGCAAGGTGTCGGAGGCATGATCGCCCAAGTTGCTGCGCTGGATCATCCGGAGTCATTTTCGGCACTGACGCTGGTGAGTACACGACCGGTTGCGCCTGGCCCTGTCGATGATGACCTGCCGGACCATGATCAGAAGGTGATGTCTGCCGTGTTCTCGAAACTTCAGCCTGAGTGGACGAACCGCCGAGCCGTAGCCGAGTATGCAGCTGGCAGCGCAGCTATTCTGGGCAACGATCCCGCACAGGCGCTCGAGATCGCAGCTCGGATCTGGGACCGAACTCCGACATCGGGGGCCTCGGTCCACCAGGCGAATCAGTTGGGCATGGCCTTCTCCCGGATCGACTGCTCACCACGCTGGCGAGAGCGCCTCGGTGACCTGCGAATACCGAGTCTGATCGTCCATGGTCGAGCCGACCCCTTCTTTCCCGTCGGCAACGGTGAAACGCTTGCCGCAGAGATCCCTGAAGCGCAGCTGTTGATACTTGAGGAAATGGGGACACAGATACCGGAATGGGGGACCGGCGACATCGCGAACAGTATGCTCGGCCTCTGAACCCGAAAGGAATCCCTTGCGCATCCTGCTTCCCGAGTCGCTCGTCCCGGTCTATCTCAAGGCCACCGGCGCGAATCGTCCGTTCGTGACCGAAGAAGGAGCGCGCCGACGCATCGGCGAGCGCTTTCTCCGGCCTGCCTCCTACGGTCCGCCCTCACGCTTGGAAGGCGTACGAGTGGACCGTCGGCTGCCCGATCCGAACGGATGGCCGGTCTATGACGTTGAACCATCGGCTCCCGCCGGCCACAAGACACGGCCGAAGTCTGTTGTGGTCTACGTCCACGGTGGAGGCTGGGTCAACGAAATCGCTCCCCAGCATTGGACGCTCATCGCCCGTATCGCTCGAGAGACGAATCAGCGCGTCATCGTGCCGATCTACCCGCTGCTGCCCTTCGGCACCGCGCGAGAGGTCCGCGACGGCGTCGTGGACCTCATTCGCGCCGAACTCGCCTCCGGTCAACAGGTGCGTCTGGCTGGAGATTCCGCCGGTGGTCAGATTTCGCTTTCTGCGGCACTGTGGCTTCGTGACGAGGGAGTGAAACTGCCGACCACGACGCTGTTGGCACCGGCTTTGGACCTGACGTGGAAGAATCCGCAGATCGACGTGGTCCAGCCCTTCGACCCCTGGCTGGGCCGTCCCGGTGGGCGAATCTTGGGCGAGGAATGGAGCGGTGACGATGAAATTGTCGATCCGGTGGTCAGCCCCCTGTTCGGCGACATGGTCGGGCTCGGAGCGCTGACGATCCTCACCGGAACACGGGACGTGCTCAACCCGGACGCGCATGTGCTGAGAGACAAAGCCCGTGATGCCGGAGTGCCAGTGGAGTGGCACGAAGGCGAAGGCCGGCTGCACGTCTATGCCCTCCTGCCGACGAAGGCGGGGGAGCAGGGGGCGCGGGCAATTGTGGAGAGCCTGAGGCCGACTACGTGAATCAGTCAAGCCCGAGCTTGCGGACTCAGCTCACCTCGGCGACGCGGGTGTATGGGTACTCAGATTCCCGGTTCTGAAAACTCAAGATGCTCGGATTCTTGACTTCACCGTTCTGGATCTCGATCGCCCGGGAGATGGTAGGGACCTGTGCCCATGCATCCGGTCCCTCCAGAACCGTGCTCAGATAGGGCAAGATCGCTTCGCTGATCTCCCACGTCGCGGAGTTCCACAGGTATGACGGGGTGTGGTCGACGGCGTAGTAGTTGACACCTTGTCCGACTGTGAACATCGGATTCTCGAAGCCTGTGGGCTTCGCCCATTCGAAGCCCATTCCCTCGTCGCATGAGACATCGATGATGAGGCTGCCGGGAGCGAACTCCTTCAGGTCTTCTGTCCGCAGGTAGGTCATCGGTGCAGAGACATCTTGGAGCGTGCAGTTGAGGACGATGTCGTGTGAGGCGAGGAAGGTCGGGAGGAGCACGTCGCCCTCGTCCGTGACCACCGTGGACAGGTGGGTCGGACTGTCGCCGGTGTTGAGCTGGGTGATGTGCGCGCTGTGAATCGGTGAACCGACAGCTGAGGCCCCTCTCTGCGTGAGGACCTGGATATCGTAGATCCCCTGAGCCTTCAGCGCAGTGACAGCACCGCGCGCGGTGGCACCGAAGCCGATGACGACCGCACTCATTCGCGGACCATAGTCACCGGTCGAGCCGCGAAGGCTCAATGCGTGCTGGACAGAACAGTAGCCGGCAAGCTCGTTGTTCTTGTGGAATACGTGCAGGCTGAAATCTCCCTGCCGAGTCCAATGGTTCATCGCTTCGAAGGCGATGAGAGTGAGCCGACGATCAATAGCGGTCTGCGCCATCGCCTCATCCTGCACGCAGTGCGGCCAGCCCCACAGAACGCGGCCTTCAGGAATCGCCTCCACATCTGCCGCCTGCGGTTTCGGCAGAAGGAGGACCTCAGCGGACTCGATGACTTCGGAGCGTTCCGCGACTCGTCCGACACGAGACTCGATGTAGCCGGGCTCCAGCTGGAAATCCTCAGCATAGCCGCGTTCGACGATCATTTTGGCTCGAACATCGGGGTCGACGCGATCGAGGTGATGAGGGTGAATCGGGAGTCGCCGTTCGTTCTCCATCGAAGAACCGGCAAGTAGGCCCAGAGTGAGAAGACCGCTGGCGGGCGTCCCATCATTCGCCGAGGCGGTGGAGTCGGCAGTGGTCGGTTGAGCGGTGCCGGTCATCCGGCCTCCCATCGTTGGGGAACCAGAGTCAGCTCCACCTTCGACTATACGCTGAGTCCTTCTGCCGTCTGCACCGGGCTACTTCCCGGTCAGAGAACCTGCAGCATAGGCGGCCTGACCGACGTGAACGGCAGCGTCGTCGATGATCGAAGCCAGTCGTACTCCGCGCGTGACCGGGGGAGTCCAGTTCTCGTCGATCACTTCGCCGAGGCCGGTCTCCGAGAGTTCGCTGACGTAGCGACCCAGCGCACTGAGCGTGGCTTCCAGATAGTCGATGAGCAGCTGCTGGTCATCGACCTTGATCCCAGCCGCCTGCTCCGGCGTGTGCCCGAGACCGACTGCATCACCGGATTCTCCCAACCCGAAGCGTTCACGGAACTGCTCCCACACCTGCTCGTCGCCGGTGAGGTCAGAGAGCTGGACATCGACCTCGCGTCCGCTGTGCCAGAGCAGCCATGCAATCGAATTGGGGTGGTCGCCAGGGTGGGAGTTGAGCTGTTCGGCGGTGAGGGTCGGCAGGCGCTTGGCTGCATCGACAGGGCGCTGAGCCAAATCGGTGAGAATCTCAATGCTGTTCATATGGCCCATTGTGCTCTTCGTGGCCGCTCATGTCATTCGTCGTCACTCACATCGTTCGCAGAGGCGGTCAGTCGTGCCGAGGTCGTCTGCGATTCTGTTTGATCTCGGAGCGACGTCGCTCGGCTCTGACTCTCCGACGCCGGGAGTTCCTCGACGGTCGGGTCGCTTTGCGCATCACTGGTGGGGCGAGTGCTTCTCGCAGGATCTCGGCAAGTCGTTGCCTGGCCGCGTTGCGATTGCGCAGCTGCGACCGCTGTTCCTCGGAACTGACGGTGAGGACTGACCCGGAGAGCTTGGACGAGAGAATATGCAGGACTCGCTCGCGCTGCTCGTCGGTCAGCACGGTGGTCGATCCTAGGTCGAGGCTCAGCTGCACTCGTGTGTCGGAGGTGTTGACGTGTTGTCCTCCGGGACCGGATGACCGTGAGAACTGTTCGCTCAGCTCGGCGCCGGGCACCACGAGACCATGGGGTATCCCGGGTCCGGCGGGCACGTGCAGATCATCCACGTGCTCAGTCTGTTTCGAGTTCTTCGCGCAGTCGTGGTTCGACTCGGTGGTTGGGACGAATGCCTGCCTTGTCGGCGTAGAACTCACGGATCCGGTCCATATCGGCAGCCACGTCCCCGGTCAGCTCGATGGTCGGCCCCAGCCCGGTGGTCATCGTTGTCCGATCGACGAAGCCGAGCGTCACAGGCATCCCGGTCTTCATAGCTATCCGGTAGAAGCCCGACTTCCAATGAGTGTGCCCTTTGCGGGTGCCGTCGGGGGTGACAACCAATCCGAAGACCTCACCGGCATGGACACGGTCGATCACCTCGGCGACGACGCGTTTGGGATCGGATCGATCGACAGGAATCCCGCCGAGTCCGCGCATGATCGGTCCACGCCACCCTGTGAACAGGCTCGTCTTGCCCAGCCAGTGCACCTCGATGTCCAGGCGCCAGGCGATGGCGAGCATGACCGGGAAGTCCCAGTTGGAGGTGTGCGGGGCACCGATGAGGACGGTGGGTCGGCTCGGGGCAGGTTCGGTGACCAGTTTCCAGGGGCCGAGGAACCAGAATGCGCGGGCGATGAGACGTCGAAGCATGCTCACTACGGTAGAGCACCCACTGGGCTTGCGCTCTCAGGCACGCGAACGACGGCGCATCCACCTGCACCGAAGGCGCATGACCTGTCCGACCGGGGCTTCGTTTCAGTCGCCGAGCCAGCGCCCGTCCTTCACCGGGTGGGCATTCGAGTCCGCTTCGGAATTGACGTCAGCCTGGTGTTCGGCGGCTTCGTCGGCAACAGTCTCAACGTGGTCAGCGGCCCATCCTTTCGTCCACAATGCCATTCGGCTCAATAGGCCGTCGCGCAGCACCAGTGTGTGAAAGAGGACGGCACACAAGTGAGCGGTGAAAGAGGCGAAGAGCAGGTATGCGAGCACTGAGTGGACAACTCGCAGTGCACCGAAGAGGCTCGTCTGCTCCGGTGCGATGGGAGGCAGGTGCATCGGCCCGACACTCAGAGGGTCACCTGCTGCGGAGAGCATGGCCCAACCGATCAAGGGCTGGATCAGCAGCAAGCCGTAAAGCAGGAATTCAGAGCCTTTCGCCACACGACGCTCCCATAGCCCCATCGTGTACATAGCTGGTGGAGGGCGGTGCAGGAGTACGTTGACAATGCGGATGACGATGAAGATGAGTATGACGATTCCGAGAGGTTTATGGAGGGCCAGAAGAAGGGGATAGTAGGCCAGTGAAGCCATCATCACCGCCGCGATGAGAAGTTGGACGACGACCATGACTGCCATGATCCAGTGGAGGAGTCGTGACGGTAGGGCGTAGCGCACGGTTGCTCCATTACGCACGGCGCACCGCCTCGGCGTCGATCTTGCTCGGGTGGTGGGTCTCTCTGGATCGGCGGGCGAATGACTGGGCATAGACCGACGACCTGGCGGCTAGGAGCGGATCGTCCAAAGGTGTGATCCCGTCGGGGAGAACGAGCGGGTCGAAATTGATATCGCGAGCATTCCCCGGAGCCTCGGCCCGCACCGAATTGATCGTCACCGTGCCCACATCGATCGTGCGCCGATCATCTGGCCACGGCTTGGTTGCATCATTCGTCGGATCTTCCGGCTGGCCAAGTGTCAGGATGAGATGCCACTGCAGCGGAGCACTCGAGGCGCGAACAAGGTTCTCAAACAGGTAATCCTCTGACGACTGCTCCTGCGGAGGTTTCTCTGAGCCCTCCGGTTCTTCCGGAACGAGCATCCACCGCACCGGAACCGTCTGTCCGTCCTCATTGGTGAACCCAAAGGCGTTGAGCCCTCGGTAGGTGGAGTTCTCGAATCCGGAGGTCGGTGGATGCTGGTGGACGATCTTCATTGCCGCGACAGTTTCGGGATGATCTTCCAGGTAGGCCTTGACCTTCTTCTGATCAGGCTTTCCCGTCTCGGGATCTGCTTGGGACGCGACCAGACGGTCGATGAAGTTCTGCGGCGTGCTGTCGAGGAAGACCGGGATGTTCACCATTGCCGTTCGCCATTGCTCGCCGTGGGGCAGGTCGATTTGGAGGCCCAGGCCGCGCACCACCGATGCGTTGTCAGGGGCACACGGCAGACCACCAGACAGTGAGAAGCGACCGGTCACCGGATATGTTCCCGACCTGAACACGGAAGCTGTGGACACCACAGTTCCGGCTCCGTTGCTGGTGAAGTAGCCAGTGGCGCTGAGCCCTTTGGCATGGTTGCGCCGGAACCCTTCATGTCTGCCGAAGACGTGTTCGAAGCGATCGGCGAATCGTGCGGGCGTCAGCTTCTCGGGAGTGAGCGCACCGCGCGCGAACCCGAATCCGCCGATGGTAGCTGCTCCGATGCCGCCGACGGCAGACAGGCCGATCAGCGCTCTGCGGCGGCTGACTGGTTCGCGCGACGGGGGAGGGGCAGGGGGTGTGTCTTCGTTCATCTGTTCTCTTCTCCATTCGATCTGTGCAGCTGTACACCTCGGACGGTGAGCGGCAGTGGTGCTTGTGCTCGTTTAACCGCCTTCCGCGCTAAGGCCAGTGAAGGGTCGATGATCCGAATATCGCTGTCGATCTGGTTGAGGATCACTGAGATTTCGGTACATGCAGCGATAGCCGCAGTGGCGGTGTCACCCAGCTGTTTCAGGATTGTGCTGACGTCGTCGCGCACCTGCTGGCCCGTGTTGCCGGCTTTGACCTGGCCGATGATGTTCTTCAGCAGGCTCTGCATCTCAGGCGAAGGAAGTATCGTCTTCAGCCCCCGGGCTTCGAGAGCCTGCTGATAGAGGCAGGACGCGAGTGTGGCGTCGGTGGCGAGCAGTCCGATGGACGTGTCGACTCGCGCATCCACCGCAGCATCGACAGCTGCATCGATGATGCTGATGAACTCGATGTCCTTGTTCCGCATCACTTTCGGCAGGTAGATATGAATGGTGTTGCAGGGCACAACGAGAATTTCGGCGCCGCAGGCGATGAGATGCGCGATGCCCTGTTCGAGCCACGGCGTCGGATCAGGACCGGTGCCTGCAAGGGCTCGAATCCGGTCTGGCACTGTCGGGTCGGCCCAGAGGGCCACTCTCAGGTGCTCTTGGTCTCGCGATCCCGGCGTGCACCGGACGAGCTTGTCATAGAAATCGACAGTTGCGGCTGGTCCCATGCCCCCGAGTATTCCGATCGTGCGGGAGTCTGCTGTGGGGTCAGGCATGAGTATCGGCGAGTGCGGCATCCGGGTAGGCATAGAGTGCAGGAGACCCGCCGGTATGAACGAAAAGGACTCTGCTGTCGTCGCCAAACGTGCCCGTGCGGACAAGGTCGATGAGCCCGGCGGCGGTCTTTCCCGTATAGACCGGGTCCAGGAGGACGCCTTCCTTCCTGGCGAAGAGTTGGATTGCTGCAGTCATCTCAGGAGTGGGAAGGGAATATCCAGGGCCGACGTACTCATCGCGGACGGTAACTGCCTCGGCGGGAACGAAGCCGAATCCGCCGCCAAGTTTGGAGACTGCGTTCGCCAGCTGGAGGATCTTGGCCTCTTGCGGTCGGCTGTCTGCGCGAACGCTGATGCCGGTGACTTGGGCAGAACTCTCATTCCCGTGGAAACCGGCGACCAGCCCAGCATGCGTGCCGCCTGATCCGCTCGAGCAGACGATGTGGTCGAAAGTCAGGGACTGGTCAAAGGATTGCTGCATGATCTCCTGCGCACACGCAACATAACCCAGGGCGCCCAATGCATTGGATCCCCCTCCGGGGACCACATAGGGCGTCCGTCCAATTCTTCTGACGTCATCGGCGGCATCGGACATTGCTTGCTCCAGATCGGTACCCCCGGAGACGACTGTGATCTGTTCAGCGCCGAGGAGTTTGAAGAGGAGATTGTTACCGCTGGCATCCGAATCGTATGAGCCTTCCACTCTCTCTTCGAGGATCAGCCGGCAGCTCAGCCCCTCTTTCACAGCGGCGGCTAATGTCAGGCGGCAGTGGTTGGATTGGACGGCCCCTGTAGTGATGATTGTGTCGGCTCCCTGTGCCAGCGCATCGGCGATGAGGAATTCGAGTTTGCGTGTCTTGTTCCCTCCCGAGGCCAAACCGAGCAGGTCATCCCGTTTGATATAGATGTCGGGTCCGCCGAGGTGTTCGCTCAGGCGGGGAAGCAACTCGATGGGTGTGTCCCCGTGCGTGTAGCGACGTCGTGGGAATTGTGAAAGCTGCATCGGCTTCTCCTAGGTGATATCAGCGATTGCTGCTGGTGGCGGTGTGGGCTGGGCTGTATTTTCTGTTCCATCCGGTGAGGACGGAGATCACGAGGACGATGAGGAGTCCCCAGGCGTAAGGATTGAGGAATGCGGCGCCGATGCCGGGAGCGGGAAGCCCGTGGTCCGTGGCCGTGGCCAGGACGGTGACGTACCAGACGATGACTGCGTTGTGCCAGGGGAGCATGTAGAAGACAGTGTTGGCACTGCAGTCGAGCAGATTCGCCGTTCGGGCGGGGGCCAAGCCGTGGCTCAGACCCAGCGGGCGGGCGAGGGTCGGTCCCACCAAGAGGATCGCGGGGGCATTGGAGCCGAGTGGAATCGTGAACAGGATCGTAATGCAGACGATAGTCAATTCGGCGCTGCGGACGCCTCTGGCGGCACGGGCCTGCAACAAGACGAGGACCTTGCCCATCAAACCGCTGTCGGCGAGCAGCTGAGCCAGCGCCAGAATGAAAAGCACGAGAACGACGGCCCCAGTGACTCCGGAGATGCCGTCTTCGATCAGCCCGGTGGAATCACCTTGGTCTGCAGGAATGGAGAATATTTGGCCCGGGTGGAGGAGGCCTGTCGCCAGGCCGAGGACAATGCTGCTCAGAGACCCCCAAGTCAGGGACGTGATGATGTGATGTCCACGGATTGCCAAGATAATCACCATGGCGAAGGGAATGAGCATCACGAGGCCCAGCGGCGTCGTATCTGGCATGAACTGTTCGGTGGGTTCGGAACCCGAACCACCGAATATCGCAAAGACCACAATGGAGATTCCAGCCGCTGTCAGGGCCAACGGCAGACGAGTCTTGACGACCTCGCCCATGCGAGCCATCTGGGTGTAGGCGGAACTGATGGTCGAATCAGAGACCGGGGCTATGTTGTCGCCGAAGGCTCCACCGGCAATGATAGCGACGGCCAGCATCGTGGGGTCTGCACCGAGATTGACGCCGGCAGGATAGAGCACGGGAACCATGGCGACGACCGTTCCGACGCTAGTCCCGGTTCCTGCGGCGAAGATGCAGGCTAATACGAAGGCGAGGACGGTGAACGGGCTGCCGTGCAGCCCTGTGGTCAATCCGAGCCACAGCAGCCCTTTGACCAAGCCGCCACCGCTGAGGAGCGAACCGAACACTCCTGCGAAGATGAAAGCGGTGATGATCACCGCTCCGGTCTGATCGCTGAGCCCCCGGATGATGGATTCGGTGAATTTTCGTTTGGTCGTGCTGAGAACAAGGCCGATCACGATCGCCGCCCATCCTCCGACCCAGAACCCGGAAATGGTGGCTCGTTCTGCGAGAGATAGCCAGACAAGCACTCCCACAAATACGAGGGCTGGAATCAAGGCGGCGATGGGGCCGCCCCGCATTCCGACCTTTTCATCCGCGGAGGGTCCTGGGAAGCCATTGTCCTGTGAAGTTCCTGCGGTCATGGAGCACATCCTTATGCTTTCAAATCAGATATTTGATTTGATTAAATTCAAAGATACGCATGACGATGTGCAGAGTCAATGGGTTGGGCAGGCGGAAGGGTCAGTTGTCGGGGGAAGCGCCGTCGTGTCGGGAGAGGTATTCGGCCAGGGAACGACTCGCCTCTCTCACATGTTTCCGGGTTGTCTTTTCGGCGTCCTTGGCGGAGCCGGACCGGATTGCCTCGATGATCGCGGAATGCTCGATGAGCGAGGTCTGGACTCGTCCGGGTACACGGGAGGAGACATTGTTTCCAATTCGGACTTGGCCCAGAAGGTTCTCGGCCAATGCCAGCAATCTGTGATTGCCCGAACTTCGCCAGATGGTCTTGTGGAATGCGAGATCGAGGTCGCGGTAGGCGGGGATGTCTCCTGCTGCCACCGCGTGAGACTGCCGGTCGAGCAGTTCTTCCAAGCTTGTGACGATGGCGTCTCGTGAGCTCAGTTGGGCAACACGACGAGAGGCTACGCTGTCGATGACTTCTCGGATTTCGTAGATTTCGAGAATGTCGTCTCGGCTGAGCTTGGGCACAAAGTATCCCCGATGTTCCAGCGCGACGAGGAGACCCTGTCTTTCGAGCGCGGCCAGTGCCGTGCGGATCGGCGTCGGTGACAGGCCGATGGAGTCGGTGATTGGTGCAACGGTGACACGGCTGCCGGGCGGCAGCTCGCCTGAGAGGATGAGGCTGCGGACATGATCGTAGGCAATCTCAACGTAGCTGTTGCCTCGAACCGGAGATGTATTCTCGAGTGACAAGTCCCAACTCCTCCCGCGGCCGACTGCTGGTGCGTCCAGTGCGGCGCAACAATGTGCTTCACACCTTAGTGACATTCCATTCATAATATAAATCACTTGTCTTCTCGGGCATCGACTGTGCCCTCGTGCTATGGCTCAAACGCTTTCTGAGTGACGATGGCAGCCTGGTCGGCATCGGTGCGAATGAGGGCCTTCGAATCAGCGGGCCGAGTGGCCAGTTCCCGAATACCTGGCGTGAGCCGCGGACAGGACCTCGTCAGGCGGCGCCGCTTCACGACATGAACGCCAGGTTACTCAGCGACGCGAGTGCACTGTGACCCGAGCCGAATGGGTGCCTCACAGATAAGATCTTCGTCAAGCTGACGAGCATGGGAGTCATAACGAATATCCTCATCGCCGGTCTGCCGGCCGACGTCGATGTCTTCGAGATCGAGGGCGAAGGATTCGACTCGATGTCGGACGACTCGGACGACTCGCGCCTGTTCGGAGGTTGAAGTCTCAACGACCGTCGTTCACATGTTCGGTGAGGAATCCGGCTAGTGAATGTGCGTCTGACGCTATTTTCGCCGAGGCACGGACCGAGTTCAACGGTTCCTCGACCTCGAACCGACCTCACATCTGGTGCGTCGGGGTGGAATAAATCCACCTGGCTTGTCGCTGTGATGAGGAGCAAGCGTCGCCAACAAAGGAGATTCACATGTCTGATGCAGATCGCGTAGTCATCCTCGGAGGCCACGGCAAGATTGCGCTCTTGGCCGCGCCGAAGCTGAAGGAAGCCGGATACTCGGTGGAGTCCGTCATCCGAAATCCGGATCAGACCGCTGAGGTGGAGGCTGCGGGCGCGAACGCCGTTGTCCTCGACATCGAATCGGCTGACACCGGCAAGCTCGCGGAGCTCTTCACCGGAGCAAAGGCCGTGGTCTTCTCGGCAGGTGCCGGTGGCGGCAATCCTGACCGGACCCGCGCTGTGGATCTTGAGGCAGCGAAACGCTCCATCGACGCCAGCGCACAAGCGGGAGTCGATCGCTACGTCATCGTGTCCTATGCCAGTGCGGGCGTCGACCTCGACCGAGTCGATCCGGAGAGCTCGTTCTACCCTTATGTTGAAGCGAAGCACGGAGCAGATGAGCACCTGCGTGCAAGCTCCCTGAACTACACGATCCTCGGGCCCGGCGGTCTGACCTTGGAACCGTCGAAGGGCAGCGTGCTGCTGGCCGATGGCTCCGGTGACGTCGACGGCGCGACCCCGGACAGTGACACGCGAGTGACCTCACGTGAACTCGTCGCCGATGTGATGACCCATGTCATCGCCAACGGGGCGGCGAAGCGAGAGACCGTGAACTTCTACGACGGTGACACTCCGATCGCCGAGGCTGTGAAGTAAGACTTCGCGACACCCATATTTCGCGATACACAGATGGGGAGATCGAACTCAGCGTTCGATCTCCCCATCTGTGTGTCATGCCCACGACGTCTTCACCCTCGATCCTTCCTGTTCCAGAGCTGGTGGGTCAGACCACTCGACGAGCCGATCGTCTCGATCGTGAAGCGGTCCTCGATGCCGCGGATGCCTTCCCACAGTGAGACACCCGTGCCCAGCGTAATCGGCACGATTGCCACATGCATGAAGTCGATGAGGCCAGCGGCGAGGAACTGGCGAATGGTCGACGGACCGCCGCCGATGCGCACGTCGAGGCCGTCCGCGGCGCTGATCGCCTGGTCCAGGACCGCCTCGGGGGTGTCATCGACGAAATGGAAGCTCGTCCCATTGGGAAACTTCATCGCCTCGTTCGGGTGGTGGGTGAGGACGAAGCACGGAGTCTTGAAGGGCGGTTCCTCGCCCCACCAGCCGCGCCACCCGTCATCGGGCCACGGCCCCTCCTGCGGCCCGAATTTCTTCCGACCCATGATCTCGGCGCCGATGCCCTGTCCCCACATTGCGAACAGCGCACGGTCGAGGGTCACCGGGGCGTCGACGGCGCCGATGCCTTCGATGCCGCGCCCGTCGAACCAGCCGAAGAGTGCTTTGGCGCCGCCGATCGGCTCGTCGAACGTCACATAGTCGCCGGCGGAGTAGCCGTCCAGTGAGACGAATTGACTGTGTACGCGTACTCGAACCATGATCACTCCGATGTGATAGTCAGCGATGAGTGAGTCAAGCGTAGAATGTAGTGATTGCCGATTGCAACTACTTGGGAGGGTGAATTGCGAAGCGAACCGCGCTCGGGCTGCGCGATCAACGCGGCCGTCGAAGTCCTCGGTGATTCCTGGAGCCTCATCGTGCTCCGCGACATCGTGTTCGGCAATCGCCGCCATTTTCGCGAGCTCCTTACTCTCAATGACGAGTCAATCGCCTCGAATATGCTCTCCAGTCGCCTGAAGAAGCTGGTCGACGAAGGCCTGCTAACCCGGGCAGACACGGTTCGCGGCCAAAAGGCCGCCTATTCCCTCACCGAGGCCGGAATCCAGGTGGTGCCGGTCATGGTCGCCCTCGGCACCTGGGGAATGAACCACCGCCCGACCTCTCACGAGCTGACGGTGAGAGCCCGAATTCTCGCTGAGTCGCCCGAGCTGGTCGACGATCTCATGGACGAACTGCGGGAGGCCCACCTCGGCGTTGCCCTTCCTGAATCTCCTCGGCCACGGGCTTCGGAGCGTCTGCAGGCCGAGTACGAGGCTGCAGTTCGCGGCACTGCTTAGGTGAGGTCTGAATGCAGGCGGTCGCCTGACTAGCGCCGCCTGCCGACGACTGTTTGCTAAGCGAACGGCGATCTCGCCTCTTGTCGGATTCGCATTTCTGTGGTTGCCTTGAATAAGTAGTTGCATAATGCAATTGCTTTGGATGTTGAACCCACTCATCGATCTCAAAGGAGCGATCATGTTCACCGGTCTGATGGCCAGCATCACCGTCAATGATCAGGACCAGGCGCACGGCTGGTACTCGACGGTCTTCGAGCGAGACCCTGATGTCGCGCCGATGCCGGGACTGCTCGAATGGCATTTCGGAAGCGAGTTCGGACTCCAGATCTGGACCGAGCCGAAGCGCGCCGGGTACTCGACCGCGGTCATCAGAGAGTCGGACCTCGATGCACTTGCCGATCGACTGTCCGCCGCCGGCATCGACCATGGCGGGCTGCAGCCGGGCGGTGGTCAGCGGATACTGCAGATCGCTGACCCCGACGGCAATCGAATCGTGTTCTCCGGTGAGTGAGTCTGCAATGAACCCCATGACCGACACCATCCGACTGAGCACGGAGATCGCACGTCCCCGCGGGGACGTCTGGGAGGCTTTCGCCGACACCGAAGCCAGGCAGGAGTGGAGCGTGCCCGATGGTGATGGCCTCATCTATGACTACGACGACTTCCGTACGGGCGGCAGCGCTCGATATCGGTGTGGGAGCCCCGAAGTGCTCGAGTTCAACGCGGCCATCGACTACGTCCGCGTCGAAGAGGAGACATTCGCCGTCCACACCGACACAGTGTGGCGCGGGGGCGAACTCCTCGCCACGGGACTGATCACTTGGTCCTTCACCGACGTCCCCCCGGGGACGTCGGTGACGATCGTCGACCAGGTTGTGTCGTTCGTCGGAACCGGCATGATCGAGGGCAGTCGAAATGGTCACCGAATCGCCCTCGAGCAGCTAGGCGCCTTCTTCGCCGGCCCAAGGCAGGTCCGCTCCAGCACGGCTGACGGTGATCGCCGCCCGACGTGAGGCATTCTCGCCGAGGTGTGTGAGCGCATCTTCGTTCATGTCCTGGAGTCGTGGACGAGCGCCCTGCAGGTCGTGCACAAGGGAGGCCATGAAGGTATCTCCGGCACCGATCGTGTCCCTCACCTTCACTGCTTCTGCCGGAACCCTCACCCTCGCCGAGGCGGTCGAGAGGATCGAGTCCTCCGATCCGCAGGTGAGTGCGACCAGTTTGGCCCCTAGGCGAAGGATCCGATCGATCTGGGCATCAGCACTCTGACCGGGATAGAGCCAATCTGCGTCGACATCGCTGAGCTTGACGACATCAACCCGTGAGGCGAGGGACTCGAACCGAGCCAGTGCCTGTTCTCGGTCTCCGATGATGGAAGGCCGGATGTTGGGGTCGAAGCTCAGTAACGCCGAGGACTCTCGTCCGCGCTGGAGAAGGGAATCGACGGCGCCGGCACCGGGGGAGAGGAATGCTGCGATCGAACCGACATGGATTGCCGCCCAGTCGCCGCTGTCGACCAGCGATGCATCGGGGTCCCAGCGCAGTGAGAACTCGTATTCGGCAGAGCCGTCCGCTGACAGCAGCGCTCGTGCCGTCGAGGTCGAGCCGGTCGGGCGTGCATGCACACGGACGTGCGACTCCCGCAGGTGAGCCAGAAAAAACCCACCGTGAAAGTCATCTCCGACATCGGTGAGCAGCTCGACATCGGCACCGAGGCGGCCCAGGCCGAGGGCGATATTCGCCGGTGCCCCGCCAGGAGCATAACGATCTGAAGATCCGGCCGAGCTGACGATGTCGATGAGAGCCTCACCGATGACAAGAATGCTCATGGGCTCGATTCTATGCGCACACGACCGTTCGGGTTCCTCATCAGCACGAATAGGACACATATAGTGCAGAGGTCGATTTTGCCATCAGTTCATGTCAGTGCCGTCTGGAATCGTTGACGCATGGACAAAGACACCATGGAATCAGAAGTCAGAACGATCGTCGATGCAGCCTCAGCTCGCATCCTCACGCCGAGGGCAGGCGAATGCTTGGTCTGCTACGTCTTTCGCCAGCTCGGAGAATTCGGCTGCGACGGAACACATCGCTTCGCCCTGACATTTCGGGACCGAACAGCTCCTCGGGCCACAGCGCTGATGGAACGCTTGGGAAGCATGGGCGCCTGCTGCTGCGACTGCGAGGTATTCAACAACGCTTACACGTTCGCATCACGACCGTGGATCACCGGGGCCTCATTCGGGGAAGCCATCGGCACAGGGTTCGAATCCCAAGAGCCGGTCGACCTGCGTGGGGAATTCGGCATCAACGAGCCACCCGCGAAGATCTTCTACCTGTGCTGCCAGTTCGTGCGTCGAGGCTCGACGCAGCCCTGCCCGAACTGGGTGCGAATGAGTCGGTGGTGAGAAGCAGGGCGATGGGATTCCGGCAGAATAGGACACATGCCTCCACGCCTGCCGCTGTTCCTCGACTGTGATCCCGGAATCGACGACGCCATCGCCCTCGGATATCTGCTGTGCCAAGACGATGTCGACATCATCGGCATCGCAGCCTCAGGCGGCAACGTGTCCACCGCCCAGGTGTGCGCCAACGCTCAAGGCTGGCTTGAACTTGCCGGACGGACCGACATACCCATTCACCCGGGAAGCGAGTTCCCCACAGCTTGGCCGACCGAAGGCACCGACGGACACTCTGCGATGTCGCCTAATGCCGAGCCCGAGTACGCCGACCTCACCCACGGACCCACCGGTGCCGGATATGCGCGGCTTCCACAACCGGCGACACCGGCCAGCACCATCAGTGCCGCTCAGGCCTGGGTGGATGCCGCACGGTCTCACCCCGGAGAGCTCATCGGCGTTGCCATCGGACCGTCGACGAACCTCGCCCTGGCCATTGCCATCGAACCCGAACTGCCCAACCTGATGAGACGACTCTTCATCATGGGCGGTGCCTTCAACTATCGCGGCAACACTCTCCCGACCACCGAATGGAACGTCACCTTCGACCCCGAGTCGACAGCGAGCGTCTTCGCCGCCTTCGACCACGCTCACCGCGAGGGTATTCACCGGGCTCTGCCGGTGATCGCCCCGATCGAAGCCACCGAGGCTCTTGAGATGACTCCCGCACGGTTGAGAACGATCCTCGACGCGGCACTGGAGCCTCTGGACGGGGCACCGGAGCCGCAGGACGGGACGGGGGAATCGTCTGGTGCTGGTGAGAGATGGGGCAACTGGCTGGCCCAGATGGCCGAAGCCCTCCGCTTCTACTTCGAGTTCCACGAATGGGACGGTCTGGGCTACATCGCCCACATCCATGACCCCTTCGTCCTCGCCTGCGCCCTCGAATGGGCACGCAGCGATGAGATCACAACCACCTCGGCGGGCGGCGACGAACCCAGTGCGAACGGAACTCGAGGCACACTGCCGTGGGCCACGACGATCTGTGCGCCCGTCGACGTCGAACTCACCGGTAAACTCACACGTGGCGAAACCGTCGCCGATTGGCTGGGACGGTGGGGGAAGGGCGTCAATGCCGAGATCATCCGCACGATCGACGCGCAGACCTTCCTCGACCACCTCGGCGAGACACTGAGCAAAGGACCCCATCATGACCACGAAACCCAGACAGTCTGGGCAGGGGCCGGCACACACCGTCGGTCCCGCACAAAACCAGAGCACTGAGAGTCACGGCGCTAAGAGTCACCAGAGCCACACGCTTCCTCTCGCACTGACCTTCCTCGGCACCATCGTCATCCTCGGCACATATATCGCGGTCCTCCTGACGCAACCGGCCAACCTCGGCACGAACTTGGGACATACGACCCTGTGGGTCATGCTCGGATACCTGCTCGGGGGAGTCCTCCTCGCAGCCGGCACACTGCCGCTCATCCCGCGCAGCATTCTCGCGCTCATCCCCGTCGCCATCGCCGCCAATATCGTCATCGGCCATGTCGTCGGCAATGTCACCCCCATCCCGCTCTACCTCGACTCGATCGGGACCGTGATGATCGGCGTCCTCGCCGGTCCTGCAGCCGGAGCGTTCACCGGCATCATCTCCAACCTCATCTGGGGAGTCACCCTGAGCCCCAGCGTCATCGCCTTCAGCTCCGGGGCGGCCTTCATCGGTGCAGCCGCAGGGTGGGCGGCACGGCTCGGTGCCTTCCGCACTCCCTGGTTCGCCGTCATCATCGGCGCTCTTGCAGGAATCCCTGCCGGAGCACTCGGCGCTCCTGTGGCTGCCTACGTCTTCGGCGGCGGTCTGGGCTCGGGCACCGGCGGCGTCGTCGCCGTCCTGCAGGCAGCTGGCCTCGAGATGCTCAACGCGACATTGGCGCAGAGCCTGTTCTCCGACATCATCGACAAGGCAATCATCTTCGCCCTGGCCTATGTGGTGGTGCGCACCCTGCCGCGGCGAATTCTCGACAGGTATCCTTTCACCGACCACAGTCTTTCGCGCAGTTCCCGCAATTCGGGCAATTCGCGCACGCCGGCGCGGGTCGGCTGAATGACCTCGTCTGTTCTCGACCGGGAACAGCAGGCCACACACCGTTGGCATCCAGCCACCGAGATCATCATCCTCGTATGCTCTCTGCTGCTCGTCTTCGGCATCCCGTCCCCGGTCGTGCCCATCGCCATCATCGCCGCCACGCTCATCGCCGCGGTAGTCTCACCTGCCGTGAGGCTGCGCACCTGGGCGATGGGCGTCGGCGTGCTGTGCCTGCCGACGCTGATCGTCCTCAGTATCGTGCAGGGACTCTTCTACCCCGGCGCCGAGGTGACCGTGCTGTGGGGATACGGTCTCGCCCAGCTCACCGTCGAAGGACTGGCAATCGCCGCTCAGATCTGGCTGCGGGTCAGTGCGCTCGTGTCCCTGTGCGCATTCTTCGGACTCGGAGTCGACTCGGCTCGCCTGTATGACGGGCTGCGGGCCTTGCGGCTGCCCTCCTCAGTGGCCTATATCTGTGCCTCGGCGATCGGCCTCATCCCACTCATGCGCACCCGCACTCAGCAGATGATCGAGGCCCGCGCCAGTCGCGGTTGGGACGTGAGCAGTTGGGTGGTTCGCACTCGGCTGCTGCCGAGCATCGTCACCGGCCTGTTCACTTCCGTCCTCATCGAGGTCGAACAGCGTCACGACGTGCTCGAACAACGCGGTCTCGGAGAATCAACGCAGGTGATGTCATTGCAGGATCACCACGACAGCCTTAGCCAATGGTTCCTGCGCCGAGGCGTTCCCCTCCTCACCTGCGTCCTCGTCGTGTGCTCCGTGGCCGATGTCCTTTCCCTGCCCACTGCCGACCAGATGATCTGGGGTGACTGAGGCCATGCTTCTCGAACTCATCGGCGCCGGCTTCACCTACCGCAGCGGTGCCTGTGCAGCACTGACCGACATCGACCTCCGCCTGGCCCCAGGACAGATGCATGCGATCCTCGGAGAGGTGGGCGCGGGTACGTCCACCCTGGGCCGGCTGATCACAGGGTTGTTGTCCGAACGTGGAACCAGCGTCGGGCACATCCGCGTTGCGGGGACCGCGGTGATGCTCGGCGATGACCCTGAGGCGCAGCTGAGTGGAATGACGAGCCTCGTCGGCGATGAGGTTCAGCTGTCCGGGCGGCTGCGCGGGCACGAGGTCTCAGCGGTCGAGAGGCGTGCACACCAGGCCCTTGACTCACTGGGCATCGACGAACTGTGGCGGCGACGCCTCGACACTCTCTCCGGTGGTCAGCGCCAACTCGTCGCACTGGCGGGACTGCTCACCGGGAATCCATCATTGCTGGTCCTCGACCAGCCCTCGCTGTCCCTGGACCCGGAGACTCGGCGGCGCCTCGGCGCAGCGCTTCGGGCCTTCTGCGTCGCTGGAGGTGCGGTCCTCATCACCGCCCATCAATTCGACGAGGTGGCCCAGGCCTGTGATCAGGTGAGCATCCTGGCATCCGGTCGGCTGATCAGGACCGGCATCCGCCCCTCAGCCAGCGAACTTGAACGACAAGGGATCTGGGACACTCGACCACGTGGGCAAGGAGAGCCACGTGAGCCACACCAGTCATATGAGCCACGCTGGGCGGACCGCTCTGAAGCTTCCGGACCGTCGGCCCCGGCTTCTGTCGCACTGTCGGTGCGCGGGCTGAGCGTCGCCCGCGCTGGGGTCACCGTCCTGACCGACATCGATCTCGATCTCGCATCCGGCGAGATCGTGTCGATCATGGGATCCAACGGCGCAGGGAAGTCCACCCTCCTGCGCAGTCTCGCTGGTCTTCTCGGAGCCGGGGCCAGCACATCGGGCATGATCACCGTCGATGGCAACGGACCTCCGGTCAGCCTCGGCGAGGCTCCTGCCCATGAACGAGCACAGCACCTCGGCTGGGTGGGACAGGACCCAGGCAGTCAGCTTTCCGCTGCGACCGTGCGCGAAGAGCTCATGCACGCCGTGCCGCTGCCCTCGCACAGACGCCGCGACAGGGCAACGATCCGCACTCGCCGACAGGAGGCGGTCACCTCGGCGATGGCGAGGACTGGGTTGGATTCTTTCAGCGAGACTCATCCCTATGATCTGAGCATCGACTTCCGCAAGGATCTGGTGATGGCCTCGGCACTCATCCTGAGCCCTCGGATTCTCCTCCTCGACGAACCGACTCTGGGCAGAGACCGCAAGGCCATCGACAGACTGAACATGTTCACCAAGGATTTCCGCCGCCGTGGTGGATCCGTCCTGGCCACCACCCATGACCGGCACTGGGCCGCAGTGACAGCCGATCGCATCCTGCTTCTGGACGAGGGGCGGGTGAATCAGGACGAGCAGTGCGGGGGAGCGGCCGGTTGAGGCCTCTCCAGGTGATCCGCTCAGAAGTCGTACGTGGCATCCGTGGTCGGGGCTTGTGGCCCGCGGATCCTCTGCAGATGCACGTGCCTGATCAAGCGGATGACCGGCCGGATGAGCATCTCAACGCTGCCGAGGACGAAGAGGCAGGTTCCCGTGAACACCCACGCCTCGGAGAAGAACATGAAACTGCCGATGAGGAACCAGATGCCGATGAGAACATCGTTGACGATGCTCAGCACCTGATAGCGCTGCCGGATGACGAGTTCGTCATGTCCGATGCGGATCGTCAGGTTGTGGTCGTCAGCGGTCATATCGTCCTCCTGGACTCAAAGCGTGTGGACTCGACTCGCAGCGCCGAGTTCGCTGCTCGCCCCTGACCCGATGCTAGGCGGGACCAGCGCTGCTTGGCCATGTCCGCAGGTGATTGCGACTGCCTCGGCCATGTCAGTGCCGAGTCGTAGCGTGAGGTCATGGATAAGAACGTGAATTCGTTTGATGCACTGTACGCCGAAGTCGGCAGTCACAGATCCGTGATGCCATGGGACGAGCTGCTCGGCTTCGTCCGCCGTTTTCCCCAGGTCGCCGCGTTCAACGCGGCTCTCATCGCGCAGCAGAATGCCGGAGCGATATTCGTCGAGACAGAGCACGCATGGCAGCAGAAGTTCGGCAGGCTCCTCACAGACGAAGCCGTGGCATTGATCGTGCTTCACCCCTTCGCTCCGGTGCGCTTCGTCTACGATGTCGAGGATACCCACGGGCCTCCGGTCCCCGATGCCGCACTCAACCCCTTCAAGGCAGTTGGGGCACCGACGTGGGACGGGCATCGTCTCGTCATGGACGTTCTGCACCGAACGGGGCTGGACCTCGCCGGTCAGCCGAAGACGCAGAGTCCCACTGTGATGTTGAAACATGTGCTCGATGAGCTCGCACTGGTCTATGCCGGACACCTCGGAGCTTTCCCGAAATTGGGGATTGCTGCCAGTGAGACGGACATCGATGGACGACAGTCCCGCTTCGAAGCCGAATGCATCACCTGGCTGATCGCCGGACGCCTCGGCCTGAAGATGGCGGCGACCGGATCGTTGAAGGGCTACCTCAAGCACGGTGAGCTCCTGCCCCCGCTGTCCAGGGATCGGGTCCTGCACTCTGTCAATGCCATCGAAAAGCTCTTCGGCGGGGCATTGGCCTTCGGCCGAACCATCCGCGAGGACGTGCCGAGCCTGTTCCCGCTGACCGAACAGTGGTCTCTCTCCTCCTAACGGGTGGCATCAACCCGCCGATCCTCGACGTTCCTGGGGCTGCTCAGGCACAAGATCTGGGAACCCGCCTCGGCGAATCGCAGATAGCGGTGAGGGAACTCCAAATCCATCGGATCGAGGAGTACGCCAGGCATTGCGGGCATGCTGACCTTCTCCGGGAGTGCATCGATGGCCGAAGGGGGCAGTGACCACGGAGCAAAAACAGGTACCCTTGATTGAACGATCTCAATGAGGAGACATCATGACCCGCGCAGTACAGATCACCTTCGATTGTCACGACCCGATCGGGCAAGCCACCTTCTGGGCAGAGACGCTCGGATACGTCATCCCTGGCCCTCCCGGAGTCAGCCTCAGCACCGGTGACGATCCTTTGGCCGCATGGAAGGAATTCGTCGCGGGGCTGGGCATCGACTTGAAGCCGGAGGACTTCCGCGCCGCGATCGAGGATCCGCACGGACGCGGTCCCCGAGTGTTCTTCCAGATAGTGCCCGAGGACAAAATCGTCAAGAACAGAGTCCATCTCGATGTGCGTGCTGCCCCCGGGCTGCAGAACAGCGAACGGATGCAGGCGTTGGAAGACGAATGTCAGCGTCTGCAGGAGCTGGGCGCACAGCGTCTCGAGCGGGTCGATCCCAACCCGCCGATGGAGACGGGATTCATCGTCATGGCCGATCCCGAGGGAAACGAGTTCTGCCTCGACTGACTAGGGCTCTGACCAGGATGAGAATCCTCTTAGCAAGGGGGCAGCGGGCGCACCTCCTTGTTACCGTTGAGAGCATGAAGACACAGAGATGGGCCACGCGAGCCGCTGCAGGAACCATGATCTTCGCCTTCGCCCTCACTGGCTGTTCAAATGGGGACTCAGGTGATGGTCAGGCTTCGGAGACCGAAGGCCAAACCTCAGAGTCACCTGAGGCCCAGAACGACTCTGACGACGACGAATCAGACGACGCTGAAGCAGGCGATGACGATGCCGGCAGCGATGACGGCGCTGAAGGCACGAAGTCGCAGGGCTCGACGAGAACCAGCTCCTCGGGGTTGGCCGCTGATGCCGATCTGAGCAGGGAATCACCATCAGTGGCACCCGAGGATGCCATTGCCACGGCGAAGAAGGAAGCGAAGGACGGCACCGTACACGGCATCGAACTCGACTTCGACGAACGCGACAAGGCCTGGCAGTACGAGGTCAAGGTCATCGCCGGCACCACTGACTTCGATATCGAGATCGATGCTGAGACCGGTGAAGTCGTCGACACGGAGAAGGACTCCTCGGACGACAAAGAGCAGGCCATCGACCTGAATGACCCGATGACCTTCGACGAGGCGCTCAAGCTTGCTCAGGACAAGGGCTCGGGCCGACTCGACGGATGGAAGCTCGAATCCGACGACAACCGTATCGAATACCAGTTCGATTTCGATGACAAGGGTGAGGAGATCGAGGTATCCGTCGACGTCGAATCGAAGAAGGTCACCGTCGACGACTGACCATTGCCGCATCCTGATCACCCCAGTGCCGCGTCCTGAGCACCATCACGACAGATGGGCACTGTCAGGACGGAGCATCGCGGCGTAGGCTGGCGCCATGCCCTTGAACCCAGTTGCTTCGCCTTCGCCGGCAGGGCGTCTCGACGTCATTGCCGGCCCCATGTTCTCAGGCAAATCCGAGGAACTCATGCGCCGCGTCCGGCGAGCAAAGATCGCCGGGGTCAATGTGCTCGTCCTCAGCCACTCTCTCGACACACGGTCCGATCTGTCGACGATCACCTCTCACGACGGGATCAATATTCCCGCGGTACCCGTCGGTGACGTCGAGTCCCTCGCCGAGGTCGCTCGCGCCGAGGACTATGATCTGGTGGCCATCGACGAGGCCCAATTCTTCGGACCTGACCTGGTACCGACCGTATTCGACCTCGTGGAACGTGGTGCTGCAGTCATCGTCGAAGGCCTGTGCGTGACGTTCGACGGCGGCCCCTTCGAACCGATGCCGACATTCATGGCCGTGGCCGAGGACGTTCTCAAACTCACCGCAGTGTGCACGATCTGCGGCAGGGATGCCGTCTTCCACCAACGTGTGGGTACTCCCGGGCTCAGTGTCGACGCCTCGGAACCGAGTGCCACAGACATCGATGCCAGCCATGTCGGGGGCCTCGAGTCCTATGTCGCACGTTGTCGGGAGCATTTCGCTCCACCGCACTAGAAGCAATCGGTCACGACCGCATCAGAGCAGCTGCTCAGTCCTCGATGCTCTCCCACACCTCACGCCAGATCCGGGCCAAGTCCGGAACCTGATAATGGGCATTGAGACCGCTGGGCTGAGGTACGACGTGAAGGTTGATGTCCTCGGGCCAGCCATCGATGAGAGACGTGTCCTGCTCGCCGAGATGGGCCTTGGGCTGCGAATATCCGATCCGGAACGATGTGATCCCAGCGACGGCGACTACCTTGGGGCGGATGTCGTCGAGTCGGCGGACAAGTCTGGCCGCACCCTCGCGCAGTTCGTCCTTGTCCAGCTCATCGGCCCGGGCTGTGGCCCGTCCCACGAGATTGGTGATGCCGATGCCGCGTGCCAGCAGCTGTGCCTCGTCCTCGACGGCCAGGCCCAGGGAAGCGTCGACGAGGTGATCGGTCAGACCTGCCTGATGCAGAGACGGCCAGAAGCGGTTGCCCGGTCGGGCGAAGGGTGCATTGACCGCGGCCGTCCACAGGCCCGGGTTGATTCCGACGATGAGCATCGAGAGTTCACCCGGGCGCCCGGGGAGAACGTCATCGATGGCGTCGGGATTGTCAGTGGCGAACTCAGCGAGGTCGTCCTTCGTCGGCTTTCGTCCGCCTAAAGGCGATGGTCGGCGGGAGCTGGTGAAACCTTCCTCAATCACGCTGTCCACACTACCGTCGAGTCAGAACGGACGAATCAGCGCCCGTCGACTCAGAACAGTCGGGAGACCCATGACGCGCGAATACGGGCAGCAGACTCATCAGCACGTGCGACCGCACGCCGGTGAGTCAGCCCCCTTCCACTTCGAAAGCACGTGGAGGGTCGATGCCAGTCCAACAGAGGTGTGGTCCGTGCTGTCCGATGTCGAGTCGTGGCCGCAGTGGTGGCCGGGTCTGCCCGTGGCGGTCCCCAACGATGACAGGATCGTGCCCGGCAGCCGCGCCGACATTCAGGTGCAGAGCCCGATCGGTGTCACCTTGAGGTTCGGAATCGAACTTCAGGACACAGGCCCGCCGCGCTTCGTCTCGTTCTTTGCCACCGGTGATCTGAGGGGAACCGGTGTGTGGTCGCTGGAGCAGACGGGCCCGATCACCACGATCAGCTCCGTGTGGTGTGTGACCATTTCGCGCTCGTCGATTCGCATGCTGCGTCCCGTGGCAACGTGGATGCACTCACGTGTGATGAGAGCCGGCCACCGCGGTCTGGCCAGACGACTGAACCGTCTCATGCCCTGAGGCCGACCACGCATCGATGCCGCCGGCCAGGGACCGCAGACGCACGGACTCGGGTGCCGCATCGCGCAGAAGCTGTACGGCCTGAGCGGAGCGGGCCCCTGACTTGCAGTGGATGACGACCTCGTGAGGCAGCTGCGTGACAAGAGCTTCCACCGAGGCCCACCCCTCGACCTGCAGCGCACCCAGCGGCAGGTGGACGGATCCGGGTATCGATGCCAGCTGGCGCTCCCAATCGGCCCGCACATCGATGAGGAGGGCGGAGGAAGGATCAGCCAGATACTCATCGACCCTGATCTCGTCCTCCCGATCTGCACCGTCACCGTCTGCTTCTGTAGGGGCAGCTGCACAGGCCACTGCTACCTCGGCGAGGTCGGTGACAGGTTCGCGATCAGGATCCGGTGAGAACCTCAGCGTGGAGTAGTCGGACTCCAGTGCGTCATAGCGCAGCAGGCGACCGATCAGGGGAGTGCCGATGCCGCAGATGAGTTTCACCGCCTCCGTGGCCATCGCCGAACCGATGGTGCCGCACAGGACCCCGAGGACACCGCCTTCGGCGCAGTTGGGCACGGAATCGGCCTCGGGGATGTCGGGAAACAGGTCGCGCAGCATCGGCCCGTGCCCGGGAACGAAGGTGCTCACCTGACCGGCGAAGCGAAAGATCGTGCCCCAGATCAGTGGGGTGCCGGTGAGTTCGGCCGCGTCATTGGACAGGTACCGGGTCGCGAAGTTGTCTGCGCCGTCGAGCACCAGATCATGGGACGAGAAGAGTTCGAGCACGTTGTCGGGACTCAAGCGCTTCGCAACTGCGTGGACCTCAAGCAGCGGATCGAGGCGGAGCAGGGCGTCACGGGCGGAATCGACCTTGGCTCGACCGATATCGGCATCGCGGTGAAGGACCTGGCGCTGCAGGTTCGAGGATTCGACCACATCGTCGTCGATGATCGTGATCGATCCGATCCCGGCCGCGGCCAGGTAGTGCAGAACCGGAGCACCCAAGCCTCCCGCACCGATGACCAGCGCCGAGGCGGCCCGTAACCGGCGTTGTCCATCGACCCCGATGCCCGGCAGGCTCAGATGCCTGGCGTAGCGTTCGAGTTCCCGTGGGCTCAGAGAATCGAGCGGTTCGACCAGCGGGCCCGGATTGTTCGCCGCGCTCATCTCGGGGTCACCATCCCGTCGAAGCTCGATGAGGCCAGGGCCAACGGTCGCTTGGGGATGCGCCCGGCATGGGCAGCCAGATGACCGGACTCCACAGCAAGGGACATCGCCCGAGCCATGGCGCTGGCATCATGTGCCCGGGTCACCGCAGAGGCCAAGAGGACGGCGGTGCAGCCGAGCTCCATCGCCAAAGCCGCATCAGAGGCGGTGCCGATTCCGGCATCGAGGATCACAGGCACCTGGGCGCGGCTGACGATCGTCTCGATGTTGTGAGGATTGAGGATGCCCAGCCCGCTGCCGATCGGAGCACCGGCAGGCATGACCACAGCAACCCCGGCATCCTCGAGCCTCTTGGCCAGGGCCGGATCGTCGTTTGTGTAGGCGAAGACCGTGAAGCCGTCGAGCACGAGCTCCTCCGCGGCCCGGAACAGCTCCACCGGATCGGGCAGCAAGGTCTCCTCATCGGCGATGACCTCGAGCTTGACCCAGTTCGTCTCGAGAGCTTCCCTGGCCAATCGGGCAGTCAGCACCGCATCCCTGGCCGTGTAGCATCCGGCCGTGTTGGGCAGGATGCGGATACCCAGACGCTGCAGCAGGGCGAACACCGAGTCGCGGGCAGTGCCGTCGTAGCGGCGCAGTGCTACGGTCGTGAGTTCTGTGCCCGATGCTTCCAGCGCCTGTTCGAGGATGCTCAGCGAACTTGCGCCGCCGGTGCCCATGACGAGCCGGGAGTTCAGAGTCACTTCGTCGATGTTCCAGGTCATATCAGCCTCCCTGCACTGCGGTGACGATGTCGACGCTGTGGCCCTCGGCCAGGGTGAAGCCCGACCACTGTCCGCGCCTGATGACCTCACCGTCGACGGCGAGCGCGATGCCCAGGCGGCTGCCGTCGATGGGGGAGCCGTCGGCGCCGATCTCCTTGTCGACGATGCCGGAGATGAGGTCCTTGGCTGTGGTGGGACCGGCGAGTGCGTGGCGCTCGCCGTTGAGCGTGATGGTGATGGTGTCGGTCACGGATGACTCCCTGCTGGTTGCTGAATCGAAACGGTGTGCTGCTGTGTGTCCTGTATCTCCTGTGCGTCCTGAGCTTCCGCTGGTGGGTGCTCTGAATCGAAGCGGTCCGGTCCCATCGCTGCCTGTGACCCCGATGGCGCCCATGCTGTGTCGGCTCTGGTGGCAAGGTCGGCGGTGAGGCCCGCACCCAGCGGTGCGAGGAGGATGCCGTGCCGGAAGAAGCCGGTTGACACCACACAGCCGGGATCGATGCGTCCGATGATCGGCACGTCATCTGGTGAGCCCGGTCTGGCACGGGTGGTGATGTCGGTGATCTCGCAGTCGAGGATGGCCGGGACGAGGCGCTCTGCGTCACGAAGCAGCTGGTGGACGCCGCCGGCGTTGGTTCCCGACCGGCCGTCCTCACGGCTCGTGGCACCGAGGACGAGCTCGCCATCGGGGCGAGGCACGATGTAGACGGGCCGAGCGTTGACCAGACCGCGGATCGTGCGCGCCAGCAGTGGGGCCAGTGCCGTCGGTGCCCGGAGTCTGATCACCTCACCCCATACTTGGCGCAGAGGCAGCGTCGGTACCCCCGCGATGTCATTGCACGAAGCGCCGGCGGCGACGATGACCTGATCAGCAGTCACCCTCGACCCATTGTCGAGTTCGACGCCCACGGTGCCCCCGGCTGCCTTGAGCAGACCCGTGACGCGGGCCTGGACGATGCCACCACGGAGGACCGATATCAGTGCACGGGTGACCCGGCGGGGATCGATCGAATGATCTCCGGGGATCGTGACGGCTCCGCACACCCCGGGTGCCAGGGACGGTTCCAGTTCACGGGCCCGGGATCCCGCGATGAGGGAGACGTCGAAACCGGCAGAGGACTGCAGGTTCATGAGCTCATGCAGGGAGGCGAGGTCGGCCCGGTCACCGGCACACACGAGGGTCTCGGTGCTCGAGTGCCCCAGGTCATGGCCCGAGACGGCAGTCAGCTCGGCGGCGAAGTCCGGGTAGAGGTCCGCCGAGGCACGCATGAGCGGATACAGGGGAGACTGTCCCCACACCACCTCGGCGGCCGGGGCCAGCATTCCCGCCGCCGCATGGGAGGCACCCATGGCAGGGGCAGGATCGACGATGGTGACGCTGACGCCGCGACGGCGCAGGTTCCAGGCAGTGGACAAGCCGATGATTCCAGCTCCCACAACAATGACGTGCACGTGCTTCTCCCTCCGGCGGCATGATCCGCATCAGGTTGAACGGTCGGCACTAAGCCCTCTCAGCCCCTTTATGAGGCTCCCGCGAACTCCTCTACTCTAGGAGCATGGTCGCAGATATGACAATGGACGCCGCAGTCCAAGACACAGACAGAGGCACAGACAGGGGCACACGCCTTGACCGGCTGCGCACGGCCAGGCTCTATGTCTGCACCGATTCCCGCAGCGTGCAGGGCGATCTTCCCGAGTTCCTCGATGCCGCCTACGCCGGTGGCGTCGACATCATCCAGCTGCGCGACAAGGGCCTCGAAGCCCAGGCCGAGATCGAAGCACTCGAGGTGCTCAGGGACGCAGCCCACCGGCACGGGAAGCTCTTCTCCGTCAATGACCGAGCCGATGTGGCCCTCCTCGTCGGCGCCGATGTCTTCCACGTCGGCCAGGGCGACCTCACCAGCGAACAGGCCCGCGCGGTCCTCGGCCCGGATGTGATCCTGGGCCGCTCGACCCATTCCATCGCCCAGGCCGATGCCGCCGAGGCGGACCCCGAGATCGACTATTTCTGCTTGGGTCCCGTGTGGGAGACCCCGACCAAACCCGGCAGACCAGCCATCGGCACCGACCCCCTGCGCGCGCTCGCCTCCAGCGCGTCCAAGCCCTGGTTCGCGATCGGCGGGATCTCGGCAGGCGAGCGCCTCGCCGAGGTGAGAACCGCCGGTGCGCAGCGCATCGTCGTCGTCCGTGCGGTGACCGCAGCAGACGACCCTGCAGCTGCGGCTGCGGAACTCAAACAGGCGTTGTGACAGCGCGCAGCGCAACAGCAAGGGAATCCATCTGACATGGGAGAGCACACAGTGAAGATACTCATCGCCGGAGCCGGCGCGACCGGCGGGGCGTTCGGCACCCGGCTGTTCGAAGCCGATCGCGATGTCACGTTCCTCGTCCGTGAGGCCCGAGCGCAGACGATGCGTGCCGACGGCCTGCGATTCGTCGCCCCCGGTGAGGACCGGACGAACCACATCCCCGTCCTCACCGCCGCCGACCTGGCCCAGGCTGATCCGGCAGCTGCCGATTCCGCCGCTGGCGAGCGCCCGGGTTCGGCTCCCTTCGACCTCGTGATCGTCGCGGTCAAAGCCAACGCCTTGGAGTCGATCATCGACGACATCAGACCCGCAGTGGGGGTGGACACGCTCATCATTCCGTTCCTCAACGGCATGGCTCAGATCGAGCGATTGGTCGAGGAATTCCCCGGCCAGGTTCTGGGCGGTCTGGTCAAGATCGTCGGAACGATCAAGGACGGAGCCATCCACCAGATGACCGACCTGGCCATCATGACCATAGGCGATCTCGATGGGGAAGTCGTCCCCGGTCCCATCGTCGAGGCTCTTGACGTTCCCGGCTACAGACTGCAGATCCTTGAGAGCATCACGGACGCCCTGTGGGAGAAGTGGATCTTCATCGCCGCGGCAGGAGTCGTGACATGCCTGTTCCGGGCCCCGGTCGGAGCGATCATGGCAGCTGGCGGACAATCGCACATCGTGGGCATCGTCGACGAGCTCGAAGCCGTTGCGAGCGCCGGGGGACACCCGGTCTCGGCCAAGGCCAGGGACATGACTCTTGACATGCTCACCGCCGAGGGCTCGTCATTCACCTCATCGCTCTATCGCGATGTGACCTCTGGTCTGCCCAGCGAAACCGAGCACATCCTCGGTCACCTCGCGCGTACAGCCGCTGACCTCGGTGTGCAGACGCCCCTGCTCGATCTCACACTTGTGCAGCTGCGGGCTGGGGAGTCGCTGCGACCGAGTTGAGCGTCGAGACTGAACCGACGGTTGAGACGGAACTGACCTCGTCGACGCCGAGGCGCAGCATCGTCAGATACGGTTCACCGGGGATGGTCTGGGTGACTGCATCCGATCCGTGCGGAGCCGTGAACGTCACCATCGGGATCGAATCTGCGCGGTCGAGAACAAGAAGGGTCTCGTACCCGCCTGGCCCCACCGAGTGGGCGGAGCCGACGGGAAGTTCGCAGGCCAGTGTCTCCAGCGGGTTGGCCGATGAAGGCGGCCGGTTCATCTCCTGATCGGCGACATCGGCGAACTGCTGGGCAGTGATGAGATATGCCTTGGCCGGTGTGGGGCCTGGTACATGATGGTCATAGAAGGCCATTCCTCCGCCGCCCCACACGGTGGAGCTGCCGGCGAAGTAGATGGATCCGGGAAGTTCGATGCCCATCTCTGCCAACGGCGGAGCGGAGTTCCGTGCGCCGGGATAGGTGACGAATGCACCTGGGGGACGGCCGCCCTGCAGGTAACAGGCGAGCCTGTCACGATGCATGTTCGACCCATAGCTGACATACCACACGAGTGCTTGAGACATCCCATTCATGATGCCACGTCAACGGCTGGGGCTGTCCAATCTGCAGAGTCTCGGTGTGGCGTTAGGTCCCCGTCTGATCGGGCTTTCCTCCTGGCCAGAAGTCTGCGCGTGAGTTCCGCAACACCGGTGATGGTGAGTGCGATGCCGATGCCCAACCCCACTCCGAGCAGCGGCTGGTCCTCGAACAGCACACCGCTGAGCAGGCCGATGCCCGTCGAATACAGCGCCCAGGCCAGGCATCCTGCCGCATCGAAGGCGAGGAACCGAGGGATCGGATACTTCAGCATCCCCGAGGTCACGGTGGTGGCCGTGCGTCCGCCGGGAACGAAACGTCCCGCGATGAGCACAGTGCCGCCTCGGCGAGCGAATATCTCCTCGGTGCGTTCGAGCAGTCGACGTGCACGCGGACGCCGGGCCCACCGAGACGCCAACGAGCCACCCCCGCGCCCGACTAGGTGGGCGGCGAAGTCGCCGGTGAGGGCACCGATTGCTCCTGCCAGCAGGAGTCCGACGGGGTTCGGTGTTCCGGTGGCCGCATAGGCCGCCGCGGTGATGAGAACCGTTTCGGAGGGCACGATCGGGAACAGGGAGTCGAGGCCGGCGATGATGAAGACGAGGAGGTACACCCACGGCGATTCGAGCGTGGCGGCGAGGATGTCGAAAGCGAAGTCCATACTCATCCACGCTATTGACCGACAGGCGAGCTCGGAACGCGGCGAAGAGCAGTCTCGCGTGCAGGAGCCCGGAGCGACAATGCGGAAAACCGGAAACGGAGACTGCGGTCGGACCCATGGGATCAGGCGCCCGGCGTTGCTACGATCGACCTATGCCCTGGCCGACCTCGCTGACCGCGCGGATTCCCCGAGAATCCCGCATGTTCGTCACACGCTGGAGCGCCTCGGTGCTGGGCATCCTGTGGGGCGTGTTGCTGTGCCTTCCGCTGCTGCTCGCCGCGATCCCCACCTCGACCTCGCGACTGAGCCGGAGGGTCCTGACTTGGGAACGTTCCCGGCAGGAGCGGGGATTCGGCATCATCATGGGTTCGGACCCGATGAAGCGCGGCTTCTTCGTCCTCAACGGTGTGGTCGCCGGCCTCATCGCCATTCCCGTGCTCAATCTGCTCACGGGTTTCCTGCTCGTCACCATCGGCTCGCTCATCCAGGGACTGTTCATCGGCGGCAGCGTCACCATCGGCTTCGACTTCTGGACTATCAGCCAGCCGACCCTGTTCGTCGGAGTGCTCTATGGAGCCGCGAACCTCATCGGGGTCATCGTCCTCGCCGAGTTCGCCAATTGGCTGCACGGCAGAATCGACGCCAGGTTCACCGAGACCAGCCGCCCCAACGCGCCCCACACCCGCATCACCCAACTTCTCATGACCCGTCACGGTGTGGTCATGGCCATCGACGAGGAGCGGCGCCGGATCGAGCGTGACCTCCACGACGGGGTGCAGCAGAATGTCGTGTCCCTGTCCGTGCTCATCGCACGTGCCCAACGAGCGAAGGATCAGGACAAGGTCAGCGCTCTCCTCGGCGACGCCCTCGTGCAGTCCCAGGACCTCATCGATGAGATGCGCGAGGTCGCCTGGCGGGTCTATCCCACAGCACTGGACGAACACGGCCTGGGCACCGTCCTCCACCGGGTCGCCGATCACAGCCCGATCCCGGTCACCCTCACCGCCGTCCCCGACCATCGGGTATCGCAGGCCAGTGAATCTGCTGCGTACTTCGTCGTCCGGGAGGCGGTGACCAATGTGGTCAAGCACGCGAATGCGTCGACTGTTCGAATCAGCGTGATCGCCGATGAACACAGGCTCATCGCCGAGGTGGTCGATGACGGCACCGGGGGAGCCGACCCTGCCGGCAGCGGGCTGAAAGGACTGTCGCGTCGGGTCGGAGCACTGGACGGGACGATGACGATTGAGAGCACAGAGAATGTCGGAACCACAGTGAGAGCGGAGATCCCCTATGTCTGAACCTGGCATGCCTGAATCCAGCGCCGAAACCCCGATCCTCGGCCCGATGAGAGTCGCCTTGGCCGATGACTCGGTGCTGCTGCGCGAGGGGGTGCGCAGCCTGCTCGAAGACGAGGGCATCGCAGTTGTGGCCTCTGTCGATGACGGGCAGCAGCTCCTCACCGCGGTCGCGGCTCAGCGCCCGAACTTGGCGATCGTCGATGTCAGGATGCCGCCGACCCACACCACAGAAGGACTCGAGGCCGCGCTGGAGATCAAGCGCCGCTTCCCGGACATCGGAGTCCTCGTGCTCAGCCAATACGTTCTGCGCGAATATGCGACCGAGCTGCTGAGCACCGAGACCATGGGAGTCGGCTACCTGCTGAAGAACCGGGTCACTGACATCGACCGCTTCCTCGAGTCCGTCAATCGGATAGCGGAGGGCGGAACCGTCATCGACCCCGAGGTCGTCCGGCAGCTGCTGAGCTCGTCCGAGAAGCAGAATTCCCTGTCGGCGCTCACCCCTCGTGAGAACGAGGTCCTTCAAGCCATGGCTGAGGGGCTGTCGAATCGCGGTATAGCCGAACGACTCTACGTGTCCATCAGCTCCGTGGAGAAGGCCATCAGCTCGATCTTCGACAAATTCAGGCTGCACGCAGGGGAGACCACGAGCCGGAGGGTCGCGGCGGTCCTGCACTACCTCGATCAGTCCTGAGCCGGCGGAGAGCAAGGTTCTCAGAGTTCGGAACGGGCGCGGGCACCGATGCGCAGATTGAGGTCTTCGAGCTCGGCCAGCACATCGCCGGCACCCCAGATCTGATTGCGTTTGCGACTGGTCAGGCCGCGCACGACCCCGGCGTCCATCAGCGCGGAGACCGCCCTGTTCGCCGAGGAGCTGGACAGTTTCAATGAGTCCTCAAGATCGTCGATCGTGAACACCGGGTCCGATGCGAGGTAGTTCAGGATCCTGGCTGCGGCGCTGTTCTCACGTGGATGGCCGAGGAGATCGGCCCACTCATCAGGCAGTCCAGCCAGCCTATGCGCGGTCAGCTGAGCTTCCTCCGCCGCGATCACCGATGATGTCGACCACAGCGTTATGACCGGTCCGGCGTCGCCTGAGTGATAGGAATTCAGCGCGGCGAAGTAGCGGTCTCGAACCTCGACCAAGGCAGCAGCCAGGGGAACGGTGATCCCGGTCGTGACGCCGCGTGAGTGGAGGATCCCAGCCGCCAAAGCCCGTCCGATCCGACCGTTGCCGTCGGTGAAGGGATGGATCGCTTCGAACTGTGAATGGGCGACGGCGGCCTGCGCGATCGTGGGAATGTCAACGCGGCGGGCGAAGGTCAGCAGATCATCCATGAGCTCAGGGACGAGCTCGGGGGGAGGGGGAACGTAGAGCGCGCCACGGGGCGAATGATCGGAGCCGCCGATCCAGTTCTGCATCGGCCGATGTCGGCCGGCCAGGTGAGCCTCACTGGCATCGTCCTTGAGCAGCAGCCGATGGGCGCGAGAGACCGAATCGGCATTGATCGCTCCCGATGTCAGCAGATCCAGCGCGCCCGTTGCAGCTGCCATCGCAGTTGCCGAAGAATTGGACTTCGCACCGTGGAGGGCTCGGACGAAGTCGTCGATAGGGGCCTCTTCGGCTTCGATCTTCGACGAGGCGATCGACTCGCTGCGCAGCAGCAGGTACGACAGCGGGATCAAGGTGCGACCGTGCTCGGCATCAAGCCGCGAGATCGCGCGGACCGCGGTTTCAGAGCGTGCGGCGAGCTCCGAGGGCAGGCGCAGGTCGACCGAGCCGATGCGAGCCGGAATGGAGACGGACACCTCGGCGAAATTTCTGTCGTCGATCGTGCCGCCGCGGAATTCCTGGCGCCACGGTCTGGTCTCTGCCTGCGCTGCTGGCACGTGAACGGCAGGATCGGGCACGGGAACGGCGGAATCGGACATGGGAATAGTCTAGTCGATAAGCCCATATAATAAAATAAATGGGAATATCTCTCATGGTGATCCCAGTTCCGGGGAACTTGGTTCCCTCGTTAGACTCGCAGCTCAGAGACGCCGAGGATACTAGGAGCGCCGGAGGCTCACAGTGCTCGCAGGGGTCTCGAACCCGATGAGATTCAGTGTCGAATATGAGGAGAATGATGAAACGGCAGCTGCCCGACGTGAAGGAACTCGCCCCTCTTCTGCAGTTCGGTTTGCCCAGGCTCGACAGGGTGGGTGCGCGACTCGACTCCGCCGCCGATGTCTGGGACCTGCGTCGCATCGCGAAGCGGGTGACCCCCACGGCACCCTTCGACTACGTCGACGGCGGCGCGCTCGATGAGCACACGCTGCGCAAGAACCGTCAGGTCTTCGCCGACGTCGAACTCCTCCCACGGATCCTGCACGGAGTCGAGGCACCGAACACATCGACGACGATCGCCGGTCAGCACACAGCACTGCCATTCGGCATCGCCCCGACAGGCTACACGCGGATGATGCATTCCGAAGGTGAGATCGGGGGAGTCCGCGCGGCGACAAAGGCAGGCATTCCCTTCTCGCTGTCAACGATGGGCACGCGATCGATCGAAGAGGTCGCCCAGGCGGCACCGGGATCCACCCGTTGGTTCCAGCTCTACCTGTGGAAGGACCGCGAGCGCAGCCTCGATCTGCTTCAGCGAGCCCAGGCCAGCGGGTACGAAACCCTGCTCGTCACCGTCGACACTCCGATCACGGGCCAGCGCCTGCGCGATAACCGCAATGGGCTCTCGATCCCACCGAAGCTGACCCTGAAGACGATCCTCGATGCCTCCTACCGGCCCGGCTGGTGGTTCAACTTCCTCACCACCGAACCGCCGAAATATGCCTCCTTGTCGAACACCTCGCAGTCCTTGGCCGAGATGACGCGGACCATGTTCGATCCGACACTTGACCTCGATGACCTCAGGTGGATCCGTCAGCAGTGGAAGGGCAAGCTCTTCGTCAAGGGAGTCCTCACCGCCGAAGATGCCGACAGGGCCCGGGCCATCGGCGCAGACGGCCTGGTCGTATCCAACCACGGCGGACGCCAACTCGATCGCGCACCTGACTCTCTGACCGCACTGGCGGAGGTGCGAGCGGCCGTCGGCGAGGACATGGAACTCATCCTCGACTCCGGAATCATGTCCGGCACCGACGTGGTGGCCGCTCTGTGTGCCGGAGCAGACTTCGTGCTCGTTGGCCGGGCCTACCTCTACGGACTGATGGCCGGCGGACAGCGCGGCGTGGAGAAGGCCATCGACCTGATCCGGGCAGAGATACTGACTGCCATGGGCCTGATGGGAGCCCGGAACATCTCCGACCTCGGACCGCAGCTGGCCAGGGGGCTGCCCGGTGTTCCCGGCTTGACCAAGGGAACCTCGGGAGAGCAGCTCACGCCTCGAGCAGGCGCTTGAGCAGACGGAACTGCTGACCGGCGGCGGCTTCGATGCTGTCGCCGGTTCGACTGTCGCGGCTGGTCTGCTGCAGGGTCCATTCGTCGAAGGCGCCCAGCATGCTCGCGGCCGCCACGGCCTGCAGGTCCGCCGGACATTCCGCATCGATGGCACCAGCCTCCCGCCCGATCTCCAACACCGACGAAATCCACTTCTGGTAGCTGCTCTCAAGGCGGGTGACCCCGGGATCGGCACGATTTTCATGCACGATCCGCCACAGCAGTTCGAGTGCCCGAACCTGCGGCCAGACACGCAGGGCATCGTCGAACACGTATGCAGCAGTCTTCCAGAAGTCTGAGGCGAAGTTGCTCGGGTCCGGCGGAGTCCATTCTCTCCTCGCCAATTCGCGAAGCTCATCGACGACCAGTGACAACAAGGATTCCTTGGAGTCGATGACGTGATAGAAGGAGCTCTTGCTCATCGAAGCTGCGGAGATGATGCTGTTGAGGGAGGCCTGTTCGAAGGGGCGGGAGGCGAATTCCTCGGCGGCGGCGACGATCAGCGCCTGCCGCTTGGCGCTCGGCATACGTGCGAATGCAGAAGCTGACACGATCTCTTCCTCGCAATCTCTGGACCAGGTGGTCCAGTCAATGCTACCGTGATTGGACCACCTAGTCCACTCTGCGCATGCTGACCGCGAAGACACCGCGCAGACAGAGGCCAGCTGCAGGAGATGACGACGCGAGGAGATGTCATGATCACGAACATGCCCTTCGACGAGCAGTATGAGGCCGCGAAGACAGAGGATCTGCGCATTCTCGTCGTGGGCGCCGGAATCGCAGGAGTCACGGTCGCCCAACTGCTGCGCAGGCAGGGCAGGCATCCCGTACTCATCGAGCGTTCGCGAGATCCTGAGACGATGACCGATGACGATCATGCCGGATACATGCTCGCTCTCATGCCGATGGTCGACCCGGTCTTCGACGATCTCGGCGTCCGCGAGCAGTACCAAGAGAACAGCGTGGCCATCGACCGGTACGCATTCCACGCCCATACCGGCGAAACGCTGCGCAAGGACCGTCTGGGCAGTCTGCTGGCCCGCTACGGGCAATACAGAGGAATTGCCAGGGGAGAACTCCTCGCCGTCCTCTCGGCCGGGACCTGTCCCGTGGCCTTCGACTCATCGCTGGTCTCCCTTGCCGCACTCGACCCTGCCGCGGACGGCGACCCCCGCCCGGCACGGGTGGAAGTGTCCACCGGGGTCCACAGCGAGGACCATTATCTGCATGGTGCGGAATTCGACCTCGTCATCATCGCCGACGGTCTGAACTCGCACAGCAGGCGCCTCGTTCCAGGCGGTTCAGCCGAGAGCTCTGTCGACACGGCATGGGGCGGGTGGGTCGCCTGGGCACCGGCAGATGCTGACACCGACCAGGTCGACGAACTCTGGGGCGAGGGATTCTTCCTCGGTGCCTACCCAGTCAAAGACAGGATCGGAATCTTCCTCGGCGTCCCGGACTCGAGGGAACCTCTCGGCCCCAAACGCTTCGTCACCGAGGTCCGCAGCAGACTCACCACCCAGAGTCCGAGGATCGACGCGGCACTGACCGCCGTCGCTGAGGCCGAGGATCCGTATTTCTGGGCACTGCGAGACTTCCGCAGCTGCCAGTGGGTCACGGGCACCACGGTCCTCCTCGGAGATGCCGCGGCAGGTTTCCTCCCCACGGCCGGAATCGGCGCCGGGATGTCGATGGAGTCTGCCTGGATGCTCGCAGCGTCCCTCGAATCCACCTCACCGGAGCGGCTGCCCGAGGCACTGGCTCGCTTCGAGGCCGCCCAGCGGCCCAGGGTCGAACAGGCGCAGTCAACCTCTCGTGAACTTGCACGATTCATGTTCTACCTGCCGCGGGCCGTCGCCGGTCTGCGAGACCTGATCTTTAAGCTGGTCAGCGTCAAGTCTGCATTGGCACCGATCGTCGACCTCCTCAAACACCCGGCCAGACCAGACGAAGTGCGCAGCGCCGACATCTGAATGTGGTAAGAATGGCCGGGGCCCGAACGGGACACCGGTCGCACGACAGTCAAGGGACACGATGAACGAAACAGCCGCCTCGGTGAGGGAGAACCGCGAACTCAAACGGGGGCTGAAGTCACGTCACCTGCAGATGATCGCCATCGGCGGTGCCATCGGCACCGGACTCTTCCTCGGATCCGGCGGCACGATCTCCCAGGCCGGACCCGGCGGCGCACTTCTGGCCTACGCTGCGATCGGCATCATGGTCCTCTTCGTCATGCAGTCCCTGGGGGAGATGTCGACACATCTGCCCGTGGCCGGTTCCTTCCACACCTACGGCTCGAAATACGTCAGCCCCTCATTCGGCTTCGCCATGGGCTGGAACTACTGGTTCAACTGGGCCATCACACTCGCCGCCGAACTCGTCGCGGCCGGGGTCATCATGTCCTTCTGGCTGCCGGACGTCCCCTCCTGGGTCTGGGCCGCGATCTTCCTGGCCCTGCTCACCGGGCTCAACTTCCTCTCGGCCAAGGCCTTCGGCGAAGGCGAATTCTGGTTCGCGGCCATCAAGGTCGCCGCTGTCCTCGCCTTCCTCGTCCTCGGCGTGCTCATGATCTTAGGTCTCATCGGTGGGCAATCGCCGGGTATGAGCAACTGGACGAGAGGCGAAGCGCCATTCGTGGGCGGCTGGGTTTCGATCATCAGCGTGTTCATGATCGCCGGCTTCTCCTTCCAGGGCACCGAGCTCGTCGGTGTGACCGCAGGCGAGTCAGCCGACCCGCGCCGCGATATGCCCCGGGCCATCCGCACCGTGTTCTGGCGCATCATGCTCTTCTACATCGGCGCAATCATCATCATCGGCTTCCTCCTGCCCTATTCAGACCCCTCGCTGCTGGCCTCGGCCAACAACGAGGACGTCACGGCCTCGCCCTTCACCCTTGTCTTCGAGCGCGCCGGCATCGCCGTGGCCGCATCCGTGATGAACGCCGTCATCCTCACCGCGATCCTCTCGGCCGGCAACTCCGGCCTCTACGCCTCGACCCGCATGCTCTACGCGATGGCCAAGGAGGGAACCGCGCCGAGGCTGTTCGCCCGACTCAACGAACGCGGAGTTCCCGTCATGGCCCTGCTGGCCACCGCGGTCATCGGGCTGTTCGGATTCCTCTCCGAGGTGATGGGTGACGGTGGGGCCTACACGTGGCTGATCAATGTCTCCGGGCTCTCCGGGTTCATCGTCTGGGTCGGCATCGCCTGGTGCCACTTCCGGTTCCGCCGTGCCTACGTCAAGCAAGGCCGAGACCTCGCGGATCTGCCGTATCGGGCGCCGCTGTTCCCGATCGGACCGATCATCGCACTGGTCATGCTGGTCATCGTCATCATCGGCCAGAACGTCCAGGCCATCGTCGAGGGACGGGTCCTCGAAGTTGCCTCCGCCTACATCGGACTGCCCTCCTTCCTGCTGCTGTGGCTCATCCATCGACTGGTCACGGGACGTCGCTCACGCACGGTGGGTCTCGATGAGATGGACATCGAAGGACTCGAGATCAGGCCCGAGCGGGAATCGGGCAGTTTCGGCTGACCGTCGCTGCGGTCCGCCGCGCCTGGCTGTCGCAGAAGCCCTCGAGCATACGTTAAGCTAGGCTTGCCTAACTCACGAAGAAGGATCTCATGCGCAGAATTCTCGCCCCCATGCTCGCCTCCGTACTCCTGCTCGCTGCCTGTGGCGGCGGGGGTGGTGAAGAGGAAGCGGCCTCCGGTATCAGCATCGACACCAAGTTCGGCTCCGTCGAGGTCCCGAAGGACCCGCAGAAGGTCGTGGCGCTGGGATGGGGAGATGCGGAAACCGCGTTGGCACTCGGTGTGCAGCCGGTCGGAGCCTCCGACTGGGTGGAGTTCGGCGGCAAGGGCGTCGGCCCCTGGGCCGAGGACCTCTACGACCAAGCCCCGGAGATCATCGAGACGATGGAGCCCGATTTCGAGAAGATCGCAGCTCTCGAACCTGACCTCATCCTCGATACGAAGAGCTCCGGTGAGCAGGAGCGCTATGACCGACTCTCAGAGATCGCCCCAACTGTGGGAGCGCCTGAAGGCGGAGACAACTACCTGACGACCATGGACCAGCAGGTCGACCTCGTCTCCCAGGCCCTGGGTAAGGAAGACGAAGGCAAGAAGGTGCTCAAGGCTCTCGATAAGAAGTATGAGGCCGCTCGTGAGGCCCATCCGGAGTTCGACGGGAAGTCCGTGAGCGTGGCCGCGAAGACCTCGGAAGGCTGGGGAGCCTACGTCGAAGGGTCGGAGCGAGTCCAGTTCATGGAACAGCTCGGATTCAAGCAGTCCGAGAAGGTCGCAGCCCTCAAGCCCTCGGGCTTCACCGCCACCGTGTCCGAAGAGAAACTCGATGATCTCGACGCGGACCTGCTCGTGGCCTTCCCGATCTACATCCCCGATTCCGAAGTCACCGAGGACGCTGCCTTCAAGCGCATCCCAGCTGTCGAGGACGGGCACAGCCTGGTGCTGACCGAGGACCTCAACGACGTGAGGCAGGCATTCTCACTCAACTCGGTGCTCTCCGCGTCGTTCGCCGCGGAGAAGATGCCCGACCTCGTCGCGGATGCTCTGAAGTAGCGGCCGCACTCAAGCAGCTCTCGCACTCACAAGGCCGTCACGCTTCCTCACACTGCGGCACGCCACGCATCAAGACCGATATCGATGATGCGGGCGTGCCGCACGTCTGCCAGAGAGTCGATGGCCAACCATTCGGCGCGGTCCGTGGTGCCGTCGACCTCGAGAGTCCCCAGCATGCCTCCGGTGATATGAGCCTCATAGACGACGCGGACTCCCTTGAATGGACGCGAGACCGATCTGCGGCGTGCGGAATTGCTGCGATTCTCAGTGAAGGTGTGTGTCGTCAGCGGCCGGATCAGCTCGGCGTCGAAGCCCGTCTCCTCTTTGATCTCCCGGATCGTGCCTGCCTCGATGCTCTCGTGGAACTCGATTCCACCGCCGGGCAGAGTCCACAGCGCATGGGCCGGTTCGTTGCCGCCGTTGAACCAGCTGAGAAGGATTTCCCGGTCCTGGTTGACGATCACCGCGTACCCGGCCAGTCGTGTGTCGTAATCGGAGAAGTGCATGGACTCAGCCTACCTGTGAGTATCTCTTCCCATGCCGCAGTCCGGTGAATAGGCTGATCAGATGGCTGAAGCAGCGAAATACCCGAACGAGCACATCATCGCCACCCGCACGATCGACGCCCCTGCCCATACGATCTTCACCGTGTTGGCTGATCCGGCTCGGCACCGGGACACCGAACCCACGGACTGGGTGCGAGGCGCCATTGATCCGACGCCGATCACGGCCACCGGACAGATCTTCTCCATGAATATGCGCTTCGATGAAGCCAGCGGTGATTACCGGATCGACAACACCGTGACAACGTTCGAACCCGATCACGCGATCGCATGGGATCCCGGACAAGCCGATGAGAGCGGTCATGTGGCCCCAGGTGGTTGGCGCTGGCGCTACGACCTCGACGAGAAGGACACCGGCACCGAGGTGAAGCTGACCTATGACTGGTCACGCACAACACAGGAGATCCGAGACGCATTCGGCGGCTTCCCCGTCGTCAGCCCCGACTATCTCGACCAATCGTTGCAGGCCCTGGAGCAGGCGGCCACCGACAGCAGATGACCTGGTGAGACGTGCCGGGTAGGCTGGAGGCGTGACTGATATCGCCAGCAGACTCGTCGGCAGCGCCGGTGAGCGCATCGTGTTCCTCCACGGACTTTTCGGCCGCGGCAAGAACTTCACCTCCATCGCCAAAGCCCTCGAGCCCGACTACTCGAGCCTCCTCGTCGACCTGCCCAACCACGGTGATTCGGACTGGACCGAGGATTTCAGCTACGTGGGCATGGCCGACTCCGTGGCCGCGATGATCGTCGAGGTGACCGATCCCGAAGATCTGCCCGTGCACCTGGTCGGTCATTCCCTGGGCGGCAAGGTCGCCATGATCCTGGCCCTGCGCCATCCGGAACTCATCGACCACCTCGTCGTCGTCGACATCGCCCCCAATGCAGGCGGGTCCCTCGGCGTCTTCGAACATCTGCTCTCGAGCCTCGCCGAACTCGATCTCAACGAGATCGAGTCGCGCACCGCTGCGGATGAAGCTCTGCAGGAGAAGATCCCAGAGGACACGATCAGGGGGTTCCTGCTGCAGAACCTGCGGAGCACCTCGGCGGGGTACGCCTGGCAACCCAACCTCACCCTGCTTCATGAGAGCCTGCCCGCGATCGGAGACTTCCCCGAGACGGGGGAGACGACCTTCGACGGTCCGGTGCTCTGGATCGCCGGTGAGACATCGGACTACGTCTCCCGTGACGATCTGCCTCTCATGCGCTCCCTCTTTCCCCGCGCAACCCTTCTCACCGTCAAGGGATCAGGCCACTGGGTCCACTCCGAGAAGCCGAAGACGTTCATCTCCTCCCTGCAGGCATTCCTCGCACGCACGTGACGCCGCGAACTCACCTGGGGTGCCCCGATCTCACCTGTGAGACCCCGGGATCGGGACACTCTTGGTGAGGAATATGCTGGTGGGCAGTGGCGTTGAGCCACACAGAGATCCATTGAGCCACAACATCACAATCTTCACGAGGAGGAACGAGTGAGCACAGCGATCCCGGCCGATACCACGGCCAAATTCGCCGACTACGCAGACGGATCACGACTGGTCAGCACCGAATGGGTGGCCGAGCATGCCGGTGAACCCGGACTGGTCATCGTCGAAAGCGACGAGGACGTCCTCCTCTATGAGACCGGGCACATCCCCGGCGCGGTGAAGGTCGACTGGCACACCGAACTCAACGACACCGTGACGCGTGACTACGTCGACGGTGAAGGCTTTGCCGCCCTCATGTCCGCGAAGGGCATCTCACGTGAGGACACGATCGTCTTCTACGGCGACAAATCCAACTGGTGGGCCGCCTACGCGCTGTGGGTCTTCTCGCTGTTCGGACACGAAGACGTCCGCCTCATGGACGGCGGCCGCTCCAAGTGGCAGGCCGAAGAGCGCGAACTGTCCACGGAGAAGCCACGCCGGGAACCGACCGAATACCCGGTCATCGACCGTGACGACTCAACCCTGCGTGCCTTCCTGCTCGAGGTCAGAGACAGCCTGGGCAAGCGTCCCCTCATCGATGTGCGCAGCCCCGAGGAATACAGCGGTGAGCGCACCCACATGCCCGCCTACCCCGAAGAGGGCGCACTGCGCGGAGGACACATCCCCACTGCAGCATCGGTGCCATGGGCGAAGGCCGCAAACGAAGACGGCACCTTCAAATCAGCCGAGGAGCTCAAGGCCATCTACACCGACGAGGCCGGGCTCGGCACCGCCGATGAAGTCATCGCCTACTGCCGCATCGGCGAGCGCTCCAGCCACACCTGGTTCGTGCTTCAGCACCTGTTGGGCTACACCAGCGTCCGTAACTACGACGGTTCCTGGACCGAGTGGGGCAATGTCGTCGGCGTTCCCATCGTCACCGGATCAGAGGCCGGCGAGGTGCCCAGCCGCTGATGACTGCCGATACAGACGCCGCGATGGCCGACAATTCCGATCTGCCGGAGAGCCTGGTCGAGATCGTCGAGGACTTCGCCGAGACCGAAACCGGTGATCGGCTTCAGCTGCTGCTCGAATTCGCCTCGGAGCTGCCCGAGGTGCCGCAGCGCTACTCCGATCATCCAGAACTGCTCGAGCCGGTGCCCGAATGCCAGTCGCCGATCTTCGTCGTCACCGAGGTCGAGAACCCCGAGCAGGGCGATGCCGCGATCGTGAAGCTGCATTTCTCAGCGCCTCCCGAGGCGCCGACGACACGTGGCTTCGCCGGGATCCTCCACGAAGGTCTCAATGGCCAGACCGCCGAGGTGGTCCTGTCCATCCCGTCTGACCTGCCTCTGCGGCTGTCGATGACGGAGATCGTGAGCCCGCTGCGGCTGCGGGGGATGAGCGGCATGCTGTCGCGGATTCAGCGTCAGACGTCCGAGAGGATCGGAAAGATCACAGGTCAGTGATCGGGAAATCGTTTGGATGGGCCGACGTTTTCGACTAGATTGTGGTTAGCCTGCCCTTAATTAGTCGATACTAAGGAACCCTCCGATGACCGGTCTCGCCACCACCGCCTCGGCGAATCCGTCTGAGGTGAACGGTCGGAAGGCGAGTCGGGCGCTGAAGATCAGAAGAACCGTCGGGCTTGTCATCGCGATTCTGGCCTTGGTCGTCGTGGTGCTGGCATCGCTGGCTATCGGCACCCGGGACATGCCGATCTCGGAGGTCCTCGGAGCGTTCTTCAACCCCAGCGGCAGCGACGACCAGCTGGTCGTCCTCGAACTGCGCTTCCCGCGGACCGTGCTCGGCATCCTCGTCGGCATGGGGCTGGGATTGGCCGGCGGGCTCATCCAGGCGCTGACCCGCAACCCTCTGGCCGATCCGGGCATCCTCGGCGTCAACGCCGGGGCCTCCTTCGCAGTGGCCGTCGGCATCGGGTTCTTCGGAATCACGTCGATCAACGGCTACATCTGGTTCGCCTTCCTCGGTGCTCTCGTGGCCACGACCGGCGTGTACATCATCGGTTCCTCGGGCAGGAACCACAGCGTCGATCCGATCCGCCTGACCTTGGCCGGAGTCGCGGTCGCCGCAGTGCTGACCGGGCTGACCAAAGGAATCCTGCTCACGAACGAACGAGCCTTCGACGCCTTCCGCGCCTGGGACGTCGGAGCCATCGCCGGCCGCGGGTTCGACACGGTCTCAGCGGTCGCCCCTTTCATCATCATCGGCATCGTACTCGCCTTGTTCCTGGCCCACTCGCTCAACGCGGTGGCACTCGGCGACGATCTGGCCGCCAGTCTCGGCACCTCGGTCAACCGCACCCGCATCATCACCATTCTCGCCGTCACCCTCCTCGCCGGCGGCGCCACCGCTGCTGCCGGGCCCATCGGCTTCATCGGACTCATGATTCCCCATATCGCCCGTTGGATCGTCGGTCCCGACCAGAGATGGATCCTCAGCTACTCCGTCATCCTCTCGCCCATCCTGCTCCTCGTCTCCGATGTGCTCGGACGCGTGGTGATGAAACCGGGTGAACTCCAGGTCGGCGTCGTCACCGCCTTCGTCGGCGCGCCGGTGCTCATCGCCCTCGTTCGCAGAAAGAAGGCGAGCGGACTGTGAAGACATCGAACTCACCGATCGGTGACGCCCCTGTGCTCGTTCCAGGACACCGCGTTCTGCCGGGGGAGCGGATCAACTTCGGTCGCCCCATGCTGCGAGCCTTCGGCTTCCGCATCGATCTGCGCGTCGTCGTCACAGCCGGCATCGTCACTCTCCTGGCCCTGGGCTGCGGATTCCTGGGGCTGCTGCTCGGCGAGTTCTCATTGACCCCGGGCGAAGTCTTCCAGGGGCTGTTCGGCCAGGCCGACAGACGCATCGTCAACACCGTCGTCGCCGAATGGCGGGCACCGCGCATCATCGCCGGAATCGTCCTCGGCGCCGGCCTGGGCATCTCGGGTGCGGTATTCCAATCACTGACCCGCAACCCGCTGGGCAGCCCCGACATCATCGGCTTCTCCACCGGTGCCTACACCGGCGGCATCGTCACCATCATCGTCTTCGGCTCCAGCTTCGTCTCCACCGCCTTCGGCGCGATCATCGGCGGACTCCTCACCGCCATCGTGGTCTACCTTCTGACGTGGAAGGGCGGCGTCCAAGGCTTCCGACTCATCATCGTCGGCATCGCACTGACCGCCATGCTCAACGCCTTCAACACCTGGCTGATCATGCGCGCTGACCTCGACCTCGCCATGGCCGCAGCCACTTGGGGTGCTGGAACACTCAACGGCATGGGCTGGTCGACCCTGCTTCCGGCCGCCATCGGCACGGTGCTGTTGGGGCTGGGATGTGGGCTCTTCTCACGGGGTCTGGGAACCCTGGAGCTCGGCGATGACACCGCCAAGGCGCTCGGCGTGCGCAATGAACCGGTCCGCGCCGGTCTCATCCTGGTGGCCGTAGCTCTCGTCGCCGTCGTCACCGCCGCCGCGGGACCGATCGCCTTCGTCGCACTTGCCGCCCCGCAGATCGGACGTAGAATCGCGAAATCCCAGGGCACCAGCCTGCTTTCAGCTGCGGCGGTCGGAGCACTTCTGCTCGTCGCTGCCGACCTCATCGCCCAGCATGCCTTGGGCGAGACCCAACTTCCCGTCGGAGTCGTCACCGTGTGCATCGGCGGCATCTACCTGATCTGGCTCCTCATCCAAGAAGCTCGGAAGGCACAATGAGCATCACACCTGATACGACTGACGCGACGCCGGACACGACCGACACGACGTCAACGGCAGCGTCGGCTCCGGCTCCGCTGGCCGCTCGCAATCTCGATCTCGCCTACGACCAGCGGCACGTCGTCGCCGACCTCGACGTGGAGATCGCACCGGGCAAGTTCACCGTCATCGTCGGCCCCAATGCCTGCGGCAAGTCGACTCTGCTGCGGGCACTGGCCAGGCTGATGACGCCGACGAAGGGCACGGTGCTCCTCGACGGTGGAAACATCGCGAAGTTGAAGACGAAGCAGATCGCCAAGCGCTTGGGGCTCCTCCCACAGACCTCGATCGCACCCGACGGCATCACTGTGGCAGAGCTCGTGGCTCGCGGACGTCACCCACATCAGTCGTTCCTCAAGCAGTGGACTGAGCAGGATGAGGTCGCCGTGCTCACGGCACTGCGTGCAACGAACACCGAAGAGCTTTCCTCCCGCCAGGTCGACGAGCTCTCCGGGGGCCAGCGGCAACGGGTCTGGGTGGCGATGGTCCTGGCGCAGGAGACGCCTCTGATGCTTCTCGACGAGCCCACGACGTTCTTGGATCTGGCCTTCCAGATCGACCTCCTCGACCTGTTCGCTCAGCTGAATCACGAACACGGTCACACCCTTGTCGCCGTCCTTCACGACCTCAACCAGGCCTGCCGCTATGCCGATGAGATCATCGCGATGAAGAACGGCGCGATCGTGGCCCAGGGCGCACCGGCTGAGATCATCACGACAGAACTGGTTCACCAGGTCTTCGGCATCGAGTGCACCGTCATCGATGACCCTGTCACCGGTGCACCCATGATCGTTCCCGGCAAACCGAAGAAGACCTTCGCTGATCGGTGACCCCCAATACCTGCTGATCTCCACTACCGGCTGGTCCCCACTAACTGCTGGTCCGACCGAAAGCACATCATGAAGAGAGCCAACATCGTCGTTTCAACTCTGGCCACGGGGGCAGTGGTCCTCAGCGGCTGCTCGGCGCCTGCCTCCAGCGGCTCGTCGGGAGAGAATGAGACAGGTTCGGTCGCACCGGTGACGGTGGACACTCTTAAGGGTGAGGTCGAGGTTCCGGCAGACCCGAAGAACGTGGTCGCACTCAACACACCCTCGGCGGACGTCTCTGCGCAACTGGGCACGACACCGGTGGCCGTGGCCACAAACGTCGATCAACTCAACGCCTGGCAACAGGGGGTTCTCGACGCTGTCGCAGACGACTCTCTGGTCAGCGACACCTATGAGGTCAACGTGGAGAAGGTGGCGTCGTACGAACCTGATGTCATATTCGCTGCTCCTTGGAACGTCACGGACAAAGCGGTATATGACCAGCTGTCCGATATTGCCCCGGTAGTGGTGCCGAAGTCGGAATCGACCAATCCCGACTGGGACGTCAGCGCAGAAGTCGTCGGTGAGGCGCTGGGCAAGAAGGACGAGGTCGATGAGATCATCGCGACGACGAAGAAGTCGATGAAGACAATGGGACAAGATCTCGGTGTGGCGGGCAAGACCTATCAGGTCATCTCGCCTCGTGCCGATGGCATCTATTTCGGCAATGCGGCCCCACTCGAGCTCCTCGGACTGGAACCGGGGCAGCATCAGGCTCCCGAAGAGGTCAACAAGTTCACGCTCTCGGCCGAAGAGCTGAACCAGCTCGATGCCGATTTCCTCTTCATCTGGGCCATGGGCGACGATGCGAGGTCGACGGTCGAAGACAACCCCAGCTTCGACTCTCTACCCGCAGTGAAGAACGGAACCGCGAAGTTCGTAGGCGCTGACTTCACGACTGCGATCAACGGTGCCAGCCCGGCCAGCCTCGACTGGCTCATGACCGAAAGCGACATCCAAGACGTGCTGGAGAAATAGGACTCAACTGTCCGAGGCGTCTTTGGCCTGGCCGGGTGCGTAGTTCGGCTTAGGTCCCGCCCCGTGATCGGCTGTTGAGGACGGGTCCGCGATCGAGGACGGGTCTGCCGAGTCGTCTGCAGGAGCCGTCTCAGCAGGCACTTCGGCGTCATTTGCGCCGGTGGCTGTGTCCTTGTCGTTCTTGTTCCCCGACTTCAGCAAAGCGGTGAAGCCGATAGCGATACCAGCCACGATTCCTCCCCAGACGGCGCCGAGGATGAGCGAGAAGAACGTGTTGACCAACCAGCCGAGGAATCCGCCGACTCCGGCGATCGCGGCCACTGGCTCTTCGAGGTGATGGACGAAATCGTAGAGGGCATGGAAGCCGAGCTCGTCAGTACCGACAAGGATGATATGTCCACCGACCCACAGCATGGCGAAGGTGCCGATGACTGATAGGCCTCCGAGGAGCTTGGGCATGGCCTTGACGAGGAACCGACCGAACTTCTGCGAGCTCGGCTTCTCCTTCTGCGCCATGTGCAGGCCGATGTCGTCCATCTTGACGATGAGAGCCACAGAACCGTAGACACCGACGGTGATAGCCAGGGCCACGACGACGAGGATAATGGCCCTTGGGAGCAGGCCCTCGCTGGCCACCTCGTTGAGGGCGATGACCATGATTTCGCAGCTGAGTACGAAGTCAGTAGTGATGGCCGAACGCACGATCTTCTTCTCGGCGTTGCCGTCATCCTTCTTACCGTGCTTGGACTCCTTCTTCGGCTCTTCATGGTGCTCGACCCACCCGAACTTCTCGAAGATCTTCTCCGCACCCTCGAAGCACAGATAGGTGCCGCCCACCATCAGCAGGGGAGTCAGCAGCCAAGGGACGAACTCGCTGAGCAGCAGGATGATCGGCAAGATGATGAGGATCTTGTTGATCAGCGAACCGAAGGCGATGCGCTTGATGATCGGCAGCTCCCGTTTCGGGTCGACGCCCTCAACGAATTTCGGAGTCACCGCAGCATCGTCGACGACGACGCCGGCGGCTTTCACTCCCGCCCGGGAAGCACCTGCGGCGACATCGTCGAGGCTCGCTGCCGAGAGTCTGACGAGTGCCGCTACGTCATCGAGGAGTGCGAACAGACCGCCGGCCATTTAACGTCCTTCGTCGGATTCGTCTGAAGCGGCGGCGCGATTCAGCACGCCGAGATGGTTGCCGCTGTGATCGAAAACGGTGAGTACGTCACCTTCGGCCTCAACCCGGTGAACCCGTCCCACCCAGGCTTCCATCCCCATGACGGCACGCTGTGTGGTGGCGAAGGGTTTGACGACCGCTCCTGGCTCTTCCGCTCCCCAGGTGGTCGAGATCCGGTTTCCGCCATCGCTGCCGGTCAACGTTCCGTCCTCCTCGAATTGGAGGAACGCGGAGGACCCGTCCTTTGTGCTGATCCACTTGCCGTTGACTGAATTGGTCATTTGTCTTCCTTCTCCAGCCCGCCGACGACTTTCCCGCTGGCGTCGGCGATCTTCATGACGTTGCCTTCGACAGTTGCCGACGATGCTTTGGACAGCCATGTGTCCACGCCTGCACATGCTTTCTGGGTCGTGGTGAATGAGGAGATGAGAATCTTGTCCCCATCGACTTCCCACGATGTCTTGATTGCATTGCAGCCATCGGTTCCCTTGACCTGTCCGTCTTCGGAAAACTCGAGATACGGATCTCCAGCTTCAGGAGAGGTCCATTTTCCGGTGGGATCAAGGGCCGCGGAGTCGGCCGAATCCGAGGGCGTGTTGGTTTCTGTGGGTGCGGAGCTGGTCGGTTCGCTGGGTTCGGAGCCTGTCCCGCACGCGGCAAGGGGGAGGACGAGGCCGAGAACAGCAACTCCGATCACACGTCTGAACGTAGCTGAAGGTCTGTTTTCAGTGAGATTGAGCATGCACCGATCATAACGGCCAGCCTTGAGCGCATCATGGAGAAGACGGCGAGTTGGGTGTCAATTCAGGTTTTGTAAGTTGTGTTCACCATCAACGCGCATTGTGCTTGCGTCTCATCGTTGCCAAACCGTAATCTTTCACGTGGTTGAAAGACTGTTCTCAGAAACGTCCGCGCGATTGTTGAGCTGCGGGTCGAAGAGGGCACAGGCAAACGCAACAGTGAATCCGATCAAGGGAACCAAAGAGTATGCAGAAGAAACTCGTGCAGAGTTCGCTGGCACTGACCGCCGCTGCGGCGCTCGGTCTCGGCAGTGCGTTCGTCGCATCCCCTGCCATGGCCGACAACGCCCCGCAGAAGCTGGATGTGCAGAACGACGCCCAGGTGCAGAAGGCACTGTCCGGCCTCTCAGGCGTCAACGCCTACGGTGCCAAGGACGGAAAGCTCAACCTCGGTGTTGAGAAGAAGACCGACGAAATCAAAGACCTTGAAGAGAAGTTCGACAACATCCACGTTGTGGACGGCATCAAGGAACTCAAGCCTTACGCCAAGAAGGACCTCGTCGGCGGCGCCGGCTACCTGGCCAACTCGCCTGCAGGCAACGGCGTTTGCTCCACCGGTTTCTCCGGCTGGGACGGCGAGGGCAACCCCGTCGTGCTGACCGCAGGACACTGCTCGAAGGTCATCGAAAGCACCGGCGAGATCACCGGCGACACCAAGGTCGGCGACACTGAGAAGCCTTCAATCGCAGAAGCCAATGGCGGCGAAGGATTCCAGCCTTCCACAATCGGCACCGTGGGAGAGTGGGGCTACCACAGCTACGGCAGCGGCGATCTCCTCGAGGGACCCAGCGACGACTGGACCGAGCCGAAGCCCACCGACATCGACTTTGCTGTGATCAACGTTGACAAGGACAAGTACAACGTCAAGAACGGCGTCACTGATTGGAAGAGCGCAGACTCCGACGATCTGTCCACGAGCCTCGCCACAGACATCACCGGCGTTGGGGCACACAAAGAGACGACCGTCGAGAAGTCCGGCCGCACGACTGGCCTGACGGAAGGCGACGTCATTCCGTTCGAAGAGTACCCATTTGAGTACTCGAACGTTGGTGGACGTTGGGTTCACGGCTTCGGCGTGACCTCACCTGAGTCCGATCCCTTCTCGCAGCCGGGCGACTCGGGTGGCGCCGTATTCCAGGGTGACACCGCAGTCGGTGTCATCTCCGGTGGCGGACCTGCTGCCGACGGCAGCCAGTTCGGCTGGGTTGCCGACCTCGACTACTCGCTCGAGCAGTCCGGTGTCGACTTCCAGGTTGAGAAGCCAGGCGAGGAGACCCCCACCCCTGAGACCCCAGCAGCACCCAAGGCTGAAGACCAGACCATTGAACCCACGGGCGATGTGACCGGTAAGGCCAAGGCCGGCGCTGAGGTTGAGGTCAAGTGGGAAGCTGCCAAGGGCACCCAGGCCGCTGAAGACGGATCCGAGACGGTCAAGGCCGACAAGGACGGCAACTTCACAGTCGAAGGCCCTAAAGCCGAGGGCGAATACGACTTCACCGCAACTGCCACCGTGGACGGCGTGGAATCCAAGCCTGCCGAATTCCAGGTCACAGTTGAAAAGGAAGAGACCGAGACTCCTGCTCCAGCCGAGCGCGAGATCAACGTTGACCCCAAGGAAATCGCCGCTTCTGACTTCGTGAAGGAAGACAAGGGCGTGACCGTCACGGTCAAGGGCTTCGACGAGGGAGAGAAGGTGTCCCTCAAGGTCGCTTCCGGTCCCGAGAACGTCGAAGGCATCACCCTCGACGAGACCGCCAACGAAAACGGTGCAGCTGCGTTCTCGATCTATGGCACGAGCGAAGCCAATCCTTCGGTCTACCTCGGCAAGTACGACGTGAACGTGACCGGAGCCAACGACACCGATGAAGAGAAGGCTCTTGCCGGCTCCTTCAACGTTGTCGAAGATGAAGATGGCAACGGCGGCGGCGGAAACGACGGCGGCGATGACGGCGACAACGGAAACAAGGATGACGACGGCAATGGTGACGGTGGAGACGGTGGATCTGATCTGCCTCGCACCGGTGCTGAACTGACCGGCCTTGCTGCCGGTGCCGGACTCCTCGTTGTCGGTGGAGCTGCAGTCGTTCTGACGATGCGTCGGAACAAGAAGAACTGAATATGACTCACACGGTCAGCACATGATCGCCTGAGAGTTCACTCGAGCGCCCCTGGTCTGCGGACCGGGGGCGCTCGTCTGTGTCTGGGGCTAGACCGAGGAATTTCTGGGGAGAACGAGCCAGCAGTGAGTCAGTAAACCATTTCAGCAACGTCTGTTGTTTCGGTCATTTAGTTCACAGTTTGCGGGCTACTTTCTTGGTAGTCGCTGTATGTAGGTCGTAACCTTATCGTGACCAAGGTCATTAAGTTGTGATGTTGCAACCTCCTGATAAGAGAAACGGAAACGTATGCAGAAGAAACTCGTGCAGAGTTCGCTGGCACTGATCGCCGCCGCGGCGCTCGGTCTCGGCAGTGCGTTCGTCGCGTCCCCTGCGCTGGCCGACGGCCCGCAGAAACTGGATGTGCAGAACGAAACTCAGGTGCAGAAGGCACTGTCTGACATCGAAGGTGTCAATGCCTACGGTGCAAAGGGCGGAGAGCTCAACCTCGGTGTGGAGAAGAAGACACCGGAGATGATCGATCTCGAGAAGAAGTATGACAATGTCAACTTCACAGAGGGCATCAAGGAACTTAAAGCGTATGCCGGCAATGACATCGTCGGTGGCGCTGGATACACGGTTGGAGAAGGCAGCGCAGTCAGCGGAGTCTGCTCGACTGGATTCTCCGGCTGGGACGGCGACGGAAACCCTGTTGTGCTGACCGCGGGCCACTGCTCAAAAATCATGGACGAGACTACCGGGGCAATCACCGGAGACAGCACCGTCAACGATACCGAGGCGCCGTCGAAGGCTCCCGCGAACGGTTCAGAGCAATCTGCGCTGAGCGGAATTGGTGTCCTTGGCAAGTGGGGATTCACCAGCTTCGGCGAGAGTGGTCAGCACGACGCTTCAGAAGATCCGTCCACGGCTCAGAGCAGCGACATCGACTTCGCAGTGATCAACGTTGATGAAGAAAAGTACAACGTCAAGAACGGTGTGACCGACTGGAAGAGTGCTGGCGACGACGATCTTTCGAAGAGTCTCGCGACTGGCATCACCGAGGTCGGTTCTCACACGGACGGCAAGATCCAGAAGTCAGGTCGCACGACAGGCTTGACCGACGGCGACGTCGACGCCGAGTACAACGCCAAGTTCGAATACGCCAACGTTAGCGGCTATTTCGTACACGGTTTCGCAGTGACTTCGCCCAAGGATAAGCCTTTCTCTCAGCCGGGCGACTCAGGCGGCGCTGTATTCCAGGGCGACACCGCTGTTGGTGTTATTTCCGGTGGCGGACCGTTGGACGAGACCACACAGTTCGGCTGGGTAGCAGACCTTGACCATTCGATCCAGGAATCGGGTGTTGACTTCAACCTCGAAGAGCCGGGTGACGAAACTCCTGAAGCTCCCGCCTCTCCAGTTGCCAAGAACCAGACCATTGAGCCCAATGGCACTGTTGCTGGCAAGGCTGCTCCCAATGCGGATGTGAAGATCAAGTGGGGCGCAGCTGCTGACGGACAGGTCGCAAACCAGATGGCGAAGGCCGAGCCGCACGGCGCACCTGCAGGCGAAGAGACTGTCACCGCTGACGTTGAGGGTAACTTCACCATTGAAGGTCCCGAAGCTGAAGGCAAGTACTCCTACTCTGCTATTGCGGTCGTCGACGGTCAGGAATCAGCTGTCACTGATTTCGAAGTAACTGTTGAAGCAGCTGACGAAGCTGAAGCCGATGCCACTGCAGAAGCCGAAGCCGATGCCGATGCCGGTGTAGAGGCCGACGCTGGTGTGGAAGCTGACGCTGGCGCCGAAGGCGACGATGCTAACGCTGATTCCGCTGCCGCTGCCGATGGCGCAGAAGCCGACGCTGAAGCTGAAGCTGACGCAGGCGCCGAGGCCGACGCTGGTGCAGAATCTGACGCAGGCGCCGAGGCAGACGCTGGTGCAGCTGCAGACGCTAAGAATGCAGAATCAAACGCTGATTCCGACGGATCGAAGGACGGCGAGGTTCCGGCCGAGCGCAAGATCTCCATCGAGCCTAAGGAAGTTGCTGCTTCTGACTTCGTGAAGAAGGACAAGGGCGTGCAGATTACGGTCGAGGGCTTCGAAGAGGGCGAAAACGTCTCTCTCGAGGTTGTCGCCGGTCCGGAAAATGTTGAGGGTATCACTCTCGACGAGACCGCGAACGAAAACGGCGTCGCCGCCTTCTCGATCTATGGAACCAACGCATCTGATCCTTCGGCCTACCTGGGCAAGTACGACGTGCAGGTGACCGGAGCCAACGACACGGATGATGAGAAGGCACTTGCCGGTTCGTTCACCGTGGTTGCCGATGAAGATGGCAACGGCGGCGGAAGTGACGACGGTGACGGTGGAGACGGTGGATCTGATTTGCCTCGCACCGGTGCTGAACTGACCGGCCTTGCTGCCGGTGCCGGACTCCTCGTTGTTGGTGGAGCTGCAGTTGTCCTGACGATGCGTCGGAACAAGAAGAACTGAACATAGCTCACCCGATCAGCCAATGATCGTCTGAGAGTTCATAAGAGTGCCCCTGGTCTTCGGATCAGGGGCACTCGTCTCATGGTCAGTACTACGGTGTCAGGGCACGGGTGACCAGTGGCTGGCCGATGAGCTCGTCATCACGCCGAGCGGATACGACATGAGCCGAAGACAGCACACTCTTATGGAGGGACACCGGGTCCTGTGTATACGTGGTCCGTCCCACCGAACGATAGAGCTCGATAAGCTCGGTGGCCCCGGGCACTGAATTCGACGCGTACTCGATACCTTCCTCGACCTGGGGAGTGAACATCGGGAAGTCGTGCCAATGAACATCGACCGACGCCCCATACTTCCATTCCTCGCGCAGAATGGCATAGGCGACTGAGTCTCTGGGCTACTGACCCGATGCGGCCACGCCCGTCGATAGTGTGCTTCCTTCGACCAGCCTGCGCGGATGAAGGTCGAACATGGGCGTGTCTTCAGTGAGGTCTTCGAGTCGCACTATGCCGAGGTTGCCCAACTGTTCATGCTGGAGCCAGAAAGTGTCGTAGTCATCACTGCGAAAGCACCGGATGCAATCCGCTCTTCGACCCCGGCAGCAGTCCATTGCTGTGGGCGGACGTAGAAGGGAAAATCATTGCTGGTGAAGAAATCGATGAGTCCGGAACGATCGGCACTATTGGGGTCGAGGCGTGACAGGGATATGCTCATGGTCACCAGGCTAACCAGCTGCGTGATGACAGGGGAGTGAGAGCATTGAGCCTCGATGATGACCCATTCGACTACCGCATTACGAAATCGGGCATGCTCATCATTACGCGCAACGGCCGAACCGTGATGGAGCTTGGCGGCAAGAAGGCGTCTGCCTTGATTCCCAAGCTCGGTGCCAGCGACGAATCCGATCAGCAGCTGCTTGCGCGTGTCACCGGCAACTACCGCCACGGCAATGAACGACAGGTCAACAAACCGCACTGACCGGACGATTGTTCAGTTCTTGGTAATGTGTGTCACATGAGTCAAAAGAATCCGGGCGAATCTCACCTGGGCGAGTTCGCCTCCGCCATTGCAGTCAAACGCGAGTCGGATACCAGCTTCAGCGCTGAGCTCGACGGAGAGTGGAGTGTCGCCGGCGCGGTCAACGGCGGATACCTCCTCAGCATTGCCGCGCAGGCCCTGCGGAGCAACAGCCCGAAGGCGCCTGACCCTTTGGTCCTTTCGACCTACTACCTGGGCCCCAGCCAGGGTGGCCGAGCCGACATCGCGACGCGACTCATCCGCGAGGGCCGATCCAGTGCCACCTTCGCCGTTGATCTGTCCCAGAACGACGCACCGACGATCACCGCCCTGGCGACGATGGGCAGCCTCGCTGATCTGCCCGACGATGTCGCGACCACAGCCAGCCCACCAGAGCTGCCGGACCCGGATCAGTGCATCAGCATCGCCGAGGCACCCGGAGACTTCGTCAAGTCCGCTCCTTTGGTCAAACGCTACGATATGAGACTCGATCCCGAGACCGCCGGCTTCGCAACTGGTCGACCCAGCGGCCGCGGTCTGCTCCAGGGTTGGATCCGCTGGGCTGACGGGACCGAACCAGACTCGCTGGCGCTGCTGGCATTCCTTGACGCGTTCCCACCGGTGATGTTCGATCTGGGCCGCTTCAACTGGGCCCCGACCATGGAGCTCACCGCTCATCTGCGTGCCGTTTCAGCGCCAGGCTGGATCAGGGCGAAGCTGTACACGCGTAACATCGCCGGCGGCATGTTCGAAGAGGATTGTGAGCTCTGGGACTCCGCTGGCCGATTGGTCGCCCAGTCCCGGCAGCTGGCACGACAGCCGCGAGGTTGAGAGCTGAAGTATGGCGGGAGGCCCGCGTCGAGTCAGAGCCTGCGTCTAGAGTGTGAGGTCAAACAGGCATCATTATGAAAGGACCACCAGCCATGGCGTCTCTGTCCTCGCTGAGCATCACCTTCGACTGCAAAGATGTCGACACCCAGTCGGTATTCTGGTCCGAACTCCTCAATGCCGAACTCGATGACGGCGCGAACGAATTCGTCGCCAGCATCGGCGGCGTCCACAGTGGCGAATCGACGACTCCCGGCATGCTCTTCCTCAAGGTCGAGGAACGTGGCGAGGGAAAGAACCCCTTGCACATCGATCTCGATGACCCGAACTATCCCGCCGATGTCGACCGTGCGGTGGCGTTGGGGGCCGAGAAAGTTGAGTCGTTTGCCGAGTTCGGCATCGAATGGACCACGCTGAAAGACCCCGAAGGAAATGTCTTCGACATCGGTCGGAAGACACCGAATGAAGAAGGCGAAATATGACCTGGAGCCCGCGGCCAGCAGACCCGACCGAAGCACCGAGGGAGCGACAGGGGTTGGAAGAGTTCCTCGACTACTATCGTGCGGTGCTGCGCAGAAAGGTCGAAGGGCTGGCCTCGGCCGACCTCAACCGTCGGGTCGGTGCATCGCCGCTGACTCTGGGCGGGATCATCAAGCACCTCAGCCTGGTCGAAGAACAATGGTTCGTCGAGGATATCTTGGACCAGGAACTCTCTGAACCGTGGGCGAGCATTGACTGGAAGGCCGATCCTGACTGGGACTTCGAGAGCGCAGCCGAGGACACGCCCGACTACCTGCTGAGGCTGCATGCCAAGGCCTGTGACCAGTCGCGGGAAATCCTCGCCGGCATCGATGACTTGGATACGCTCATGGCACGTAAACCGTCCTCGGGCGAGCGGTTCAACGTCCGGTGGGTGCTGATCCATATGATCGAGGAATACGCTCGACACGTAGGCCACGCCGATCTCATCCGCGAAAGCATCGACGGGGCCACCGGCGACTAAGACGCCACGACGGTGATATCGAGCCTATTGTTGGCACCTGGGAGTGTGAGTCTCGTAGGCTGAAGGAACTATGACTAACTCCAGCTCCGAGGCGGCCGCTTCCGTGAAGACCACTCGTTCCAAAGCTCTGATTCCCCTCGATCTGCTCCGCGGTTTCCTGATCGGCTCCGCCGAGCTCGTTCCCGGGGTCTCCGGCGGAACGATTGCTCTCGTGACCGGAGTCTACGATCAGCTCATCGACTCGGCCGCCCATGTGGTCAAGGCGGCGAAGACTGTGATCACCGGCCCTGACCGGTGGAGCGGTGCCTGCGCAGAACTGCGCCGCACAGACTGGTTCCTCGTCATCCCGGTCCTCCTGGGCATGGCGACAGCAGTCCTCAGCATCGCTGGAGTGATGGAAGGCTTCGTCACAGCCAACCCGGAACTTGCCAGGGGACTGTTCTTCGGACTCGTCGCTGCCAGCATCTGCGTCCCATTGCGCATGCTGCCGGCGCGCAGCGGGCAATCTCTGCTGCTGGGTATTCTCGTCTTTCTCGCCGCTGCAGCTCTCGCCTTCTGGATGACCGGACTGGCAGGAGGTTCCGACGTTGAGAACCCACCACTCATTGCGGTCTTCTTCGTCGCCTCAATCGCCATCTGTGCACTGGTCGTTCCCGGCGTATCGGGATCGTTCTTCCTTCTCGCAGTCGGCCTCTACGCCACCACGCTGCGCGCGGTCGACGACCGCGACCTCGTCTATATCGCTGTATTCGGACTTGGCGCGATCCTCGGCTTGGCACTGTTCGTCAACATCCTGCGCTACTTGTTGCACAACCACCGATGGTGGACTCTGGTCGCGATGGCTGGTCTGATGCTCGGCTCCCTGAGAGCCCTGTGGCCGTGGCAATCCGATGCAGAAGCCGGGGGTCTGCTCGCGCCCTTCGACCCGATCGCTGCCCCGATCATCCTCGCCGTCATCGGTGCGGCAATAGTGGTTGTCCTCATCGTCATCGAGTCCAAGTTCGCGTCGAAGGCTGCCAAGGACAACCTCGTCGAACAGTAGAGACAACATAGTTTGTGCAGATTTCGCTCAGGATTTGCTCAGGGTCGCCGGAATTCGGATTAGAGTGGGAGATCTGAACCACAACGACATCTGGAGACTCATGCGCTTGCGAAGCTTGGCCTCGTCCACTTTGGCACTGACACTCCTCGTTGCAGGCCCGGCAGCCGCCTCGGCGACGGGGCTGGGCAGCGGGCCTCCGGACGAGGAACAGGCAGCGGCCACGGGCGAACTCACCCTGTTGGCGACGACCGATGTCCACGGTCACGTCCTCAACTGGGACTACTTCGCCAATGCGCCCTACCCCAACGGGGAAGAACTCGGCATGTCGCGCGCCTCCACCCTGATCAAGGATGTCAAAGAGGCCAAGGGCGAGGACTCGGTGCTCCTCGTCGACAACGGTGACACGATTCAGGGCACCCCATTGACGTACTACTACGCGCAACAGGAACGCATCACCGAAACCGGTGAGACGCACCCGATGGCCAAAACCTACAACCATGTGGGCTATGACGCACAGGTCGCGGGCAACCACGAGTTCAACTACGGACTCGACCTGCTCGCCAAATACAAGGAGCAGGTCGACTTCCCCGTCTTGGGCGCGAACGTCATCAATGACGACGACGATCAGCCCCACCTCGATCCCTACACCCTCGTGAAGAAGAACGTCTCCGGTCAGGAGATCACCATCGGTGTGCTGGGCGTGACGACCCCAGGCAGCCGGATCTGGGACAAGAACAAGCTCTCCGGCAAGGTCCACTTCGATGACCCCGTCGAGACCGCGAAGAAGTACGTCCCGGAGATGAAAGACGCCGGCGCTGACATCGTCGTCGTACTCTCACACTCCGGCAAGGACCCCGAAGGCCAGACCTGGGACCCCTCGAAGCTTCAGGAGAACGTCAGCACCTCTGTCGCGAAGGTCCCCGGAGTCGATGTGCTCGTCGCCGGACACACCCACCAGGATGAACCGAGCCAGGTCGTGTCACGCGAAGACGGGACAAAGGCCCTCATCACCCAGCCCAACTACTGGGCGCGGTCCGTCTCCGAGGTGGACCTGCCCATCAATCTCGACGACATGGGGATCGACTGGGGGAGTACCGACCCCGAAGCCACTCCACTTGCCACGCAGGGCGATGTCGCTGAGGATCCGGAGATCAAAGATCTCATCGATTCCCAACATCAGAAGACTGTCGACTACGTCAATACGAAGATCGGCTCAGTGACCGAGACCATGAGCGCCGAGACCTCGTACTATGAGGACACTGCGATCCTCGACTTCATCTCAAAGGTGCAGTCGGAGACGGTTGAAACCGCGTTGGCAGACACCGAATACAAAGACGTGCCCGTCATCTCGCAGGCCTCACCATTCAGCCGCACAGCGAAGTTCCCTGCCGGAGACATCACCATCCGCGACGTCGCCGGACTCTACGTCTTCGACAACACCCTCGGAGGAGTCGAGGTCAACGGGTCGCAGCTGCGCGACTACCTCGAGTTCTCTGCCCGCTACTTCAAACAGACAGAAGAGGGCGCAAACTTCGACCCGGTCAATGGAACCAACGCCGTCGATGAGGGCCTTGACCGGCCGATTCCTGACTACAACTACGACGCGCTCTCGGGCATCGACTACGACATCAACGTGTCCAAACCGGTCGGCGAACGCATCGAGAACCTCACCGACAAAGAGGGAAATACCGTCGGCGATGACGAGACATTCATCCTCGCGATCAACAACTACCGTCAGTCCGGAGGCGGCGACTACCCGGTCGGAGACCTGAAAGAGGTCTACAACGAACAGGTCGAGGTCCGTCAGGCCCTCATCGACTGGGTCAAAGACAACGAGATTGTCGATCCCACGGACTTCTACGATGAGAACTGGCAGGTGGTCACGACTACGCAGGACCCAGGCGACGATGACGAAGCGTCGTCCGAGGCCACGGCAGAAACCGAAGCTGATGCCCAGGCAGAGGCGGACGGGACTTCCGACGGTGGCAACGCCGATGGAGCAGACGGCACGGACAGTGCCAACGGCGACGATACCGCTGCCGCCAACGACGGTGCGAATTCTGCGATCGACGCTGAAGCCACAGTCGACGCTGACGCCACGGTCGATGCCGACGGCGGGACCACCTCGGCGAACGGATCGGATTCTGACAGCGGCATGGACGATGCCAAGGGATCCGACTCTTCCAACAGCAGTGGGAATGCGGATGCCGGCGGCGATCTGCCACGCACGGGCGCGGAACTGGGGACATCGATCGGGATTGCAGCAGCCATCATTGCACTCGGCGCTGGGTTGGTCTGGTTCGCCCGCCGTCGTCGGATCTGAAAGAGCGATTCTCGTGTCGGTGAACTCACGTAGGGTGGGAACTGACAGCAGAGATCACGATAGAAAGTGAGCCAGAAGCATGGCGAAAACAGCATTCCAGGGCACACCGGTCAAGACAGTAGGCGAGCTCCCGGAGAAGGGCACACAGGCACCAGCATTCAGCCTCGTGGGCAACGACCTCGGCGAAGTCAACTCTGCCGACACAACGGGCAAGAGGGTTGTCCTCAACATCTTCCCGAGCGTGGACACCGGTGTCTGTGCGGCCTCGGTGCGCAAGTTCAACGAACTCGCCGCGAGCCTGGAGAACACCACAGTCCTGTGCGTGTCCAACGACCTGCCCTTCGCACAGGCCCGCTTCTGCGGCGCCGAAGGCATTGAGAACGTCGTCGCCGTATCCGGGTTCCGCAGCGCCTTCGGCAAGGAGTTCGGCGTGACCATGGTCGACGGGCCCCTGGCCGGACTGCTGGCCCGTTCAGTCGTCGTCCTCGACGAAAAGGGAACCGTCATCCACAAGCAGCTGGTCGACGAGATCGGCACCGAACCGGATTACGACTCGGCGGTCGCCGCACTCAGCGCCTGAGTGCATCGGATCCGGTCGCCGCTTCGGTGCGCCGGGTGCTACATGTCGAATACCTGCACGGGCAGCGCGTATTTCACGCCTGCCCGTGTTCCGGCTTCCGAGGCGATTCCGGGGATCATGTCTGAGGGCAGTGGATGGTCGGGCAAGGCCTCGAGATAGACGGCATGAGCCTCCAAGGAGCGCACGGCCCGGTCGACGTGTTCGTCGTCGAGGACCACCGCATGGGTGGGATCAGCCCCGTTGACCAACAGCTTGTCTGCCTTCCACGCTTCGAGACCGTCGTCCTTGAGGTCGGTGAAGACCCACGGATTGTCGGCATCACGGATGGCATCGATCGTGGCGATGCCGGCCGCCCGATGGTCGACATGGTTCAAGCCCCACGGCATCTTGAGTTCCCAGTTGGTCACCATCACGGCATCGGGTTTGAATTGGCGGATCTTCTTCGCGATCGCATGCCGGAGCTCGAGGCTGGGCTCGAGAAGACCGTCGGGGAAGTCGAGGATCTCAAGATCCTCTACTCCGACGATCGTGCACGCCTGTCGCTGCTCACCTTCCCGTAGAGGAACAACCTTCTCAGGGGACATTTCGCGGATTCCGGCTTCACCGCGAGTCAGAAGCAGATAGGACACGGACTTTCCCTGATCGGTCCATTTGGCCACAGCCGCTGACGCACCGTATTCCATGTCATCGGGGTGGGCAACGATACACAGGAGGCGATTGACATCATCGTCGTCGAAGATCGGAAGCTCAGTCATAGTCCAAGGCTAAGCCTCGCGCGGCACTTGTGCCAGAGCAGGCTGGGGTCGCGATGGGTACGATATGAGGGGCGCTGTTGAAAGAGCGCCGCTCCACAATTCGAAAGCGGGCCCATGTATCGGAGTCTCCTCCTGGCAAGTGTGATGGTGCTGGGCCTGTCCCTCTCCGGGTGCTCAGCTCTGCGTGTGAGCACAGACGAGGGCGATTCGCGTCCGGTCAGCGTCGGCATCGACGATGGATCCGAAGGAGAGACGCCCCAGGAGTCCGATGCCCCTGCAATTCCTGCGGGAATGACTCAGGTGACGGTCGATCTGGGTCCTGAATGCCCGATCAAGGTGCAGATGGCCATGGACAGCGAATGGAACGGCGACCTCGCCTACGACAGCTATCAACTCTACAGCCGCGATAACGGTGCCATCATCACCGTCAACTGCTATGAAGCCGACGACGAAACGGCACAGAGCATCATCGATACGGCACAGGAACAGACCTTCGGGGAATCGCGATCAAGCATTCTGGAAGAGAACTCCGGGACAGTGCCCGGTGGTGCGTACTGGACGGTCCACGGGCTGCTCGCCCGCCAGGAGATCCGGGCCATCGATAGAACCGAGTCCGTGCTCTATGGAGCCATTGCCGGGATCTCGGACAACGGTCGACTGTACAAGGTCAGCGTCGAGATGGTCACGGTGTCAAGTGACCAAGCCACCGCCGCGCTCTTCGCGCAGATGCTGCCGACTGTCAGCTTCGCCGATCAGGTCCTGGAATCGCCAGCACTTTCATAAGTACGTGTGTGCTGTGCTCCTTTGCGGCGTTTGAGCAGCTCTCTGGCCGCGATCCGTCCCGCACGGGTGGCACCGACAGTTGAACTCGCCGAGCCGTATCCGACGAGAAAGATCCGTCGGTCGTTCTTGACCGAGACTTCGGATTCCATCGAGATTCCTCCATCTGGTGTGCGCAGGCGCAGCGGTGCCAAATGGTTGAGAGCGGCCCGGAATCCGGTGTTCCAGAAGATGACATCGATCTCTTCGACACGTTCATGTTCAAAGGGCTGCCATGACTCCGGCATCGCCAAGTGATCACTTGCCGAGGGCCCAAGACCCTCCGAGGTCGTCTGAACCTCGGCGGCTCGCCCGGGGAAGTGGACACCGTGAGGCAGCACCGCATCGAACATTCCGCGTGAGACGAGGACCCCAGAATCGACGCCGTATCGGAAATCCTTTCGTATGGGCAGGCCCGTGGTGCGAACCACGCTGGCCGGGGCGAGGCCGGCCAAGGTCCGGGAACGCACGGCGCGTTCGACTTCGAGGCCCCAGCTGCCGTCGAATTCTCGTGAGGTGAAGTTCGGGGGCCGACGCGTGGCCCACAGCGTATCGGTGACTTTCGCGAGTTCGAGCAGGAACTGGGTTGCCGAGATGCCACCGCCGACGACCAAAGTCCTCAGGCCCCGGAACTCCTCGACGTCGCGGAAGTTTGCGGTGTGAAGTTGGCGGCCCTCGAACTCGGCGATGCCGGGGATGAACGGAACATAGGGATGAGTCCATGTGCCGGTCGCATTGATCAGATACCGGCTCGTGAGCTCAACACGTTCACCGTCGATCTTCGAGGTGATCTCCAGAGGCCCGGAACCGGGAGTGGGTGACTTCACGGTGACCACCTCGGCGGGGCGGACGACGCAGAGTTCGAGTTCGCGTTCGAAACGCGAGTAATAGTCGGAGACCACCGCCGAGGCTGGTATTGAGGGATCCGGTGTGCCCAGTGGGAACCCCGGGAGGTCTGCCACATGGTTCGTCGACCCCAGTGTCAGGGAATCCCACCGTTCCCGCCACGCGCCGCCGGGGCCGGCACCGGCATCGAGGACGATGAAGTCCTTGCCAGGCACCAGTCCGTCGCGCCAGAGATAGTGGGCGGCCGAAAGGCCAGCCTGACCTGCGCCGATGATGACGATCGGCCAATGAGAGTCGACCAGCAACTCCGAAATGCGGCACACCATGTGGCCATTGTTTCAGGTTCCTGCCGTCCCTGCCTTCGGGTCAGTGCCGCGGATGGTGATTCCGAAACGTGGAGAATTCGATGCCATGGTGAGCGGAGGGTCAGTTGCAATCAGGTCCTTGTGGGTTCATGTAGCAGTCCTCATCAACGAGGTAGCGGTGGAAGCGATAGACATCGATGGAGATGTCGTTGCTTGCCACGTGTGCGAATCCGTCGATGGGCAGCCATGGGCCACCGTCGACGGAGAATTCGCCGCTGAACGTCGCGGTCATGCCGACAGTTTTCGTTCCGGTCTTCTGATAGTCATGACCAATCTGCGGTTCGTCGCCTGGCCGCGGCTTCGACCCTGTCTTCGATGTGGTGCCGCCGGTGTCGTCGCCGAAGTCCCAGTAGTACTTTTCAGGGGTGACCTTCACCGTGACTGCATAGGTCAGCAGGGTCATGTCGATGTAGCTGGTGTCGGCATCCGTCCAGAAGGCAGCCGGCTTGCCGATGACGGCCCAATCTTTGGGCCAGGCATGAATCGTTGGGGCCGGAATGTCGAAGGTCTGGAACTGAGACTCAGGAATGCGGGTGGGTGGCTCGGGCCGCACAGGAGCACCGCCTCCACCGCCACCCGGGCCAGGGCCGGGACCTGGACCTGGAAGGTTCGCACAGATATGACCGACTTCCTCGAGGACACAGTCGGGTAGCCCGCTACCACCGCCGCCGTCCCCGCCACCGACGCCGGAGCCACCACCCCCACCACCGGAACCGCTGCCGCCAGCGCCCCCGCTGTCGCCTCCTCCGCCGTTACCTCCGCCATCGGAGCCGCCTCCACCTCCGGGACCTGGGGCAGGGCCGGGCGGCGCAGGCGGCTCAACGACACTACAGTCGCGGCCTGCCATTGAACCGCAGTCCGGGCCGGCCGCGAAAGCAGGAAACGGCACAACCATTGATAAGACAATAACTGCGCTGAAGATGATTACTTGAGTATTATCTAGGCGTCTGCGCACTCTTTGCTCCGCAGATATTGATTCGCGACCTTCCACTCACCGTCTACTTTGGTGACTACATGTTGCATCGTGATTCCCTGTGGCGAGACCGAGGGAAGCGGCTCTCCCTGAGCAACCACGCTCCAGTCTGAATCTCGGGTGCAGAATAGGATAGTTACGGCGTCATCGTCGGAATCACTATCAGGCAAGGCAACGGACTCAATTTGGATATCATAGAATTTGTAGTTTCCCGCCATATACTGGTCTTTGGAACGCATAGTTTGGGCTTCGGTTTCGAGTGATTTTAGTGAGCCATCGCGGGCGAACTGATCTGTGTTTTTATTATCTTTCCCGCCAGAAGAAAACACACGGTTGATGGTGGCGATGTACCCTTCGAACGCTACCAGCGCCCCTTCAACGGCTTCCGTCTCCTCGGGGCTCAAATCGAGTTCGGTCTCGTAAGCGGGGATCGTCGGCTGCGGATCAGCTGCTGGGGTTGCCGTGGAAGAATCCTTGGCAGGCAGTGTCGATGTCGGTGCGGCGACTGGGGAATGGTCTTCGCATCCTGAGAGTATGAGGGGCAGTGCAAGGGCCGCTGCCAACGTCAGTGCTGTCGTCGTTCGATAGCGGATACGTCCGCCATATCCAGTCTTCATTCCACGCCTCTGTGGTCGAGAACTCCGGCGCAGATGTGCGAATCGCGCCCGGAATCTCTACATTATGCGAGAACCGTGACTTTGAGAACAGGCGAAGTTGAATCTGTGGATAACTTGCCCGGGAGTGAGTGGACTTACTTCTTAGCGGCTTTCGCGGCGGCCTTCTGCTGCTTTTTGAACGCGCGGACTTCCAGCAAGGTGTCCTCATTGACCACATCGGCGATTGAACGACGGCTGTTTTCATCACCGTAGTCACCAGCTGCCTCACGCCATCCATCAGCGTTGAAATCGAACTGCTTTCCGAGGAGAGCCAGGAAGATCTTCGCCTTCTGATCGCCGAAGCCAGGCAGCTTCTTCAGGCGTTTGAGAACCTCGGGACCAGTCGGGTCTCCGGATGTCCAGATAGCTGAAGTGTCGCCATCGTATTCGTCGACGATCTCCGTCGCGAGCTTCTGCACCCTTGTGGCCATCGACTTCGGGAAACGATGCACCGCCGGTTTGATCGAGAATTTCTCCAGGAACTCATCCGGATTCATCTCAGCAATCTCGACCACATCGAGCTTGCCCAGACGCTCAGCAAGCTTCGCAGGCCCAGCGAATGCCACTTCCATCGGCACCTGCTGATCCAGCAGCATTCCCATCAGCAGGGCGAAAGGGTCATCGGCAAGGAGGGCGTCGGCATCGGAGTTGCCGGAGAGGAAAACTGAACTCATGCGTCCATAGTGGCATGTAACCGGCCCGCAAGCACCTCAGAGATACCATCGAGTCATGATCTGCCCTTGTTCTGGAATGCCGCCCGGCGCTGACTACGACGATTGCTGCCGTCCCGCCTTGGACGGACAGGCATGGCCAACGACTGCTGAGGCGCTTATGCGCTCCCGCTACACCGCATTCGCCCGCGGAAACGAAGACCATCTCTTCCGCACCTGGCACGCCAAGACCAGGCCGGCCGACATCGGGCTCGGCACCGACACCACCTGGTTGGGACTGAAGATCATCGGCACGACAGGTGGATCGGAATCCGAGGAAACGGGAACGGTGCACTTTCGCGCCACCTGCAGGGACCACCTCGGCGAACACACACTTGAGGAGAACTCCGCATTCGTTCGCAGAGCCGGTCGCTGGGTCTACCTCGACGCCATCGACTGATCGGCATCACTGACGAACTGTGTCTATACTGTTGGCAGCGGCGCATCCATCGCCCAACCTCGGTCGTGATCCCAGCTCACTGACCATTCGGTGAAGGGGAGAGAATCCTCGGACGAACCTGTCACGGTGATCTCCAGACCAGGTTTCGTGCTGGGGGAGACTTGGTTGTTGAGGATCAAACGCCATGACCAAGCACAAAGACTTCAAACATCTCGTTCGCCAGCGCATGAGCTCAACTGGGGAGAACTTCACCTCCGCCCGCGCTGTACTGCTGGAGGGCCGAGTCCACGAGCATCAGAGCCACAACGCATCACCGCCGACAGATCCCACGGCAGAAGCCTTCAGGGCCAAAACGTTGAGAACGTTCATGAGCGATGGCCGCCTGGAGTCGATCCCTGCGAAGCGCAAGGCGCTCGTCGTCATCCTGTTGGAGATCCTCAGAGTGTTCGAGACCGACCGGATCTACCGCGAGAAGGACGTCAACTCGATCCTCGACGCCTTCCATCCGGATTTTGCACGACTGCGTCGGGAACTCACCGATTACAGATACCTGAGTCGCGATGCGCACACCGGTCAGTACTGGGTGAACGATCCGCTGCCTGAGCGCAGTGTCAACCTCGTCCAGGAAACCGCGGCCTTCGAGACGTTTCTGCGCTGAGTCGGTGACCACGTATCCTTGAAGCTCGGGAAAACAACGGGCATTCACTAGGAGTCTTCATGGGCCAGGCATACCACGCCGATTCGACCGATCTCAACGACAAAGAGATCCTCACGTGGGACACATTCGGTACGTCGGCTAGGGAGATGGCGCAGACCATCGCCGACTCCGACTACGACCCCGAGATCGTCATCGCAATCGCCCGTGGCGGCCTGTTGCCGGCCGGTGCATTGGCCTACGCACTCGGTCTCAAGCTCTCCGACGCCATCAACGTCGAGTTCTACACCGATGTCCATGAGACTCTGCCCGATCCGATTCTCCTGGCACCGATGCTCGACATCGAGGCCATCAGAGGAAAGAAGCTGCTCGTCGTCGACGACGTCGCAGACTCAGGGCGCACCCTCGCGCTGGTCCTCGAACTGCTGAAGAAGCACGGCGCCGAAGCCCAGTCCGCAGTGATCTACGCAAAGTCAGCATCCATCATCGACCCGGACTTCGTCTGGAAGCGCACGGATCAGTGGATCGTCTTCCCCTGGTCGGCCGAGCCCCCGGTCGTCGCCTCCAAATAAGCTGCAGGCCATGATGAACGCCTGGCGGGACGTCGATGCCCCGTGCGGTCGGGTCCGAGCCTACGTCGACGGCAACGTGATCCGCGCTCGGGGCATCCGGTATGCCCGCGCGCGGCGTTTCGCCCATCCCGTCGATGAACCGCCCGCAGACGTCATCGATGGCAGAGAGCCCGGTCCCGGAAGTCCGCAGTACCGGCGCGACCCGAACGCGGGAATGACCTTTGACCAGCTCGGGGGCCTGCCCACCAGTGAAGACTGTCTGCGGGTGAGCGTGACAACTCCCGTGGACACAGACGAAGACCACTCAACGCTGCCTGTGCTCGTGTGGATCCACGGCGGTGCTTATGTCGCTGGCGCCGGGGATGCGGAGATCTACGATCCGCATACCCTCGTCGAGGAACAGAACATCATCGTCGTCTCGGTCACCTATCGCCTCGGCGTTTTGGGATTCTTGGGAACGGGCAAACCTGAACATTCCAATCTCGGCCTCCTCGACCAGATCTCGGCTCTGCGCTGGGTCCAGCGCAACATTGCGGCCTTCGGGGGAGACCCGCACAATGTCACGATCGCAGGGCAGAGCGCGGGTGCTGACGCCTGCGCGCACCTGATGATCGCCGAGGCGACCGATGACCTCTTCCACCGCGTGATCCTGGCCTCGGCGCCACTGGGACTCGCCGGTGGCACCGAACCGATGAACTGGGCCATGGCGAAGGTCGCAGAGAAGATCGACCCCGACGCCAGCGTCGACGACATCCTCGCCGCACAGGACGAAGTGCACAGGGCGGCATTGGTCGGTGGACTGCACGCCGGTATGTGCTTCGGCGTCCATTACGGCGCTTACCCGCTGCCGGCGAAATCCGACACCGACGCCGCATGGTCAGAAGCCGCACGCAAATACGACGTGCTCATGACCCGCGCCGAACGCGAGATCGCCTTCTTCGCTGGTTTCGTCCCGGCCTTCCGTCGACTCCATAATCGGCACCTGACCTCCCCGATGCTCGAATCGCTGATCTCCGGAATCACCTCGGCGGTCTACACTCGTGCAGCCAAAGAATTCTACGATCGGCACCGCATGGCAGGCGGCCAAGGCACACGCCTCCTCATCGTCTCCCGCGGCGATGGCAGCTTCTTCGACGCAGCACACTCGGGTGACCTCCCCCTGCTGTTCCCCGGCGACGTCTGGCATGACAGCTTCCTCGACTACGGCGAATCGGCACAGATCGCCGGTCCGGAGCTGCGCAGAATCTGGGGACAGTTCACGACCTCCGGCGCACTGCCGCGAGTGCCTGTGCCCGGGCTCATCGACATCCTCGGGTGATCCAGCTCCGCGGAAGCCCCGGGTCGCGTCAGTGCCGTGGACTATCGTGGGCCCATGGACTCACACCAGGTCTCAGCCGCCCGCCTGATCTCCCAGGGACTCATCGATTCTGCACGGTCGGACAACGTCACGGCACACTCGGTGGTCCGAGATCTCGGGTGCGTCCAAGCTCAGGCGCTGGGTGGTGCACTGGTCTCGATCGCGCTGCGCACAGGATCCTCGGTCGCTGCCGTCCGTGAGGCGATGGATTCCGGGCACATCATCCGCACATGGACGCAGCGAGGAACGATCCACCTGGCCGCGGCTGCAGATCTCGGATGGATTCTCGGGCTGACCGGACAGCGGACCTTGAAAGCCGTGGCGAAGCGGCGTGAGGTCTTCGGCATCGACGATGCCATGGTCGACGCCGCAGCGCAGCTGGCCGAAGAGGCGATCCGAACCCGCGGACCCCTGACACGCCAGGAACTGCTCGATGCCTTCGCACCCCTGCAAGCAGGCGAGGAATACGGACACGAACGCTACCTCATCACCACCCTGGCCCTGCGCAACATCATCGCGCAGGGACCGGTGGTCGACGGCAAAGACGATATGAGATACGTCCTCACCGGCGATTGGATCCCGAACCCTGTCGAACTCGACGCTGAGGCCGCTCTGCACGAATGGATGCGACGCTACGTCCTCAGCCATGGGCCCGTGACGATCGACGACGCCGCACGGTGGACGGGACTGCCCAAGACGCCGGTGCGCAAAGCCATCGCCGCAGCCCTCGCAGACGGCGAGATCGTCGAGGTCAGCATCGAGGACCGAGAGCACTACCAATCGCCTGAATTGGACGATCGCCTGCACGAGATCCAGTCACAGGCGAACGAACTCCTGCTGCTGCCCGGATTCGACGAGATCATCCTCGGCTACAAGGACCGCAGTGCCACCTTGGATCCGGCGCATGAGAAGCTCGTCGTCCCCGGCGGCAACGGCATGTTCAAGAACACCCTCATCGACGGTACCAAGGCACGGGCCACGTGGAAGCGTTCACCGCGCAAAACCGGTCCACGCCTGATCATCGAGCCCTTCGGCAACCAAGCAGTCGATCGTGACCGCGCCGAGTCTGTTGCCGCCTCTCATCCGGCCTTCGCCTGAGGCTGCGATGAAGGTCGGAGTCCTCGCCAACCCGAAGCACGCACGAACCATGCGGGCCTACGCTCGACTCGTCGAGGTCCTCAAACGGGAACGGATCACGTATCGCAGCGCAACAACTACGCCGCAGTGGCCGGGGACCGAGCAGACCTCGCAACTGCTTGACTGGGGTGCGGACCTCATCGTCGTGCTCGGAGGTGATGGCACACTGCGAGCCAGTGCTCCAGTGCTGGCCGCCGCGCGGGTGCCTGTGTTCATCATTCCGACCGGAACTGCGAATGTCCTGTCCAAGCACATCGGAATCCGATCGGCTGAGTATGCGCTGGAGCTGGCCGACATGCATTTGGGATCCCAGTCGATGCTGATCTGCCACGTTCCCGTGAACGAAGCAGACTGTTTCACCTCGACTGGTTCACGCCGTGAGCACTTCGTGTCATTGGCAGGAATCGGGGGAGATGCGATCGCAATCTCCGGGCACGCGCGATTGCCGGCGGCCCTCAGGTTGGGAGTTCTCGGCTATGCCTACGGTGCCAGCCGGGCGCTCTTCGCCCCACTGATCAAGGCCGGACTCAAGGACCCACACCCGGCCAGTCCACAGTTCGAGGGCACGACCGTCACCGAGGTGTGGTCGGTGATGGCAGCGAAGACTTCTCGACCTGCCGGACCAATCCCGGTATTCGACCACGCCGAGGTGGGCGCAGGTGAGTTCGAATTTCTGTCTGTAGAGCTGAGGTCGACACAACCCGGTGACCGCCTCGGCGAGTGGGTGCAAATCGGCTGGGCCTGTGTGAACCGCCGACCGGCATCCCACTCCTCGATGCACTATTGGCGAGGAACTGAACTCAGCATCCGCCTTGAGGCTCCGGCCCCGGTCCAGCTCGATGGTGACCTCATCGGTGATTGCAGCCGGCTGGACCTGCGGGCCGGGACGACCTCGCTTGCGGTCTTAGCGCCGAACTAGCGGCGACGACGGGAGGTGCCGAAGATTCCGCGTGTGATCTCTCGGACTGCTGTGCGAGTGAACTGCTTGAACGCCGAGGACTTCACGACCTTTGAGAACATGCTGTCATCCTCCTTCTGCTTCGACCCCGAAGGCGACCGCGAACCTGATCCCGACCGGGTGCCCTGGGCCGAGTCCTCCGGGAACGCAACCTTGTCCGTGGCTGCCTGCTCCTCGTCATGGGCCTCAGAGCCTGCCTCCAGGCGCTTCGTGAGGATCTCGCGAGCAGACTCATTGTCGATGGCAGTGCCGTACTTCTCATGCTGCGGAGAAGCCGCAACAGCGGCCTTGATCTCATCCTCGGACATCGGTCCCATCTGCGACTCGGGTGCACGCATCCTCGTCGGAGCCACGGGCGTGGGAGCACCCTCCGGGTCCATCACCGTCACGATCGCCTCGCCGATACCCAGCGAAGTGAGCAGCTCCTCGAGATCGTAGTCGGACTTCGGGAACGTCTGCACAGTCGACTTCAGCGCTTTGGCATCGTTGGGAGTATGCGCCCGCAGCTGATGCTGAATGCGCGAACCCAACTGGGCCAGCACATCATCGGGCACGTCCTTCGGAGTCTGCGTGACGAAGAAGACGCCGACGCCCTTCGAACGGATGAGACGCACAGTCTGCGTCACCGACTGCAGGAACGCCTTCGAGGCATCGGCGAAGAGCAGGTGCGCCTCATCGAAGAAGAACACAAGCGAGGGCTTCTCGGCATCGCCGACCTCCGGCAGATCCTGGAACAGATCGGCCAACAGCCACATCAGGAACGTGGAGAAGAGCGCGGGGGACTGATTGAGCTTCTGGAGCTCGAGGACAGAGACGATTCCCGCCCCGTTGTCGTCAAGACGCAGCAGATCGGCGGTGTCGAATTCGGGTTCGCCGAAGAACACATCGCCGCCCTGTGCAGAGAGCTCGGAGATCTTTCGCAGGATGACACCGACGGTGGCCTTCGACGCCCCACCGATGTCTTCCAAATCGGCCTTGCCCTCATCGGAGGTGAGGAAGTTCAGCACCGCGCGCAGGTCAGAGAGATCGAGCAGCGCCAGACCGGCAGTGTCGGCATAGTGGAAGACCAGTGAGAGCACCGACTCCTGGGTGTCGTTGAGCTCGAGGACCTTCGAGAGCAGGATCGGTCCGAACGAGGTGACGGTGGCCCGCAGCGGAGTTCCCAGTCCCGAATCTCCCAACGTGTAGAACTCGGTGGGGTTGGCCGATGACTTCCACTCCTGGCCCGAGGCCTCGAGTCGTGTGTTCAGCTTGTCAGAAGCCTGGCCCGCCGCACCGATTCCCGACAGGTCGCCCTTGATGTCGGACGCGAAGACGGGAACACCAGCGCGAGAAAGCTGCTCGGCCAGGACCTGCAGGGTCACCGTCTTACCGGTGCCGGTGGCGCCGGCAACAAGTCCGTGCCGATTGAGCATCGACAGAGGGATCGAGATGGGCGTGTCCTTGTCGGGGAGGTCCTCATTCAGCGCCACCCCCAGATCCAAGGTCTGCGCATCGAAGGTGTATCCGGACTTGAGTTTCTGCAGCGTCTCATTCGTCATGGTTCAATCTTTACACGGTCGCGCCGAGGCTGTGCAGGAATTCTTCGTGGATCCTCAGATCCGTCCCAAGCTCCGGATGGAAGCTGCCGCCCCAGATATTTCCCTGCCGCACCAGCACGGGAACCTCGGCGTATTCGCTGAGTACGTCGACACCGGTCCCCAGATTCAGAATCTGCGGGGCCCGGATGAATGTCGCGTCGAATGTGCCGTCGAGGCCGGTGACCTGTACTGGTGCACAGAAGGATTCCCGCTGCCTGCCGTAGGCGTTGCGAGCCACAGTCACATCAAGCCCGCCGAGGCGGTCGAAACCGTCCAACGAAGCATCCGTGAGTCGATCCGCGAGAAGAATGAGCCCGGCGCACGTGCCGAAGACCGGCAGTCCAGCACTGATCTTCTCTCCGAGTGCGGGGAAGAGCTCAGTCGTGGCGGCGATGCGCACCATGGCCGATGACTCACCGCCGGGCAGGATGATGGAATCGATGTTCTCAAGGTGCTCGGGTCTGGTGACCTTGCAGCAGTCGGCCCCCAGGGAGTCGAGGACACCGAGGTGTTCTCGGAAGGCTCCCTGGAGGCTGAGGACGCCGACTCTCACCAGCCGCGCTCCGCCAGGCGGTGGGGTGCCGGAACATCTGCGACGTTGATGCCGACCATCGCATCGCCGAGCCCACGAGAGGCCTTCGCCACGGCGATCGGATCGTCGAAGTGGGTGGTCGCCTCGACGATGGCCTTGGCACGGGCCTCGGGGTTTCCGGACTTGAAGATGCCTGATCCGACGAAGACGCCGTCGGCGCCCAGCTGCATCATCATGGCAGCATCCGCCGGAGTGGCGATGCCGCCGGCGACGAAGGTCACGACGGGCAGTCGGCCCAGGCCAGCGACCTGCTTGATCAGGTGGTACGGGGCCGCGTGCTCCTTGGCCGCGACGTAGAGCTCGTCCTCGCTCTTGGCGCCCAGGGCTCTGATCTCGGAGTTGATGGTCCGCAGGTGGCGCATCGCCTCGGAGACGTCACCGGTGCCTGCCTCACCCTTCGAACGGATCATCGACGCGCCCTCTGTGATGCGCCGCAGAGCCTCGCCGAGGTTGGTCGCACCACAGACGAAGGGAACCTTGAACACGGACTTGTCAATGTGATTGACGAAGTCTGCGGGGGAGAGGACTTCGGATTCGTCGATGTAGTCCACACCGAGAGTCTCGAGGATCTGAGCTTCCACGAAATGCCCGATACGGGCCTTGGCCATGACCGGGATCGACACGGCGGCGGTGATGCCGTCGATGAGGTCGGGGTCGCTCATTCGGGCCACTCCGCCTTGAGCGCGGATGTCGGCGGGCACTCGTTCGAGCGCCATGACGGCCGAGGCCCCGGCCGCCTCCGCGATGCGTGCCTGCTCTTCGTTGACGACGTCCATGATGACGCCGCCCTTGAGCATCTGGGCCAGGCCGGTGTTGAGCAGGGTCTGTGTCTGTGTCATTGTCGTGCTTTCAGTTGGCGGTGAGCCCGATGGAAAGGGCGAATTGATTCGTGAGAACGGCCGTTCACCACAACTCTAGATCCCTAAGTGGCTTATCAGGAGTGCCAGAAAACATGAAAAGTTTTAGGCCAGTATGATCGATGCATGTCTCCAGCTCAGCCGACGCACCCCGATGATGCCCCGCCAGACATAGCCCTGCCCCGGGCCGACGGGATCGCACTGCCCATCGACATCGACCGGGATGTGCCGACGCCGCTGCCTGACCAGCTGGTGGCGGAGATCAGGCGACTCATCGCCGCCGGAGCGGTTCGCCCCGGAGAGCCGGTGCCTGCCAGCAGGCGTCTGGCCGCCTACCTCGATGTCTCGCGTGGGACAGTCGAAACCGCGTACGCCCAACTCGTCGTCGAAGGGTTCCTCACCACGGCCGAACGCTCAGCCACACGGGTGAACCCGGAGCTGCCGAACACCGCGCGCACACGTGATCCGCGTATGCGCCCACCGCAGGTTCCACGACGCAGGCTGCGCAGCTTCGTCGACCTGCGTCCCGGATTCGGCGGAGACAACCCGCTGCAGGAACCCGCGTTTCGCAGAGCATGGCGTGATTCGCTCGACATCGATCCGGGGCCGATCGATCCGTTGGGTCAGCCGCAGACCAGATGGGCGATCGCCGACCACCTGCGCCTGACGCGGGGGATGAGCGTCGACCCCGATGACATCATCCTCACCAGCGGATCCCGTGATGGGCTCCGCCTGCTCCTCACGACGGGAGTCGAGGGTGCGATCGGCGTCGAGAACCCCGGATTTCCGGGACTGCGTCAGGCCATGTCGGATCGCGATCTCAAGCCGATCGACACGACACAGCTGCCTGCTGTCACCGCTGGCCACCTCGGCGCGGTCGTCGTGACTCCCAACCACCAGTTCCCTCATGGGACCACCATGCCCATCGACCGACGGGTCAGACTCCTGGAATGGGCACAGGCGACCGGCGTCATCGTCATCGAAGACGACTACGACAGCGAAGCCCGCTACGCCCGCACAGTGGTGCCCACCCTCTACGATCTCGCGGTGTCCACCGACGCTCCGGCACAGGTGGTCCACATCGGCACGTTCTCAACTTTGCTGACCTCTGCCGTGTCCACCGGGTACATCATCGCCCACGGGGAGCTCGGCCGCCGATTGAGCATCATGCGCACTGCCTTGGGCCCGGCGTTCTCACCGGTCATGCAGACAGCGATCGCGTCGTATCTGAGTTCGGGAGGGCTGCGGCGCAGAATCTCGCGTGGTCGGCGCAGGCTCAGAGCTGCCGAGGCGGTCCTTGCCCAGGTCGGTTCGATTCCCGGTCTCGTCCACGAAGGTCGAACCCTCGTCATCGAGACTGGAGAGGCCACCGCAGCACAGCTTCGCACCGACCTGGCAGAGCGAGGGATCCTTGTGGCCTCGCTGGCAGCCGGATGGAGTGCGGACAGCGACGTCAGGCACGGTATCGTCATCGCCCACTCGAACGTCGAAGCCGCCGTGCTGCACCAGGCGTTGGAGACGGTGCAGTCGCTACTGGGTGAGGCCGACGAGAGATGATCCGGCAGGAGTGGTTGAGTAGGATCGGGGAATGATGAAATTCGGGTTCGTCGCCGATGGCGTCTTCAAACTGCTCGTCGCGGTCGCACTCTGGGCGTTTCTTCCCGCGGTCGAGTCATTCCTGCTCGCGCCCAGGTGGCTGGCGATCACAGCGATCGTCCTGCTCTTCCTCAGCGCTGCCACGGAGATCTCGTACGGCGCCCGCAAGGGTGAGAAGAGCTATGTGAAGTACCTGGCGATATTCGACTCGCTCTGGGTGGTCTCGACGATCATCGCCGTGATCCTCGCCCTTGTCGACAGCTCGGCGGCAGGCTTCGTCTGGCTCGGCTACACGGCACTCGGCTCGTTGGCCATTGCCGTCGTGTTCACCACCGGAGCCAATGGCCCCGAGTTCGCCGAGGACGAGGCGTCCGGTGCTGCCACGAGGCGCAGCGAGTGACCGAAACCGTCTGGGACTGAGAACCCGACTGACCGAGAGTGACCCTCAGCAAGTGACCGTCAGCGGTTGAACGCGATGGCGGCGTGGTAGCCCGCGGGCAGACCTGACTCCAGGTCGAAGATCTCGACGTCGGGGTGCGGAGAGGTGGGTGACGCCCCGGCGCCGATGTAGTCCATCCCAGGGTCGCGTGCCAGGCCAGTGCTCAGAGCCTTGAGGAAGGCTTCTTTCCGGGCCCACACGCGCACGAAGTCTGTTGCCAGATCGGAGGCTACGACCTGCTCGAGTTCGACTCGCTCCTTCGGGTGAAGCAATGCCATCGCCTCGGCGGCAACCGCATGCTCGGGCACAGCTTCGAGGTCGACCCCGATGGGATCGTCGGCGACGGCGACGAGAACCAAGCGCCTGGCTCGAGTCACGGAGAATTCGCATTCCTCAACTCGCGGTTTGCCGGCCGAGTCGAGGCGAATCTCGATGTCGGCAGGGTCGCGGTCCAGGTGTGTGCCGAGGACATGACGGAGGATGACTCGACCTGCAGCCCAGGTGGCCGCGGCATCGGGTTCGAATTCCGTCGCATAATTCATCTCCTGCTTCGTCAGCGACGAGAGATCGATGCGCGCCCATTCGGCCTCGGCCTCAGTGTCGGCGAGGACGATGGTCGAATCGAGTTGGGTGGGCAGGAGTGTGAAACCGGGGTGGGACTCCATGTATCAGCGGCCCAGAGCCTTCGAGATCTTCTTCAGCTTGCGGTTGAGCACGAAGATTCGCACGGATCCGATGATGCCGGCGATGAAGATTCCGCCGATCGCGGCGAAGAGCATGGCAACGCCGAGGGGCAGTTGGAACTGCCAACCGAAGTACTGGAACTCGGCGGGGATGTTGTTCTGCAGGATGAAGATGAGCAGGAGCACGACGATGACGGCGCCGAGGATGAGGGATGCCCACATTCCCGCCGACATGCCGGAGCCGCCTTTGAGCTGTGCCAGTTCGGCTTCCTTGCCCGCAGGAGTCGGGTCCTGGCGCTGCGCCGGTTCGGTCTGCCGCTCGGATTCGATGCGCTGTGTCGGATCAACCTGCTGAGTCGGTGCGACCTCGCGGGTGCTGCCAGTCGCCGGATTCTCGTCGCCGAGCACGGACTGCGTCTCGGCCAGCAGCTCGTCGGGCGTCTGTGATTCGCCACGTGGGTCTTGAGTACTCATGCGCCCATCATAGTCGCTGATGGGCGCATGAGTGAGGTGTTGCTGCGTCTGACCTGAAGAAGTCAGATCAGACCTTTGCGCTCAGGGTGGAGATGATCTCATTGAGCGTAGTCGAAGGCCGCATGACCGAGTCGAGCTTGGCCTCCTCCGGGTAGTAGTAGCCACCCAGGTCGGCAGGGCTTCCCTGGACTTCGAGGAGTTCGGCCGAGATCTTATCGGCGTTGGTCTCGAGAGCTTCGGCAACAGGCTTGATGGCCTCGGCCAGAGGCTCGTCCGTGGTCTGCTGGGCCAGGTTCTGCGCCCAGTAGAGGGTGAGGTAGAAGTGGCTGCCGCGGTTGTCGATCTCGCCGACCTTGCGTGACGGCGACTTGTTCTCTTCGAGGAACTTGCCGGTTGCTGCGTCGAGGGTGTCGGCGAGAACACCGGCACGAGCGTTGCCGTGGACGTTGAACTCGTGGCGGAAGGACTCGGCCAGGGCAAGGAACTCACCGAGAGAATCCCAGCGGAGGTGGTTCTCCTCGACCAGCTGCTGGACGTGCTTCGGGGCCGAACCGCCGGCACCCGTCTCGAACAGGCCACCACCGGCGATGAGCGGAACCACGGAGAGCATCTTCGCCGAGGTGCCCAGTTCCAGGATCGGGAACAGGTCGGTGTTGTAGTCGCGCAGCACGTTGCCGGTCACCGAGATGGTGTCCTTGCCCTGGCGAATGCGATCAATCGAGAACTGAGTCGCCTCGACCGGGTTCATGATGCGGATATCAAGGCCCTCGGTGTCGTGGTCGCCGAGGTACGCCTCGACCTTGGCCCGCAGGTTGCGGTCGTGGGCGCGGGTCTCGTCGAGCCAGAACACGGCTGGGGTGTCGGAGAGGCGCGCACGGGTGACGGCAAGCTTGACCCAGTCACGGACTGGGATGTCCTTGGTCTGGCAGGCACGCCAGATGTCACCGGCGGTGACATTATGGGACAGAATGACCTCGCCGGCGGAGTTGACGACCTCGACGACGCCGTCCTGGGCGATCTCGAAGGTCTTGTCGTGGCTGCCGTACTCTTCGGCCTTCTGGGCCATGAGTCCCACGTTGGGAACGGTGCCCATCGTGGTCGGATCGAAGGCGCCGTTGGCACGGCAGTCCTCGATCACGGTCTGGTAGACACCGGCGTAGGAGGAGTCGGGGATGACGGCCAGGGCGTCCTGGGTCGCGTCGTCCTTGTTCCACATCTTGCCGCCCACGCGGATCATCGCCGGCATTGAGGCATCGACGATGACGTCGGAGGGCACGTGCAGGTTGGTGATTCCCTTATCGGAATTCACCATCGCCAGGGAGGGGCCTTCGGCGATGCCCTTCTCGATACCGGCCTTGACGCCGTCGGCCACGTCGGCCGGGAGAGCTTCGAGCCCGCCGAGGATGGCGGCCAGTCCGTTGTCCGAGGTCAGACCCGCCTCCGCGAGGGCTGCACCGTATTCGGCGTAGACCTCGGGGAAGAACGCCTCGATGACGTGACCGAAGAGGATCGGGTCGGATACCTTCATCATGGTGGCCTTGAGGTGGACGGAGAACAAGATGCCCTCGTCCTTGGCCCGTGCGATCTGGGCCTTGAGGAACTTGTGGAGTTCAGCCACATCCATCTTGGTGGCGTCGATGACCTCGTCGGCGAGGACCGGCAGCGATTCCTTGAGCACGACGGTCTCGCCCGAGGCGGGACGCAGACGAATCTGGAGGGTGTCATCGGCCGGGATGACAACGGACTTCTCATTGTCACGGAAGTCGCCGGCGGCCATGGTGGCGACATTGGTCTTCGAATCAGAAGACCACTCACCCATCGAATGAGGGTGGGCCTTCGCGAAGTTCTTCACTGCCTGTGGGGCGCGACGATCGGAGTTGCCCTCACGCAGGACCGGGTTGACTGCTGAGCCCTTGACCTTGTCATAGCGAGCCTTGGCATCGCGCTCATCATCGGTCGACGGCTCGTCCGGGTAGTCAGGCAGTTCGTAGCCCTGGGACTGGAGCTCGGCGATGGTGGCCTTGAGCTGGGGGACGGAAGCCGAGATGTTGGGCAGCTTGATGATGTTGGCTTCTGGCTTCTTGGCCAGATCGCCCAGTTCCGACAGAGAGTCAGCGACCTGCTGGTCTGCAGGAAGGCGATCGGTGAACTGTGCCAGTACACGCGCGGCCAGGGAGATGTCTCGGGTCTCGACCTCGACGCCCGCCGAGGTGGCGAAGGCTTCGATGATCGGCTTGAGCGAGTACGTCGCCAGGAGAGGCGCTTCATCGGTGCGCGTATAAATGATTTTGGCCATGGTGATGGACTACTCCACATCGTCTCGGGGTTTGACCACCCCATCCTACCGTTGCCCCGGTTGCGCTCAGCTTCCCGGTAGGGTTCTGTTTCGTCACACACAACTAGACAATGATCACGAACAGTTGAGAAATCATCACGAACACCAGTGAGAGGACGACGGTGGCCAAGCTCTACTTCCGTTACGGGGCGATGAATTCCGGAAAATCGACCGCCCTGCTGCAGGCCGCCTTCAACTACGAGGAACGCGGCCAGCGAGTTCTGCTGGCCAAACCCCACATCGATACGAAGGGCGCCGGTGAGATCGTCTCCCGCCTCGGTGTGACCAGAGAAGTCGACTTCCTCATCCCCGCAGGCTCCGACGTTGAGACTATCTACCGTGAGCACGCTGACTACGTCGATCATGATGCTCTGCTCGAATCCATCGACACGCCTAAGGCCCGCGTGGCCTGCCTGCTCATCGACGAAGCTCAGTTCCTCGAACCGCTCCAGGTGGATTCGCTCATGCGCATCGCCACCAACGCCTCGGTGCCGGTGATGTGCTATGGAATCAGGACCGATTTCCGCACCAAGGCCTTTCCCGGTTCTGCCCGACTGCTTGAGATTGCTCACACTTTGGAAGAACTCAAAACGATCTGCCGCTGCGGACGCAAGGCGATGTTCAATGGACGGCTCGTCGACGGTCAATTCATCTTCGACGGTGACCAGGTGGCCATCGACGGCAACGCGGTGACCTATGAATCACTGTGCCCACGCTGTTATCTCCAGTACTCGGACGGTAGGCTGAGTGCGGTGGTCTCCTGACCTTCCAACAGCACTCCTGACCTCGAACATCTCATCTGATCTCGAACCTCGCTAGGAGCACTCTTGCGCATTGCAGTCCACCCCCTCAATGACAATCCGGGTTCACCGGCCATCGTCTTCGGAAACGCCCTCGGCACCAGGGTCTCCCTCTGGGCAGCGGTCGCTGCCAGGTTGGCCGATGACTACCAGATCTACCTCAGCGATCTTCCCGGTCACACATTTCCTCGAAACGATGACGGGGCGGACTTCACGGTCTCCGACCTCGCAGCCGGGCTCGTCACCAGCCTGGCGGAGCTCGGAGTGGAGAAATTCACGTACTGCGGTGTCTCGATCTCGGGCGGCATCGGACTGACGTTGGCACTCGAACACCCTGACTCGCTGACCGGTCTTGTGGCTTGTGCGACGGCGACGAAGTTCGGCACCGACGAATCCTGGGCCGAACGAATCAAGGACGTCGCAGAGGACGGCACCCGCGGCCAGCTCGACGACACCGCCGACCGGTGGTTCGCCGCCGGTTTCCTCACCGAGGACATCGCATCGGGACCGGCCATCCTCACGGACCTGGCAATGATCGATGATGCTGCCTATATCGCCTGTGCAAGGGCTGTGACGCAGTACGACGTGACTGGGCGCCTTGCGGCTGTCACCACGCCGACCCTGTTCATCGCCGGATCACAGGATCCGGGCTTCACCCCCGAGGCCATGGCCGAGCTGTCGGCACAGGTGGCCGACTCAGCGATGGTCGTCATCCCGGATGCGGCTCATCTGCCGATGGCCGAACATCCCGATATCGTCTTCGACCACATCGAGGCGTTCTTGAGTAGGGTGTAGATGTAGTCCACAGCATCCGATCTTGCTCAATGAGGAGCGCAGATGACTCAGGAACAGCACTCACGAACTGACAACTCCGCCGAGCTCAATGAACTCTCACCGGGTGAGAGGGCCCCTGGGTTGTCCAAGCAGGCGGTGCGCATTCGCTGGACCGGGTTCCTGCTCGGGCTCATCCTGTCGACCCTCGTCTATGCGATCATGCCCGACGGGGTCGAGCACGGCGCGAAGCTGACAGCTGCTGTCGCCGTGTTGATGGCTGTGTGGTGGATGACCGAGGCGCTGCCGATCGCGGCTACCTCTCTGCTGCCGCTCGTGGCCTTTCCCGTCTTCGGCACCGAGGTCGAGATGGACACCGTCGGTGCGTCCTACGGCAATCCGATCATCTTCCTGTTCCTCGGTGGATTCCTCATCGCGCTGGCCATGCAACGATGGAACCTGCACCGGCGAATCGCCCTCGTTACGCTGTCCGTCATGGGCAACAAGCCGGGACCGATGATCGCCGGGTTTATGATCGCCACCGGCTTCGTCTCCATGTGGGTATCGAACACGGCGACGGCGGTGATGATGCTGCCCATCGGAATCTCCGTCCTGATGATCGTGAGCAAGGTCGTCGGAGGAGCCATCACAGACGCTTCGGACACCGACGCCGCGGACTCAGACGACAGTCAGGACGCCACCGGGCTCGACGCCGTGGTGAAGTCCAACTTCGGCACCGCACTCATGCTGGGCATCGCCTATTCGGCATCAATCGGGTCCCTCGGCACCATTATCGGCACACCGCCGAACCTCTTCCTCGTCGGATACCTCAAGGACAACCACGACATCTCCATCGGCTTCGGCCAGTGGATGCTCATCGGGGTCCCTCTGGCGGTCGTGATGATGGTCATCGCCTGGTTCCTTCTGGTCAAAGTGCTGTTCAAGCCTGAGATCGATGAGATCCCCGGAGGTCGGGAACTCATCCGTGAGGAATTGCAGAAGCTCGGTCCGATGTCGACCGGGGAAAAGCTGGTGCTGGGCATGTTCGTCCTCGCCGCGGTCAGCTGGATCTCCCTGCCGCTGATCTTCGAGGAGCCACCGATCAGCGATGAGGGCATCGCGATGGTCATCGGTCTCCTCCTCTTCCTCATTCCCGGCGGAGCCAATCGGGGAGTCCGCCTCCTCGACTGGGACACTGCCGAGAAGCTGCCCTGGGGTGTGCTCCTCCTCTTCGGCGGTGGTTTGGCCCTGTCCGGGCAGTTCTCCTCCTCGGGACTGACCGAGTGGATCGGCAAGTCCACGAGCGGATTGGGAGTCCTGCCGACAGTCTTCGTCGTCGCGATCTTCGCCTTGATCATCCTGTTCCTCACGGAGCTGACCTCGAATACCGCGACTGCGGCCACCTTCGTTCCCGTCGTCGGCGGGGTGGCGCTGGGACTTGACCTCGATCCGTTGCTGCTGACGATTCCGGTGGCTCTGGCCGCGACATGCGCATTCATGCTTCCCGTCGCAACACCGCCGAACGCCGTGGCCTACGGTTCGGGATATGTGACGGTGGCGCAGATGGTCAAAGGCGGACTGTGGCTCAACGTCATCGGGATCGTCCTCATCACGGTCACGGTGTATGTCTTGGCCGTACCAGTATTCAACATCGTGCTCTGAACCACGAGAAATCTTGGCAGACTGGTGGCATGACTCAACTCTTCTCACCCATGACAATGCGCGGAACTGAGATCGCCAACCGCATCTGGCTCGCCCCGATGTGCCAGTACTCCTGCGAATCCGAAGATGGGATGCCCAACACCTGGCATCTCGTTCACCTGGGCGCGCGTGCCCAGGGCGGGTTCGGACTCATCCTCACCGAGGCCTCCGCTGTCCTCCCCGAAGGTCGAATCTCGCCCCAGGACGCTGGCATCTGGAATGACGATCAGGCAGAGGCTTGGTCCTCGATCACTGACTTCGTCCATTCGCAGGGCAGTCGCATCGGTGTGCAGCTGGCACACGCGGGCCGCAAGGCCAGCACCTACCGTCCCTTCGAGGGCAATCCTCGGGGCAGCGTCCCCGAGTCCGAGGGCGGTTGGCCCACCCTCGGTGCCAGTGCCATCGCCTATCCCGGATACGAAGAGCCGCAGGAGATGACGAAGGACGACATCGCCGAGGTGGTCGATGCCTTCGCCGCGGCCGCTGTCCGAGCCGTTGATGCCGGGTTCGACCTCGTCGAACTCCACGCTGCCCACGGCTACCTGCTCCATTCGTTCCTGTCTCCGCTGTCGAATGAACGCAGCGATGAGTACGGCGGCGACCTCGCCGGACGTTCGCGAATGCTGACCGAGACCTACCAGGCCGTGCGCGCGGCCGTGGGCGAGGAGGTGCCCGTATTCGTCCGTCTCTCTGCCAGCGAATGGCGTGAAGGCGGCTTCGACATCGCCGAGGCCGTCGTGGTCTCCCGTGACCTCAAGGAACGCGGCGTCGACCTCATCGATGTCTCCTCCGGAGGCAACTTTCCCGTCAAGGTTCCCGTCGGTCCCGGATACCAGGTGCCGCTGTCGGCGGCGATCCACGCAGAAGGTGTGAGCACAGGCAGCGTCGGCCTCATCACGGACCCGGAGCAGGCGGAGACGATCCTGGCCTCGGAACAGGCCGACGCGATCTTCCTGGCCCGGGCGGCACTGCGTGAACCGGCCTGGCCGCAGCGAGCAGCCCACGATCTCGGAGTCGAACCGGGACCGTATCCACCGCAGTACACAAGAGGAGCATGGTGAACCGACAATGACGAACACTATCGAAACCGAACACGTCGTCATCCGCAGCATCGCAGTGTCCGAGATGGCGAACAACGTCTACCTGATCACGGCCAAGGAATCAGGGTCCCAGGTCCTCATCGACGCAGCCGACGATGCTGAGGCGATCAAGGATCTCATCGCCTCGGGGGCCGAGGACACCTCGGCAGATCCTGAGTTGCACGCGATCATCACCACACACCAGCACTGGGATCATATTCGGGCTCTTCCGGCCACCTCGGCGGCGTTCCCCGACGCGATGACGATTGCAGGCAGCGACGATGTGGAGGCGATCACAGCGGCTGAGGGCGTGGAGATCGCACGCGCGGTCGACCACCTCGACGTCGGAGACTTCGGCGGCTTCGTCCTGCAGGCGATCGTCCTCCGCGGTCACACGCCGGGATCGATCGCCCTGCTGCTGCGCGACGGGGGAGAGACCATCCTCTTCTCGGGTGATTCGCTGTTCCCCGGTGGGCCCGGCAAGACCTGGAGCACAGAGGACTTCACCTCCCTGATGGACGACTTGGAGGAGCGGGTCTTCGACCAGCTGCCCGATGAGACGAAGGTGCTGCCCGGGCACGGTGATGACACGACGTTGGGCGAGGAACGCCCGAAGCTGGCCGAATGGCGCGAACGCGGCTGGTGATCAGTCGGAACAGCTGATCAGCTGGGCAGGGCGGCGAAGCCGATGCCTGCCCAGATGATGGTAGCCACAAGTGCGGCGATGATGCCGAAATTCCACGTAGTGGTGATGGTGCGTTCGCCGCGAGGGTTCGCCAGCTCCTCGTCGCTGAGGCCGGAGTAGCGGTCGAGCACGGTATCGACAGCGGGATTCGGATTGTCCATCAGCCTGCGAATGCCGTGCTCGTCCTTCTCCATCTTCTTACCCCGGCTGGCCAAGGGCCACGACGAGAAGATCTTCTCATGGGTGCGCACTCCGAGCCCGAAGTGGATATCAAACCCGTCGACGAGGTTCCAGGGGATGCGCACCGACTTCAGGGGATTGATCAGTGCGATCTCCTTGTGCCCCAGCTCGACGCGAGGAAACCGGTAGAGGGCGTAGACAACGGTGATGATGGCGACCGGGATTCCTGCCACGGCCAGGCCTCGTGCTGTGAAGTCTCCGACGATGATCGAGCCCAGGCCGATCACACAGAGCCCCGCGATGACGAAGAAGAGCACTGTCGAGCTCGTCGTCCGCACGACCGTCGGCTGATTGTTCCCTGAATTGCGATCTATCTCACTGTTCACCACCTGAACATCCTATCCACTGAGACTCCGGGTTGTGTGCATGTTTCCTTGATCTCGAAACGGTAACGATTATGAAATATGCTCAGCATGTGGACTCCGTCACAGTGCCGCGTGAATTAACTTTGAGGCATTCCATGTGAAAAACATGAACGCGGTCACACTCCCGACCAGGGAGTGATCGAGCGCATCACGCCCCGGATTGTGGGCGTGGCTACACGGGCGAAACAGCCTCATGACAACAAGGAGAGAACGTGAAAAAGCGCTTCCTCGCGGCCGGAGCCTCAGTTGCCGCAGCAGCAATGGTGCTCACTGCGTGCACACCCCCCGGCGGCGGAGACGATGAGAAGTCGTCAGAGAAATCAAGCATCAACATCGGATGGAACGAATCCTTCCGGTCGATGAACACATTGACGGCCAACGGCAACGCCACATCGAACGCCATTCTCACCTACATGATGAATGACAACTTCGGATACTACGACGGTGAACTCGAGGTCCAAGACGGATCTCTGGGCAAGGTCGAGCAGATATCAGAAGACCCTCTGAAGGTCAAGTACACCTTCAACGACGATGCCAAATGGTCCGATGGCACTCCGGTCGATGCAGCCGACTTGGCTCTGACCTGGGCTGGAACATCGGCAAACTTCAATACAGTCAAACAGAACAACGCTGACGACGGATCGGTGAAGGAGAACGACGCGAAGACGGTCTACTTCGACTCGTCCACCGCAGGTTCGGCACTGATCAAGGACTTCCCGGAGATCTCGGAAGACGGCAAGGAGATCACCCTCTCCTATTCGAAGCCCTATGCCGACTGGCAGACAGAATTCGGCACCGGTGCAGACGGCGTCGGTGTCCCCGCCCACATTGTGGCCAAAAAGGCGCTGGGCGTCGACGATCCCGAAAAGGGCAAGCAGGCCATCCTCAAGGCGATCAAGGACAAGGACACCAAGAAGCTGTCCAAGATCTCGAACACCTGGAACACCGGCTTCGACTTCACCTCGATGCCCAAGGACAAGGACCTCCTCGTCCACAACGGTCCGTACAAGATGACTGACTTCAAAGAGGGCCAGTACGTCACTCTCGAACTCGACGATAAGTACACGGGACCGGTCAAGCCGAAGGTCGACACCGTCACGGTTCGCTACAACGGCGACCCGATGGCCATGATTCAGGCGATCGAAAACGGCGAAGTCGACATGACCCAGCCACAGGCCACGGCCGACGTCCTCTCCGCTGCTGAAGACCTTGACGGTGTGAGCGTCGATGCGGCCGACGGCGCAACCTACGAGCACGTCGACTTCACCTTCGACAACAAGGGTCCCTTCGACCCAGAGGCCCATGGCGGCGATAAGGAGAAGGCGAAGAAGGTTCGTCAGGCGTTCCTCAAGACCGTTCCTCGTAAGGACATCGTCGACAAGATCATCAAGCCGCTCAACGACAAGGCCGTCACCCGCGATTCATACTCGCAGGTTCCCGGCTCGCCGATGTACGACGCGATCACCAAGGAGAACGGAGTTGCCGACGCCACCGACGTCGACATCGCCGCAGCCAAGAAGCTTCTCAAAGAGGCCGGTGCCGATGCACCCAAGGTCCGCGTGATGTACGACAACACGAACTCGCGTCGTCAGCAGGAGTTCCAGCTCATCAAGGAATCGGCTGAGAAGGCCGGTTTCAAGATCGAAGACGTCGGAGACGTCAACTGGGGCACCCGCCTCGGCGACGGCACCTACGATGTCTCGCTGTTCGGCTGGCAGTCGGAAGGAACCGGAGTCACTGAGAACGATGCGAACTTCCGCACCGGCGCGCAGAACAACTACGGCGGCTACTCGAGCAAGAAGATGGACAAGATCCTCGATAAGCTGCTCGTGTCCAAGGAAGACGAGCAGGAGAAGCTGCTCGTCGACATGGAGAAGCAGCTGAGCGAGGACGCCTTCGGCGCACCGATCTTCCAGTTCCCTGAGCTGACGATCTACCGTGACAAGGTCAAGAACGTGAAGTCCACGGCCGTGTCACCGACCATGTTCTGGAACTACTGGGAGTGGGAGACCAACTGATCCGCGACTGACGCGGTCGGTTCTCCTTCACCCCCAGCTGCTGTGGGGATCACTCTGTGATCCCCACAGCGGCGTTTTCGGAAGATTGAAACGGACACCACCCAATGACAAGATTCATCCTCAGACGACTCCTCTCGACAGCACTCGTGCTCTTGGTCGTGACCTTCGTCCTCTACCTCCTGCTCAACGTCGCCCTCGACTTCTTCTGGGACTTGCGTTCGAGCACATCTCCCAATATCGAGTCACTCTACGAGTCCCGTCGCCGGCTGCTTGACCTCGACACTCCTGCGATCGTGCGCTACTTCAAGTGGCTGGCTGGCGTGGGCGGCTGTGTGGTCGGGCAATGCGATTTCGGCATCGCCTGGAAATCTGGCCAAGAGGTCACCTCTCAGCTGCAGGGAGCGATCGTCAATACGGTCAAGCTCATCACCGCTTCGACAATTGTGGCCATCGTGCTCGGCATCGCTGTCGGCATGGTCTCGGCGATTCGCCAGTACTCGGGCTTCGACTATTTCATCACCTTCGTCTCATTCCTCTTGTACTCGCTGCCTGTATTCTGGGTTGCGGTTCTGCTCAAGCAGTACGGCGCGATCGAGATCAACAACTTCATCAACGATCCGACGCTGAGCAGCTGGGTGCCGATCATCCTCGTCTGCGTTGCGCTGGGACTGTTCTGGATGGGTGCCTTGGGAGGCAGCCGCAGACGCAGACTCATCACCTTCCTCGCAGCCACGGTCATCACCTTCGTGACGATCTACTACATCCTTGCCAGCGGTTGGCTGCAGCAGCCGAGCATCGGCATCGTGGGAGTCGTTGTCATCGGCCTCGGTGCGGCTGTGGTCATGACCTTCCTGTCGACAGGTCTGAAGAACAAGCGAGTGCTCTATGCATCGTTGGCGATGGCTGTCATCGGGGCTCTGCTGTACATGCCGCTGCAATACCTCTTCTACTACCAGGAGATGAACTGGCTGTGGATGTTCGGACTCCTGATCGTGACGATCGGTGTGGCCGTCGGCGTGGGTCTGGCGTTCCGCGGACCCGATCCCTGGGACACGGTGCGCACCACCTTCTTCACCGGTGTCATCATCGCTGTGCTCATCTTTGCCGACCGTGTGCTGCAGGGTTGGGGCGACTACTCCGACCAGCCTGCGATCAACAATCGACCGATCGCGACGATCGGCGCATCGACGCCGAACCTCGAGGGTGACTTCTGGATAGCGAACCTGGACACGTTCACCCACCTCCTCCTGCCGTCGATCGCACTGATCCTCATCTCCTTTGCTTCGTACACCCGCTACACACGCGGTTCGATGCTCGAGGTCATGGGTCAGGACTACATCCGCACGGCACGGGCCAAGGGGCTCAACGAACGAACTGTCGTCATGCGCCATGCACTGCGCAATGCTCTGCTGCCGTTGGCATCGATCATCCCCGTCGACATCATCACGATGATCGGCGGTGCCGTGATCACTGAGACGATCTTCGGCTGGAACGGCATGGGCAAACTCTTCATCGATTCGATGAGACAGTCCGAACTCGATCCGATCATGGCCTACATCCTCATCACGGGCCTGCTCGCCATCATCGCCAACCTCGTCGCGGACTTCCTCTACGCAGTCCTCGACCCCAGAATCCGAGTGAACGCATGAGTACCAACAACGACAACGAAAATGCTCTCGCGCCCGACGACGTCGGGGACAACGCGATCGAAGCCAAGGAAACCGAAGGTCTGTCCCAGGGCAAGATCGTCTTCCGGAAATTCCTCCGCCACAAGGGCGCGATGATCAGCATCGGCGTCTTCGCATTCGTCGCCCTCTTCGCCTTCTCATCGGTGGGCTTCGGCCCGGTGCCAGGCTGGTGGATCTTCAACCACACAGCTTCGGGACCGGTCGTTAATCCGGGAGGCGCGCCCACGTGGTCGTTCTCGAACTTCTTCTCCTTGGGCCAACACCCCTTCGGACAGGACGAAATCGGTCGCGACAATTTCGCGCGTGTGATGAAGGGGACGCAGATCTCCATCATCGTCATGGTCATCATCGGCCTGGTCTGCCTTGTCATCGGCACGATCGTGGGTGCAGTCGCCGGTTACTACCGCGGATGGATCGACTCCCTGCTGATGCGCATCACAGACGGCTTCATCATCCTGCCCGTCATCGTCATCGGTTCGATCCTCGGCAAGATGGTCGGCGGCGCGAACGGACCGCTGCTGGGCTTGGCCCTCGGCGCAATTCTATGGACGGGCCTGGCACGACTGGTGCGCGGTGACTTCATGTCATTGCGTGAACGAGAGTTCGTGGACTCGGCTCGTGTGGCCGGAGCCAGCGACTTCCGTATCATGTTCAAACACATGCTGCCCAATGCCATGGGCGTCATCATCGTCAACACAACGCTGGTGATGAGCCAGGCGATCGTGCTCGAAGCGGCACTCAGCTACCTCGGCTTCGGCATCCAATCACCTGGAATCTCGTTGGGCCAGCTCATCAGCGAATACCAGACCTCCTTCGCCACACGTCCGTGGCTGTTCTGGTGGCCCGGTCTGTTCATCATCGTCATTGCTCTGTGCGTGAACTTCATCGGCGACGGTCTGCGCGACGCGTTCGACCCGCGAATGAAGACCATTCCCAGCTGGAGGAAGATGAAGAAGGCCGAGCGCATGACCCAGAAGAAGGTCGCGAACACGACGCAGAAAGAGGAGGCGAAGTGATGACTGAACAGACAAGCACAGCCAAATCACCGGTCCTCGATGTCAAAGACCTGGGAGTGAACTTCTGGGTCAACGACGAATGGTGGATGGCCGCTGAGGAACTCAACTACACGGTCAACGCCGGTGAAGTGCTCGCAATCGTCGGAGAATCCGGGTCCGGCAAGTCGCAGTCGAGCATGTCACTGCTCGGCCTGCTGCCCAGCAACGGACGGGCCACCGGCTCGGCCAAGATGGGTGGCACCGAACTCATCGGCATGCCGCCGGAGAAGATGCAGCAGATCCGAGGAAACGAGATCTCCGTCATCTTCCAGGAGCCGATGACGGCGCTCAACCCGGTCTACACGGCAGGTTTCCAGATCGTGGAGACACTGCGTGTGCACCTGGACGTGGGCCCCACTGAGGCCAAGGAGCGCGCTCTCGAACTGATGCGTCTCGTCGAGATCCCGGACCCGGAGGAGCGTTTCCACTCGTTCCCGCACCAGCTCTCGGGCGGACAGCGCCAGCGCATCATGATCGCTCAGGCTCTGGCCTGCCAGCCCAAGCTGCTCATCGCCGATGAGCCGACCACTGCCCTGGACGTCACGGTCCAGGCTGAGATCCTCAAACTCATGCGTGAGCTGAAGTCGAAGCTCGACGCCGGCATCATCCTCATCACCCACGACATGGGTGTGGTCGCCGATATGGCCGACCGCATGATTGTGATGAAGGCGGGACGCGTCGTCGAATCTGGCAATGCGGAAGAGATCTTCTACAATCCGCAGCACCCGTACACGAGACAGCTCCTCGAAGCTGTGCCTCACCTTGGCACAGCCATTGAGGGAGAGGCTTTCGGGGCCGACCTCGCCAACGTCGAGGACTCGGCGGTCGTGCACGAGACGGAAGCCTCCCACGGCACCGCCGATGACGTCACGGCGGGCAGCAACGATGACGGGGCTCACCCGCCGAATGCGACTCTCAGTCCCATGGTGACCGAGGGCGGAGCAGACCGAGTCTCGGGTCTGGCCGCGGCCGCGGAGGCGGCCGGACAGCCCAAGCAGGACCACGACGACATCGAGATGGACTCGACGAAGACGTACTACCACCCGGGATCTCAGGCTGATTTCTCGCAGCCCTCCGCACTGCAGCTGCGCGATGCCGCGATCGAGTATCCGGCGATCGGACGGAAGAAGGCGTTCCGGGCCGCCCATCACATCAACCTGATGGTCGCTCCTGGAGAGGTCGTGGGACTGGTCGGAGAATCCGGGTCGGGCAAGACCACTATCGGTCGTGCCGCATTGGGTCTTCTGCCCACTGTCGAAGGCGATATGGTCGTCAACGGCAAGAGCATCAAGGGCCTGAGCAACAAGCAGCTGCGACCGCTGCGCAAGGAAGTCGGGATCGTGTTCCAGGACCCCGGTTCCTCGCTCAACCCACGCCTGCCAGTGGGCGAGTCCATCGGCGAACCTCTGTATCTGCACGAGGGGATGAAGGGACCGGCGCTGAGCAAGAGCGTCGAAGAGCTGCTCACCGCGGTGGAGCTGCCGACATCGATGCGCAACCGCTATCCGCACGAACTCTCGGGCGGTCAGCGACAGCGGATCGGCATCGCCCGAGCACTGACGCTGCGGCCGAAGCTGCTTATCGCCGATGAGCCGACTTCGGCACTCGACGTCTCGGTCCAGGCGAAGGTCCTCGACCTGTTCGAGGGGCTGCAGCAGGAGTACGGATTCGCCTGCCTGTTCATCAGCCACGACCTGGCTGTCATCGAACGCATCGCCTCGCGTATCGCAGTGATGCGTCACGGTTACCTCGTGGAGATCGGGAAGAGCTCGCAGGTCGTCGCCAACCCGGTCCATCCCTACACCCAGCGGCTGCTGTCCGCGGTGCCGGTCCCGGATCCGCGCGAACAGCGCAAGCGTCGTGAAGCCAGGGACGCTGTCCTGGAGGCCACGGCCAACGCCTGATCTCCGGTCAGCACAGCGGCCAACGCGACCACTCGGTGGTCGCAGTGGACGGGTCGGATTCGCTTTCGAGCGGATACTCACTCGACACTGCGGCCACCGAGTGCATTCACATTCGGATTCCTCTCAGCCGTTTTTGAACACCACCTGTCATTTCCGGTAAGTGTGTGGCCGTATAATGGTCTGTTGGGTCCGCACCGGACCAATCTCTCTAGCTCATAAGGTTCTTGATGACTGAAGCCATCACGCGTCGGGAAAACCGTCGCAACGTCGCAATCGTCGCCCACGTCGACCACGGCAAGACCACTCTGGTCGACGCCATGCTCCGCCAGACAGGTGTGTTCAGCGAACACGGTGATTTTGCTGAACGCGTTATGGACTCCGGCGACCTCGAACGCGAGAAGGGCATCACCATTCTCGCGAAGAACACCTCGGTTCTCTACAACGGACCCTCAGCCGGTGACGATCCCATCGTCATCAACGTCATCGACACGCCGGGTCACGCTGACTTCGGGGGAGAGGTCGAACGCGGCCTATCCATGGTCGACGGAGTCGTCCTCCTTGTTGACGCATCCGAGGGCCCTCTGCCCCAGACCCGCTTCGTGCTGCGCAAGGCGCTGGCCGCGAAGCTGCCGGTCATCCTCCTGATCAACAAGACCGACCGTGCCGATGCTCGCATCGACGGAGTCGTCGAAGAGGCCCAGGACCTGCTCCTCGGTCTCGCCTCCGACCTCGCGGATGAAGTCCCCGATCTCGACGTCGACTCGGTGCTCGACGTGCCCACAGTCTTCGCCGCCGCCAAGGTCGGCGCCGCTTCGCTCGAACAGCCTGCCGATGGTGAGGCCCCGTCCAATCCGGACCTGGAGCCGCTGTTCAAGACGATCCTCGAGACCATTCCGGCTCCGGAGATCAACGATGACGACATCCTTCAGGCACACGTCACCAACCTCGACGCTTCGCCGTTCCTGGGCCGTCTTGCTCTGCTGCGCATCTTCGGCGGCACCCTGCGCAAGGGCCAGCAGGTCGCCTGGGCTCGTGGCGATGACATCAGCTCGGTCAAGATCACCGAACTCCTGGAGACCCAGGGCCTGGATCGGGTGCCGGCCACCGAGGCATCTGCTGGCGACATCGTCGCAGTGGCAGGCATCCCCGACATCATGATCGGTGACACGCTCACCGACTTGAACAACCCGAAGCCCCTGCCTGCGATCACCATCGACGATCCCGCGATCTCGATGACCGTCGGCATCAACACCTCGCCGCTGGCGGGTCGCGAAAAGGGCACCAAGGTCACCGCGCGCATGGTCAAGGACCGCCTCGACCAGGAACTCGTCGGCAACGTGTCCCTCAAGGTCCTTCCCACTGAGCGTCCCGACGCCTGGGAAGTCCAGGGACGTGGCGAGCTCGCGCTGGCCATCCTCGTCGAGCAGATGCGTCGTGAGGGCTTCGAGCTCACCGTCGGCAAGCCGCAGGTCGTCACCAAGAAGGTAGACGGCAAGGTCCACGAGCCCTTCGAAGAACTCCAGATCGACGTTCCTGAGGACTACCTCGGCGCCGTCACTCAGCTCCTGGCCAGCCGCAAGGGTGTCATGTCGACCATGACCAACCACGGCACCGGGTGGGTCCGGATGGAATTCACCGTCCCCGCACGTGGCCTCATCGGATTCCGCACCCGGTTCCTCACCGAGACCCGCGGAACCGGCATCGCGAACTCCTTCTCAGCCGGATACGGCCCCTGGGCCGGCAACATCGAGTTCCGGACCAACGGATCCCTCGTCGCCGACCGTCCCGGCTCTGTGACACCGTACGCGATGATCAACCTGCAGGAACGCGGCAGCTTCTTTGTTCAGCCCACCTCTGAGGTCTACACCGGCCAGATCGTCGGCGAGAACTCTCGCGCCGATGACATGGACGTCAACATCACGAAGGAGAAGAAGCTGACGAACATGCGTTCAGCCTCGGCGGACTCCTTCGAAAACCTCGTTCCGCCCCGCAAACTGACACTCGAGGAAAGCCTCGAATTCGCCCGCGAAGACGAATGCGTCGAGGTCACGCCGGGTACAGTGCGCATCCGCAAGCTGGAACTCGACCCGAAGGAACGCGCGAAGACCTACGCCAAGATGCGTAAACAGAACGCGTGAGTTCGAACAGCACAGTATGACCTCGAGCGCTCAGGACCCCATGACCGTCGTACCCCGCATCCTCTTCGTGCACGCTCATCCCGACGATGAGACGATCACGACCGGAGGAACGATCGCCGCATTGGTCGGCGAGGGGGCGCAGGTCACGGTTCTGAGCGCCACACGAGGTGAGGACGGTGAGGTGATCCCCGCCGACCTCAAAGGTCTTGAGGGAGATCGGGCAGGACTGGCCCGCGTGCGGGAATCAGAGATCGCCGAGGCGATGGCTGCCCTGGGCGTCCGCGAGCACCTGTTCCTGGGCGGCAGCGCCCACACCTTCGAAGACTCCGGCATGGAGTGGGGCGCCGATGGTCATGCCGTCGCCGCCCCGACCATGCCGGCCAATGCTCTCTGCGCGGCCGAACTGACGACCGTTGCTCGCTACATCGCCGCCGTCATCGACGAAGTCCGACCGCATGCGGTCATCACCTACGCTTCCAACGGCGGCTATGGTCACCCCGACCATGTGCGCGTCCACGAGGCCACCGTCGCTGCCGTCGACACAGCAGCCTGGAGCGCCGGGCGACTCCTGTTCGTCGATGTCCCGGCTGAAGCGGCCCGAGAGACATTCGACCCGAACCAGCCGGGATTTGCCGACACCGGTTTCGCACCGGCTCAGACGATCCCGACCAAGCCGCCTGTGAGCGATATCGTCGTCGCCCAGGACATCTCTTCTGTCCTCGGCGCCAAACGTGGCGCCTTGGCCGCCCATCGCACCCAGGTGACGGTCTCCGGGGCCTTCTTCGCCCTGTCGAACGGCATCGGCATGAAGATCCTCGACCACGAGTACTACTCCATCGGCGCAGGAGCCCCCATCTCTGACCTGCGGCTGCGTTCGGGTCCCGCACCCCATGTGCTCATCGACCTCGACATCGACGCCTGTGAGAGACAGGATTCAGGCGCCGGAATCGCGGCTGGAGCTGCCGGCGCCGCCGCTCTTCCTCTGCGCCGCCGACGTCGGGAGCCGAAGAAGCCGGGCTTCTTCGCCTACGCCCACGCGGTGGTGCTGGCCGTACTCATCGGCTTCCTCGGCGCCATGCAGCACCTCAACGTCAGTGTGTTCGACCTGGCAGGCACCCCGGTCATCCTGCCCTGGGGGCTTGCCCTGTCCCTTCTCCTGGTGGCCTGCGGACTCTGGCACCTCAAGACGATGTACCTGAGTTCCTCACCGATGCTCATCGCCGCATTCGTCATCGTCATCCTCTCGTATATCCTCGGCCAGCCGACGTGGCTGCCTGGCGCGGATATCATCGTGACCGGGATGCTGCGCTCAGCAGCCTGGTTGATCGGTCCGATGCTCATCGCTGCTGTCCTCGCGTTCATCAAGGTGCGGCGGCCCGAAGCAGCCCGTTAGAATCGGGAGAACTATGCCGACTCAGACCCTGTCCCACCCCTCACCGAACCCCGGCGGTCGCCCGCAGGGTACGACGGAGACCCCGAAGCGCCAGCCGTGGCTGATCGCGCTCTTCATCATCCTCGTACTCGCGGCCATCTATCTGGTGATCGGGTTCCTCACCGGACGAGTCCTGTCGCCTGGGACGACGGTCGCAGGCATCGATATCGGAGGCCAGTCCACCACCTCGGCCGAAGCGACTCTGCGAGAGGAGCTGGGTGAGACAGCCGGGGCGAAGATCGAGCTCAAGGCGGGAAAGCCCACCGCCGAACTCGACCCGGAGGAGGCCGGAGTCAGCTTCGACATCCCGGAGACCATCAGCCGGGCCACCGGATTCACACTGGACCCGACCATCATCTGGGACCGGCTCTTCGGCGATGACGAAATCGAACCCGTCATCAGCATCGACAACGAATCCTTCGAAGAAGCCACCGGCAAGGTGACGAATTCCCTCGAGGTTGAACCAGTCGACGCCGAGGTCAGCTACGTCAAGGCCAAGCCGGACATCAAAGACGGCACCAACGGTCAGACCGTCGATGCCGAACAGGTGCGTACAGCCATCGAGGATTCGTGGCTGCGTACCGAGGACGCACTGCCGGTCACAGCGAGCAAGGTCGAACCCGACATCACCACCGCCGAGGCGAAGGACGTCGCCGACGGCTTCGCTGAAGACGCAGTGAGCAAGGATCTGACGGTGCGCGCGGAACCTGCGAAGGACGCCGACTCGGATGTCGACGCCGGCGATCTCACGATCAGCCCGACAACGATCGCGAAGACACTGACCTTTGAGTCGAAGGACTCGAAGTTGGCCCCCGTCTTCGACGAAGAGGACCTGCAGAAGCGTGTCCTGTCGTCCAACAGGGACGTCGGCAAACCAGCGAAGGACGCCAGCTTCACGATCAAGGACGGCAAGCCTGAAGTGGTGGAGTCCGAAACGGGAATCGGCATCAAAAAGGACGAACTGACCACGGCCGTCACCGACGCCATCACGGGCAAGACCGACAAGCCCACGGTCACGCTCGCCTCGGTGAAGCCGGACTTCACCACGCAGGACGCGAAGAAGGCCGACGTGTCCGATGCGATGTCGGAATTCTCAACCGGCTATTCCTCGGAACCCAACCGCGACACCAACCTCAAGGTCGCCGCGAAGAAGGTCTCCGGCACAGTCGTTCAGCCGGGGGAGCAGTTCTCCCTCAACGAAACCATCGGGCAGCGCACCGCAGCCAACGGATACAAGGCTGCTGGAGTCATCTCTGATGGCCAGATGAAGGAAGACTTCGGCGGGGGAGTATCCCAGGTGTCGACGACGCTGTTCAACGCGGCCTTCTTCGCCGGCTTCGGACTCGACGAACACCAGGCTCATTCGCGCTATATCTCCCGCTATCCGGAAGGTCGGGAAGCCACGCTGGACTGGTCGACCATCGACATGAAGTTCACGAACACATCGAAGCAGCCGATCGTTCTCGACATGTATCTGTCCGGCGGTGAGGTCCACGCGACGGTATTCGGCGACAAGAAGCTCAAGGTCGGCTCAGATTCCTCCGACCGTTACAACTACAGTTCGCCCGGCTCGGTGACCGATTCGGGTCCTGAGTGCACGCCGCAGACTCCGAAACAGGGCTGGTCGATCAAGATCACTCGGACGATGAAGGACATCGAGTCGGGCAAGACCACGAAGGACTCATTCGTCACCGTCTACCGGCCGGTGAACAAGGTTGAGTGCAAGGACTGATCTGCCTCAGCCGCGACTGGCGTACCAGGACCGGTGTCGGACTGTGGCACCGAGTGATGTGAAGAGGTTCAACGAGGCCTCATTGCTGGCCTCCACATCAATGAGGTATGAACGGACTCCTCGCTGCGACAACAGTGCGGCAGCGGCCTGGGCCACAGAACGGCCTGCCCCGCGTCGGCGCAGATCCGGATGGGTGACGAGGTTCGTCAGCACACCCCATTTGCTGCGCTCAACTATTCGGGCACCGGCCACCATGGACCGGCTGCCATCCGGGTGGTCGGCATAGGCCGTGATGAACTGACAGGGATCCGAGGCTTCGATGAGCCCACGGAAGGCCTCCGCCGAACCCGGGTCGCGCTCACTGGCCCACGCCGCATAATGCATGGGACTCGGTTCCTCACTGACGTCGATCGACAGGCCGGGTGCGGCCGCGTCACCGGGATGCGTTGCCCCAGCTGCCGCCTCGACGGTGGAACCGGCCAGCAGAAATACCGGCTCAGAGGGAGAATAGCCCCGGGCCGAGAGAAGTGGTGCCAGACCTTCGCACGCCGGGGCAAGCGAGTTGGAATCCTCGCTCGAATAGATCTGGATGCAGCTTGGCTTCTGGCGTGCCGAGTACCAGGCCTCGACAGCATCGAGGCTCTGCTCCCAGTCCATTCCGGTGTCAGTGACCGGAAGGCAGCTGTTGGCACGCCTGGTCACCGATTCGGAGCTGCGCAGCAGCCAACCCTTCTGCAGCAATCCGATGTCGGCATCGGTCTCGGCGCTCTCATTGCGCAGATTCTCCATGTGCAGCCAGGAGATGTCCTGGGGCAGCCATGCCGCGGCAGAGATCCTGCGCAGGTCGACGGCGGAGACGATCTCATGGGTGCGACCCGATTTCGTCGGTGCCGGCGGAACTTCGTGGACGAGCATGATCTGCTCCCGGGGGATGCGGATCGGCCCGCGTTTGGTCCCGATCTCCACGGATGACTCGTCAGCGCTGTTGACGACGCCGAGGGCATCCGAGGTCGAGTGCGTGTCGCCGGGTTCGAGCGAATACCGTACGACCACTCTTTTGCCGGGCTGCAGATCGTCCACTTGTCGCCTTCCGTCGAACCGCCTCTAAGTACTGGAGCCTCCAGCCTAATCCAGGCTCTGCCGCAGTCGCTGCAGGCGTGACGGAGGACACGAATGTGAAAGCAGGATCACGTCGACCCGATGGGACCCTGCACAGTCAGAAGGCGTAGTCTTAGGCTGTATACGTGCAATCTCGTTGAGTCTTAATAGGAGTCGTACTCGTGACGTACATCATTGCCCAGCCTTGTGTCGATCTGAAGGACAAGGCCTGCGTCGACGAATGTCCGGTCGACTGCATCTACGAAGGCGAGCGCAGCCTCTACATCCACCCCGACGAATGCGTCGACTGCGGTGCCTGCGAACCGGTCTGCCCGGTGGAAGCGATCTTCTACGAAGACGACACTCCCGAAGAGTGGTCTGAGTACTACAAAGCCAACGTCGAGTTCTTCGACGAGCTCGGTTCACCAGGTGGTGCCGCGAAGCTGGGCAACACCGGCCTGGACCACCCGATCATCTCTGCCCTGCCCCTGCAGCAGCACGACTGAGCCATGCCTTCTCGCTTCGGCCTCAACCTGCCCGACTACCCCTGGGACCGGCTCACCGAATTTCGCAATCGGGCCGCAGAACATCCTGACGGCGCCTGTGATCTGTCCATCGGCACACCGGTCGATCCCACACCGCAGGTGATCCAGTCCGCGTTGTCCGACGCCGGTGATGCCCACGGCTACCCGACGACGGCAGGTACGGATGAGCTGCGCGAAGCCATCGCCTGGTGGTATCAGAACTGGCATGGGGTCACGCTCGACCCCGCCGCCGAGGTGCTGCCCACAATCGGTTCGAAGGAAATGGTCGCGTGGCTGCCCGCCCTGCTGGGGCTGCGCCAGGCCGGCCTGGACGTGGCCTGTCCGTCGGCGGCCTACCCGACCTACGAGATGGGCGCCACGATCGCAGGCGTCGACTGCCGCCGCCTCGACGCGGCAGACGTTGCCGCCGGAGCCTCCCTCGATGGGATCGGTCTGCTCTGGATCAACACCCCTGGCAATCCCACGGGGGAAGTGCTCGACACCGCTACCCTCGCCGAGGTCGTCCGCCGTGCCCGCGGCGCCGGAGTCGTCATTGCCTCAGACGAATGCTACGGACTCCTGAACTGGGAATCCGAGTCTCCTGCTCCGAGTATTCTCAATGCCGCCGGTGACGACCACAGCGGTGTGCTCAGCGTGTACTCGATGTCGAAGCAGTCAAACCTCGCCGGGTACCGTGCGGCCTTCGTGGCCGGGGACAGTGAGCTCATCGGTGATCTCACCAAGTCGCGCAAACACGCCGGCATGATCGTGCCTTTCCCCGTCCAGGCTGCGATGATCGCCGGTCTGCGGGACACTGCTCATGTCTTCGAGCAGAAGGAACGCTATCGGACTCGTCGAGAGCTGCTGCGCAGCGGACTCGAGGCCTACGGATTCCGCATCGATCACTCCAGTGCGGGTCTCTATCTGTGGTCGAGCGCCGATGTCAACTGTTGGGACTCACTGTCGGAATTGGCAGACATCGGCATCATCGCCGGTCCTGGCGAATTCTATGGTGAGGCCGCCACCGATCATGTGCGCATCGCCCTGACCGCAAGCGATGAGCGTATTCGCGCCGCCGCACAGCGCTTGCACCAGGCCGCCGGGTGAGCCGATCGGCAGCCAGAAGGCTGGTCACTTCAGTACCCGAATTTGAGCCCGAGAACCCTCTGTACGGCCAGTTCAAGTAGGTTACTGGCCGGTATCAACGGGTGGCTGTGATTTTTTGATTCTGACAGTTATCGGTAGTCTTTGAGGGAATTGTGCAAGACACCTCAGGAAGTTCTTGAGGTGGGTCCAAGCTGAGGAGAACATATGCCATCGGATGCGAGTCTGCAGGTCGGGGACACAGAACTGACACTGCCCGAGGTGGCATCCTCGGCGGGCAACAACGGATATCGCATCGGCTCTCTGCTGAAAGACACCGGGGCGGTCACCTACGACCCAGGGTTCGCCAATACGGCATCAAGCTCCTCGTCCATCACCTACATCGATGGTGACGCGGGCGTTCTGCAGTATCGCGGCTATCCCATCGAGCAGCTTGCCGAGCATTCCAACTTCGTCGAAGTCAGCTACCTCCTCATTCACGGAGAACTCCCGACCCAGGAGCAGTACGACGCATTCGATGGTCGGCTTCGCGGTCACACCATCGTCCACGAAGATCTGCGTCGCTTCTTCCGGGCCTTCCCCTACGATGCGCATCCGATGCCCATGGTGGCAGCTGCGGTCGCGGCTTTGTCGACTTTCTACCAAGATGACCTCGATGTCTTTGACGAGGGCCAGGTCGACACCTCCACATTCCGACTGCTCGCGAAGATGCCGACGATCGCTGCGCTTGCCCACCGCAAGAACATGGGTCTGCCGGTCATCCACCCAGACAACTCCCTGAGCCTCGTCGAGAACTTCCTGCGCGTGAACTTCGGCGTTCCCGCAGAGGAGTACGAGCCGGACCCACTGGCCGTCAAAGCCATGGACCAGCTCTTCATCCTCCACGCCGACCACGAGCAGAACTGCTCGACCTCGACGGTGCGCCTCGTCGGCTCGTCGCAGGCGAACCTGTTCCAGTCGATCTCCGCCGGTGTCAACGCTCTGGCCGGTCCGCTGCACGGCGGCGCGAACTCCGCAGTCCTGACGATGCTCGAGGAGATCTCGGCCTCCGACGATGGTCCCGAGAAGTTCATGGAGCGTGTGAAGAACAAAGAAGACGGCGTTCGTCTCATGGGCTTCGGTCACCGCGTGTACAAGAACTACGACCCGCGGGCGAAGATCATCAAGAAGACCGCCGACGAGGTCCTGGCCCGTTCCGGTGGCGACCCGCTGCTCGAGGTGGCACAGAAGCTCGAAGAGATCGCACTGGCCGATGACTACTTCGTCGAGCGCAAGCTCTATCCGAACGTGGACTTCTACACCGGCCTGATCTACAAGGCTCTCGGGTTCCCGACGAATATGTTCACGGTGCTCTTCGCCGTCGGTCGTCTTCCGGGCTGGATCGCCCAGTGGCGCGAGATGATCAACGACCCGGAGACCAAGATCGGCCGTCCGCGCCAGATCTACACGGGTGCCTATTCGCGCGACTACAAGGACATGAACGAGCGCTGATTCGCACCGTCATTCTCAACCGTCAGACTGGGCCGTAACCGGCACCGCTGGTGGCGATAGGCACCGCTGGTCAAATACGTCCTACACTCAGCACTGCTGCAACCCGCTGCAAGACGGTGTTCAGCAGCCGAGTGTAGGGCGTATTGTCATGTCTGCCCGGGCCGGCACGCTCACGCCGACTGTCCGAGGCTGAGACAGGGCGAGGCTGAGACACGACAAGGTTGAGGCACCACAAGGGCGCGCCCACTTTCGTGGACGCGCCCTCGTGGGTGTCAGTTCACGGCCTGCTCAGCAAAGAGGCCAGCAGCCTGAAGTTCAGTGAAGGTCGGGGTTGAGCTCAATGCCCTTGGACGAGCGTGAGATCGCCTCGACGGCGCCGGTGACGGAGTTGCGGCGGAAGAGGATGTTGTTCTGACCGCTGAGTTCGGAGGCCTTCACGACCGTCTCGTCGTCACCTGGAACTGTGACGCGTGTGCCGGCGGTGATGTAGAGCCCGGCTTCGACGATGCAGTCGTCTCCGATGGAGATGCCCACACCGGAGTTCGCACCCAGCAGGCTGCCGTTGCCGATCGAGATGCGGTGCGTGCCGCCGCCCGACAGGGTGCCCATGATGGAGGCACCGCCGCCGATGTCGGAACCGTCGCCGACGACGACGCCCTGGGAGATGCGTCCCTCGACCATCGCCGAGCCCAGCGTGCCGGCATTGAAGTTCACGAAGCCCTCGTGCATGACGGTCGTGCCCGAGGCCAGATGTGCGCCGAGGCGGACACGATCGGCATCGGCGATGCGGACGCCGGAGGGAATGACGAAGTCGGTCATACGCGGGAACTTGTCCAGACCGAAGACGGCGACAGGACCCTTGGCCAGCAGCTTAGCGCGGGTGGCTTCGAAGTCCTCCGGAGAGCAGGCGCCGGCGGAGGTCCACACGATGTTCGCGAGGTGACCGAAGATACCGTCGAGGTTGACGTCATTGGGTGCGACCACACGGTGAGACAGCGCGTGCAGGCGCAGGTAGGCGTCGGCGGCTGAGGCGGGACCGGCGTCGAGGTCGATCGTCGTGGTCACGACCTTGGTTCGAGTGCCACGGGCTTCATCGGTGCCGACGAGGGCATCGAGGCCGTCGGCGCTCGCACGGGAGGCGGCGGTCTCCTCGGCGGCGTCCGGGGTTTCTCCCGTGCTCAGGGTGGGGTACCAGGCGGTGAGGACTGAGTCGTTGTGCAGGGTGGCCAGGCCACGCGCGGAAACTATGCGTTCTGTCATGCCACCAAGACTAGTCGGTGGCGGCAGTACTAGGCTAAGCGGTATGACTGTCGATCCATCTGCTGAGACCGAATCCGTGTTCACCCCCACTGGTGACCTGGCCGATTACCTGTTCGACGCACTCAACAACCCTGCCGAGCTCACGGGTCGCCTGTGTGCCATCGAATCGGTCTCCGGCAATGAGACGACGATCACCGATGCCGTCGCCGAGGTGCTCAACCGTATCGGTGCAGGGCCCGGGCCGGACCTGGAGATCCTCCGCGACGGAGACACCATCGTCGCTCGCACCCAGCTGGGGCATTCCGAACGGATCGTCGTCGCCGGTCACCTGGACACGGTGCCGGTGGAGAACAACCTTCCGCCTCGGCGCACGCACCTGGACGGTGCCGACTACACAGACGACGAGGTCATCTGGGGCAGAGGCGCCTGCGATATGAAGGCAGGTGTCGCGATGGCGCTGGTCACTGCTGCGGCCCTGCGCGAACCGAACCGTGACGTCAGCTGGGTCTTCTACGACCACGAAGAGGTCGACGCCTCCCTCAATGGACTCGGACGGGTCTCACGCAACCACCCCGACTGGCTGGGCGGTGATTTCGCGGTCCTCGGAGAACCCTCGAACGCTTCCGTCGAAGGCGGCTGCAACGGCACCATCAGGGTCAACGTGTCCACGACCGGGGTCCGTGCCCATTCCGCACGTGCCTTCATGGGGGTCAACGCAATCCATGCCGCCGCAGAAGTACTGGGACGCCTGGCCGAGCACGAAACCGGGACCGTGAACGTCGACGGACTCGACTACCGTGAATCCCTGTCCGCTGTCTCGATCTCCGGGGGAGTGGCGGGCAACGTCGTGCCCGATGCCTGCACAGTCGCCGTGAACTACCGTTTCGCCCCGAGCAAATCCGCGGCCGAGGCGGAGGGCATCCTGCGCGAGTTCTTCACCGGCTTCGACGTCGTCGTCACGGATGCGGCAGAAGGCGCCAGGCCCGGTCTCGATCGCGAGATCGCTCAGGACTTCATCGACACACTTGGGCTCTCACCCGCACCGAAGCTGGGATGGACCGATGTCTCGAGGTTCAGCGCATTGGGAGTGCCTGCAGTGAACTTCGGGCCGGGCAACCCCCTGTACGCCCACAAGTCCGATGAGCATGTCGCCGTCGCAGAGGTCGAAGAGTGCGCCCGGACGCTGCGCGACTACCTCGAAGGGCGCTGAGACCCAATGGGCGAGCATGATCCGGCTGCCGGCGAGCCAACCGCCAACGAACCAGCTGCCAACGAACCGGCCGTGGCCGAATCCCCGAGCGTTGACCCCGCACCCATAGACGCTGCGTTCTACAGCAAAGGGCCCCTGCGTCTGCGCGGCTCTCAGGTGCCCACGACCACGGCGGACCAGAGCCTGCTCGAATCCCGCGACGCCTCCGACTGGGTCCACGAGGACCCCTGGCGAGTGCTGCGGATCCAATCCGAATTCGTCGAGGGTTTCGGCTCGCTGGCAGAGATCGGACCGGCCGTGTCGATCTTCGGCTCGGCCCGACTGAGCGCGGACACGCAGGCCTATCAGGATGCCCGTGAGATCGCCCGGCGAATCGCCGCCCGTGGCAACGCGATCATCACCGGCGGCGGACCAGGCATCATGGAAGCCGGGAACCTGGGTGCCCGGGAGGCGGGAGGAGTCTCGATCGGCCTCGGCATCGAGCTGCCCTTCGAATCCGGACTCAACGATCACGTCGAACTCGGCGTGAACTTCCGCTACTTCTTCGTCCGCAAGACGATGTTCCTCAAATACTCACGGGGCTTCGTCGTCATGCCCGGCGGCTTCGGCACCCTCGACGAACTCTTCGAAGCCTTCACCATGGTCCAGACCGGAAAGGTCACCTCGTTTCCCATCGTGCTCTTCGGCACCGCCTACTGGCAGGGACTCCTCGATTGGATGACCACGACCCTTCTGGCCGAAGGCACCATCGGCGACCGGGACATGAACCTGTTCACCCTCACCGACGACATCGATGAGGTCGTCGACATCATCGGCACCGCCATCGCCGAAGACGGAGACGGACAGTGAGGGGCGCAGCGCAGCCAAGCGCCCACCTCGGCGGCTTCCACCTGTCACAGGCCCGGCCAGGCAATCCTGCCATCATGGCCGTGATCAACAGGACCACGGACTCGTTCTACGAATCAGCGTCCACCGCCGAAGAAGCCATCGAGGCGGTCGCCGCAGCTGCGCAGGAGGGAGCGCACATCGTCGACATCGGGGGAGTGCGGGCCGGCCGGGGCCCGGAGATCTCCGTCGCCGAGGAGATCGACCGTGTCTGCCCCGTCATCGAAGCCGTCGCACACAGTCACCCCACCATGCTCATCAGCGTCGACACCTGGCGTCACGAGGTCGCCGAGGCGGCCTGCGCGGCCGGAGCCGGTCTGCTCAACGACACCTGGGCCGGTGTCGATCCCGAGCTGGCATCAGTGGCAGCGAAGAACGACGTGGGCATCGTCTGCTCGCATACGGGCGGTCTGTCTCCGCGCACCGATGCCCACCGCAACCGATACGGCCTGAGCGCCGGCGAAGTCGTCGACCGCGCCCTGGCCGGAGTGATCGGGCTGGCCGAGGCCGCGCAGGACGCCGGCGTCACGGCCGAGAAGATCATCATCGATCCGACACCTGACTTCGGGAAGAACACCTATCAGTCGCTGCGGCTGCTGCGTGAACTTCAGAGGTTCACCGAGACCCGATTCCGGGTGCTGCTGGCAATCTCCCGTAAGGACTTCGTCGGAGAGTCCATCGGTGACGTGGAACCCTCGCAGCGACTCAACGGAACGATCGCGGCCACCGCACTGGCCGTAGCCAAGGGTGCCGCGATGATCCGCACCCACGACGTCCGCGCCACTGCAGACGCCCTCGCTGTGACCCTGGCGATCACCGGAGATGCGGTACCCGAACACACCGTGCGCGGCCTGCGCTGAGCAGGTGAGCCCACTGTGAGAAAATGACCGTATGCCATTGTGGATTGTGATCGGAGTGGCCGCAGCGATCTTCGTGCTCGTGATCGTGCTGGCGGCAACATTCAACGTCTTCTCCGCCGAATCCGCTGAGGAGACCGAAGCGGCGTGGGAGCCTCTGCCTCACGACTTCACACCTGAGGATCTCGACGGACTCTCGTTCCGGCCTGCTCTGCGGGGCTATCGCATGGAGGACGTCGACGAGGCGATGAGAATGCTGCGCACCCGCATTCACGAGTTGGAAGCCGCACGCGGGCAGCAATGAGCAGAGCCCACGACCTCCCCGGAATCACCCTCGCCCCTGAAGTCTTCAGCTCCTCCCGCCTGTCACGATTCGGCAACCTGTTCCTCACCCTGCCCGTGTGGGTTCAGGCCATCGCCGTGTACTTCCTCTCACGAGTCGTGAGCATCTCGATCTTCGCCGCTGTCCTCAAGCGCCAGGACCCGGCGAACTGGTCCTCAAGTCCTGTCACCACCACCCTCAACGACTTCCTCAACTTCTGGGACGGCGGCTGGTACGGCCGAGTTGCGAAGGAGGGTTACCCGAGCATCCTGCCGACCGATGAATCGGGAGCGGTGACGGAGAACCAATGGGCGTTCTACCCGTTGCATCCGGCCGTGGTCGGCAACCTCTCGAGCGTGACTGGCCTGAGCTACGAGGTGATCTCACCGATCGTCTCGACAGTTGCAGCCGGACTCGCCGCCATCGTCATCCTTGCGCTGTTTCGCAGATACACGGACCCGGGACAGGCCCTGACAGGTCTGGCCCTTGTCATGTTCTTTCCCCCGGCCGCCATCTTCTCCACCGGGTACGCGGAGTCTGTGACGCTCCTCTTGCAGGCCACCGCGCTCTTCCTCGTCGTCGAACGCCGCTACCTGAGCGCGATACCCGTCGTATTCCTGATGGATCTGTCCCGCCCCATCGGCGTCGCCTTCTCCTTCTTCATGCTGCTGCACCTCATCGACCGTTTCGCTCACCGCAAGCAGGATGCGTATCCCGTCGCCGAGGTGGTCCGATCCTGGGCCTTGGGTGTGCTCTCGTGCGTCGCGGCCCTGGTCCACCCCGCCCACGCGTGGTTGACGACGGGATCGTTGACGGCATACACAGACACCGAGGCGGCATGGCACACGGGGGAGTCGACCTACCTTGTGCAGTGGTTGGCTCAGGCCAACAGTCTCATCGGTCCGCTGGGCCCGGTGCTCCTCTTCGTCGTCATCGCGGGCATGGTGGCCCTGATCTTCTCCCCAGCGGGGGCTAGGATGGGCCGAACCCTGCAGTACTTCTGCCTGGCCTACGGTGTCTACCTCCTCATCTTCTTCACTCCGCAGACCTCGACGCTGCGACTGCTGCTGCCGCTGTTCCCGATGGCGCTGACCCTTTCTCTGGTTCGCTCTCGGGGGTACCGGGCGGCGGTGCTGTGCGCGTTCGTCCTGCTTCAGATCGTGTGGGTCGCCTACCTGTGGCACTTCACTCCACCGGCGGACCTGCCGCCCTGACAGACAGGCTCAGATGTCATAATTCGATCGCGTTACCCGTCCTTGACCGGATCATGGAATAATCGTGTGTATAACATTCGGTTCATCGAGCGTGAACCGTCTTTGCATAATCAACGGAAGGAAGAGCCCACATGGCAGCCCAGAAACCCCGCACCGGCGACGGACCTCTGGAAGTGACCAAAGAAGGTCGAGGCATGGTGATGCGGCTCCCAGTCGAGGGCGGAGGCCGTCTGGTGATCGAACTCAGCAGAGACGAAGCCACAGATCTGCACGACACCCTGGCCGAGACCTTGGGCCAGTGAGCAGCACAGCACATTCTCCCAGCTGAGCAGACAGCTCAGCGAAACGAACAGCAGAGACTTCGCAGAGTCTCTGCTGTTTCCGCATTCACCGCCGGGTCTTCTGCACCATCAGCAGGCCCTGGCCGATGGGCAGCAGGACGCGTTCGAGGCGTTCCTGTTCGGCCAGTCGGTTGAGCAGTCCCCGCGCCGCCTGGGTCCGCGGCGAACGGTCGACGGGATCTGCTACGCCGCCCTTGAGCAGCGTCTGGTGGATGACGAGAAGCCCGTGCGCATCGAGCAGACGCAGTGCAGGTTCGATCATGCGTTCGAGATTGGTCGGTTCCGAGTCGATGAAGACCATGTCATAGGCGCTCGGTGCCAGCCGTTGGAGGACGTCTTCGGCACGCCCGCTCATCAGGCGCAGACGGCTGTGTCGGATGCCTGCCATGTCGATGAGATCGCGGGCGGCACTCTGAGCTGTGGAGTTCGTGTCGATCGAGGTCAGGATCCCTGCATTGGGCATTCCCCGCAGCAGCGCCAATGTCGAGGTGCCGGCGCCGGTACCGACTTCGACCGCGGCGACAGGTGTGAGCAGACGGGCCAGAAGAGTCAGCGTCGACGCCGTCGTCTGCGACACCGGGGCCAGGCCGTTCTCATGTGAGAGCGCCCGCGCGGCGTCCAGGAGCGGATCAGGCCCGTTGTACTGTTCGGAGAAGGTGAGATCACCTGCGTTCTCGCGTGACAATCGACCCTCCCTTTCGGCTGATATTTGGTTCCAAGTCTAACCGCTCCCGGGTTCGATTCCGTGGGTCCGCCACAGCTCCTCGAGATCTTCGACGTCGACGAAGGCAGATCTGCTGACCTTCTCATACGTGTGCGGGGTGCCCTCTTCGTCCCAGTGTTCGCGAGCCGTGGGAAGCAGGGCCTCCGGCAGCACTCCAGCGGCGTTGACGACCCTCCACCAGGTGACATTCGAGCCGAATTCCTTCATCACGCGCCCGACGTAGCGCGGCGAGCAGGAGGCGACCAGTCCGATGGCCCCGTAATTGACGACGTTGCCCTCCGGCACAAGTTCGACGATGCGCAGCACTCGTTCCACGACCACCTCGTCCATTCGCGCAGCTCCCTCCTGTGGCATGTGACCGATCCTGTGCTGACCGTGAGTCGAGCCTACTGTGCTGCACGGTAGACTTGTTCTCATGTTGGGTATCAACGGCACCGAGATGTTGATCCTGGTGGTAGTCGCTCTTGTCGTCATCGGGCCCAAACGCCTGCCCGAATATGCGCAGAAGCTGCGCGACCTGGTGCGCCAGATGCGTCGCATGGCTGAGGGCGCGAAGGACAGTGTGCGTCGCGACTTCGGGGATGACTTCAACGACGTCGATTGGCAGAAGCTGGATCCGCGCCAGTACGATCCACGGCGGATCGTACGCGAGGCTCTTGTCGAGGAGGATTCAGCCATCCGCGAGTCGAAGCTTCGGGAGCAGTCGACGGCGGCCAGCGACAAACCCGCTCAGGCGATCGATTCCGAAAGCTCCACAGAACTTGCAGATCCCCCTGCCGAGTCCCGCCCGAAGACCCTGTCGCCGATCGAACGCTTCCAGGCCCAGACCGTCCTGCGTGACCGCTCCGTCAACGCGCCCTTCGATACTGAAGCAACCTGAGTCAGAACGACCTGAGTCAGTACGACCTTGTTCGGGACGTGCTCAGATAGAACGGCTTGACTCAGAACGACCTGGGTCGGGACGAACAGACGGATCAGACAGGGCTGAGGCCCAGAGATCGTCCGGACAGACCGCGTGAGCGATGCGCCAGCGTCGAGGCCAGAGACGCGAATTCCCGCGCGGCAGGGGAGTCCGGTTGTGCCAGAACAACTGGGGTTCCGGAGTCCGAACCTTCGCGAACCTGAGTATCCAGCGGCACCTGTGCCAGCAGTTCGACCTGTGAGCCGATCGTCTCGGACAGATTCGCGGCCACTTGGGCCCCGCCTCCGGAGCCGAAGACATCCAGTCGAGTGCCATCGGGCATCTCCATCCAGGACATGTTCTCAATCACACCGGCCAGCCGCTGGTCGGTCTGAGTCGCGATCGAACCTGCGCGTTCGGCGACCTGTGCGGCAGCCTGCTGAGGGGTGGTGACGACGAGGAGTTCGGATCCCGGAAGCAGCTGCGCCACAGAGATCGCAATGTCGCCGGTGCCCGGAGGCAAGTCGAGAAGGAGCACGTCGAGGTCGCCCCAGAAGACATCGGTGAGGAACTGCTGGAGGGCGCGGTGGAGCATCGGTCCGCGCCATACGACGGCCTGGTTGGCCGGCACGAACATGCCGATGCTCATGACTTTCACATCGTGGGCGACCTGCGGAATGATCATGTCATCGACCCGGGTCGGCTTGCCGGAGAGTCCGAGCATCGCCGGGATCGAGAAGCCGTAGATGTCGGCATCGACGACGCCCACCCGCAGACCGCTCTGGGCCAGAGACACGGCGAGGTTCGCAGTGATCGAGGACTTGCCTACGCCGCCCTTGCCCGAGGCGATCGCATAGACCTTCGTCAGGGAGTCAGGCTTGTTGAACGGGACCTCGCGGCTCGTACCGGCGCCCTGGAGCTTCTCGCGCATCGCGGTGCGCTGCTCGGGAGTCATGGTGCCGAGGACGACCGACACCTCGGTGACGCCCTCGACCTTCGACACCGCCGCCGTGGTGTCCTTGGTGATCGTGTCCTTGAGAGGACAGCCGGAGATGGTGAGAAGAACGGTGACGGTGACCTTGCCGCCGTCGATGCTGATGGACTCGACCATGTCGAGTTCCACGATGCTGCGGCGGATCTCCGGGTCGATGACGCCTGTCAGAGCTTCCCGAACGTTGTCCTCGGATGGCCCACTCATGTGCTCACGTCCTTTCTCTTCCCGATCAGTGTTCTCGGGGCCTTCAGCCTACCTGTTCGTCGTCGGAGCGGTCACTTCGGATCGGATTGTCCTCAGGTGCCTTTGCGTCCTCTTCGAGTTCCTTGAGCAGGTCTTTGAGTTCGGAACGGATGAAGTCGCGTGTGGCCACCTCACGCATGGCGATGCGCAGAGCCGCGACCTCACGGGCCAGGTATTCGGTGTCGGCGAGGTTGCGTTCGGCGCGCTGCCTGTCATGTTCGAACTCGACACGGTCACGGTCTGTGCTGCGGTTCTCTGCCAACAGGATCAGCGGTGCGGCATAGGAGGCCTGCAGCGACAGGATCAGCGTCAGGAGTGTGAAGTTCAACGACCGAGGATCGAACTGCCAGGCCTCGGGCAGGAGAGTGTTCCAAATCAGCCAGACGGCGCAGAACACGGTCATACCGACGAGGAACGCGGGAGTGCCCATGAACCGGGCGAAGCCCTCGGCGCCACGGCCGAAGGTCTCCGGCGACATCGCGATGTTGGGGAGTTTGCGTTTGCTTGAACGGGGAACGTCGAAATCGTCAGCAGCCATTGCTATCCCCTCCTGAGATCATCACGACCGGTGACCCGCCAGTCGTCGGGCAGCAGCTCGTCGAGGACGTCATCGACGGTGACAACACCGATGAGGTGGTCGTTCTCGTCGGTGATCGGCACGGACACCAGATTGTACGCCGCCAGCAGTTTGGTGACCTCGCCCAGCGGCGAATCCGGAGGCAGCGCCTCGACCTCCGTGTCGAGCATGATGCCGACCGCCTCGTGCGGAGGATGTCGCAGCATCTCCTGAATGTGGACGATGCCCAGATACTTGCCCGTCGGCGTCTCGATGGGCTGTCGGCAGACGAAGACAGCTGCCGCCAGTGCAGCGGGAAGGTCCTCGCGTCGGACATGGGCCAGCGCCTCGGCGACGGTGGTCTCGGGGGTCAGGATGACCGGTTCCGTGGTCATCAGCCCACCGGCGGTGTCATCGTCGTAGGACAGCAGGGTGCGCACATCCTCGGCGTCATCGGGCTCCATCAGCGCGAGGAACCGTTCTGCCTGCTCATCGCTGAGCTCGCCGAGGAGGTCGGCCGCGTCATCGGGTTCCATCTCTTCGAGCACCGTCACTGCACGTTCGGTGTCGAGAGCGGAGAGGAGCTCGACCTGTGTCTCATCGGGCAGCTCCTCGATGACATCGGCCAAGCGCACGTCGTCGAGGGCCCGGGCGACTTGGAGTCGACGTTCGGGCTTCATCTCGAACAGGACATCGGCGAGGTCGGCGGGCTTCGTATCCTGGTAGGCGGCAATGAGCTGTGTGGCCTCCTGGTCGACGTCGGAGTCGGCCGGATGCTCGGTGTCGGTCCAGGAGATCTGCATCGTCTCACCGCGCCGTCGGAAGGCCGAGAACGCACTGCGTTCCTGGACTCTTCGCACAAAGAGGCGAGTCACCTCCCAGTCCTTGTTGACCTGCTGTTCGATGCCGACGTCTTCGATTTGGATGGGGGAGTCGTCCTCGCGCAGGCGCAGACGACGGTCGAGGAGGTCGTTGATCACCAGCGTCTCCGAGCGGCGCTGTTCGAAACGGCGCATGTTCACCAGTCCGGTGGTGATGACCTGACCGGAGTCGATTGATGTCACCCTGCCCATCGGCACGAAGACGCGTCTGCGACCGGGAACTTCGACGACGAGGCCGATGACCCGAGGGAACTGCCGCATGGTGGCGCGGTAGACGATGACGGCGTCCCTCACGCGCCCGACCTGGTCCCCGAGAGGGTCGAAGACGGGGACGGCGATGAGGCGCGCGACGAAGACTCTTTTCGGTGGACCACTCATGATCTCAAGCCTACGGGGTCATGGACGCAGTGTGAGAGAGGCGGCACGGGTCGGGATCGTCGAGCTCCGCCATTCCGACATCACTTGTTGTTCATTAACGGGCCGTGCCGAGGTCACACAGGAGTCTCTCAGCCTCCCTAGGGTCCTTTCTCGGCAGAACTTCCCACTACCGAATACAAGGAGACCTTTATGTCTGAAAGACGAATTCGTCCGCGTGCGGTGACGGGACTCAGCGCCTGCGCAGCTCTCGCCCTGATGGCGCCGCTGGTGGGCGCAAGCTCCGCAGCGGCCGCCGATTCCCCCGCCGAACTCTACGAAGGCCACGTGCAGGTGGACCGCGGCCAGGCCGATGACCCTGAGACTCTGAAGGGTCAGGTCTTCGATGACGTCAACGAGAATTCGAAGCTCGACGGAGACGAAACGGGCATCGCCGACGTCGCCGTGACCAACGGCGTCGACGTCGTGCAGACCGACGGCAAGGGTTCCTACGAGCTGCCCGTTCGTGACAACATGACGGTCTCCATCACCCAGCCGTCCGGCTGGCAGGTCCCGGTCGACTCGGACAACTTCGCGCAGTTCAGCTACAACCACCTGCCGAAGGGTTCGCCACAGCTCAAGTTCGGTGGAATCAAACCGACAGGGGACACCCCGAAGGCCGTGAACTTCCCGATGATCGAGTCATCGGCGACCGCCTCGGCGAAACAGGACTGCGCAATCGCCTCCGACACCCAGGCCTATGACAAGACCGAAATGGGCTACGCCCGTGACGGCGCCGTCGGCGACCTTGCCGATCGTGACGACTACAATGGCTGCGGCGTCCTCCTGCTCGGAGACAATGTGGGCGATGACCTCAGCCTCAACGACGAGCTCCGCGACATCTACTCTGAGATGAACGGCCCGGTTCGTGCCGCTCCCGGCAACCACGACCAGGACTACGACTCTCCGGACGACGCCCACGCACTCGACACCTTCCGTGACCAGTTCGGACCCGGCCACTTCTCCTACGACGTCGGCAAGACGCACTTCGTCGTCCTCGACAGCATCGAATACTCGGGCAACCAGTCGACGAAGAAGTACAAGGAGAAGATCGGAGCAGAGCAGCTCGAATGGCTCGAAAACGATCTCAAGAATGTGCCGAACAACGCCCACGTCGTCATCGCGACGCACGTACCGATCGTGACTCACAAACAGGTTGTCGCCGAGGACGCCAAAGAATTCTATGACGTCATCTCCGACTACCCGAACGCGGTGACCGTCGGCGGTCACACGCACACGCAGGAGAACCTCGTGGCCGGTGAGCAGCGCAAGGAATGGGCCGACGAGGGCATCGACACCCTCCCCAACACCCAGATCGTCGCCGGTGCCGTCTCCGGTGACTGGTACTCAGGCGGACTCAACGCGGACGGGCTGCCCTACTCCTTCACCGGTGATGCCTCCGAACCGGGCGTCCAAACCCTCTCATTCGACGGTTCCGACCGCAGCGAACGCTACACCGTCCGCAACGAGTCCGATGACCACCAGCTGCTGCTGGGCGTGAATTCACCAGAATGGCGCGATTGGGCACAGAAGGCACAGGACTGGCAGGACGCCGACAAGGCAGGCGAAGAGCCAAAGGCGATCTCCGAGCGCGTCGTGACCCGTGACGACCTCAAGCAGGGCGACTCCTGGCTGACATCGAGCTTCCTCGCCGGCACATCAGATGCTCGGGTCGAGGTCAGCTTCGACGGCAAGTCGAATACCGTCGCCGAGCACACTCAGCCCGGTAAGGGCGAGTCGCTGGCCAAGGGCTGGGAGTACACCGATCCGTACACGGCCTCGCAGAACCTGCGGACATCGGGCAGCGTCGGACAGTCAAGCTCGCACCTGTGGCGAGCCGAGTTGCCGACCGATCTCGACCTCGGCACCCACAGCGCCGAAGTGACCGGCACGGACCGCTACGGTCGTGAGTACACGGAGACCATCCGCTTCACCGTTGTCGAGGACGAAGCCGCTGCGGCGCAGACCTCGAAGAAGCAGCTGGCGAAGGACGGCTTCAGCACTCAGCAGGAGAAGAAGGTCGACGAAGACGACCGGCAGGGACTCGACTCGGACGAGGCCCGCCAGGCGAACTCGAACTGATCGGTTCCCCTGAGCGAGACTGCTGAATCAGAGCGAGACTTCTGAAGCAGATCTGCACAGCTGAGGGCGGGCGCCGGCATCATTGATGTCGGCGCCCGCCCTCAGTCTCTGTCTGCATTCGGCTGTTCGAGCCGCAGCTGTGATCTGCTCAGGGCAGTGCAGCGAAGGCCCCTGCAAATTCGGGGGCGACATCGCTGAGCGTCGGCGGCTGGCCCCACGCGTCTTCCACCGATGCAGCGGCGACGTGAGCATCGATGACCGCCAGGCTCAGGGCATCCGCGGCAGCAGCCGTGATCGTCACCTGATCAAGTGTCGAGGCCGCGAAGTCATCAGGAAGTGCCACTTCGCCGGTGGCGATGCCGAAGACCGTGTCGCCGTCGAAGAGCGTGTGCGAGGGCCGGATCGCGCGGGCGATTCCGGCCTGGGCACCAGCGGCCATACGCGTGACCTGGGCAGGATCCAAGGCCGCGTTCGTGGCCACGATGGCGATGGTCGTGTTCTTCGACGAGGTGGCCTCCACCATGGTTGTGGGAGCCGCGGGCAGATGCCCGATGCTCGGCAGATCGAACCCATAGGAGTTCAGGAGAGGGTGCGCCCACAGCGTGCCATCGGGCGTCCCGATCGTCCCGAACGGGTTAGCCACCACAAGCGCGGCAACGAGGTATCCGCCGGGCAGACGGATCGAGACGGATCCCAAAGAGCTGCGCATGCTCTGCATTCCCGAACGAGCACCGAGACCCGCGCCGAGGCTGCCCCTGACCGCGGTGGGCTCTGCCCCGTCGTGGGTGGATCGAAGCGCCGCACGGGCCGCGGTCGCCCCGTCGGAGTCCGTGGGCGGACGCACGGGCCCATCGCCTCGTCCGAGGTCGAAGATCGCGGCAGCAGGGACGAGTGGAACGACGGTGTCCGTCAGGCCCGGGGCAGGGAATCCACGCCCTGCCTCGGCGAGGGTGCGAACGACACCGCTCACCGACTGCAGTCCCAGGGCTGAGCCACCGGTGATCACGATCGCATCGGCACCGTAGGAGTGAGTGCCGGGAGCGATGACGTCGGTCTCATGGGTGGCCGGGCCGCCGCCGCGGACGTCGACGCCCACCCGGGCTCCCGGTGGAGGCAGGACGGCAGTGACACCGGTCAGCCCATCCGGGGCGAAGTGACCGGCGTGGCCCACAGCGATCCCCGGAATCTCCAGAATTCCCCCGCCCCGGATCGGGCCAATGGTCATCGTCCCTGAACCCAGGCCTCGACCTCGGCGCGGGTGCGCGGGAAGCCTGCAGAGAGGTTGTCGACGCCGTCGGCAGTGACGAGGACGTCGTCCTCGATGCGCACACCGTTGCCGCGGAATTCCTCGGGCAGGAGCAGGTCATCGGTTTTGAAGTACAGGCCCGGTTCGATCGTGAAGACCATGCCGGGTTCCAACGCTGCATCGAGATACATCTCGGCGCGAGCCTGGGCACAGTCGTGGACGTCGAGTCCGAGGTGGTGGCTGGTTCCGTGGACCATCCAACGGCGGTGATGCTGGCCTTCCGGCGACAGCGACTGTGCCGCGGAGACCGGCAGGATGCCGAATTCCTCGAGACGGGCGGCGATGACCTCCATCGCCGCTTCGTGGATCTCGCGGAACTTCACCTCGCGGTTGACGTGGTCAGCGGCGACGGCGAAGGCCGCGTCCGATGCGTCGAGGACGGCGTCGTAGATCTTGGCCTGGACCTCGGTGAAGGTTCCGGAGACAGGGAGCGTGCGGGTGATGTCGGCTGTGTAGAGAGAATCGGCCTCTGCCCCGGCATCGACGAGGACGAGGTCCCCGTCCCGGACCGCACCGTCATTGCGGATCCAGTGCAGAGTGCAGGCATGGTTGCCGGCGGCCGCGATCGTGTCATAGCCGATGCCGTTGCCATCGGATCGGGCAGCCGTTTCGAAGGCCGTCTCGATGACGCGTTCGCCGCGACGATGAGCGAGAGCGGTGGGCAGAGCGGCGATGACGTTGTCGAAGCCCGAGCGGGTGATGGCGACGGCTTCACGCAGAGCCTCGACCTCGTGCTCGTCCTTGAGGAGACGCAGCTCGGACAGCAGCTGGGCCAATTCGGCATCCCCGGCTTCCGAGGTCTCGAGATCGGCCTGCACCTGAGTGCGGGCGACGTCGATGACCGAGTCGATGCGGACATCGGCCTGGCGAACGACTCTCACGGAGATCGCACCGAGGTCTTTCGTGATCGCATCGTCGACCGTCGCCGAGCTCTCGGTGGCGATGCCCGTCATCGTCGACATCGCCTCGAGATCGGCGCGGGGTCCGACCCAGTACTCGCCGTAGCGGGAATCGGAGAAGAACTCGACGGTGTCCGAACCCGCGCGGGGACGGAAGTACAGGGTCACGCTGTGGGTGTCGTCCTCGGGTTCGAAGACGAGGACGGCATCCGGCTCGGAGTCGGCTTCAAGACCGGTCAGATGGATGAATGCCGAATGGGCACGGAACCGGTAGTCGGTGTCATTGGACCGGACCTTGTGGCCACCGGCTGGGATGACCAGTCGCTCACCGGGAAAGGCTGCGGAGACCTTCGCCCGTCGGGCGGGAGTGAATCCGGCTGCGGCGAGAGCCTGGGCGTCAAGCGGTGTTCGGTCCCACCCCTCGGCGACGAAATCGCGGAAAGCCTGCGAATTGGGGCGGTGGGAGCGGTTGTTGACGCGATCGTCGAGGGCCTGGGTCTTCGAGGTGCTGTCTGCATTCTGGGCTGTCATGCTTCCATTCTAGGCACTGCCTGGAGACCATGCCGGGACGAGGACCAGTATCCCGCGCGACTGCGGATAGACTGGGTGCATGGTCAACGATCTCCATGTGCACACTGCATTCTCGGACGGGACTCAAACCCCGTCCGAACTCATATCCGAAGCGGCGATGGAAGGCATCGATGTACTCGGCGTCACGGACCATGACACCACCGCCGGGTGGGCGCCCGCAGAGGCTGCCGCAAGGGTCTATGGCCTGGGTCTGGTTCGGGGAATGGAGATCTCGTGTCGGCATGAGGGAATCAGCGTGCACCTGCTGTCCTACCTCCACGACCCCTATGACACCGACTTGGCAGCGGTCGTCGAGGAGACTCGACGTGCACGTCTGGACCGCACACACCTGATCATCGACCGCCTCGCGGAGGACTATCCTATCGACATGGATGCGGTTCTCTCCGTCTCCGGCGAAGACGCGACCATCGGTCGACCCCATATCGCTGACGCTCTGGTGGCTGCAGGCCTCGTCGAGTCACGTACCGAAGCCTTCGCCTCGATCTTGTCCAGCCACGGAAAATACCATGTCAGCCTGCCGACGATCGACCCCATCACGGCCATCTCACTGATTCGAGACGCTGGGGGAGTCTCCGTCTTCGCCCACCCGCGTGCCGCGATGCGCGGCCTGGTCGTTCCCGATACGGCAATGACCGAATTCATCGCAGCCGGTCTCGACGGACTTGAAGTCGATCATCGTGACAACCCGCCGAGTGAACGTGAGGTCATGCGCAGGCTCGCCCACGACCACGACCTCATCATCACCGGATCGAGTGACTACCACGGCACCGGAAAGCCCAACCGCCTGGGCGAGCACGCGACCTCGGACCACATGTTCGCGAAGCTCCTCGACCGTGCGAACTCCCGTCCCGGGGGAGTCGACTTCATTCAGGGCTGAGACACAGCCGCTGGGTGCCGACCGGTGTCAACCGAGGATCCTGCGTAGGCGCAGCTTTCCCCATGTGAGGCTGAGCGCGTAGGACAGGACCGCGGTCAGTCCGAGGTAGCCCACATACTGCACGACCAGCAGCAGAGGCGAGGCTTCGACGACGAAGAGATGCTCGAAGAACAGTTCGAGGAAGAACACATGAACGAGGAATGCGCCGAATGAGGCCGACGCCAGTTTGGTGAAGAGGCGTTTCGTGCGTTCGCCCAGTTCGATGCGGGAGATGATGAGGATGACGCTGACCGCCAGTCCCACGATGAGCGGATTTGCATTGGCGATCGGATACTCGTAGTCCGATTCCCACCAGAAGACTCCGGCCGCGCAGACTCCGAAGGCGAGTACCAACGTCCACATCGGCGGACGAAGGTCCTTCGCATAGTGGATGAAGAATGCACCCATGCAGAAGTACACCACCTGGTAGGTTGCAATGCCCCACTTCCACGCGTCCTGACTGGAACCGAGCTGCTCGAGCACGAACGGCGCCCACACACTCGAACAGGCCAGCACGACGGACAGGCCGGCGAGCTTCCACGGCCGCTGTCCGCGCCAGAACAGCACAAGGGTCCCGAATACGAGGATGAGCGGGATATAGGCGTAGAGGTACCAGAGATGGAATGCAGGCCGGCCGGCCTCGAGGAAGGTTCGGACCAGATCGTGGCGAACGTCGACACCGTCGCTGTCGAAGAGATTGAAGCCGAGGATGAAGATGATCGACCATGCGAACAGCGGCACGAAGTGACGGATGATGCGGTCCCACACCTTCGCCCCCGACTTCGGAGGCGCACCCACGAGGGTCGCCCAGCCGGCGATCATGAAGAACATCGGGACCGCCCACGGATTGACCGCCTCGGCGAGGTGGCCCAACAGCCAGGCATTGCTGTCCGCGTCCTGACCTCGTCCGATGAGGACTCCACCGGAGTGACCGACCATCACGGTCAGTCCAGCCAGGACACGCATGACGTCGACGTCATCTCGGTGGCCCCGGGAGGCGAGAGGGAATTCCTGAGTCTGGATCTGGGGACGGATACCATCCTGTGCTGCTGCGACGGACTCCGCGTCCGGTCGGTGTGAACCGAACAAAACTCACTCTCGTTCATGCTCGACGACATGGGCTCCGCCATTGTCTGGGCACGAATTGAACGCAAGATGAACGAGCGGCCCCAACCATAGTGGTCGGAGCCGCTCGTTCATCTTGCGCCTGTGTGGGGCCTGTTGCCTATTCCGCGGAGGGCTGGCTGTCGCTGGGGGCACTCGAGGTGCGTCCCACAGGCCTGCCGCCACGGGTGCGTCGACGTTCGCGGTTGCGTCGTGGCTTCTTCGGTCCTTCGTCACCCGCGGAGGAACCGCTGCGACCTGAGGAACCGCCTCGGCGCTGTTCGGGCTTCTTGGGTCCGGAGTGGTCCTCGGTGCCTTCGGTCTGCTGTCGGCGCAGACGACCCTTTGTTCCCTTCGGAATGGAGAGATCGGCGAAGAAGTGCGGCGACGTCGAGTAGGTCTCGGCCGGCTCGTCATGGTCGAGTCCGAGGGCCTTGTTGATCAGTCGCCAGCGAGGCATGTCGTCCCAGTCGACAAGGGTGACTGCGATGCCGGTGTTGCCGGCACGGCCGGTGCGGCCGATGCGGTGGACGTAGGTCTTCTCGTCGTCTGGGCACTGGTAGTTCACGACGTGGGTGACATCGTCGATGTCGATTCCGCGTGCCGCGACGTCGGTGGCGACGAGGACATCGACCTGACCGTCGCGGAAGGACTTCAGGGCCTTCTCGCGCTGCGCCTGACCGAGGTCGCCGTGCAGCGGCTTGACCGCGAAGCCGCGGTCGCCGAGCTCGGCGGCGAGCTTGTCCGCGGTCCGTTTGGTGCGGGTGAAGATGATGGTGCGTCCACGTCCCTCGGCCTGCAGCATCCGGGCGACGAGTTCGCTCTTGTCCATCGAGTGGGCACGATAGACGTACTGAGCCGTGTTCTTGCCCAACAGCGACAGATCTTCGTTGTCGTGGGCGCGAATATGGGTGGGCCGGCTCATGTAGCGGCGGGCCAGGGTGATGACCGCGCCGGGCATGGTGGCGGAGAAGAGCATGGTCTGACGGTGCGCGGGCACAGCGTTGATGATCTTCTCGACATCGGGCAGGAACCCGAGATCGAGCATCTCATCGGCCTCGTCGAGGACGACCGTGCGAACCTTGTGCAACCGGAGGACCTTGCGACCATAGAGGTCGAGGAGGCGGCCGGGAGTGCCGACGACAACATCGACACCCGACTTGAGCTTCTTGATCTGCGGATCGAAGTCCATGCCGCCGTAGATCGTCATGATGTCGATGTCACGCTGTGTCGAGGCCGTCACCAGATCGGCAGCGACCTGCTTGGCCAGCTCACGGGTGGGCACGACGACCAGAGCCTGAGGGAGACGTGTCTCGGTGCTGTCAGACACGATGTCCGGCGTGTTCTCCGGGGCTGACGGGACAGCGCCGTCTTCATTCTTGCCGGTGACACGCTGCAGGAGAGGAATGCCGAAGCCCAGCGTCTTGCCGGTTCCTGTCTTCGCCTGTCCGATGATGTCGGCCCCGGACAGTGCCACCGGCAGCGTCATCGCCTGGATCGGGAAGGGATGTGTGATGCCCTTGGCAGCCAATGCGGCCACGATCGGTCCAGCGACTCCAAGCTCAGCGAAATCTGGTTCTGTCTCCGCCATGTTTCAAACTCCTTTTAGCGCCTTCGCGCTCGTCATGGTCGTGAACCGGTACTCTTGAGTTATGCCCGATTCTGCCCCATTGGCCGGTAATAATGCTGCTACGCTCGCGCTGCTGGCGTTCGGCGAGTTGACCGCTTTCGAACGAATGGCCACCAACGCGACTACCGCGGTGCACATGGACGATAAAGTCACTCTGGCGCGGCTCGCCTCTCTGTCCTTTGCGAACTTCGAAGAGCTCTCACAGCACATCAGTCGATTGGGCCAGGATGCGGTCGAGCTCTGTCAGCATTTCGAGCCGACCTTCACCGTGCTGGCTGAACGGACTCGTCCTCGTGACTGGCACGAAAGTCTCATGAAGGGATTCGTCTTCGACGGAATCATGAATGACTTCTACCGCACGGCCGTGGAGGAGCTCAGCGAGCCCGGATACAGCCTGGCAATTACAATTCTCGATGATACACGTGCGACCGAATATGTGCGCAATCGCCTGACGGCCGACGTCGCTGCCGACACCCAGCTGGCCTCGCGTCTGGCGCTGTGGGGACGCAAGCTCGTGGCCGAAACATTGGGGCGCGCACGCAGCCTTCTCACCGATCCTTTTCTGGGCATCGATGAGGAGCTGGTGGTGGCTTCGATGCCGGCAGTGACGGCCAACCACTCGAAGCGGATGTCGGCCCTGGGGCTGGTGGCCTGAAGCTCCTTGATTCCGCTGAGTGAATAGGCTGAGGGCCCGGTCAGAAACCGGGCCCTCAGCCTATTCACGGGGAATTCACCGAGATGCGGCGTTCATCCGCGCACGATGGGTTGTGCAGGCAGTCGTTCAGGCACCGAAGCCGACGCGACGGGCAGCTTCCGTGCCGATCTCGACGTAGGCCAAAGCGGAAGCCGGGACGAATACCTGGCGTCCCTTCAGGTCTGTGAAGGACAGCAGAGAATCGGCCTTGACGGATTCTTCGATGCGCGCGGCCAGATCCTTCGGTGTCTCGTCAGATTCCATGACGATTTCGCGCGGTGACTGCTTGACGCCGATCTTGATTTCCATTGTGCTCCTTGTACGGGTCGTGGTGTGAGTCGTCCTCAGCATAACGTCAGCGAGGTCGTGTTTTCTTCCCTCGTCAGATCAGAGTTCGCAATCACTTCGTCGTGAAGGACTGGAGGCCGCCCCAGCTCATCTGGGTGAGCAGGCTGACGGCGGTGTCGACGTCGATCTCCGGCGTCGTCTCGAGCTGCTTGACGACGACCTCAGCGGTGCCGATGAGAGTCCGGCACAGCATACGGGCCTGGATGTCATCGAGATCGGTGTAGCTCTTCAGCGCAGTCATGACACGTGAGGCGGTGCGTTCTCGCAGGCTGCGGATCCGCTCCTGTGCCTCCGGCTCGTAGACATCGGAGTTGAAGAGGATGATGAACTCCTCACGATGGGAGACAACGAACTCGAAGTAGGAGCGATAGGTGGCACGGACCTTCTCATGAGGATCATCAGTTGATCCGATCGCAGCGTCGAGCGTCGTGTCGAGGTGCGCGGCAGAATCGTCTATGAGTGCCAGGTAGAGGTCTTGCTTCGATGCGAAGTGCTGGTAGAGGACAGGCTTTGAGACACCGGCCGCCTCTGCGATCGTGTCCATCGAGGTGGTCCGGTATCCGCGAGTCGCAAAGACCGAACGTGCCACCCCCACCAACTGGTCACGGCGCTGTTCACGGGGCAATCTCTGTTGCGGGCTTGACATTCCTTCATGCTACGCGAAAACGAGGTCCGGGACCGGTCAACGCGCTCGGGTCTGGCCACATCGTTCTCATGTCCGTGGCTCATGATGGAATACGAGTATGGATGAAGTGACTGATGGGATCAGCGCGAAACTGCTCGCGGGGGAGTCGGTGACAGTCGTCGGACGTCCCGGGACGGGCAAGACCTGGATGCTCGAATCCGTGTATGCACAGCTGATGGCCGAAATCAGTCCCGCCTCGGTGCTGGTTCTCACGCCCAACCGCGATCATGCTGATGTGCTGCGCAACCGTCTCGCCGTACCCACAGACGCGGTGCTGGCTTCCGCCCCGGCTCGAAGCATCTCATCGTTCGCCTACGGAATTGCGCGCGCTGCTCACACGACGCAGACCGGCGATGACCTCGAGTTCATCTCGGGCGCTGATCAGGACGTGTTCCTCGCCGATCTCCTCGCCGGCCACGAACTCGGCCACGGCCGTGGACCGGCCTGGCCTGCCGAGATCACCGCGGAGGTGCGATCGACCTCGGCGTTTCGGACCGAGGTCCGAGATTTCCTCAACAGGGTCATGGAATTCGATTTCGGTGTGCGGGTTCCTGCCCCGACCGCCGGCGGCGGGCCCGCGCAGACACCCGAGTTCGTGTTCGACTTCGGGCGCAGCGTGCTCGACCGTGCGCTTGAGCGGCATCACGATCCGAGGTGGGAGGCGGTGGCCCAGGTTCTCGACGAATACCTCGACATCATGAGCATGCCCGGCTACGGAGGCACGGACTCTGCGACTGTCCTGGCGCGGGCGGCATTCGAGGTTCTGCGCGAACCCGCCGAGGTGACCGCGGGCCGATCCTGGACCTTTGCGCCCGATGCGGTGCCCACCGTGGTCCTTGCCGACGGGGTTCAGGACTTTCCCGCTGCCAGCTGGGGTCTGCTTGAGCAGCTGCGTGAGCGCGGAAGTGCTTTGGCGCTCTTCGGCAGTCCGGAGACCGTGACCGGACGTTTCCACGGAGCTGATGCCTCGATCATCGATCGCAGCGCCGCCGACGACGGATTCTCCACCGTGATCCTGCCTGAGGTGAAGGGCACAGGACCCGACATCGTCAACGTCAGCGATGACTTCGGCCGTCGCATCACCACTCGGTGGGGCCTGCACCATATGCCACGCCCCAGCGGCGTGCCTGACACCTCAGACGAGGCCTCGGTCGCCGTTGATGACGCTGTTCCCGCGTCTTCGCAAGACCTGCCGGATACGGTGGAGACCCATGTGTTCGAGGGCGCCGCTTCGAGCTACCGGTACCTGGCACGTCGAGTGACGAGCTTCGTCGAAGACGGACATGCATGGTCGGATGTGGCTGTCCTGTGTCGCAACACGTCGACAGCTCGAGTCGTCGCGAACGAACTGAGTGCCTCCGGCGTGGCCACCGCGAACATCATGCAGCCTCTCAGCGTCGACCCCGCCACAGCACCGCTGCTCGAGCTGCTCTCACGCACCCCGGACTTCGCCGACGACGAATCGATCGCCGCACAGGCCCTGGCCTTGGCCGGAAGCGTCTATGTCCGCCTCGACCCGGTGCAGATCAGGCGGTTCAAGCGTGTGGTGAGGAAGAATTTTCCGGCTGCGAACAGTTCGAGCTCGCTGGCACAGGCGCTGCGCAGCGATGTCGACGACGCATCCCCAACCGGGCTGGCCACGATCTCCCGGATGCTGTACGCAGCAGCCGAGGTGCGATCGGTCGACCCGCATCAAGCCCTCTGGATGATCTGGGAGGCCTCAGGCGTCGCAGAGAAATGGCAGTCAGAGGCCCTTCGCGACCCGGAGTCCGTGGCGAATTCGCACCTGGACTCGGTGCTGCGGCTGTTCACCTTGGCGCAGAAGATCTCCGATCGTGGCGGATTCACAGCCCGCTCGTTCGCCGGGATCGTGGCAGAGCAGGACATCGCGCAGGATTCCCTGGCTGCGCGGGCCGGCACAGACGATCACGTGCAGGTCGGCACCCCGTCATCCCTGGCACATCTGCGAGTCCCGCTCGTCATCATCGCCGAGGTGAACGAAGGAGTCTGGCCCAACCCGAAGATTCGCGGCGGCATCCTCGGGCTCGATGATCTCAGCTCTGTGCTGACAACTGGTGAGACCGCGACCGGTGACCCGGGCTACCACGCCCACGCCAAACGGAGGAATCTGCGTGAAGAGGGCGAACTCTTCTACACGGCGCTGACTCGCGCCGAAGAGCATGTCATCGTCACCGCAATCTCCGATGCCGAGAGCAATCCCTCGCCCTTCTTCGACGTGATCGCGGCGCGGACAGCGAAGGGCACAGAAGAAGCGGACAGCTACGCCATCACTCACGAGGACGAACTCCTGCCGCTGTCCCTGGCAGAGATGGCTGCACACACTCGGGCACGACTGCTGAGAGCCGCAGCTGAACCGGCTCAGGAAGAGCCCGACGAAGACGTGGATGCCTGGGCGCAGCTGCTGGCGGCACTGACTGCCACGAGCACTGCAGTCGAACCACCTGAACAGTGGCGCGAGATCGAAGACATCAGCTCCTCTGAGCCTCTCTTCACCTCCGAAGACACGGTGAGAGTCTCACCGTCCCAGGTCGAGTCCTTCACCGACTGCTCGCTGCGGTGGTTCCTCACTCGCAACGGAGGTGACAGGCCAGGTTCCCTGGCGCAGAGCTTGGGGACGATCATCCACGCCGCGGCGGAGAACTTCCCACAGGGCCCGCCCTCGGCGATCCGCGACTACGTGGACAAGGAGTTCACGACGCTCGAGTTCGACGCGGAATGGGAGCGAGATCGCGAACATACCTTGGCGATGAAGATGGCCGACCGCCTCGGCGAATACATCAAGACCGCGCCCGGTGAACCCATCGGCGTCGAAGCCCAGGTGTACGCCACCGGGGTTGATGACAAAGGCCAGGAATGGAAGGTCACCGGTCGCCTCGATCGGCTCGAGCAGACGCCGGACGGCATCCGGATCGTCGACTTCAAAACCGGAAAGAACGTGGTCAGAGGTCAGGAGATGCCCCGTCACGCCCAACTCGGCGTTTACCAGGAGGCGATCAACTCCGGGACCATCACCATCGGCGAGGACCAGGTCATCGAGGCCAAGGCCTATGGTGCCGAACTCGTGTTCCTGCGCAATTCCAAGCAGACGACGAGAGAGCAGGCCGCGCTCGAGATCGACGAGGATCCGGGCTGGGCCCGCGACCTCATCAACGGTGTCTCCGATCGTATGCGGGCTGCCCAGTTCCCAGCCAGGGTCGAGCCTCAGAAATGCCTGAGCTGTCCTGTCCGCACCTCCTGCCCGGCAATCGGGCCCCAGACCTTGGAAGAGTCCTGATGCGCTTCACCGCAGAACAACTGGCCCGCCTGACCGCCGCCGACCCTGCTCAGGCGTTCCCCCCGAGCGAAGAGCAGCGAATCATCATCGAAGCCGACCCTCAGCAGTCGATGAAGGTCACTGCCGGCGCCGGTTCTGGCAAGACGACAGTGATCTCCCAGCGGGTGGTGTGGCTCGTAGCCAACGGCTTCGTCGCGCCCGAAGAGATCTTGGGACTCACCTTCACTCGGAAGGCCGTGGGCGAACTGGGTGGTCGGATCAGGGTGCTCCTGGCCCGCCTGCGCCACAGCCTCGGGCTGGGTTCGGACATGAGCCTTCCCGGTCTCGACAACCCCACTGTCTCGACCTACAACTCCTATGCGGCTTCGATCGTCAGCGAGCACGGAGTCAGCATCGGCATCGAACCCGAGACGGTGCTCCTTGATGACGCCGCTGCTCACACCATCGCCGGCTCGATCATCGACTCAACCTCAACAGAGGAGATCCCCGGCTACTTCGCACGAGAGACGATGATCGCCGACATCATCTCGCTGGCAGCGGCGATGAATGACCACGGTCGCGACGTCGAGGAGGTCACTGACTATCTCGACCAGTGTCTGCAGGCACTGGTCTCAAGCAAGGGCAAACCCGTGGACCCCAATGGTCGCCGGGCCAAGCTCGAAGCAAAGATCAAGACAGCGAAACTGGCCGGCGCATACATGAGCGCCAAACGTCGCAACTTGGCCATGGACTTCTCGGACCAGGTTCGGTTCGCACAACGCATCCTCGACGAAGTGCCGGCCGCTCGCAGTGCCGAGCAGCAGCGGTGGTCAATCGTCCTCCTCGATGAGTTCCAAGACACCTCGGTCGCCCAGCTGAAACTGCTGCGCGATCTGTTTCATTCCACCGCGGTGACAGCTGTGGGAGATCCCCGACAGGCCATCTACGGTTGGCGCGGTGCCAGCGCCGACAATATGATCCGCTTCTCTGCGGACTTCTCAAACGTGGTGCCGCTGACCCTGAGCACCAGCTGGCGCAACGACCACACGATCCTGAAGGTCGCCAACCGAACAGCGGACGGACTGGACGGGAGCCGGGAAAAACCACTGACAGCTCGCACAGGAGCAGGAGACGGTGACGTGGCCATCGACATCAGCTCGGGAGCGCATGACCCCGACTTCCTCACCGTCGGACTCCGGTCACTGACCGAATGGGTCGCCACACTGCCCGCAGGATCGTCGACAGCGGTCCTGTGCCGCAAACGTGCCCACTTCGCACCCGTTGCCGCGGCGCTGGAGGCTGCGGGTCATGCCGTTCACGTGCATGGCTCATCAGGTCTCCTGAGCGACCCCTTCGTCGCCGATCTGCGGGCAGTCCTCACTGCCGCCGTCGACCCGATGGCCGGCGACAGTCTGATGAGGCTGATCAGCGGTCGTCTGCTGGGTCTCGGCGCCACAGACATCGCCGCTCTGCAGACATTCACCCGGAAGCAGAACGATCTGCGACTGACCGAGTTTCTGGCGGACAGCCCTGACGGCACGGGAATCGTGTCCGAGGCCATCGACCAGCCCACGATCGTCGAAGGCCTCGACGAACTCGTCGATCTCTCCGACGCACTTGCAGGCTCGGCAAACACCGGGGGCGCACGAGCCATGGTGAACAACTTCCGCAATTCGGGTCTCAGCTCGGTGGCACTGGAACGGCTGGTGAGATTGGCACGAGCTCTGCGTCATGTCCGTTCCGGTTCCGGCACCATCGCCTCGATCATCCGCACCGCGATGACCGAAACCGGAGTCGACTCCGACATCTGGGGGCTGAGCGATTCGCTGCGCAACCTTCATCGCTCAGCGATCGATTCCTTCCTGTCAGCAGCAAGCCAATATTCTGCAACCGATGACCAGCCATCGGTGCCGGGTTTCCTGGAGTGGTTGACCTTGATGGAGGCAAAGGACTCACTGAGCGTGGCTGAACCGAATTCCGCCTCAGACGCGATCGACATCATGACAGTGCACGCCTCGAAGGGCCTCGAATTCGATGCAGTCGCTGTGCCGTCACTTGTGGTCAAGGACTTCCCGACGGAACCGCGTGACAAAGAGGGGTGGATGGACAGAACCGCTCTGCCGTATCCGCTGCGGGGTGACCGAGCCCACCTGGTTGACTATGATCTTCGCACTGCCGACTTCGACACGAAGAAGGCACTCGACGAATGGGTCAGCGAATTCATCAAACCAGCCATCGCCGACGCACATGAGGAAGAAGAGCGGCGCCTCGCCTACGTCGCATTCACCCGCGCCAAGCACCATCTGTGGTTGGGCGCAGAACTGATGGGTGCCAGAGCCAACCCCGACGAGCCGTCCCCGTTCCTGACCGAAGCGATCGAAGTGCTGCAACGCGACGTCGAGATGCCGGAACCTGCCGAAGAATCCGCGGAGGACCGTATCGAGACAAGCATCTGGCCCGTGCCGCGAACAGAACGTGTGTCCACGGCCCGACGTGCGGCCGAATGGGTCAGCTCCGCCGCACCAGCCGGTCTTGGCGAACTGGCAAAGCGCCCGGGGCTCGTGGGCGAATATGCGCGACAGGCACTGCGGATCAGCAGCCGTCCAGGCACAGCAAGCACAGGAAGCGTCCCGGATCGGCTGTCGGCGACCGCTCTTGTCTCGTGGCGCAGAGACCCACAGCAGTTCATCACCCAGACCCTGCGCCCGATCCCGAATCCGCCGAGCAGAGCCGCCGAGATCGGGACCACCTTCCATTCCTGGGTCGAGCAGCATTTCGGACAGGCGAGCATCGACGTCGACGACGAACAGCAGGTCCAGGCCATCGACAAGACCACGATTGAGCGTCTGCAGCAGACGTTCATCGACTCCGAGTTCGCGAGCAGGCATGCCGACCACATCGAAATGTCATTCGAACTGGTCCTCGGCCGATTCAGAGTCCCCGGGAAGATCGATGCGGTATTCATCACCGGCGATCATGCTGAAGTCGTCGACTGGAAGACCTCCAAACAGCCGGATGAGAAGACGCTTGAGGTGATGAAATGGCAGCTGGCTCTCTACCGTTTCGCCATCCAACGTGTCCACCCCGAAATCACCGAGGTGACGGGAACCTTCTACTTCGTCGGCAGCGACGACATTGTGAAGTTCACTCAGCTTCCTGAGGAAGCCGAGATCATTGCGTGGCTGGAGGACAACGACAGCAGATGAGGTGGTGAAACGGCCTGGGCCGGCGAACGGATGCGGTCCTCAGCTCAGGACCAGGTCCGGATCAGGGGCGGTGAACTCCGTCGTCGGGCTCAGCATCGTCTGATTCAGCGTCATCCGGTTGAACATCGTCCGGTTCAGATTCCTCGTCGATGACGGTCTCGGTCTCGAGCCCAGCATCGGTCTGCGACTTGCTCTGTGACTCCGCCTCGCGCTCTTCCGGCGCCATACCCGCCTCTGGAGCTGAGCCGTGGTCGGTGCTCGCGGCGGCCGGACCGGGGGAAGCGGCATTGGGGGCTGCGGCGTCCTTCGCGAAGAGGACGTCGTTGAACGAGGACAGAAGTTCTCCCGCGTCCTGAACAGCCTCCTCATCGCCGGAATCCACCGCTTCGAGGAGCCAGTCGAGGACAGCGAACTCGGCCAGGAGTTCGGCACGAGTGATCACATGTTCGTCGGCGCGGGGTCGTGAGTTTCTGTACTCGCTGAAGAAGGTCGGCACAGCGGCAGGGTCGATGAGCGCAGAGGCTGCGGCCAGATCGATGGCAGGATCGGAGACCCGCAGACGTTCGATTCCCGATAGCGCGAGCACCCGCTCCTGGTCGGTGTAGACGCTCGTCTCGTCGATCGCTCCGTGGATGGGGGTGGCGAGGAAGCGCCAGAGGGAGACCTTCTCGAACTCCTCTTCCCAATGTTGGAGCAGATCCGCCGGCACCCGGCCCGTGGCTGCGGCCTGATCGAGGCGCTCCAAGATCTGAAACTGGAAACGAGACGGGTCTTCGACGGGGAACCCCGCCTCGGAGATCGATTCCGGAGCCGCCGAATGCAGGGTGGCCAGGGCCTGTGCCAACGAGCTCGCCCGCGCGATGTCAGCGATGGCCTGATCGCCTACGGGGGCACCGGGCAAGGGCTCGATGAGAGTCACCGTGATGGGCGCAGACGTATCGAAGTAGTCGGCCTCAACCTCGATGATGGCGCGCAGATGGGGCCAAGTGAACCCGGCATGCGGGTACATCGTGTCGTAGATTCGAGCAGCTTCAGCGGCCGAACCGGTGTCTGCGGATCGATCGAGACTCGTCTGTGCCGTCGCAACCAACTGCTGCTGACCATCGTCAAGCAACACTCTGATTCCCAACCCCAGTGACGGCAGGGGGACCCACTGCGTCGGGGTAAAGTCTTCGAGCATCGTTGCCGCGACAGCTGCCAACTTGAGCGCCTTGGTATTCACCCTCCCCAATCTACCGTCTGGCGCGGCCGGAGACCGGAGATTCGGCTGTTGAGCGTGTCAGCACCCACACTTCCTGCGTCAGGGCCCTGCGTTATCGTGGAGGGCATGAAGCCACTGCCACTCGTGAAGCCGATCAGTCTGGCCCGCCATGGAATCGATCGAGACCATCTCTCTCGTGGTCAGGACGGTGACCTGCAGGAACTGTGGGCCAGCGGAGCAAAACCCGTGTTCGAACATCGTGGGTCACTCCTCGTGGCGGCCGGGGGCCTGTTCATCAGTGACCCCGGAATGGTTCCGGGGGAGCAGACAGAGATCTACCTCGGCCGCGATGACGAAGGAAACCGGTACATCGGGGTCTCCCTTGATGATTCCGGTCGCAGCCAGCTCGACACCTCGCTGGCGACTTCTCGTGCCCGCGACGCCACAGATCTGCTGACCGCTCCGGGCGAGGGCATCGACAGCGCCGAGCCTGTGTGGATGCCGCTGCGTCAGCTGGCCGAGTCTCTCGACGACGTGCAGGTGTCTCTGGCATGCGAGATCGTGGGCCTGGGCAATTGGCACAGAGCCCACCAGTTCTCGCCCCGCACAGGGCAGCCGACCCGTCCCATCCTCGGCGGCTGGGTGAGAACGGACCCAGGCAACGGCAGCGAACACTTCCCTCGCACCGACCCGGCCGTGATCGTCCTCATCATCAACACAGACGAGGACGGGGTCGAAAGAGTGCTGCTGGGAAACAATGCGGCGTGGGAGGTCGACCGCTACTCCCTGCTGGCCGGATTCGTCGAACCCGGTGAGACCCTGGAACACGCAGTCATTCGTGAGGTGTTCGAAGAGGCCCACGTCGAAGTCGTGGACCCGAAGTACCTCGGATCCCAACCCTGGCCGTTCCCGTGCTCACTCATGCTCGGCTTCTCAGCTGAGGCTCCGAGCCTCGACTTCGCTGCCGACGAGGCCGAGATCGCCACCTTGACCTGGTTCACGCGTGAGGAACTGCGCGCAGCCATCGAACACGGCACGGTCCGGGCACCTGGACTCGTCTCGATCGCAGGGCAGCTCCTCTACAGCTGGTTGGACAACATTTGAACGCTCAGGCCGCAGCGCTGCTCGACGCTCTCGACGAGGAGCAGAAAGAGGTCGCCACCCAGTTCTCCACACCGGTGATCGTCCTGGCCGGAGCCGGAACGGGCAAAACCCGTGCCATGACCCACCGCATCGCCTACGGCATTGCCACCGATGTCTTCCCTCCCAACCACGTTCTGGCTCTGACCTTCACCGCCAAGGCAGCAGGAGAGATGCGGTCTCGTCTGCGCGACCTCGGGGTTCCCGCTGTCCAGGCCCGAACCTTTCACTCGGCAGCTCTTCGCCAGCTGCGCTTCTTCTGGGATCGATTCGCGACCGGCGACTTCCCCCGAATCATCGACAATAAGGCCGGGATCCTCGGTTCAGTGCTGCAGAGCATGGGGATCGAGACCAGCCGGGAACTGAATCGAGATGTGGCCTCCGAACTCGAATTCGCTGCCGCGTCCCTTCTCGGTGTCGATGACTATGCCACCCAAGCCGCAGCACGCGATCTTCCGGGACAATTGGGCGTCGAAGACATGGTGCGCATCTTCGAGGCATACAGCGAAGCGAAGACACGCGGCCGGTTGATGGACTTCGAAGACGTTCTGCTCGTTCTGGACGGAGTGCTCGCAGAATACCCGGCCATCGCAGCAGACATTCGTGATCAGTATCGACACTTCGTCGTCGACGAGTTCCAAGACGTCTCACCCCTCCAATATGATGTGCTCTCGCGCTGGCTGGGGCCACGGGACAACCTCTGCGTAGTCGGTGACCCGGCCCAGACGATCTATTCGTTCGCCGGAGCAGATTCTTCACTTCTGAGGACCCTCGACGCGTCACTGCCTACGTCGACGACGATCCAGCTGGTCCGCAACTACCGGTCGACGAAGGCGATTGTGTCGACGGCGAACAACCTGCTTCGGCATACATCCCGCTCGGCACTGACCCTGCGCACAGACAATCCCGAGGGACAGCAGCCGGCGATGACCGAGTATCCGACCGATGACGCTGAAGCCGCCGGGGTCGTCAAGGCCATCTCTGCCGAGATCAACGCCGGTCGCCGACCGCGAAACATCGCGGTTCTGTTCCGTACGAATGGACAGAGTCCCGCTTATGAGCAGGCTCTGGCGGCGGCCGGAATCCCGTACGTTCTGCGCGGCGGGGAAAGGTACTTCGCGCGCAAGGAGGTCAAAGAGGCCGTCCTCATGCTGAAAGCGGCCCGCGCCACCTCGAGCGGCAGGCCCCTGCCGGAGGTCGTTGCCGAGGTGCTGGTGTCCCTGGGATACTCGAGCAAACCACCCGCGGCAGGGGCAAGCAGACAGAAATGGGAATCTCTGAAGGCTCTGGTCGATCTGGCGGAGACCCATCAGTCAGGATCTGAGCTGCCGGTGCCATTGGAAACGTTTCTCGCAGACCTGAGCGATCGAGCCGAACACCAATTCGCCCCTGACATCGAGGGTGTCACCCTCGCCTCATTTCACGCGGCCAAAGGTCTTGAATGGGACAGTGTGCACCTCGTCGGGCTCAGTGAGGGCCTGTTGCCCATCAGCTACGCCCAGACGCCGCGAACGGTCGCTGAGGAGCGGCGTCTGTTGTATGTCGCACTGACTCGTGCGGGCCGTGACCTCAGCCTGAGCTGGTCACAGTCACGCCATGACTCCAAGCAGCGACCACGTAAGCCGTCCCGATTCCTCAGTGAACTCGGGCGAGTCGATCAAACAGCGGGCCAGGGCCGTCGGACTGCGACCTCGGTGGCGATGAATCGCTGCAGATCGTGTGGCAAGGTGCTCGTATCCCAGGTCGACCGAGCCCTGTCCAGGTGTGCGAACTGCCCTGCCGACGTCGACCTCGAACTCCTCGACAGACTGCGACGATGGCGGGCCCGCGTCGGTTTGGAACAGGGGCTGCCTCCCTATCTCGTTCTCACCGACACATCGATCTCCGCGATCGCAGAGATCAGACCGCAGGACATGACGTCATTGGCGAAGATCCCTGGAGTCGGCGCCACCAAACTCGAACTCTATGGGTCAGGGTTACTGAGCCTGCTCGTCGATTAGGTCGAAGTGGGGAACGGAAACGCGGCACTGGCAGCGAGGATGGAACGACAGAGCCTCGTCTGTGCCGATACCTGTGGCCAGAGAGACGCTTCTGCGCACCGGTTCGGTGTCTGGGCGCAGCAGAGCTCGTCTGAGGATCTGGACGGCGTTGAGTGCGCCCAGTCCACGTGACAAGGGATCGCTGAGACTCTCACGGTCTGGCAGGGCACGGACGTGGGGGTACTGGTCCAGCCAGGAATCATCGGCGTCTTTCCTCCGCAGGCACTCACACACGGCGCACGGCGTCGTCCCGGGCCGGATGAGACCGCTGATCTCGAGAGAGTATTCCCCGATCACGACCTGGCAATGCGGGACCTCACGATCCGTGAGCCAAGTGGCAGTGTGAATGTCTGGTACGAGGTACGAAGTTGTGATCACCAGCGGTGAGGACAGCAGATCGAGGTCTTCGACGCGATGCTGATCTGCGATGGCGAAACCGGAGGCTGAGAGATACTGTTCTGTGACGGCTCTCAGCGGCCCCACCACCAGAATCGGCGAATCTCCCAGAACCCTCGATACACGATCTGGTGAGAGGGCGAAGATCTGCGCAGTCGCCAACAGCGGCGAACTCTTCGTCATCATCACTGCATCGGAATCGTCGGGAACCATGACGCCTGCTTCATCGAGCAGTGTGATCAGCGAGCTCGCCCGGCCCAGGTCGGCACCGAGATCCTGTGCTCGAGAGTAGTACTGGGCTGAACCGACACCCATCCGCAGCTCCTCGACGAGAGCGACATCTGCGGGCAGGAGACCGTCGATGAGGACAGGATCATCGACGCCGAACTGCGCACACGATGGTGAACGCCATGTGATCGGCACACTGGGAAAAATTCGGAACATGTCTCCACCTCGCCTCGAACGCCTCGAACTTCCACAGTAGTGAAGGTGGACGACATCCGCCATGGACGAGATAGAACTGTGGAAAAGCCTGTGGAAAACAGTTGAGGGCAGGCCGGAAAATGCATTCCGACGTGCCCTCAACCGCTGTGTGCCCCAGGCGCTCGCGGAGACTCGTGCAGCTTCCCCTTCCGCACGCATCTCCGGGTTTTCCGGGGTCAATCATAGAACCTATTCTGCATTTGCCGCCCCGTCAATGTCGGTTCATGCACAGACGAGTCAACAGCGTGTGGATAACCTGTGGATATCCCGCCATGAGCTGTGGAGAAAAGGTGCCTTGAATGATTGAGGGAGTTGCTCCGCGGAGAGTGAAAGCGTAGGTCACTTCCGCACCTGGAGCCCATGGCGGGCAATTCGGCCTGTGGACAGCCCGGCAGACGGTGCAGAATATCGATACTCAGGAAACTCACAACTAGAGACGAGCGAAATAATGTCCGTTGAATTTCCTATGATGGGTCTGTGGCAACTCAACAGCGATGGACCGAAGAGGACGTGCTGCGGGCGATTGCCCGCGGAGAGATCGAAGTGCGCCGCTCGGCACGCCGGAAGAAGACCATCTCAGTCTCGAAGGAAGTGGATACATACGTTCTCAGCACGCCTGTGAGATACAGCGTGGAGCACAACATTCGGTCGTTGACCGATCTCTTCAATCGGCTTGCCGCCAGGGACCATTCTTCAGCCGCCGACCTCGTCTCTCTGGCGGATGAGATGAGCCAGCGCTATTTCGACGGACGTCTGCGTCCGCAGTCGATCAGGTGGGTGACGAATCAGAACATCAGTCGATGGGCATCGACGACGACGTCGTCAGGCGACATCAGGGTTTCCCACCGTCTGCAGACAGTGCCTCGTTGGGTGTTGGAGACAGTCATCGTCCATGAACTTGCGCATCTGCAGATAGGCCCGCACTCCAGGGCATTCCACGAGTTGGCGGACAGACACCCCAAGCAGGCGGACGCGAAGCTCTACCTTGAGGGTTTCAGTGCGGGGGAGCAGTTCAGCCGGGGTGGCGGTCGCTGAGCTGCTGGGATGCCACCCCTGCCCGGTAGAGCTTCGGCAGTCGCACGACGAGATCGGGCATGAGTGAGGATGGCAGCGCGCTGAGCAGGAACCACTTCACTGCGAGGGACTCGTCGGAGACGACGGGGACCTGGTCCACGGAAGCGACTGCGGCGAACACCACGTCGAAATGACGTTCACAGGCGCCGAACGAAGCCGAGAGATCATGCACATGGAGATCGATCGGGGCAGGTGAGAACCAGGTCAGCCGGCTCAGCCCGCTCTCCTCTATGGCCTCTCTGCGTGCCGCGGAGCGCAGACTGTCGTCCTCGGCCTCGAGGTGCCCACCGAACTGACCCCAGAGGCCAGCCTTGCGGTGGTGGTTGAGAAGCACGGACTCGGTGTCAGGGTCGAAGACGAGGCAGCTGGCAGTGACATGCTCAGCGCCGGCCCCGCGGCGCAGTGCTCCGTCACCGACGGCAGAGAACAGGCGTTCGAAGTCGGCCGCGAAGTCAGTCGGCGTTGATGTGGCACCGATCTCGGCGCGAGCTGTGTCGAGATGAATCATTCAGTTCTCGCTGCGACCGCCGGTCTCATCGCCGTCGTCTGATCCATCGTCGGAATCTGAGTCGGAATCGGATGCGTCGGTATCTGAGCCGGCATCGTTCTGCGGTTCCGATTCTTCGCTGGACTCGGTGCCTTCAATGCCTTCGTCAAGAATTCGACTCAGTGCTTCGTCAAGGGTGGATTCGCTTGTCCATTCGGCGTGCCGGCGTTCGGAGTAGCCCAACGGGTCGTCGAGGTCCTGTGTAGTCGGCAGCAGGTCGGGGTGGGAGAACACCTTGTCTCTGGCCTCGGTGCCTCCTTGGGTCTCGAGGTATCCGAACAGAGCCGCAGCGTCGCGCAGACGCCGTGGATTGAACTCCAAGCCGACCAAGGTTGAGAAAGTCTTTTCGGCAGGGCCTGCCGTGGCTCGGCGGCGGCGCAGGGCCTCACGGATCTGATCGCGTCCGGGAAGATGCGCACAGGCGGAATAGACGACCACGTCGACCCAGCCTGCGATGACTGCGAGGAGGTTCTCCAGATTCGTCAGTGCCTTCTTCTGATCCTCGGTGGTCGGAGGATTGAACAGGCCCTGACGGATATTGTCGCTGAGGTCGGAGATGTTGGACGGATCGACCTGCGAGGCCATGTCCTCAATCTGTGAAGTGTCGACCTTCAGGCCCTGCGCATAGCGGGTCAGTGCAGTTTCGACCTGTGCGCTGAGCCAGGGAGCGCGTTCGAACAGTGCGAGGTGCGCGAGTTCCTGGGCGGCCAGGTAGATCCTGACTTCCGAGGCGTCGACGTCGATCTCGGAGGCGAACTTCTCCACGTTGGTCTCCACGAGCACTGCGCTGTCATGAGGCAGCAGGGGCAGTCCCACCTCGGTGCCGGTGAGAACGCTCTCCGACAACGCACCCACTGCCTGACCGATCTGCATGGCGAACATCGAATCGCTCATCGAGCCGAACATCGATGAGGCACCGGCGAGGATGCCCTTCATCTCTGCCGGAACCTGGGTCTCAAGGGTCTCTGTCAGGGCAGTGGACATGTTCTCTTTGATCGGGAGAACGAATTTCTGCCACCCCGGCATGGTCTCGCTGACCCACTCCGCGCGGGTCAGAGTACGTGCCGTTCGATTGGCCACAGAGAATTCGGTCGCCTCGGCGAGCCACAGTTCGGCAAGTCGGAAGGCATCTGTGGTCGCTTTGACGGATTCCTGACCCACCGCAGGGTCAGGGGTCGGAACGGCCTTCTGCGCGATCGACGTCGCCTGCGCCTGGGGATCGGCTCCCTGTCCGAAGAGACCCTGCATCTGATTCATGATGGTCGACATCATCGCCGGGTCGATCTGGAATCCCTGCGCACCAGGATTGCCGTCCTTGTCATCGCCCTGACCGGAGCCGGGACCGTTCGCTCCGAACAGCATTCCGAAGATCTGCTCGAACGGATTCTGCTCGTTGTTGTTGTCATCGCTCATTTTTCTCAAAGCCCCCAAGGATCGGTTTGTCTTATACGTTAACGGTTCCGCATGTGGGAAGCTTCCCAATTCCGGGAGGTTTCGGATGATGTTCGCACCGGGCGAAAGGAGTCTGTGAAACTCACGGTCAGGTTTCAACTAGACTGGTTGGGCGGTGCAGCGAAAGGAACACATGACAGCTAATGCCCCTCGGGCCGTGCCGGTGCCCGCAACACCGACGCGTGGCGACACTCGACGACGCGCTCCACGTCTGACCACGACTTCAGGGGTCATGACATACATCCTCATCGCTCTTGCGGTTTTGCTGCCGGTGCCATACATGCTGCAGCTGCCTGGGCCGGTGTTCAACACCCTCGGTGACTACCAGGACAAACCCATGATCGACGTCTCCGGTGCCAAAACCTACCCCACCAGTGGCCGCATCGATATGCTCACCGTGGCTGTGAGCGGCGGCCCGGGCCGGGATACCTATGCTTCGCAAGCGCTGGGCGCTCTGCTCCACGGCAAGGAGACGGTCATCCCCACGGAGGCCTACTACCCGCTCGATACAACGCGGGAAGACGTGGCCGCGTCCAATGCGGTGGAGATGTCATCCAGCCAGGACGTGGCCGTTGCCGCAGCAATGGGACAGCTCGACAAACCGTATAAGGTCCACCTTCTCGTCGGTGATGTGGTTCCCGATTCGCCCGCCGAGGCGGAACTGCGCAAGGGCGACCGGATCATTTCCGTGAACGGGAAGAAATTGGATTCCGATCCGGCAGCTGCACAGGTGATGAGTGAGACGGTTCAATCCTCCGACTCGGTCGACCTCGTTGTCGAACGCGGTCGGAAGAACGTCGATGTCGCGCTGAAACCAGAGACGATCGACGGGCGCAAAGCCATCGGTATCAGCATGAAACAGGACTTTGAGTTCCCAGTCGATGTGGCCTTCAACGTCGAAGGCATCGGCGGCCCCTCAGCGGGCACCATGTTCGCATTGGCGATCGTCGACGAACTCACACCCGGTGCTATGACCGGTGGAAAGCATGTGGCAGGAACCGGCGAGATCGATCCTGCAGGAAAAGTGGGCCCCATCGGTGGGGCTCGACAGAAGGTAGCGGCCTCGACTGCGAAGGGGGCGAAGCTCTTCCTCTCGCCCGCAGACAACTGCGCAGAGGTCATCGAGGCTGCCGATCAGTCCAAGATCACGGTGGCGCGCATCGACACGCTCGATGACGCGCAGAATGCCGTGGAGCAGTACGCAGCCGGAGACACTTCGGATCTGAAGAAGTGTTCAGCTGGCAGCGCCGACAACAACGAGAAAGGGCAGTAGTGAGCTCTCCGTCCTCACCCACCTCCGCACGAATGCCGACGAACCGGCCCAGACGTTCGCCCCTATTGCTCACTCTCGTGTCAGTGGCGATTCTGCTCGTTGCTTTCATTTCATTCACGCAGGTGTACACCGAAATCCTGTGGTTCAAACAGATCGATGCCTCGCAGGTGTTCCGCACCATGTGGATCACCCGCGGACTGACATTCGCGGCCGGATTCGTGGTCATGGCGGTCCCAGTCTGGCTGAGCCTGCATCTGGCCTTCCGCAATCGTCCGGTGTACGCGCCGACCACTCCGCGTCAGGAGAACCTCGACCGGTACCGTGAAGCCATCGAACCGCTGCGCAGGGTCGCGACATTCGCCATCCCAGCAGTCGTCGGCGTGCTCAGCGGAATCACCGCTTCCTCGCACTGGAACACCGTTCTCCAGTGGATGAACTCGACCTCCTTCGGTTCGCAGGACGCCCAGTTCGGGATGGATAAGTCGTTCTTCGTCTTCGTTCTGCCCGGTCTGCGGCTGATCGGAGATCAAGTGGGGATGGCCGTTCTGTTGGCGCTTATCGCCGCACTCGTCGGGCATTATCTCTTCGGCGGCATCCGCCCAGGGGAGCAGAAGGGTGTCATCCTCACGAAGACGGCCCAGTGGCAGCTGGGAATCACCGTCAGCGTTCTGGTCCTCGTTCAGGCAGGCCGTCTGTGGCTGGCCAGGTACGATCGGATGACGTCAACCGGCGGCATCGTTCCCGGTGTGACCTACACCGATGACAGGGCGGCGCTGCCGGCCATGGCCATCGTTGCAATAGCAGCGGTGTTGGTGGCGTTCCTGTTCGTCTATACGGCTTGGAAGGGGAACTGGCGGATCTCATTGATCGCGACCGCGACGCTCATCGTCCTCGGCGGCATCTCGATCATCGCCTATCCCGCGATGGTCCAGCAGTTCCAGGTCGGCCCTTCTCAGCAGAGCCTGGAATCCGAGTACATTCAGCACAACATCGATGCGACTCGTGATGGCTTCGACTTCGATGACATCGATGTGACTGCGTATGAGCCGAGCACCAGCGGTGAGAAGGGCGCTCTGCGGGCAGACGCTGAGACCGCAGCGTCGATCCGTCTTCTCGACCCGAACCTGGTCTCGGACACGTTCCGCCAGCTGCAGCAGGTCAGGCCCTACTACTCCTTCCCAGAGCAGCTCGACGTCGATCGCTACGAGATCGACGGCGATATGCGCGACACTGTGATCGCAGTTCGTGAGTTGGCCCCGGGCTCGGTGAATAACCAGAGCTGGTACAACCGTGCGATCGTCTACACCCACGGGTTCGGTGTCGTTGCCGCCAATGGCAACCAGCGCAGCCCTGATGGTGAGCCGTTGTTCATGGAGTCCGATATTCCGCCTAAGGGGGAGTTCCCCGAATATGAGCCGCGCGTGTATTTCGGTGAGAACTCACCGGACTACTCGATCGTCGGCGGCGAGAAGGGCGCGACACCACGGGAGCTCGATTATCCCTCCGATGAGGAAAGCGGTTCGGGCCAGGTGAATAACACGTTCACCGGCGACGGCGGTCCGACCTTGGGCAACCTGTTCAACCGTCTGGCCTACGCGCTGAAGTATCAGGATGAGCAGATTCTGCTCTCCGATGCAGTCAACGATGAGTCGCAGATCCTGTACGAGCGTCACCCACGTGAGCGCGTGCAGAAGCTGGCACCGTTCCTCAAGATCGACGGCGACCCGTACCCCGCTGTCGTCGACGGCAAGATCAAGTGGATCCTTGACGGTTACACGACGGCAAAGGACTACCCGTATTCGACGCCTCAGCCGCTGCAGGAGGCGACCGAGGATTCGGTGACGGCAACTGCGCCCAACACGGTGGCCACACTTCCGGATGAAGAGGTCAACTACATTCGGAACTCCGTCAAGATCACGGTCGATGCCTATGACGGCACGGTCGACATGTTCCAGTGGGACAAAGACGATCCCGTCCTCAAGACGTGGATGAAGATATTCCCTGACCTCATCAAACCGTCGTCAGAGATGTCGGGTGACCTGATGAGCCACGTGCGGTATCCGGAAGATCTGTTCAAGGTGCAGCGTGATCTGCTCACGAAGTACCACGTGACCACGGCCAGTGAGTTCTACACCGGCCAGGACTTCTGGACGCTGCCGACGGATCCGACGAGGGAGGCCAACAGCGGTCTGACGCAGCCTCCGTTCTACATGACTCTGCAGATGCCGGGCCAGAAGACTCCGTCGTTCTCGCTCACGAGCTCCTACATTCCAGCGCGCTCTTCTGAAGGGCAGGCACGGAATAACCTGACCGGCTTCCTGTCAGCGGATGCCGACGCCGGCAGTTCCAAGGGAGAAGTGGCAGATGGCTACGGCAAGCTCCGTCTTCTGCAGTTGCCGCGTAACACGACGGTGCCCGGTCCGGGTCAGGCACAGAACAACTTCAACACTGCCCCCGATGTGCAGCGCAGCCTGAACCTGCTGCGTCAGGGCGAGTCTGAAGTTCAGAACGGCAACCTGTTGACGCTGCCCGTCGGCGGCGGCCTGCTCTACGTGCAGCCCGTCTACGTCCGGTCCGCCGGCGACACGTCCTACCCGCTGCTCCAGCACGTGCTGGTGGCCTTCGGCGAGGACATCGGATTCGCTCCGACCCTGGATGAGGCTCTCGACCAGGTCTTCGGCGGCGACTCCGGTGCCAAGGCTGGAGACGCCGGCACTGAGGACAGCGGCTCCGGCGAGTCGGGTGGGTCGAGCGGCGGCGGCGACTCCGGTGCCAAGCCTGCTGACCAGAACCTCAACGAGGCGCTGCAGGAAGCCAAGAAGGCGATGGAGGACTCCGACGCAGCCCTGAAGGAGGGCGATTTCGAGAAGTACGGAAAGGCTCAGGATCGTCTCAAGAATGCGATTGAGGATGCGGTGGCAGCCGATCCGTCTTTGGCCGAGGATGGTTCAACGGACGGAGCTTCGGCTCCGGCCAGTGCCCCGGCCGATCAGGGCGGAGGCAACTGACGTCTGCACCGGTCGACGCTGAATGAGTCGAGCCCTTGGAATTCGTTCGGATTCCAGGGGCTCGACTTCTGTGCTGGTTCTCAGAGGACGGTCAGCGCACTGGGGGAGGAGACGTTCTTCCCGTTCAGTCAGTCGGTCAGATAGCTGTCGAGGTCATCGACGATCTGCCCCGCGCCGATGGGACCCAATCCGAGGAACCATACGTCGTCATCGACTCGGAAGGCTCTGCCGTCCTCGACGGCCGACAGGCCCGTCCACCGGCTGCCGGAGAGTGCTGTGGTCTCACCGGTTGCCTCAGGGTCGCCATAACTGGTGTAGAAGACGTAGTCGCCACCGGCCTGATCGAGGTTCTCCGGAGAGATCTCCACCGCGAGTTCAGCAATGTCCTGGGCTTCGGGACGAGCGAACCCGGCATCATCGAGGATGACGCCGATCAGGGACTTGTTGCCGTATAGCCGCAGTCTCTCGGGCATGAATCGTACGAGCGAAATCGTCGGTCTGCCTTCGACTGCCTGGTCGAGATCGTCGGTGGCTCTCGTGTAGTCGTTGAGGGTGTCTGCTGCTTCATCTTCCATACCCAATGCTTCGCCGACGAGAGCGAAGTTCTCCTTCCAGGGGAATCCCGGACGAATCGAGAATACGGTGGGTGCGATGGAATCGAGTTCTTCGTAGAGGGTGTCGGCACGCAGCTGGCTGCCGAGAATCAGGTCTGGCTCGAGTTCGGCAATCGCCTCTAGGTTGAGTTCGTTGATAGTTCCGACCGTGTCGACGCCCTTGACCTGATCGGCAAGGTAGGACGGCACTGCGTGTGCTCCCTCGGTTGTGACCATGCCGACGGGCGTGATGCCCAAAGCGAGGACATCGTCGAGCTCACCGGTGTCGAGGACGACGACGCGTTTGGGCCGCTCTGCGATCTCGGTGGTGCCATTGGCATGTCTCACCGTGCGTGGAAATGCTCCGGGCTCGGCGTCGCTGCCAAGCTTCGCGGTTTCCTTGTCTGCCGTGGCGAAGGCTTTGCCACCGGTGGCGACGTCCTTCTTGCCGGTGCCCTCGCCCTTGTCGGTGTCGGCGCCGGAGGTGCAGGCGCTGGTGAGCAGGAGGACAGTCAGTGCGGTCGCGGCCACGGCGCGCGTGCTGCGGGAAGAAATGGTCACAAGGTAAGCATAACCTTGCCATTGCTGGAGCTCAGCCTTTTGAGATGCGTTGGGCGTCCATATCGAAGTGAAGACGAAGAATCCCCAGCCAGAAGAACTGACTGGGGATTCTGCCACTTTCGTGGCGGGGGCAAGATTTGAACTTGCGACCTCCGGGTTATGAGCCCGGCGAGCTACCGAACTGCTCCACCCCGCGGCGTTTGTTTACTCGTTAAATACTACGTCCTCGCAAGTCAGAAGCATAATCGGGTTTCGGGCAATTGCTCTCTGGTGCCCCGTGGAGTCGGACTCCCAGGAGAAGTGAGTCAGAAACAGAGGCGAGGCAGAAACAAAAAATGTGCCGCAACATCGAATCAACGATGCTGCGGCACATTCACAACGTGGCGGGGGCAAGATTTGAACTTGCGACCTCCGGGTTATGAGCCCGGCGAGCTACCGAACTGCTCCACCCCGCGGCGTGTTCTCTACTTTACACGAGCTGTTTCCTGCAGGCCAAACCGAAATCGGGTGACGTCCGCCACATGTCCACCTGCTGTTCACCTGAGGTGCGCAGTCTGAAATCAATGACGATTCAGGCTTGTAGATGATTGAAAATTAAACTATAGTCAAGCTTGTACTTCAAATTTCAACTACAAGGAGAAATCATGACTGCTCTTCCACAGGGACTCACCGCAGGAATCTGGAATATCGACCCTGTACACTCCGAGTTCACGTTCACCGCTCGCCACGCCGGCGTCTCGAAGGTCCGCGGACACTTCGAAGACATCGCGGGCACCGTCAACGTCGGGGAGAACCTCGAAGACAGCACGGTCACCGCCGAGGCTGACGTCGAATCGATCAGCACCCGCAATCCTCAGCGCGACGGTCACCTCAAGAGTGCTGACTTCTTCGAGGCAGAGACCAACCCGAAACTGACTTTCAAGTCCACCGGGATCAATGCAGCGTCCAACGATGAGTTCGAACTCATCGGAGACCTCACCATGCGCGGCGTGACCAAGGAAGTCGCCTTCGCCACCGAATTCAGCGGAGTTGCCACTGATCCCAACGAGAACCAGGTTGCAGGCCTCTCGGCTGTCGCCAAGGTCGATCGCAAGGACTTCGGAATGGAGTTCAATGCTGTTCTCGGCGGCGGCGAGCTGCTCGTCTCCAACAAGATCAAGATCGAACTCGAACTCGAGCTCGTCAAGGCCTGAACCGCCTGATACTGCCACCGGTGCACTGGCGCCGAGGCGGTCGCATCGAACAAAGAGGGGGGCGGATCGCAGCAATGCGATCCGCCCCCTGCTCTAACCGCGCTTGGCAGTTGTTTCAGTGCTCAAGCGGCGCCAGTGAGATCAGCGCTCCCTGCGCAACGCATCGGGATTCTGGTCCAACTCGGCGGCGAGGTCGTAGAACAGCTCTGCCCCGCGATCGACATCGGCTGCAGACTTGCAGAATGAATAGCGGATGGATGACCGGTATGCCGTATGTGCAGGGGACCCGGTCCGGCACAGGGCGGGAACGGGAATCCCGACGATCGAGTACCGCCTGGCCAACAGGTCGTTGAGCTCGAAGGCGTCAAGATCGGTCAGGGCCGAGAAGTCGACGACGGTGAAGTACCCGGCTGCCGGCGTTGACGCGATGATTCCGGCAACGGCACGACATGCCGGCACCAAAACGTCTGCGCGCTGCTGCAGCGAGGCACGGTTCTCGGTGATGAAGTCGGAGGTGTCGGCCAGGCTGCGCGCCACACCTATCTGCAGGGGGCCGCTCGCGGTGAACGTGAGGAACTGTTTGACTGCTTGGATGGCGCGGAGGACCTCGGGCTCAGCAATCACCCATCCGACCTTCCAGCCGGTGACGTTCCATGACTTTCCCGCCGAAGAGACAGTGACAACCCGTGAACTGTCGTCCATGGCAACCGCCGGAGCCACGTGCGGCGCGTCGTCGAGGATGAGCTGCTCGTAAACCTCGTCGGTGAGAACCCAAGCATCCGCGGCGACTGCCGCATGGCCGATTCGAGCCAGGTCTTCGGCGCTGAACATGAACCCAGTGGGATTGTGTGGGGTGTTGACAATGATGATCGAAGGAGTGGCTTCGGCATCACCGACAGCGTCGTCGAAGCGAACCCAGTCCGGTTCGAAGCCTCCCTTGTCGGTGGGCAGGATCGGCACAGTGACCAAAGAGCCTCCCGCCGCGGCGACAGCCGCCGGGTAGCCGTCGTAGAACGGCTCGAAAGTGAGAACGGTGCCTCCACGGGGCAGGAGCGCGAGAATGGCTGCGGTGAGGCCTTCTGTGGCCCCACACGTATACAGCACGTCCTCCGCCGAGATCTCGTGACCGAAGTCCCGCCGCCGCTGTTGAGCCACAGCCTCGAGCAGAGCAGGAAAGCCCCGACCCGGAGCGTACTGGTTGTATCCTTCGCGCATGGCATCAGCAGCGGCGTCGACGAGCTCGGCAGGAGGGGCGGTGCCCGGTGCGCCCTGCCCCAGATTGACGGCTCCGGTCCGCTCGGCCAATGCCGTCATCTGTCCGTAGATGGTTTCACCGATTGTTCCGTCGGTCCTGATCAGACCGGCTGCATCAGCCATAGAATGCCAGAGATCGGCACGCATCACATCGGGCATCGGTTCCTCTTCCTCTGAAATGATTGGGTTTCGGTGAGAACTCATGCTTGAGTGCGGGGAGGATGGGCGGCAGGAGCAATTCGTCCCAGCGAATCAAGGGCACGTTCATGCAGGCGCGAATTGCTGGCCAGGGCATTGCCGCCAAAGGGTCCGCTGACCCCTGCCGTGTTTGTGAACGTCCCACCGGCTTCCCGAACGATCGGAACCAGCGCACCCATGTCGTAGAGCTCGAGTTCGGGTTCGCATGCGATGTCGACCGCACCTTCGGCCAGAAGCATGTATGAGTAGAAGTCGCCGTAGCCTCGAGTCCGCCACAGGCTCTCACACAGGAGAAGGAATTCGTCGAGGACCCCGAGGGCCTTCCAGCCGGACAGCGAAGCGTAGGACATCGAGGCATCCCCGAGGGAATCGACGTCGGAGACGTGGATGCGTTTGGCGGCCTCTCCCAGCGCAGAGGTGAATGCTCCGTGACCTGCCTGGGCCCACCACCGGCGTCCGAGAGCGGGAGCGGAGACCATGCCGAGGATCGGCGTCTCGCCGTCGTAGAGCGAGATCAGGGTGGCCCAGATGGGGACTCCGCGGACGAAGTTCTTCGTGCCGTCGATCGGGTCGATGATCCACCGCCTCGGCGAACTTCCGTGGGAACCGAATTCCTCTCCGAGGACGCTGTCGGCCGGTCGTTCGCGGTGGAGGCGTTCCATGATCGCGGATTCCACAGCCCTGTCGCATTCGGTGACGGGAGTCAGATCGGGTTTGGTCTCGACGGTGAAGTCCTGGGCCACGAAATGACGGTAGCTGATGGAGTCTGCGAGGTCGGCGAGTTCGGTTGCCAGGTCGAGGTCGTTCATTCCTCCACCTTATCCAGTCGAGGGCAGCAGCCTGCGCAGCGACTCCAACCGTGAGACTCCGCCGGGTCCCGCATTGCCGGCAGCGACCCAGGCGTCGAGCTGACAGCCCGGCGCATCGGCCTGATGGGTGCACCCGCGTGGGCACTCGGCAGTGGCTTGGACGAGTTCAGGGAAGGCTGAGATGAGCGTGTCCCGATCGACGTGGGCGAGTCCGAAGCTGCGGACTCCGGGTGTGTCGACGAGCCAGCCGCCACCGTCAAGACGAAGGCAGATCGCCGACGACGAGGTGTGCCGACCGCGCCCGGTGACGTCATTGACATGGCCCGTGGCTCTCTCAGCGCGGGGGACCAGCGCATTCATCAGGGTCGACTTTCCGACACCCGAATGTCCGACCAAGACGCTGATCTGGCCCTGCAGACGATCGAACACGGTCGCATCGGTCAGCGTCCCGTCGGGTCTGAGCCCGGATGACACGATCTCGACTCCGGTCTGCGAGAACCGCTCAATGATGTCATCGGCCGGTCTCAGGTCGGTCTTGGTCACGATGAGCAGGGGAGCGATGCCGGCGTCGAAAGCCGCTGTCAGTGCCCGATCGATGAGCCCGTAGGAGGGCTCCGGATCCTCGGTGGCGGTGACGATTCCCATGACGTCGACATTGGCAACGATCACTCGTTCCGTCGGATCCGTGTCGTCGGCGCTGCGACGCAGCAGGGACCGCCGCTCTGTGATCTCGACCAGGCGCGCCAATGATCCCTTGCTGCCCGAGGTGTCACCGACGAGTTTGACGATGTCGCCGGGCACCACTGCGTCCTTGCGCAGGTGGGAGGCTCGTACAGCCGTGACGTTTGAGGTGGTGGCACCTGCCCCACTGGAATCACGAACGTCGCCGGTATGATCGGCGACGACTACTCGATATCGCCCGCGGTCAACGGCAGTGACGAGTCCCTCGATCGCTTCGTCGTGGTTCGGCCTGTTCTTCGTCCGTGGCCTGGATCCGCGCCTGCTCGGGCGAGGGCGGTAGTCCTCGTCGCGGTAGATCCGTGCCATCTCAGGCGCGCCGACTCAGCATGTCTTCCCACAGCTGGGTGAATTCGGGCAGTGTCTTCGCCACAGTGTCGGCGTTCTCGATGACCAGTCCATCGACGTGCAGACCGAGAATGGCTCCGGCCATGACCATCCGGTGATCGTTGTACGTATGCCACGTTCCGCGGCGCGGGGCCGAACCGGTGATCGTCAGAGACGTCGGCTGTTCGTCGACGTCGACGCCGATGGCACCGAGCTCGCGGCGCAGGGCCGAGAGCCGATCGGTCTCATGCCCTCGGAGATGACCGATCCCCGCCAGCTTGGACGTGCCGTCGGCCAGTGCCGCCAGGGCAGCTACGACGGGCGTGAGTTCACCGATGGCAGAGAGATCGAGGTCGACTGCTCGCAGGACTTCGGGCCCTTGGACCCGCAGACCGTTGCGGTCCAGGGTCACAGTACCGCCGAAGGCTTCGGCAATAGCTCGGAATCCGTCTCCGGCCTGTGTCGTATGAGCCGGCCAGTCGAGAACCGTGACGTCGCCGTTGGTGGCCAGTGCCGCGGCGACGAAGGCCGCTGCGTTCGACAGATCCGGTTCGACGTGGACGTCGAGCCCGCGCGGCAGGCCAGGCTCGACGATCCATCGTTCGGGTTCGGGCTCTGTGACGTCGACCCCCGCATCGGCGAGGACTTCGATGGTCATATCGACGTGGGCCCGGCTGGGCACAGAATCGCCGCGATTGACGAGCTCGATTCCCAGGGGCAGCGCAGGGGCGGTCAGGAGCATCCCCGACACGAATTGGCTGGAGGCGCTGGCGTCGATCTCAAGGTGCCCACCACGAAGGTGGGATTGTGCGTGGATCGTCATCGGCAGCAGATTGTTCTCTGCAGTGATGGAGGCGCCGAGGCGGGTCAGAGCGTCGATGATGACTGACATCGGCCTGACCCTGGCCTGCTCGTCACCATCGAGGACGATCTCACGTCCGGTGGCGGCGGCGAGCGGAGGAACGAAGCGCATCACGGTTCCGGCCAGACCGCAGTCGATGGTGATCGGAGGACCTTCGCGGTGTGCGGAGAAGTCAATGGGGGTGATGTGCAGACAGTCGTCGACTTCGTCGATGTCGGCCCCGAGCGCTCTCAGCGCCTCGACCATGAGCACCGTGTCACGGCTGCGCAGCCATCCGCGCACGATTGACCCGGATTCGGCCAGAGCCGCGAGGATGAGATAGCGGTTGGTCAGGGACTTCGAACCGGGAACGCTGACATTCGCGGTGACGCCGCCACCGGCGGTCGGGGCCAGCCAGTCGCCGGTGGCGGGTGCAGTGAGATCGGGTGTGTCAGTCAACGCCAAGCGCACTCATTGCCTGTTTCGAGGTGTCTTCGACCGAGGACCAGAGATCTTCGGCGGCATGCTGTGTGCGCCACCAGAGTCCTGGCTTGCCCGCTGTGTCGACACTGGCCAGCAGTGCGCCGCCGAGCATCGAGGTGCGGATCAGGGTGCGCTCTGTGCGCGCCCGTTTGTCTTCCTTCGACGTCGTCTTATCCGCAGCGATACGCTCACCGACGGTGTCGAGGAGGTAAGTGCCGACGAGGATCGTGGCGCTGACGCGGGGGAATCTGCCGATAGCCAGCAACGATCCCGCAGCGACCTGAGCCGCTCCTGTGGCGCGTGCCAAGGTAGGTGCGTCGATGGGCACGTCGATCTGTTTGCGTGCCAAATTCAGCAGCGGACCGATCGATGCGGCTGCCGCTTCTGGTCGGCGCAGACGGTCGACCCCGTTGCTGATGTAGCCGGCGGCCAGCATGGGCCGTGCGAGGAATCTGATTGGAGACACTATGGTCCTTCCTACGTGTCGGGCATCTCACTGGCAAGCATAACGGTTGTCCGGGAATAGTGGGGGCTCGCCCCGGTGTTGAATGAGGGAACACGCACTGGTGAGGCGATCCTGCCGGTGCCGAGTCGAAAGGCAGAAGGAGAAGTCTGTGAACGCCACTGCCGTCCTAGAGAGAACGGGCGTACCATTGACTACGATGACCGAATCAGTCAAAGAAGTCCCCGAGACCAAGGCCGAGCGTTCGGCCCGTTTCGAGCGTGACGCTCTGGAATATCTCAATCAGCTCTACGCAGCTGCGCTGCGGATGACCCGAAACCCTGCCGATGCCGAGGATCTCGTCCAAGAGGCCTACGCGAAGGCCTATGCGGCGTTCCACCAATACAAGCCGGGAACCAACCTCAAGGCATGGCTGTACCGGATTCTGACGAACACGTTCATCAACAACTACCGGAAGAAGCAGCGCCAGCCACTCGAACACGGCAGTGAGGACATCGAGGACTGGCAGATCGCCCAGGCCGCGAGCCATTCCTCCTCCGGGGGCCGCTCGGCGGAGCTCGAAGCACTCGACCATCTGCCCGACTCCGACGTCAAAGACGCGTTGTCGGAGCTTCCGGAGGATTTCCGCATGGTCGTTTACTACGCCGACGTCGAAGGTCTGCCGTACAAGGAGATCGCTGAGATCATGGATACGCCGATCGGCACCGTGATGTCGCGCTTGCACCGGGGGCGCCGTCAGCTGCGTGACAGGTTGGCCGATTACGCTGCGGATCGCGGCTTCTCCAAACCTGCGGGAGGTGCGAAATGAGCGATGAATGCTGTGAGAGTGTGCGTGCGGAGTCTCTGACGCGCATCTACCATTATCTTGACGGAGAGCTGACGACGACGGAGATCCGTGAGATCTCTGTCCACCTCGAACAATGTCCGTCATGTCACGACGAGTATGAGATCGAGGCACTGCTCAAGGAGCTGGTGCGCAGGTCCTGCAGCCGGGAAGAGGCACCGATGGGGCTGCGTGAGAAGATTCGTCAGCGCATCGCCACTGAACAGTCCGTCTGGCCCGGAGCCGGAACGTAGTCGCCTGTTACAGGCAAATGAAGAGGGCGGGGAGAATATCCATTCTCCCCGCCCTCTTCACGTATCCTCGTCGATTCGAACGAATCAGCCGAGGGGACGCTTGCCATGGTTCGCCTTGTTACGGCGGCGGTCGTGACGCTTACGGCTACGCTTGCTCATGATTTCACTCCTTCGCTAGATTCTTCATTCTTTCATGACCACTGTGCCCGGGCAAAGTGTCACTCGGGTCCCAGAGACCAGACTCGTGCGGCTGTGTGAAGGTCAGGAATCGCCCATGGCATCTTGGACACCGAGCCACGGGAACCACCCCCGGTGCAGAACCAGCCAGGCCAACAGACCGTAGCCTTCCTGTCCGGGAAGGTGGTCACGCGAGGATGCGATCTCGCGCTGCCACACAGGATGACCGAGCAGTGGCGTGAATGTATCGACATAGGCAATGCCGCGTCGTTTTGCGACATCGGAGAAACTCGTATTGAGCTCAGCGATTCCACGATTGCGTTCGGAGCTGTACTCAGGGGGAGGCCCGATGACGAACGCCGAAACCTTCCGTGCCAGTGCCTCGTCGAGAACATTGGCCACATCGAGACGGGCGCGTGCGACGGAACGACCCGAATCGAGATCGCCCGAACCCAAAGCCAGAACCAGCCGATTGTCACCGTCCGAGGTGAACCTCAGGGACGCCTCGGCGATGGTGCGAGAATGCAGACCTGATGAGTCCTCGTGTGGCACAGCCAAAGGGAAGACCCTGAGATCGGGCAGGCTGGGCAACGTCCTGGCAGTGACGCGTCCAACCCACCCGAGACCACGACCATCGCCGTGACCGGCGACCAGGGGGCCACCGATCACAGCAACAGTCGTCGGAGTCACGGTGCTCACCGGCGGAAGATCCTGTCGATGACTTCCTGCTGCTGGACTTCGTGGACATGCTTGAGTCCGGTGGCAGTCGCAGCGGAGGCGGGACGTGAGATCACGGTGATCTCACGGTCACCCAGCAGCTGTGGCATGTTCAGCGCCATGAACGGCCAGGCTCCCTGGTTCTCAGGCTCCTCCTGTGCCCAGACCAGCTGTGCGCTGTCAGGGTACCGGTCGACCAGAGCCGCGATGGAGTCCTCATCGAGCGGGTAGAGCTGTTCGACGCGCACGAGTGCAGTCTTCGTGTCTTCACGCTTCTCCCGCTGAGCCAGCAGCTCCCAGTAGAGCTTGCCGGAGACCATCACGACACGGTCGACCTTCTCTGGATCGACGACGGCATCGTCGATGACGGCCTCGAACGTTCCCGAGGTGAAGTCCTCGGGAGAGTTGGCCGCGGCCTTGAGCCGCAGCATCGACTTCGGTGTGAAGACGATGAGCGGACGCTTGTTCGTCGTCATCGCGTGGCGACGCAGCAGGTGGAAGTACGACGCACCGCTCGATGGCAGAGCCACCGTCATGTTCGACTCAGCACACAGCTGCAGGTAGCGCTCGATGCGAGCAGAGGAGTGGTCCGGTCCCTGTCCCTCGTATCCGTGGGGCAGGAGCATGACGACGCCTGAGTTCTGCTGCCACTTCTGCTCCGAGGACGAGATGAACTCGTCGATGACGGATTGGGCACCCTGCGCGAAGTCACCGAACTGTGCTTCCCAGGCGACCAGGGCATCCTTGCGCTCGACCGAATAGCCGTATTCGAAGCCGACTGCCGCATACTCGCTCAACAGCGAATCGTAGACCCAGAACCGGGCCTGTTCGTCGCTGAGGTTCTGCAGCGGCGTCCACTCGTTGCCGTTGACGGCGTCGATGAGAACCGAATGGCGCTGCACGAATGTGCCGCGACGCGAGTCCTGGCCGGCGAGGCGAACAGGAATTCCGTCCATGAGCAGCGAGCCGAAGGCCAGCAGCTCGGCGAAGCCCCAGTCGATGCCGCCGGACAGCGACATCTCCTTGCGTTTCTCAAGGAGGGCACGCAGCTTCTTGTGGATGGTGAAGTTCTCCGGAACAGCGGCGAAGGTCTCGCCGATGTGGTGCAGAGTCTCCGTGCTGATCGCGGTCTCAGCATTGTTGAATGCTTCGATGTCGCTGGGCACGTGCGGTGCATTGAAGGCATCACCGTCATAGGGGCCGGTCTCGGCTTCCTTGGTCTCGGCGAACGCCGATTCCAGCTTCGACTGGTAGTCCTTGAGCGCTTCGCTGGCCTCCTCATCGGTGATGCACTTTCTGCCGACAAGCGATTCGGTGTAGAGCTTGCGCACCGAACCCTTCTTCTCGATGAGGGAGTACATCAGCGGCTGCGTCATCGATGGATCGTCGCCCTCGTTGTGTCCGCGGCGGCGGTAGCAGACGAGGTCGATGATGACGTCGCGGTTGAATTCCTGACGGTATTCGAACGCGAGTCGTGCTGCTCTGACGACGGCTTCGGGGTCATCCCCGTTGACGTGGAAGATCGGCGCGTTGATCGACTTCGCAACGTCGGTGCAGTAGAAGGACGAGCGGGCCGAGGCCGGAGGGGTGGTGAAGCCCACTTGGTTGTTGATGATGATGTGGATCGTGCCACCGGTCCGGTAGCCGCGCAGCTCCGAGAGGTTGAGGGTCTCGGTCACGACACCCTGACCTGCGAACGCCGCGTCGCCGTGAACGAGGACGGGAAGCACGGTGAAACCGGCTTCTCCCTGGTCGATGAAGTCCTGCTTGGCGCGCACGATGCCTTCGAGGATCGGATCGACGGTCTCGAGGTGGCTGGGATTGGCCGCGACGTAGACATCGGTCGAATTGCCCGCAGGTGACGTGAAGGAACCCTCGGTGCCCAAGTGGTACTTGACGTCGCCGGAGCCCTGAACGCTGTCGGGAGACATCGTTCCGTCGAACTCACGGAACATCTGCGCATAAGACTTGCCGGCGATGTTCGTGAGCACGTTGAGACGTCCACGGTGGGCCATGCCGATGGCGACCTGTTCCATACCGGTGTCTGCCGACTGGTTGAGGACTTCGTCGAGGAGGACGATGGCTGATTCGCCGCCCTCGAGGCTGAAGCGCTTCTGTCCGATGTACTTCGTCTGCAGGAAGGTCTCGAAGGCTTCGGCCGCGTTGAGGCGACCGAGGATGTGTCCCTGCTCTGAACGAGTCAGCTCCTGATGAGGAACCTCGATCTTGGCCTGGAACCAACGGCGCTGCAGCGGATCGGCGATGTGCATGTATTCGAAGCCGATGGTCCGGCAGTAGCTCTCGCGCAGGAGGCCGAGGATGTTGCGGAAGGGCATCATCGGCTTGGCCCCGAAGCCGCCGGTGGGGAACTCGCGTTCGAGATCCCACAGGGTCAGACCGTGCTGGTTGATGTCGAGGTCCGGGTGCGAACGCTGACGGTACACGAGCGGATCGATGTTCGCCATGAGGTGTCCGCGGGTGCGGTAGGCGTCGATGAGTTCGATGACGCGGGCGGTCTTGTTGACATCGTCCTGATCTTCGGCCGAGACGTCAGGCACCCAGCGCACAGGCTCATAGGGCAGACGCAGCGACTCGAAGACATCGTCGTAGAAGCCGTCCTCGCCGAGGAGGTAGCTGTGGACGAGCTTGAGGAACTCGCCGGACCCTGCACCTTGGATCACGCGGTGATCGTAGGTGGAAGTCAGTGTCAGGACCTTGGATACGGCCAGCTTGTTGATCGTGTGCTGGCTGGCACCCTGGAACTCCGCCGGGTAGTCGAGTGCACCGACGCCGATGATGCATCCCTGCCCCTTGGTCAGACGAGGCACGGAGTGTACGGTTCCGATTCCGCCGGGGTTGGTCAGTGAGACCGATGTGCCCGCGAAGTCGTCAGCTGTGAGCTTTCCCTGCCGAGCCTTGTCGACGAGACCGTCGTAGGCATCGACGAACTGGCGGAAGGTCAGAGTCTCAGCCTTCTTGACGTTCGGCACAAGAAGAGTGCGCGAACCGTCCTTCTTCGGCACATCGATCGCCAGTCCGAAGTTCACGTGTGCGGGAGAGACCATGACGGGCTTGCCGTCGCGGACATCGTAGGACACGTTCTGCGAGGGGAAGTTCTGCAGAGCTCGGATGACGGCGAAGCCGATGAGGTGGGTGAAGGAGACCTTTCCACCACGGGTCCGCTTGAGGTGCGAGTTGATGACGATTCGGTTATCGATGAGTGCCTTTGCCGGCAGCGCCCGCACGGACGTGGCCGTGGGAACTTCGATCGAATCGTCCATATTCTTGGCGATCAGCTTCGCCGGACCGCGCAACGGGGTCACGGTCTCTTCGGGAGTCGGCTTCGGCTCGGTGTCCTTCACGACGACCTTGGGCACGGACTTGGTCTCGGCCTTCAGAGTCTCGGTCTGTGCCGATGACGGGGAGATTCCGCGGGGACTGTCATCCGCAACAGAGTCTGCGCCCGAGGTGTCTTTGGCGGACTTGTCGGCAGGCTTCGCAGGAGCCTTCGATGCTGATTTCACGTTGGACTTCGCGGCCGGCTTGGTACCGGTCTTTGCGGCGGGTTTGGAGTCTGCAGTCTTCGCTGCTGCTCCATCCCCGTTCTTTTCGTACTTGTCGAAGAACGGCCACCATGACTGGTCGACGGAGTTCTTATCGGACTTGTACTGTTCATACAATTCCTCGACCAACCACTCATTCGACCCGAAGTCGTCGACGGTGCGGTTCGGAGTATTGACGGACACGGCGTTGATCGCCTACTTCCTGATTCAAGAATTGCTGCTTAACGACATGACCAGCCTAACGCGATGTACCCGAGTATGTCCGCATAGGGGACAATAGTGTTATGCGTTTCATCTCAAATGACCCGAATAATGATCTGACCTACTCAGATGTGTTCCTGGTTCCCAATTCGTCCTCACTGACTTCCCGGTTCGACGTCGACCTGTCGACGACCGATCCGACCGGTTCCACGACACCGATCGTCGCCGCAAATATGACCGCCGTATCCGGTCGTCGGATGGCGGAGACCATGGCTCGCCGAGGTGGTCTCGCGGTACTGCCGCAGGACATCCCCCTATCGGCTGCCCAGGACACGATCGAGTGGGTGAAGAGTCGCGACCGCGTCTTCGATTCGGCACTGCGGTTCTCCCCGGAGGACACAGTGCTGAGCGCACTGCACGTCCTGGCCAAACGATCCCACGGCTACGGAGTGGTCGTCGATGACTCCGGCAAGCTCGCCGGAGTCATCGATTCGACGAACCTCAAGGGCGTCGACCGCTTCACTGCGGTGTCTGCGCTGCTCGAACCGTCGCCGCATGTCATCCGGGCCTCGGACATCGACTGGTCCGATGGGGCACAGCTGGAGTCTCTGTTCGAGTCCATGAACGAGGCCCGGACTCCGTTCGCAGCCGTGGTCGATGACAGCGACAGGGTGCTGGGATCCCTGACTCCCAAGTCGCTGCTGCGGTCATCGATCTACGCCCCCAACCTTGATGATCAGAACAGACTGAAGATCGCCGTGGCGGTCGGAGTCAACGGCAACGCCGTCGAACGAGCCTCTGCACTGGTCTCAGCCGGTGCCGATGTGCTCGTCGTCGACACTGCCCATGGCCATCAGGTGAAGATGCTGGACACCTTGAGCTCGATCGCGGCCGCTGATCTGGGAGTGCCCATCGTCGCCGGCAATGTCGTCACCGCTGATGGTGTTCGCGACCTCGTGTCGGCCGGCGCTCAGATCATCAAGGTCGGTGTCGGCCCCGGTGCTATGTGCACGACGCGCATGATGACGGCCGTCGGCCGTCCGCAGTTCTCGGCTGTCCGCGAATGCGCCGAGGCTGCCAGAGAGCTGGGCGCTCATGTGTGGGCGGACGGGGGAGTGCGCTATCCCCGGGATGTGGCGCTGGCTCTCGCCGCAGGTGCATCACAGGTCATGGTCGGCTCGTGGTTCGCCGGCACCCATGAGTCCCCGGGGGATCTTCTCGTCGACGGCGAAGGCCGCAGATACAAGGAGAGCTTCGGCATGGCTTCGGCGCGGGCGGTGGCGAACAGGACTCGGACGGAGTCTGCGTTCTCCCGCGCACGCAAGGGCCTGTTCGAAGAGGGCATTTCTTCGTCGACGATGTACATTGACCCAGAATCTCCTGGTGTCGAGGATCTGCTCGACGGCATCACTTCGGGCGTACGCAGCTCCTTCACCTATGCAGGAGCCCGCAACCTCGGGGAATTTGCCGAACTCGCAACAGTCGGAGTTCAGAGCGCTGCAGGGTATGACGAAGGCCGCCCTCTGTCCCGGAGTTGGTAAGATCTAGCCATGCACAGTGACAGTCCCTGCCGGCGGGAAGCCGGCGCCCCAGACGACGACCCTCACCCGCTGAGGCTCGATCGCATCACTTACCCTGATCTCCTGACCGCGAACGGCGGGGATCGTCACTGATGGAATGGCTCTACCTTGCCTTAGCCCTCATCCTCATCTGCGGCACCGGCGTCTTCGTCGCTGCCGAGTTCTCCCTTCTCACGCTCGATCGTCACACCGCAGACAAAGCGGTGGAAGACGGCAAGTTCGGGGCCAAGACGCTCCGTCGTTCGATGACCCACCTGTCCACGCAGCTGTCTGCGGCCCAGGTGGGCATCACCATCACAACCCTGCTGACCGGTTATCTGATGGAACCGTCCCTGGGCAAACTCTTGGCTCCGGTCTTCGAATCCTTGGGCGCGAGTCCGGGTCTCGCGGCTCCGATCGCCCTGACGATCGCTCTCATCGCATCCACGTTCCTGTCGATGATCTTCGGCGAACTGGTGCCTAAGAATCTGGCGATCGCAGTGCCGTTGGCAACCGGCCGCATTGCCGCGCCCATGCAGTATGCCTTCTCCCTCGTCTTCAAACCCGTGATCAGCGTGCTCAACGGCACCGCGAACAAGATTCTTCTGTCCTTCGGCATCGAGCCTCAGGAAGAGGGCTCGGTCGGTCGGTCGCCCGAAGAGCTCACATCTCTGGTGCGTCACTCCGCTGAAGAGGGAGTGCTCGATGAGCAGACCGCCGACCTCCTCGAACGGACGCTGAGTTTCTCCGAGCGCACCGCAGAGGACGTGATGACACCTCGCACACGCATGTCATCGGTGGTCAAGGATACGACCGCACGAGCGATCATCGAACAGGCCCGAGAGACAGGGTTCTCCCGATTCCCGGTGGCAGGCGAAGATAAGGATCATATCGTCGGAGTCGTCCATGTCAAACAGGCCTTTGCGGTTCCGCTGCCCAATCGTGACGATGCCTACGCCGGAGGACTGATGACCGAGGTGACAGAGATTCCTGAAACGCTGCGGCTCGATCCGCTTCTCATGGAGCTTCGGGCCAAGGGCCTGCAGATGGCCGTCGTCGTCGACGAATTCGGAGGCACCGCAGGTGTCGTGACGCTCGAGGACGTCGTCGAAGAACTCGTCGGTGAGGTCGCCGATGAGCACGACCGGATGCGTGTGGCGGCACGGCCGGCTCGGGATGGCACATGGATCGTTCCGGGACAGCTTCGTCCCGACGAAGTTTCGTCGACGATCGGACTCGAGATACCGGAAGACTCCGATTACGAGACTCTGGCGGGCTTCGTCCTCAAAGAATTGGGGAGGATCCCAGAGCCAGGGGACCAGATCCGAACTGATGACGCGCTGATCCGTGTCGAGCGGATGCATGGTCGCCGGGTCGAGAGATTGCGCATTCTCCTTCGTGCGACAGACGCAGCCGGCTATGAACAGGGCGGTGAATTCTGATGAGCGCTGACTGGTTCGGCCTGATCTGGCTCGTCGTTCTGCTTCTGGGCAACGCCTTCTTCGTCGCAGCCGAATTCGCAGTGGTCGCGGCCAAACGATCACAGCTCGAGCCCCGGGCTCAGGAGGGGTCGTCCGCGGCGAAGACTGCTCTCTACGCGATGGAGCATGTCTCGGTGATGTTGGCGATCTGCCAGCTCGGAATCACCGTCTGCTCTCTGCTGTTGGGCAACGTGGCAGAGCCGGCCATCCACCATCTCCTGGCAGGGCCGCTGGAAGGACTGGGCATTCCGGCTGGGCTGTCCTCGACTATCTCCTTCATTCTGTCTCTGGGCGTCGTCACATATCTGCATGTGGTGATCGGTGAGATGGTGCCCAAGAACATGGCTCTGGCAGCCTCGGCTCGCGCCGTGATGCTGCTGGCGCCCCCGCTCGTCTTCCTCTCCCGAGTCTTCGGCTTCGTCATCAAACCGCTGAACGGTCTGGCCAACTCGATCCTGCATCTGTTCAAGATCGAAGCACGCGACGAGGTCAACGAGGCGTTCACGATCGAGCAGGTTGAGTCGATCGTCGCCGAGTCCAAACGCGAGGGTCTGCTCACAGACGACACCGGGCTCCTCAAGGGCGCACTGGAGTTCAGCGACAAAACAGCAGCCGACATCATGGTCCCGATGTCCGAACTGATCACCATCTCTTCCAGTGTGACTCCTGATGAGCTCGTCACCCTGGTCGGAAAGACCGGGTTCTCGCGCTATTTCGTCACCGACGACGACGGGTATCCGCAGGACTATCTCCATATCAAAGACGTCCTCTATGCCGACAGCACGCTCGAATACGGTGCACCGGTTCCGACGAAGAGATTCCGTCCCCTGTTCACGGTGACTGCGGGTGACGAAGTCGAAGAGGCCCTCTCCCAGATGCAGAAGGTCGGCATTCACGTTGCCAGGGTCGTGTCTGCAGAGGGCAACGTGCTGGGACTGCTCTTCCTCGAAGACGTCTTGGAAGAGCTCGTCGGGGAAGTCCAGGACGCCATGCAGCGAGGTCGATACGAATACTGAACATGACATCACGCAGGCACGGCGAGGAATGTGTGACACGCGTCATCCAAATGCCCGTTCCTTTGTAACAATATGTTATCTAAGGCCCCCACCGGAGCCCGCAAATACGCGTTCTGCGGCGCCCTGGTGGGGGTTAAAACATGTTAAACGCCAGGTCACACGCCAAGTGTGAACGGAAAGTGACAATCTGTAACGAGCTCGTTATAGTGTTGTGACATAAGGTTTTCGTTCGCCCGGATACATGGCGGTCGAAATACGGACAACAGTACGGAGTAATATGTCGAGTGAGTCCTCGACCGCAGAGATGCCACTGGTTCGCCGTCGCGATCTGCGCAGGCAGCACACATCTTCACCTGTGACATCTGTCTTTTCGAAACAGGCCGCGACATCGGTGTCGCAGCATTCGAACCCGACTCCATCCGCACCCCTTTCGCCGCGTCGCGCCGCGATGGCTGCAGAAGCCAGGGCCGCCGCAGGATCGCCCCGTAGGGCCGCGATGGCCAAGGAGGCCTCGGCGCGTCCCGACGATGTCGGTTCGGCCTTCGTAGCCGCTCGCATGGGCAGCCGCGGATCCGACGGTTCACTGCTGCGTTCGGTGCGTCGACGTCGTGTGACGACCTTCTCGGCCTTGGCCACTGTCTCTGTCACAGGAACCGCGATCGCCGCCGTCATGGTCGCAGGCAACATGAGCGGCAATCAGGAAGTCAAGGTCGACGAGACTGCTGCCGACAGCCAGACTCGCGCCATCAATGCCGAATCCGTCTCCGCCGATATCAAGGCAGACAACGAGAAAACGAGCATGGCCATCGGCGCCCCGAGCGCCAAGCAGACCAAGGTCGAGGCCGCTTCGCGTGCCATCACCAAGACCGTGCTTCCCGGATGCGAAGGCGAGGTTCCGAAAGGCGAGGCATCCAACGGTGAGGTCCCCGAGGAATGGCTGTGCGATATCGGCGTCGGCAACCACCAGCTGCGTTCGGACGCTGCGGTGTCCTTTGCCAAGATGAACGCTGCGTTCAAGAAGGACACGGGCAAGGAGCTGGCTGTCACCGACTCGTATCGGTCGCTGGAATCTCAGATCTCCGTTGCAGAACGCAAGCCCGGATTCGCTGCTCGCCCCGGCACGTCCAACCACGGCTGGGGAATCGCGCTGGATCTCGGTGCAGGAACTCAGAACGGTACCGGCGTGCAGTATGAGTGGCTCGTCGCCAACGGTGAGAAGTACGGGTGGGAGAACCCCGATTGGGCCAAGCGCAACGCCTATGAACTCTGGCACTGGGAATACGTTCCAGGCCGCAAGGACCTCAAGGGCGCCTGATGCCGACATCCGCGTGCAATCGAGACTCGATTGCACGCGGATTCGTTTTGGGGAGCACCACAAGTCGGTGATAGCATTGCATCCGTTGCCCGCGTAGCTCAGTGGATAGAGCGTCTGCCTCCGGAGCAGAAGGTCGTAGGTTCGAATCCTGTCGCGGGCACCACACACCGTCCTCCTCATCAGCTGAGGTGGGCGGTTTCTGCTACCACCGCTTATGGTGGTTCCTAAGCAACCTCAACCAGCTGATGAAGGTCCTGATGACGACTCCTGCGGATGTGACGAACGCCGATGTCGTGCTCAGCGCACAATCGGTGCGAAAGAGCTTCGGTCGCGGCGACACCGCTGTGACGGCCCTCGATGACATCACGGTGAACTTCGAAGCCAGCAGGTTCAGCGCGATCATGGGACCATCGGGCTCAGGAAAATCCACGTTCATGCACGTCCTCGCCGGACTCGACAGAGTGGATTCCGGAACCATCACGATGGGCGGCCAGGACATTACTGGTCTCAACGACAAAGAACTGACCCAACTGCGACGGGACCGGGTCGGATTCATCTTCCAAGCATTCAATCTCGTTCCCACCCTGACCGCTGAACAGAACATCGAGCTGCCGGTGTCCCTGGCTCGCAAGAAGATCGATCCGGAGTGGAAAGCAGAAGTCGTTGAGCGTCTTGAGCTGGGGGACCGGCTCAAACACCGACCGCACGAACTCTCCGGTGGCCAGCAGCAGCGCGTTGCCGTGGCTCGTGCCCTTCTGACGCGTCCGGACGTGATCTTCGCCGATGAGCCCACAGGCAACCTCGACTCCCAGGCAGGAGCAGAAGTGCTGGCCCTGCTCCACGGTGCGACCACCCGCTACGGGCAGACGATCATCTTGGTCACCCACGACCCCGTAGCCGCCTCACACGCCGATCGAGTCGTGCTGCTCAAGGACGGACGAGCCGGGGGAGAAGTGCAGCAGCCGAGCAGGGAATCCGTGGTCTCCGCGCTGGGTGAGCTGAGCGATCTGTGATCGCAGTCGCTCTGGCGGAGATCCGAATCCACTGGGCGCGATTCCTCGCAGTGGGTCTCGGCATCGCGCTGGCAGCAGGCTTCGTGGCCTCGACCCTGATCATCAGCTCATCCCTGCAGACGAGCCTGAAGGAATCGGTCGGGCACACATTCTCCGAATCGGACCTCGTCATCGTTCCGGCCCAGGACGTCTTCGTCAATGGGCAGGAAGTCTCTCCTTTGGCGAAGCCTCTGGAGCGGGTCGACGGTGTGAGCGGTGCGGCCGTCAACGCTCGCACGACGACCACGGGTCGAGGTCAGTCCTTCTCTGAGAGCACGTTCGCTCTGAGTCCTGTACCCGCGGATACGCGCCTGGACACGTTCTCCATCACCGAAGGCACAAGGCCCGACTCAATCACCGACCTGGTCCTGGACGAGGCGGCTGCGAGAGATCTGGGTGTGGGCATCGGCGACGAGATCCGCTTCTCCGTTGCCGCAGTATCCGTCGGATCTGATGAAGATTCGATGCCCGTCTACCGGGGACCGAGCCAGAGCAACACGACATTCACCGTGGTCGGTCTGGCCTCCATGGGCAGCGGTCCTGCGACTGCAGGCATGCACCGAGGAATGACAACCTCGGCGAGCTATCAGGAGTACTTCGCTCAACAGGGCGACGTCATTGCGATCCAGATCGCGCTTGACGCGGGTGCGGATCCGGCCGAGGTTCTCCCGCGTCTGCAGGCGACGATCGACGACTCTGCACTGCAGGGGAGTCTGGAGGCGATGACGGTCTCCGATGCCGTCGACGTCAAAGCCGAACGGCTCTCCGGCGGCAACGAGGTCATCACCTGGCTGCTCCTGGCCTTCGCCGGCATCTCCGTCATTGTGGCGATACTGGTGGTGTCCAACACCTTCTCCGTCATCGTGGCCGGGCGCAGACGCGAACTGGCACTGCTGCGCTGCCTGGGAGCCTCACGCCTTCAGCTCTACGGGTCTGTGGTCACGGAGGGCACGTTCGTGGGACTGCTCGGGTCGATCGTCGGTGTGGCCGTCGGGGCAGGCGTCAGCTTCTGCCTCGCTGCAGGAGCGAAGCAGATCTGGCCCAACGAGTTCGACTACTTGAGCCTGAATGTGCCCCCGTCGGCATTGTTGATCGGCATTGCCGTCGGGGTGCTTCTCACGGTGCTCGCAACCATCCGACCGGCCCGCAGCGCCATCGCGGTGACCCCGCTGGAGGCGCTGCAGCCCTTCGACGAGGCGCTGTCTCCTTCGGGCCAGAGCAGGCTGCGCCACATCGTCGGGTGGTCGAGCATCGGCCTCGGAATCGTGCTCCTCCTCGCCTCGATCTATCTGGTTGAACAGTCGCAGGCATGGATCCTGGGCGGTGCACTTGGGGGAGCCCTTCTCGTCTTCGGCATTGTGCTGTGCTCCGTGATGATCATTCCCCCGATTGTCGCGGCCATCGGTGACCTGGCCTTCAGCCCCTTCGGCATCCCGGGTCGACTGGCCACCCTGAACACCTTGCGCAACCGCCGGCGAACAGCCGCGACCGCAACTGCACTCATCATCGGCGTCACCCTTGTGGCGACGATTCTCGTCGGCGGAATGTCAACGAAGGCAACGATGGGTTTCGGCCTCAACCAGCGTTATCCCATCGACATCGCTGTCCCGCTCGAAACCACCGTCGACCGCGACGAAGCCGATGCCGTGCGGGACATTGCGGGCGTGGAAGCCGTCGTCGTCGCTCATCGGGCACAGGTGATCGGCGATCACGGTGACTCGCCCCCTGAGCTCTATGTCATCGATCCCGAATCCGCGCAGACCGTGATCAGCGAGGGCGCCGAGGCTCCGGTTGCCGGGAAAGTGCTCGTCCCGAAGGACTTCGCTCCCGACAGCATCGGCATCAAGGGCCTCACAGAGGCGACGGTTCCGGTTGAGAAGGCCGGTGACTCGAGTCTGGTGTACTTCACTACCCCAGATGTCGGCAATGACCTGGGCGTGTCCGCAACCTCCACGTCGGTGCTGGTCAGGGTCGACCCGAATGTCTCGGTCTCAGACATCTTTCGGATCCAACAGGACGTGGCCGAAGCACTCGACGTCACCACCGACGAGGTCGCCGGTTCAGCAGTGGCTCGTGGCCAATACTCCGAGTTCATCGACGTGCTTCTCGTTGCTGCCGTGGCCCTCCTATTCGTTGCGGTCCTCATTGCTCTGCTCGGTGTCTCGAACACGGTGAGCCTGTCGGTGATCGAACGTCGGCGGGAGAACTCACTGCTCCGGGCCCTGGGTCTGAGCATCTCCCAGCTGAGATCACTTCTCGCTCTCGAAGCCACCCTCATCTCCTCAGTGGCTGGGCTCATCGGGCTCCTCCTCGGCGGGGCGCTCGGCATCGTCGGCACTCATCTGATCACGCACGACTATTCCAATCGGCTCATCGTTGACTGGTCTCTTGCCTCCACTTTGGGCATCCTGCTGGTGGCGATCCTTGCGGGGCTGCTCTCCGCTTTGGCACCGGCCAGACGGGCCGCGCGGCTGTCACCGGTGGAGGGACTCAAGCAGGAGAACTGACCCCGCCGACACTGGTGCGGTGGCCAGGATGATAGACATGCAAGCATGAAATCTGCGTGGGCATCCGGTCTGATCGTCCTCGGAATCGTTGTCGCAGCATTCAACCTTCGCCCGGGCGTGACCGGGCTGTCGCCGCTGCTGGACGCGATGGGCTCCGAGATCCATCTCAGCGCGGTGTTCCTGGCAATCATCGGGATGCTGCCGCCGCTGCTCTACGGAATCAGCGGCTTCATCACGCCACGGCTGTACAACCGGTTCTCCGGACTGACGATCTCACTGGCAGTGATGGTCATGATCACGGCTGGCCTGGGCCTGCGTGCGATCGTCGACTCTCCCGCACTCTTCCTGGCACTCAGCGTTCTCGCACTGCTGGGCATGGGCATCGGCAACGTCGTCGTGCCACCGATCGTGAAGTCCTACTTCCCTGACCGTGTCGCACTGATGTCGACAGTGCACGTGGGGCTGCTGCAGCTGGGGACTTTCATCCCACCACTCGTGGCAGTGCCGCTGGCATCGAAGTTCGAATGGCGCGGTTCTCTGCTCGTGTGGGCTGTCTCCGCGGCGCTGGGGATCGCCGTCTGGGCCGTGATCGCTGTGCTCAGACCTGCACCCCAGTCGCAGGTCTCGGCCACGGTCGTCGGCGGAAGCGAACTGCTGCGACTGGTCAAGACCCGCCGAGCCTGGGCACTGATGACGATGACCGGACTGACCTCATTCAACAATTTCATCCTGTTCACTTGGCTGCCTACCCTGCTGACACGATCGGGCTTCGACCCGGCATTCGCAGGAACCATGCTCGCCCTCGTGACCGCCATTCCCCTCGTCCTCGGGTTCGTCCTGCCGCTTCTCGCACAGAAGATGCGCACAGCTTCGCCGATAGTCGCGGCCTTCTGCGCCTGCCTGGCTGTCGGATACCTCGGCCTGTGGCTCATGCCTCAGGCAGCACCAGTGCTGTGGACGGTCCTGCTGGGCATCGGAATCTCGACCTTCCCGCTGGCTCTGACCCTGATCACCCTGCGCTCACGCAGCGCCGAGGCCTCGGCAGCGCTGTCCGGGTTCGTTCAGGGCGGCGGTTACCTGATGGCCGCTACCGGGCCCCTGATCTTCGCCTTCCTGATCCAGAGCTTCGAGGTGATGTGGCCGGCTTACGCTGTGGTGCTGGCCTCCACCGCGGTGAAGTTCGCGGTCAGCTTCTCCGCCTGTCGTCCCGGCTCGATCTGATCCAGACGACGACTATGACACCTGATTCGCCGTCGACAACCGGACACGAGTAATCTGAACGAGTGACCCCGGAACTTCTGCAGACCGCTCTGGCGCGTGCACTGGCGAGCAGCGCCGCCGCACGAGGAATCGACAGTGACCCTGTACCGGACTCGACCCTTCGCAGGGCGCAGGCACAGCCTCACGGCGACTGGGTCTCGACCATCGCACTGCGCAGTGCCGCATCTCTGGACACCGAGCCCAGAACCCTGGCAGCAGAGATCGCTTCACGACTGCGCGATAACACCGGAATCACCCGTGTCGACGTCGCCGGGCCCGGGTTCCTCAACATCACAGTGAGCCCCAGCAGCCTCGCCCAGGTCGCCGCCGACATCGTCGACGCAGGCACGGCTTTCGGCCCTGATCAGGACACGGCAGCGCGCATCGAAGCCACAGTCGATGAACGCATCTCTTCCAACCCCGAACTTCGGACTCTGCTCCCTGCAGTGGGAAGCGATGCGCTTCGCTTCCTGGCCGCACGCAGCAGCACGGCCTCATCGCCTGCGACAGACGTGGGATTGCTGCGCACAGCCCACCCAGACAACCCCGTGTACCTCGTCCAGGTCGCGCATTCCTCGGCCCGTCGTGTCGATCGCCGCGCGGCAGCGGCTGGCATCAGCGCCGCCGGCTTCGACCCGAACGCCCTGACCGATGCCACAGAGACCGCGCTGGCTGCGGCCCTGGCAGACTTCATCACCACGACCGATGCCGCCGCCTGCGCGGACGAACCTCGGCGCATCACCCACCTCCTCGAAGCCACCGCACAGCTGTTCCTGGACTGGGCGAACGCATGTCCAGTGACACCGAGCGTCGATGAGGACATCAGCCGACTCCACGCTTCCCGGCTGGTCCTCGACCGAGCCGCCATCATCGTCCTGGCCACAGGACTTCGACTACTGGGCGTTCGCGCCCCGGAGAGGATGTAATGCCTGCCCACATCGCCGGCACCATGCACGCCACCCCTGCACCCGTGTGGCTGCCCTACCCCGAGGACGTCAACGCCCTCCTACCCAGCTTGTGGTCGGACAACGTGACGAAGTCCGACTCCGGCGTCCTCACCGTCGCCGGGCACCCAGTCACTGATCTCGCTGAACGCTACGGCACCCCGACCCTCGTCATGGATGTCGCCGATTTCGCCGCTCGCGCCGAGAACTATGTCAGCGCGTATTCGGCCGCATTCTCCGCGGACAAGGGACTGTCTGGTGTCGACGTCTTCTATGCGGGCAAGGCATTCCTGTGCACCGCTGTCGCCCGGTGGGTCCACGAGGCGGGTCTGGGCCTCGACACCTGTTCCCTGGGAGAGATGATGGTGGCCCGCGCAGCAGGAGTTCCGGGGGAGCGGGTCGGTCTGCACGGCAACAACAAATCTGTGGCTGAGCTCGAATATGCCCTCGACTACGGTGTGGGACGCATCTTCGTCGACAGTCTCGACGAGATATCCCTGCTTGAATCGATCGCGGCCGCGAAGGGCGCCGTTGCACCTGTGATGCTGCGGGTGACGGTGGGAGTCGAAGCTCACACGCACGATTTCATCGCCACAGCTCATGAGGATCAGAAGTTCGGGCTCTCGGTCTCCGCGGGAACAGCAGCGAAGGCCGCCGCGGCAGTGGCGAACTCACCGCATCTGCGTTTCGACGGTCTGCACTCGCACATCGGTTCGCAGATCTTCGACATCTCCGGCTTCCAGGTCGCTGCCGCCCGAGTCCTGACTCTGCGAGCGGAGATCATGGACGAACACGGTGTCGATCTGCCCGATGTCGACCTGGGCGGTGGCTTCGGCATCCGATACACCTCACAGGACACGCCCATTCCGGTGGCCGAGATGGCCCAGGAGCTCGCCGCGGTGGTCGCCAAGGAGTGCCGCGGACTGGGCACGAACGTGCCGCGGATCTCGATCGAGCCCGGACGCGCGATCGTGTCCCCGTCAATGTTCACCCTCTACCGGGTCGGCACGGTCAAAGAGGTCGACACCGACAACGGTGTGCGCACCTACGTCGCCGTCGACGGGGGGATGAGTGACAACATTCGGACGGCTCTCTACGATGCCGACTATTCGTGTACCTTGGCCAATCGGAACTCCAGTTCCGAACCCGCCATCGTGCGCGTCGTGGGCAAGCACTGCGAATCCGGTGACATCATCGTCCGAGACGAATACATGGGATCCGATGTGTCCTCCGGGGATCTTGTTGCGGTCCCGAGCACCGGTGCCTACTGCCGGTCACTGGCCAACAACTATAACCACCTGCCCAAACCAGGCGTCCTGGCCGTGACAACGGATAAGGTTGAGTGGATTGTGACGCCCGAGGACCACTCTCAGATGTTGCGCAATGATCCGGGAATGAACGTCGGTGAGCGCGTGTGAGTGCCACTGAAGACAGCGAAAAGGTGAACAAATGCAGGCTTTGAAAGTTGCCATGCTCGGATGTGGGGTCGTCGGCACCGAGGTCGCCGCCCGCATCCAGAACCGGAGCGAGGCTCTGGCCGAACGGATCGGTGCGCCTCTTGAGCTGAGCGCAATCGTCGTCCGTGACACTGCGAAGCAGCGTCCGGGGATCGATCCGAGCCTGCTGACGACCGACGCAGAGACTGCCATCGCTGATGCCGACATCGTCATCGAGCTCATGGGCGGCATCGAGCCGGCCAAGACGCTCATCCGCTCGGCACTCGACCACGGCTCCTCCGTCGTCACCGCCAACAAGGCCCTGCTGGCCGCCAACTACGGTGAGCTCATGTCCGCGGCGGACACGGCAGGAGTCCGTCTCGAGCACGAAGCCGCCGTCGCCGGTGCCATTCCCATCATCCGTCCAGTCGGTGACTCGCTGGCCGGGGATCGGATCGACCGGATCATGGGCATCGTCAACGGCACCACCAACTACATCCTCGATCAGATGGACTCCGAGGGCTGGGGCTTCGATGAAGCGCTCAAGACCGCGCAGGAGCTGGGATTCGCCGAGGCGGACCCGACCGCCGACGTGGGTGGACATGATGCTGCGGCCAAGGCCGCGATTCTCTCGTCACTGGCCTTCCACGCTCCAGTCACGATCGACGATGTCCACGTCGAAGGCATCGAGGACATCACCCCCGAGATGGTCGCCACGGCTCGTGACCAGGGGTTCGTCATCAAGCTCCTCGCCGTCTGCGAACGAGTCAGCGAATCTCCTGCCGGGCCGGGGCTGTCCGCTCGCGTCTACCCGGCACTGCTGGGACGCAATCACCCTCTTGCGACGGTGCGCGGCGCCTTCAACGCGGTCTTCATCGAGGCCGAGGCCGCTGGTTCGCTCATGTTCTACGGTCAGGGCGCCGGCGGCGAGCCGACGGCGTCTGCGGTCCTCGGCGATGTGGTCTCCGTGGCCCGTCGCAAGGTTCTCGGCGGTCGGGGACAGTACGAACGTCCCTTCCACAAGGACTCGACGATCCTGCCGATATCGGCGATCACCACCCGGTACCACATCACGCTCGACGTCGTCGATCGTCCGGGCGTCCTCGCAGCAGTCTCTGAGGTCTTCTCCGATGAAGGCGCATCGATCGAACTCATGCGCCAGACGGTGGGAGAAGTCGACGAACAGGGCACACAGCACGCGAAGCTCGTGCTGGCCACCCACTCGAACACCGACGCGATCCTGCGGGGAACGGTCGACCGCCTCGGCGGCCTTCCCGTGGTGCGCGCCGTCAAATCCGTGATCCGTGTAGAAGGACAGTGAGAATGACCGAATTCCCCAAAAAGCAGTGGCAGGGCGTCGTCGAGGAATACCGCAGCCTCCTCGACATCTCCGAGACCACACCGGCCGTCACTCTGGGTGAGGGCGGAACTCCGCTCATCCACGCGGAGAAGCTCAGCGAGCTCACCGGCGCTGACGTATGGGTGAAGTACGAAGGCCTCAACCCGACGGCGTCCTTCAAGGACCGCGGTATGACCATGGCCATCACCAAAGCTGCGGCTCAGGGTGCGAAGGCCGTCATCTGCGCCTCGACCGGCAACACCTCAGCCTCGGCGGCGGCCTACGCCACCAAGGCCGGACTGACCTGTGCCGTGCTCGTGCCCACCGGCAAGATCGCCCCGGGCAAGATGAGCCAGGCCATCGCACATGGAGCCACGCTGCTGGAAGTTGACGGAAACTTCGACGACTGCCTGACTCTGTGCCGGAAGCTCTCCGAGTCCTACCCGGTTCACCTCGTCAACTCCGTCAATCCTGATCGCATCGAAGGACAGAAGACCGCCTCCTTCGAGGTTGTCGATGTCCTGGGCGACGCCCCTGACATTCACGTGCTGCCTGTGGGCAACGCGGGCAACATCACCGCCTACTGGAAGGGCTACCGCCAGTACCAGGAGATCGGCGCCTCGACCCGCCTGCCGCAGATGTGGGGCTTCCAGGCCGCAGGATCGGCACCGATCGTGCTCGGCCACCCCGTCGACGAACCCGATACGATTGCCACCGCCATCCGGATCGGCAATCCGGCCAGCTGGCAGCAGGCCATCGAGGCGCGTGACTCCTCCGGCGGAGTCATCGACTCGGTCACCGACGAAGAGATCCTGCGCGCACACAAGATTCTGTCCCGGGAAGAGGGAATCTTCGTCGAGCCCGGTTCGGCTGCCTCGGTGGCTGGTCTGCTGAAGATGTCCGAGGCGGGCAAGGTCCCTGCCGGTGCGAGAATCGCGGTCACCGTGACCGGGCACGGCCTCAAGGATCCCAGCTGGGCACTGCACACGGCCGACGGCTCCGAGATCGAGCCCAAGCGGGTCTCGGTCGACGCCGTCAGCGCGGCACGGGCCCTCGGGCTCGAAGACAGGTGAGCGTGAGGATCCAGATCGAGGTTCCGGCCACCTCGGCGAACCTCGGCCCTGGCTACGATGCCTTCGGCCTAGCACTCGGGATATTCGATACTCTGACCCTGACGATCCACGACGAGGCCGTCGATCCCAGCGCCTGTGTGAGTGTGACGGGGGAGAGCGCCGAGACCCTGCCGACGGATCGGTCCCATCTCATCATGCGCGTGATCGTCGATGTGCTCCATGCAGAGTATCCCGACGCCCCCGCAGACTTGGGGGAGAGGCTCAGCCTGGACTGTGTCAACCGGATACCGCATTCGCGCGGACTCGGATCTTCCGCGGCCGCGATCGTGGGCGCCATTGCGCTGGCCGGCGAGATCGGGGCCTACGCCGGCGGTGTCCGACTGAGCCGTCAACGCGTGCTTGAGCTCGCCTCCGAACTCGAGGGCCACCCTGACAATGCGGCTCCTGCCGTGTTCGGGGGACTGACCATCGCCCTGCCGGACCCTGCCCGCTCGTGGCAGGTGCCGTCCAACACCCTCGCCGAGGTGACCGTGCTGGTGCCCGAGGTGCGTTTGGATACGGAGATCGCACGAAGCGTGATCCCCATATCCGTCGAACATGAGGTCGCCGCAGAGAACTCCGCACGTGCCGCGCTGCTCATCCACGGCTTCGTCACCGATGCCTCTGTTCTGCTGGAGGCCACCGATGATCGGCTCCATCAGGAATTCCGACGCGACGCCTACCCCGAGTCGATGGCCATTGTCGATCGCTTGCGCGACGAGGGCCTGCCCGCCGTGATCTCGGGCGCGGGACCCACCGTCCTCGTCCTCGCGAGCACGGTCCCTCCAGCGCTGCTCCCCGCATCGGTGACACTCATTCACACCACGATTGACCTCGGCGGATATCGCGTCAAAGAAAAGAAATAGGTACCGGATTCGCGTGATCGGCGTTGAGCACGTAAACTGATGGTGTTCCGTCAGTGAGCGGATTCGATGATATGCATCGCGAATCCACAGTCTATTTCACAAATTCTGGAACGTCTCCTGCTCATTCTTAGGCAGGTTATCTTTCACAATGCACCGTCAACGGTGTTTCCGTCGCCGTGAGTAAACGGCTCTTGCCGCACGGCCGAAAGAGGGAGAAGGACCTTCGTGTCTGAAACCACTACTCAAGATTCCACGCCACGCACCGGCAGTCTGACCGCTTTGCGTCTGCCCCAGCTCCAGGAGATGGCAGCGGGTCTCGGGATCAAAGGGTACCGTCGACTTCGCAAAGGCGAACTGATCGACGCCATCAACAACCACAATGGCTCACAGGGCGGTTCGGGACAGGCTCAAGCAGCCCCGAAGACCGCACCGGCCGCTTCCGCAGGCTCCGAGAAGGAAGCCAAGGAAGACAAGAGCGATTCCAACGCAGCACCCGCTGAAGCCAAGCGTCGTCCGGCTCGTCGCAGCGCAGCTGCGACATCTGACGATGATGCCGTCGCCTCACAGGGAGCAGCTGCCGCAGCGACGTCTGCTGAAGCCCCGACCGTCGCCGATACGCCTGTTGCGGACGACTCTTCGTCCGAATCAGCCGGTGAGCCGGACAAACAGCGTTCGCGTCGCAGCCGTTCTCGCTCACGTGGTGCTGAGGCCCAGAACGAGGACAACGGACACAGCTCCGATGACTCGGGAGAGCGTTCGGACCGCAATGATCGCGGAAACGGTCGCAATCGTCAGAACGACGACAACGACCGCGGCAACGATCGCAACGGTGAGCGCAACGATCGCAACAATGACCGCAATGATCGCGGAAACGGTCGCAATCGTCACAACGACGACAACGACCGCAACAACGATCGCGGCAATGACCGCAACGATCGCGGAAACAACCGCAACCGTCAGAACGACGACAACGACCGCAACGATCGCAATAACGACCGTCGCGGACGCCAGGGCGATGACAACGATCGCAACAACGATCGCGGCAATGACCGCAACAACGACCGTCGGGGTCGCAGCAATAACGATGACGACGATCGCGGCAACCGTCGCGGACGCGGTCGTGACCGTGACCGCAAACGTCGCGGAGGACGCGGCGGCGACGAGCCCGAGATCCGCAACGATGACGTGCTCATCCCTGTCGGCGGCATCCTCGATGTGCATGACAACTATGCATTCCTGCGTACCTCCGGCTACCTTCCCGGACCCAACGATGTCTACGTCTCGGCTTCGATGGTGCGCAAGAACCAGCTGCGCAAGGGCGACGCCGTCGCCGGTGCCATTCGCCAGCCTCGCGAGAACGACCGCAACAGCAAGCGCGAGAAGTTCGACGCCCTGGTGCGATTGGACTCGGTCAACGGCCTGACCGTCGATGACGCCCGGAGCCGTGTCGAGTTCTCGAAGCTGACACCGCTCTACCCGCAGGAGAGGATGCGCCTGGAGACCACCTCCAAGCAGCATTCGACCCGGCTCATCGACCTTGTGACTCCCATCGGCAAGGGCCAGCGTGGTCTCATCGTGGCACCCCCGAAGGCGGGCAAGACGATGATCATGCAGCAGGTCGCCAATGCGATCACTGAGAACAATCCGGAAGTCCACCTGATGGTCGTCCTCGTCGACGAACGTCCCGAGGAAGTCACGGACATGCAGCGCGCGGTGAAGGGCGAAGTCATCGCTTCGACCTTTGACCGTCCCGCCGATGATCACACGACGATCGCCGAGCTGGCCATCGAGCGCGCCAAGCGTCTTGTCGAAATGGGTTCCGACGTCGTCGTGCTCCTCGACAACATCACCCGTCTCGGCCGCGCCTATAACATTGCGCAGCCAGCCTCGGGTCGTATCCTCTCCGGTGGTGTCGACGCGAACGCGCTCTACCCGCCGAAGCGATTCTTCGGTGCTGCCCGCAACATCGAGAACGGCGGCTCGCTGACGATTCTGGCCACAGCCCTCGTCGAGACCGGTTCCAAGATGGACGAGGTCATCTTCGAAGAGTTCAAGGGCACCGGCAACATGGAGCTGCGTCTGTCGCGCCAGCTCGCTGACAAGCGCATCTTCCCGGCAGTCGACGTCAACGCGTCGAGCACCCGTCGTGAAGAGATGCTGATGACCAACGAAGAGATGAAGGTCATGTGGCAGCTTCGGCGCGTACTGTCCGGACTCGAACAGCAGCAGGCTGTCGAGCTCCTGATGTCGAAGCTGAAGGAAACCGGCTCGAACGTCGAATTCCTCATGCAGGTGCAGAAGACGACGCCACTGCAGAAGTCTTCCACCGACAACAACTGAGATGGCCGACGATGACACCCTCAAAGCCAGCGTCAGCGCACTGCTCGACGAGCATGCACGCCTGCAGTCGGAACTCTCCGATCCTGCGGTGCACGCTGACGCTGGCCGCGCCAGGAAACTGACCAGGCGCTACGCCGAACTCGACAAGGTCGCAGTGACCGCTCGTCGGTTCGCTCAGCTCGAAGACGACGCCGTCGCCGCAGAGGAACTCGCGGACGACGACGCCGAATTCGCTGCTGAGGCCAAACGCCTGCACGAGGAGGCCTCGGAAGTCGAGGCCGAGCTCAGAGATCTCTTGGTTCCCAGCGATCCAGACGATGCACGTGATGCGATCATCGAGATCAAAGCTGGTGAGGGTGGTGACGAATCGGCGCTGTTCGCAGGGGATCTCCTGCGCATGTACCAGCGCTGGATCGACTCACGCGGATGGTCCTCGCAGATCCTGGATGCCACGCATTCTGATCTCGGCGGCTACAAAGACGTCACCCTGGCTCTGAAGGCCAAGGACGACGGTGCCTACGGTTGGGTGAAGTTCGAAGGTGGAGTCCACCGGGTTCAACGCGTGCCCGTGACCGAATCCCAAGGACGCATCCACACCTCGGCCGCCGGAGTGCTCGTATTTCCCGAAGTGGACGAGCCCGAGGAAGTCGCACTCGATGACAACGATCTGCGCATCGACGTCTACCGGTCCTCGGGCCCCGGCGGTCAGTCCGTGAACACCACGGACTCCGCCGTGCGCATCACCCACGTGCCCACAGGTATCACCGCCAGCTGTCAGAACGAGAAGTCACAGCTGCAGAACAAGGAAGCAGCGCTGCGCATGCTCCGGGCCCGCATCCTGGCCAAACAGGCCGAGGAGGCCGCAGCCGAGGCCGCGGACATCCGACGGTCCCAGGTTCGCACCGTTGACCGCTCTGAACGCATCCGCACCTACAACTTCCCCGAAAACCGCATCACCGACCATCGGACGGGCTACAAGGCCTACAACCTTGACCAGGTTCTCTCCGGCGACCTCGATCCCGTCATCGGCTCCTGCCGTGAAGCTGATAAAGCAGCACGACTCGACGCACTGGGGGACTGATCTGATTCCGCGCCCTCCCAGTCCCGAAGAGGACGTGTCGACGGTGCTGCGTGGAGCGGTGCAGCTGCTGGTCGATGCCGGCGTCGCCAACCCCGATCCGGACTCCGCAGCGCTGCTTGCCCATGCCTGGGGAATCAATGCCTCCGACCTGGCCCGCAGACGACTCCTCGGCGATGGTGTCCCCGCCGAAGTCACGGACGTCTTCGCGCAGCTTGTCGACCGACGACGTCAGCGCGTCCCACTTCAGCACATCATCGGAGTCGCGGCCTTTCGGCACCTCGAACTGCAGGTGGGCCCTGGAGTGTTCGTTCCCCGGCCCGAGACCGAGCTTCTCGTCACCGAGGTCCTCGAAGAGCTGGACAGGCAGCAGAACGCACATGAGCCCTTCGTCATCGACCTGTGCTCGGGCTCCGGTGCGATCACGCTGTCCCTGGCTACCGAACATCCGCAGCTGCGCATCATCGGCGTCGAGCGCGAAACCGAGGCCCTGAACTGGTCGCTGAAGAATCTGGACTCGATCAGCCTCGGCCATTCCAGCGTCGAGCTGATCTGTGGTGACGCGACGAGGTTCGCCGACGATCGACCTGACCTGTGGGGCAGCGCGGATGCCGTCGTGACCAATCCTCCCTATGTGCCCGATGAGGCTGTGCCGCGCGATGCCGAAGTGCGCGAACACGATCCGGCAGCCGCTCTCTACGGAGGATCGACGGGCCTGGAGATTCCAGGTCTCATCGTGAAGCAGGCGGAGAAGCTGCTGCGTCCCGGTGGCTTCTTCATCATGGAACATTCCGAGGAACAGGGGCCCGGCGCCTGCGAACTCATCATGTCGACGGCCAGTCTCAGACGGGCCGCCACCTACCCGGACTACACTGGACGCGACCGCTACACCGTGGCTCATCGTGTGTCAGGGGTCGACCTGTGACCTTGGACCACCCGGTTCGGGCCACTGACCACCGCGATCCGAAACGGAGGATTCGTGTCGAGACGATTCGACGTGACTCAAAGCGACATCCGTGACCTTGTCCTGGACGAATGCGCCAGGGTGAGTGAGACGGGCAATCTGCTCGTCATTCCCACGGACACCGTGTATGGGATCGCCGCAGACGCATTCAGCGCTTCGGCGGTTTCCGCTCTGCTGGCAGCGAAAGGCCGCGGACGTGACATGCCGCCGCCTGTCCTCGTCGCGCGTGCGGAGACCGTCTTCGGCCTCGTCGACGGTGTCGACGAGAGGATGCTTTCGCTGACCGCCCGTTTCTGGCCCGGACCGCTGACGATCATCGCGAATGCTCAGCCGTCGTTGGACTGGGATCTCGGCGACACCCATGGCACCGTTGCGGTGCGAATGCCCGACGACGAGTACGCCCTCGCCCTGTTGGGGCGGACGGGTCCACTGGCCGTGTCCAGTGCCAACACCTCCGGTCAGCCCGCCGCCACCTCGGCGGATGAGGCGATGGAGATGTTGGGCGACGATGTCGACATCTACATCGACGGCGGAGTGAGAGCGTCGGGAATCTCCTCGACGATCATCGACCTCACCAGCGAAGTGCCGCGCATTGTGCGCGAGGGTCCCGTGACCATCGAAGAACTGCGCGAGATCGTCCCCGATGTCATCGCCCTGGACGGCTGAGTGCGCGCCTACCTCTTCATCCTCATCATCTCGGCCCTCGTGGCCTACCTGCTGACCCCGATGGTCAGGCGGGTAGCCGAGCGAGGGCAGATCTTCTCGCCTCTGCGCGAACGCGATGTCCATTCCGTTCCGACGCCGAGGTTGGGCGGGGTGGCGATGTTCGGGGCGGTGATCGTGGGCCTCATCTTCGCCTCCCAGACACCGTTCCTGCAGAGGATCTTCTCGGATATGGGACCCATCATCGGCATCGCCGGTGCGGCCACCGTGCTGTGCGTGCTGGGCATCATCGATGACATCTGGGATCTCCACTGGATCACCAAGCTTGCAGGGCAGGCACTGGCAGCTGGATTCATGGCCATCAACGGCGTGGCACTGCTGTCGATCCCCTTCGGGGGCGTGATCATCGGTTCGCCGCGGATGTCGATCATCATCACCATCCTCGTCGTCCTGGTCACCATCAACGCTGTGAACTTCGTCGATGGGCTCGACGGGCTGGCAGCGGGAGTCGTCGCGATCGGCGGCAGCGCATTCTTCATCTACTCCTACGGTCTTGCCCGGGATGCATCGCCTGAGTCCTATGCGAACCTGGCCTCGCTGATCACCGCAATCCTTGTCGGCGCCTGCGTCGGCTTCCTCCCGCACAACTTCAATCCGGCGCGGATCTTCATGGGCGACTCCGGGTCGATGCTCATCGGCCTCCTGCTGGCAGCATCCACCATCCGCGTCACCGGCCAGGTCGACCCGGCGCTGCTCGGGGAAGAGCGAGTCTTCGCGACCTTCCTGCCCATCGTTCTGCCCGTCGCCGTGATGTTCCTGCCGCTGCTCGACCTTGGGTTGGCAGTCATCCGTCGTCTCATGGCCGGCCAGTCACCGTTCTCCGCCGATGCGAAGCACCTCCATCACAGGATGCTCAGACTTGGGCACTCTCATGCCCGGGCCGTCCTCATCCTCTATACCTGGACCGCGCTCATCGCATTCGGATCTGTCATGCTCCTGCTGTTGCCGTGGATCTACGTCGTCTGCATCGTCGGCGGGCTGTTCGCCATCACCCTGCTCTTCACCTTCTACCCCCTGCGGGTCCGTCAGAAAGCCAGAGAGGAAATCTCATGACCGATGAGTCACCGCGTCAGGAAACCTACGTTGAAGCAGCATGGACCAGAGTCTGGAAGACCATGTTGGTCCGCGGCGTCATCCTCGTCGCCGTTGTCGCTGTGCTCGGGATGGGCATCGGCTACCTGGTCTCCGGGATCGAAGGCTTCAATGGAGGGGCCGTCGGTGGGGGACTGGCCGCGGTGTTCATCATCGTCACTCTGGTCATCATGTATGCGGGACGCAACATGGGGCTGACAGCGATCGCCGGATTCCTCGGCATCGGCTTTCTCTTCAAGGCGTTCATCTTCATGATCGTCATCTGGCGGCTCAAGGACGCAAGCTGGCTGGATGGAAATGTGGCTTTCCTCACGATCGTGGTCGCTGTGATCGGCTCATCTCTCGTCGAGGCGATGACTGTGGTCAAGGGTCGCGTGCCCTATGTCGATCCCGACGCGAAATAGGCGAATTAGACGATTGCGCCGGGCCCTGCCAGAAGATGTACAGTCAAAGGTGATGAATTTGTCGGCAGCTCTCTACAATTGGTAGAGTTGTTGCGGTGCTGGAGCCAATTGTTGCTCCAAGTCGCTCCTGAACCTATACCCACACAATCAAAGTGTGGATCAGGCCAGGCCATTTAGGCTTTTGACCATGGGAGAGTAAAGGAAACGTGGGAACACTCAACGCTGCGAACACAACGATCCAAGCCGCTGAAAGTGGTTTTCACGCCCCATCCATGGCGGAGTTCTTTCCCGCCGCGTTCCTCTTCGAAGGCACTCCCTTTGAGATGAACCGCGTGATGCTCATTCGCGTCCTCGCCACTGTCGCAGTCGTTGTTCTGCTCGCGGTGTGGGCCAAGCGCATGAAGCTGGTACCCAGCCGTTTCCAGTCAGCTATGGAGCTGGCCATGGAGTTCGTCACCGTCGGCATCGCCGAAGACACCATGGGCAAGGAAAAAGCCAAGAAGTTCATGCCGCTGATCGTGGCCATCTTCTTCGGCATCCTGTTCTGGAACGTCACGAAGCTTATTCCGTTCCTCAACATGCCGGGCACCGGCGTCATCGGTCTCCCGATCGTCCTCACGCTGACGGTATACGTCACGTACCACTGGGCCGGCATCGCCGAGAAGGGGTTCGGCCGCTACATCAAGGACTCCCTGATCCTTCCCGGCGTCCCCTGGCCGATGCACATCCTGCTCATCCCCATCGAGTTCCTGACCAAGTTCGTGACTCAGCCGTTCACCTTGGCGATCCGGCTCTTTGCCAACATGATGGTCGGCCACCTTCTCCTGGTGCTGTGCTTCTCCGCAACGAGCTTCTTCCTGTTCGATGCCGCCAACGGGTTCCAGTTCTTCTCAATCATCACCTTCGCCGGCGGATTCTTCGTCTTCATCCTCGAGATGCTGATCGTCGTCCTGCAGGCCTACATCTTCGCCCTTCTGTCCTGTGTCTACATCAACGCCGCGATCTCAGACGATCACTGAGGCAGCGCCCCACATTCTGTAACCTCAGACGTTACAAGGGCCGGGCCAACCACCCGGTCGACATATGAAAGGAAAGCATTCAATGGATATGCTCGCTGAAGTCACCGGCAGCCTCAACACCGTCGGTTACGGCCTCGCCGCAATCGGCCCCGGCGTCGGTGTCGGTATTGTCATCGGTAAGACCATCGAGGGAACCGCTCGTCAGCCTGAAATGGCCGGCGCACTGCGCGGAAACATGTTCCTCGGAATTGCGCTGATCGAGGCCCTGGCCCTGATCGGCATCGCCACCCCGTTCTTCCTGCCCTGATCACGAAGAGGACTAAACGATGACTCCGGTACACATTCTTGCTGCGTCTGAGAATCCACTTCTCCCGGCGTGGTACGACATCATCTGGAGTGCCATCTGTCTGCTGATCGTCTTCCTGGTTGTCTGGAAGTACGTCCTCCCGGCCTTCAACAAGACCCTTGATGAGCGCGCAGAGCGCATTCAGGGTGGAATTGAAAAGGCTGAGAAGGTGCAGGCCGAAGCCGATGAGGCTCTGGCCGAGTATCAGAAGCAGCTCGCCGACGGCCGTGCAGAAGCTGCACGACTGCGCGCCGAGGCTCAGGAAGAAGGCGCCCAGATCATCGCCAATATGAAGACCCAGGCTCATGCCGAGTCCGAGCGCATCGTCGCTCAGGCCCAGACGCAGATCGAAGCCGAGCGTCAGTCCGCCATGGTGCAGCTGCGTTCGGAAGTCGGCACTCTGGCCACCGATCTGGCATCGCGCATCGTCGGTGAATCTCTCACCGATGACCAGCGTTCTGCCAACGTGGTCGATCGCTTCATCTCCGATCTCGAGTCGCAGTCTTCGGCACAGCCGGTCAAGGGGGCGTGATGCTCCAGTCGAGCAGATTGTCCCTGCAGGCCGTACTTGAAACCGCCAACGCTGAGATCTCCCGCGGTGACGCGCGAGAAATCGGTGCTGGTGAACTGGCCATCGTTGCCGTTCTCGCTGAGAACGTGACGTTGCGCAAGGCCTTGGCAGACTCGTCCGAGTCGGCTGAGAAGAAGCAGCAGCTGCTGCGGACTCTGTTCTCGACTCGGACCACCAATACGGCCCTGCGTCTGAGCGAACTGGCTGTGAGCCAGCGCTGGGCGAGGACTCAGGACTTGGTGACCAGCCTTGAGGTTGCCGGAGTGACAGCTATCGCAGCTGCTGCTCAGGCATCCGGTCAACTCGGCCAGGTGGAAGAGGAAGTCTTCCGCTTCGCCCGTCTGTGCGAAAGCGAACACGAACTGGCGCGGGCCCTGGAATCCGATGCGTCCGCATCGACTAAGCGCGCGCTCATCGCAGACTTGCTGGCAGGTAGGGCGCAGGCCGACACCATCACACTGATCGAGCAGGCGGTTCTGTACCCACGCGGCCTCCGCGTGGCGAAAGCTCTGGATCAGTACAGCGATATCCTCGCGGCGCGACAGCAGCGTTCAGTCGCCGATGTCACCGTCGCCAAACCGTTGAGCGAGGCTCAGACCCAGAAACTCGCGGCCGCTCTGTCCGCCAGCTACGGACGCGATCTCGTGCTCAACGTTCAGGTCGACCCCGAAGTCGTCGGGGGAGTCCGGGTTCAGGTCGGCGATGAGATGATGAGTTCCACAGTGGCTGATCGTCTGGCCGAAGTTCAGCGCAAGCTCGCAAGTTAAATCGAGGGGCCGGCCAGTCCGGCAGCACAGGCGGCCCACCGGTCGTCGGACACAAGTTTTGAGTAAAGGAAGCAGGGAAACCAGATGGCGGAACTGACAATTCGCCCGGAAGAGATCCGGGACGCTCTCGGGAAGTTCGTTGACTCGTACAACCCCGAGAGTTCGGTAAAGTCCGAGGTCGGCAAGGTCGTCACCGCAGGTGACGGAATTGCCCACGTCTCGGGTCTGCCCGGCACCATGGCCAACGAACTCCTCCGGTTCGAAGACGGCACCTTGGGCTTGGCACAGAACCTGGACGAGCGCGAGATCGGCGTCGTCGTCCTCGGAGAGTTCTCCGGGGTCGCGGCTGAGCAGAACGTCTACCGCACCGGTGAGGTTCTCTCCATCCCCGTCGGCGACGGATACCTCGGTCGCGTGGTCGATCCTCTGGGTCAGCCAGTCGACGGACTCGGTGAAGTCGAGACTGTCGGACGTCGTGAGCTCGAGCTCCAGGCAGCAGGCGTGATGGATCGCCAGGAGGTTCGCGAACCTCTGCAGACCGGCTACAAGAGCATTGACGCTATGATCCCTGTCGGCCGTGGACAGCGCCAGCTGGTCATCGGTGACCGCAAGACGGGTAAGACCGCCCTTGCGATCGACACGATCATCAACCAGAAGGCCAACTGGGAAACCGGTGACCCGAAGAAGCAGGTTCGCTGCATCTACGTCGCCGTAGGCCAGAAGGGCTCGACCATCGCGGGGGTCCGCCGTTCGCTCGAAGAAGCGGGCGCACTGGAATACACCACGATCGTGTCCTCTCCTGCTTCTGACCCTGCAGGCTTCAAATACCTCGCCCCATACTCCGGTTCGGCCATCGGTCAGCACTGGATGTATGAAGGCAAGCACGTCCTCATCGTGTTCGATGACCTCTCGAAGCAGGCCGAGGCCTACCGTGCAGTGTCACTTCTGCTGCGCCGCCCGCCAGGCCGCGAGGCTTTCCCAGGAGACGTGTTCTACCTGCACTCGCGTCTGCTTGAGCGTTGTGCGAAGCTCTCCGATGAACTCGGCGGCGGTTCGATGACCGGTCTTCCGATCATTGAGACCAAGGCCAACGACGTCGGTGCGTTCATTCCGACCAACGTGATTTCGATCACCGACGGTCAGATCTTCCTGCAGTCGGATCTGTTCAATGCGGGCCAGCGTCCTGCTGTCGACGTGGGCATCTCCGTGTCCCGTGTCGGTGGTGCCGCTCAGACCAAGGCTCTCAAGAGTGTCTCAGGCACATTGAAGATCTCCCTGGCCCAGTATCGTTCGCTCGAGGCGTTCGCGATGTTCGCTTCGGACCTTGACGAGACGACCAAGCGCGACCTGGCTCGTGGTGCACGACTGACCGAGCTGCTCAAGCAGTCTCAGTTCTCGCCGATGCCCTTCGAGAAGCAGACCGTGTCGATCTTCGCAGGTACGCACGGCTATCTTGACGAGATTCCCGTTTCGGATGTGCTCAAGTTCGAAACCGAGCTCCACGATCACATCGAACGCAAGACCGGAATCTTGACGACTATTCGTGAGACGCTCAAGCTCGATGATGACACTTCGGCAGAGCTGGACAACGTCTTGACGGAGTTCACCCGGAACTTCGTCAGCTCCGACTCCAGCGGATCAAAGGCAGGCAGCGAAGACACTGCCACCGCCTCATCCGATGAGGTCGAGCAGGAGCAGATCGTTCGGCAGAAGCGTTGAATCTGATCCGTAACAGCGAAAGGAAGAACTGATGGGAGCCCAGCAGAGGGTCTTCAAGCAGAAGATCCGCTCCACCTCGTCCTTGAGGAAGATCTTCAAGGCCATGGAGCTCATCGCTGCTTCACGGATTCAGAAGGCCATTGCTCGATCGCAGTCCGCCAGCCCATACGCCAACGCCCTGACCCGTGCGGTCTCGGCGGTGGCGAGTGAGTCCAACGTCGACCACGTGTTGACGACCGAGCCTGAGTCGGTCACTCGTGCAGCAGTGCTGGTGATCGGCCCAGATCGTGGATTCGCTGGCGCCTATTCGGCGAACCTGCTGCGTGAGGCTGAAGAGCTGAATCGCCTGCTGCGCAGCGAAGGCAAGGACGTATCGCTCTTCACCGTCGGAGGGAAGGCCAAGAACTACTACACCTTCCGCGACCGTGCGATCGAACAGTCCTGGACCGGGATCTCTGAGATGCCGACTCCGGAGAATGCTCGGGAGATCGGTGAGGCTCTGCTGCAGAGCTTCAATACCGATTCCGCGCAGACCGGTGTGGATGAGATCTACATCGTATTCACGAAGTTCGTCTCCAGCGTCAAACACGACCCGGAATACCGGCGACTGCTTCCGCTCGAGGTAGTCGACGCGGACGAGGTCGCAACCGGCGGTCCGTCCGAACCGGCGAAGGACGCAGCTGCGTTCCCTCTCTATGAGTTCGAACCCAGTGCCGAGGCCGTCTTGGATTCGTTGCTGCCGCGCTACATCGACTCACGGATTCTGTCCGCGCTGTTGAGCGCCTCTGCGTCCGAGCAGGCTTCGCGTCAGGCTGCGATGAAGACTGCGACCGATAACGCGGACGATCTGATCAAGACCTACACCCGGTTGGCCAATACGGCTCGCCAGGCGGAAATCACCCAGGAACTCACCGAGATCGTCGGTGGGGCCGATGCCCTCGCGGCATCATCAGCCGGCGACTGACCGGCGAGAGCAGAGAAGAAAGAGACCATGACTGCCACAGCTACGGATACCTCCCCGGCGCAGGGCACAGCCCTCGGCCGGATTTCCCGAGTCATCGGCCCGGTTGTCGACGTCGAGTTTCCGCTCGACTCCGTGCCAGCGATCTACAACTCCCTTTCCACCTCGGTGGAACTCTCCGAAGGCACGCGCAAGCTGACCTTCGAGACTGCACTGCACCTGGGCAACGGCCTTGTGCGTGCCGTTTCCCTGCAGCCCACCGACGGACTGGTTCGCGGCCAGGAGGTCGTCGACTCCGGCGCTCCTATCACCGTGCCGGTCGGCGACGTGACCAAGAACCACGTGTGGAACACCACCGGTGACTGCCTCAACCTCGAAGAGGGCGAGAAGCTCGAGATCAGCGAACGCTGGCCCATCCACAGGACAGCTCCTGCCTTCGACGAACTCGAGTCGAAGACCGAGATGCTGGAAGTCGGCATCAAGAGCATCGACCTCCTCACCCCGTATGTCCAGGGTGGAAAGATCGGCCTCTTCGGTGGTGCTGGCGTCGGCAAGACCGTCCTCATCCAGGAGATGATCTTCCGCATCGCTCACAACCACAACGGCACCTCGGTGTTCGCCGGTGTGGGTGAGCGCACCCGTGAGGGCAATGACCTCATCATGGAGATGGACGAGGCCGGCGTGTTCAAAGACACTGCCTTGGTCTTCGGCCAGATGGACGAGCCACCAGGCACCCGTCTGCGCGTTGCGCTGTCGGCACTGACCATGGCGGAGTACTTCCGCGATGTCCAGAACCAGGACGTACTGCTGTTCATCGACAACATCTTCCGTTTCACGCAGGCAGGCTCCGAGGTTTCGACCCTTCTGGGCCGCATGCCTTCGGCCGTGGGCTACCAGCCCAACCTGGCGGATGAGATGGGTGTTCTCCAGGAGCGCATCACCTCGACTCGTGGTAACTCGATCACGTCGATGCAGGCGATCTACGTTCCCGCCGACGACTACACCGACCCGGCTCCGGCAACGACGTTCGCACACCTGGACGCGACGACCGAGCTCAACCGTGACATCGCCTCGCGCGGTCTGTACCCGGCCATTGATCCACTGACCTCTACATCGCGTATCCTCGATCCGCTGATCGTGGGCGAAGAGCACTACCGTGTCGCCAACGAGGTCAAGGCCATTCTGCAGAAGAACAAGGAACTGCAGGACATCATCGCCATCCTTGGCGTCGATGAACTCGGTGAAGAGGACAAGCTCGTCGTCCACCGTGCTCGTCGCATCGAGCAGTTCCTGTCGCAGAACACCTACACCGCTGAGAAGTTCACGCAGGTGCCTGGCTCGACAGTTCCGCTGGCTGACACCATCGAAGGGTTCTCGAAGCTCTGCGCCGGCGAGGTTGACCACATCCCCGAGCAGGCGTTCTACAACGTAGGTGGGCTTGATGACGTCATGCGCAACTACGAAGAGATGCAGAAGTAAGCCATGGCTGCACTCGATGTGAACGTCGTAGCAGCCGACCAAAAGGTATGGGCTGGTGAGGCCAAGCGCGTCATCGCCCGTACCTTGGACGGCGAGATCGGCATCCTCCCAGGCCACGAGCCTGTTCTTGGTGTCGTTGCCGATGGTGAAGCACGTATTCTCACGACCTCTGATGAGACCATCCGGGTCAAGGCCGATGGTGGATTCCTCTCGGTCGAGAATAATCGCGTCATCATTGCCGCTGATCAGGCCGAACTTCTCTGATCCGTCAATTAAACTGGCAACCGTGAACCCTTCCGTCCTTCTGATCGTTCTGCTCTCGTTAGTAGGACTCGCCCTGGCTTTGATCGTCGTTGTGACGATTCGACGCAGGTCGATTTCGAAGCTCTCCGGTGCTTTTGACTGTTCCATCAACGTGGGCGAGGAATCCTCTTCTCGCCCACGTTGGCGTTTGGGTGTAGCAGTGTTCTCAGTGGCATCACTGGACTGGTATCCCGTATTCGCGCTGACTCGACGCGCCGCAGTTCGTCTCCCGCGTGCCGACCTCGATATTCTCGTCCGCCGCAAACCCACGTCCGGTGAACAGTACTCGGTGCTGCCCGACGCAGTGGTGGTGGACTGCTCCTACGGGAAGGCTGACGGCCGACCCCGTTCCGTATCTCTGGCCATGGACACCGAATCGCTGTCTACGATGGCCTCCTGGCTGGAATCATCGCCCCCCGGCTTCAACCCGACGATGGGAAGGTTCACCTGATGGATGTCTTTCGCTTGACCGGTCCGAGTCGACTGCGCGGCGAGGTCGATATCAGGGGAGCCAAGAACAGCGTCCTCAAACTCATGGCGGCCGGTCTGTTGGCCGTCGGCCGAACGACGATCACCAATGTGCCGGCGATCCTCGACGTGCGGATTATGGTTCAGCTCCTGATCCGGCTCGGCTGCAACGTCGATTACGATGCCGATCGCGGCATCGTCAGCATCGACGTCCCCGCCGAGGTCGGCATCCAGGCGGACTATGAACTCGTGCGAGCGATGCGAGCGTCGATCTCCGTCCTCGGGCCGCTGACCGCCCGGATGCGCGCAGCACATGTAGCCCTTCCCGGCGGCGATGCGATCGGCTCCCGGGGCCTGGATATGCATCAGGCAGGTCTCGAAGCTCTCGGTGCAACGGTGCATCTTGATCACGGCTATTTCGTCGCGGAGGCTCCCAGCGGTCTCCATGGAACGGACATCGTTCTCGAATTCCCCTCCGTCGGTGCTACGGAGAACCTGGTCATGGCGGCAACGTTGGCCCATGGCGTGACAACAATCTCGAATGCGGCCAAGGAGCCGGAGATCGTCGACATCTGCACAATGCTCGTCGATATGGGCGCCCAGATCAGTGGAATCGGCACCGCCGACCTCACGATCAGCGGTGTCGACGAACTCCACCCGGTCGACCACCGAACAGTGGGGGACCGGATCGTAGCTGGAACCTACGCGTTCGGCGCTGCTCTCTCGAACGGTGATGTGACCGTCAAGGGAGTCGGACTCGAGCTGATGCCCAATATCGCGATCAAACTCCGCGACTCGGGTGCCACTGTCGATGACCTCGGCGAAATCGAGCTCGGCGATGGGACGCGTGGAAATGGATTCCGCGTCATCGGTGCCGAGCGTCCGCACGCGATTCGCGTCGCGACTATGCCGTTCCCCGGCTTCCCCACGGATCTGCAGCCGTTCGTGATCGCACTGAATTCAGTCTCAGACGGTGTCGGACTGCTGTCAGAGAACCTGTTCGAAGCTCGTTGGCGGTTCGTCCAGGAGATTGCCCGACTCGGTGCGAAGGTTCGAGTCGACGGCAACCACGCCCTGATCTCCGGTGTCGACAGCCTGTCCGGCGCCGAGGTGGAAGCGTCAGACATCCGCGCCGGTGCCGGTCTGGTGATGGCGGGCCTGCGGGCCGCTGGAATCACAGAAGTCTCCGGCATCGACCACATCGAACGCGGCTACGAGAACTTCGTATCGAACCTGCGCAGTCTTGGCGCCAACATCGAACGCGTTGAAAAAGCCGATATCCTCAGCTTCGAGTAGGACTCAGAACAGACGCGAGTCAGGATCGTCCATACCGCGCAGCGCATCGTAGTCTAAGACGACACAGCGGATGCCACGGTCCTCGGCCAAGGTCCGAGCCTGGGGCTTGATCTCCTGAGCGGCGAAGACTCCCTGGACCGGCGTGAGCAGCGGGTCACGGTTCATCAGTTCCAGGTACCTGCTCAGCTGCTCAACGCCGTCGATATCGCCACGTCGTTTGATCTCCACGGCAACGGACTTGTGGCCGTGGTCGCGGGCGAGAATGTCGACTGGCCCGATGGCCGTCATGTATTCGCGCCTGACCAAGCTGTACCCGTCACCGAGAGTCTCTATATGTTCGGCCAGCAGCTCCTGCAGGTGGGCTTCCACCCCGTCTTTGACCAGTCCGGGATCGATGCCGAACTCATGCTGGTCATCGGCGATCACCTCGGCGATGGAGATGACGAGCTTGTCACCTGTCTTGGCCTGGGAGACCGTCCAGATCTCGGCTAGGCCTGCCTCCTCCTGTTCCTGGCTCGGATCAGTGACTCTGATCGAGCACGGGGGAGTCATCCAGTTCAAGGGCTTGTACGATCCGCCATCCGAATGGATGAGGATCGAGCCGTCGGCCTTGAGCATGATGAGACGGGTGGCCATGGGCAGATGGGCGGTCAGACGACCGGCATAATCAACGGAGCACTTAGCAATGACGAGACGCACGCGCTTCACCCTACGTGAGAGAATGGGCAGATGCCACGATCTACCTCCTCGCGTCGCAAAAACAAATGGCAGCAGGCCCCGCGTGAGCTCTCCGACTCTGTGAGTGGACTGCGCACAAGTCGGGATCTGCCCGACGGGACATGGTCGGTGCAGAACGTTGCCGGCAATTCTCAGGGCAAGGTCTATATCTGCCCAGGGTGCGGACAGGACGTGGCGTCGTCGACGGCACATATCGTTGCCTGGCGACAGACTGCGCGACACGGCACCGAGGTGGGAGTGGAGTCCCGCCGCCATTGGCACACGAGGTGCTTTCAGAAATTCAGGTGAGGGTACTCGTCGCGGGCCGATGGCAGGCGGACCAAGAATCGAGACCAGAAGAAAGGGCCAGTTCTTTGTGAACTGGCCCCTTCTCAATGGCGCAGGCTGTGGGAGGGTGAAGACCTCAGCGCAGCGAATTCCCGGACCGCGATGCCTTGCTGTTCTTGCTCTGCGACCCCGAAACCTGAGCATCGATGGCTATCGTGTCAGCATCGGTGGCTCCATTGGGCAGGTCGGAGTCCTCGGCTTCATCGGAATCGTCCGTCTCGGCAGGCTTCTCGGCCTCCGACTGAGCTCCCTGAGGCTCGGACGCCTCGGTAGGCACGGTCTTACCCGGTGTCTCCGCAGCGTCCGTGGAGTCCACTGAGGCAGCTGTGTCGGCTGGGCCGTCCGTGCTCTTCGCGCCGGCATCCGCGTCGTCAGCAGCGATGTCATCAGCCTTGTCTGTCTCCTCGGGATCCTCCGCCAGAAGGTCGGCGAGCTCCTGCTCATCGGCGATCTGCTCGGTGGCATGGGACGCGGACTCAGCCTTGGCCGGGTCGACGGAATCGCCGCCCATCACACCGGGCATGGCGAACAGGGAGCGGAGCTGATCGAGCTGCGCTGTGATCGTCTTGCGCTGCTTGGTCAACAGGTCGACCTGGGACTGAGCCGATGCCACGTTGCGCTTGGCTTCGGCCGCGGACTCCTCAATGGTGGCTTCGGCCGTTGCCCGGGCTTCACCGATGAGGGTCTGCGCGCGAGTCTTACCGTCGGCAATGATGTCGTCAGCCTTCTTCACCGCATCCGAGCGGGTCGTCTCTGCTCTCTCCGCGGCCTCCTTGGCTTCTGCATCTGCCTTCGCCGCACGCGCCTGAGCCTCGTCGATGAGTTTCTTATTCTCTATCTGAGCTGCGTCGTAGCGCTTCTTGCGATCGGCCTCGGCGGCCTGGCGCTTACCAGCCAGCTCGACCTCGAGTTCGTCAGAGGCCTTCGTCGATGCCGCGTCGCGAGCCTTCGCAGCGGCGAGGAGCTCGTCGGCTTGCGCCTGAGCAGTGCTGATCGACTCATCTGCCTGGCTCTTGGCTTCGGCCCGCAGATCCGCGGCCTGCTTCTCAGAAGTGGCCCTGAGCTCGGCGAGCTCGTGTTCGAGGCTTTCGCGGGCTTCCTTCGTGGCAGCCTCATTTGCCTCTTTGGCCTGGTTGTATTCGCGTTCTGCCGTCGCCTTGAGCTCTGCGGCACGCTTTTCGGCAGCTTTCACAGTCTCGTCGGCGCGCAGCTCGGCCGAACTGATGATGGCATCGGCCTCGGAGCGGGCATTGGACAGAGTGTCGTTGCTCTCCGTGTGCATGCGGGCACGAGCCGAAGCGGCTTCGGCTCGTGCCTTGTTGCGGATCGTCTCTGCGTCGGAGTTTGCCTGCGAGAGAGTCTCGCGTGCCTGGGATTCTGCGATCTTGAGCAGATGGTCGATGCGGCTTCCGGGAGGACCTGAAGCCTCGGCGCTGTCATTGGCAGCCTTCTTCAGCTGGGCCTTCGCCTCCGAGAGTTCTCCGGCGATCTGAAGTTTTGCGCGATCAGCGTTGATGACCTGACTTCGGGCATCGGAAAGGGCCTTACGAACGGACTCGACCTCGGTTCGCAGCTGCTGCAGGCGAGAATCAACTTCACTTTTTTCGTAGCCGCGCATCGCTGTGCGGAATTCTTCGGTGGGCGTCACTGAAGTGGACTCCTGTCGTGTCAAGGTATGTGGTCAAATCGTCCCACCACTACTCTAACGGACTCACTATGAGTGTTGGGTGCGAATTCCTAAGTCTGGACGTCTCCTGCCGCGATGTGACATAACCCCCGTGACCGAGGCCACAGACAGCTGGACTATCCTTAGAGCAGACAACACTTCATCGACTTCCCTCGCTGTCAGCGGGGTACGAATATCTGAGGAGGAAAAATGGCTGAAGCAGTGATCGTCGCGGGTGCGCGTACTCCGTTCGGGCGTCTGCAGGGAGGTCTGTCGTCGCTGACAGCTGTGCAGTTAGGCGGCAAGGCGATCTCTGGCGCACTCGGTCGCGCAGGGATCACCGGCGAGGACGTCGAGTACGTCATCATGGGGCAGGTTCTGCAGGCCGGGCTCGGCCAGGGACCTGCGCGCCAGGCCGCGGTCGAAGCCGGCATCCCGATGCACGTGCCCGGTGTCACCGTGAACAAGCTGTGTCTGTCCGGCATCAACGCGATCACACAGGCGGCCCAGCTGGTGCGGGCAGGGGAGTACGACGTCGTCGTCGCCGGAGGGCAGGAATCGATGAGCCTGGCTCCCCACCTGCTGGAGAAGTCACGTTCGGGCTACAAATACGGTGATGTCGTGATGAAGGACCATATGGACTACGACGGTCTATGGGATGCCTTCACCGACCAGGCCATGGGTGGTCTGACCGAAGATGCCAACGCCGGTGACTTCGAATTCTCCCGTGAGGACCAGGACGCCTTCGCTGCCCGCTCACATCAGCGTGCAGCGCAGGCCTGGGAATCGGGCGCATTCACCGACGAAGTCGAGGCAGTCACCATCTCCGGTCGCAAGGGTGACGTGACCGTCTCCACCGATGAGGGCGTGCGCGCCGAGACGACCCCGGAGTCGATGGCCAAACTGCGACCGGCCTTCCGCAAGGACGGCACGATCACAGCCGGAAACGCCTCGCAGATCTCCGACGGTGCATGCGCTGTCGTCGTCATGTCACGTGAGAAGGCTGAAGCGCTCGGTGCCCCCATTCTCGCCGAGATCCGCTCGCACGGGTGGACGGCAGGCCCCGACTCGTCGCTGCAGCATCAGCCTTCACAGGCGATTCAGGCCGCTGCCGCGAAGGAAGGGGTCGCGGCTGATTCGTTCGACCTCTATGAGATCAACGAAGCCTTCGCTGCAGTCGGACTCGCCAGTTCGAAGGACCTGGGCATCGATCCCGAGAAGGTCAACGTCAATGGTGGTGCTGTTGCACTGGGCCACCCGATCGGCGCCTCCGGAGCGCGCATCGTATTGACCCTTGCGCTCGAGCTCCAGCGCCGAGGTGGCGGCACAGGTGTCGCCGCCCTCTGCGGTGGTGGCGGCCAGGGTGACTCGCTCATCGTGTCCGTGCCCGCACGGAACTGACACAGATACGAAAGGAGAGCATCATGCTCGTCGCATTCTCCGTCGCTCCCAGCGGCGGTGACAATTCGGACGCATCGGTCCACGATGCGGTTGCCGCAGCTGTCGAGGTCGTTCGACGGTCCGGGTTGTCACACCGAACTGATTCGATGTTCACCACGATCGAAGGTGAATGGGATGAGGTGTTCGCTGTCGTCAAAGAGGCCACCGACGTCGTCGGTGAGTTCGGCCCGCGAGTGGCGCTGGTGCTGAAGGCTGATATTCGTCCGGGCTACACCGGTGAGATCGATGGCAAGCTCGAGCGTCTGGAAAGGGCCATCGACGCACGTGACGACGGCTGATCAGTCTGCTCATCACCGTCGATTGGTACCGACAGGTAAGTTGGGCACAGGTGAAACTTTCGGGAAATTCCTAGTGACGCAGGTCTCATTCGGGTCTACTCTTTCTTTAAGGAAGAAGGAGATGAACAATGAACGGTTCCACGTATTTCACTACAGCTACTGCACTGACGATGGTCGCCCTGCTCGGATTCATGGCTGCCGGATTCTTTCCGGTCATCGTCGACTTCGCCTTCGCCATCGAGGGAGTGGCCGTCATCCTCGCCCTCATCGGACTGGTCGCGGTCTCCTTCGTGACGGTGCGTAAGTCATTGGAGCGTGTCGCTCGCGAGTACTGATCCGCACGTCGAACACCCCTGATGCGGGGTGAGAGCAACTGCCCGGACACAGCGGCCCTCATCGATGCCTCGGAGTTCAACCTCTGAGACACTGATGAGGGTCGCTTTCTGTTCTCGTTCGGGCATCGGTTAGGATATTTGAGCCTCCGTAGCTCAGTTGGATAGAGCAACCGCCTTCTAAGCGGTAGGTCGCGGGTTCGAGCCCCGCCGGGGGTACTTTTGGGGTACTTCTTCTCAGACTGAGAGGCCAAGTGACGCTCCGAGTATTCGCACCAATGACCAATTACCTCACGTTACGGCGTGGCAATTGGTGCACGGCTGGGAAAACGTAGAGAGTGGATGCGTGATGACAGACAGTAAGAGTGCCGTGACGCCACCAGTGGGAGGGGCGCTGAGCGATATCGCGAAGCGAGTCTCAGAAACCCGCTTCACCCTGCAGACCGAAGACTTCGCTGACGGTCGCGAACTGCACCGTCAGCTCTCGTCGGAGTTGACTGACTACCTGCTGCCGCGGATCAATCGGACGCAGACGCCCTTCATGATCGCCGTGGGCGGTTCGACCGGTGCGGGCAAATCCACGCTCGTGAATTCTCTGGTGGGACGAGCAGTGAGCCCTGCCGGAGTGCGCCGACCAACGACGGGCAACCCGATCGTGGTCCACAACCCCGCCGACACCAAATTCTTCGAATCACAGTCGTTCTTGTCCGACCTGCCCCGCAGCACGGACCCCACGACCTCGACCCCATCTGTCGTGCTCATCCCCAACGACGACGTCGAACCCGGCACCGCCGTGCTTGACTGCCCGGACATCGACTCAATTGCCGAGTCGAATCGCGAGTTGGCCCGACGAATCCTGATGAGCGCCGACCTGTGGATGTTCGTGACCACAGCCAACCGCTATGCCGATGCCGCACCCTGGGCACTGCTGAGGGACGCCGCGGTTCGCAACACCTCCGTGGCCATCGTGCTCGACCGGGTGCCGCCGGAGGCGAACCGTGAGGTCAGGCACCATCTGTCCAGCCTGCTGTCGGAAGCAGGTTTGGCGAATTCTCCGATCTTCGCGGTGGCTGAGCTGGAGCTGGCAGACGGCCTGCTGCCTCACTCAGCGATCTATCCGATCCGATCCTGGATCAATCAGGTGAGCTCGGAGGGCCAGTCTCAGGAGCGCATACGACAGCGGACCCTCACGGGATCGATCGGCGCAATGCCGGCCCAGGTGAAGTCTCTGGCCGACTACGCAGAATCGCAGGAGTCGGCTTTCGACGAGCTGCAGCTCAGCCTTGATCAGACCTTCAATGCTGCGGGCGAAGGACTTGCCGAGATATTCTCCGACGGTCGCGTCCTGCATGGAGAGGTCAATGCCAGATGGCAGGACTTCGTAGGAACGGGACAGCTCTTTCGCGGTCTGGAACCCACGATGGCTCGCATGCGAGACAGAATCTCCGCTGCGGTCACAGGCAAGCACGATGCTGCTTCGCCGCTGCACATCGCGATTCTGCGCAGCGCAGCGATCTCACTGCGGGAACAGGCAATCGGTGTCGTTGACGAGATCAGTGCTCAGTGGCTGGGCAACCCGGCCGGATCGGCGTTACTGGACGCACACCCCGAACTCCGACAGAGCGCGAACGACCTTGAGGACTCGGTCAAGTCTGCCGTCAGCGGATGGTCCAACGAGGTGAACGCCCTCGTGCGAGACATCGGCCAGGGCAAGAAGTCTAAGGCCAGGATCCTGTCGTTCGGCGTCGGCGGAGTCTGTGCCGTGGTCGAATACGCGGCATTCTGGGACCCCAAGTACACAGATGCGGACAATCATGATTCGCGCAATGACGCGAATGTCGCCCTCAGCCTCGCCGGCACGATCTTCGGTGAACAGGAGGCCGTGAATATCATCGGATCGATCAGAGATCGCTTCCTGACTACAGCGGCAGGAATCGTCGGCGACTGCCGCGCGCCTTTTGACAACGTATTACGACTATCCGCGGTACCGGCGCGGCAAGCGGGCGTTCTGCGCGCCTCCGGTGATCGACTTGAGGTGGCATTGTGAACGATCCTGCACAGTCCGAGATCAGACGTCGGGCCGAAGGCATCCGAGAGACGCTGTCTCTGGGCCCCGACAAACTGAGTCCTGAAGTTCGCAGGGACGCGCAGAACCTGCTCGACCGCGCCGAGGACCGCCTCGGTCTCGGCGAGGAATTCACCGTTGTGGCCTTCGCAGGTTCCACTGGTTCGGGAAAATCGTCGCTGTTCAACGCCGTCGCCGGGCTGGACATCGCCCGGGTTGGTGTTCGCCGTCCGACCACTTCCCGCCCCACTGCATGTGTGTGGGGCGAAGGCGGTAACGACATCCTCAACTGGCTGCATGTTCCAGAGCGCAGCCGGACCTGGCGTGAATCGGCGCTCGACGGCGACGATCAGCGTAAACTCCATGGTCTGATTCTGCTTGATCTGCCTGACCACGATTCGACCGCTGTGAAGCATCGTGTCGAATCTGATCGACTCGTGGGCCTCGTCGACGTTGTCTTCTGGGTCGTTGACCCACAGAAATATGCTGACTTCTCACTGCACTCCGAATACCTGGCGAAGCTGGCAGAGAACAGCGCGAACATGGTCGTCGTTCTCAACCAGGTCGACAAGCTCAGTGACGAAGAGCAGAAAGCTGCTGCTGACCACCTGCAGCAGCTGCTCGTCGAGGACGGGCTCACCGACACCAAGGTGCACTTGACGTCCGCCGTGACACGAGATGGTGTACCTGAGGTCCGGTCGATTTTGGCTGACACAGTCGATTCCAAACAGGCCGCCTCAGAACGCCTATTGGCTGACATGCAGGCCATGGCGAAACGTATGCAGAACGAACTCGGCGAACCCGTGGTTCCACCCGATGAACGACCGGGAGCTTCGCGTCTCGTGGAGACGATGTCCGATGCCGCCGGCGTCGAGGCTGTCGCACAGACCGTCCACGATGACTATATTCGCCGGGCCTACCGCAAGACGGGGTACCCGGTGCTGGCATGGATGCAGAGAAATGCCCCCGATCCGCTGGGAGCCAAGCACGGTCAAGGCAGAGATGAACTCATCCGCGCGTCGGTGCCCGCGACCAGCAGAGCGCAAAGCTCTCAGGTGCGCCTGATGGCCCATGAACTCATCGCAGAATCAGTGTCGACAATGCCGCGACCATGGCAGAGCGCAGTCGCGGAGGCTGAGAAGGCGAGCACCGCCGAGCTGTCCGAAACGCTGGACTCGGCCGTGACGGCTGTGGATATCAAACCGCAGACTCCCGGTTGGTGGTCCTTGGCCAGGTTTCTGCAGATCATCTTCTTCATCGCCACGATCCTCGGTCTGCTGGGTGTCATCGCCACAGCGATCCTCGCCATCGTCGTGCCCGGAGCGCTTCCGGGATGGAGCTGGATTGTGAGTATCGGATTGCTGGTGGTGGGGATCATCGGATCCGTTGTGACTTCGGTGATCGCCAAGTCCGCGCGGAACAAGGGCGCGAACCAGGCGGCCAGCGACGTCGATCGCAAACTTCGCGAGGCGGTTGGGAGCGTGGCACAGAGCTCCTATCTGGAGCCCGTCAATGCTGTGATCGGTGAACACCGGCGCGCCTACGAGACGCTGCACTGACACTTCTGTGCACATGAGCGACGACTCATGTGCCAATGCCCTGTGGACGGCCAACAACCGTCCACAGGGCATTTTTCATGTCTGGACATCAGTGCTGCCTGGCACGCTCACTGGTGGTTGACGTGTTCGGCCGATTCAGACCGTTTCGTCCCCGATGGGCGATCCGGCAGGGCAGATCACGAAACTACCCAAGAAATGAGGCAACACGATGTCCATCATTCCGATCAACCTCAGCGGTACTGTGGCTGCCGATCCGCAGAGCCGGACACTTCCCTCGGGCAGAGCCTGCGCTTCCTTCCGTCTGGCGGTCAACCATTGGCGCCTCGACAAGGGGACCGGGGAATATGTCTCCGATACAACGTCGTGGTTCAGCGTCGACTGCTATGGACCCTTGGCCAGCAATGCCTCGATGAGCCTCCATCAGGGAATGTCCGTGGTGGTGCAGGGGACCCTGAAGATCCGCGAATGGTCGACAGAGGAGAAGAGCGGAATCTCTCCGACCGTCGTCGCCGAGCACATCGGTCCCGATCTTCGCTACGGAACCGCCCACTATCAGAAGGCCGGCAGTGTGAACCGGCAGCACGAGGGTCAGCAGCAGGAATCGTCAGGCAGCGACTCATCCTGGGGGAGCCTCGCCGGGACAGGCGCAGGCGAGGTCGGGCCCGATGCCTCCGAAGCGTCGAGCCTCGGTGCTGGGAACGAGGGAGAAGGCGACGCAGAAGGTGCAGAAGATGATGTGACTGCCGAAGCTGGAGGAGGAGACTCCGGAGACCTTGATGATGCCATCGTTCGTGACACGGTGAGCGCAGCGGCACCGTTCTGAGTGGGGCGGAACAGCGCCGCATCACCGTCATCGCACGGATCACGTGAACAGGTCGAGGCTGGAACACGTCGGATCTGACCGCGATAGTGCGAGCAATCGGTTAAGGTGAGACTGTTAATCGTTCCCACCTGCTGAGGTTGTTGATGCGTCTCGTTCCCCTCCTGAGCCTCGGAGCTCTGACCTTAGCTCTGTCGGGCTGTTCGCTGCTGGGCATCGGTGGTGACAATTCTGATCCGACGCCCGCCCGGACTCCGGCGAAACCGGTTGCCGAGGTCGACAAAGTCGTCAAGGCCCTCAAGCCGCTGACCGGCGATGAGGAGAAGGTTCCGTCGACGAAGAAGTTCTTTAGAACCATGATCGATGCAGGCTACGAAGCGGACCAGCTCGAAGCCACAATCGACGATTCGCCATTGGGCAATGACGTTCCCTCGAAGATGTTCGGCGTCAAAACCGACAAAGGCTGCGTCATCGGAGAGATTCGGAAGGGAAAGGCGACTGCAGAGTTGATGCCTCCCACAGAATCGACCGGGTCGTGTCTGTTCGGCGAGGTCGAACGTCCGAAGGGTGTGAAGGCACCTGAAGGTGACAAGCGCGAGAAGGACGGCGATTCCAACGGTGCCGGACATATGCCTGGTGAGGACATCAACGGCAAGGACGGAGCCTCAGAGAGTCCGGCGCCAGACGAAGGGTCGGAAGGCACCTCGTCGCAGGGAACATCATCAGACGGCTCTTCATCCGAAGGTTCTTCTGAGGGCACATCCTCCGAAGGCTCTTCGTCCGGAGGGACATCGTCGGAGGGCGGCTCCTCCGAAGGTTCATCTTCGGGTGAGGCACCGTCACTCGGCGGCGGTTGATCCAAGGGTTTCGAGCAGTGACTCAATTGGCACTTGTGCGTGCTGAACCGATAACCTGAGGTTATTATGGCCGAATTCATTTACACCCTTCACAAGGCGCGTAAAGCGCACGGCGACAAAGTCATTCTGGATGACGTGTCGATGTCCTTCTACCCCGGTGCGAAAATCGGCATGGTCGGTCCGAACGGTGCCGGTAAGTCAACGATTCTCAAGATCATGGCCGGACTCGAACAGCCGTCCAATGGTGAGGCGCGGCTCAGCCCAGGCTTCACAGTGGGCATCCTGCTGCAGGAGCCGCCACTGAACGAGGACAAAACTGTTCTCGGCAACGTCGAGGAAGGCGTCGGCGAGATCAAGGCAAAGCTTGACCGCTTCAACGCGATCTCTGAGGAGATGGCCAGTCCCGATGCAGACTTCGATGCCCTGATGGAAGAGATGGGCAAGCTGCAGGAAGCGATCGACGCTGCGGACGCCTGGGACCTAGACTCTCAGCTCGAGCAGGCGATGGATGCTCTGCGCTGCCCACCGCCGGACGCTGACGTCAGTGTGCTCTCAGGTGGTGAACGCCGCCGTGTGGCGTTGTGCAAACTGCTGCTCGAAAAGCCTGATCTGCTCCTGCTCGATGAGCCCACAAACCACCTGGACGCGGAATCTGTGCTGTGGTTGGAACAGCACCTGCGGTCCTACCCCGGCGCTGTCATAGCAATTACTCACGATAGGTACTTCCTCGACCACGTGGCCGAATGGATCGCTGAGATCGACCGCGGACACCTCTACCCCTACGAGGGCAACTACTCGACCTACCTGGAGAAGAAGCAGGAACGTCTGCAGGTCCAGGGCAAGAAGGACGCGAAGCTGTCGAGGCGCCTCAAGGACGAACTCGACTGGGTCCGGTCCAACCCGAAGGCCAAGCAGACGAAGTCCAAGGCCCGTCTGGCACGCTACGAAGAGATGGCAGCAGAGGCAGAGAAGACCAAGAAGCTGGATTTCGAAGAGATTCAGATCCCTGCCGGTCCTCGCCTCGGCGATATCGTCATCGAAGCCGACAGCCTGCAGAAGGGCTATGAAGATCGTCTTCTCATCGACGGGCTCAGCTTCTCATTGCCTCGTAACGGAATCGTCGGTGTCATCGGCCCCAACGGCGTCGGCAAGACGACTCTGTTCAAGACCATCGTCGGACTCGAAGAGCTCGACGGGGGAGACCTCAAGATCGGCGACAGCGTCAAGACCTCCTACGTTGACCAGTCCCGGGGCGGAATCGACCCCAACAAGAACCTGTGGGAAGTCGTTTCCGACGGACTCGATTTCATTCAGGTGGGCAACGTGGAGATGCCTTCGCGGGCATATGTCTCCGCATTCGGGTTCAAGGGCCCGGACCAGCAGAAGAAGGCTGGCGTGCTCTCCGGTGGTGAGCGCAACCGCCTCAACCTGGCACTGACCCTCAAACAGGGCGGAAACCTGCTGCTGCTCGATGAGCCGACCAACGACCTCGACGTGGAAACGCTGGGTTCTTTGGAGAATGCACTCCTGGAGTTCCCCGGTTGCGCCGTGGTGGTCTCTCACGACCGTTGGTTCCTCGACCGTGTGGCCACGCACATCCTTGCCTGGGAGGGCACAGAAGACAACCCTGCGGACTGGTACTGGTTCGAAGGGAACTTCGAGTCCTACGAGAAGAACAAGGTCGAACGACTCGGTGAGGACGCGGCTCGCCCTCATCGCGTGACGCACCGTCGCCTCACTCGCGACTGACTGATTGAGTTCTGCGCGCTGCGCGTTGCACGCTATCAGTGCGGCGCACAGAGCTGATTGCCTGCAGATGATGCCCCGGTCGTCGACCGGGGCATCATCTGTTGCCAGGAGTCAGTGGGTGGGGGTCAGCCAGCCTGTTGAGCTAAGTCAGCCTGTTGGGGTCAGTCAGCGTTCTGGCGCAGCTGACTCACGGGAGAACAGCTTGCTGAGGCGCAGCAGAAGCTTGAACAGATACCTCACAGCGATGGTGCCGACGATTCCGATGACGATTGATAAGAGCGCAATCAGTGCCAGGTTCATGTCCATCGCCTCGCGGAGGAACACCAGGGCCAGAATCGTGATGATGATGAAGAGCGCGACGTTGACCAGACGAGAGAGGATCCTCCCGAGGATCTCGATCATCGCGGTGTCTTGGTTCACTGAGGTGCCTTGATACGGACCATGCCCTCCTGGGCCACTGTGGCCAGCAGCTCACCGGTCTGGGCGAAGATCCGCCCGTAGCCGAGACCGCGACCTCCCTGGGCGGCAGGAGACTCCTGAACGTAGAGCATCCACTCATCGACCCGGACCCGACGATGCCACCACATTGCGTGGTCGAGACTGGCCACCCGGAGCCCCGGGCTCGTCCAACTCAGTCCCTGACGGCGCAGAACCGGTTCGAGCAGGTTGAAGTCGCTGGCATAGGCCAGTGCGGCAGCATTGAGCACCGGATCATCGCCGAAGGGCGAGCTGGCGCGGAACCAAACGTGCTGGCGTTCGCGCTGGCGGTCATCGGTGGAGCTGAGATACAGGGAAGCCTCGACCGGACGGATCTCGAAGGGTCGCTTATTCAACCATTCGGTGACCTGTGGTGTGTCCTGTCCTGCAAGAATATCGCGCAGCTCCGGGCACTCCAGTGGACCTGGCAGGCCCGATGGCATGGTCTCAGCGTGCTCAAGGCCCTCCTGCTCGACTTGGAATGAGGCGATCAGGGACAGGATCGGCACATCCTTCTGATAGGCGTGGACACGCCGAGCGGAGAACGATCGCCCGTCACGGAGTCGTTCGACACCGAACTCGATCGGTTCGCTGACGTCCCCGGCACGAAGGAAATAGCCGTGAAGTGAATGGATGAGGCGATCATCTGGCAGAGTCGCGGCGGCGGCCACTACGGATTGCGCCACCACCTGACCGCCGAAGACACGCCCATCAGGCTTGTACTGGTTCTGCCCGACGAAGTAGTCGCTCTCTCGAGACGCCGAGGCGGAACTCAGGCTGTCGAGTTCGAGCACTTTGCGCAGTGTGTCGACGTTCGCCTTCGCAGTCGTGGTTTCTACATCGCTCATATGGGCCTCCAGCCTGCGACAATGATTCTCGTCCTTGTGGTCACGATCCTATCGCGACCCTCACCGTCGCAGTGAAAGTGGCATGATGGGTCTTATGCGTACTGGCACCACAAATCCCCATCTGAACGAATTCACACGAGTACTGCTGGAGCTGAGATGGGGTGACATGGATGCCTACGGCCACGTCAACAATGTCACCCAGCTGCGCCTGCTCGAAGAGGCACGTGTCCGAGCGTTGGGGTCACCGACGCACAGCACCGATGCGCCCACAACCCCTGGCCAGCTGGGAATCTCCGGCACAGTATCGGGGATCTCGATTCCGGCGATCTTCGCCGAGGCTTCGAACACCACCGAGCTGCTCGTCGCCTCGCACGCGATCGAATATCGCCGACCGATTCCCTATCGCGCGGGACCCATTGCCATTGATCTGGTCATCAGCGAGGTCAAACCGGCGTCTGTGACGATCGGTTACGTCATCGCCGAACCCGATGGTTCGGTCGCCTATACGCTGGCGGAGACCGTCATCGTCTTTGTGGACAGAACAAGCTCTCGACCACGGCGTCTGAGCCAGGAGGAGACAGCAGCTATGACAGAAGTCATTCGACCAGCCGTTCCGATGCGGAGTCGCCGGTGACGGAACTGGAGATCGCCGATCCGCTGGCGATGAAGGACCTGGCCGCATTCACTTTGCTGGCGCATCGGCTGGACCCCGATGGAGCCATGCGTCTGCACGTATCGTCGACCGTGCTCGTGGTGACCATTGCACCCCTGTACCCGCATGGGATCGGAGACTCCACACCCCTGGTGCTGGCTATGCGCATGCTGCGCCTGAACGGACCGGAAATGGACGGTCTCGATGAGGTTGTGCCCTTGGCCAACCTCAAGGATCGTTTCGCCAGAGAGGAGAACGCCACCCGTCTGCCAGTCCCGCCGAACTCGGTGCTGGTGTCCTGGACCGGCATTGCACCCCCGAAGGGTCAGTGGGCGGCCCGTGACAGAATCACCGGTGAAGTTCTTCGTTCGACCGCCGAGGCGGGAGTCGCGGAGATCAGCGACGGTGCTCCCGAGGGTGCCGGCTCACATGCGGTGAAGGCGCTGCGTTCGCGTGTGTGGTCGAAGCCGATGACAGCCGTAGGAGGTACAGAGCTGCCCGGTGGGCTCGCATTCGCCGCGAGTGCGCTGCGGTTCGTACCGGAGGCCGAAACCGCCTCGGCGGGGGAGACCACCGAGGAATACAAAGTCTTCGCGACCTCCGGGTGGCTGCGTATCTCGACTCCAGGAGGGCATCTGCTCACCCGGGCCCGATGACTCCTCAGCAGTGACCCTCAGCGGTGATAGTTCGGCGCGGATCCCGCAGGCAGAGCCGCGCTGTCAGACCGGATTGCTGTTCGTGTTGACCATGGCCGTAGCTGCCCGTTGGAAATAGTCCCAGAAGATCTCGTCGTAGAGCGGCGGCAGCGCCACATCATCGAGTGCTGCCCGCATGGACGTCAGCCACCGGTCACGAGCGTCGAAGTCGACGGCGAAGGGGAAATGGCGCATCCGCAGTCGCGGGTGGCCGCGTTCTTCCTGGTAGGTCGTGGGACCGCCGAAGTACTGCTCCAAGAACATCTGCAACCGGTGTTTGGCGCCGGTGAGGTCGTGTCCCTCCGGGTACATCGCGATGAGCACCTCGTCGCGGTCCACATGATCGTAGAAGACATCGACGAGGCGGGTGAAGGTGGGATGGCCACCGACAGCGTCAAAGATGGTCTCGTTCGATGTCTGCGTCATGTTCAGCTCTCTCCGTCTGAGGTGTCGGTTCCGGCTTCATCCGTCGTCGACCGGATCTCGTCATCACTGGGCAGCGGCGAGGGCCCCTCGTCTTTGGTTCGCTGTGTCACATGGGTGGCCCGAGCCTGGTCATCGGCGTCGGCGTCGCCTTCGGAGGTGCTGTCAGGCGAGTCCGTCGACCGCGGAAGCGTCCTGAGGACGGTCTCCTGAATGATCGGGATGGTGATTCCGCGCCTGTCGAACTCATTCGTGAGTTCCGCCCGGAAGGCACGTTCGACCATCCACTGCAGGTTGGGCTTCGTCTTGATCATCGTTCTGATCACCCTGTACTCGGCAGAGAGAGACTGGACGCCGGCGATCTCGGGGAGTTCGAGCATTGCGGAGGCAACCTGCGTGTCCTTGGCCATTTCAGCGGTGACTGTTTGAGTGATCTCACGGTAGGTGTCCATGGAGGTGGAGTAGTTGACGGGGATCTCGAGCACTGCACGCGCCCAGCCCTGCGACAGGTTGCCGACTCGCATGATCTCACCGTTGCGCACATGCCACAGGGTTCCCGTGAGATCACGGACAGCTGTCTTGCGGAGACCGAAGTCCTCGACCTCGCCGACGGCTTCGCCCAGGTCCACGGTGTCGCCGATGCCGTACTGGTCCTCGATGACCATGAAGAACCCGGACAGGTAGTCCTTGACGAGTTCCTGAGCGCCGAAGGCCAGTGCCACACCGACGATGCCGGCCGAGGCCAGGATCGGTGCGATATTGAAGTTCAGCTGGTCGAGGACCATGAGGACCGCGATGACGCTGATGATGATCGTCGCCACGGATGAGAGCATCCGACCCACGGTCTTGGCCCGCTGCGCGCGGCGTTCACGGATCACAGTCGGCTCGATGCCGGTCCGCTGGGATTCCATGACCGTGCTCGAGAACTTGCTGTTATCCGCCTTCTTCTCGCTGCCGACGGTGCCCTTGGCCACTGCAGTGGAGAAGCGTCGGATGAACAGACGCATCACCATGTTGAGCACGATCGCGCCGATGATGATGATGACGATTCTCAGCGGAGCGTCGAGGAGGAAATCCCAATCGATCTTGGGCGCGGACATGAGGTCAGTCTTCAGTGCATCGAAAGTCATGATGCCATGAGCCTAACGGCCGAAGGTCAATGTGCCCTTGGAACTGCTGGACACTTCCTGAGCGCTCAGAGCACGCTGGGCATCGGCAAGATTCTCACGCATCAGGCGAAGCAGACCTTTGGGAGCCGCGGGGTGATCGTCCAACCACGCCCGGGTGGCTTTGACAGTGTGCTCGCTGACCGGGGGGAATAGCCGCAGCGTCATGGTCTGCGCCATCTCCAGGGTCCTCGTCTCCCACCATCCGGAGACCCGCTGGAAATATTCGGTGGAGAAGTCGCGCAGTGGTTCCTCTGAGACGAGGATCTCACCGGTCTCCGTCTGCAGGCCGGAGGCGAATCCCAGAGCCAGGGCCGCGAGTTCCGAGTTCGGGAGGTCAGCCTCGTCGAGGATGCGGATGAATGCCTTCGACTTCGCCGCCGAGGTGGGGCGTGCGCTGCGAGCGGTCGCTGCCTGACGCGCCCCCGTGGCCGAAGGGTCAGTCTTGGTCATGGCCGTGATTGCGGAGTCATCGATCGCATCGTGCGCCGCGAGTGCGATGATGATCTCCCAGGTGAGATCGGTGTCGATGGTGATCCCGTGGACTGTGTCCCCGGTCGCGTCCAACCAGGACTGCAGCTGGGAGATCTGGGCCTGGGATGAGGCATGTTTGATGAAGCCGCGGAGGAATTGGAACGCCTGGTCTGTGCCTCCGGGCACCGTGTCGAGGAGTTGTGCGAACCGGTCGGCGATAGACGTATGAGCCTCTGCCCGCGCTTCCGGGGACAGGTAGGCCCCGACAGCGGTCTCGAGCTGGCGCATCTGGGAGAGCAGTCCCGAGGAATGTGTCACGGCCGCACAGTTGTCCAGGACAGTGGTGATGTAGTCCTGGGCCGGACGCTGTCCGTCGCGGACAGTGTCCCAGAGGGTCCCGAGGATCAGCAGCTGCGTCAACGAGTCATCGAAGTCCCCGAGCCGCTTGGCCGCGACGTCCATGCTCTCGCGATCGAAGCGGACCTTCGCATAGGTCAGATCCTCGTCATTGACGATGATGACGTCGGGCTTGGACAGGCCGCGAGCCTCGTCGACGGTGGTCGAGTCCGAATCGATGTCGATCGGGAAGCTGTGGGTGCGGACCAGTCGGCCCTTCCCATTGTCGGAGTAGAACCCGATGGCCAGGCGATGCGGACGCAGCGACGGAGCCGGCTGTCCTTCGATGATCCACGGCTTCTGGGTCACCTGCAGCTTCGTCACCACCTCGGCGCCGTTGTCGGAATCGGTGTGGAGCTCTGCCTCGATGAGGTTGGCACCTGATTCCTCGAGCCACAGCTTCGACCAGGTGGCGAGGTCGCGCCCGCTTGTCGCCTCGAGCTCGCCGAGGAGGTCCGGCAGCTCCGTGTTCGACCACGCGTGCTTGTCGAAATAGCGTTTGAGGCCGGAGAAGAACTCTTCTCGACCGACCCACGCGACCAACTGTTTGAGCACCGAGGCGCCCTTGGCGTAGGTGATGCCGTCGAAGTTGACCTCGACATCTGCAAGGTCTTCGATGCTGGCGACGATCGGGTGTGTGCTCGGGAGCTGATCCTGGCGGTAGGCCCACGACTTCTCGATGGTGGCGAACGTGGTCCATGCCTCCGTATACTCGGTGGCCTCGGCGGTGGCCAAAGTCGACATGAATTCGGCGAAGGACTCGTTGAGCCACAGGTCGTTCCACCATTTCATCGTGACCAGATCACCGAACCACATGTGCGCCAGTTCATGGAGCACGGTCACGGTGCGGCGCTCGACGAGGGCCTCGGTGGGTCGGGACCGGAAGACGTAGTTCTCCAGAATGGTCACGGCACCGGCGTTCTCCATCGCACCGGCATTGAACTCGGGGACGAAGAGCTGATCGTACTTCTCGAATGGGTAGGACACCCCGAACTCGCGTTCGTAGAACTCGAATCCGGCTCGTGTGATGGTGAACAGGTTCTCGGCATCGAGATGGTCGAAGAGAGACTCGCGGCAGTACAGGCCAAGGGGGACAGGAGAGCCATCGGAGGAGATGAGCTCGGAATGTACGCTGCGGTACGGGCCAGCCACGATCGCAGTGATGTAGGAGGAGATCGGAGTCGTCGGGGCGAACTGCCACACTGCGGTGTCCTCGACCGGCGCTTCGTCGAGTTCGGTGAAGACTTCACTGGGATCACCGGGAGTCGGAGTGGGGGAGTTCGACACGACCGTCCAGCGCGCAGGCGCCACAACTGTGAAGGAGAACGAAGCCTTGAGATCGGGCTGTTCGAACACAGGGAAGACGCGTCTGGCGTCGGGAACCTCGAACTGTGAGTAGAGGTAGACCTCATCGTCGATGGGATCGACGAAGCGGTGCAGGCCCTCACCGGTGTTCATGTAGTAGAAGTGGGCATCGATGACGAGCTCATTCTCAGCGGCGAGACCCGGCAGAGTGATCCGGGAGGCCGAGACGACCTCGGAGGTCTCGAGATCGAGTCCGTTGAGCCGGATGCGTTCGACGCTGGCGGTGATGGCATCGATGAATGTCGTTGACTCCGGAGTTGCGGTGAAGCGGATGCGGGAGCGAACTCGGAAGCTGTCGCCCTCTCCTGTGAGAATCAGGGTGTTCTCGTAGCTCGAGACGTCGACGAGGGATGAACGTCTGCGAGCTTCCTCGCGGGTGAGGTTGTATTGGGGCACTTTGAGGTGACCTCCGCTTCGGGTCCGGGTGTACTTCGCCATTCTTTCATGGACGCATTCCTCTTCGGTGCCAAGGCTTGATAAATTGGCATCGGACATTGCGGGAGTTTCGTCGGATCCCGCGCCCACCCTAACGAGGAGTGAAATTGAGCAGAGAGACACTTGACCTGTGGTTCGACACGGCCTGCCCGTGGGCATGGATGACGTCGCGCTGGGGTCTGGAGGTCGCCAAGGTCCGCGACATCGATGTGAAGTTCCATGTCATGAGCCTGAACATCCTCAACCGGGACAAGGACATCCCTGCCGACTATCGAGAGCTGATGGATCGTGCTCTGGCACCCATGCGCATCGTCACTGCTGCAATCGCCGAACATGGCGAGGAGTTCACCGAGCCTCTCTACACTGCGATCGGAACCCGCATCCACCCGGGCGGCGAGAAGGACTTCGACAAGGCCGTCGCCGAGGCGTTGGATGAGGTCGGTCTTCCGGCCGACTTGATGAAGTACGGCGAACGCGACGACTATGACGCTGCTCTCCAGGAATCTCATGATGAGGCGCTGGCACTCGTCGGTGACGATGTGGGCACACCGATCTGCCGAGTGGCCGGGACGGCATTCTTCGGCCCGGTCGTCACCCCCGCGCCGAAGGGCGAGGACGCAGGTCGACTCTTCGACGGAGTTCTTGCAGTCGCCTCGACTCCTGGCTTCTTCGAGCTCAAACGCACACGCAATCAGGATCCGGTCTTCGACTGAGGCGCTGACCTCGACTCACACACGGCCCGAAGCACACACCACCACACGCACAGTCTTTCCCGGGCATCTGGCCCCGGACACTTCGAAGGAGTGACCACATGAAGGTTCATCTCGGCACCGACCACGCAGGATTCGAATTCAAAGAGGTCCTCAAGGCCCACCTCGGCGAGTCGGGTTACGAGGTCATCGACCACGGCGCGCTCGAATACGACGCACTCGATGACTATCCCGCGTTCTGCATCGCCGCGGCACAGGCTGTCGTCGATGACCAGGCAGCGGGTGTTGAGGCCCTCGGCGTCGTCATCGGCGGGTCCGGCAACGGAGAGCAGATCGCTGCGAACAAGGTCAAGGGAGCCCGGACCGCCCTGGCTTGGAACACTGACATCGCGAAACTTGCGCGCGAGCACAACAACGCCCAGATCGTGTCGGTGGGCGCCAGGCAGCACACAGAGGCTGAGTCGATCGCCATCGTCGATGCCTTCCTTTCGGAGCCCTTCTCCGGCGAAGAGCGGCACGAGCGTCGGATTCGGATCATGGACGAGTACGAGGCCACAGGCAAGGCCGGACTGTGATCAGGGGGGGACACGCTGTGAAGATCCGTGGAGCCGTGCTTCGGGACATGGGTGCCCAGCGCCCTTACGCTCAGACTCGGCCGATGTCATTCGAGGATCTCGAACTCGACGGGCCCGGTCCCGGTGAGGTTCTCATCCGTCTGAGTGCAGCCGGTGTCTGCCATTCCGATCTCTCCGTCGTCGACGGCAACCGGCCTCGGCCACTGCCGATGCTGCTCGGGCACGAGGGCGCAGGAATCGTCGAACAGCTCGGTGCAGGTGTCGATGACCTGGAGATCGGCGATCAGGTCGTCACCGTGTTCCTGCCGCGCTGCGGCGAATGCGCGAACTGTCTCACGGACGGCAAGCTCCCGTGCACTCCGGGCAGTACCACGAACGGTGCGGGAACATTGCCGTTCGACGGACACAAGGTCCGCCTTCACGATGATTCGGGTGCCGAAGTGCTCCACCACCTCGGTGCGTCGGTATTCGCCTCCCACGCTGTGCTCAATCGCGCCTCCGTCGTCCCGGTGGCCTCGGACGTTCCCGCATCGATCGCGGCAGTGCTCGGCTGCGCGGTCCTCACAGGCGGGGGAGCGGTTCTCAACGCGGGAGTTCCGGGACCTCAGGACGAGGTCATGATCGTCGGGCTGGGTGGGGTCGGGATGGCTGCCCTGATCACGGCCCTGTCCATTGAGACGGCCGGCGTCATCGGCGTCGACGCGAATCCGGACAAACTGCTCCGGGCACAGGAACTGGGCGCGGCCGAGGTCTACACTCCCGAGCAGCTGGGCCAGCGACGGGCACCGATCGTCATCGAATGCGTCGGCCATCCGCGGGCCTTCGAAACCGCGTTCTCCGCGACCGCGGTCGGCGGGAAGACCATCACGGTGGGCCTGCCTGCCCCGGACGCGCAGTCACACATCACCCCGGTCACTCTCACAGCCGAGGCACGCACCGTCATCGGTTCGTACCTGGGTTCGGCGGTGCCCAGCCGTGACATTCCCATCTACGCCGATCTGTGGCGGCAGGGCAAACTGCCGGTCGAGGAGCTGGTGTTGGACACAATCGGCCTCGAAGACCTCAATGAAGCCTTCGACGCTCTGGCGGATGGAACCGTTGTGCGGCAGGTCATCGACTTCCAGCGCTGAGGTCGGAAGGAATGCGGAGGATCCGGTCGTCGCCGTCGGCCGGATCTCCGCGCCCGTCGGTGTTGTTCGTCAGGATCCATACCTCGCCACTCGGTGTCGTCACCACATCACGCAGACGACCGAACTCACCGGCGTAGGAAACTTCGGCCGTGGCGACATCCGCCAATGGCACGGTCCGAAGGACCTGCCCGCGAAGGTTCGCGATGAGGATTGTGTCGTGGCTGATGGCGATTCCACTCGGGCTGGCCTGGTCGGGGCTCCACTGCTGGACCGGATCGATGAAATCATCGTCACCGGCGCTCTCTGAGATCCCTTCGACCTCCGGCCAGCCGTAGTTGCCGCCGGCCTCGATGATGTTGAGCTCATCCCAGGTGTCCTGGCCGAACTCGCTGGCATACATAGTCCCGGCCTCGTCCCAGGCCAATCCCTGCGGGTTGCGGTGCCCATAGGAGTAGACGAGGGAATCGTCGAAGGGGTTGTCCTCGGGCACACTGCCATCGGGTGTCATCCGCAGAATCGAACCCGAGAGCGACTCACGTTCCTGTGCGGCACTCTGGTCGCCGGCGTCGCCGACCGTTGCATAGAGCATTCCGTCTGGGCCGAAGGCCAGGCGCCCACCGTTGTGGAATCCGGCCTTGGCGATGCCGGAGACGATCGTCTCCGGCGAGCCGAGTTCGATCCCATCGGAACCGCGCGTGATCGGAAAGCGCTGAATTCGGTTGTCCGATTCGGCCGTGAAGTAGGCATAGAGACTGTCGCCGCGGACGCTCAGTCCCAAGAGACCACCCTCACCCGAGGCGGAGACGCCCGTAACCGTGGCGACCTCCCTGACGTCTGTCGGGCGCTGAGAGTCGATTTCGAGGATCCGAGCGGATTCCCGTTCACTGACCAGAGCAGTTTCCTCATAGAAGGCAACCGACCATGGGGCCTCGAGGTTCTGCGTCACCACCTCCGACTCGGCATCGGGCCGGCTGTCCTCATCGGCCCCGTTGCCGTTCTGCGAAGCGGGAGCCGTCGAGCCTGCTGAGGGTGAATCTGAGAGGGGCGTATCTCCCTGATCGGAGTTGCAGCCGCTCAGCGCCAGCATGAGTGTCGTCGCGATAGCGGCGCGTCTCCCAGCGGTGGCAGCAGCACGGTCCCCGATCTGTGGCGCGAGGTGGTGGGCACCCGTGCATGGTGGCACCTTGTGGAGGAGGGGTCTGTCGTGTCGTCGGATCGGCATCGGCGGCGCACCTTTCGGCCTCGGCAGTCTGCGAGCCTGCCTTCCCATTGTCCCCTGTACTGACGAAAGATGGGAGGCGAGAGAATCATGAGACTGAGTTCAGCACGCGGCAGTAGTGGGCCATAGATACGAAGAAAGCCGCCCGGACATTCAGTCCGAACGGCTTCACTATCGTCGGGATGACAGGATTTGAACCTGCGACCCTCTGTTCCCAAAACAGATGCGCTACCAAGCTGCGCCACATCCCGCGACGTAGACAATCTAACCACAGGCAGGGGTCAAGATGCACATCGATTCGGCTCCCCATCGCGAATGGGATGCAGGTCACAGGCCGCACGTGAAGTCGCAACAGGCGGTGTGACTCAGCTCATCTTCGGTCGATTTGGCGGCCGGTGCGGATGTCGACTATAGTCGTTAACGCAACACGGGGATGTAGCTCAATGGTAGAGCCTCAGTCTTCCAAACTGATGGTGCGGGTTCGATTCCCGTCATCCCCTCCGCTTCCCGGTCGGACCATACGGTCCGGCCGGGTCTTTCGGTTCCTGAACGATCTGTCGACCGCAGCACGGTGGGCTCCGGTAGAATCGCCTCCTGCCCAGCACCATGTGCCCGGGTACCCGCATCAATTCTGCACGACCGAGGCGGCACCATTCACAGCTGATGGTGGCCCACGGCAGAAAGCCAGTTCCCACATGAGTCCCGAGCCCCAGCAGCGTCGAGTGCCCTGGCCCCGGCTGAACCGCCGACAGGTCCTCACCGGTGCACTCGCAGGGGCAGGTCTCCTCGGCGCAGGCTTCGCGACGTCCTCAGGCACCGACATTCTCGCTCAGGCGGGCCGGAGTGATCCCCTCCGCTCCGCCACCGTCGCCTTCACCTCTGGGACCTCGCGCGAAGGCATCGGCATCGAGATGGTGCAGCGCTTGGCGCCGAACTCACGTGTCATGCCCGGAATAGAAGACCTAGGGCCGGCGGCACGGCAGCAGCAATTCCTGGACCGGTGCACTGCATGGATCACGCAGCTGCCCGATCATCGTCGCGATCTTGCCACCTCGGCGCTTCTCGATCTGTGGGTACTCACCGACTCCCTGCCGGCGACGGTGGCCAGCTGGGACCAGCCGTGGCGATACATCTGGCCGCGGGATGCAGCGTTCGCTGCGGTTGCTCTGGCCCGAGTCGGAATGGTCGACCTGGCGTGGCAGCACCTTCTTCACCTGCAGTCGCTGCAGTCGCAGGACGGGTCATTCGCGGCACGGTTCACCCCTGACCTCGGGCTGGCCCCGGACGAACGCCCATCTCAGTTCGACGCTCTTGGGCTCCTGCTCTGGGCCGTCAGCGACGTTCATGCTGTCGGGGCCCGGACCACGGGGCGAAAGGACGGAGCGGTCACCCTCGAGACGATGGCACCGATGCTGCGTCGTTCTTCCCGGCGCCTGCTCCACCTCACCGAGCGGGGCACAGTCCTGCCCCCGGTGTCGTCCGACTACTGGGAAGTCAGCGAATCCCAAGTCACGCTCGGCACTGCAGGACCCACACTGCTGGGCCTGCAGGCACTCGTCAGGCTGGCTGAGCACAGCAGCGGACTATGGGATCACATCGATGGGGGAGCCGAGGCACTCGGGGACAGCTGCAATGCATTCGAAGCGACATTCTCTCGAACATTCATCGCCAATGGGCTGCAGCGCTACCCGACCTCAGGAGGACTCGATTCGGCGGTAGCCTATCTGCCCGCGGCCGGAGCGGGCCTGGACCTTGGAGAATCGACCCTTGACCACGTTTGGGAGCGACTTCGCCAACCCGCCGGCGGGATCAAACCGGGGCACGGGTGGATCTTCGATCACACGAGCTGGACCCCGTCGACATCACTCATGGGAGTCGGGTTCGCCCGCATCGGCGCCACAGCACAGGCCGATGGGGTGCTCGACTGGTTGGGCAGCCATCGCACGCAAGCCGGCTCCTTTCCCGAGAAGGTCAGTGCAGAAGGCGCGGCAGTGTCCGTGGCGCCTCTGTCGTGGACGGCATCCAATGTGATCATCACTCTTGACGAGCTTCATCGCGCCCGACCCTGACTCGAGCTGCAGGTGCCTTCGCAGCGGCATGTGTTCACGGTGATTGGCTCAGCGCTCCATCAGAACCGGCATCGATTGCGCTCCTCGCGAACTCCGGGCCCGCGGTGGCCCGCCTGTTTCGTGTTTTGTCCCGTGTTTCGCGTAATATGGGTGACTGCGTCTTGCGGACGTGCGCGATCTCATCGTGGACTTTCGCTCCCTCCAGGTCACCAGATGACCGATTATGCATGACTGTCGAAATTGAAAGGTCGCACTGTGAAGAGCTCCGTCGAGCAACTCGACCCCACGCGGGTCAAGATCAGCGTGGATGTCCCATACGCCGAACTCAAGCCGAGCATCGACGAGGCATACAAGACCATCGGTGGCCAGGTCACCATTCCGGGCTTCCGGCAGGGCAAGGTCCCTGCGCGCATCATCGATCAGCGCGTTGGCCGACCCGCAGTGATCCAGGAGGCCGTGAACAACGGTCTTGACGGGTTCTACCGCGAGGCTGTCGAAGAGCACGATCTCAAGCCATTGGGCCAGCCCGAGGTCGAGATCTCCGAGGTTCCCGGCCTCGACGGCGCCGAAGACGGCGACCTGACCTTCACTGTCGAGGTCGACGTGCGCCCCACGATCGAACTGCCCGCCTACGACACCATCAGTGTCGAGGTCGACCCGATCGAGGTCACCGATGAAGACGTCGACGCCGAGCTTGAGCAGCTGCGCACTCGCTTCGGTACGCTGAGCTCCGTTGACCGTCCTGCAGCCAAGGACGACTTCGTGACCCTCGACCTCGTCGCCACCATCGACGGCGAAGAGATCGACACTGCCTCCGACATCTCCTACCAGGTCGGTGCCGGGACCATGCTCGATGGCATGGACGAAGCACTTGACGGTCTGTCGGCAGACGAGACCACCACCTTCGAGACCACCTTCGCAGGCGGAGAGCACGCCGGTGAAACCGGAACAGTCTCCATCACACTCAGCGCGGTCAAGGTTCGCGAACTTCCAGAGGCTGACGATGACTTCGCCCAGCTGGCCAGCGAATTCGACACGATCGACGAGCTGCGTACGGATCTGCGCGAGCAGGCCGCGAAGCAGAAGGAGACCGACCAGGGTGCTCAGGCACGCGACAAGGTCCTCGAATCACTGATCGAGACCCTCAACGTGCCCGTTCCTGAGAAGGTCGTCACCGACGAGGTTGAGCGTCACCTCGAGTCCGAGAGCCGCGTGGATGACGATGAGCACCGCAAGGAGGTCACCGAAGAGACCGAGCGCAATCTCCGCACTCAGTTCATCCTCGACTCGATCGCCGAGGCCGAAGAGGTCGAGGTGACACAGCCCGAGCTCATCGAATACCTCATCTCTGCGTCACAGCAGTACGGCATGAACCCGAATGAGTTCGCGCAGATGCTCGACAGCTCCGGACAGGTCAACGCACTGGTCGGAGAGGTCACACGCCGCAAGGCCCTGGCCGCTGCTCTCGCCGGTGCTGTCGTCAAGGACACTGCAGGCAACGTCGTCGATATGGAGGAGTTCACCTCTCCAGCTGAGGAAGAGGCGCCTGAGGGCGCCGATGACTCAGACGATGCCGTCGCAGCCGAAGGCGACGACGAGAACTGATTTCTTACCGCTTCGGCGGTGACAGAGCCGACAACGGTGGGCACGGGAATTATTCCGTGCCCACCGTTTCGCATAGGTGCATCAGACGGCCGCAGCCAGGCGCGGGTCTCATCCGGCACGAATCTTTCCAGCAGGCGCGGGCTAATCCGGTGCCCGATCACGCTGATGGCGAACACAGGCGTTCCGACGGACTAAATCCGACCGGTGAGCAGTTAGAGTCCATATCAAGCCAACCAAAGACCAACAGGAGTGAAACGTGAGCGCACATGAAATGACAGCGCCCGTCGGCCTCGACGCCGGTGGGGCAATGGGTCTCGATGACCATATTTTCAACCGCCTGCTCAAAGAGCGCATCATCTGGCTCGGTTCGGAAGTGCGTGACTCCAACGCCAACGCGATCTGTGCCCAGATGATGCTGCTGGCGGCAGAGGACCCCGACGCAGACATCTCGCTGTACATCAACTCCCCGGGTGGCTCGGTCACCGCGGGAATGGCGATCTACGACACCATGCAGTACATCAAGCCGGATGTCTCCACCGTCGCAATGGGAATGGCCGCATCAATGGGGCAGTTCCTGCTGTCATCCGGTGCACCAGGGAAGCGGTTCGCCACCCCTCACGCCCGTATTCTCATGCACCAGCCTTTGGGCGGAATCGGCGGCACCGCCACCGACATCAAGATCCAGGCAGAGCTCATCCTGCACATGAAGAAGCAGATGGCAGAGCTCACCGCCGAACAGACAGGCAAGACCCTGGAACAGATCCTCAAGGACAACGACCGCGACCACTGGTTCACCGCCGAAGAAGCACTGGAATACGGCTTCATCGACAAGATGGTGACCCGTTCGTCCGACGTCACCGACAACTGAGTGGGAGTCAAGGAAGAATGAATTCAATGAACTTTATGCCAGGGTCCACCGCCGGCAACATGCCGCAGTCCCGCTACGTCATGCCCCAGTTCGAAGAGCGGACTCCCTACGGCTTCAAACGCCAGGATCCCTACACGAAGCTCTTCGACGATCGCGTGATCTTCTTGGGCGTCCAGGTTGACGACACGAGCGCCGACGACGTGATGGCGCAGCTCCTGGTCCTCGAATCACAGGACCCTGATCGTGATATCACGCTCTACATCAATTCGCCGGGCGGTTCCTTCACTGCGATGACTGCCATCTACGACACGATGCAGTACATCAAGCCGGAGATCCAGACCGTCTGCCTCGGTCAGGCCGCCTCGGCTGCTGCCGTACTGCTGGCAGCCGGCACTCCTGGCAAGCGTCTGGCTCTGCCCAACGCTCGAGTCCTCATCCACCAGCCTGCGATGGAGGGCCAGGGCCAGGGACAGGCTTCGGACATCGAGATCCAGGCCGCAGAGGTATTCCGGATGCGCCAGTGGCTGGAGACGACCTTGTCGGGTCACTCCAACAAGTCACCGGAGCAGGTCTCCAACGACATCGAACGTGACCTCTTCCTCACCGCCGAACAGGCGAAGGACTACGGTCTCGTCGATCAGGTTCTGACCTCTCGCAAGGCGGTCTGAGACACACGAACATCTTCGGGCCCGGACAGCCATCGGCTGTCCGGGCCCGAAGCGGTCTGTGCTGCGAAGTTGCCACCTGGTGCGGCGCCGAGTAGTTTGGGCCTTCTCAGCAGCATGGGTGCGTCCATCTTCTCCGACACACCGAATGGCGGTTCTGGCCGCTCATGTCAGTCCCGTATGGGAAGCTATTGAGGTACAGGAAACACGAGCGGTAGAGTTGGGGCCAGGTGCCCCGGCGGAAGGTTGTGACAGTGGCTCGCAGTGCGGACGGAGCAGACCTGCTCAAATGTAACTTCTGTGGGAAATCCCAGAAGCAGGTTCGGAAACTCATCGCCGGACCTGGAGTCTACATCTGCGATGAATGCATCGGGCTGTGCAATGAGATCATCGAAGAGGAGCTCAGCGAAGGCACCTCCGAGCACACCGACATCGAACTGCCCAAGCCGCGCGAGATCTTCGACTTCCTCCAGGAATACGTCGTCGGTCAGGAACCCGCGAAGAAGGCCCTGTCCGTGGCCGTGTACAACCATTACAAGCGCATCCGCTCGCTGCAGAGTGATGAAGACACGAAGACTCTGGGCTCCGATGACACCGAGGTCGAGATTGCGAAGTCCAACATCCTCCTCGTTGGCCCCACCGGATCGGGCAAAACCTATCTCGCGCAGTCGTTGGCGAAGAGACTCGATGTTCCCTTCGCCGTCGCAGACGCGACAGCACTGACAGAAGCCGGCTACGTCGGCGAAGACGTCGAGAACATTCTGCTCAAACTCATCCAAGCCGCGGACTTCGACATTCAGAAGGCCGAACACGGCATCATCTACATCGACGAGATCGATAAGATTGCACGCAAGTCGGAGAACCCGTCGATCACTCGAGACGTCTCCGGCGAAGGTGTCCAGCAGGCGCTGCTGAAGATACTCGAAGGCACTCAGGCCTCCGTGCCGCCGCAGGGCGGACGCAAGCATCCCCACCAGGACTTCCTCCAGATCGACACCACGAATGTGCTCTTCATCGTCGCGGGAGCCTTCGCAGGCATGGAGGAGATCGTTGCCGGCCGTAAGGGCAAGCACGGCATCGGGTTCGGTGCGCTCCTGCAGTCGAAGAACGACGAAGAAGACCTCTACGCCGACATCCTGCCCGAGGATCTGCTGAAGTTCGGACTCATTCCCGAGTTCATCGGACGCCTGCCTGTACTGGCCACTGTCTCTACGCTGGATCGTGCGGCGCTGATATCGATCCTCACAGAACCGAAGAATGCCCTGGTCAAGCAGTACCAGCGCATGTTCGAGTTCGACAATGTCGAGCTTCGTTTCGAGACCGACGCACTCGAAGCCATCTCCGACCTCGCACTCCTGCGCGGCACCGGGGCACGTGGACTGCGGTCCATCCTCGAAGAGGTCCTGCAGCCGGTCATGTTCGATGTTCCCTCCCGTGAGGACATCGCCGAGGTGGTCGTGACCAGAGACGTCGTGGACAAGAACGTCGCACCGACTCTGGTGCCGCGCGAACAGCCTCGGACATCCAAAAAATCAGCCTGACTCGTCTCATTAGATGAGGCTGTTCGCTGATACCAGGCCTCTGAAGTACGACAACTATCGCCGCCTCTGGCTGGCCAACATTGTCACCGTCATCGGTGCTCAGATGACGGTAGTCGCCATTCCCGCACAGATCTATCACATCACCGGATCCTCCGGCTATGTGGGTCTCAGCGGTGTCTTCGGGCTGGTTCCGCTCATCGTGTTCGGACTGTGGGGCGGTTCCCTGGCCGACGTCATCGACCGTCGCCGTCTGCTCATCATCTCCACCGTCGGCCTGATCATCGCGAGCTCGCTGTTGGCTCTCATCGCAGTCATGCAGCTTGGGAACGTGTGGCTGCTGTTGTCCGTATTCTCTTTGCAGCAGGCCTTCTTCGGCCTGAACCAGCCGGCCAAGGGCGCACTCCTGCCGACCATCGTTCCGCTCGAACTTCTCCCGTCTGCCAACTCGCTCAATATGACGGTCATGACATTGGGCGCTGTCGCAGGACCGATCATCGGTGGCGCTCTGATACCGGTCGTCGGCTATCAGACGCTCTACATCTTGGATGCGCTGTTCCTGGCTACAACGCTCTACGCGGTGCTGCGTCTGCCCGCACTGGTACCTCAGAAACAGCCCGATACGCGTTCGGGCGTCAAAGGGGTCATCGACGGCTTCCGCTACCTGGCAACGAACACCGTTGTCATGGTGTCGCTGCTGGTCGACGTCATCGCCATGGTCTTCGGAATGCCCAGAGCACTGTTCCCGCAGATTGCGACCGAGTCCTTCGGTGGTCCTCCTGCCGGAGGCATCGTCTTCTCGCTGCTGTTCGCATCTTTGGCAGCAGGCAGCGCCTTGGCAGGGATCTTCTCCGGCTGGGTCTCTCGTGTCGAACGCCAGGGCCTTGCGGTGATCACAGCGATTCTCGTCTGGGGCACCGCAATGTCTGTGTTCGGTCTGTCCCTGGAATTCGCCTCAGGATTCTGGACGGCGGCCCTCATCGTCGCGCTTCTCGGCCTGGCCATCGGCGGCGGCGCCGACATCATCTCCTCCGCCTTCCGTTCCACGATGCTGCAGGAGGCTGCCAGCGATGATATGCGAGGTCGCATGCAGGGTGTATTCATTGTCGTCGTCGCAGGCGGTCCACGCATTGCCGATGTTCTGCACGGCACTGTCGCGGAGTTCACGAATACGACCATCGCCTCCGCAGGAGGGGGCCTCATCGTCATTGTGCTCGTCATCGCCTGTGCGTTGATCTTCCCGAAGTTCCGTCGCTATCGCGTGGAGCGCGGGGGAGCGGGGCAGCCACGGACGTCGGTGGCCTGAAGCGCTCGTCCAATGCGGAGAGCCCGAGGCAACCCGGTGCTGATTCGGGCGGCCTCGGGCTCGCATTGCGCTGGAGCTGGAACACCTCTGAGGGAGAGCGCTTCAGCCATGGTCCGGCTAGGCTTGGGCGGTGTACACGGCGTTCTCAGCAGGCTGGACGACGACGAAGCCGGGGCCGTGGAAGGCAAGCTGAATCGATTCACCCGAACCGCGACCGAAGAAGGTCCCCACGCTGACGTCGGTCTTGATCTGCGGTGCCAGAGATGAGGACCAGCACACCGCGGCCTGCGGGTCGACGAACGTCGGCTGCTGCGAGCAGTCGAGGACCATGGGCTCGCCCTTGCAGCAGATGGCAGCGGTGCCTTGCCCGTTGAGTTCGAGGTTGAACAGCCCGGAGCCGCTGGCCATGGCACCGATTCCGCCCTTGATCCGCTTGATCTCCCAGTTGAGAGCATCGTCGAAGGCCAAGAGGTTCGCGGTGTTGACCGTCAGCGCATCCTGCTGACCTTCCAAGGCCATCATGAAGATGTTCGAGGCCTCTCGAGCGAAGAACACCTCGCCGTGGCCCTCAACCTTCATCACATTGCCGCCTTCACCAGTGGCGGCCTTCTTCATGAACTGTCCCACCGACTTCGATCCCTGGTGAGCGAAGCGGACGTCGCCCTGGTAGGCGACCATGGCACCCTTTGTGGCGATCATGGGCGCGTTGGGCGTGATCACTGTGCGCAGCATCTTATTCGATTGCAGAGTCCAACGTTCCTGGTTCTGGATCTCTGCGTTGCGCTTCGAAAAGAGTTCACTTCTCATCGTTCAAGAGCCTTTCGTCCATGAAGAAGCTTCGTACTCCTTCAGTTGTCGAGTTCCATCGTAAGCGTCCGGCCACTCCACGTGCCGGAGAATTCTGTTCTGATTGTGGAACAGGCGTGGACGGTCAGTCCTGCTCGATGAAGTCGATCTCGGCGACTGTGATCTCTTCACCCTTCACCTCAGTGACGAGATTCTGGATGCGTCCAGCGGACGTCAGGTCGCCTTCGGCACTGTCGATCGCTGCGACGACAGCTGCCGGAGCATGGATGGTGAGGCTGCGCACCTGGGTCTTCTGGGAGACCTTGGCCTCGGTCTTCGACCTCCGGATCTCAGTGAGCACCGAGGCGACAGACATGAGCAGGTCCGGATCCACAGACGAGTCAGGCTGAGTCAGCTTCTCGTCTCCAGGCCACGGTGACCTGTGCACAGATCCCGTTCTCCACCATGACCACACCTCTTCGGTCACGAAGGGCATGATCGGGGCGAAGAGGCGCAGAAGCACGTCGAGGGCAGTTGCCAGAGTGACGTGAGCCGAAAGCTGATCGTCCTCGCCCTTGGCGCCGTACGACCGGTCCTTGACGAGCTCGACATAGTCATCGGTGAACTCCCAGAAGAAGCTCTCCGCGGCACGCAGAGCGTGTGCGTAATCGTAAGCCGCCATATGCGTTGAAGCCGTCTCGACGACCTCGGCGAGCTTCTTGAGCAGAGCACGATCGAGATCGTGCGTCACAGAACCAAGCTGGCCGACAAGCCCGGAGTGAACCCCCTGGGCAAGCGCGAACTTCGAAGCGTTGAGCAGTTTCATGGCCAATCGGCGCCCGATCTGCATCTGCGTCACGTCATAGGCTGTATCGGCACCGAGCTTGGCGCTGGCCGCCCAGTAGCGCACCGCGTCGGGGCCGAAGCCCGGTTTCGCCTCGCCGAGGATGTCAGAGGGGACAACGACATTGCCCTTCGACTTCGACATCTTCTTGCGATCCGGATCGAGGATCCAACCGGAGAGGCCGGCATGCTTCCATGGTGCAGCGTCATTGAGCGAGTTGGCACGGACGACAGTGGAGAACAGCCAAGTGCGGATGATGTCGTGGCCCTGAGGGCGCAGATCGAAGGGGAAGACCTTGGAGAAGAAGTCTTCATCGCGGCTCCAACCACCCAGCAGCTGGGGGGTCAGAGATGAGGTTGCCCAGGTGTCGAGGACGTCCGGATCGGCAGTGAAGCCGCCGGGCACGTCACGCTGGTCAGCGGTGAAGCCGGCCGGCACCTCGGCGATAGGGTCGGTGGGCAGGGACTCGGGAACGATCGGATCCGAGTAGTCGGGTTCCCCAGCCGAGTCCAAGCGATACCACAGCGGGATCGGCACGCCGAAGTAACGTTGGCGGGAGACCAGCCAGTCACCGTTGAGATTCTCCACCCAGTTCTCGTAGCGTGAGCGCATGAATGCCGGATGCCACTCGATCTCTCGACCGCGGGCGATGAGCGCATCACGGAGTTCGGCCGAGCGTCCGCCGTTGCGGATGTACCACTGGCGGGACGTGACGACTTCGAGGGGCTTGTCGCCCTTCTCATAGAACGGAACAGGATGCGTGATCGCTTCGATCTCGCCGATGAGGTCACCGGATTCGGCGAGCATATCCGCGATCTCCTTGCGGGCGGTGAAGGTTGTCTTTCCCGCCAGCTTCTCGTAGTTGGCCACAGCATCGGGCTTCGGCGACGACGCGATCCATTCGGGGACTTCGAGATTGAGGCGACCACCGCGGTTGATGACGGCGCGCGTGGGCAGGTCGAGTTCACGCCACCAGGTGACGTCAGTGAGGTCACCGAAGGTGCAGACCATGGCAATGCCGGTGCCCTTGTCCGACTTCGCAAGTTCATGGGCGCGAACTTCGACGCGCACGCCGAAGAGAGGTGAGACGTACTTGGATCCGAATGAGGAGGTGTAACGCTCGTCCTCGGGATGAGCCACGAGTGCCACTACCGCGGGGATGAGCTCCGGACGGGAAGTGAGAATGACGATCGGTTCCGCCGAGGTGTCGGCGAGGCCGTCGGTACCCTCGGGATAGAAGTTCACCGTGTGGTAGGCGCCGTCCTTCTCCCGGTCCTCGAGTTCCGCCTGCGCGACGGCAGTGCCGAAGGTGACGTCCCACATGGTGGGGGCGTCCTGGGAGTATGCGTGACCGTTTGCGAGGTCGGCGAGGAAGGCCTTCTGGCTGACCGAGCGTGACGTGTCATCGATGGTGCGGTAGGTGTACTTCCAATCCACGGACAGGCCGGTGGAGCGGAAGAGGTGTTCGAAGATCTGCTCGTCTTCCGCGGACAGGGTCTCGCAGAGTTCGATGAAGTTCTGACGCGAGATCTTGACGAAGTCACGAGAGTTCTTCGCAGGCTTTGCCGGCGGCTCGAAGTTCGGGTCGTAGCTCTGGGTGGGATCGCAGGTGACCCCGTAGTAGTTCTGGACGCGTCGTTCCGTCGGCAGACCGTTGTCATCCCAGCCCAGGGGGTAGAACACGTTCTTGCCCTGCATGCGCTGATATCTGGCGATGATGTCGGTCTGCGTGTAGGAGAAGACGTGCCCGACGTGCAGAGACCCCGAGGCGGTGGGCGGGGGAGTGTCGATCGAGTAGACCTGCTCACGATCCGTATCGACGTCGAAGGCATAGACTCCGCTGTCGCTCCAAGCGGCGTCCCATTTGTCCCGAAGTCCCTCAAGAGCCGGCTTATCCGGCAGGTTCACTGACTCGTGCGTCGAGTCCGAAAAGGCAGGTGTGTTCATAATTGTTGATTTTCTCACCCGGGCGGCCTGGGGCCAAACCGATGATCGGGCGTGAGCGGACTTCAGCGGTTCGAGCCTGTGGCACACGCTGCCAGGGACACACACTGAATGGAGCGTGAGATGCATCCGCGAACGAAAATGAGAATATTGGACCATGGCGCCCTTGGACAGAATCCGATCAGAGAACCTGCCGCCGACGTCGACCGCGTGGATGAACCCGGCCCGTGCGATCGCGATCGTGGCAGTCGTCGCCATCCATTCGCTGGGAACCGTCGTGGAGGAGAACTACGCGACCATGGGTCCCGGCTGGTGGGTCGCCAACGGCTTCGACTCCGCAGCTCGGTGGTCGGTTCCTGTGTTCATCATGATCTCCGGGGCGCTGGCACTGGACCCGGCACGCGGGAACAAACCGCGTAAATTCCTCAGCAAGCGCGTGTGGAGAATCGGAATCCCCCTCGTGTTCTGGACAGCCGTATACGTCGTCTTCAGGCGCTTCTATCTGCTCCCGACAGACGACGGATGGAACCCGGGAATCGCGATTCTGACCGGTTCTCCGTTCGTGCAGCTCTATTTCCTCTACGTGCTCGCCGGCCTGACGCTTCTGACCCCGTTCTTCCGGCTGCTCAGCGTTCACGGTTCGCGGCGCCTGCAATGGGGAACGGGTCTGATCTTTCTGGGCATCGGCATGCTCGACCAATGGGCGAGCATCGTCTTCGACGTGGGTGAGGCCAATATCGCCACACGTTTCCTGCCGATGGCCGGCTTCTACATCCTCGGGTGGGTGCTGCGGGACGTGGTGCTCTCCTCCCGCGGTGTGGTGCTGGCATGGCTGGCACTTGCCGGTGCAATCGCGATGACCATTGTGTGGGCGGGACTCGGCCCGGGCGAGAAGCCGTGGGTCTTCCCCTACGAGTACCTCTCACCGGGGGTCGTCATCGCCTCTGTGGCCGCCTACCTCCTGCTGCATCATCACTTGGATAGCGGTTTCCGGCTCCTGCACTGGTTCTACCCGTACTCCTTCGGGGTGTTCCTGCTCCACCCCCTCGTGCTCTACCCCTTGCGCAATGAGATGGGCCTGCCGACGACGGTTCCCGGTGTTCTCCTCCATGCCATCGCGATGCCGATCGTCTACACGATCATCTGCGCTGTCATCACCTGGCTGGCGGTCAAGATTCCCGGTGTGCGCGCCGTCTTCGGTGAAGGCGGTCCCCGCAACCCGCATTCGAAGCCGAACCCACGGGCGCGCCGAACGAAGAAGGCCGACCCGGACACCGCGAGCGCTTAGCTGCCACGGAATCTGCCGGACGGGGATGAAACTCCGTAGACTGACCGGTGTCCCCGACAGTCGTGTCCTCCACCAGTAGAGACACACCCAGATACAGATGTGACATGCCCAGGTCCAGACGGGTGCGCCCAGGTCCAGATGCGGTGAGCCCAGATCCGGGCCTGGAGCCACGAACAACGACGAAGAAGTACGGAGAGGTACAGCGATGGAAACACTCAGAGCAGTGGTGACAGGTGCGAGTTCGGGAATCGGCGCTGCTACGGTGCGCCGGCTGCGCGAGCAGGGCTGGGACGTCGTTGCCGTGGCACGGCGAGAGGAGAAGCTGCGGGCACTGTCCGAGGAGACCGGCGCCAGCTATGTTGTCGCCGACCTCACCGATGATGCCGCGGTCGCAGCGCTCAGCGCCGAGGTGCTGGCTGGAGGGCCGGTGCACTCCCTGGTCGCCAACGCGGGTGCCGCGTTCGGCACCGACACAGTCGCCGAGGCCTCGGTCGACGGCTGGCGTGACATGTTCGATGTCAATGTCCTCGGAGTCCTCCGAGTCGTCAAGGCATTCCTTCCCGCTCTGATCGAATCCGGGCGTGGAGACATCGTCGTCATGTCCTCGACCGCCGGTCACCAGGCCTATGAGGGCGGTGGCGGTTACGTCGCGACCAAGCACGGCACACATTCGATCGCCGCGACGCTGCGGCTCGAGCTCGCTGGTGAACCCGTCCGTGTGATCGAAATCGCCCCCGGGATGGTCGCAACCGATGAATTCACGCTGAAACGAGTCGGCGGCAGTCAGGACAAAGCCGACAAAGTCTACGAAGGGGTGAAGAACCCACTCACCGCAGATGACGTCGCCGATGCCGTGGTCTACTCGCTGACCCGACCGCACCATTTCAATGTCGACCTGATGGTGATCAGACCGATTGCACAGGCCGCACAGCACAAAGTGGCACGCCACCAGGGTCTCTGAGTTCGGAAGCCGGGCGGCTGCACCCAGCCTGATGGCCGACACCCTGGGCCAGGTGGTCGACACACCGGGCCAAGGTATACGATTGAGGGTGCAGCGATCCGGCCATCACCGGGGAGCATCCGGAAGAACAGTGCGTTCGTCCCGTGCCGAAGGCTTCGGCACGACAGAAGGCATTCAGTAGAACCGGACGGTTGGACCCGTCATCACTCCGGCTATGAGCGATCCGCTGATCGTCTGTCTCACCCGACAGTCGTTGAGGACGGATAAGCGAGGTGGTACCGCGGCAGACATGTCGTCCTCGTGACAGTGACCGCAGTGACTCAAAGGACGCTCATGACGCAACCGTTGTATCCCAAGGTATCGACCTCGGCCTTCGGCCTCAGTGCCTCGCCGGATTTCCCCGCCATCGAAGACGCCGTGCTCGACTACTGGAAACAGGACGATACGTTCCAGGCCTCGATCGACCAGCGCGACCCCGGCGAGAACGGTGAGAACGAGTTCGTCTTCTACGACGGACCTCCCTTCGCCAACGGACTGCCCCACTACGGTCACCTCCTGACCGGGTACGTCAAGGACGTCGTCCCACGCTTCCAGACGATGCGGGGCAAGAAAGTGGATCGCCGCTTCGGCTGGGATACCCACGGCCTTCCCGCAGAGCTTGAGGCCGAACGTCAGCTGGGCATCACCGACAAGTCGGAGATCAGCGGCATGGGCTTGGCCGCATTCAACGACGCCTGCCGTTCCTCAGTCCTGAAGTACACGAAGGAATGGGAAGAGTACGTCACCCGCCAGGGTCGGTGGGTCGACTTCGACAACGACTACAAGACGCTCAACGTCGAATACATGGAAAGCGTGATCTGGGCGTTCAAACAGCTCTGGGACAAGGGGCTCGTCTACGAGGGCTACCGCGTTCTGCCCTACTGCTGGAAAGACCAGACTCCGCTGTCGAACCACGAACTGCGCATGGACGACGATGTCTACAAGTCGCGCCAGGATCCGGCCGTGACCATCGGATACAAGCTCAAGGACTCCGATGAATGGGTCCTGATCTGGACGACGACGCCGTGGACTGTTCCGTCCAACCAGGCTGTCGCGGTCAATCCCGAGATCCCGCTGGCAGCCGTCGTCGCCGGTGAAGACGGTGCACAAGAGCTGCAGGGAAAGACACTGATCCTCGCCGAGGCACGCCTCGGCTCATACTCCCGTGAGCTCGGGGAGAACCCCGAGGTGCTGCGCACATTCTCCGGCAGTGAGCTTCTCGGTCGTGAATACGAGCCTCCCTTCCCGTACTTCGAAGGTCGCCAAGAGGAGTTCGGTGAACGGATGCACACCATCCTCGAAGCCGAGTTCGTCACCACGGACGAAGGCACCGGAATCGTCCACCAGTCTCCGGCTTTCGGTGAAGAGGACAAGGACCTCACCGATTCCTACGGCATCACCGCCGTGCGTCCCGTCGACGACGCAGGCTGCTTCGACTCCACGGTCGCCGACTACGCGGGACAGCAGGTCTTCGACGCCAACAAGGGCATCATCAAGGACCTGCGCAACGGCACCGGGCCGATGGCAGATCGTTCGGCACTGCTGATCCGGCACGAATCCTATGAGCACTCCTACCCGCACTGCTGGCGCTGCCGCAATCCGCTGATCTACCGCGCTGTGTCCTCCTGGTTCGTCCGGGTGACCGAGTTCAAGGACCGCATGGTCGAACTCAACGAGCAGATCAACTGGGTGCCCGACAATGTCAAGCACGGACAGTTCGGCAAATGGCTGGAGAACGCACGCGACTGGTCGATCTCACGCAACCGCTTCTGGGGTTCGCCGATCCCGGTATGGACCTCAGACGACCCCTCGTATCCGCGCACCGATGTGTACGGGTCCCTGGCCGACATCGAGGCCGACTTCGGTCGCCTGCCGGTCAATGACCAAGGTGAAGTCGACCTCCACCGCCCCTGGGTCGACGACCTGGTACGACCCAACCCTGACGATCCGACCGGTCAGTCGATGATGCGCCGCATCCCTGAGATCTTCGACGTCTGGTTCGACTCGGGATCCATGAGCTACGCACAGGTCCACTACCCGTTCGAGAACTCCGAATGGTTCGACAATCATTTCCCCGCCGACTTCATCGTGGAGTATGTCGGACAGACTCGCGGCTGGTTCTATCTCCTGCACGTGCTCTCCACAGCGATCTTCGATCGTCCTGCCTTCACCAATTGCATCTCCCACGGCATCGTCTTGGGCTCCGACGGAGCGAAGATGTCGAAATCGCTGCGCAACTATCCCGACGTCAACGAGGTCTTCGATCGCGACGGCTCCGATGCGATGCGCTGGTTCCTCATGGCCTCGTCCATCCTGCGAGGCGGCAACCTCGTCGTGACCGAGCAGGGTATCCGCGATGGAGTGCGACAGGTCGTTCTCCCGCTCTGGAACACCTGGCAGTTCTTCGCCACCTACTCCAACACCGCAGACGGGGCAGACGGAGAGAAGGCCGGCTACCGGGCCGATTCCCGCTATGATTCGAGCCAGGTCCTTGACCGGTATCTGCTGGCGAAGACTCACGACCTGATCGCAGAGTTCGCGGACGCCATGGAGGGCCTCGACATCTGGGCGGCCTGCGAACTCGTGCGCAGCTACCTCGACATGCTCACCAACTGGTACGTGCGTCGTTCCCGTCGCCGCTTCTGGGACGGCACCGAGGCGACCCACGAGTCATTCGACGTGTTCTACACCTGCCTCGAAGCCTTCTGCCGGGTCGCAGCCCCACTGCTGCCATTCACCGTCGAAGAGATCTACCGTGGGCTCACCGGCGAACGGTCGGTCCACTTGGCCGACTACCCGGATGCGAGTCTGTTCCCCGCCGATGATCAGCTCGTGTCCGCGATGGATCTGACCCGCGACATCTGCTCAACGGCTTCCTCCGTGCGCAAGGCCAACAAGCTGCGGGTGCGCCTGCCTCTGGCCAAGCTCACCGTTGCTGATGACACCGAGCTGGGCAGCGAGTTCACCGACATCATCTCCGATGAGCTCAACGTCCGCGAGGTCGAAGTGCTCGACGTCGCCGAGGCGGAAGCTGCAGGATTCTCCCTGTCGCAGAGTCTCGTCATCAATGCCCGCGCCGCAGGCCCCAGGCTGGGCAAGCAGGTGCAGCAGGTGATCAAGGCCTCGAAGACCGGCGATTGGTCGGTCGCCGACGACGGCACCGTCACCAGCGGTGGAATCGACTTGGTCGATGGCGAATACACCGTGGAGTCGGTGGCCGAATCCGGCACCGAGGGAATGGAGCTGGCTGCGCTCGACTCCGGCTTCCTGGCACTCGATACACGTGTCACCCCTGAGCTCGAGGCCGAAGGCGTCGCTCGTGACGCGGTCCGCGCCATCCAGGGAATCCGCAAACAGCTGGACCTGCACATCTCCGATCGGATCACCGTCGTCATCGAGGCGGAGACGGATCTGGCGGCCGCGCTGAGCGCCCATCAGGACCTCATCGCCGGTGAGACCCTGACCACCTCACTCGACTTCGCAGACGTCGAGAGTGCCGGGCAGGTCTTCACTCCTGAAGAGCTGCCTGCGGGAACGCGTCTCGCTGTGAGCCGAGCATGAGCACGGACGAGCGCGACGAGAAGTCGCAGGCCCAGCTCGTCCGCGTGTATGCGGCACTGCTGGCACGAGCGGGGGAGACCCAGATCGAGGTCCGACTCGACGCGACTCGTCGTGCCTGCGAGCTCCTCGGCGACATTCATCAGGCCGCACCGGTCATCACGGTGACCGGAACGAACGGCAAAACCTCGACTGCTCGCATGATCGACTCGATCGTGTCTGCTCACGACTTGAGAGTGGGCCGCTTCACGAGTCCGCATCTGCATTCGGTGACCGAGCGGATCTCTGTCGACGGCGGTCCTGTCGCCGCTGAGACCTTCGTCCGCATTCACGACGAGATCTCACCGGTGCTCGACCTCGTCGACGCGGAGCTCGTCGCCGAAGGGCGTGGAAAGCTGACCTTCTTCGAGGCGCTGACGATCCTGGCCTTCGCCGTGTTCGCAGACGCCCCGGTCGACGTGGTGGTCACCGAAGTTGGAATGGGCGGCGAATGGGATTCGACGAACGTTGCCGATGCGCAGGTCTGTGTCTTCACGAAGATCGGCCTCGACCATCAGCAGTTCCTCGGTGACACGCTCACCGAGATCGCCACCACCAAAGCAGGAATCCTCAATCGCAGTCTCGATCCTTCTCCAGCACCGAATCCGGTCGCTGTCATCGCTGCACAGACCGAAGAGGCGCAGACTGCTCTGGACGCCGAGGTGGAGCGGCGGCAGACTCTCGCGTTGACCGAGGACCGCAGCTTCCGGCTCCTCGACCGCACAAGAGCGGTCGATGGACAGCTCATCACCGTGCAGGGGGTTCGGGATGTCTACACCGACATCTTCCTGCCGCTGCACGGCATCCATCAGGCACACAATGCCGCCATTGCGCTGGTCGCGGCGGAGGCGTTTCTGAGTGATGAGGACAAGCCGCTGGTCCTCGACACCGTGGCCGAGGGCCTGTCACGTGTGACATCACCCGGCCGGGCCGAGCTTGTCCGGACAGGACCGGCAGTGGTCGTCGACGGGGCGCACAACCCCGACGCTGCCCATGTGCTGGCCGAGACCATCACCGAGGCATTCGACTTCGACTACACGGTGATGGTTCTGGCGATGTTCGCCGACAAGGACATCCTCGGCGTGCTCGAGGAGCTTCACCGCAGCGCCGATGTGTTCGTCGTGAGCCAGGCACTGAATTCTCGTGCACTTGATGCCCATGAACTCGCCGAGGCTGTCCGCGAATGGGTGGATGAGGACTCCGTGATCGAGACACCGGATCTCAACGCTGCCCTGATGAAGGCCATCGATCTGGCCAACAGCTCCGGGGCAACGAGCCCTGGAATCGTGGTCACCGGTTCTCTGCACACCGTGGCAGAGGCCCGTCTGCTGCTCGGCAAGGAGGAATGATCCGATGAAATCGAAGTTTCCCGTCCTGTGCGGCTCGATCCTCATCTGTGAGCTCTTCGTCGTCTACTTCGCAGTGCTCACTGCCTACGGCCTGGCGGTGAAGGCAGCAGGATCTCTGAGCTTGGGGCAACTGCTCCTCGGCGCGTCCGTGATTGCCGCTCTGGCCATCGTGTCGGTCCTGCTGCTGCCACGACGCATCGGTCAGAAGCGACCGGGTGTGGCACTGGGCTGGGTCGTGCAGATCCTCCTGCTGGCTTCGGGATTCCTCGTCACCTCGATGTTCTTCGTCGCAGCGATCTTCATCGCCCTGTGGGCGGTGTCGGTGTACTGGTCGGCGAGGATCGACAGGGAAGTGGCGGAGCGAGCCTGAACCGCCTCGGCGGTCAATGAACTCAACGGCGGTTAAACTGTGACCGCCGATCATCGCACTAACGAAAAGGACCGGAATGGAACGCACTCTCATCCTCATCAAACCCGATGGTGTCGCACGAGGACTCGTGGGACAGATCCTCGCTCGGATCGAATCCAAGGGATATGCCATCGATGCTCTGTCGCTGCGCACCGCGACCGCGGAAGAACTCTCCGCGCACTACGCAGAGCACGAAGGCAAACCCTTCTACCAGCCCCTCGTCGACTTCATGTCCGAAGGACCGATCGTGTCGATCATCGCCTCCGGTCAGGGAGTGATCCCTGGATTCCGTTCGCTGGCGGGTGCAACCGACCCGACAGCGGCGGCGCCGGGCACCATTCGCGGCGATCTTGGCCGCGACTGGGGCGAGAAGGTCCAGAAGAATCTCGTGCACGGATCCGATTCCGTTGAATCTGCCGAACGCGAGATCGGAATCTGGTTCCCCGCCGTATAGATCTCAGCGCACAGACGCGGGTGCCCTGCAGCTGTCCTTCCTCAGAGGGAACGGTCGCAGGGCACCCGCGTCATTTCATGGCAGTGGTGAGCTATTCAGGACGTGCTCAGAACAGGGTCGAGAAGAAGTTCCAGAACTGAACGACGATGCAGGCTGCGATGACGAGCATCCACAGAACGAAGATCGCCACGTTCTCCTTGGCGAGGACTCTGGCGATCGGATTCCGCGCGATCCGGGCGCCGAAACTGCCGGCCAGAACATTGTGGGCCGTGACAGCGACGAACATCGGGATCGTCATCGTCCACACCACCATGCACCAGGGACAGCCGACGCCGATCTTGTAGATCGAGACGTAGAACAGGAACATGACGAGAACGGTGCCGAGGGCGAGGCCGATGTTGAGTCCGACCATGATCCACTTCGGGATCCTCGTCCCTGCCAGGAGCAACACGCCGAGGAGCAGTGGGAATATGAAAGCGCCGATTCCCAGGAGCTGATTGGGGAAGCCGAAGAGCTGGCTCTCGGGAGACTCCATCACCGATCCGCAGGAGAAGAACGGGTTGAGGTCGCAGGAGAGCACCGCGTTCGGGTCCTCCAACTTCTCGTACTTCTCGACGGCAAGAGCGAAGGATGCCAAGTAGCCGACGACGGATGCAACGATGAGGAAGATGCCGAGACTGGTCGGCCGCAGGACCCAGGATCGGGTCTGCGGCACCACGTCGATATCGTCGTCAGGGAGAGTATCTGCGGTATTCACACTCCAAGAATGCCTCCCCGGACACTGCGCGGCAAACGGGGCGGCTGCGAATAGTCACATACCTGAAGTGACGGAGACCACAGACGGCGGACATCGACCGGAGCACTTCGGTTGATCTGTGACATAATGGCCAGACGGATACTTGCTCTCACACCGAGCAGGAGAAGTGCCTCCACCGAGTCGAGGGTACGACCTCGCAGGTCGACACCAAGAAGAGGCAGCACCGAAGGCCTACGCGCTGAGCGCGAGCTGGAAGTGCCATCCACAAGTTTCGGTCCGACTTGGACCATGCAAGGATCCGAAGATCCGTGAGGTGTGGACGGAGTCTTCGGACTGGGAGAAATCATGAATGACGCGTCGAATGACGGCAACGAAGCAACAGAGGGCATCCTCGCCGATCTCGCCAATCTGCAGCAGTCGGTGAATTCCGCAGACTCCTCTCATGGGGATGTCGACGAGAGCATCAGAGCGAAGCTCGACAACATCGCCGAGGCTGCGGAGTCTCTGCGCATGCCCGAGCCGAGCGATGACGACTCGGACGAGGACGTCGAGGACGTTCCCGAGCAGGGGCCGGGCACATCGAAGAAGGCCCAGGACTCCGCAGCCAACAGGGGACTCGTGTTCGAACAGTTCGTCCGCGAACCTGCCGGGGGTCCGCAGAATGCAGCGAGCAACGGCCGGGGGAGCGAGACGAACGATGCCTCGGAGGTCGATGACGACGATTCTGCCGACGCTGCCGCGGATACCGCCTCGCCGGCACCGGCCCCTACATTCGATCCCCGCAACCCCTTCGCGGCGCCCACTGTGGACCCTGCGCCTGCTCCGACCCCGCGCAGCGCACCAGCCGTGCCGCACGACGGTGGACTGATCTTCCAAGTGCCCAAAGCTGAACTGGCTCAGCCCGTCCAGGTTGAGGACGACACCGATGATTCGGATGACGGCGACGAGTACGACAACGACTCGGACTACGCGGAGGCATCAGACGCCGACACGAACGGCGCGAAGAGCGATGACTCCGAGGACAATGACTCCAACGATTCCGGCGGCCGTCGGCGTCGTCGTGGAGGACGCGGCCGCCGCTCCCGCGGACGCGATGACAACGGCAGCGAATCGGATCTTGAAGATTCACCATCGTCAGCGGAGGAATCTGCCGACGAGGATTCCGACTCCCACTCGAACAGCGATTCCCACTCGAACAGACGCGAGTCACGCTCCGGCAACCGGGCGGAGAAGAAGACTCAGCAGGCAGACTCGAACAAGTCCGCCGGCGCCAAATCCTCTGATGACAAGAACTCCGGCCAGCAGTCGGAGAATCTCACTGACTCCGGTGATGATGACAGCGATGACGATGACGACAATGGTTCGCGTCGCCGTCGTCGCCGTCGCTCACGGACCCGCAGCACGGACAACGATGAGGTGACCTCGCTGAAGGGTTCGACACGCCTCGAAGCCAAGAGGCAGCGCCGTAAGGAAGGTCGTGAGGCAGGGCGCCGCCGCCCCGTCATCACCGAGGCCGAGTTCCTGGCCCGTCGTGAATCCGTGGATCGGACCATGCTGGTGCGGGAAAGCGGCGAGCAGACACAGCTGGTCGTCGTCGAAGACGGGATCACAGTCGAGCACTACCTGAAGGAGAACCGCCAGCAGTCGTCCCTCATCGGCAATGTCTACCTGGGCAAAGTCCAGAACGTGCTGCCGAGCATGGAAGCCGCCTTCATCGACATCGGCAAGGGCCGCAATGCTGTGCTCTACGCCGGTGAAGTCAATTGGGACGCCCTCGGCATGGATGGCAAGGCTCGCCGCATCGAGGTGGCACTCAGCCCCGGCGACGCCGTCCTCGTCCAGGTCACCAAGGACCCGATCGGTCACAAGGGCGCCCGTCTGACGAGTCAGATCTCCCTGCCCGGACGTTTCCTCGTCTACGTTCCCGGCAACTCCATGACCGGAATCTCACGCAAGCTGCCCGACGTCGAGCGCAATCGACTGAAGAAGCTGCTCAAGGAACTCGTCGGTGACTCGAATGGAGTCATCGTGCGCACCGCAGCCGAAGGAGCAACGGACAAGGAACTCGGCCGGGACGTCGAACGACTGGCGAAACGGTGGGAGACCATCGAGAAGAAGTCGAAGTCGACGAAGGTGCTCGCGCCCCAGCTCCTCTACAGCGAGCCGGACATGATCGTGCGGATCATCCGCGACGTCTTCAACGAGGACTTCTCGTCTCTCGTCATCGACGGCGACGGCGCGTGGAACACGATTCACGAATACGTCGAGGCCGTGGCACCGGATCTGCTCGAGCGCGTCCACCGCTACAGCGAGGACGAAGACATCTTCGACCACTACCGGGTCGAGGAACAGGTGCAGAAGGCGCTGCAGCGCACCGTCAACCTGCCATCGGGTGGTTCGCTGGTCATCGACCGGACCGAGGCCATGACGGTCATCGACGTCAACACCGGCAAGTTCACCGGTTCAGGTGGAAATCTGGAAGAGACCGTGACCCGCAACAACCTGGAAGCGGCCGAAGAGGTCATCCGGCAGGTGCGCCTGCGGGACATCGGCGGCATCATCGTCGTCGACTTCATCGACATGGTCCTCGAATCGAACCGGGACCTCGTTGTGCGTCGCCTCGTCGAGTGCTTGGGACGCGACAGAACCAAGCATCAGGTCGCCGAGGTGACCTCCCTGGGTCTTGTGCAGATGACGCGTAAGCGCATCGGCACCGGACTCGCAGAGTCCCTTGTCAGTGCCGGGGCCGATCTCTCCGGTCGGGGACTGCTGCTGCCGGGCTCAGAAGAGGACGGCTCGAAGGCCCACCACGGCAATCGGTCCAACCACAACGACAACTCGAACAGCAAACGTGATCGCAAGCGTCGCAGCGACAATAAGTCGTCGTCGAAGTCCAACGACTCCGAAGGCCATAGCGACGCCAACGACGCCTCGCGTTCGGCCGTAGCCGCAATTGCCAAGGCCACGCTGAAGAAGGACGAGACGGAGTCCAAGGACGCGAAGAACTCTCAGGACAACTCGGTTTCGAGCGACACCGAGTCGACGCCGAACAGTGACACCACGAAGGAATCGCAGGGCAACGAGTCCGCCGATTCGAACGGCCGCGGAAAGTCGGGCCGATCCCGCAACAGCCGGAAGCGGTCCGATGCCAAGTCCTCGGAAACGTCAGAGCCAACGTATGACGAGTCTGCTCAGGCCAAGCCGGTCCAGGACAAGCCGGTCCAGGACAAGCCGGCCCGGGCGAAAAAGCCTGAGGTGCCTGCTGCCGAGCTACCGCTGATGATCGGTGCAGACACCGCGACCAAGGTGGCCAAGGCTGAACCCGTCAAGGCAGCACCGCGGCGGAAGCCCGCTGCCAAGGCTCAGGCTGCTGATGAGTCGGCGCAGCAGTCGCTGCCGACCTCATTCGTCATCATCGGCGAAGACTGAACATCATGTCCGCACTCATGTGAGTGATGCGGACAGACGACGAGGCGTTCCGCCACCGATCAAGAGGATCGGCGGCGGGACGCCTCAGTTCTTGGATTCCTGATTCCTCGTCGTGCTGATGGTCGGCTGCGCAGCCTGATCACCGCAGAGTACGATCATGAGATTCGATACGAGATCGCTGCGCTCGAGATGACCGAGCTTGACGATTCTACGTCCCTCGATCTGCTCAATGGCGGTCTCGACCATGCCGACAGCACCTTCGACGATGAGCTGGCGGGCTGCAACAACCGCTGTAGCCTGCTGGCGTTGGAGCATGGCGCGCGCAATCTCCGCCGCGTAGGCCAGTTGCGTGATGCGCGATTCGATGATGGTCACGCCAGCGGCAGCGACTCGTGCTGCGACCTCATTGGAGAGTTTCGACGTGATCTCATCGGCGTTGTCGCGCAGGGACATCCGGTTCGGATCCGAGGAATCGTAGGCATAGGAGTTTGCTATGTGGCGCACAGCAGTCTCGGCCTGGATGGCGACGAACTCCTCGAAGTCATCGACCTCGAACAGTGCCTGAGCCGTGTCTTGGACCTGCCAGACGACCACGGCGCCGATTTCGATCGGATTGCCGTCGAGGTCGTTGACCTTCAGTGTGGAAGTCTCGTGGTTGCGGATGCGTGTCGAAACTTGAATCTTCGAATAGAAGGGGTTGACGAAGCGCAGTCCGGATTGGCGAACTGTGCCGACGTACTTCCCGTAGAGCTGGAGCACGACAGCATTGCCCGGAGCCACCGAGGTGCACCCCTTGAACATGAACATCGATGCGATGAACATGACGATTGCGAGCACAATGAGGATGACCCCGACCGCGGCCTGGGCCACGGTCATGATGAATCCGAACACTGCGAGCAGAAGCGCCAGGATCAACAGAATGACCCCGCCGACGATAGCGAAGTATCCAGATACGCCGCCCGCCGAGGTCTCCCTGACACGTTCGCCCTCGACAGATGCGATTCTCGACGGCCCGGGTCGGCGTTGGCGCGGAGGAACTCCAGGGGACATCTGCGGTCCACCCTGCAGGGGCCGCTGCGGGTGACCCTGAGAACCGGAGCCGGGCTGCTGGCCGCGCCCGGGCAGAGGTTGCTGTGGTGTCGGCTGAGATCCGGGTGGCTGATTCGGAGGAGGACCGTGCTGATGAGGGCTCTGAGTCATGATTTCAGTCTAGGACACAGAATGAGACGTGCATCTCACCGATACCCCCAAGGTGTGACGCACGTAACAGTTGGATAACTGTATTCGTGTCCTGTGCTGTAGAGCTTGCTACCTTCCAAGGGGTACGGCAGGTTATTGCACCATGAACACTTTGTTATTGGCAGCAGATGCCCCCAAATCACCGGTTGATGATGCAATCAACTCCTGGTTCGATCCGATCGCCACCTTCTTCGGCGGGATCATATTCTTTCCTATTACGCTCGGACCGGTCTCCTTCCCCTTCGTGGTGCTCTGGCTGATCGGCGCAGCCTTAATCTTCACCATCTATTTCGGATTCATCCAAGCCCGAGGATTCAAGCTTTCGCTCGACATCATCCGTGGAAAATATTCGTCCAAGAACGACCCGGGCGAGATCACCCACTTCCAGGCACTGGCCTCCGCGTTATCGGGCACAGTCGGCCTCGGCAACATTGCCGGTGTCGGTGTGGCTATTGCCCTCGGTGGTCCCGGTGCTACCTTCTGGATGATCATCGCCGGGCTCCTCGGCATGTGTACGAAGTTCGTCGAGTGCACACTGGGAGTCAAATATCGAGAAATCGACGAAAACGGCGTTGTTTACGGCGGTCCCTTCAAATACCTGCCTATCGCGTTCCGTAAGTTCTCCAAGCCCATCGCCGGCCTGCTGACCGGAATCTTCGCAGTCTCCATCCTCATCTTCGGCGTCGTCGGCGGAGGAATGTTCCAGGCCAACCAGACTTTCGCTCAGGTTCGTACCGCCACCGGCGGTGCAGACGGCTTCCTCGCCGGTCCTGTGGCGTCATTGATCTTCGGCATCATCTTTGCTGGTCTCGTTGGTCTCGTGATCCTCGGTGGAATCCGGTCCATCGCCCACGTCACCGACAAGCTTGTGCCCGCCATGGGCATCTTCTACGTTCTTTCGTGTCTGCTGGTCCTGGCCATCAACTTCGGCCAGATTCCGACGGCCATCGGGCAGATCTTCGAGGGTGCGTTCGCACCGCAGGGAGTTGCCGGCGGCATCGTCGGCGTCATGATCATCGGGTTCCAGCGTTCAGCCTTCTCCAACGAAGCAGGCATCGGTTCGGCCGCGATTGCACACTCGGCGGTCAAGACTCGTCGGCCCATCTCGGAGGGCTTCGTAGCACTTCTCGAACCCTTCGTGGACACCGTGATCGTCTGTACGATGACCGCCCTGACCATCATCGTTGCCAACCAGCCCTCCTACACCAATGACCTTGGCGAGGGTGAGATCGGCGGCGTGGCGCTGGCGTCCGATGCCTTCTCCACGGTGGCCGGCTGGTATCCGGTGCTGCTGGCGATCGCGGTGGCGCTCTTCGCCTTCTCCACCCTCATCACGTGGGCCTACTATGGTGAGCGGGCCTGGGCCTATCTCTTCGGCAAGTCGAAGGGCGCGGTCACGGTCTTCCGTGTCCTCGTCTGCGTGTTTGTGGTCATCGGCTGCATCGCCAGCTTCAGCAAGATCGTCGAGTTCGCGGACGCCGCACTGTTCCTCTGCGCCTTCATCAATATCCTCGGCTTGTATATGCTGATGCCGGTGGTGAAGAAGGAGATGAAGAAGTATCTGGCCGACCGCAAGGCCGGTACGCTCATGGATCCCGACACGAAGGACGCCGTTCCTGTGGAGGAGCTGGTCTGAGCGCAGCTTCTCTGAGGCCGATTCCGCGAAGGCGCGGGGTCGGCCTCCGTGCGTCGTCGATGGATTGCCGTGAGTCTCGTTAGACTGGTGCACGTGGATCAGATCAACGACAAGACACATGCCCAGGAGCGACTGTTGGAACTGCGCGGAAGCATTGACAACATCGACGCAGCGCTCATCCATCTGCTCGCCGAGAGGTTCAAGCTCACGGAGACAGTCGGTGAGTTGAAGGCTGACCACGGTCTGCCTCCTGCAGATCCCGAGAGAGAGGGCAGGCAGGTCGCCCACCTCCGCAGGCTGGCCGAAGATGCGCACCTGGACCCGGAGTTCGCGGAGAAGTTCCTGACCTTCATCGTCGCCGAGGTGATCCGTCATCACGAACGGATCGCTGAGACCCGAGAAGCCTGAGTTGTCCAACTCGAGCGGTTTGCCCAACAGCGGTCGAATCCACTAGACTTGATCGTCGGTGCGCACGACGCACCACGGCTGGTGATTCCTCTCAATGGGACACCCGGGGAAAACGTTCCTCGGGAGCCAAGGGATCAACCGCCGTTCGTTTGTGTATGAACAGAAAGGGTTCGACCATGGTCTATGCCATTGTCCGTGCCGGTGGCCATCAGGAAAAGGTCAGCGTCGGAGACATCATTACAGTCAACCGAATGAAGGCGAAGGCCGGGGAAAGCGTCGAACTCGATGCAGTCCTCCTCGTCGACGGTGAGACTGTCACGACCGACGTTGATGCCCTGTCGAAGGTTGCGGTCAGCGCCGAGGTCGTCAATGAACTCCGCGGCCCCAAGATCATCATTCAGAAGTACAAGAACAAGACCGGTTACAAGAAGCGTCAGGGCCACCGCCAGGACCTCACCCGTCTGAAGATCACGAACATCAAGTAAGAGGAGACTTCACATGTCAAGCAAAAAGGGAGTCAGCTCGTCCCGCAACGGTCGCGACTCGAACGCTCAGTACCTCGGTGTGAAGCGCTTCGGCGGACAGGTCGTCAAGGCCGGAGAGATCATCGTTCGCCAGCGCGGAACCAAGTTCCACCCAGGCGCCAACGTCGGACGCGGCGGAGACGACACACTCTTCGCACTGTCCGCAGGAGCCGTGGAATTCGGCAAACGCAACGGTCGCAAGATCGTCAACATCGTCGGCGCTTGATCGACTAGTTCTGTTTTTCCCCTGGTAGGGGTCCATGAAGGGTGAGTCTCGAGACTCACCCTTCATCTGATATAAGGACATTATGGCCACCGAGTTCATAGACCGTGTCACAGTCCATCTTTCCGCCGGAGACGGCGGCAACGGCTGCGCCTCGATCAGGCGCGAGAAATTCAAACCCCTTGGCGGCCCTGACGGTGCCAATGGCGGTCAGGGCGGTGACGTCAAGTTCGTCGTCGACGCTCAGACCACAACGCTGCTCCCACTGCACCACCGTCCGCATCTGACTGCGAACGACGGCGGCATCGGCAAGGGCGATCTGCGCCATGGTGCGGATGGCGGTGACCTCATCATCGCCGTCCCTGAAGGCACGGTCGTGAAGAACCAGAACGGCGAGATCATCGCCGACCTCGTCGATGCCGGAACCGAATACGTCGCTGCCGCAGGCGGCCGCGGCGGGCTCGGCAACGCAGCTCTGGCCTCATCGAAACGCAAGGCCCCGGGCTTCGCCCTGCTGGGTGAGCCGGGCGAAGCACTCAGCTTGGTGCTCGAGCTCAAGACGATCGCTGACATCGCGCTCGTCGGCTACCCTTCAGCAGGCAAATCCAGTCTCATCGCGGCCATGTCTGAGGCCAAGCCGAAGATCGCGGACTATCCGTTCACCACACTCGTGCCCAACCTCGGCGTGGTCCAGGCCGGCGATGTGCGATACACCATCGCCGATGTCCCAGGCCTCATCCCGGGAGCATCAGAAGGCAAGGGCCTCGGCCTCGAATTCCTCCGACACGTCGAACGCTGCGCCGCATTGGTCCACGTCGTCGACATGGCGACATGGGAGCCGGGCCGTGATCCCGTCTCAGACCTGACCATCATCGAATCGGAGCTCGCTGCCTATGCCGTCGACCTCGACGACGGAAACGGTCTGCTGCCGCTGTCGGAACGTCCCAAGCTCGTGGCGCTGAACAAGGTCGACATCCCCGACGGCAATGACCTAGCCGATATCGTCCGTCCCGATCTGGAGGCTGCCGGTTATCGAGTATTCGAGATTTCCGCCGTCAGCCACATCGGTCTGCGGGAGCTGTCCTTCGCGATGGCTGAACTCGTCTCAGCCGAACGTGAGCGTCGCGCAGAGCTCGAGGCGACGCCGAAGCGTGTCGTCATCCGCCCTAAGGCCGTTGACGACCGCGGCTTCCAGATTCAGGCCGAAAGCGACGAGGACGGTCCGGTCTTCCGCATCCGCGGAGTCAAACCCGAACGTTGGGTGCGGCAGACGGACTTCGCCAACGATGAGGCTGTCGGCTATCTCGCCGATCGCCTGGACCGCCTGGGAGTCGAAGAGTCTCTGTTCAAGGCCGGGGCGAAGCCAGGTGACACGATCGTGATCGGCGGAGACGACGGCGTCGTCTTCGACTGGGATCCGACAAGCGTCGGCGGCGCCGAGCTGCTGGGCAGCCGCGGTACCGACCTGCGTCTGGATGAGGATACTCGTTCCACTCGGAAGGAACGCAAGGCCGCATTCCACGATCGCATGGATGCGAAGGCCGCTGTTCGTGCCGAGTTCGAACAGGAGCGTCTCGCAGAGCGTGCCGGTCGCGGTCGCGAAGGATCCGCCGATGTCACCTCCGATTCCGAGTCCGGTCAGGAATGAGCGACAGCCAGTCCACCGATTCTGGCAGCATCTCGGCGCGCACCGATATCGCAGCTGCACGCCGCATCGTGATCAAGGTCGGCTCCTCGTCTCTGACCACCCTCGACGGGGGGTTGGACGAAGCAAAGCTGATCGCGCTCACCGATGTCATAGGAGCCCATCGTTCTGCCGGACATGAAGTCATCCTCGTGTCCTCCGGTGCGATTGCGGCCGGGCTCGAACCGATGGGGCTCAACAAACGGCCCCGTGACCTTGCCACACAGCAGGCCGCTGCCGGAGTCGGCCAGGGTCTGCTCATGGCCGCCTACACCCGGGCGCTGGGTCGCTACGACCTGGTGCCCGGCCAGGTGCTGCTCTCAGCCGATGATCTGATCCGACGCACTCGGTACAAGAACGCTCAACGCGCCATCGACAAACTTCTGGCCCTCGGGACTCTGCCGATCGTCAACGAGAACGATGCGGTGGCGACAGAAGAGATCCGGTTCGGTGACAATGATCGCCTGGCTGCACTTGTCGCACACCTGTCGCACGCAGATGCCCTCGTCCTGCTCTCCGATGTCGACGCACTCTATTCGGGACCACCGAATCTGTCCGATTCTGTGTGCATCGAGCAGGTGTCCTCCATCGCCGATCTCGGCGACATCGCCATCGGTGGGACCGGGGCAGCCGGCACCGGCACAGGAGGCATGGCGACGAAGGTCGAAGCAGCGCTCATGGTTGCCGACTCGGGGATACCCGCGGTGCTGACCTCGGCAGAGAAGATCTCAGCAGTGCTCGGTGGTCAACATGTGGGCACGTGGTTCTCCGTGACGCACAAACGGCGGGGGACACGTCTGCTCTGGCTGCGCCATCTGGCCCGCACCTTCGGCTCGGTGACCATCGACGATGGAGCCGAATCCGCTGTGCTCTCCCGCGGAACCTCCTTGCTGGCTGCCGGTGTGACCGGTGTGACCGGGGACTTCGAAGCTGGCGACCCGATCGAGATTCGGAACCTGGGCGGTGAGGTCATCGCCCGCGGCATGACCAACTTCTCATCTCACGAACTGCCTGCGATGTTCGGCCTGTCCACGGACGAACTTGGCACCCGACTCGGAAATGATTACCGTAAAGAGGTCATCCATCGCAATGATCTCGTACTCACTCACGTGAGCGGGGGGAGATAGTCCATGACCGCTGTATCCGAGATACATCCCAAGACCGTCCGGGGTGTCACCAGAGTAGTCAGGAACGCTAAGAGCGCTGCCGCTCACCTGGCGACGTCATCGACGGCAGAGAAAGACGCCGGGCTGCACGCGATCGCCGACGCCCTGCGTGAGAACTCCGACCGTATCGTCAACGCCAATGAAGTCGACATCGCCGCGGGCATCGACAACGGAATGAGCGCAGGTCTCCTCGACCGCCTGCGACTCGACCATGATCGCATCGAAGCCATGGCCGCGTCAGTGGGAACGGTCATCGATCTTGACGATCCCGTGGGCAAAGTCGTTGTGGGACGAGTTCTGCCCAACGGCATCCGACTGACTCAGAACCGTGTGCCCATGGGAGTCATCGGTGCGATCTACGAAGCCCGCCCCAACGTCACTGTCGACATCGCGATCCTCGCGCTCAAGGCCGGCAATGCCACTGTCCTACGCGGAGGCTCAGCGGCCCAGAACTCCAACGCTGAGATCGTCTCCGTGCTGCGCAAAGCCGTGGAATCGGCTGGTCTGCCTGCAGACTCGATCAATGGAATCGACCAATACGGACGTGACGGAGCCAACGTGCTCATGAACGCGCGTGACTACGTCGACCTCCTCATTCCACGCGGTGGCGCTGAGCTCATCAACACAGTGGTGCAGGATTCGCTGGTTCCGGTGATCGAAACCGGAATCGGGAATGTCCATATGTTCATCGATTCATCGGCCACCGTCAAAAATTCGGTCGACCTCGTGGTCAACTCGAAGACACATCGTCCCAGTGTCTGCAACTCGCTTGAGACTCTGTTGGTCCATGAAAAGGCAGCCAAACGCGTTCTTCCCAAGATACTCGACCGACTCGACCAGGCCGGGGTCGTTCTGCACGCCGACACCACCGTCGCGGCGCTGGCACCGGAAACGATGAAGGTCAAACGTGTCTCTCGACGCGATTGGGCGAAGGAATATCTTGACCTCGAACTGGCAGTGAAGGTCGTATCGGGAATCGACGAGGCGATCGAGCATATTCGCGCCTATTCCTCAGGCCACACCGAAGTGATCGTGACCAAGGACATCGACAATGCTGAGACATTCGTCACAGCTATCGACGCCGCAGCTGTCGGAGTCAACGTGTCCACACGGTTCACCGATGGGGGAGAGCTCGGCTTCGGTGCAGAGGTGGGAATCTCGACCCAGAAGCTCCACGCCCGCGGACCCATGGGAGTCGAACAGCTGACGACCACGAAGTGGGTCATGATGGGCAATGGACAGATCCGCAGCTGACTCAGCTCGGCCCAGAGCGAACCGATACTCATGTCGATGCCCACTTGTCTCATTGTTCATGAGAAACTGAAGGCATAAGCACTGCGACGCAGACTGACCGCGTCATCATCATCGAGAAGGAGAGAGCACGTGAACGCAAGCCTGTTGACCACCGTTGCCGAAGGCGCGGAGAAGGCAGCCCACCACACCGAATTGCCGATGGATCCGATCTTCTACGGACTCATCACCCTCGCGATCTTCCTCTCGATGGCAGCAGTGAGCCGGTCGTGGAAGGGCATCTCCCACCGCCACTGATATGGCTAAGCAAACACGCAGGGTCGGTGTCATGGGTGGCACCTTCGACCCCATTCACCACGGTCACCTGGTCGCAGCCAGTGAGGTGCAGTCGACCTTTGATCTCGACGAGGTCGTCTTCGTGCCCACCGGACGCCCTTATCAAAAAGATGCCGGAGAAGTCACCAGCGCCGAACATCGGTATCTGATGACCGTCATCGCAACCGCGTCGAACCCGCGTTTCACGGTGTCTCGAGCCGACGTTGATCGTCCAGGGCCCACTTACACCATCGATACCCTGCGGGACCTGGCCAAGAGCTACGGATCCGACACAGAGATGTTCTTCATCACCGGCGCGGACGCTTTGGCTCAGATCCTGACGTGGAAGAATGTAGATGAGCTGTTTTCCTTGGCTCACTTCGTCGGAGTGAGCCGCCCGGGGCACGAACTTCGCAGTGAGGGTCTTCCGGTGGACCGGTTGAGCTTGGTGCAGATCCCTGCACTGTCGATCTCGTCCACGGATTGCAGACTACGGGTGATGGATGGGGCGCCTGTCTGGTATCTCGTACCGGACGGGGTCGTTCAGTACATCGCGAAATACGAGTTGTACAGGAGTGAAAATGGCTGAGGAGCAGTTCACGTCACGCCGTGCCAGACGAGAAGCCGAGCGGGTGGCTGCAGAACAGGCGTTCGAAGCACGAGAGACACCTGAGCAGCCAGAAGAGCCGTCATCGGGCAATCGGTCCGAACTGCTGAACCCGCCTCCAGCACGGGCCCAGGCACCCGAATCGCGGACGGACACCGAGTCACCGCATCAGACCGCCCCTGAACGCGGCGTATCATCTGCCGACCAGACGCGGGAGTCGCGGCCTCCGGTCGAAGCGGCAGAGCCCGTCGACCCGCAACAAGCCCCCTTGCCTCATTTCGATTCGCGCACCGCCCGTAAAAGCTACCTGCGCGATAACGGACTGTCTGTTGAAGGCGACCTCTCCACCGGAGCGACCCCTGTCATCGCAGGACCGGAAGCGACCTCGTCCGAGGAATCAGATGAGGCCGCAGCCGGTGAGGACGAATCCTTCGACACTGCTGGATTCGGCGGATCGGCCGACGAAGTCGCCGCACGAGATTTCGAGTCTCCGGTCACCGCGGCCTCCGCACCGCGACCGACTGCCTTTGACGATGCTCCGCACGATGCCCTCTCCCAGCCGATCGAAGATCTGGACCCGGGTGCAGCAGCGACGAGCTCCCCTTCCGGAGCTGCAGAATCGCCGGTCGAAGATTATGCTCTTTCGTCTGCTCCCAGGCGGCCCACTGCTGAACCAGCGCCGCCTGTACGGTCGAGGCCTGAACCGACCCAGCCTGAGCAGCACACGGGAGACTCATCAACACCGACCCAGTCACCAGCCACGCCGCAGTCATCAGGACTTGGAGAGTCGGCACCCGCCGGCGATGCGCTCAACGATGATGCCGTCGATGGAGGTGGCGGGACGGGCCGCTCACGGCGCATGCCCATCGTGCAGCCGCCGAGCAGCTCCGGAGTGCGGGTCGTCACGGCGGCCTCAGCCCAGATTCCGGAGGTCGACACCCCGGCGAGGACCCCAGATACCGGTACCGACCAGCCCTCGAGGGGCCGCACCGATTCCGGCCAAGGTCAGGACGCAGGGACGACATCAACGACCGACTCGTCTGCTGCAGGAACTGGCACCTCCTCCGATGACGCGGCTCGTGCACTTGCGGCCAACCCCGAGACTCGTCCGATGGAGACCGTGCCAGAGGCCTGGGCACTTCCCAATCCTGACTACGAGGACGAAGAGACTGAGAATCCTCCGGGGACACGTATTCGCGCCAGCGAGGTCACCGGTCACGACGGCCGGATCCTAGTTGGGGAAGAACCATCCAAAGTACCCTATGTAGTGCTGGGTGTCGCTGCGCTCTTCGCAGTCGCACTCATCGTCATTGCACTGGTCATGTTGCTGTAATCATCTGAAAGGCTCTTGTGAGCGAGACCGTTGAATCAACCCAAATGCTGAGAACTGCCGCACGTGCGGCAGACGAGAAGTTCGGCACCGATCAGGTGGCTCTCGATGTGAGTGCCACTCTCTACATCACCGATGCCTTCCTCATTATCTCGGCGGAGAACGATCGGCAGATCGCATCGATCGTCGACGCCGTTGAAGAGGCCCTGCAGACGGCCTATGGTCACACGCCTCTGCGCCGTGAAGGTCGGGGGAGCGGGGACTGGGTCCTCCTGGACTTCGGTGACATCGTCGTCCACGTCTTCTCGCAGGAGCAGCGCGAATATTACGCGCTCGAACGCCTGTGGAAGGACTGCCCGGTCATCGATCTGGAACTGCCGGCGCCGGCCGTCGCCGACGACTCTCAATGACCAGTACCGTCATCTTCTGGCGACATGGCCAGACCGACTACAACGTCGAAGGCAGGTTCCAAGGTCAAAGTGACATCCCGCTCAACGAACTCGGGCGGACTCAAGCCGCTCAGGCAGCGGGCTACCTGAGCCAACTGCAACCTGAACTCATCGTCTCCTCCGACCTGTCGCGGGCCGCTGACACTGCCGACGCACTTGCTTCGCTGCTGAACGTCGGTGTCACACGTGATGAGCGTCTGCGTGAGACCGCCTTCGGCGAGTGGGAGGGCCATACCCGGGACGAGCTCAGTACATCGTGGCCAGACGAGCTCGAACAATGGCTCAGCGGAGCTGACACGAACCCACCCGGTGGGGAATCCCGCACCGAGTCGGGTCGTCGAGTCGCCTCGGCGATCACGGACATCGTCGCTGGTTCGGAGTCCAAGACCATTGCCATCGTCGCTCATGGAGCTGTGCTGCGCGCAGCCGCAGAACTGCTGCTCGGCATGGACGGGCCAGGTCGCCTCGCCGTCCTGGGAAACTGCGGACATGGCGAATTCGGATTCACCGGCAGCAGCTGGATCCTGCGCAGCTGGGGCACAGTCCCCTCCTGACGAGGGCACAGTCCCCTCCTGACGCGTGCACTGCACAGTCCTGACCTGTGCACTGCACTGGACTGCACACTGACGACCCGTGCACTCACTGCCGTGAGGCGTGAACCTTACGAATCATGCCCACCAGCGCCTGGGCCGATGAGTCCCAATCAAAGCGTTTGGCCTGCCTCTGCCCGGCCGCTGAGAGTTCGGACCACAGTGTGGCATCGGTGAGACGTTCGATCGTTGTGGCCACGTCGCCGGAATCATCGGGGTCGAAGTAGACAGCAGCCTCGCCGGCGATCTCATGGAAGATCGGAATGTCCGAGACCGCCACCGGTACACCCTGGGCCATCGCCTCGATGACAGGAAGCCCGAATCCCTCCTCCTGAGAGGCTGTGACCAGTGCGGTTGCGCCATCGAGCAGATCTGCATACTCCGCATCGCTGACCCCCCGGTGGAAGATCACCTTCGCCCGGTTGGGGATCAGTGCACGCAACACGGCCTCACGTCTGCCGTCGATCCGACTGGCGATGTGCAGCGTCCATCCCGGCAGATGCCCCAGCGATCGAATGAGGGTCTCGACGTTCTTATAGGGCAGGAACGCGCCCATATAGACCAGCGAACGCGCATCATTCCTGTTGACCGAGCGAATTCCGGAAACAGCAGCCTCGGCGGCATTGGACACAACGGTCACCGGCTTCGATGACAGATGGTGCTCTGCGATCAGGTCCTTCGTCGTCTGACTCACGGCAGCGATCGCATCGGCGCGTCCCAGCAGCAGACGCTGCGGGGCGTAGCTGAGGTGGTAAGCCCGCCACAGCAGCCGGAGCGCCGCGGGCAGATCTGCAGGGGGCAGCGGATGCGAATAGTAGATGAGATCGTGGACGGTCAGAATGAGGCCGTAGCTGCGTCCCGTCGATCCCATCACCTGCATGGTGGAGAAGACCACATCGGCGCCGAGGTCGTTGAGCTTCTTCGCAATGAAGACCTCCTGCGGAGACGTGGGGGAGTTGAGTCTGACCCATGCACAGTCGGGGAGGAGATCCAGCTGAGCTTCATCGCTGATGATCGCAGTGACCTCGATGCCGGTTCCCCGCACGGCTGAGAGCAGAGCAGCGAGCAGGCAGGATCCGTAGCGGGAGATGCCATCGTGGTGGGTCGTTCGTGTGAAGCGGGCATCGAAGTAGACGCGGATCGTTTCGTTCGTCTGTGTGCTGTTTGTGCTTTTGCTCATGGAACTCCGAGTCGATAGTCTGTTGACCTGTAAGTCTGCGTTCATCCGAGATTGTGTTCATCGTGACGAAGGGTCAGTGAGTGAAGGAACCATCACCTGCGTCCGTGGCACTGAGGCTACGGACATGATCCTAACGGTTCTCGCTCTTGCCGCACTCATCATTCTGACCCCCATCATCACTCGCTGGCTCGGGCGTGCCAGCGGATGGCTCCTGGCCGCCGCCTATCTCGGCATCGCCGGCCTGTTCACCCCCACCGCCGCCGAGGTGATGGCCGGGGCGACTCCGGAAGTGACCTACCAGTGGATTCCCTCCTTCGGTGTCGATCTGGCCCTGCGCGCCGACGGCATCGGCGTCATCTTCACCTACATCGCACTGATCATCGGCGCAATCGTCTTCGTCTATTCGACCGGCTACCTGTCCCAGGGACGAAACACGAGCTTCTACTGGCTGATGGTCATCTTCACCTTCTCGATGGTGATGCTGGTTCTCAGCAACGACCTCTTGGTGCTCTTCGTGTGCTGGGAACTGACGTCTCTGGCCTCCTTCTTCCTCATCGCCCGGTCTGGCTCGCCCGGCCAGGGGCCCTCTCTGCGCACCATGTTCATCACCTTCATCGGCGGACTCTCCCTGCTGGTGGCCACCGGAACCATCATCGCGGTCACCGGAACCACGAACGTCCACGAAGCGCTGAGCTCGCCCGTCTGGTCGGGTCAGGCACCGGTGACGACGCTGGTCGCGATCCTCATCGCGGTCGCGGCGATGACCAAGTCGGCCCAGTTCCCCTTCCATTCCTGGCTGCCTGATGCGATGGCCGCAGCCACACCGGTCTCCGCGTATCTGCACGCGGCCGCCGTGGTCAAGGCCGGCATCTTCCTGCTCCTCCGCTTCACACCTGCCTTTCACGCCACCCCTGCCTGGAACACGCTCCTCATCGTCGCCGGCCTCATCACCGCCTGCATCGGCGGGTGGTTCGCTCTCAACCAGTACGACGTCAAGAAGCTGATGGCCTATTCCACGGTTTCGCAGCTGGGTCTCATCACCGCGGTAATCGGCGTCGGCTCCGAAGCAGCGATCGCCGCTGCGTGCCTGCACGTGATCGCCCACGCCCTGTTCAAATCCGGCCTCTTCATGATGGTCGGAGTCGTTGACCATCTCGCCGGGACCCGCGAACTGACTCGGATTCCACAACTGATGCGAGCGGCTCCGGGGCCCTTCTTCGTCATGATCATCGGCTGCGCCTCCATGGCAGGCATCCCACCTCTGCTCGGCTTCGTCTCGAAGGAATCCCTCTTCACCGCATTCGCTGACACTCCCGGTTCGGACTGGACCGGATGGGCAGCCCTGCTGGTGGCCGTCGCCGCCTCGGTGCTCACCTTCGCCTACTGCGCGAAGACTGTCTGGGGGGCATTCATCGATGGCAAACCGGTGGAGAAGGCGAGACTAGGCCACGGGTCACCCGTCATGCTCGTTTCCGCTGCGATGCCGATCCTCGCCTCGATTCCGCTGAGCTTCGTCTTGTTCGTCTTCGACAACCCTCTCGATCAGGCAGTCCAAGCGGCCATTCCCGACGCAGGCGAAGCAGTGCACCTTGCGCTCTGGCACGGGGTGAACAAGGAACTCATAGCCTCACTGCTGATCATCGCGATCGGCGTGATCATCATCGTCAACCGCTCCCGCGTCTTCGTCTTCTTCCACCGAGCAACCCTCGGCTTCGACGGAGCCAACGTGATGAGCGGTCTGACGTGGGTCCTGCGTCGAGCCGGCCGCGGTCTGAGCATCTTCGCCAAGCCGATGAACTCCGGCCCCTACCTGGCCATGTCGCTGGGCGGTCTCGCCGTTCTCGCCTTCTCAGCCGTCCCGCTCATCTATTCGGACCTGCCTCCTCTGCAGGAAGGTCTGTGGCGACCCATCGACATCGTCCTCCTCGTCCTCATCACCGTGGCCGTGCTCGTTGTCTGCAGCTCCCACTCTCGTCTGACCACAGTGGTTGCTCTGTCGGGAGTCGGCATTCTCGCTACTGTCCAGATTCTGGCTCTCGGCGCTCCGGACGTCACTCTGACTCAGCTGCTGGTCGAGGCGATGACGATCATCGTCATCATGTTGGTGTTGCAGAAGCTTCCACGTTCCTTCTGGAGATATCCGAAACGCCTGCAGGCCACCCGCGTGATCTTCGCCCTCATCGTCGGACTTGCCGCGACCGTGCTGACACTGGCTCTCAACGGACGTCGGGAGCGGTCAGATCTCGGTCTGTACTACATCGAGAACGCCCCCGACATCAGCGGCGGGCACAACATCGTCAACACGATCCTCGTAGAGTTCCGTGCCTTGGACACCCTCGGCGAGCTCACCGTCCTCGGTATGGCCGGAATCGCAATCGTTGCGGTGATGTCGACGGTCAAGGACAAGTTCATCGATCCTCCCGCGGAGAACATCCCCGAACCGCCGAAGAAGGCGTGGATCTCAGTCCGACCCCGGGGCACGACCGCCTATCGCGCTGTCCACGAGGCGTGGCCCAACGTGATTCCGCCGCAGCTGACGATCAAGGTCCTCGGACCGCTGCTGGCTATCAGCTCACTGGTGATCTTCTGGCGCGGTCACAACGAGCCCGGTGGTGGCTTCATCGCCGCTCTGGTCGGCTCTGCGGTCATCGGCCTCCTCTACATGTCCACGGCCAAGGACCGGGCGATCGGTCCGCCCAAGGCGCCCCTGTACCTCATCGGATCGGGAGTGGCCACAGCCGTCGGAACGGGATTCATCGGGCTCATCTTCGCAGGCTCCTTCCTCGAGCCCTTGCACGGCTATTTCCTGGGTCAGCATTTCACCACTTCGATGCTCTTCGACCTGGGTGTGTATCTCGCGGTGGTCGGCCTCATACTGGCGTCCTTCAATCTCCTCGGAGTCTCGGATTCCGCCGCCACGCCCGCCGGCGACGATGTCCTGACCAACGGAATCATCCGCCGTGACGTCGAACGCACCCGTGAACGCGCCGACGAACTGCTCTACGGGGAGCTGAGTGGACCGATGGACGCTATCAGAGGGGAACGCCCGCCCCGCGACCGTCGGTCCCGAGTCGCCGACCCGGATGCGAAGGTGCGAGCATCGTCGACTCATATCCTCCACGGCGACGCACCCACCGAACGGTCCAGAGGCGAAGCAGCCGAACAGTCACGAACCGATGAGCAGGAGGGTGTGAAATGATCCTGGCCCTCACAATCGGAGTGCTGACCGCCGGCGGTGTGTACCTCATGATGCAGCGATCGATGGTCAGAGGCGTCTTCGGACTCACTCTCATCTCCCATGCTGCGAACTTCATCCTACTCTCCGCCGGAGTCAGCGCCTGGCGAGTCGAGCCCATCAGCGGTCGCGGTGATCAGAGCCTGGCCGCCGACCCGCTGCCGCAGGCCTTCGTCCTCACCGCCATCGTCATCACCCTGGCGGTGACGATCTTCATGCTCGCGCTGGCCGTGCTCGGCCATGACGATGATCAGAAGCGGGCCCCTGAGACAGGGGAGGAACGAGAATCATGAACCCAGCATTCCTGCTCCTGCTCATCGGCGTGCCGCTCCTGTCATCGGCGCTGAGCGTGCTCATCACCTCCCGCACCTTCGACCGCATTCTGTTGTTGGCGACCCCGAGCTTCGTCGGCATCTCCGGCATCGTTCTGCTCTTCGTCCACCAACGGCAGCCGGTGCTCGCCCACTCCGTCGGCGGCTACGTCCCCGGTCTGGCGATCCCGTTCGTCTCCGATACCTTCACCGCTCTGATGCTGGTGCTGACCTCGCTCACAGCGATCGCGAGCTCCGTCTTCCTGATCACGACCGGTGAGGACCAGTACCGTTTCGTCCCTGCCCTGATCCTGATGATGCTCACCGGTGTCTACGGAGCACTGCTGACCGGCGATCTGTTCAACTTCTTCGTCTTCGTCGAGGTCATGGTGCTGCCGGCCTACGCACTCATCGCGGTGACCGGAACCTGGCGCCGCCTCGGCGTGGGTCGCATGTACGTCATGGTCAACCTGCTCACCTCGACGATTCTGCTCATCGGGGTCGGCTTCGTCTACGGTGCCACCGGCACCGTCAACATCGCGATCCTCGCACAGCTGGGGGCACCGACCGGGCAGGCGGCACTGGCAATCGGCGTCGTCCTCTTTGCGCTGATCATCAAGGCCGGCGGTGCACCGTTCCACGGCTGGCTGGTTCGCAGCTATCCGAACACCTCGGCGGGGATGATGTCGCTGTTCTCGGGGCTGCACTCGAAAGTGGCCCTCTATGCGATCTATCGGATCTACACTTCGGTCTACGGCGAACCTGCCGCTTGGGCCAATGTCATCGTCACCATCGCCGTCATCAGCATCATGATCGGCTCCCTGTCCGCATTCGGGCAGAACAGGGTTCGCAATGTCCTCGCCTTCCAGATGACGGCGGGAGTCGGTCACATCCTCGTCGGTGTGGTCCTGCTGACCTCGACTGCGCTGGGTGCCGGCGCCTTCTACATGGTCCACCACATGATCACGATGTCGGGCCTCCTGCTCATCATGGGCGCAGTCGAACAGACCTACGGCACTGGGTCGTTCAAGAAGCTGTCCGGGTTGGCTGGTCGCGAGCGGTGGGCGACAGTCCTGATGATCCTCGGTCTCTTCTCACTCATCGGCCTCCCCCCGACCTCGGGTCTGTGGGGCAAAGTCGGTCTCATCAAGGCCGCAACCGCCAGCTCGGACGCCCTGGGCTGGTGGCTGGTCGCGGCGATCGTCCTCGGCGCTCTGATCAGCCTGCTCGCACTCCAGCGGACGTGGCGCAACACCTTCTGGGGTCCGCCGATGCAGACCTACCGTCCCGATTCGGCAGAGACCGGGCGCGCTCCGGCCGTACCCATCGTGAGAAGCGTCCGGATCCCTGCGCGCCTGCTGGTGCCGGGAACGATTATGATCGCGATCTCCGTGGCCATCTTCGCCTACCCCGAACCGCTGCTCGAGATCACCGCTCGCGCCGCGGCCGGGCTGCTTGACCACAGCGCCTATATCGAGGCGGTGACGGCCCCATGATGCGTCTCATCCACGGCCTCTCGTACGTGTTCTATATCGGCTGGGCAATCGTGACCGGGTCGCTGACCATCGTGGTCCGGCAGTTCCTGCCGGGCAGATCGTACGCGCACCCGATGATCGTTGAGGTCCCGCTGCGGTGCGTCACCGATCTCGAGGTCACCCTGTTCGCCTCCTCGATCACGATCACACCCGGCACACTGGTCACGGCCATTGCCGCGGGCACCTCCACACAGCCGCCGGTGCTCTTCGTCCACGCCCTGTTCGAGGATTCTGAGGAATCCGCGCTGGAGGGCCTCTACGACATGGAGTCACGGCTGCTGGCGATGACGCGGGGCCGGGCTCCAACCACTGCCGCAAGCACCGTCACCGAGGTTGAACAGGAGGAAGGACGCCCATGACCATCGTCGTCAGCATCTGCATCGTCATCCTCGCCGCGGCCGTCATCGTCGGCCTGGTGAGGGTACTGACCGCCAAGGACCTGGGGTCGCGGGCGATCGTCAGCGATCTCATGTACTTCTCCGCCATCGGCATGCTCACGATGTTCGGCATCCTCGTCTCCTCGTCGATCGTCCTCGACGCGATCTTCCTCGCATCCATGGTCGGCATCCTCGCCACCATGGCGCTGTCACGGATCCTCACCAGGGGGCTGCGCTGATGAATGATGCTGTGGCAACCGCCCTCGTCGGTGTCTTCGGGATCAGCGGGTCCCTCCTCATGCTGTTCTCCGCGCTTGCGATGTTCCGGGTCCGTGACGCCTTGTCCCGGATCAATGTGTTCTCACCGGCCACTGGCTTGGGGATGCCGCTGATCGTGGCAGCAGTCTACGTCTATGACATCCACACGGAGGGCTTCAGCTGGGGCTCACTGCTCATGGCTGTCGCAGCTGTGCTGTGCCTGATCATCGTGTCCTCGGTGGCCAGCAACACGCTCTCGCGTGCCAGCGTGCTGTCCGGACAGCCCGTCTACCGCAAGACCGCACCGAACCGACTGGCCCGCCCACCTGCGGGAGTCGTCGACGAGGACCCGGATTCTCCTGATCAGCCGAGGGCCGGGGCCTGAACGGTTGGGCCCTGCTTGCAGGGCCCTTGCTGCTGAGATCGGGACCCCGGCAGTCTATTCCCTGCCTGTGGTGCGCATCGTGATGTTGATTCTGCCCCCGCCGAGGTGGTCCAGACGACCGTATTCAGGCGCGGTGGCCTGCCGGATGGAGGTCACCCCGTGATACGCGAAGCGGGCGGGCCCGCCGAAGATGAAGGCATCGCCGGAGGCCAGCCGAATGTCCTCATAGGGCTTGTTTCGGCTGACGGTGTTGCCGAACCGGAAGACACATGTGTCACCAAGTGAGAGTGACACGACTGGTGCAGGATCGGATTCGTCCTTGTCTTGGTGCATTCCCATCTTCGCCCGAGCGTCGTAGTAGTTCACTAAAGCCACGTCCGGACAGTACGCTTCGGGCACAAGACCCCAGAGGCTCCTGAAGTCAGCGGGGGAGTCGGGATCCTCAGCAACCACCTCGGCGGCGCTGGAGACGACCTGGCGGCCCAGACGAGTCATCCAGTCTGGGAACGAGAGCACCCGCTGACCGTTGACATCTCGGGCGTGGCGATCATAGCGGCCCGGCTGCCAATGCCACCCCAGGCCAATGGTTCTCACACTCATCGGATGCCCGGCGATCGTAGTCGCATGAGCTGGCACCGGACCGGACTGCCACTTTGCGTACTGTCTGATGATCCAGGTTTGAGCCGCCTCGTCGAGGAATCCGGGGAGCCAGACCGCCCCCGGTGCGATGACGCGGGGGCAGCGGTCGAAGGCCTCGTCGGCGAAGAGCGACTCCATGGCAGGACGAATCCGAACTCAGAGTTCGCCGAGCTCGATCGACTCGTCCTGCAGTCGCGCGGCAGATACGCTCGTGCCGATGAGTGCCCGAAGTTCGTCACCGACGTCCCAGATGTTGACGTTCATGGCCGCTGTGACGGTACCACCGCGAGTCCAGAACACGATGAACTTACCGCTCGACTTGTCGCCGCGAATGACGACATCGTCGTCACTGCTGCCATGCCCGACGTATTCCATGCCGAGATCGTACTGGTCCGTGTAGAAGTACGGTTCCCAGTCGTAGACCTTGTCCCCGCCGGTGATGGTGGCCGCTGCGACGTCGGCCTGGCGCACCGCGTTGTCCCAGTGTTCGACGCGCAGTCGCTGGTTCAGCAGTGTGTTCTGGGCTGCAGCGATGTCGCCGATGGCGAGGATATTGGCATCGCTTGAGCGCATATGCTCATCGACGATCACGCCGTCATCGGTCTCCAGGCCCGCAGCAGCGGCCAGCTCGATGGTCGGGTCAGCACCGATTCCCACGACGACCAGGTCGGCAGGAAGGTCACCGGCACTGGTCCGGACGGACTCCACGGCCTTCGTTCCCGAGAAGCCGGTGGTGTCAGCCTCGGTGACGAACTCGATGCCGTTGGACCGGTGGAGCTCTTCGAAGTACTCACCGATCTCCGTGCCGAGGGCCGACTTCAAAGGGGGAGTCGAGCGCAGGACGACGGTGACATCGCATCCGGCGTTCTGCGCTGCCGCGGCGACCTCGAGGCCGACCCAGCCACCGCCGATGATGACGACCTTATTGTCCTGAGCGAACTGCGAACGGATAGCCACAGCGTCACCGGCATCGCGAAGGGTGAGGATGTTGCCCAGATCGGCGCCGGGGACGTCCAAGGAGCGCGGAGTGGAGCCTGTGGCCAGGATGACCTGGCCGTAGACGAGGCTCTCGCCATTGTCGAGGGTGATGCGCTGCTTCTGCGCATCCAGTTCAGTAACAGTGGTGCCGAAGAACGTCGTCACATCGTGGGCGGGATACCAGTCAGCACCGCGCAGTGCCGACTCGGCGGGGTCTGATCCTTCGAGCATGACCTTCTTGGACAGATCCGGACGGTAATAGGGTGCGGCCGGATCGGAGCCGATGAGAGCGATCGACGCGGTGTAGCCGCCGTCGCGGAGTGCCTCGACCGCTGTTCCGCCGCCGATTCCGGCGCCGATGATGACAGTTCCGAATTCCTGAGCCATTGCCTGTCCTTCCGAGAGGGGATTTCTTCCACCCTGTACCGCCGGTCACAGAGAGTCAACTGGGGTGAGGGGCTCAGCTTCGCCGTTTTGTGCACCATGGGGGCTTCGGCGTAAAGTGAGAGCCGAAGGGGCTTTAGCTCAGTTGGTAGAGCGTTTCGTTCGCAATGAAAAGGTCAGGGGTTCGATTCCCCTAAGCTCCACAGGTTTTCACAGGGACAGGTCGGTCTCTTAGAGGCGCAGAGGTGGTCGCGGGTTGAAGCTGCAGACATTGACCATGACCGGCATTCTTGGACTTGCCGGCATCACACACTTCCTCAGACCCGAGACCTTCGATTCGATCGTTCCACCCCGTCTGGGCAATCCACGTTTCTGGACCTACGCCAGTGGTGTCGCTGAACTCGGCTGCGCCACGATGCTGGCTGTGCCGGCCACACGCCGACTGGGCGGAACGGCCTCTGCCGCGCTCATGGTCGGGGTCTTTCCGGCCAACATCTACACCGTGAAGAAGCACTGGCACAGTCCTCGGGGACGTGCGATCGCCCTGGCTCGTCTCCCACTGCAGGTTCCCCTCGTGTGGATGTCCTGGAATATCGCGGGTGGTCGGGCCGAAGCCTCACGCTGAGACCTGCTTGAACTCAGTGTTCACCCTGACCACGGTCTTGCGGCAAGACCCGGTCCGTGACATATTCTGAGCATGGCAGGGACATCGGAGTTCTCCCCGCAGACACTGCAGACATTGAGTGGTCTGCGCTTCTCAGCTGCCACCGCCGCTTTCCAGATCGAGGGTGCTCGGACGCTGGGCGGACGGGGCCGGTCCATCTGGGACGACTTCGTCGATGATCCCGGCAATGTCCTTGACTCCAGCACCGCTGATCCGGGTCCCGACAGCTATCACCGCAGCGCCGAGGACGTCGAGTTGCTGGCAGGTCTCGGCGTCGACCGATACCGGTTCTCGATCTCCTGGGTCCGAATCATCCCCGACGGGAAGCAGGGGACAAAGCCCAACGCCGTGGGTCTGGACTATTACGAACGCCTCGTCGATGAACTCCTGGCCGCCGGGGTGAGACCCGAAGCCACCCTCTACCATTGGGACCTTCCAAGTAGCCTCGAGGCCACGGGAGGGTGGCTGAACAGGGACACAGTCCATCGCTTCGGTGAATACGTCGAAGCTGTAGCGAACCGTCTCGGTGATCGAGTTCACCATTGGTACACGATCAACGAACCGGCCTCGACCTCACTGCAGGGCTATGCGCTCGGGGAGCTGGCGCCAGGACGCACGATGCTCTTCGACGCACTGCCGAGCGTCCATCACCAACTTCTGGCTCACGGCACCGCAGCGACGATACTGCGTGAGCATGGTGCCCAGCAGGTGGGGGCGGCGATCAACCACAGCCTCATCCTTCCCGAGACGGATGCGGAGGCCGATCACGCCGCGGCGGCGATCCTCGATCTCATCTACAATCGCCTCTTCGCCGATCCGCTGCTCCTGGGGGAGTATCCGGACCTCGACGCACTGGGGGTCCAGATGCCGATCTATGACGGGGACATGGAGCTCATCTCAACACCTTGCGATGTCTACGGGTTCAATTACTACAACCCGACCACGGTGCGCGGCGTCGACGATGGGCCATTGCCCTTCGAGATGGTGCCGACTCCGCAGGCTGCGACCACCGGGTTTGGACCACTGTGGCCGATCCGACCGGACACGCTGCGAGACTTCCTCATCGATATGGGCACACGCTACGGGGTGAGGCTGCCACCCATCGTGATCTCTGAAAACGGTGCGTCCTTTCCCGAACCCGAGATATGCACGGAACCGATCCGCGACGACGAACGGATCGCTTACCTGCACGATCATCTCGTGGCTGTCGCCGAGACGGTTGATGCCGGTGTCCGCGTCGACGGCTACACCGTGTGGTCGCTGCTGGACAACTTCGAATGGGCGCACGGATACACCCAGCGCTTCGGGCTCGTCCACGTGAATATGGAAACCGGTCAGCGAACACCGAAGTCTTCGTACGAGTGGTATCGGGACCTTATCGCTTCGGTTCGGGCATGAGCGAGATCTCACCGTGGACAAGCCCCCGGCCGGGGAAAAGGGTCGGGCCCCTGTGGATGGTGTGGTTTACGTTGGCGTGGCTGGCCATCTGGACGGTCCAGCTGACTCCGGTCCAATTGCTGCTGCCACTGCAGCTCGACACGCAGAGCGGTGACTGGCTCAACGGTGTCGTCTGGTCCGGAGTCGTCCTCTCCGCAGGTGGTCTGGCAGGCATCATCGCCGCCCCGATCGCAGGCAGCCTCTCTGACCGAACACGTTCACGATGGGGCCGCAGGCGTCCTTGGGCCATCGGCGGATCGCTGGGTGCCGCCATCGGTCTCCTGCTCACCGGCTGGGCACAGGGACCACTGTTCGTCGGTGCCGCCTGGATCGTCGTCTCCGTCTCGGTGGCCATCGCCTCCGCGGCGCTGACGGCTCTCATCGCCGATCAGCTCGACTCGCAGCGGGGGACGGCGTCGGCGTCTGCGAGCTCTGCGCAGGCCGTCGGCATCGTCGTCGGAGTCGGACTGGTCGTGCTCCTGGGACTCGGCCTCGGCGCCTCCTATGCGCTCCTGGCCGGGATCATCACGGTCGTCGGGGTGGGCACCGCTGTTCTGCTGCCCGATCCCGCACCGGTCCACCCGAGAATCCTCACACTGCAGGCGGGGCGGGAGCCGATCACCCGGGTTCGAATCTCGTCGCTGCTCGACCACAATTTCAAGTGGCTGCTCGTGTCACGGTTCGTCGTCAACGTGGGCAACGCCTTCGGTACCTCTCTGCTGCTCTTCTTCCTGATCTACGGAATCGGGGTTCCGGCAGAGAGCGCCGAAGACAAACTGCTCGTCCTGATCGTCATCTATACGGTCTTCGTCGTCATCTCGTCGATCGTGGTGGGAACCGTATCGGATCGCTCGGGCAACCGTCGCTTCTGGACGATCGCCTCGGCGCTGGTGCAGGCCTGTTCGGGAGTCATCATCCTCATCAGCCCCGAATTCGTCACCACCGCAATCGCCGCTGCCATCATGGGCACCGGCTACGGTGCGTACATGGCGGTCTCCCTGGCCTTCGCCACAGACCTGCTGCTCGATCCCGATGACCATGCACGAGACCTGAGTATGGTCAACAATTCCGCCGCATTGGGACAGCTCGCGGGGCCCTTGCTGGGAGCAGGACTCGTCGCTCTCGTCGGCGGATTCTGGCTTCTCTTCGCAGCCGCATCACTGGTCTCGATCGTCGGTGCGGTGATGACGTTGACGGTGCACCCGAAGTCGATGCTCCTGCGCTGACTCTGGACAGAAGAGGGTGTCAGGAGATGCCGAGGAGCTTCCCGCTCTTCGCCAGCTCAGGATCGGTGCAGGAGGCCAGATCGAAGCAGCAGGGGCGTCGCTTCCCCGACTCCAGCTTGGAGATCGCGACCTCCACACGGCGTGCGCGGGTATCAGCGTTCTTCGTCGCCTGGATCCACCGCACCCACTCCCACCGCGCCATCGGCGTCAGCCCGGCCCATACTTCGGTCAGATCGGGTGCGTCGTCAAGTGCTGCGGCGAAGTCATCGGGAATCGAGGTCTCCGGCCATTCCTTGGTCGGAGTCAGTGACACGTCGACGGTGTCGGCATGGTCTGCACTCAGTTGCGCAGACAGCTCGTCGGTGACATTGATCCAATGTCCGCGCATTCCGTCGGGTTCGACCACCGTAGTGACGTCGACCCCGCCGACCTGCCCATGCGCGGCGACCTGGCCACGGGAGGGCAGGTCCGCACTGGCATCGGCGGGCAGGCGCAGGATCGGTCTGTCGTTGATGATCTCCAACTGCGTGGAGAATGTGATGGTTGTGGGAGTGCTCTTCTTCGTGCTCATGGTCACCAGGATAGTCTCCTGGCACATGCGTGACTTCTCGATTCCTGACAGCCTGATGACTCAGCCTGTCTTCGTCTCATCCCAGTTTCCGTCCCACCCAGTCAGGAGATGCAAACCCGATCCTCCTGAGGCGTTCCGACACGTCGCTGGGGAACGGTGCGGCCGCGCCCGAATTCTGGTCCACGTGCACAGCAATGATCTCCTCGGTCGCGATGAGCTGCCCAGCGGCTCTCATCTCGTAGGCCAGATGCATCTTCTTCGACCCGGCGGAGACAAGGGTGGGTATGACTTCTACCTGTGCGCCGAGCCCGACCTCGTCGAGGTAGCGGATGTGCGATTCGACGGTGTAGAGCGAGGTGGAATGTGCCTCACGATGTTCCTGGCCGAGCCCGATCTGGTCCATCACCTGATCCGTGGCGAAACCGAAGATCAGAACGTAGAAGGCTTCGGACATGTGGCCGTTGTAGTCAATCCAGTCTGAAATCACCTGGGTCCGATAGGTCCCGAGTTCGATCGGCTGCGATTGACTCCGTGGTTCTGGTTGACCGCTCAGTTCGGTCTCGGTGGACACCCCTTCTGCTTCGGAGGCATCCGCCGAGGTTGTCCGCCGCTGCGTTCCATCTGCGGCTTCGAGGTCGGCCGTGAGCCTGCGCAGGGCGATGATGCCTGCGTCCCGCGTGGCGATGAGATCAGGAATCGTCTTGTCACCACTGGCCACTTCACAGCCGGCCACGACATCATCGCGCAGCTTCTGTGACAGCTCCGGAGCATCCAAACGGGTCCAGGGTGATTTCAGCGAAGGACCGAAGTGGTCGAGCATATGTGCCATTCCGCCCTCACCGCCGGCCAGATGGAAGGTGAGCATCGGTCCTTGGAACGGCCAGCGCAGGCCGGGACCATCGGTGATCGACCTGTCGATCTGATCTACCGTGGCCTCACCATGGTCGATCATGTGCAGAGCCTCTCGCCATTGCGCCTCTTGGAGCCGATTGGCGATGAACCCGGGAACCTCGTGGTCCATTCTGATCACGGATTTCCCGATCCGGGTGTAGAACTCGGCCGCCCAGTCGACGGCCGCAACGGCAGTGGACTCTCCGCCGACGACCTCGACGAGTGGGATGAGATAGGGCGGGTTGAACGGATGCCCGACGACGAGGCGTTCGGGATGCCTGGCGTTGACCGCCATCTCGGTCATGCTGTAGCCGGAGGTGGACGAGCCGATGACGACGTGTTCGTCACAGACGGCATCGATGCTGGCTAGGAGGCTGCGTTTGAGCTCGAGATCCTCCGGAGCCGACTCCTGAACGAAACCGGTCCCTGCCACAGCCTCGGCGAGGTCAGTGTGCACCGTCCAGGCATGACGGTCTGCGCCTGCGACCATGTCGAGTTCGGCCAGTGCGGGCCAGGCTGCATCGATGAGGCGGGTGAGCTTCTCGGCCGCATCCGGTGCTGGGTCCCAGACTCTGACCGTGTAGCCCTGGGCCAGGAAGTAGGCGGCCCAACCGCCGCCGATGGTGCCGGCTCCGATGCAGGTGACCGTGGTGATGGATGCGAGGTCAGGATAGGAGGGGGCATTCACAGCCGCGCTCACAGGTCGAGTCCCGTCACGATCGGTGCCTGCACCCGCAGGTCGAGGATGTTGCGGGCCTCGTCGGGTGTGGCAACCTCCGCGCCGAGGTCCTCGATGATGTCGACAGCGCGTTCGGTCAGCGAGGCGTTGGTGGCCTTGACCCCTTTTGCCAAGTACAGGTTGTCTTCAAGACCGACCCGGGCATGGCCTCCGGCGAGAACTGACTGGGCAACCCACGGCAGCTGATTGCGACCGATCGCGAAGGAGGTGAACTGCGCACCAGGCGGCAGCATGTTCATCATCGCCGTCAGGAGCCCGGCATCGACCGGTGCTCCGTAGGGGACTCCCATGCACAGCTGGTAGAGCGGCGGAGGATCGATGAGGCCCTCTTCGACGAGCACATTGGCGAACCACAGGTTTCCGGTGTCGAAGATCTCGAGCTCGGGGCGAACGCCCAGCGTCTGAATCTTCTTCGAGCCCTCACGCAGCATGTCAGGGGTGGACACATAGATGTTCGATCCGTCGCCGAAGTTCAGAGAACCGCAGTCGAGGGTGCAGATCTCGGGCAGCAGCTCTTCGACGTGGGGAAGGCGTTCAAGGGCATTGACGAGGTCTGTGCCCGGCATGTGAGTGGTCGGATCCTGGGGATCGACGACGAGATCTCCACCCATTCCTGCGGTGAGGTTGATGACGGGATCGACGTCGGAGGCACGTATTATGCGCACGACCTCGCGGTAGTGGGCGACTTCCCTGGAACCCTGCTTGGTGTCGAGGTCGCGGACGTGGATGTGCACGACGGACGCACCGGCACGAGCGGCCGCGATCGCATCATCGGCGATCTCCTGCGGTGTGACGGGCACGTGCTCGCTCTTGTTCGCTGTGTCGCCGGCGCCGGTGACGGCACAGGTGAGTATGACCTTGCGATTCATGATGACTCCTCATCAGGGTTGGTGTTGACGATTGCGCGTTTGAAGTAACTGGAGAGTCGACGGCGGAAGGTTGCCACGTCCATGATTCCGGTGAGGACCTTGACCCCGAGGCCGTCGAGCAGCGAGGTCAGCTCATCGGCCATGGCCTCACTGTCGCCGGGGCGGAAGAGCCCAGCGGACTGTCCGGCTTCGATGGTGGAGCGCACGGTGTGCGACCAGCGTTCGTAGTGAGCCGGGTAGTCAGAGGTATGGGCGTCTTCGAGACCGAGCCGAGCCCAGGTCTGGAGCCAGATCGACCACTCGCTGCGTGAGGTGCGGCCGATGGGCGACTGGAGTTCGAGCAGGCGTTCGAGCCGGCGGTGGGGGTTGGGAATCTCGTCGAGCCAGGCGATCTGACGGTCGAAGGCGAGCTTGACCGAATAGTCGAGTGTTGCGTCGAAGAGGTCGGACTTCCCATCGAAGTAATAGTGAATGCTCGCATTCGAGATCCCAGCGGCGTCTGCGATGTCTGCGATCCGCACCGTTTCGTAGCCATGGCGGGCGAACAGATCCCATGCCGTCTCGACGATGAGCCTGCGCGGCGAGGAGTCCAGGGACGGCCCAGGACTCCGGTCAGTTCCTCGTTGGAACCGCAGGGGAGTCGCGGACACCTGCGATTCGTCGCCGAGCAGCCACCTGACCGTCACTCCGGTAGCGGTGGCCAGAGCGAGGAGCTCTTCGGTGCCGAATCTGCGTCGGCCCGACAGAGACTTCGACAGCTTCGTCTCATCGATTCCAATGCTCGCGGCCACATGTCGTTGGGACAGATCGCTGGTGCGCAGTGCCTCTTTGGCCCGTTGGGCTGTGACACCGGCTCTGCTGACACCGGCGCCGTTGACACCGGCTGCGCTGCGATCCGTCATGGCTGCCAATCTATCTTCCCTATGCGCAGAACGCAAGTAATATTGGTGAAAAATCAATACTTGCGAGTGGCATTGTCCGGATCGCTTGCCATGTTCGTGCGCTGGAGACCGTCGGGATCAGAGGGGAGCGGATATTCTCGAAGGGATGAACCGATCGCCTGATGACACTGTTCCCACATCGGAGGGGCCCATGAACGACAATCTCCATTCACGCATGCACGTCGTATCCGACGAGACCCGAAACCTCGTCAACCTCGTCCTCGACTACTCGCGTCGGCGCACCTTGGCCGTCGACACTCCACTTGACCATCCGACGACCGAGACCGAACTCAGACGACTGGCCGGACCGACCATCACCGAGGATGGCGTCGGGTCATCTCGCGCGCTGGCGATCTTCGAGCACATCTTCGCTCCCGCCTGCATCACAACTGACCACCCGAAATACCTGTCCTTCATTCCGAGCGCGCCGACGAAGGCGGCCGTGGCGTTCGACCTCGTGGTCTCCGCCAGCGCGCTCTACGGAGGCTCGTGGCTCGAGGGGGCAGGCGTCGTCCATGCCGAGAACGAGGTCCTATCCTGGCTGGCCGGAGAGTTCGGGCTCCCGACGAGTGCCGGCGGAGTCTTCGTCCAAGGTGGCACGATCGGCAACCTGTCAGCTCTCGTCGCGGCGCGTGATGCGCGCAAGACCGCGCTCGGCGATGAGAGGCCGGGGCGCTGGGTCATCGTGTGCAGCGCCGAAGCACACTCCTCGGTCGCCTCGGCAGCAGCCGTGATGGACGTCGATGTGGCTCCCGTACCGACCGGAGACGACGGCATCCTGCGTCCCGACGGCGTCAGGGCCGCGCTTGAAGAACATGGTGATGCCGTCATCGCTGTGGTCGCGACCTCGGGGACGACGAATTTCGGCACCATCGACGACATCGCCGGAATTGCGGCGCTCAAGGATGACTTCGACTTCTGGCTCCACATCGACGGGGCCTATGGGCTGGCTGCGATGCTCTCACCCCTGGCGCGGCACAAGTTCGCCGGAGTCGAATCCGCCGACTCGGTCATCGTCGATCCGCACAAGTGGCTCTTCGCCCCGTTCGACGCCTGTGCGCTCATCTACCGCGACCCGACGCTGGGGCGGCGAGCGCACACACAGCGCGCCGAATATCTCGATACCCTCACCGACGCTGAGGAGTGGAGCCCTTCGGACTACGCCATCCAGCTGACCCGGAGGCCTCGGGGCCTGCCGCTGTGGTATTCCCTGGCCAGCTACGGTGCCGAGACCTATCGCGAAGCCATCGGCCATTCGATCGAACTGGCGATGCAGATCGGCACAGAGATCAAGAAGCGTCCGAATCTCAAACTCGTCCGCGAGCCCGAACTCTCGGTCGTCGTCTTCGAACGTGCCGACTGGTCCCGTGAGGACTATCAGCGGTGGTCGGACCGACTGTTGGAAGACCAGCGGGCCTTCGTCGTACCCAGCTCGCACCAGGGGCGGCCCAATGCCAGGTTCGCGATCGTCAATCCGCTCACGACCTTTGAGGATCTCGTCGACATTCTTGACACGATGGAGTGATTCGACGCTCTGAGACTGCTCAACTCAAGGCGTGGGTCCTGCTCAGCCCTTGGCGTGAGGGCGGGGCCGCGGCCTGAGCTCGACGGTGAATGTGGGCAGGAGGAACTGCGTGATCGGTCCGATGCCCACAGCATAGAGCGCGGTGCCGATGCCGAAGACGCCGCCGAGCAGCCAGCCGACGATGACCACACTGACCTCGATGAGGGTGCGCACCAGTCGGATCGACTTGCCGGTGGCCCGCGACAGGCCCGTCATCAGACCGTCACGGGGACCGGGGCCGAACTGCGAGCCGATGTACATCGCCGAGGCGACGCCGTTGAGGATGATGCCGCCGACGAGGAGTGCGATATTCCACCACAGTTCCTCAGGCTGAGGCAGGAAGAGCCGCGTCAGGTCGAGAGAGGGACCGATGAGGAGGGCGTTGAGCACCGTCCCGAGTCCCGGCTGCTGCTTGAGCGGAATCCAGATGAGGAGGACGAGGAAGGAAGTGATCGTGACGATGGTGCCGAATGTCAGCGGCAGGTGCTTGATGATGCCCGAATGCAGAACGTCCCATGGCATCATGCCCAGCCCGGATGTCACGATCATGGCCATCGATGCGCCGTAGAGGTAGAGGCCGAAGAGCAGCTGCGGCAGTCGACGGGGGAGTCGGCCGCTCTTGAGCTGCTGGATCGGTCCGATATTCGCGAGTTCGCGCTTCGGCACAGGTGTCGATGACATCGTAGGTCTTTCCGGTTCGTTCTGACTGATATGACCATCTTGTCTCGAACTGGCCTTGTAAAAAAGATCCAATTGGAAGAAAGTGGTCATATCGCCACCGGTCGGGTGGACGAGGCATCGACACAGCGAGGTTGCCATGAGCACGGCAGTGATGAGTGGACCCAGGTTGGCAGGCATCATCGGCACTGGGCCGTGGCCCGGACCAGCCTATGATTCGCTGACGGCAGGGATCTCGCGCGCCATCGGCGACGGCCGCATCCCGGTCGGGGCCAGGCTGCCCAGTGAGCGGGAGGTCGCAGCCGCGACCGGCCTGTCTCGGACGACGACCACCCGCGCATTTGCCAAGCTGCGCGAACAGGGGTTCGTCCTCACCCGGCGCGGTTCCGGAAGTGTGGTCCAGATGCCGGAAGTCCCGGGCGGTCGCATCGATCATCTCCTGACCCCGGCCGGAGCCGATGAGGCGGAGATCGACCTCACCTGCACCGCCTCGGTGGCGCCGCCATGGCTGGTGGGAGCCTATGAACGCGCGGTCACGCAGATCCACGCCTATCTGCCCGGTACCGGCTACTATCCTTCGGGCCTTCCCGTTCTCAGGGAGCTCATCGCCGAGAGCTACACGGCTCGCGGTGTCCGCACCGATCCGGATCAGATCCTCATCACTTCGGGAGCCTTCGGTGCCGTGGCCATCGCCGTGCGCGCACTCAACGAGGGTCGAGGCCGGGTGCTCATTGAGAGTCCGACCTACCCGAATGCGATCGCGACCCTGGAAGGTGCCGGTGCCTCCCTGATTCCCTATCCGCTCGAAGTGGGCCCGGCCGGACACCATTGGGACATCGAGGCCATGGACCACATCGCACGCCAGACCCGTGTGCGATCGGCCTACCTGATCCCCGACTTCCACAACCCCACCGGGGCACTTCTGCCCGAAGAGCAGCGCCCCGAACTCGGATCCATGCTCCGGCGCAACTCCATGGTGCCGATCTTCGACGAGTCCTTGGTCGAGCTGGGGCTCGATGGAGGTCCGACACCCACGCCGATGGCGGCCTTCGTGCCCGACTCGATCACAGCAGGAAGCACCAGCAAGATCTACTGGGGCGGACTGCGCGTCGGGTGGCTGCGAATTCCGGCCCACCGCATCGAGGCGATGGCGTCCACGCGTCTGAGTCTCGACCTCGGCGCTCCTGTGCTTGAACAGCTTGTCGCCGTCGAACTCATGCGTGACCATGACACGATCGTCGGCGCATACCGCGACAAGCTGCGTGCGGCCAGGGACAACCTCGCCGCGCAGGTGCGCGCTCATCTTCCTACGTGGCAGGTGATCGTGCCCAGCGGTGGCATGGCGCTGTGGTGCCGCCTGCCCGAGGACCGTTCGGGTGCCCTTGCCGTCGCCGCGAGACGACACGGACTCGGGTTGGTCTCCGGGCCCAATTTCGCCCCCGCCGGAGGCCTGGACCGCTGGGTCCGTCTGCCGTACACCGTCTCCGAGGCGCAATTGGATGAGGTTGGTCCCCGCCTCGCCGCTGCCTGGGAGGATGCTCTGAAGTCCACCGACCGTGTCCCGGCCGGACGAGCGCGGATCGTCGCCTGAGACGATCTGGGTACCATGAGGACATGGACGAGGATCAGGCCGCGAACGAGGGGCTCAACCACAACGGACAGTATTCGACTGCGACGACGGCTGAGGACTTCCGGATCAACATCGCCGAGGTGAATCGGCGCATCGAATCCGCGGCTGCACGGGCCGGCCGCGACTCCTCTGAGATCGAATTGCTGCCAGTGAGCAAGACGGTTCCTCAGGAGAGGATCCGGGAAGCCGTTGCCGCCGGGTGCCACAAGCTCGGCGAGAACAAGGTGCAGGAGGCCTTCCGGAAGTCGGCCGAGATGTCTGACCTGGACATCGACTGGGCCGTGATCGGTCATCTGCAGTCGAACAAGGCACGTGACGTCGCGAAGTTCGCCTCCGAATTCCAGGCTTTGGACCGGCTGAAGGTCGCAGCTGCTCTCGACCGACGTCTCGAAGCGGCGGGTCGCAGCTTGGACGTCTACGTTCAGGTCAACACCTCGGCAGAAGAGTCGAAGTTCGGGATGCCGCCGGACGAACTGCTGAACTTCCTGCGAGAACTGCCGCAGTTCCCGAACCTGAACGTACAGGGCCTGATGACTCTCGCAGTGTTCTCCTCCGACCTCGATCGTGTCCGCACCTGCTTCCAGGGTCTGCGGACGCTGCGGGACCAGGCGCAGGAGACCGACCCCGAGCTGATCGGTGCCGGGAAACTCTCAATGGGCATGTCCGGGGACTACGAAGTGGCCATCGAAGAAGGAGCGAACTGCGTTCGGGTAGGCCAGGCCATCTTCGGCAGAAGGGCACTGCCTGACAGCTACTACTGGCCCGAGAACGGCTGACTGCGCTCGCGTGTTCGCATCACTGACCAGACATCAGGTTCTCTGGTACCTCATCGCCATAGTCGCAGGTGCTCTCATCGGGCTGGGACTTCCGGTGGCATCATCGGTCGCCGCCGCTGCGATCACGCCATGCCTCATCGCGCTCCTGTTCGTGACATTCCTCGATATCCCGTTCGATGCAGTCCGTGATTCCTTCACCGACATGAAGTTCCTGGGCGCAGCTGCTGCCCTCGTCAACTTCGTTCTCGTCCCGCTCGTCGTCGCCGGCATCTATGTCATGATGCCTCCTGCTGAGCCCTTCATCCTGCCTGTCCTCATCGTTCTCCTCACCCCCTGCATCGACTACGTCCTCGTCTTCACCCGATTGGCCGGCGGCGACCACGTAAGTCTGCTGGCACTGACGCCGGTGCTCATGCTCGTCCAGATCATCCTCCTGCCGGTCTGCCTGTGGATCATTCTCGGCACCACCGGCGTCGGCCTGATCGCGCCTGGGCCCTTCATCGCCGCTCTCGTCATCTTCATCCTCCTGCCGCTGGGTGCCTCAGTCCTCGTGCGTCTCCTGTCTCGGAGATCGACGGTCGTGGATCGCTGCGTCCAGAGTGTCTCGGGGTTGATGGTGCCGCTGATGATGCTTACCCTGGCTGTGATCGCCGCGGCGCAGGTGCCCCTGATCGCTTCGCATCTGTGGGAACTTGGCGGTGCCATAGCGACATTCGTCGTGTTCGCGGTCCTCATGACCTGCCTCGGCGCGATCCTGGCTCGGGTGCTGCCTCTGAGCGTGGGCCAGGGCAGAGCCCTCGTCTTCACCGCTGTCACCCGCAATTCGCTGGTCATGCTCCCGATCGTGCGCGCCATCACCGCAGACGGCATCGGTCCATCGACCGTCGTCGCGCAGACGATGGTCGAGCTTGTCTTCATGCTCCTTCTGGTCCGTCTGGTCCCGCGAATCCTCCCGGACACCGCTGTGTCCGAAAACCGCTAGTATTGACCTTCTTCTGCGAGCAGAATGGAAACATGCTCACGACAGATCAGTGCTACCAGGCAGTGGCCGGGCGTGACAGGCGCTTCGACGGAATGTTCTTCACCGCGGTTCATTCAACGGGCATCTTCTGCCGTCCGTCCTGTCCGGCGAGAACTCCGCTGCGCAGGAACGTCGGCTTCTACCAGACCGCAGCGGCAGCGGCGGAAGCCGGATTCCGGGCCTGCAAACGGTGCCGACCCGATGCCAGCCCGAATTCGCCTGAGTGGGACATTCGAGCCGATGTCACCGCCCGAGCCATGAGACTCATCCAAGATGGCCTCGTCGATCGGGAGGGGATCTCCGGCCTCGCCTCGGCGTTGGGATACAGTCCACGGCAGCTGGGACGAGTGCTGCAGTCCGAGATCGGCGTCGGGCCGCTTGCCATCGCCCGCACCGAACGCGTCAGGACTGCTCGCACGCTGGTCGAATCGACGACCTTGTCGATGAGCGAGATCGCCTTCGCAGCCGGATTCTCGAGCATTCGACAATTCAACGACACCTTCCGCGCCGTCTATTCGTCGACTCCGCGTGATCTGCGCACCAGCGCCGGGAAAGCGCACACCGGACAGGACATCACTGTCCGCCTCGCCTACCGGCCGCCATTCGACCATGTTCACCTGTTCAGGTATCTGGGTGTGCGTGCGATTCCCGGAATCGAGGACGTCACCGGTGATCGCTACACCCGTTCACTGCGCTTGGCTCACGGACCTGCTGTCCTGACTCTGACACCGGGTGCCGGAGACTACATCGAATGCCACCTCCGTTTAGCCGATACCCGCGATCTGGGAAGCGCGGTCGCCAGGGCCAGGCGAATCCTCGACCTCGACGCGGACCCCATCGCTGTGCGAGCGACACTGACCGAGGCGGGCCTGTCCGCGCTCATCGACAGGTACCCGGGCATCCGCTCCCCAGGAACAGGCGACCCCGTCGAACTCGCAATTCGAACGGTCCTGGGGCAGCAGATCTCCGTCAGCGCCGCGCAGACTCATCTGAATCGCCTGGTGACCACCTATGGTCAGGTGCTGCCTGATGAGCTGAGAGTCGGCACCGTCGACCGGGTCTTTCCCACCGCAACCGCAATCGCGGAGATCCCCGACGAGCATTGGTCGCTGCCCGGCCGCAGGATCAGCACCCTGAGAACGCTGAGCTCACACCTGGCAGACGGCTCGATCGATCTGGGTCCGGGATGCGATCGGACGGAGGTCAACGACAGCCTGCTCGCCATCCCTGGAATCGGTCCGTGGAGTCTTGGCTACATTCGGATGCGTGCTCTGGGAGACCCCGATGTCCTTCTCAGTTCGGACCTCGGAGTCAGGAAGGCTATAGAGGAGCTCAACGGTTCAGGCACGGACATGACCGGTTGGACCCAGAAGACAGACCGCGCACGACCCTGGAGGTCCTACGTCACCCATCTGCTGTGGGCCCATCACTCGCAGCCACAACCATGAACAGCACAGCGAATCAGGAACGGAGAACACAATGACTATGACACTGACCCAGCCCACGGCGAACGCAGTGCGATACTCGATCATCGACTCGGGGTTGGGGAGGATTCTTCTCACCTCCGACGGCGATCACCTGACCGGACTCTACCTGGATGATTTCGATCAGATCCTGGAACGACTGGCAATGCCAGGCGATGCCGAGCCGGTCCTTGACGACGGACTCACGGTGTTCGCGGCGACGGGGGAGCAGCTGGCCGAGTACTTCGCGGGCTCCCGCGTCGCCTTCGACATTCCATTGGCCCCGAAGGGCACCGAATTCCAACGCGAAGTCTGGCAGGCGCTGACAACGATTCCCTACGGAGCAACCGCAGGATACGGGGAACTCGCTGCGTGGATCAGCAGACCGACAGCGGCACGTGCAGTGGGAGCCGCCAATGGGCGGAACCCGATCAGCATCATCGTTCCCTGCCACCGTGTGATCGGAGCGAATGGGGCACTGACCGGCTATGCCTGGGGTGAAGAGAAGAAGCGAACCCTGCTCAACCTCGAGGCTGGTCACTGACGGCAGCCTCCCACTCGAGCCTCGCACACGAAGAAGGACCCGGCCCCATTGTGATGGGACCGGGTCCTTCGTGCGGTGGAGGTAAGGGGATTCGAACCCCTGACCTTCTCCATGCCATGGAGACGCGCTACCAACTGCGCCATACCCCCGCTTGCTCGATCAATATTACTCAGGTGCACGCGGGACGACAAATCGGCGGAGAGTGACGCTGACCACACTCATGTGTCAAGCGGTGGCTGGGACGCGGAATCTGCGGGTGACTGGGACAGGGAGTCTGATGGTGGCCGGGGCAGGGGATCTGATGATGGCCGGGACCAGGCGATCTCCCGGTCCCGGCCATCGGACATCAGATCATGGGCCGAACATAGTAGAGGTACTTCGCGACTTCGCGTTCGCGCTGCTCCTTCACCCGCTCATCTCGAGCGAGTCTGCGAAGCTGCGCCTGACGACGGTCTCGACGAGTGATCCTATTGCGGTTCTTTGCGGCGGCAGCCGGACGGCGGGCCCATTGGATCAACTTGAGCCCGGCGTTCAGTGCCACACGCCGCGGATATGTGAAAGTGAATACCGTGGACAAAACGATTCCTTAATGTTTTCGGGCAGGGGAAATGCCCAAATGAGGGTTAGTGTTAATGTTCGAGGACAATGAGCTGAAGAAAGGCCCGAAGACTCGAATGAAAGCGACTTCTGGGAGATGAATTCACGGATCGATGTCCGCCATGATCTGAGCCTCGGTGAGGATCAGATGAATTGACGGCAGCAGCCCACAGGCAGGCTCAATCGGATGAGTGGTTCAAAGCCCCGAAGGTCGATGGTGTTCATGAATGAACGCACCTGGTGAACAACGGCGTCCTGGCCGAGGCCACTTCAGGCGTGAATGCACCGTGTGAGCGCCAACGGTGGCGACACAGCGGTATGGCCTGGGTGATCCTGCGGCAGAGAAAGTACCGGCATTCAGATGACCGGTGGAGAAAGACGTAAGATGCGGCTGGAATTCAGCCGACGAGCCCTTGTCCGCCAATCAAGCAGGCAGTGTTCCCGAGCCAGCGGTGCTGGGGCTTCGGAAATGCGATAATTTTCAGCATAGTTCTGCGCTCCCTTCTTGGTCGTGGATCTCGTTTGAGCGGCGTCAGTGCTCACAATGGACTATTGCAATTCTGGGGGTTGTGCGAATCCGTAATTGCACTGTCGAATTTATCACAGGTGAAGAACTGTGTGTAGGTTTTGTTCATTCTTTCTGAACTTTATTACGGCTAAGGAGATTCGTGGTCTATTCGGACCGGTCATCGATCCGCACTGTCCCGTGGAGCACCTTTCCATCGGGCTCGGAATGTGAGGTCGAAGAATGCCTAGCTGCCGACGTAGAATCTTCTCAGACTCGCGACTCACTGGGAGAAGATCATGTCACAGCCTGCTGCCACCCCTCGACGACTGGTCGTCGGATACATTGCCACCGACCGTGGACGCGACGCCATCGCGCTGGCCATCTCACTGGCACGTTCTGCTGGGATCGAACTCATTGTGACGATCGTGCGTCCGGAGTCATCGACCTTCACCGCAGGCAATTCGATTCCGCAGGACGGCACCGGGATCGTCTCGCAGCAGCTCGAAGACTGGCTCGACGAGGCACTGGCACTGGTGCCCGATGATGTCACGGCCCGCGGTGTCATCCACACCTCGTCCAATGAGTCCAAAGGTCTGATGGAGGTCGCCGAGACCGAAGGTGCGCTCGGTATCGTCATCGGTGCGCGGGCCACGACGCTGATGCGCTCATTCCGCATCGGGACTGTCGCGTCCTCGTTGCTCCATTCCTCAGTGGTCCCGGTGGTTCTGGCTCCGGCAGGCAACTCGGACATCGGTCCCGTCTCCCGAATCACCACACTCTTCGGCGCCCGCCCCGGAGCGGCAGCGCTCATCGGCGCCGCCGTGCAGTCAGCCGCTGCCCTCGACGTCGACCTGCGGCTGCTGTCTCTGATCGAGAACGACGGGCTCGGCGATGACGATACCGTGGAGATTCAGGAATTCGCCGAGGAGTACGGGGGAGCGGTGCTGGCCGGCCGCGCGGCCGAGATGTTCGAGTCGGGCCGAGCCGTCGTCAAGTCTCAGGCCGGAGCCGACATCGAGGACGCTGCCGCGAACGTGGACTTCCAACCCGGCGAGATCGCATTCATCGGTTCGAGCAGACTCGGCCGAGGCGGTCGCGTGTTCATCGGTGCTCGTGCCAGGCGACTGCTGCGTGTGCTGCCGGTACCTGTCGTCGTTGTGCCCCGGCGCCCGAGCAGCTCCGTCTCGACGAAGTGAGCCTCTCTGCTCCAGCGCGCACCGACTTCACCGTCGACGGTCACCCAACCGCCGTGTGGGTGCACTCCGCGGAATCGACCGCGCGTCCTGTGCTCATGGTCCACGGATTCCGCGGCGACCACCACGGAATGGACCTCATGGCAGGGGCAATCCGTGATCGCGATGTCATCGTCGGCGATCTTCCCGGATTCGGCCTCACGCCTCCGCTGTCGGCAGGTCTGAGCCTCGACAGCTACTGCGATCATCTCGTCGGACTCATCGCAGAGGTGACTTCGCGTTGGCAGGCCGCGCCGATCGTTCTCGGCCACTCCTTCGGGTCGATTCTGGTCGCGCATATGGCTGCGCGCCGACCGTCGACTGTTGGTGAGCTCATCCTCATCAACCCGATCACGACACCGGCGCTCGAAGGCTCCGCCAAAGTGCTGACGGCTCTGACCCGTCTCTACTACAAGCTCGGAGCCCGGCTGCCGGAGACGATCGGTCACCAGCTGCTGGCCAATCCGGTCATCGTGCGGGCGATGAGTGAGGTCATGGCCACGACCAGTGACCGCGGGCTGCGACGCTATATCCACGACCAGCATGCTCGACATTTCTCCACCTTCAGCGATCGGGATTCACTTGCAGCGGCCTTCGAGGTCTCGGTCGCCCACACCGTCACCGAGGTGGCCGGCGACCTGAGGATGCCCACGCTCGTCATTGCCGGAGACAAGGACGCCATCGCCCCGATCCCGGCGACTCGCGAATTCGTATCGGAGTTGGCGAGTGCACAGTTCGTCGAACTCTCCGGTGTGGGGCACTTGGTGCACTATGAACGTCCCGAGGCAGCCGCCTCGGCGATCATGGGATTCTGTCGCGGCAGGGACTGAATCAGGGACTGAACAGCGAAAGGGGGCCGATGCGAATCAACGCATCGGCCCCCTTTCGTTCATGCCAGGGTCTCAGCCCTTACGGTCGACGATCCAGTGATAGACCATGGGGACGATGAACGCAGCGGAGGAGGCGAGCAGACCGGCCCAGAAGAGCCAGAACTCGGTCCCCGGAGCGCCGTAGAATCCGGCACCGAAGAGGTAGAGACCGAACACGAAGAGGGCAAACGAGAAGATGAAGACGATGACGTCAGCGAACGATGCTGAGTTCCGAGTTCTCTTCGTGGTGGCGATGTTGGACATGTTCTCCTCCGACGGTCATTGGGGTGCAGACTGACACACTGAAATTAAGTCTACACGCAGTAGAGAAGATTCCGGGTGCGGCTGACGCCCGAGTCACAGTGGGCACCGATCAGTCGCGTGCGGAGCTCTTCTCCGGGACCAACCAGCCCAGGAGGGCGGAGACGATGGAGATGATGATCGCGGCGAAGATGGCCGAAGGGAAGAATGTGTCGATAGTGAACTGGAACGGGGTGAAGCCGCTGAGCCAACTGGTCAGCGCCAGCATGATCGCATTGATGACGATCGAGAACAGCCCCAGAGTCAGGCACGTGATCGGTGCGGACACGAAGCTGAGGATCGGTTTGATGAACGCGTTCGCCAAACCGAAGATCAACCCGACGACGAGGTAGGAGATGATCGTGGCGGCGATCGGCCCAGTCTGGTCTTCCACGACTCGGTTTCCTGCGATGGCAACGCCAGGCAGAATCCAAGCCGCAACCCAGATCGCACATGCGTTGACGACTACTCGAGAGAGGAAGTTCATGCAGATATCGTCCCATTCTCGTCTGCATTCTTACTGAGTCGCGGATGGGAATGAGGTCTGTGTCAGACGACGAAGGTGAGCAAGCTCAAACGCTTGAGTTCACGATCACCCTCGTCGGCAGGCTCCGATCCCGGTAGCCTGGAAGAAGCGCCCACTGGCGCCGACATAGACAGCAGAGTGCATCTACCGAGTGATTTTGATCCAGGTCACCACGGCGGCACCGACCCCCATCGCAATGATTCGGGGAGAAACTGGATTGATATGCCCAGCAACGAAACCCGCACCCGTCCCGATCAGATCGCAGCACCGACGCTGCTGAGCATCGTGGGACGCACCTACTTCCCGATCGCCTGCGTGGCCAGATTGCCCTATGCCATGGTGGTCATCGGTGTCCTCACCCTCGTCGTCGCTGGCCGTGACTCGCTGAGCCTCGGCGGAATCAACTCCGCCATGGTCGGCCTGGGAACGGCGATCTTCGGCTCCTTCATCGGCGCCGCGGCTGACCGTTGGGGACAACGCCGCGTCCTGCTGATCGTGGGTCTGCTCAACAGCATCGCCCTGATCTTCATGGCCTGGGTCGTCTTCAGCCCCCTCCCTGATTCCGTGGTGCTCATCGCCGCCTTCGCCATCGGCGCTACAGCCCCGCAGGTCGCCCCGATGTCACGCTCTCGCCTCGTTGAGATCATCATGTCCAAGCTCAACGGCCCCAGACAGCAGAAGATTTTCAACGGCACAATGGCCTATGAGTCGGCAGCCGATGAGTTCGTCTTCGTCTTCGGCCCCTTCATCGTCGGCCTCCTCGCCACGACACTCCACCCGGTCGCGCCGATCATCGGCGCGGTCATCATGACCTTGGTCTTCGTGTCCTCTTTCGCCCTCCACCCCACGGGCAGGGCAGTTGTGAGCACCTCAGCGCAGCCACGAGTCCAGGCTCCGGCCAAGGAGCTGTTCACCTTCGGCGTCTTCGTCGTCGTCCTCGGCGTCTTCGGCATCGGGCTCGTCTTCGGGTCGACGCTGACGGCGCTGACCTCACTGACGAATGACCTCGGACGTCCCGAGGAGGCGGGCCTCATCTACGGAATCATGGGCATCGGCTCTGCCATTCTGGCCATCACTGTCGCGGTGTTCTCCCCACGCTATGCTCTGTGGGCCAGGCTGCTGTCCTTCGCACCCCTGATGCTCATCGGAGCCGTGATCATGGCGTCGTCAACGTCGATGGCCATCGTGGTCATCGCCCTCCTGCTCATGGGCTGCGTGGTCGGGCCAACCTTGGTGACCCTGTTCAGCCTTGCTGCCGAACGCAGTCCGCTCGGACGCTCGGCGACCGTGATGTCCATGGCTGGTTCCGCGATCATCGTCGGCCAGTCGATGGCATCGGCAGTCAACGGGATCCTCGCCGAGGAGGCCGGAACCTCGGCCGCAATGGCTGTCCCGATGGCGGCTTCCGCACTCGTCCTCGTTGCCGGCCTGCTCAACCTCATCGTCGGCAAAGAAGCCCGAAAAAGAGACCTGGTTCACTCGTAGTTACCGCTTGTTGGGACGCGACGTCCCAGCATTGAGATCGTGTGACCTGAGCAATAACAGGGAGTAGCATTGCCGCTTGTTCACAGTGAATCGCGCATCGCAGTGCGCGTTTGCACGCCACAACGGAAAGCACGATATGTCATCAAGCACCTCAACGACTGAGGCCACGCGGAACGACACCCGATTCTTCGGGCACCCGCTTCCGCTCATGCAGCTCTTCAGCCTCGAACTGTGGGAACGGTTCTCCTACTACGGCATGAACGGCATCCTCGCCATCTACCTGTACTTCCAGGTGTCCGAGGGCGGCCTGGGCATGCCTCAGCCGACAGCCATCGGAATCGTCGGCGCCTACGGCGGCGCCGTGTTCTTGGCGACGATCCTCGGCGCATGGGTCGCAGACCGGATCCTCGGCGCGGAGAAGATCCTCTTCTACTCGGCGATCATCATCATGGTCGGCCACATCTGCCTGGCGCTCATCCCGGGCTTCGGCGGAGTCGCCGCCGGTCTCATCCTCGTCGCTCTCGGCTCCGGTGGCCTCAAGGCTAATGCGTCTGCTCTCGTCGGTGAGCTCTACTCGGAGAAGGACCCGCGCAGGGATGCCGGGTTCACACTGTTCTACATGGGCGTCAACCTCGGTGCGTTCCTGGGACCGCTCATCACCGGTCTCCTGCAGAAGGAGATCGGCTTCCATTTCGGCTTCGGTGCCGCAGCAGTCGGTATGGCTCTGGGATTGATCATCTATGCCACAGGTCGGAAGAACCTGCCGGACGAATCGCGGGGTGCGGTCAACCCGTTGCCATCCTCGAAGCTTTACCTCTTCCTGCTGGCCATCGTCGTCGCCGTCGTCCTGATCGTCGTCCTGTGGTTCTCAGGTGTCGTCAATCCGGAGAATCTGGACTGGTGGATCGCAGGGATCTCGGCCGGAGCAGCGGCCTGCTACTTCATCGTCATGGGCGTGAGCCCGCAGACGAATGCCGATGAGCGCTCACGTGTGCTGGCATTCATTCCCTTCTTCGTCACCTGTGTGGTCTTCTGGTCCCTGTACCAGCAGATCTTCGGGACGCTCACTGCCTATTCCGACTCGCAGATGAACCGTGAGATCTTCGGCTGGGAGATGCCGATCAACTGGCTTCAGCTCATCCCGCCGATCTTCGTCATCGCCTTCGCTCCGGTCTTCTCAGCCGTCTGGTTCAAGCTGGGCACACGCCAGATCTCGACCCCGGTCAAGGCAGGGCTCTCGCTCATCCTCATCGGCATCGCGTTCCTGCTGTTCCTGCCGTATGCGAATGCCGGCGAGCATGAGACTCCGCTGTTGTGGGTGGCCTTCATCCTGCTGCTCTTCGTCTTCGCCGAACTGCTCATCTCTCCGATCGGTCTGTCCTTCTCCTCGAAGGTCGCACCGAAGGTGTTCCAGTCGCAGATGATCGCCGTGTTCTTCCTCGCCTCCGGCGTGGGAACTGCACTGTCGGGTGTCCTCGGCGGCTACTACTCGGCCGACAATCAGACGCCGTATTGGACGTCGATCGGCGCAGCATCGATCATTCTGGGTCTGCTGGCGCTGACCCTGACGAAGCCGATGCTCAAGGCACTGCGCGGAATCCGCTGACACTTCGCACAGGGGACGCTTCCCGTGCGCGCATGCTCTGACTCGATGAGACGCCCTGGCTCACATCTCGTGATCCAGGGCGTTTCGTCATGTGCGCGGGAGAAGCCTGGCGCCGCTGGATGACAACTGCGGCTGGCGGTGGGCTCTCACACCCCGATGAAGATGGGCAGCGCCTCGGGATGATGTGCGTGGACGATCGTGAGGAAGACGAGCGCGTCGAAGAGGAGATGGACCGTCACGGTATAGGGCAGCGACTTCGTTCGAGTGAAGATATAGGCCTGAACGAGCGCGAAGGGGATCGTCAGCACCGGGCCGATCGATCGATAGCCCAACTCCCACAGGAAGGACACGAAGATGATGGTGGTGAACACGTTGGCAGTCCAGAAGGCGAAGTGCTTGCGCAGCAAGGCGAAGACCGTGCAGATGAAGAACAGCTCATCCCAGATGCCGACAGCGTTGACGCCGAAGAAGAGGCGCACAATCTCATCCCACTGAGTCACCGGTGGCCAGTTGAGATAGACCCCGGTGCGCATGAAGTACTGAGGGAGAACGAGCCAGGCGACGACGATGACGAAGGCCAGCCAAGCCCATTCCAGGCGCGACCACTTCTGCCCACGACGCAGAGGGAAGACGATGGTCCGGTCCTTGAATCCGTATCGGGTGATCAGCCAGGGCCCGATCACCACGGCGGACAGCACGACTCCCATCCGAGCGATGTTGGACCAAGAGATATCGGCTGCCACCGAGATTGAGGAGATCAGTCCCAGACAGCCGGCGATGACGCTGAGGTCGCGTGCGAACTCTCGGTCGGCCATCCATGCGACGATGAGAGAGGCCACCATCGGCACGTAGCCGAAGGTCCTCAGCTCAGGAAACGTGGTTCCGAGACCGAACAGGACGAAGGCGGACAGCGCCAACAGGACTGCGGCCAGCCCCGGCCAGGAAATGAGATCGAATCGTTTGGAATCAGGTTCGAATCGCGTTTGTGTGTCCACGCTTGACACTCTAAATCACCACAGTCCGAACACGAGCGCTGGAACCGGCAACTCCTCGTAGTATCTGACACAGGCGAAAGGACACCCGTGGAACCAGAGGAATACTGCCGACTCATCATCTCGTCGGCCCCGCCGCACACCGTGGAGACGATTCCCACAGTGTCGGCGATCGACAGAACCTCAGCCGCCGACGTGATCGCCGACGCGCCCATCCCAGCGTTTGCCACCTCGGCGATGGACGGCTTCGCATTCGATGAGTCGGCGCTGGGCAGCTCCCGGGCCGGCGCCGAGGTGGCCCTCAGCGGTGACATCCCCGCCGGTGCCGTGCCGGTGGACATCGCACCAGGCACCGCAGTGCGGGTGATGACCGGAGCGCAGGTGCCCTCCAGCGCTGTGGCGGTCGTTCCCGTCGAACTCACCGATGCCGAGGCCACAGGGCCAGCTCCCGAACACATCCGTGTCCCGTCGTGGCCCACGGGACTGCAAACCGGGTGGAACATCAGAGCAGTAGGGGAGGACACCCAGGCCGGAGACACCGTCATCCGATCCGGCGAGACGATCAGCTCCGCAGGTGTGGGCACACTGGCCATGATGGGACGCGAGACCGTCAGCGTCCTCCGCCCTCTCACCATCGGTCTCATCGTCACCGGGGATGAGCTGCGCACCGGTCTCACCACGTCGGTGCAGCCATTCATCCACAACTCGAATCTGCCCATGCTCAGCTCAGCGATCACGGCCGCCGGAGCCATCCCCGTCGATCGCAGCTGCGGTGACGATCCCGATGCCTTCCTCCAGATCATCGACGAGCTCTCAGGTCGAGTCGACCTCATCATCACCACCGGCGGCATCAGCGCCGGCGCCTTCGAAGTCGTCAGACAGGCCCTCAGCGGCGACCACTCGTCGTTCCTGCGTCTGGCACTGCGACCGGGCGGGCCCCAGGGGTACGGACGCTGCGGTGATGTCCCACTGCTCCATTTCCCGGGCACACCGACCGGAGCCTTCCTGTCCTTCCACCTCTTCGCACGCTCTCTGCTCGAGGCGCGTCCCCTCGGATCACGGTGGCAGAAGGCCGTCTACGCCGGTCCCGACATCATCGGACACAATAAGGCCGTCAGCCTGCTGCCCGGCAGATTCACCACAGCGGGAGATGTCGAAGCCCTGGACCGGTCACGACTGCGCGACTTCGCCGGCGCCGACGTCATCATCCGTGCACCTCGAGCCCCAGGGACGATTCGGACCGGGGACATCATCGCGGTCCTCGACTGCTGAAGCCAACTAGACTGAGGCACATGTCAGCACATGCACTCACCTTTGCGGACACGAAGCGCTATGCCCGTCAGATCCGCCTCAACGGGTTCGGCCCGCAGGCCCAGTCCGCACTCCTTGCATCTCATGTGCTCGTCATCGGCGCCGGTGGGCTCGGGGCACCGGTCCTGACGTACCTGGCAGCGGCCGGGGTCGGACGCATCAGCATCATCGACCCCGACACGGTGGAACTGAGCAACCTGCACCGCCAATTCATTCATTCCGAGGCGCGCGTGGGCCACCGGAAGGTCGATTCCGCCAAAGCACGGTTGGGCGAGCTGAACTCGACCCTCGACATCATCACCCACCCCGTGCTGCTGACACCGGACAACGCCCTCGAACTCATCGGTGCAGCCGATATCGTCATCGACGGCAGCGACAACTTCGCCACCAGGTACTTAGCCAACGACGCCTGTGAGATCCTGAAGAAGCCCCTCGTCTGGGGCACGATCCTCGGCTTCGACGGGCAGGTCGCCGTCTTCGACACGAGGCAGGGGGCAACGCTGCGCGACCTCTACCCGGTCGTCCCTGCCCCCGGATCAGTACCCGACTGCGCCACTGCCGGTGTCCTCGGAGCTCTCTGCGGAAGCATCGGTGCGGCCATGGCGATGGAGACGATCAAGGTCCTCACCGGTATCGGCACACCTCTCTACAACGCGGTCTCCATCCACAGCAGCCTCGACGCCAGCTGGGAGAGCGTTCCGGTTCGACGATTACCTGAACGTGAGTCGATCACGGAGCTGGGCAGCCACCTCGGCGACTATGGTGATGCACTCGGCAGCCTCGGTGCTGAGACGACCGCCGGGACGCCGGCGGGAAATGATCCGAGCGTGACGTGGGGGTCGATCACACCCGGCACTCACCTCGTCGACATCAGAGACGAAGACGAGGTCTCGGCAGGAATGGTTCCAGGCGCTCGGCACATACCGATGGACGTCCTCGTGGACGATCCCGGACTGATCGCGGGGCACGGGACAGTGGCTCTCTACTGCCGTTCGGGAGTGCGCTCTGCCCGGGCCTGCGCACAGCTGCGCGCGCAGGGTAGCGAGGTCAGCTCTGTCTCCGGGGGATATCTCGCGTATCTGTCACTGCCGCACTGACGAACTCAGCCGCCTGCGAAGGGCGGGAGGACGTCGACGGTATCGCCCTCGCTCAGAGCCGCGTGAGGATCCGTGGCAGCGATCGCGTTGACCAGGAAGCTCGAGCGGGAGATGACCGTCTTCGCCTCGGTGGCGGCATCCTTGGTCAGGGTCGTGATCAGCCCGTCGATGGTGGCGGCCTCGGCGCTGCATTCTTTGGTCCCGAAAGCCTCTCGCGCGGCTGCGAAGAAGCGGACTCTGATCTGGGGCACTTATCCTCCGATGGCGCTCATGGGACGTTGGGGCTGTTCGAAGCTCTCGGAATCCATGCCGTGGCCGGCCAGCTTCTTCCAATGCGCGCCCTTCCACAGGTTCGCGATGGCTTCATCATCGGCACCGCCCCGCATGGCCGTGAGCAGATCCACCTCCGTGTGTGAGAACAGGCAGGTGCGCACTCGTCCCTCTGCAGTCAGACGGGTGCGGGTGCAATCGGCACAGAAGGGTCGGGTTACCGAGGCGATGATGCCGACGTCGCCGATGACGGTCTCCGGATCGTCCCTGCTCGCAACCAGGAACTTCTCCGCTGGAGCACCACCCCGCGGTGCAGAGTCGGGGCTGAGGACGAAATCGGGTTCGAGCAGGGCGAAGATGTCGGCGGCCGTGATCATTGTGCCGCGTTCCCAGGAATGTCCGGCATCGAGAGGCATCTGTTCGATGAAGCGCAGCTTGAGCCCACGATCGAGACACCAGCGCAGCAGCTGCGGAGCCTGATGGTCGTTGACGCCGGGCAGCAGCACGGCGTTGATCTTCACCGGATCCATGCCGGCAGCCTGGGCGCCCTTGATCCCGTCGAGCACCCTGCCCAGGAACGGGCGTCGAGTGATCGTCGCGAAGGTCTCGGGGTCGACGGTGTCGAGAGAGACATTGATGCGGTCGAGGCCCGCGTCCCGCAGCTTCGCAGCACGCTTGTCGAGACCGATCGCATTCGTCGTCAGTGCGATATTGGGGCGGGGCTCAAGTGCGGCGACACCGGCGATGATGTCGGTGACGTCTTTGCGGGTCAGCGGTTCGCCACCGGTGAACCGGACCTGGTCGACGCCGAACTTCTCGACCCCGATGCGCACGAAGCGGATGATCTCCTCGGCCGTCATCGCCGCATCGCGAGACATGAACTCCACACCCTCCTCGGGCATGCAGTAGCTGCAGCGCAGATTGCAGAAGTCGGTCAGCGAGATGCGCATATCGCGGGCACGTCGACCGAAGGTGTCCAGGAGCGAATCCTCCTGATGGGCCGTAAACGTCTCGCCCGGGTCCACTGTCGGAGTTCTCAGAACGGGCGTGGGCAGGCTGATCTTGCGCATTCTGCCATCCTCCTTGATCAACATCTTCGCTATCATCGTCCCATGACTACCGCCATGATGCATCGTCGCCGTGTGCTCGACACGATCGGCCCACTCCTCGACACGCAGACAAGGCCGATCAGCGAACTCCTCGACTCACCGCGGCGCCTGAGCACTACCGTGAGCTCACCGATCGATGTTCCGGGTTTCGACAACTCCAGCATGGACGGATATGCCGTAGCCGCCTCCACGCTTCGCAACGCGCAGCAGAGGCACGACACAGACGCCAAAGGCATCGAACATACAGTCTACGGCCCCATTCGGGTACGCGGCAGGGTTGCGGCCGGAGCGCGCGGCGGAGAGGTGGCGCCCGGATCTGCGGTCGAGATCATGACCGGGGCACCGCTGCCTGCGGGCACCGACACAGTGATCAAGATCGAGGATACTCAGCCGGGGAACTTCGAGTCCTCGGAGATCACCATCACCCTGCCGGCCACGGATACAGGCCCTCAGCCGGGTGACTTCGTGCGGTCTCGAGGCAGCGACGTCGCCGCCGGAACCGCAGTGCTCAATGCCGGACTGATGCTCACGCCGGCCCACCTCGGCGTCGCAGCAGCGTGCGGGATCACCGCGCTCGAGGTCCAGAACCTGCCTCGTGTGCTCATCGTGAGCACCGGGGACGAGATCACCGCCGATGCCGCCGCCGGAATCCATGACGCAAACTCGATCACCCTGGGTGCCAGTCTCCGCCGCCTGGGCGTCGACACGACCATCATCACCGTCCCCGACGATCCGCAGGCACTTCTTCACGCTGTGCAGGCGTCCGAGAGTGACCTCGTCATCTCGACCGGCGGGATCTCGAAGGGGGCGCATGAGGTCGTCAAGCTCGCCGCCGACCTCGACGAAGCCTCGACCATGGTCTTCGAACCCATCGCGATGCAGCCAGGGGGACCGCAGGGATGCGGAACACTGGCCGGAACCGCATGGGTGGCGCTGCCCGGCAACCCGGTCAGTGCCCTGATCAGCTTCGAGATGTTCATCCGCCCTGCCCTGTTGGGACTCGACGTGGACGAAGACCCGCGCGAAACCGAATACCACCGTCTGCTCGGGGGACTCGACGAGGCCCCGCCGAGCGGAAAGCTGCAGGTGCGCCGGGCCGTGATGACCGGTGAGGGCCTCGAGCTCATGGGCGGATCCCGCTCCCACCTGCTCCACAACTATGCCCAGAGCACGCATCTTGTCTTCATCCCACCGGCAGCTTCCGGCGCGCAGTCGGATGAGACTGAGCCCGGCGCAGGCGATAGGCTGAAGACGTGGAAGATCACATGACACTGACGCACATCGACGATTCCGGCGCCGCCCATATGGTCGACGTCGGAGACAAGGACGTGACCAAACGTCGCGCCGTCGCCACCGCACTCATCACCACTCGACACGAGGTCATCGATATGATCGCCGAGGCGGGGCTGCCCAAGGGTGATGCTCTGCCTGTGGCCCGGATCGCCGCAGTCATGGGCGCCAAGCGCACCAGCGAGCTCATCCCGCTGTGCCACCCTCTGCCGCTGACCGGCATCGACGTCGACTTCGAACTCCTCGATGACGCCGTCCGCATCAATGGCGCCGTCAAAACCGTGTCGAAGACCGGTGTCGAGATGGAGGCGCTGACCGCTGTCTCCATCGCCGCTCTGACCATCTTCGATATGATCAAGGCCGTCGACAATCAGGCGATCATCGGCGATATCAAGGTCATCGAGAAGTCGGGTGGACGCAGCGGCGACTGGAGCCGGGACACATGAGCGTCATCCACACCGACATCGTCGAGACCCCGATCAGCACCGACGCACTCGAGCCCGATGTCCTCAACGACACCTGCGGTGCTGTGGTCAGCTTCTCCGGTGTCATCCGAGACCACGACGACGGGCGGGGCGTCCACAGACTGTCCTACGAATCCCATCCGCTGGCAACGACCCAGATCGCCGAGGTGGCCGCTGAGATCGCGTCGAAGCACCCGGTCGTGCGTCTGTCCGTCGTTCATCGTGTCGGTGCACTCGAGATCGGAGACGTGGCCCTGGCCGCCGTCGTCGCCTCACCACATCGTCATGATTCCTTCGCCGCGTGCTCGGAGCTCATCGACGAGGTCAAGGCGCGGGTCGCGATCTGGAAGCATCAGTTCTTCTCCGACGGAGACGATGAATGGGTGGGAGCACTCGAATGACGGAACTGCGCATCAATGATGCGGCCCGGTTCCTCGGGGTCAGTGATGACACCATCCGCCGATGGGTCAGCGAAGGAAAACTCACCCAGCACAAGGACGTATCCAATCGGGCAGTGGTTGAGGGGCGCGAGCTCGTGGCGCTGGCGCAGTCGAGTTCTGCGGCCCTCGATGATCCGACCGGTGTCGTGAGTTCTGCCCGCAATCGGTTCGCCGGTCTTGTCACCGATGTGGTCATCGACGGGGTCATGGCGCAGGTCAGTCTCCAATGCGGTCCTTTCCGCGTCGTGTCTCTGATGTCAGCGGAGGCCTGCAGACAGCTCCAACTCGAACCGGGCAGTCTTGCCACCGCCTCGGTGAAGGCAACGATGGTCTCCATCGACACTGCGGCAACCGGCTGACAAGTCCGCCCTCTTTGTCGTAGATGCTGAGATGAATGTGCATTTTATCCGCGAATGCGGGTTTAATGGACGAATGAAGCATCTATCTGCAGCGTGCATCGTCGCACTGCTCACACTCACCGCCTGTTCGACCGGCTCAGGCTCGGATTCGGGCTCGGAGGAGAAGACAACTCTGACGGTCTTCGCCGCCGCATCATTGACCGAGGTCTTCGACGATGTCGCTGAGGAGTTCAACAAGACCGAGCCCGACGTCGAGGTGAAGTTCTCCTTCGCAGGCTCCTCCGATCTCGTCGCACAGATCTCGGAAGGGGCTCCCGCAGACGTGATCGCCACCGCCGATGAGTCGACGATGAACACGCTCAACAGTGATGACCTACTGGCCGGGGCGCGCCAGATCTTCGCCTCGAACACGCTGGCCCTGGCCGTGCCGAAGGGAAACCCGGAGAACATCGCCTCGTCGAAGGACTTCACGGGCAAGGACCTCGTCGTCTGCGCGCCCCAGGTCCCCTGCGGTGCCGCCACCGAGAAGTGGGCGCACCAGAATGATGTCGCACTCGACCCCGTCAGCGAGGAGAACTCGGTCACTGATGTTCTGGGCAAGGTCAGTGCCGGCCAGGCCGACGCCGGCATCGTCTACGTCACCGATGTCGCCCGGGGGAACGGAGACGTCGAACAGGTCGCGCTCGACGGCGCGGACAAGGTCATCAACGAGTACCCGGCGGCGACGGTCGGAGCGAGTGAGAACCAGGAAGCCGCCGATGAGTTCGTGTCGTTCCTGAAGTCTGACGAGGCGATCAGTTTGTTCGACGACGCCGGATTCTCGACTCCCTGACCTGACCGTTCTGACTTGGGAGTCCTGATATGACGAATACGCGCAGGAGACGCGGCCACTCAACGGTGCCGTCGTGGCTCTGGATCCCTGCCGGGCTCGGCATCGCCTTCCTCCTCGTCCCGATCATCGGGATGATCACACGAATCGAGCCCAGCCACCTCGGCGAGATCATTCTATCGCCGGAATCTCAAGTGGCTATGGGACTCTCACTGCTGACCTCCGTCATCGCTGCTCTGGTGAGCGTGAGCATCGGCTTCCCCCTGGGCTACCTGCTCGCGACGCGCACCTTCCGCGGGCAGCGAGTCGTGCGCACGCTCATCCTGCTGCCACTCGTCCTGCCGCCGGTGGTCAGCGGTCTGGCACTGCTCTACACCTGGGGGAGAACAGCCTTCCTCGGGTCCCTGCTCACCGACATGGGACTGGGCTTGGCATATACAACGGCAGCCGTCGTGTTTGCGCAGATCTTCGTGTCACTTCCATTCATGGTCATGTCCGTCGAGACGGCGGTCGCCGCCCGGGGGCAGGACTTCGAACTCGCCGCGGCCGAGCTCGGCGCAGCGCCCAACCGCGTGTTCTTCCACATCACACTTCCGCTCCTGCGCCAAGGAATCATGACCGGCGCCATCCTCTGCTTCGCCCGAGCACTGGGGGAGTTCGGTGCGACTCTGACATTTGCAGGCTCCCTCTCGGGGGTCACGCGAACGATGCCGCTTCAGATCTATCTGGTCCGCGAATCCGACCCGCAGTCGGCAATCGCATTGTCCCTGCTCCTCATCGTCGTCGCCCTGGTCATCATCGTCCTCGCCTACCGTTCTCCTCACGCACCCAGACTGCGCGCTCCGCGTTCGGCCGCGGCACCGGCACCGGCCGTGGCACCGGAGGCGGTCGAGGCTTCGACACTCCGGCCGGGTCCGTCTTCGACGTTCTCTGGAGGGCACACCTCGGAGTCGCTCACCGAACGACCGCAGCCGGAGGCCTCCGCGGTTCGTCTCAGCGCTCGGCTGCCCGAGCGCGGTATCAACGTCGATCTCACGATGCCGACTGGCTCGACGACGGCGATCATCGGTCGCAACGGTGCGGGGAAGTCGAGCCTCTTCCAGCTGATGACCGGAGCGATCTCTGCCGAGTCCGGCTCCCTGCACATTGGTGCTGAGACCGTTTTCGACCTCGACGCGAACAGATGGCCGCCCGTTCACGCCAGAGGCATCGTCCACCTGGCTCAGAACCCGCTCCTGTTCCCGCATCTGAGCGTCATCGACAATGTGGCCTTCGGACTCAGAGCTCACGGACGCCGAACTGCGGACGCACGAAGACTCGCCGGACGCATGCTCTCGAACCTCGGCGTCGGTCATTGCGCGGACCGCAGACCCGATGCCGTATCCGGGGGACAGGCAGCCCGCATCGCTCTGGCCCGAGCACTGGTCACCGATCCGAAGCTGCTGCTCCTCGACGAGCCGCTGTCGGCCCTGGACATTGACGTCAGGGTCGAGACGCGAAGCGTGCTCGGCCAGGTGCTGTCAGATCGAAGCGCTGTCATCATCACCCACGATGTCGACGACGTCACTGCACTGGCGTCCACTCTGGTGCTCATCGACTCCGGAAGCGTTGCGTTCAGCGCACCCGTGGGAGAAGTCGGAGCCAGCCTGTCGACCGCTTCTCGCCAGTGGCCGGACTTACCTGGACACGACTTCCTCCACAGCTTTTGCGACGGGGACACAGAAGGCATACTGTGCAGTAGATCACGCTAGCACCATCGAACCTGCACAAAGGAGCACAACGACGTGGCAGAACTTTCCTATTCCTCAGGACCGTCAGACACACCACTGCTGGGAGAAACCATCCCCGCGCACATCAAGGCAACTGCCGCTGCTCACGCGAACGGTCCTGCGCTCGTCGACCGGTATTCAGACCGTCGGTGGACCTATGCCGAATTCGATCGCGATACCGATGCCCTGGCCGTCGGACTGCTTGAACGTGGAATCAAGAAGGGCGATCGGGTCGGCATCTGGGCGCAGAACGTTGCCGAATGGGCACAGATCCAGTACGCCACTGCGAAGATCGGCGCAATCCTCGTCAACGTCAACCCCTCCTACCGCAGCCACGAGCTCGAATACGTCGTCAAGCAGTCGGGCATGAGCATGCTCGTCTCCCAGATCACCGCCCCGCCACACTCGGATTTCCATGCGATCGCGAGCGAGGTCGCGGCGAAGGTGCCGGGACTCGAACTCGTCTTCCTCGATACGCTCCCGTCCGACCTCCTCGGCGATGCGATCATCGGCGAACGTGAATCCTTTGCCCGACTGATCGGCAGCGGTCGCAGCCTCCTCGACGATGAGAGCGTCAAGTATTCGGTCCGCCTGCAGAAGCTCATGGACGAGCTCGCGATGGACGACCCGATCAACATCCAGTACACCTCCGGCACGACAGGCTTCCCCAAAGGGGTGACGCTGAGCCATCACAACATCCTCAACAACGGGTTCTTCATCGGAGAGATGCTGGGCTACTCCTCGAAGGACTCCGTCGTCCTGCCGGTCCCGTACTACCACTGCTTCGGGATGGTCATCGGAAACCTCGCGGCTCTCAGCCACGGCGCTGCCGTCATCCTGCCCTCTCCCGGATTCGACCCTGTGGCGAGTCTGAGCGCAGTCTCCGATGAGAAGGCGACCTCGCTCTATGGTGTGCCCACGATGTTCATCGCCGAACTCGAACATCCTGACTTCTCGAGCTACGACCTCAGCTCGCTGCGCACCGGTGTCATGGCCGGCTCGCCCTGCCCGGTCGAGATCATGAAACGCGTCATCACCGACATGAACATGGAAGAGGTCGCCATCTGCTACGGCATGACGGAGACCTCGCCGGTGTCCATGATGACCCGCGTCGATGACACACTCGAGGCCCGCACTCAGACCGTCGGCCGTGTCATGCCCCATCTCGAGATCAAGATCGCCGACCCGGTGACAGGTCAAGCCCTCCCACGCGGACAGAAGGGGGAACTGTGCACCCGCGGATATGCTGTCATGCTCGGGTACTGGGAGAACCCAGAGAAGACCGCCGAGGCGATCGATGCGTCCCGTTGGATCCATACCGGCGACCTCGGCATCATGGACGATGACGGCTACGTCGACATCTCCGGCCGAATCAAGGACATGGTCATCCGCGGCGGAGAGAACGTCTACCCCCGTGAGGTCGAGGAGTTCCTCTACCATCACCCCTCGATCAGAGACGTCCAGGTCGTCGGGATCCCCGATGAGAAGTACGGCGAGGAGCTCATGGCCTGGGTGATCCTCAAAGACGGCGTCGAAACCTTGGACGCCGCGGCGGTCCGCGAGTTCTGCTCAGGCAAGCTCGCACACTTCAAGATCCCGCGTTACGTCGAGGTTCGGGAGTCTTTCCCGATGACGGTCTCGGGCAAGATCCGCAAGATCGAACTGCGCGAAGAAGGCGAGAAGATCGTCCACACCACGATCGCAGGCTGAGCGCGAATCGCCCTTTCGCGGACGGCGTGAGGGCCGCAGAAGAGACTGCAGCCGGCTCCTGACCCAGGTCACAAGTCGGTTGCAGTTTTTCTGGCAAGACGTCACGTTTTTCATGTGAGAACTTTATTCACTAAGATCAACTCTCATGAGAGCTGAATCACAACCGCTGGTGTCAGTCACAGATGTCGAGAAACACTACGGTGATTTTCACGCTCTGAAACACATCAACCTCCATATCAAAGAACGCGAAGTCGTCGTCGTCATCGGTCCGTCCGGATCCGGCAAATCGACGTTGTGCCGTACGATCAATCGTCTGGAGACCATCACCTCCGGTTCGATCACGATCGACGGCAAGGAACTGCCTGCTGAAGGCGCGGCCCTGGCAGAGCTGCGTTCGGACGTGGGCATGGTCTTCCAGGCCTTCAACCTCTTCGCCCATAAGACGATCCTCGAGAACGTCACCCTCGGTCCGATCAAGGTCCGCAAACTGTCCAAAGCCGAAGCCGAAGAGCAGTCAATGGCTCTGCTCGAACGCGTCGGAGTCGCCCACCAAGCCGATAAATACCCAGCACAGCTCTCCGGCGGGCAGCAGCAGCGAGTCGCTATCGCCCGTGCGCTGGCGATGAAGCCGAAGGTGATGCTCTTCGACGAGCCCACCTCGGCGCTGGATCCGGAGATGATCAACGAAGTCCTCGATGTCATGGTCGGACTCGCCGAAGAGGGCATGACCATGGTGGTCGTCACCCACGAGATGGGGTTTGCAAGGAAGGCTGCTCACCGCGTCGTATTCATGGCAGATGGTGAGATCGTCGAGGTCGCCGAGCCCGAAGAGTTCTTCACCAACCCCCAGACCCCGCGTGCCAAGGACTTCCTGTCCAAGATCCTCACCCGCTGATCACACCGAACGAAGTTGTCGGTCACACAGCACCACACTTACAAGGAGAAACGATGAAGAAGTTCAGACTCTCAATCGCATCTGTTGCAATCGGGCTGCTCGCGCTCAGCGGCTGCGGCCAAGGCGGAACCCCGGATGCTCCTGCCGAGGGCGACGGCGCCCAGGCGGAAGCACCTGAGTACACAGTCAACGACAGCGCCGATTTCAAAGATTCCAAGACCTGGAAGGCTGCCAAGGACGCCGGCGAACTGAAGGTCGGAGTCAAGTACGACCAGCCCGGCCTCGGCAACGTCAAGGCCGGCTCGGAACAGCCCGAGGGATTCGACATCGAGATTGCGAAGATGGTGGCCGCGCAGCTGGGCTTCAGCCCGGACCAGATCAAATACACCGAGACGGTCTCTGCCAACCGTGAGCCCTTCCTGCAGCAGGGAAACATCGACATGGTCGTGGCCACCTACACGATCAATGACGAACGCAAGAAGGTCGTCGATTTCGCCGGGCCGTACTACGTCGCCGGGCAGGATCTGCTCGTGGCCGCCGATTCCGACATCGCCAGCCCTGATGACCTGGCCGGAAAGAAGGTCTGCTCCGTGGACGGCTCGACGCCGGCACAGAACATCGAAGAGAAGTACAAGAAGGCTGAGCTCGTCGCCTATGACACCTACTCGAAGTGCGTCACCGACCTCCAGTCAGGCTCAGTCGACGCTGTGACCACAGACGACGCGATCCTGCGTGGATATGCCAAACAGTACGAAGGCGAATTCAAGGTCGTCGGCCAGCCGTTCACCGAAGAACCCTACGGTGTCGGTCTGCCCAAGGGCGATGACGCCATGCGCGACGCAGTCAACGATGCCCTCCAGAAGGGGATGGACGACGGTGACTGGAAGAAGGCATTCGAATACTCCCTCGGCTCCGCCGATGATGTCGAGATGCCCAAGATCGACCGTTACTGACCAGCCTTCAGATTGACATGATGCGAGGGCACCCAACGGTGCCCTCGCATCGATTAAGGAATCTGGAATGGATTTTCTGCAACTTCTCGAGATGTTCTTCTCAGGCATCTGGGGAACCATCAAACTCTTCACTGTCGCCCTGATCGGTGCCCTTGTACTGGGAACGATCCTGGCTGGAATGCGAGTCTCACCGACACCGGTCCTGCGGTTCGCTGCCTCAACGTACATCAACGTCGTGAGGAACACGCCGCTGACGCTGGTGATGTTCTTCTGTGCCTTCGGTCTGCCGTTCCTCGACATCCGATTCGGCTCGACCAGCTCCTTCAACTCCTTCATCTATGCAACGCTGGCGCTGACGGCCTACACAGCATGTTTCGTCGCCGAGACCCTCAAATCGGGCATCTCGACGATTCCTGTGGGCCAAGCCGAAGCCGCACGAGCAGTCGGGCTCACCTTCGGACAGACCCTGAGCCAGGTGATCCTTCCCCAGGCTTTCCGTACCGTCATTCCGCCCCTGGGCAGCGTCATCATCGCGCTGCTGAAGAACACCTCAATCGCCTCGGCGTTCAACAACCGAGAGCTCATCTCGGCCATGCGCAATGCCATTGAGGTCCGCGGAGACCTGGTGATCCCGCTGCTGTTCGGGACTGCCCTTGCTTACCTGATCCTGGCGCTGATCCTGGGTCGCGTCTTCGACTACCTCGAGAGGAAGCTGGTGATCCTGCGATGAGCGCACCGACTCAGGTCCTGTTCGACGAGCCCGGCCCCAAGGCTCGCCGCAACAACATCATCCTCTCGATCGTCTCGGCCATCGTGTTGGCCGGCCTCATCGCCTTCGTCATCTGGAAGTTCGCCGATGCTGGTCAGCTGGACTCGGCGAAATGGTATCCATTCACCTTCTCCCAGATTCAGCTGGTCCTCCTCAAAGGCATGGGGGCCACCCTCAAGGTCGCTGTCGTCGCTTCCGTGCTGGCGTTGGTCGTCGGCGTCGTATTCGCGCTGCTGCGGCTCTCGAGCAAAAGGGCCATCTCGGTACCGGGAACCATCGTCCTCGAGTTCTTCCGCGGGGTCCCTGTCCTGCTCCTCATCTTTGCGATGTTCCTCATCTTCGGCAACACGATCGGAGCGTTCTGGTCCGTCGTCATCGGCCTCACTCTCTACAACGGCATGGTTCTGGCAGAGATCATCCGTGCCGGTATCCTCGCCGTCCCGAAGGGGCAGAGGGAAGCCGCCATGGCCATCGGCCTACGCCCGGGGCAGGTGATGAGCTTGGTGCTGATGCCGCAGGCTCTGCGCGCCATGATGCCCACGATCATCGCGCAGATCGTCGTACTGCTCAAGGACTCGGCCTTGGGATTCATCGTCACTTACCAGGACCTGCTCTACCAGGTGAATCTCATCGGCCGCGAGTACAACAACCTGCTGCCGACGTTCCTCGTCGGTGCCGTGCTGTTCATCATCATCAATATGATCGTCGCCGGAATCGCCCGGTGGCTGGAGAAGCGACTGCAGCGCAAGGCCACCGCGCCCGTCGGGGCAGAAGGTCTGTCAGCGAAGACCGCCGCCTGATCGACCGGAACGGGGTGGCGTCGGTGAGTGAAGATCCCGGCGCCACCCTGTAATGTTCGTGACAAGGACGATGCCGCTGACAAGGAGTCCCATATGCAACCCGAACTCAGTTCCACCCCCGTCACGGTGGTCAAAAATCCCGGTCGTGAACGGTTTGAGATCTTCACCGCTGAGGAACCGGTCGAGTTCGCCGGCTTCCTCGGCTATCGGGTCATCGATGACGAGACCGTCGAACTCCAGCACACCATCATCTCCGAAGGCTTCTCTCGCCGCGGATTCGCGCGCACACTGGTCACCACTGTCCTCGATCAGATCCGGGACGAAGGCGGCCGCATCGTCCCGACGTGCAGCTATGTTCAGGATTATCTCCAACGCTTCCCGCAGTATGCCGACCTCGTGACGCAGGCTTGAGCACACAGACCACAGGACTCGAGACGTCGATCACCGGGGCAGGGCGATTCGCACCAAGCCCAAGCGGTGACCTGCATATCGGCAACATTCGTTCGGGGCTGCTGGCGTATGTCCGCGCGCGACAGACCGGGCGACGGTTCCTCTGGCGCATCGAGGATCTTGATCGGGTCCAACCCGGTGCGGCACAATCACAGCTCGAGGTCTTCGCTGAGCTGGGCGTGACCCCTGATGAGCCGCCGCTCGTCCAGTCGGAGCGTATCGACGTGTACACCAAAGCGCTGAGCCGCCTCGCAGGACAGGGCCTCGTCTACGAGTGCTACTGCTCACGCAAGGACATCCAACAGGCGCCATCGGCACCGCACTCTCCGCCCGGAGCGTATCCCGGGACCTGTCGTGATCTGCTGGAGTCCGAACGAGTTCAGCACAGACTGCGTCTTTACGATCAGGGGCGCCGCCCGGCACTGCGATTGAAGACCGACAACGCTGAAGTCACGGTGCAGGACAGGCTGCTGGGCGAGATCACGTCCCCGGTTGATGACCTGGTCCTCAAGCGCGGCGATGGAGTCTTCGCCTACAACCTCATCGTCATCGTCGATGACGGTGCCAGCGGTGTCGACGAAGTGGTGCGCGGGGACGACCTGGCCACCTCGGCGCCTCGTCAAGCTCATCTGGCCCACCTGCTGGGCCTGCCGCAGCCCTCGTGGCTGCATGTTCCACTGGTCGTGAACACAGCCGGCAGACGCTTGGCCAAACGTGACGGCGCGGTCACCTACCAGCAGCTGCGCGCCCAAGGCTGGAGACTCGAGGATGTCTACGCGTGGATGTGCTCATCCCTCGGGTTTGCAGGTTCAGCAGGATCGTGGTCATCTCTCGATGACATGGTGGCAGGCGTGGACTTCGATCGTCTTCGTACGGGGGAGACGGTGTTTGTTCCGCCGACACGCGCAGATGGCTGAAGGCTCAATCATCTGACTGTTTCAGGCCGCTGCATCCAGGCCTTCGGTGATGAGCTTGCTGTAGATAGATTCGAACGTGTCGAGCGTGTACTCGATGTCATGCTTGGCGACCACATTGAGCGATGCCCTGGCCATCGTGTCGAGATCGGTGTCCGAAAGCTCACAGATCTGGGTGAATCGCGAGGCCAGCTCCTCGATATCCCGCGGCGGGAACAGGAATCCATTGACCCCGTCCCTGACCAGGTGTGGAAGCGCAACCGCGTCAGCGAGGACGACGGGTTTGCGCGAAGCCAGTGCCTCCAGCGTGGCGATGGACTGGAGCTCGGCTGTCGATGGCATGCAGAAGAAGGTACACCGCTGGTAGGCATCCATGAGCTCTTTGTCGCTGATCTTGCCCAGCACATGGATGCGATCGGCGACTCCGAGCTCTGCGGCCAGCTCCTTGAGTGGCTCCTCCTGATCCCCGCCACCGACGATGTCGGCTTCGAGCCCGATCGCAGGATCGGTCTTCGCGACCGCTTCGACGATGTCGGCGGCGTGCTTCTCCGAAGAAAGTCGGCCGACGAAGAGGACACGCGGCGGTGCCGCGACCTCGGTGCCAGAAGCCGCAGTCGTTCGCTCAGACGTCGCCGGCGACCCTTCGGACGCCTGCTCAGGATGGGCAGTCTGACCGTCCTGGACGGCTTGATCGTCCTGGGCAGTCTGAACGTCACGCAGGTGCGCGAACCGTTCCAGGTCGATACCACAGGAGACTGCGCGAATCGGGGAGGTGAACCCGTTCTGCGTCAGCAGGTCGGCAGCGAGCTGCGTGGGCACCGTGATGAAGTCTGCTGACTGGAATTTTCTGCGCAGGTCCCACCAGGCCACGGCCGTGCCACTGTCGAGGAGGGATTTCGGCGCCCGCAGATAGGGTCGCACATTATCGGGCATGAAGTGGTTCGTGGCGACGACTGGAATGCCGCGCTTGCTCGCCTCCGAGAACGCGTAGCGACCGATGACGAAATGCGCCTGAGTATGCACCACGTCGGGCTGAAGAGAGTCGAGGAGGCGAGACAGTTCGGGTTTCGTCTGCCAGGGCATGCAGATGGTCCACGTCGGATGCAGCGGCCAACGATGTGAGGTCAGTCTGTGGACCGTGACACCGTCCTCGGTGCTCACCGAGGCCTTTCCTGTCGCGGAGGGACAGGCGACGTGAACATCATTGCCGCGAGCAGCTAGCCCGGCGGCCAGACGTTCTGCGAACTTCGCGGCGCCATTGACCTCGGGTGCGTAGGTTTCCGTCGGAATGAGAATGCGGCGGGCTGGGGTGTGGCTATGCGCGGACAGGATTCAACTCTCCTCGGTGTCGGTCAACTGGTCTGTGCGACGAGCGACTCGACGCTGGTGTTCTCGATCTTTGACATCGGGGTGATACCGCGACAATACAACGACGCCCAGACACGCGACCAATCCTGTGGCTGCGATCATGGCGACGAGCCATACCGGAGCAGATGACGCTTCCCCGAGGACGACCGAACCTAAGATCACTGCACCGATGGGATCAACGACAGTCAGGCCGGCGATGACCATCTCCGGGGGGCCGGCCGCATACGCGTTCTGGACGAACCAGGCTCCGATCGCAGTCGCAGCGGCGAGGCCGATGACGTTGAGCCATGTGACCTGGTCGATTCCTGCGCGGAGCAGCTGCACGCTCACGAGGTGTGTATTCGTGGCCACACATGCGAACAGCAGGCCCGCGGCCATGATGAGCACGAGTTGGGGCGCACTCCGGAAGAACAGCATAATGCCCAGGCCCAGCGCGAGGGTGACAGCGGTGATCCACACCAACGGCATCGCGTCGGATCCCAGATGCACCTCTGTTCGGGCGGTGGTGGCTGAGAGCGCAACGAAGATCGTCACCCCCACAGTGCACCAGATGACGGCCTGCACGAGACGTCGGTTGACCTTGAGCCCACGATGGCGCACACCCAGAAGGACGGACACGATGAGGGAGAAGGCACCGACGGGTTGGACGACCATGACCGGTGCCAGCGCCAGAGCGACGATGTTTCCCACGGTGCCCATACCGGTGATGATCAGTCCGACCAGCCATTTCCTGTTGCTCAGCAGCTCCTTGAAGTGAGCCCAGCTCAGTCCGTTGTGGGAGTCGTTCTGATCTGCGACGGCGTCATGTTGGTACAGCGCCCCATAGGCCAGTGCCACCGCCGCAAGGACGGCGAGGGCGATTGCCACTATGGTCACGTGCACTTCTTCCGCTGCATGGGTGGGGTGAGGAATCCCTTTGATTTTACAGTGCGGCCACCTCGCCGAGGTGGTTGTTGACTGGGTTTGTCCTGACTGTATGGAATCCAAGCAGTCTGGTGGTGGGGTTAACCGGAACTGTGATCTAAAGCACTGCTGCCCGCTTTGTCGTGAGCTGAGTGTCTTTGCTAAGCTGACACAACGTGCGCAGGCAACTGCGCCTTTCCTCCGTAGCTCAGTTGGCAGAGCATTCGACTGTTAATCGAAGGGTCGCTGGTTCGAGCCCAGCCGGGGGAGCAGCTCAGGCCCCGTCCAGAAGGACGGGGCCTTTGTCGTCCCCGCGGTTCTGGCGCACTGGCCTGGATCGCGCGCCGAGCAGGCGGGAATAGTTGATCGATCAAGTAGGTTGTCGAGGGTATGAAGGCATTCGGGTTCTTGAGTTTCGGTCACTACGGTTCGGGAAGTGCTCCGGGGGAGTACGGGGCGAAGGAGGCGCTGCAGCAAGCAGTCGAGATCGGCGTCGGGGCCGATGAGATCGGCGTCAACGGCGCGTATTTCCGGGTTCACCACTTCGCTGAGCAGGCGGCCTCGCCGATGCCGCTTCTGGCGGCGATCGCGGCCAAGACCTCTCGAATCGAGGTCGGGACCGGTGTCATCGACATGCGCTACGAGAACGCCCTCTATCTGGCAGAGGAAGCCGCTGCCTTAGACCTGCTCTCTGATCAGAGAGTGGCTTTGGGCATCAGCCGGGGATCACCGGAACCAGCCGACAGAGGTTGGGAAGCCTTCGGCTACAGCGACAGCGACGATGCGAAGGCCGCGAGCATGGCCCGCGAGAAGTTCGCGCAGTTCCTGTCAGCAATCAAGGGCGCAGAACTCGCCCCAGCAGATCCGACGCAGTTCGGTCCAGGCAGGAAGCTGCGTGTCGAACCTCATTCTCCAGGTCTCGATCAACGTGTCTGGTGGGGCGCCGGTACTGCGGCGACCGCCGAATGGGCCGCTGTCCAGGGCGTGAATATGATGAGCTCGACCCTGCTGACCGAAGCTACCGGTGCATCCTTCGGCGCGCTGCAACGCGATCAGATCGATCGCTATCGCGCAGCATGGAAGGACGCTGGCCATGACTGGACTCCGCGCGTGTCCGTCAGCCGCAGCATCTTCCCGATCACCACGAACCTCGATGACCTCTACTTCGGTCGCCGTTCAGGTGGAGAAGGTGATCAGATCGGGATCATCGATGGTACGCGCTCGACTTTCGGCAAGACCTATGCGGGCGAACCCGACGAACTCATCGAGGCGCTGAAGGCCGACCCCGCCGTCGAAGCCGCGGACACGGTCCTGCTGACGATTCCCAGCCAACTCGGCGTGGACTACAACCTCCACATCCTGGAGTCCTTCGCCAGCTATGTCGCTCCTGCTCTGGGATGGCAACCAAATACATCCGGCCCGGTGACCGGTTCCGCAATGTGATTTCGGTCGAGGTCTGAACACTGGCACGTATGATGAAACAGTTCCCACATAGGGGACTGTCGAATCGACTTGGTTCCGTACGGCATCCTCTGTGCGGAATGCGGTCTGAACAGAGGTGATCAGGTGAGCGACGGCCAGCGGATGAATCAGATTCAGAGACGAATCGTCCTCATCGGTCTCGTCCCGCTCTTCATGTCTCTGCTGTCGGTATCCATCATCAACGTCGTCCTGCCCGCCATTGAGGCGGATCTTCAGGCATCGTCCTCGGCTCTGCAATGGGTCCTGACCGGCTATGCCCTCTCGTTCGGCGTTGTTCTCGTCGCGGCAGGTCGAGCAGGCGACGTCTTCGGACGCGGCCAGCTGTTCATGATCGGAGTGGGCCTGTTCGGCCTGGCCTCACTCGTCGCGGGCATCGCGCCCGGGGCACTGACGCTCAACATTGCTCGCGTCTTCATGGGACTCGGATCCGGACTGCTCAATCCGCAGGTCGTCGGGCTGCTGCAGCAGTACTTTCAAGGGCCACAGCGCGGGCGCGCGTTCGGACTGATGGGCACCACCGTCGGCCTCTCCGTTGCCACAGGTCCTGTCCTCGGCGGCGTCTTCATCGCTCTCTTCGGCCCGGAGTTGGGTTGGCGTGCGGCTTTTCTGGTCAATGTCCCCTTCGCGGTCATCTCCCTCATCCTCGCCAAAAGCTGGCTGCCGAAATCAGCCTGGCACCCAATAGCCGCCGACGATGGCACCGATGCGAACCCGACGGCCGCCTGGGCGAATGAGGGATACGTCCCGAAAAGGGATCGAGACCTCGATCCCATCGGGGCGGTTCTGCTCGGTGTCGGTGTCCTCCTTGTGCTGCTGCCCTTCGTCGAGTCTTCTGTCGGGTGGTTCATCTGGCTCGGCCTGCCACTGGGATTACTCACCATCTGGGCCTGGATCCGTTGGGAGCGCCGGTACTCTGCCCGTGGACACGCTCCCATGGTCGATCTGAACTTGTTCAGCATTCGCAGCTTCAGCAACGGTTCGATCATCATCACCCTCTACTTCATGGGCGTGACGAGCGTCTGGGTGCTCATCGCCATGTACATGCAACAGGGCTTGGGCCACACTGCGCTGGCAGCAGGCATGATCGGACTTCCGGCTGCGTTGCTCTCCGCTGTATCGGCAGATGTGTCCGGACGTTTCGTATTCCAGATCGGACGCCGACTCGTCGTCTGGGGGATCATCACCTGCCTGGTGGGTCTGGTCTCGACAATCGGCGTGGTTTTCCTGCTCACCCAGGGCATCGGCAGCGAATGGTGGATGCTGCTGACTCTGTGCTTCATCGGTGCCGCGCAGGGCATGGTCATCAGCCCTAACCAGACCCTGACCCTGCAGGAAGTGCCACTGAAGTATGCGGGCTCGGCCGGGGGAGTCCTGCAGACCGGACAGCGCATCGGCACGTCGATGGGATTGGCCATCATGACCGCTTTGGCCTTCGCTGTCACGGCGGTCAGCGATTGGAACATCGGAATGATCGCCTCATTCGCAGCGATTGCGATCATCGTGGTTCTGGCCGGAATCGTCGGTTTGGCCGAGGTCAGGCGAGGCCGGCGCCGTCAGCTCTGAGCGCAATAATGTTACGGAATTTAGACAATCGCGTCTGTCCTCATGTGGAAGACTGTGAACGCACGTTTGCCCATGGAAGGACATATGGTGGTTGAGGCGGTACACGATCTGGACCTGGCTCTCGAAGAGTTGGTGCGCTCAGGTGGGATCGAAACCTATTTCGCCCCCGTCGTCGATGCGTACACCTTCGACAAGGTGGGATATCAGATCCTGCAGGCCCCCACCGATGACCCGGCACTCGGGCACGCTGAATCCGAGAATCTCCGCCGCGAGATGCATGCCTCGGCAATGATCGGCGACATCGATGCCTCGCTTCGCGCAACCGCTCTGAGGACCGCCGAGGCAGCCGGACTGCCCAAGTCGAACCGACTCTTCCTCCACGCCGAAGACGAATCCTTCGCCACCCTTGAAGATCGCACCGAAGAACCCGACCGTTCCGTCATCCTCCAACTCGATGCCTCCCGCGTCTCATCGTCCCCTGCATCTGTCCTCCGCGCAGTGCGTCAGGCGCGCTCGATGGGATGGGGTGTGGGCATGTCCTCGGTCGGGGCAGACCTGCGCAGCACCTCCTTCGTGCCTCTGGTCAATCCGTCTGTCGTCGGTCTTCATCCCGACGTGCTGCGCATCGACTGCGAATCCCACCTGGCCGAACTCAATCGTCTGCTCCACGCTCACCTCGAACGCACAGGCGCAGTGATCCTCGCCGAGGGTGTCACCACAGAGGACGATCTCGACCGAGTTCGCGCGTTGGGCGCACGCTTCATGTCTGGTCCGTTCTTCGGTCCCGCAACCAAGCAGCCCGAGCCATTCGCCGAGCCGATCGAGGACGGATTGATCGATCATCATTCACGTAATCTCGCGGCTCTGGGAACTCCCTATTCGATTGCCCAGGGCCTGCGACGCGAACCACTCGTGATGAATCGTGAGCTTCTGGTCGCCCAGATCGCTGCGCTCGAAGAGCGCGCCCTGGCTTCAGGTGCCGCCACAATCACCCTCGGTGTCTTCGGTGAAGATGAGACCTTCTCCCAAGACACCAGAGACCGCTATGAACGTATTCGCGACACGGTCGGACTGACGGCGATGTTCTCGGGTGGGTTCACGGAGCCGCCGATCCCGGGTGTGCGCACAGGAGTCGTGGACGCATCAGATCCCATGCGCAATGAGCACGGCGTCGTCGTGGTCGGTCCCGACTGGTCGGGACTCGTCGCGGCGTCCAAACGCAACGATCCCGGCAGTGACGGTCAGACTGTGTTCGACGTCTACATCACGACCGAGCGCTACACCTGTGTCGACGCCGCTCGAAGTGCGCTGACGCGCATATCACCGGTCTCCTCAGCGAGCTGATCGTCTCCTGTACCTGACCGGAGTCTGCCTTCGAGGGAATGGGGCAAGAACGGGATCTGACGATGCAGCCTTGCTCGGCTGCGCGTGAGCCGAATGGGTCCAGGCCGTCAGTTGGTGTTAATCTTACTTCTGCTCGCCCCCGTAGCTCAGCTGGTCAGAGCAGGGAACTCATAATTCCTTGGTCGTCGGTTCAAGTCCGACCGGGGGCACCACTGTTGCAGTCTTCATTCTTGACCGTTGTCGTTCGCTCCCCGGTCGCTGATGATGTCAAAGCGACGGCCAAGGTCGATGTCGAATCATGGCGGGAAACCTATGAGGCCATGACCCGACTGTCCGAATAGGGAATGCGCAACTGTATGTCAGTCACGATCTTCTGCTTGAGGGGCTTTCCTTTCCAAGGTGAAGACATCACCGGAAAGTGGCGCGTATGCCGTCCACTCGGCATTGGGACCGGCCTCGGCCACCAGTTGCGTCACGCGTTTCTGCTCGGCTTCGAGCTCTTCAGCGATAGTCGAAAAGGCTGTGGAGGCCCCCTCATTGTCGGCCGGTCTGCGGCTGTGAACCGTGTACGTCGGTGCAGCGGTTTCGTCAGAGGCGAATTCGATGACGAACTCCGCGCCGAGTTCGTTCGCGACCTGTCCGGCCAGATCGATGCCTGTCTTAATAAAGGCTCGAGCAAGCTCCGGTGATTTCCAGTTGAAGTCGGCGTCCAACGCTTCGTAGTACGACCGTTCCCACGTTTCCAGCTCGCGAATCAGTCCCGAGGACAAATCGGTGTCCTCATAGTCCACGGGCCCGTCGAGCCAAAGGACGGTGTCAGCATAGTCCGGGAACATTCGCACAGTGGTCGGTGCAGCGCTTTCCTGCAGCATGGCGCCATCGTAGCGCACAAGGTCGCTGGTCCTTACCGACCCTTCGTTCGTCTAGCTCGAGCAACCCGCGGACGCGCTCCCTTCCCGTCCTCGAGCAGAACCTGGCTACACGCGACGCCACCAGGTCATTCAGTGCTTGGCGCACAGACAAAACTCGTCTATCATTGGCTCTAGCACCTCCTTTCGGATCGTAGGGGAAGACGTATCCGAGGTAGGAGGCACAAATGGATATGACACAGGGCGTACTATTCGTCCACTCAGCACCTCGCGCGCTATGCCCGCACATCGAATGGGCAGCGGGCGGGGCAATCGGTGCACAGGCACGCTTCGACTGGACACCCCAGCCGGCAGCGCCAGGCCTTGTGCGTGCCGAAGTCTGCTGGCGTGCGCCAGCAGGTTCTGGTGCTCGCATCGCATCCGCTCTCCGCGGGTGGGACTCACTGCGCTATGAAGTGACCGAGGAGCCTTCTGTCGGAGTCGACGGCGGGCGTTGGAGCCACACTCCAGACCTCGGGATCTATCACGCAGTCACCGACTCTGCAGGCAACATTCTGGTTCCCGAAGATCGCATTCGCTCCGTCATGGAACGCGCTTCCGGTGATCCGACCAAACTCTCCACTGAGATGGCTCTGGCCCTAGGCGAAGCCTGGGACGAAGAGCTCGATGCCTTCCGCCACGCAGGCGAGGGCGCTCCGGTGCGCTGGCTGACCAAGGTCGGCTGAGGCTCGCACGGGCTTCCTGCGCCGTTGGTCCAACTGCGACGCTGAAGCTCCAGCAAAACGGCTATGGGCACACCTACCTACCTCGGGTGTGCCCATAGTCGTATGCAGATGCGCGAGCATACAGCTGTACCACGACACGAGTTCGGTCCCGGTGTCGCCTCGTTCAACGGGGAATCAGATGATCGCGTCTGAGCAGGCGCGATCATCTGACTCGGCGTTGATCGAACGCACGAGTGACTGAGTTATTCAGTGGCCCAGACGCAGATCAGGCCCCAGCATGATTGCTGGGGCCTGATCTCATCGTCGCTCAGAGGCACGACCAGTTGTGACTGGACCGCCGCCTCGAGAAGCGCTGACGCATCACACGGACTTGAAGGCGACGACGGCATTATGCCCGCCGAAGCCGAACGAGTTCGAAATCGCTGCGATGTCTCCGGCTGGAAGTTCTGCAGGGGTGTCGCGGACGATGTTGATGTCCACGACCTCCGGGTCGACCTCGTCGATGTTGATCGTTGGGGGAGCGGTGCGTGTCTGCAGCGCCTTGACCGTGAGGATCGATTCGACAGCGCCTGTTCCACCCAGCAGGTGGCCAGTCATCGACTTCGTGGCACTGACCAGAGCGTCACCGACGTGAGAGCCCAGCAGCTGGCTGATCGCCAAGGACTCAGGGATATCGCCGACCGGTGTCGAGGTTGCGTGAGCATTGACGTGTTTGATATCTGCGGGGCTGAGCTCCGCATTGTCCAGCGCGCTCTGCATCGCACGCAGCGCGTACTGTCCGCCTGGCTCACCACCGGTGATGTGGTAGGCGTCGTTGGAGATGCCCCAGCTGGACACCTCGGCGTAGATCTTCGCTCCGCGCGCCTTGGCATGCTCCTCGGTTTCAAGGATGAGGGTTCCCGCGCCTTCGCCCATGACGAATCCATCGCGATCGACGTCATAGGGACGTGATGCAGTCTCAGGGGAATCGGTGCGGCGTGAGAGTGCCTGCATGGAGTTGAAGGAGGCGATCGTGATCGGATGGATCGCAGCTTCGGAGCCGCCGGCGATGACGACATCGGCGTGACCGGAGGCCACAACGTCGTAGGCGTGGCCCAGGCTCTCGGTCGACGACGCACAGGCGGAGACCATGGTCTGGACACCAGCACGGGCCTTGAACTCCATGCCGATGGCTGCTGCAGGCCCGTTGGGCATGAGCATCGGAACGGTCAGGGGCATGACCCGGCGTGGGCCTTCTTCCTGGAGCGTGTCCCAGGCGTCGAGCAGAGTCCAGACACCGCCGATTCCGGTCGCCCAGGAGACTGCGGTGCGGTCTGGGTCCGTCTCCTCGAGGCCGGCATCAGCCATGGCCTCACGTGCGGAGATCAGAGCGAACTGGGAGGAGGGGTCGAGGCGCTTGGCCTGGACACGTTTGAGATTATCGGGCACGACCTGTGGGTCGACCTGTGCAGCGAAGTCGACGGCGAGGCCGTACTTCTCGGACCAGTCATTGTCCATTGTGTGGACGCCGGACTTGCCGGCCAGTATGGCTTGCCACGTGGCATCGGCCGTCGCGCCCAATGGGGTTACCGCACCAATCCCGGTGACGACAACTTTAGGTGTCATGGTACAAACCTCGTCGATAGTGTGGACACGGCCCGTCGGTGGACGGGCCGTGTTCGGCTAATTTCTCAGGCCTCTTGAGCCTTGTTGATGTAGTCAACAGCGTCCTGGACGGTGACGAGGTCTTTGACGTCGTCATCCGGAATCTTCACGCCGAACTTCTTCTCAGCGTTGACGACGATGGTCATCATCGAGATGGAGTCGATGTCGAGGTCATCGGTGAAGGATTTGTTGGCCTCGACTGCTTCCACAGCCAAACCGGTTTCTTCGTTGACGATCTCTGCCAGTCCAGCGAGGACTTCAGCTTCGGTGAATGCCATTTCTTTCCTACTTTCTAGTGTCAGCCGAGGGTTGTTCGACCGGTTGAGGAACTTTTCGACGAGTGTCCCGCCGAATATCTTAGGACATTCACGGAGAGTTTTCCGTGAATGAACCCGTTTAAGGGAGGCGGATCACTTGTGCGCCGAAGACCAGACCGGCTCCGAAGCCGATCTGCAGGGCGTATCCACCGCTGAGTTCAGGCTGTTCGCGCAGCAGACGTTCGGTCGCCAGCGGGATGGAGGCCGAGGAGGTGTTGCCGTTGTCGGCGATGTCGCGGGCGATGACGACGTGCTCGGGCAGCTTGAGCTGTTTGGCGAGTTCGTCGATGATTCGCATGTTCGCCTGGTGCGGGATGAAGGCAGCCAGGTCGGCGGCTTCGATGCCGGACTCGGCCAAAGCCTCTTTGGCCACCTCGGCGCCGTCCCAGACGGCCCAGCGGAAGACGGTCGGCCCATCCTGACGCAAGGTGGGGAACGGAGTGTCGCGGTTGTCGCGGACGTCGTAGAGAGACTCGGTCATGCGGATCGTCGACCAGTTCTCGCCCTTCGAGCCCCAGACGGTCTTCGAGATGCCCGGCTCGTCAGACGACGAGACGACGACAGCACCGGCTCCGTCACCGAGGATGAAGGAGATCGAACGGTCCTCGGGGTCGATGACCTCGGAGAGCTTCTCGGCACCGATGACAAGAATGTTGTCCATGGCGCCGGAACGGACTAATGCATCGGCCTGTCCGATGCCGTAGCAGTAACCGGCGCATGCCGCACTGATGTCCCAGGCGGGGATGTGGCCGGTTCCCAAACGGTCAGTCAGCGCTGCCGCCGCCGAAGGAGTGAAGTATTCGAAGGTGACGGTGGCGATGATGATGCCGCCGATGTCTTCGGGCTTGAGTCCGGAGGAGGCGATCGCTTCCAGCGCGGCCTCTTCGCACATGTCGATGACACCGACGTCCTTGCTGGCGCGACGCCGGGTGATGATGCCGGTGCGCTGGCGGATCCACTCATCGGAGGAGTTGATGGGTCCGGCGATGTCGTCGTTGGTGACGAGGTTTTCGGCACGGTAGGCACCGATGCCCATGATCTTGGAGAAGGTTCCGGATTCTGCGGTCTTCAGTGTTGGCATGATGGTCTTCCTTTGATGATCAGGCGTGGGCCGCGGCGAACTCACGCGCACCGTCGAGGTCTGCAGCGGACTTGATGGCGAATGTCTCCACGCCCTTCATAGCGCGTCGTGCGATTCCGGTCAGGGTGCCACCGGGGACGAGTTCGATCATTCCGGTGATTCCCGCATTCAGCAGCGTCTCCTGGCACAGATCCCAGCGAACCGGGTTCGTGACCTGCTTGACGAGGCGGTCGACATAGTCCTGACCGCTCTCGACGACCGTTCCATCGGAGTTGCTGAGGACATAAGTGGCTGGATCTGCGATCTCCAGCGCCGAGGCAGTGGCGGCCAGTTCCTGGGTCGCCGAAGCCATGTACTCGGTGTGGAAGGCACCAGCTACGGGCAGAGCGATGACGCGTGCTCTCTCCGGCGGGTTCTCCGCCAGCTTCTCCAGGTCCTCCAAGGATCCCGCTGCCACCGTCTGTCCGCCTCCGTTGACATTGGCTGGGCTGGCACCGGCTGCCTCGATGGCTGCCAGAACGTCGGCAGGTTCGCCGCCGACGACGGCTGACATGCCTGTGGGAGTCTGGGCCGCGGCCGCTGCCATCCCTGCACCGCGCACTGCGACGAAGCGCATGGCATCGGCTGGAGAGAAGATACCGGCGATCTGTGCGGCAGCGATCTCGCCCACGGAGTGCCCGGCGACATACTCTGCCTTGGCTCCGAGCTCAGCGGCGCATGCGATCGCTGAGGCGACGAGCAGCGGCTGTGCCAGTGCTGTGTCCTTGATGGTCTCGTCATCCGATTCGGTTCCGTGTAGGCGCAGGTCGATCCCGGATGCGGAGGAGAGTTCGTCGATCTGTGCGGCGAAGGCGTCGAGTTCCAGGAAGGAACTCAGAAAGCCCGACTTCTGGGCGCCTTGGCCCGGGCACGTGATTGCTAGCACTCAGTTCTCTTTTCACTCGACTTCGGTGTTCAATCTAGTGGATGGATCCTTCAAATCAGTGTGTTTTGTCGGTGTTCGACAATAGCCCGGCATCTGACAGTCGCCCGTAGACCAATGCGATGTGGATGACGAATGCGTCGCGGGAGACCGTGGGATCGAGTGAGATCGCCGAGGTGATCTTCCGGAGCCGGTATCTCACCGTATTCGGGTGGACCGAGAGTGCCTTGGCCGTGGCTTCCAAAGACGATCCGAATTCGACGTAGGCGCTGACCGTTTTGAGCAGTTGCCCGGTCCCCGAGGTCAATGGTTCGTAGTACCGGCTGATGAGTTCGTTCAGGGCGACAGTGTCTCCGGCCAGGGCGCGTTCGGGCAGGAGCTCTTCTGCCCTGACGGGGCGGGGGGAGTCAGGGCGGGCAGTGGCGGCCTTGAGCGCCATGATCGCTGCCTTCGCCGAGGTGGCGGCCTCTGCCAGGCTCGGAACGCTGGGTCCGACGATGACTTCGGATGGTCCGAAGGATTCGGAGAGTTCCTCAACGGCTTCATCGAGTTCGGTGGCACCGCCGAGGACGATGAGCAGTCGGTTGTCGTGAATGCCGACGAGGGCATCATCGGCCCACTTCCGGGCCTTGCGTCGGATGACGTCGAGGCCGCGCTTGGCTGACCTCTGCGGGGCCCGTCCGACAAGTACGCTGACGGGACCCTCCGACTGCCACCCGAAGGCAGCAGTGCGGCTGGCCAGTTCATCGACGGAGTCGCCGCGAACCAGAGCATCAACGACCATCGCCTCTAAGCGAGCGTCCCAACTGCCCCTGGCCTCGGCGGCTCGGGCATAGACGTCTGCGGCGGCGAAGGCGATCTCACGAGAGTAGACGAGAACGGCCTCCCGCAGCGCCGGCTGCTCGACCGCACGTGCAATGTCGGGCACTCTCTCCTCGACGACTTCGACGACGATCTTGAGCAGCTGAAGAGTCTGCTGGAGACTGATTGCTCGAATCAGGTCGCGTGGGGCGGATTTGAAGATCTCACTGACGACTCGCAGATCCGTATCGGGTTTGCGGTACCAGTCGATGAAGGACGAGATGCCCGACTGCGCCAACAGCCCGACCCAGGATCGATCAGAGGGGGACATGCTGCGGTACCAGGGGAGCCGAGCTTCAAGTCTCTGCAGGGTCACAGTGGAGAGGACTCCCACTCCTGCCCGCAGACGGCGTGCCGTCTCTGCCCGGCGCCGGAGCGTCTCGGCGTCAGTTGTCATAGCCACCACTTTAAACGCCTCGGCACAATTCGCTTGTATGCGACACACAAGTTTTTGTCGATTGAGACAAGTATGGCCGGAGTCTTAGAGACTCCGGCCATACTCAGAGCGGTGTCGAATTCAGTGTCGAATCCGCCGTTCAGCGCGATGCGATCAGGCGCCGGCACCTTCGGTCGAACCTGAGGTACCCGCGGTGACATCGTCGAGCTGGTACTTCCGTGCCGCCTCGGCGGCCTTGTCGATCGATATCGCCCCGGTGTCGGCCAGGGAGATCAGAGCCTGCGTCACGACCGAGGGCCCATCGACGTGGTAGTACCGGCGCGCTGCCGGACGGGTATCCGAGATCGCGTAGCCGTCGGTGCCCAGGGATGTGAAGTGGCCTGGCACATACTGACGGATCTGATCCGGAACCGCGCGCATGAAGTCCGAAGTCGCCACAACCGGCCCCTCAACCTCAGCCATCTTCTGAGTCACATAGGGCACGCGTGCCTCGGCATCTGGATCGAGCAGTCGGTCATCTTCGGCATTCAGACCATCGCGACGCAGCTCGGTCCACGAGGTCACCGACCATACATCTGCCGATACGCCCCAATCCTCGGCCAGAAGCTCCTGGGCTTCGAGAACCCAGGGGACGCCCACGCCGGAGGCGATGAGCTGGACCTTCGGGCCGCCGTTGTCCGGACCCTTCGATAGGAGATACATACCCTTGAGCACGCCGTCGACGTCGAGGTCCTCTGGTTCAGGGGGCTGGACCATCGGCTCGTTGTACATCGTCAGGTAGTACATGACGTTGGGGTCGCGCTCATCGGCCGGATCATACATACGGTGGATGCCGTCACGGACGATGCGGGCGATCTCGTAGGTGTAGGCGGGATCGTAGGACACGATCGAGGGATAGGTCGACGCCAGCAGATGCGAATGCCCGTCGCCGTGCTGCAGTCCCTCTGCCACCAGAGTGGTGCGCCCGGCAGTGGCGCCGAGGATGAAGCCGCGTGCCATCTGGTCGCCTGCCGCCCAGAAGAAGTCGCCGCTGCGCTGGAAGCCGAACATCGAGTAGAAGATGTAGAACGGGATCATCGGCTCGCCGTGTGTGGCGTAGGAGGTGCCGACGGCGGTCAGTGCCGCGGTGGCACCGATCTCGTTGATGCCCATGTGGAGCAGCTGGCCGTCGGTGGCTTCCTTGTAGGCGAGGAAGAGATCGCGGTCGACCGAAATGTAGTTCTGGCCGTGCGGGTTGTAGATCTTCGCCGTCGGGAAGAACGAGTCCATGCCGAACGTGCGGGCCTCGTCCGGGATGATCGGCACGATGCGTTTGCCGAATTCCTTCTCCCGCATGAGGTCCTTGAGTACGCGGACGAATCCCATGGTGGTGGCGATCGTCTGCTTGCCCGATCCGCGCTTGCCTGCATCGAAGGCTTTGTCGGCGGGCAGTTTGAGATCGATGTGCTTGCTGCGGCGCTCGGGGGAGTAGCCGCCGAGCTTCTGACGCCGTTCCTGCATGTACTTGATCTCCGGAGCGTCCTCTCCGGGGTGGTAGTACGGCGGCAGCTTGGGGTCTGCTTCGAGGTCCTTGTCGGAGATCGGGATCTGGAAGTGATCGCGAGCCAGCTTGAGATCGTCGATCGTCATCTTCTTCATCTGGTGGGTCGCATTGCGGGCCTCGAAGTGAGGTCCCAGCGAATAGCCCTTGACCGTCTTGACGAGGACGACCGTCGGCTGCCCGGTATGTTCGAAGGCTGCTTTGTAGGCTGCGTAGACCTTGCGGTAGTCGTGACCGCCGCGCTTGAGGTTCCAGATCCTCTCGTCGCTGTAGTCCTCGACCATGGCCTTGGTGCGCGGATCGCGCCCGAAGAAGTTGTCACGGACGAATCCGCCGGACTCTCCCTTATAGGTCTGGTAGTCACCGTCGGGGGTGGCATTCATGAGGTTGACCAGTGCGCCGTCGCGGTCCTTGCCCAGGAGGGTGTCCCATTCGCGGCCCCACACGACCTTGATGACGTTCCAGCCGGCGCCGCGGAAGTAGGCCTCGAGCTCCTGGATGATCTTGCCGTTTCCGCGGACCGGTCCGTCGAGGCGCTGCAGGTTGCAGTTGATGACGAAGTTGAGGTTGTCGAGCTCTTCGAATGCGGCGACCTGGAGCATTCCGCGGCTCTCCGGCTCGTCGAGCTCACCGTCACCAAGGAAGGCCCATGTCTGCTGCTGGGAGGTGTCCTTGATGCCGCGGTTGTGCAGGTACTTGTCGAACTGTGCCTGGGCGATCGCATTGATCGGTCCCACACCCATCGACACCGTCGGGTGTTCCCAGAAATCAGGAAGCTGGTGCGGGTGCGGATACGACGGCAGACCGGCGGGTTTGCCATTGATCTGGTGGGACTGCTGCTGACGGAATCCGTCGAGATCGTCTCCGCTCATCCGGCCTTCGAGGTAGGCGCGGGCGTACATTCCGGGGGAGGCATGACCCTGGTAGAAGATGTGATCGCCGCCGCCGGGATGGTCCTTGCCCCGGAAGAAGTGATTGAGTCCGACTTCGTAGAGCGTGGCAGACGAGGCATAGGTTGAGATGTGTCCACCGACCTCGACTCCGGGCCGCTGGGCACGGTGGACGAGCATTGCGGCATTCCAGCGGTTCCAGCGTCGGTAGCGGCGCTCAACCTCTTCGTCACCGGGGAACCATGGTTCGTTCTCAGGCCCGATCGTATTCACGTAGTCGGTGGCTGTCAGGCTGGGCACGCCGATCTGCTTCTCCCGCGAACGCTGAAGCATCCGCAGCATGACGTAACGTGCGCGTGACCGTCCGCCCTCGTCGATGAGGCCGTCCAGCGATGCCAGCCACTCATCAGTCTCTTCGGGATCGATGTCGGGCACCTGGCTGGGCAGCCCATTGAGTATCGGTCCGCCCTGTTTCCGATTGTCCACGGTGTGGTCCTCTCTTCCGCTCCACGATCTTCGTTGGTGTTGAGATCCAGGTGATCGAGTGGAATGGAAGATCAAATCATGATTGAGCCCAGGGTCCACCAGATACTCCCATCAGCCTAGTCCTCCCGCGCGAACTTCGCGGGGGCGAAATCTTGTGATCTCGATGACGAGTTCGTGGTCTTCGATGCTCTTTGACGTGGATTGCGCCGGGTTGGCGCGCCGTCATTTGCGCCTCCGGCACACTTGACGGAACAATAAGGGCATGAGTAACTCCTCTTCTGAAAGGACATCTTCCACGTCGACCCTCCCCAACGAGCTGGGCCAGAACCTTGGTTTGGCTGCGGGAGACTATGTGCAAGAAATCGGCTACGACGATGACGTCGACTTGGACCTGTGCCAGGCGATCGAAAACATCATCGGTGAGAAGATCGCGGACGGTGATGTCGATGATGTCTTCGACGTCATTCTGATGTGGTGGCGCTCCGACGACGACGACCTCATTGATGGTCTCGTCGACGCGCAGGCAACATTGAAGGAAGGCGGAGTCGTCTGGCTCCTGTCTCCCAAGGCAAGTCGCCCCGGGCATATCAGCCCGGCCGACATTTCTGAGGCAGCTCCCACAGCTGGCATGCATGTGACCTCGACGGTCAGCGCTGCCGAATACTGGGCCGGCTTCCGTTTGGTGGGCAAGAAGAACTATTCATGATCCTTCGGCCCGGAGACCGGGCCCCTGATTTCCGCGTGCCCGATCAGTTCGGGTCCACGCTCCACCTCGCCGAGGTTCTACGTCGCTCGGCTGTCATCCTCGTCTTCTTTCCGTTCGCCTTCTCACCCGTGTGCGGTGATGAGGTCAGCGCCCTTGATGACCTGCGACAGTCGCTGGAGGCTGAGTTTCTCCCGGTCGAGATCATCGCCATGTCCGTGGATTCGAAGTACACACTCGCCGCGTGGTCGGAGGAACGAGAGATCGGCCTTGATCTCGGCTCGGACTTCTGGCCGCACGGCGATGTGGCCCGGTCGTATGGGGCCTTCGACGCTCAACACGGTGTGGCCGAACGCGGAGTCTTCGTCATCTCCCGAACAGGTACGATCATGACCAGTCGACAGGTCGCACGAACCGAGACGCGTGACTTCTCCGTTGATGTCGCTCAAGCGCGAGCACTCTGCGGTTGAGCCAATGTGATCATCGGATCAGCAAGGAGGAATGAAACATGGCCACTATCTTCACCAAGATCATCAACGGGGAAATTCCGGGCACTTTCGTCTACCAGGACGACGTGTGCGTTGCATTCCTCGATGTGTCGCCGATGACAGAGGGCCATACGATGGTCGTGCCCCGGGAAGAGATCTCACACTGGATCGACGCCGACCAGGACCTGCTCGACCACCTGATGGCGGTGGCGCGACAGATCGGACGTGCTCAGCAGGAGGCCCTCGACTGTGAGCGCATCGGCCTGCTCGTCGTCGGCTACGAGGTCCCACATCTGCACATTCACGTCCTGCCGACGAACTCGATGGACGATTTCGATATCTCTGACCGTGCGCCCATGCAGACCCCTGAACAGCTGGCAGGGCCCGCCGAGAAGATTCGGCGAGCCCTGGAGCAGCAGTCCTGACTGCTTTTAGGAATCCGCGTGTGCGTCCAGGTAGAGATTGAGTGAGTCCCGGACCAGCTCGGCGCCCTCGGCGCCACCGTAATTGGCACCGAAACGCGGATCGCTGACGTACATCTCTGCCAAACCGCGGACATATCCGTCCATATCACCGTCGGGATCATTCGCCGGAGTCCCCGGCACGGCTGACAGCCACTGAACGTGGCGATGGGCCAGCTCCTGGCAGCGCTTCGTTTCGGGGCCGACCCCGGCCTCGGCGGCGTTCGCCCAGTCCTGACTCAACTGGTCGACTGTCGCCTTCCAAGCCTGCCTGTCTTCGGGCCTCATCGACTCCCACCATTGCGCAGACGACTCATAGGCGGCATGGCCCCAGCGTTGCGTCACTTCCTCTTTGTGTCTGCGATGGTCGAAACCGTCGAACATTTCCTCTGCCATGAGAGGTTCACCTGCTTCCAATCGTGCGATGGTCGCGGTGACGGCGGCGATCTGCCGCTCGACGCGGTCACGCTCGCGTCCGAGCATGTCCACGTGTTCGGACAATGCCGCGATCGGGTCCTCGGTGCTCTCGAGCACCTCGTCGATCTTCGTCAACGGCATCCCGAGTTCCCTGAGCAGGAGAATCCGCTGCAGGCGCACCAGCCCTGTCTCGTCGTAATAGCGATATCCGTTGTCGGCAGTGTACGCCGGTGGCAGTAGTCCGATTGCGTCATAGTGACGCAGCGTCCGGCTCGTCGTCCCCGTCATCCGCGCTGTTTCCTGTATGGACCAGTCCATGACGATCAGCTTAGAAGTTGACGTCGCGTCAATGTCAACGAGGACAAGAGCAGAGGCCCTCCTCGGATCGGCAGCGGCAGAAGGCCGGCCGGTTCAGGCTGCGGCTCGGCTCGCGTCGAGGGCGGCAATGAGATCGTCTGCCAGGTCATCGACGTGCTCGAGCCCGACGGAGAGCCGGATGAGACCGTCGCCGGGTTTCGCCGTGGCCGCAACCGGCCTGTGAGTCAGTGATGCCGGATGCTGGATGAGAGTGTCGACGCCGCCCAGGGACACCGCGTGGACGACGAGGCTGCAGTGTTCGACGAAGTTGCGTGCGGCCTCGAATCCGCCGGCCAGCTCCAATGCGATCATGGCTCCACCACCGGACATCTGGCGCCCGAGCAGTCCGCGTGGATCCTGGCCGTCCAGCCCCGGGTAGTGCACGGCGGCGATGGCAGGGTGCGCAGCCAGACGCTCGGCGAGTTCACCGGCGGTGGTCTGTGCCGCGCGCATGCGCACGGCAAGGGTGCGCAGTCCCCGATGGAGGAGGTAGGCGCCCATGGGGTGGAGAAGGGCTCCCGTGATGGCTCGGACCTGTCGCAGGCGCATCGCCCAGTCGGAGTTGGTGGCGATGATGCCGCCCATGGCATCACCATGACCGCCGAGATACTTCGTCGCGCTGTGCAGAACGAGGGCCGCTCCGTGGGAGATGGGCTGCTGGAGCACGGGGGTGCAGAAGGTGTTGTCGACCAGCACAGGCACGTTGCCGGCGGCTGCGACGACACCGTCGAGATCCACGAGGTCGAGACTGGGGTTGGCCGGGGTCTCCACGATGACGAGTCCGGTGTCGTCCTGGACCGCCGAGGCGATGTCGGATTCTTCGGCCCAAGTGACCCGCGTGCCCAGCAGCCCGGATTCGAGGAGGTGGTCGCTTCCGCCGTAGAGCGGACGCACTGCGACGATGTGCGGTGTTCCTGCGCTGACGGCTGCGAGGAGGGTCGCGGTCATTGCGGCCATGCCCGTGGCGAATGCGACCGCTTCGTCGGCGTGCTCGAGCTCGGCCAGGGCCGTCTCGAAGCGTGCGACACCGGGCTGCCACAGGCGCTGGTAGACGGCGGAATCGCCGTCTTTGAGCGAATGCCCGCTAGCCAGCCATTCGTAGGAGTCACCGCCGGTGGCGACATCGTTGACTGGGTTGGTGGTCGAGAGGTCGATGGCCGGAACGTGGACTCCTGCCTCGGTGAGGCCTTCCATGCCGCCATGGACCATGAGCGTTTCTGGGTGCAGTGAGGTCATGTCAGCATTCAAGCTATTCCTGTTATGAACCGCAATCATCAGTCAAGAATCCGTGATTTTCTGTATTCCTATCGAAGCTTCTTGAATCATGTATGCCAGACTGTCGGTCATGTCGCAGAAAGTGGAACTCGATGATGTTGATCGACAGCTGCTCAAGACTCTCAGCGATGATGCCAGAGCATCGGGCACCGCCTTGGCCTCAGCGGTCGGCATCTCCGAATCGACGGTTTCGCTTCGTCTCAAGCGCCTCAAGACGCTGGGCGTGATCAGAGGCTTTCGTGTCGACATCGATGCCGCAGCTGTGGGCATCCCGCTGCAGGCTCTGATCTCCATCCGTCTGGCCAAACATGACCGAGCTGAGATCGATGCCTTCACCGCCGCGGCACCGCAGTTCCCCGGGGTGGTGCGGATGTATCACATGGCCGGAGCCGATGACTATCTGCTCCACATCGTCGCCACCGACACCGAGGCGGTCCAGTCCTTCGTTCTGGACTACCTCACCCGCTACCCGGCGGTCGCCCACACCCGAACCAACCTCATCTACAAGGTTCAGGATGGTTCGGCCTGGATTCCCGACGGCGCCTGAGCCTCGCTGCGGTGCCTGATTCGCCGTCGAGAGGCCATAATTGAACCATGACCACTCAGAAGACACAGCCCACCGACGCTGACGTCAACGAGTTCCTCGCAGCTGCCGTTCCCCATAAGCGACGCGAGGATGGGTTCGCGCTGGCTGCGATCTTCACCGAGGTCACCGGCACGCAGCCGGTGATGTGGGGTCCGTCGATCGTGGGGTACGGACAGTATCAGTACGTTTCGCCATCGAATCCGCGCAACCGTGGTCACTGGCCAAAGACCGGGTTCTCACCACGTAAGACTCAGCTGTCGCTGTACGGGCTCAAAGACTCACCTGCCGGAGCGGCGCTGCTGACCACCCTCGGTACGTACACCGAGGGCGCCGGATGCGTGTATGTGCGCAAGTTGGAAGACATCGACGAGGCGGTGCTGCGCAGACTCATCGCCAACGCGTTTGACCGCCCAGACGATCCCGAGCCCGCGCCCTGATCACAGCCTGGACCGCAGAGTCGCACGAATGCTTCGGCTGAGTCAGTGTCGACTGGTGATCGTCAGTCCCTGTTTGCGCTGATGGACTGAGAAATATCGCAGGCCCTGGGACTCATCGGCGAGGAAGCGTCGACGAGAGAGACGCGGCAACCAGACTATCTGGCCCGGAGCGAGCGGGATCGTGGTCAGCTCTGTCTCCAGGGTTCCGCCGCCGTCGAGGATGTGGATGAGCACATCGAGGCCGGGCCCCATGTGTTCCTTGATCTCGCCACCGGGTGAGAGCGCGATGATGTTCGCATCGAGATCACGCGACTGAGGCTGGAGCTGCCATACAGAACCTGAGGTCTCCGCAGGCCCGTTGAGTTCCTCCACATCGGCAAGGACGCGGGGGAGAGGCGTCGCTGCCCGTTTGCTGATGAGAACCCGGAAATCCTCGTCATCTGATGACTGTGGTTCCCAGGCCATAGCCTCGGCGAACTCCGCCTCCATCTCAAGCTTGAGATTCTTGGGTTCGTGGTCGTTGACGAGGATCAGTCCGGAACCGACATCGAGTTTCTGATAGGCCGCCATGATGAGAGGATGCCGCTCAGGCTTGGGAACCGTCCGAACGTCAATGGTTTCGAATACTGGGCCATCGGCCATGGTCAACCTCCAAAGTCAGTCTCACATCGATCAACTACAAGTTAGCATCAGGACTGAGAGGTCTCAGCAGCAGAAATCGAACGAGCAGGACAGGACAGATGATGACTGACAATTCACACACCCATCACCTCGGCGAGCTGGCCGACGAACTTCTGGAAAAGGCACGGGGCGCCACCAGCGGGCGGGCAGCCCACAGCGTCTACAGCGGGCGCTATCTCAAGCAGGCCCTGCTGACGTTGACGGCAGGGGCCACGATGGCAGAGCATGACTCACCGCCAGAGGCGACGCTGCAGGTGCTGCGGGGGAGTGTGGCATTGTCATCAGCAGAGGACTCGTGGGACCTTCGCGTCGGAGACCTCATGACGATTCCTCCGGAGCGACACTCCGTGCAGGCGCATGAGGACTCAGCATTCATGCTGACCATTCGAACCGATGTCAGCTGATCATCCGGCGCAGTTCCAATGTGGATTCCACCAGTTCTGACCAGGCGGGATACCCACCGGGGCACCTAAGGACAAAAAATGTGCCCCAACATCGAGTGAACGATGTCGCGACACATTTCATTGGTCGGGATAGCGGGATTCGAACCCACGACCTCCTCGTCCCGAACGAGGCGCGCTACCAAGCTGCGCTATATCCCGTGACCAGGAACTACTATAGCGATGGCGACGCGTTCTGAAAAATCGGTACGGTCAACCGACTGTGAATGGAAGGAAAGTCTCATTGGCACTGACTGCCGGGAGCATCACGACAACCGCCCTCGACATCCTTTCACGCTACGGATTGGGCGATCTGTCGATGCGCAGGCTCGCGCGTGAGCTCGAGGTTCAGCCCTCCGCCCTGTATTGGCACGTCAAGGATAAACAGGAGCTCTTCGTCCTCATCGCCACACGGATGAACGCAGAGGTGGATGCGCGATGCCCGTCGACTTCTGACCCACTTGTCGCTGTGATGGCGCTGCGTGACATCCTGCTCACATACCGTGACGGTGCTGAGATCATGTTGCTCGGCTACTCGATTTCCCCCGGCGAAGTGACTCCTGGCGCGTTGAGCGTCGACGCATTGGGACAGACGGTCTCCCAAGGTGTGATGGCACATGCGCTCGGTGCCGTGGCGATCGAGCAGAACCGCAGTCTCTTCGGCATCGGGAATGACGATGCAGGTGAGAACTTCGCGACAATCGCGGCACGTCTCCTTCGCACCGAGGTCGTCTGAACGAACAAGTCGACAGAACAAGCAATTCGTCTGCCCGCCTGCCTTATGGCATACTGGTCAAGCGCGATCGAGAGCCATGGCTCTCGACTTGCTGTGGGGCCTATAGCTCAGTTGGCTAGAGCATCTCGCTTACACCGAGAGGGTCGGGGGTTCAAGTCCCTCTGGGCCCACCGTTGAACAATTGATAAGTTGCCTGGTGAGAAGCTTATATCGGCGATTTGAAGGCCTGCATGTGGGTCATTTGCCCACATCTTGCCCACATTCCATTCTCAACTGTTGTGATCTATGAGCATCCAAAGCCTCTGAAACTTGGTCCAAATCGTCGTCGAAAAGGTCCGAATACGTATCGAGAGTCATTGCCGCGGACGCGTGGCCTAGCATGTGCTGGAGCACCTTCACATGGGCGCCTGACTGAACAGCGAGGCTGGCAGCTGTGTGGCGCATATCGTGGATGCGCATTTGCGCCGGTACCCCGGACGATTCTTTGGCCAAAGCCCACCATGAACCGCCTGTTCCACCTTCGCTGCGACCCTTTGGTTTTGGACGCAAGATGAATCCGCTACGACGAGGTGCTTCGAACACCAAAGAGGAGGGTGTCTTCTCGGAACAAAATTCCTTGAACTCATTTGCAAGGAAGCCAGGCAGCGGTGCAGTACGAGTCTTTCCACTCTTCGGAGTTCCCACGTGGAACTTGCTCCCGGATTCAACCGCATTGCGCACGATCTTCACTCTTCGCCTGTCAAAGTCTAAGTCGCTTACTCTGAGCGCCGTGATTTCTCCCCACCTCATGCCGGTATAGCAAGCCAAGTAAACGAGGAGCCTCCACTGCCCACCAGCGGCGTCCGCCAGTCGTTGGACAGAAGCGTGGTCGAGGTAGATGTGTTCACCCTTCCTCTTCTTTGGGAGGTTTTTCACTCCCTGAGCCGGGTTCGTCTTGATCAACTTCGCTGAGACCGCATCGTCGAGGATTCCGCGCAGAACCCCGAATGCGCGCAGGACAACTGTGGCGGACTTTCCATCGTTGCTCAGCTCCGCGATCCACCGGCTGATGTCGAGTTGCTTGATCGATGACATCGATCGTTCTCCCCACCGGGGCTTCACGTGAACTCGCCAGGTTGTCTCGACGCTGCGCAGAGTGCTTGGCGCCAGATGCGTCTGACGCAACATCCAGTCGGCACCAACCGAGGCGATAGTGGTACGGCCAGCATTCGGCGCTACGTAGGTTCCTGACCGAAAGTCTCCTTCAAGCTCAGACTTGAAATCAATTGCATCCCGCTTACGGGTAAAGCCTCGCTTTTCTCGCTGCTTCTTGTTCTCGTCTCTCCAGCGGACTCGGTATTTCTTGCCGTTCGGAGTCGCGTAGGTTGAAATGTGAGCCACGATGTCGTCCTTCTGAAATGTGGAGAGTAGCCGGGCAGCTGCGCGAAGGGCGCATGTTGCTATAAGCCCAAGCTCAATATGGTTATGAACTCCGGTGTGTCATTCGGGTAGGAGTCTCGTCAGCTCACTCAGTACGAACCTTCGTGCGATCATCGAGCCACTCTTCGACGTCAGCTTTACGATAGCGAACGGCGCGGGGGCTGAGCTTCATGAAACGTGGCCCCTGCCCCGTGAAGCGAAGCTGGGCAAGATGCCCGGTGGTGACGCAAAGCTCGTCAGCCAACTGTGCCGGTGTCAGGATCTCGCGATCCGTAGCGATCATGCTCATGTGTATTCCTCACGTTCCTCAGCAGGTCAGACATCAACCTGATTTTTGCGGTCACCATTAATACGTGCGGCAAATCGCGATAGGAACACAGTGCAACGAAATTTTTTGTGAGACAGCTAGGCAACAACCGATTTCGACAGCAACCTCTGAACGGTTGACTTCGAGGTGCCTAGAGTATCGGCGATCTCCCGGTGAGATTTTCCGGCTTGCTTCATCTCGACAACAGCGTCGACATCGACGGGTCTGGACGAATCTGTTGCGGCTTTAAGGACCGGTGACTTGTGAGGCGAGCTCATTGCAGCCACAGGTGGCGCGGGAGATATTTCAGCCGTCGCCGTGGCGGATCGGTCAACTCGGGCACGTTCTGCACGGCGCCTGGCGGCATTGGAACCTTGCGGGGGTGCTACGGCGACAGATACTGCTGTGTGAGTGGAGATAAGGCACGCCAGTGGCATGAGACTAGCGATGAACGAGCCAACAACGAGGGCAGGGAGTGTCGTGGCTGTCGAGTTGCCGTCGCTAAGTGCGTGAGTGGCATTGGTGATCATCGACACGACGGTGAAGAAACCCACCGACGACCAGGCAAGCCGGACTCCTTCCCCGCGAGCTCTGGCAACGACAGCTGCGACGGTGAAGACGAGGATCGAAAGATCAACGACGATTGGTACTGCCGGACGCAACGGACGAGGGATTCCAGCCCAACCGGCAGCGGCGATGAGGCCGGTGAAGGAAACAGCGAAAGAGGCCACGGCGACGAGCACGGCCAGCAAGAGCGCCGAGGCCGCCATTGATTCTGATTCAGGTTTAATCCGCCGCACGTGAGCTGACAATAGCAAAACCGCCTGACATGAGACAGAATCAGGCGGTTTTCGTGTACGTAGGGGTCCTTAGTGCGCTCGGCCCGTGCAGGTCAAGAATCTTCGGGCAGAGCATCTCTATTCTCACGGAGCTCATTGATCCTGGCTGTGGCTTCTATCAGCTCGTCGTGGGGTTGCCATCCCTGATCGTAGGACACTGATGACAGCGATTTCGCTTGACGTTCCAGTTGATCGACCTTGTGTTGATCCACATTGATGTCCAGCTCGATTCTCTCGCGTGGAGTTCGGATATCTGGAGCATCGAACTTGTCCCAAATCTGCTTGCTGACAGGAATGACGCGTTCAGGATCAGTCGGGTGTTCGATGAAATGCTCAACTTTGTTTCCGTTGAAGTATGCGACTTTACCCGGCACTCCTTCGTTGATGACTGCATACATCGACTTGGGAGTGCCATCAATGTTGACGGCCGTTCGTATCAGCTTCTGTGACTGATTGGTGGTGAGCTTAGGTGTGAAGCCGGCATATTTTGAGCGAAGGCGGTGGGCCTTAGCTTCAGCATCGTGCTTTCGAGAAGACTCATCAAATTTGGCCTCCCGCTCGGCGGGCGTTCCGTAGAGCCGGACCTTTTCAGGATCATCATCATCTCGGAACTCGGGGCTGCGCTCGTTGTAGGGCACACGCTCGCCGTAGGCCGATTCGTATTCGTTCGGCGACCAATACCGCAGCGACTTATCCGCGATTTCAACCTGGCGATCGCTGAAGTCATCTGGGAACGTCTTAGCAACGACGGCCCACTCTGCGTCTTCCTCATACCAGCGCTCACGTGCCTGGCGGAACTCGCGTGGGATCTTGAGGTTGCGCTCCGGCGATAGCTTCATCCCTCCGTGGGAGGCTGTTGAGACGGACGCGATGCCAGTGGCTATCTGATCAGCGTGCTGAATCTTGCCCCACGGTGACTGAGAGCCTTCACGGGCATAAACATTCGCGGTAAACTCCTGCGCCGGTAGGTCGCCGGACTCGTCGAGGGCGTCGTAGAACCCTCCTAGACCATTGACGTTCGGCCTGGCCTTGGCTGATTCCGACCATTGGCCGCCTTCGGGGATTCCTGACTGGACTCGAGACTGGTTGCTCATGAGGGAAACTCCTCTTTCTCGATCTGGGATTCGTGTCTGGCAACCTCGGCCCGCGCCTGGGCCAACCTACTCGTGGTGGCAAGAGTGAGGTCCTGCTCTTGACGATGAAACTCGCGCAGCGGTCCGCGCCGGATCATACCTCCGTGAGACTGGGCAATAACCGTCTGACCGTCGGCGGAGATGTTCGTGACCGTCCACATTTCATATCCAGCCCCGACTTGGATCTCATCGCCTTTTGCCAGGCCGTCGACCGGCTGTCGTTCGGAGTTGAGTTCGTCAGCTCTCGCCGTGGTGATCTGGATCCTAAGTTCCTCGCGACGGCGGTAGTTGTCATCGGAGTCTCGATTGCGGATGAACTCACGCATCTGTGACCACTGTGCACCGTTCCGCTCATCTGCGTGATGCTGATCGAGCCTCACAGCCTCGGCTTCGAGGACGGCGCGCGGACTGAAAATCGCATCGTTGGGACGATTGTCCATGTCATCAGAATCATCGAGGTGGCCCGCAACCATCCAGGATCCCGCCTTCTCGGCGTTGAGACCAATATCGTCTGCCAGCGCAGCGTCGATGTGCGCATTGTCATCGGCTGGTATCTCAACCTGTCGGCCGTGATCATCGAAGGCGGCATCAAACGTGTACGGGGCATCAGAGAAGACGTCTTCGGGACCGCGGAGTCGAACACGGTCGATGGTCGAGCTGGTTTTTGCTAGCGTCTGGGCCAGGGCCGTCGCCTGTCTGGCATCACTAATCTCGACGTCAACAACTGCTCCGGGCAGTCCGTCAAGACCAGACGTGTCAGGCCGAGCCTTTGCTGTCTCCGAGAACTGACCGCCTTCGGGGATGCCAGCCTGGACGCGGTTGAGGGTGCTCATGCGCGTGAAAGCTCCTTCGCTAACATCGATTCCTTCATCACGGCCTCGTCGAGCTTTCGGTCATGGTTGTCCTGCTGCTCAGACCTCGTCTTCTTCAGATCGGCGAGGATCTGCTTGACTGAGGCGGGGCCGCTGCTTCGATCGGCACCCTCGTTCCAGAACTCGTCGGTGTGTTCGATGAAGGTCTTGTCGCGGGGTATTAGATCGTCCCGACGACTCAGCTTCCTCAGCTCTTCGGTGTCCTCGTCAATTTCATCAATATCGGCCTGTGACCGGGCCAAGTCGGCGCTGACTTTGTCCACATACGACTCGTAGCTTGCGCCAGCCGGTGAGTCGAGCTGCTGGTCTTCGAGATTGGGGGATTGCAATGCCTTGGCAATTGCGTTCTTACGTGTCTCGAAGTTGCCCCCAGTCGATGTCGACTTGATCGCAGTCTGCGCGTCATCCAGCCGCTTGCCATGGTGAGAGAGGAAGTCCGCCCTGGCTGCTTGCGCTGGATCGAAGATCGGGGCCTTAAACTGCTTTGAGGCGGCGAAGAGTCCACCATCGCGGGCTGCACGCAATTTGCCTGGTTCGGATGGCCTCGCACTCTTCGGCTGCGTTGAAGTCGGTTTCGTCGCAGGTGCCGTGGCACCAAGAGCAAGATCCATGAAGCTGTCTGGACTGTCGGGTTGGGTTGCATCGCTGACTCCGTCAGTCGCAGCCACTTCGATCTGGTCGAGTTCGGCCCGGTCGATCTGCACATCGAAGCCGACATCAGTGGTCACGACATGCACGTCATCGCTTGTGACGTAGGATTGCGGCCGACCGGCACCGACTTCCATTCCGTCATTGAAATCGTCGAAGTACTTGCCAATGCGAGCCTCTGTGTCAGGGTCGCCGTCTCCGAACTCGATACCGCTCATATCCCCGGCCTGCAACGGTTTGACGTCGAGGCCGGAGACATCGGGCCGAGCCTTCACCGACTCTGCCCACTGGCCTCCTGTGGGGATGCCAGACTGAACTCGATTCTGAACGCTCATCGTCTATTCGCTCCTATTACTCAGGAATTGGCTTTGGATACACGGTCATGCAACTTCGTGGCCGCGTGCCGAGTCCGCATGTGTGGACCATCCTTGCGGCGACCGGCAGGGCACTGGTGCGTGCCGACGGAAGTGAAGGTTCGATGGCACTGCTGGCACTCTGAGACCTCGACCTCACCGGTGCCCTTGAGGACCTTGTTGATGTACTGGCCGGGCTTGTGGGTGGTGCGAATGGCCTCCAGCACGTCCTTGCCGTAGGGGTAGCGATAGCTGCGCCCGGAGGTTGTCGTAACCAGGACTTCCTTCTCGTGCTCGTCGAAGCCGACCGAATCCACCCAAGGCGACTTCAATTTATGGCTGCGCTTGGCAAACGACTGGCGCCGCGTCTCCCGGAAGTCGGCGATCATGTCCTTTTTCGACTTGCCATCGAGGTGATCAGTGATGCGTCTGGCCTCAAGCATCGATTTCACGCCAGCGCCGACGGTGGCAGAGTCAGAGTTCGTGCGATCGCCAAGAGTCTGGACATTCCAACCGGAGCCCTTGTCCTGGCTGATTCGGACCCAACCGATGGTCTGCCCGCCCCTGCCATCAGGGGTGGAGACGGGGATGTCGAATGGAGTGCCACGCGGATCGACTTCTGCGGCCATACGTCGAACCGAGGTCACTGACGGCATCGTCAGTGCGAAATCCTGGCCACGGTAGGTCTGGCGCAGGGATCCGATCGCTTTTGGTGACCGGCTCATCCGGTCGAAGCCGCCCTCTGTATTGAACTCACCCGTTGCTTCGGCGGCTTGATACCACTTTGTGGCCGTACCGCCTGAAAGTTTCACCTGATCGGCGGGAACGAACTTGTTGGCTCGGAGTAAGTCATAACGCGACTGTTCGTAGTTGCGTCCGAACTTGGGAACTGGTGGCCTGGCCTTTGCTGTCTCCGACCACTGGCCACCTTCGGGAATGCCTGCCTGTACTCGATTCTGGTTACTCATACCCTCTATACGTGCGGCAAAGTGCCGATACGCCGAGGGTCAGGCTGGCCTCAGGTCAGTTTGAGGTCAACCTTCAACTGGGGAGGCAGGCCCACATAGGTGGCCGGCATCGGTGGGCAAGGTGTTGCTGATGTCCAGCCGGTCTGCCAAAGAGCCAGCTTCGCCTTGTGATGGGCGAACTCTTCAGCGCCGACGACCCGCGCGTACTCGGCCTCTTTGCTTCGCTTGCTGATGAGCATTTCTACGTAGTCACCGAAAACATCTGCTGATTCGTCGCGAGCTTCGGCTGCGCGCACGTCAGTTGGATTGGTGCGGGTTGCCGCCTCAGTGGCAAAACGTGTTGAACGCATGTGAGCAAAAGACTCGAAATCCGCTGGCAGGTCAGGGTTCGTGTGCTCGGTATCCAACGCCGCAACCGGGGGAGCATCCGTCGAATCATCGTCATCAAGCCAAGCAAGGATACGTGAGCACACTCGGACCTGCTGGCGAGCTTCGGCGGCAGACTTTTCGCGGGGGAGTGGTTTGTTCTTCCTCAGATTCCGGTGAGCTGAGATGAGAGCGTCACGGTCAGCGGCGAGATTCCATACAGCATATTTGCCCGAGATGATGCCGTTGGCCTCTTCTCGAGTCCAATGGTTGGCCCAGTACTCTGCTCTGACTTCCATGAGAGCCAAGAGCTGGGGATTGCGGTCGTCGAGAGCCACGGTCGCAGTTCCGCGTTCGTCGGAGAAGTCATCGGGCTCGATTTCGACGAATCCGGGGAGGTTGTGCAGTGGTTCAAGATCCTCCACATCTCCATGTACTTCCATTTCACGACGCCTCTTGCTTCCTCGAACTTCCGAGACCAGGCACTGCTGATCGAGACCCAGGATAGAACAGATCTCATCGTCAGGATCATCGAAGTGATCATCGAGTCGGGTGAAATGCGAGTGAATGAGGGTTTCGAGCTTCTCTGCAAATGCGTCATCAGGGTTGTAGGCCTCAACGACGGCGCGGGTGAGAATCTCAGGAGTGGACTGTGGCTGGTGGTCACCGGCGACCAGTCCGCGGGTGCGCTGATCATTCTGGAATTCGTGTAGTGTGCTCATACTCTTCACTGATGTGGTATCGACGTTTGGCTCATGACAAGTGTTCATTCCCACCGCATCTCCCCGAAAAAGGTGAGCTTGAAACGCTTGAGGAAGAACTCTTGAGGCTGACGAGACTGGGGATCGTAAGCCGAATCGAGAAGCCGGCGACCGACCACTTGGGTTTCGAGATTTGAGTCGGAGTCGTCGAACGTCGCGCTCGGGCGAGTGGGAACAGAGGAGCTTGCCGACGTTGAGCTGCCATACAGTCTCCGGCCGACATCGGCCAGACTCGGTTCCTCATGATGTTCGGCGCTGAATTGGTCGACATCTCCAGAATTGGACTCAAGCCATGGACCTAGAGCGTCGCTGTACTCAGTTTTGATCGACTCGGGCACCTTGTCGACAGTGAACTGCCCCCAAGCCTGGTCGACCTCATCTGGGGTGAACTCAGGATGTTCACCGATGTAAGCATCCCGCGACTCAGCCAGTGCAGCATCCATGTAGCCGTCAGTGACCTGTGATTTCTCTTCGTCGGAGACCTCGCGGGTGGGTAAGCGGGTGTGATCGAACTCGGCCAGGCGTTCGCGCAACACCCTGGTGGCATCCTCTGACCCGTAGGTGCCTGGATCCATCTCATTGTGCAAGGCCACCGCCGACGTGTTCTCCCACAACCTTTCGGCAGCCTGCCCCTCTGTGTCACCTTCGGCGACGGGTTGGGAGAACTCGAATTCGGCAGCATCCCAGGACGGCCCATGGATACCGTGGTCAATTCCGCTGAAGCCGTCACCGTCTCCGTACCGTTCGACGAAGAAGCTGTCGATGACCTCGAAGCGAGAATTGAGGTATTCCTCCTTCTCATCGACATCGGCGTCGTTGAAGTCAGGTCCTAAGTCCATGGTGAAAAAGTTGTCCCGGACTGTTCCAGTGGCGAGGTAACTTCCATCTCCGGGATTGATGACTTCGATACGGTCGAAGACTTCTCCGTCGGCTTCGATTTCGTAGGTCTCACCAACGTCGAGCGTTGGGATCGGATCTGTGGTGTCATCGGGCTGACTCACGTCGCCAAGATCGGTCACTCCTGGCCGGGCTTTCGCCGATTCTGACCATTGGCCGCCTTCGGGGATGCCAGCCTGGACGCGGTTAGTGTTACCCATGAATATGGTGCCTTTCAATGTGGGAGAGATGATCTCGATCTATTCGGTAATGGTGAGGTCGCCGTTGCCGTCGGGTTCCAAATCCCAGTCGACGTCGGAGAGCTCGTCGGCACTGGAATCGAGCCGGGCGGCGATGACCTTGGAGTTGAGGTCGCCGCAGTCCTGGTGAAAGCCACTGCCGCCACGTGCCGCCTTGGCCAACTTCTTGCCCACAGTTCGGGGTGAAGCATCGTTGTCTTTCGCCCATTCCTGGAGGTCACCGGAATGGCGTTGGCACCAGCTGCCGGCGAATTCGCGCAGCCTGGCCTCAGATTCAGGATTCAGGAGCTGATTGCCGTCTTGATCAACGGAGGAGACGAGTGCGGAAGTGAACTCGGTCGAGATATGGTCAACCCGGTACTTCTCCATCGGCACCTGCTCCAGTGGGGCTTTGTCATACCCGCGCAGACGCGCGGCGAGCTTGTCCTCGAATGTGTCGCGGTCAGCAAAGGCATCTCCCGCAACATCGCCGGAGAACGAGTCGGATTTGGTGTTGTGGCGAAGATCGTTGGGCACATCTTCAACTGTGCCCAGTTCGCCGTTGGCGCGAGCCCAGAAAACCACGGGAGTCTCAGCCCAATCAGAGCCGTGTCCAAGACTGACTCGAGACCCGTATTCATAGTTGATGAAGTCGGAGACAACCTCTTGCCTGGCATTGAGATAGGCGGCTTTCTCCTCCTGCGGAGCGTTGGCGTACTCGTTGCCGAGGTTCATGTGCGCAAAGTCTGTGGTCTTCGTCCCGACGATGATGTGCTCATCCCCGCCAACATTGGTCACCCTGGCCTCGTCGAAGTCGTCGAAGGGTTCGAGGTTGACGGAGTCATACTGGTCGACGTCGAGTCGGCGCCCATCTATGTCGAGGCCAGAAACATTTGGTCTTGTCTTGGTCGCCTCTAAGAATTGGCCGCCTTCAGGGATGCCAGCCTGCACACGATTGAGGTTGCTCATACCCTCACTACGTGCGGCAGATGAGGGTATGAGCAGTCAGGCGATGACCATGGCCATGATTCGACCCATGAGCTCACGATCGACAGCCGGGGCGTGTGGGCCGCTGGCAGCAAACCATTTGGCGATGTCGGAGATGACGAACTGTGCATCTCCGACGACCATGCCATTGCTGGCGTTGTTGTCCCACGTGTGGCCAGCGCCCTCGTCCGTCGAGTGAATCAGCACCCACGGGCGGATCTCGTAGCCGGGAAGGATCTTCTGATAGTTCGCTGCCGCCGCGTTCATGCGAATGGGTCGGATCTGCCCCTGACCCACCGAGGGGGAGAACATGGTCTCGGGCGAGCCAGGCGTCGGAGCCACCCGCACGTGACCCGGTGCCCACATCTTGGAATCGATGAGTGCAACCTTGTCGCCATAGATCACGGCATGATCGACATCAGCTTCGGAGTCGACATCGAAGCGCAGTCCGTGGAAGATCTTTGCACCAGGGAACCGAGTCAGCAGCTGTAAGAGATCAGCACTGCGATGCTCTCCAACGGATCCGTAACCGCCGCGGTCACCGAAGACCTCTTCCAGCCGATTACCAGGCGTGCCGAAGATATCGAAGACGGCAGTCTTGTCGTCAACGACTCGAGTATTCTTCCACCGACCCAACAGTGGCGCCGAGACCCACGCGAAGAAGACTCCGAGCCAGACCGTCATGAACCCCAGAAGGTCGATGGGATTGAAAAGGATGGCCAGAGCAGTCACTACCGCCAGCAGTATGTAGGGCAGAATCCGATCGATCCTGAAAGTCGCTACGAATGCTGCCCACGGAGTGATCATGGTTGCAGCGGGCAAGAACAGGGCGGACCAATCCTCATGCGTTGCGGCCAAGTACACGCTCAAGATGGCGCCTATGAACGTGACCGGACCGATGAGGATGTTGGCAAGCTGGCGCAGACGCATCGCGACAGGTACCTCGTATTTGCCGCCGAACGTGCGACCCAGCGGAGGGCTGAAGCGCTGAGGGCCGGACGGCATGGTCACATCGTCCATGTCGATCAAAGGCAGCGGAGCCGCATACTTACGCGACTGGTTCTCGTTCCAGTTCTGGCCGTAGTTGGGAGCCTTCGGTGGAGGCCCGTTGCGTCGACGAGGGTTCGGTCGTGGGCGAGTCTGTGCTCCAGGTACTGGATCAGGTGCCGACTTGGTGTGGATGCCGACCGAGATGTCATAGGTTGCACGTGATGAGGCATCGGACAAAACCGACATAGCCTCCTGAGCCGCAAGATAGCGTGGCGAGGACTCACCGCCGTTGAGGTCGGGGTGATCGGTCTTGGCGATCTTGAGGTAGGCCTTCTTGACCTCGGCTGCCGTCGCAGCAGGGGTGATGTTGAGTATGTCGTAATAGGTGATGTTCGGTGCCTGTGCCATTGTCCTCACGCCTTGCTTCCTGGTGTCGGTCCTTTCTGTTCCCAAAGGATTCGAATGCTTATCACTATTATTGGTGTTGGGGCTCCGGCGTGGCTCGCTTCGGTTCTGAAAGGCTGGCGAAGATGGCAGCGACACTGGCTGTGACGAGGATGAAGAGCATCAGGACAGTGATGAGGATGCACCCCATCTCAGCGTTGGTGGAACCATCCTGGCCCGCAAAGCCGAATAGAGTCGTGATCGTCAACACGATGCCCGACAATCGAAGGACTGGCTCTCCCGGCGTCACTGACGATTTGCCGCCGACTCTGAGGTCATCGACGAGGCCCGTGAGAGAGCGGGCAGAAATCCACGATACAGCGATGCACACCGAGGAGAGGAAGCCGAAGAGCCCGATGCTGTCCACGGCAGATCAGCCCGTGACCTTTTCAAGAAGTGATTCCAAGAAGCCAGCGAAGTCTGTCCCAAACCACGAGTCGATGACCCCGGCGCCGGCAACAGCGAGGACGAAGAGGAGCACGATAATTATCAGCGGCCCGATCAGCGGAGAAAAGAGGCTCAGGCATGAGTCGAAGCAGTCTTCGTCATTGTCGTCATATCCCATACAAGTGTCTATGCGCCGATTGACTCGGTACAGTCAATCACTGGTGAGAGGTAGACACATCAGACAGCCATGGGCGGCCGGGACTGGTTGAGGCTTCCGATCTCGGCATCCTGGTCGGCAGCGATCGCCTCATCGAGAGATGCTGTGTAGGAACGCGACCACTCCACGGCGAGCTGATGGGCGTACGCATCGTCATCGACTTCGCCACTGCGGGCGACGATTCTCTCGCTGGGGTGAGTGTCAGCTGCGAAGTCTTGGCCTTGCCGGGATGCAAATGCCGCCATATGACCGTGAGCGGTCTCCACTCGTGCCCACCGGTAGTCAAACTCATTCTCAGACATGTTAGGCAGAGATCCTCGAGCCTCATCACGCGCTTCATGCTTGGTCAACATGATGAGGTTGGGTACGTGCTCGTCACCGATAGGGTTGCGCGCCTCGCAAGTGTCGATGAGCTCATTGCGAGTTTGCTCAGCCTGCTCGATGTCGGGCACATCAATTGCCCGGACACGGTGGGGTGCGGTTTTGGGGTCGATGAGGGACCTGGCGATGGCCTCAGCGGAGGTGTCAAAATCAACTGCCTGGTCAAACTGGTCAGCGTCAAGACCGAGGTCGATCGACGGGCGTGCTCGGGCACTTTCGGCATACTGGCCGCCGTCTGGGACCCCGGCGTGAACGCGGTTGTGATTACTCATACTCTCCCTACGTGCGGCAACATTCACAAACGACCGAAATAGGACACCCGGCAGGGGTATAGCGGCACAACGAGTTCTTCACTGGTCCGACACATGTTCGAGTTCGCCGCATATATACGGGTATGGGCTTCACACATTTGCACGTTCACACCGAGTACTCGCTGCTCGATGGATTCGGACGTATCGACGACATGGTTCGCCACGCCTACAAATCGGGTCAGAAGGCGCTGGCCATCACCGACCACGGCACGGTCGGTGGCACATACAAGCTCCACGACGCCTGCCACAAACTCAAAGACGAGCTAGTGGAAGCTGGCGACCTCGACGCTGATGCCGAGCTGCCGGTCAAGCCTATCTACGGCATCGAAGCCTATATGGCCATCGGTTCCCGTCATGAGAATAACCTCATGACTGTGCCCCGTGACGGTGGAGACAGTGACAACTATGAGAAGTCCGAGGTCTCGAGCCACAAGAAGAAGAAATACGACCATCTGACGATTCTGGCGATCAGCGAAATCGGCTGGTCGAACCTGCTCTCTCTGCACCGTAAATCCTATGACACGTGCTGGGGCAAGCACCCCCGAATGGACTACGAGCTCCTCGCCGAGCATCACGAAGGACTCATCGTCCTCACCGGATGCCTGGCAGGCCCGGTTGCGGGACCTCTCCACCGAGGTGACCGTGACTCCGCTGCTGAAAACCTCAACAGCCTAATCGACATCTTCGGGTCCGAGAATACTTACGTCGAGATCATGGACCACGAGATCGCATCAGAGAGGGCAATCACCGGCGATCTGGTCGACCTAGCTGACGAGGCCGGCGTCGAGGTTGTCGCCACCAATGACTGCCACTTCACCCATGAAAGCGACGAACCGATCCACGAGTCATGGTTGGCTGTCCAGTCTGGGACAACGATCAGTGACCCGAAGCGGTTCCAGTTCAATGGCACCGGCTACTACCTCAAGACCGAAGACGAAATGCGTTCCATCCGAGACGAGGACTGGTGGGACAAAGCAGTCGAGACCACCATGGCGATCAACAATCGTGTCGATGGTGATGTCATGCCTGCTGCCAGACGCAGACTCCCAAACTTCCCGGTCCCCGAAGACTTCACTATCTCAGACAAGAAACGTGGTCTGTCGAAGGTGCTGTTGGCAACCGGCGAGAAGGTGTCGTGGACCGCCGCTGACCACTTTCTGTTCGCCAAAGTCATCGAGGGTGCCAAGTTCCGCTATGAAGCAGGGCTGACTGATGACATCAAGTCACGCATCAAGGAAGAGTTCAGCGTTGTCTCGGGCATGGGATTTTCCGATTACTTCCTCATCGTCGACGACATCATCGCCTGGGCCAGAAGCGAAGGCATCGCAGTGGGCCCAGGGCGAGGCAGCGCCGCAGGGAGTGTGCTCTCTTATGCGTTGGGAATCGTCAACGTCGACCCGTTGCGATACAACCTCCTGTTTGAACGGTTCTTGGAGCCAGGCCGTGCTGATATGCCCGATATTGATGTCGACTTCGAACAGCGACACCGAGATAAGGTCATTGCTTATATCTCTCGCCGGTGGGGCTCAGACATGGTCGCCAAGATCGGCACTTATGGCTCTGCCCTGTCGAAAGAGGCTTTTCAGAAGGCAGCAAAGGTCATCGGTCGCCCTGAGCTGAGCCTGCTGTCGAAGAAACTGCCGGTCTCCAGTGGCAAACCCATGAAATTCGCCGACGCACTCGATGAAGACAACATCGAAGGTCGAGACTTTCGTCAAGCCGTCCTGGCAGGAGCTGAGGATGACGCAGACGACCTCCTCGACACAGCCCGCGGATTCGAGGGAACTGTCTGGACAAAAGGCATCCACGCCTGCGGGATCGTCATCAGCGACGAGCCTCTAACCAATCTCGTTCCACTTGCCGTCGATGTGAAGTCAGCCAACAACCCGGATCGTGCCGGATACTCTGTCACCGAGTGGGAAGGTCCCGAGCTCGAGAAATACGGCCTGCTCAAGATGGATGTTCTCGGACTGCGCAACCTCGACATCATGGTCACCGCGGCTGCGTCGATCAAGGCCGATACCGGTGAAGACATCGACATCCTCCACGGCATCCCCGACCCTACCGTTATCACCAACCCGCGCATCAAGCGAGTCTGGGACCTCATCTCATCTGGCCAGACGGCAGGACTTTTCCAGCTTGAATCCTCAGGCATGATCGAGGTCTGCGAGAACGTGGCGCCCCACAGTCTCGAAGAACTCTCAGCAGTCATCGCACTCTTTCGGCCGGGCCCAATCTCTGCGAAGATGCCTGACCTGTTCGCCGACCGTAAGCACGGTCGGGCAACAATCGACTACGAAAAGTACACCCAGAACGAGACGGAACAGAACGCCATCGACTCAGTCCTCGGTGAGACCCAGGGGTGCATCGTCTACCAGGAACAGCTGATGCGCTTGGGCACCGTGGTAGCCGGATTCGACGCTAACTGGCGCTCGAAGCTGCGCAAGGCCGTGGGTAAGAAGAAGAAGGCACTCATGGACGAAGTGGGTGAGAAGTTCATCGCCGACGCTGGTCAGGAGATGGTGTTGGCCGACGGGTCCATCAAGCCGGCTTTTGCCGCCGAGACTGCCCGGAAACTCTGGGACGACTTCAAAGGCTCCGCAGACTACCTCTTCAACGCCTCGCACTCGTTCGCATACGCACAGGTGGCCTACACAGGCGCATATCTCAAGGCCAACTGGCCCGCACACTATGGAGCTGCAATCCTGTCGGTGACCAGCGATGACGACAAGCGTCAGTCGGCATTCACCTCACTCATGCGTGAGGGCATCAGCATCGAATCCGCCAACGTCAATTCCTCTCAGTATTCGACAGCTGCTCTCTCCAGCGATCAGGTCGTCCTCGGACTGTCCGAGATCAAAGACTGCGGCAAATCCTCGAAGGATCTCATCGCCGAACGTGAGGCCAACGGGCCGTTCGCCTCATTTGCTGACTTCATGACCCGTTGCCCGACCAGTGTCGACACCGGAGCGATCGAATCGCTCATCGCTGCCGGTGCCTGTGATGCTTTCGGGCCTCGTAAAGCACTGACTCGCGTGGTTCGCGCCGGTCGCAAGAACCCGAGCATCGCAGTTGGCCGAGAAGAATACTCGATCATCGAGCGGGCCAAGCGGCAGAAGGATAAGACAGGGTTGGTCACCGCTGACACTCACCCCATGACACTTCTGGGAGGTGAGATCCGCCAGTGGAAGAACGAACACGCATCAACATCGACCTGGGCGAAGCTGCACCGGGCAACGAAGGCCGAAGACGGGGAGTCACTGACAACAGTTGGAATGGTCAGCAAGTGGGATGTGCGCTGGACCAGAGATGGTCGCAGTCAGTATGTGCGATTTACCATTGAAACCGCCCACGAGGCCCTCGACGGCATCGCCTTCCAGTCCAGCCTCGACCGTCTGGGCCGCAAAGACGAGTCACTCATGGTCGGCGACCTCGCCACAGTATCCGGTGACATTCAGGTTGCCGAGCGCGTAGGCACTGATGACACTGACGAACAGACATATGACATCAGCCGCGAGATCAAAGCATTCCGCATCGGCAAAATCGACATTGATGAGATGAAGGCTGATGAGGCAGGCATTGACCTCTCAAGGATCTTCGCCTGCTACCAGCCAGACGACGAGGCTTTAGACGAAGAAGAGTCTGAGAATATGCCGGTCGCGGCCGCCGTCGACCACGGGCCCAGCGACGATACCGGAACAGACGATGACCCCGACGACGATCAAGGCAGCAGTGACGATAGGCCCGACGATGGAGGAGACGAACCTCCGGCACCTGCTGAACCCACTTCGCCCGAACATAATGAGGCAGAGCCTGTACCGGTTCAGAAGTCGAAGCCAACAGCCTCACCAGCACAGTCGACAGCAGCGGCAGGAGCTCGGACTTGGGATGATGCCTTGGCCGATGTGCGCCGGATTCCCGACACCGCAGTCGCATTGCTTGACGACGCCTACATGCGTAAAGAACGGCCCAAAGACTCCGTGCGATACTTCCGCCACTCCTACCGCGGGGTAGAAGAGAACTACATGCCCTTGAAAGTGGACCTGCCTATTGAGGGGGCCAACTACCTTCGCTTCCACGTCGACTTCGAACCCGGCATCTACGGGGCAGTCCTGACTACAGAACGCGGAGTCGACGACAAGGGCAGCACCATCTACAAATCCACCAGCGTCGTCGTCGTTGTCTTTGGTGATGACTACCAGTGGCCAGCTGGCGACATCGAACCAGAGGACATCACCTTCTCATCCGTGGCAAGCGGTGGAAAGCACATCGGCGGACTCCACGTCGAACTCTTCCAACTGGGAGGCAAACCGGGCGAGAACGTCCACGAAATCGATGACCGCGATCCAGCCCGAGAATCCGGTGTCGAAATGGTTCTCACCCCCTGACGAGCCACCACCGCAACCGATCTCTATTGCCAGTGAGACATTCGCCCGAATGCCTCTTCTGCTCCAGGAGAGCGGGAATGCGACACATCGACCATGTACTCGCATAGATACAACGAGGACGGTTTCACCGCCTGGTGAAACTCAGCCTCCACCACAAATAAGAACCTCGCGTAGCGGGGCCGATTGAAAGAAGCACTGACATGAAGCGTATCGAATTTGCTGGCAACCTCGGCGGAGACCCCAAGTATTTCGAGGCCAAGGGCAAAAAGCGTCAGCGTGCTCTCCTCAGCATCCACCTCGATCAGCCTTACCGTGGCGAGGATGCCAAGGACGAGGACGAAGTTCACGAATGGCTCTCCGTCGTCGTCTTTGGCCAGCAGGCTGACAACGTCGTCGAATCCATGTCCAGCGGTACACACGTATTCGGCTGGGGCAATCTGAACCTTCGTCCGATTGAGCATGTGCGCACCGAAACACTGCTCGAAGCTCTCGAAGACCTCGACGACGATGACATCACCGTTTCGAAGGTCAAGAAGCTCGTCGAAGGCGACTCGCGTGAGGTCAGCCTGATCCAGGTCAACGCTCAGCAGATCGCACCGTCGACGAAGTTCCAGTCGATGGAGGTTGAGAAGAACGCCAAGAAGTCCAAGTCCCGCAAGGTCACCAATGACGACGAGGAGGATGAGACACCGAAGACAAAGACTAAGTCGAAGGTTGGCGCTAAAGCGTCGAGCAAGTCCAAGGCCGCATCTGAGGATGAGGACGACGACTGGTGACGACCACCACTGGGAGTCTTTGACGATGAGCACGCATCACTCGTCGATGCTCCGACACACTCCACGATCGGTTCTGTGGTTCTACATCACAGGGCCGATCGTGGGTGTCATCACCCTCCTATCCGTCATCGGTATTGCTGTAAGTGGGGGAGTGCTTGCCGGACGCACCTGGGCCAAGCCAGTCGAGATCACCGAAGTCTCGGTCAATGAGCCTCAGTTCCGGGACCGGGTGGCCAACGACGACCTCAACATCAAATCGCTGGTTTGTGCTGGAGGCGAAGGCACCCTGCGGATCACCTTCACAAGCAGGCGCATCGACTACCTGACCGTCAACGGACCCAACGAAGCCGAATGGTCGTCCTGGGGCAACTCGGCCGTCGAAATCCCTGTCGAAGCAGGAACCTACGACCTTTCCTACTCCGGTGACTCATCCCGACTGTCGTGGCAGACCCGTGGCGACATCTCTTGCAAGCAAACCGTCTCAAGTAAGTGAGCTGAACAAACATGATCGCCCGACCGATTCCGCCCCGATATGGCGCAGACAAGTTCGTCACCCGCGTCGTCAACGGCTACCTCAAGCGTATCGAGCACCGACCCGGCCTCGTCGCCGCCTCAGTAATCTTGAGCAGAGCAGCAATCATGGTCTTGAGTATCTTGTGCAATGTCTTCCTCTTCGTGATGGCGACAGTCGTTCTGGCCCTCATTTGCTGGATAATCACCATCTCCCTTGCGCTCGGGGGATCGCTCATCGAAGGCGGGGATGTTAAAGCTGTGAGCAGCATCGCCCTTGCCGTGGTGATGTTCTCGATCCTCGTTGTCGGTGGCTCAGTGCTCGCCTACTCAACGATGAAAAGATTGATCGAATCCGCCACCACAGTCAACGATCCCACGTCCATCGTGGACGAGGCGGTCGGCCCCGTTGGCCTCATTGATTTTGCTCGCGAGCCGTATGTGAGAAGCCGAGCCTGCAATGACGCTGTCGCTACCGCTATCGTCGTCACGCATGTTCTCGGCGCCCCCGTCGACAACGCCATCATCGGTTCGGACGGTAGAGCCTCGGTAGTGTACGAGAATCAGTCGAAACCCGAAGACAGACTCTTTGACGCACTGACAACCCTCATGGCGCCAATCGCAGCCGCTGCGATCGGCAGCGGAGAACTTCGCGCGCTGAGTTCAACGATGACTCTGGGCCCCGACCGCAAGGTGGTAACGGCATTGACAGAGGCGATTGTCATCTCCGGCCTACGACCGACTGGATTCACCGGCAACCTATCTACCGAAGCACTCGTCAACGCCGCACGAGATCGCTGCCTGCCGGCATTTGACCACACCACAGTCGACCAACGCTTGATGGCCAGTCTCGAACTCGATCGCGCCCATGTCATGCGCGGCCAACGTCTGGCCTGGGTACTCACAGCTCGCCCCGCCTACGAAGTTCAGGCACAGACACAGGAATCCACATCGTGAATCCCCGCATCACCATCACCTCCGGTTTCATGACAGTGAGAGCTCCCGGCTATCCAGATGCCGCTGTCGACTCGTGGGTCGAAGCGATCGAGCTCATCCGGCACACCTTCCATGTCGCCGAACTCGTTGTCGGAGTCGAACAAGCCGGTCGCCGCTTTCTCTACGCCGTCACACCTGAGAACGTCGCAACTGCCGCACCTGACGCCTCCCCGTCGATCTTCGTCCGCTCAGCCCCGTGGACAGTCGAAGCCCATGAGCTTTCGGCCAATCCTGCCTACTCTGCTGACCGCGACTCGGCATTCGAACTGGCCGTCCAAGCACTCCCATTCCTAGCCGACAACCCCGCCGCCGTCGCAGGAATCGTCATAGACGGTCACGGCAACCGCCACGACGTGACCGTAACAACCAAAGGTGTCCACGACGGAGCAATGGCCAAGGCAGAACCCGACATGACAGAGACAGCGGCTGTCAACAGTCAAGACCTCCCCATGATCGACGACGACTTCCTCAACGGCGACGCTTCCGTGTCTGAAGACGGATTGTTCGACAGCGACGTCTCAGTATGGATTGACGACGGAGTCGATGACAACGAAATCATTCGCTCCCGAATGTCCGACCGACCACGTGGACGCAAGGCCGTTACCGGACTCATTGTGGCTGCTGTGGCCATCGTTGGACTTATGAGCACCGGGATTGCTGTCGGCGTTCAGGTCGTCGGCGGCAAGGATGAGAAGGAGACGACAGCTCAGCCTTCCGGTTTCACAAAGACCGTGGCCGGCTTTTCGGCTGACAAGCTCTCGACCGAGTGGTCACGTGGAGTCGGCGTCCGTTCCCGAGTTGGCGGAACACCTGACGGCAAGTTCGTCGCCACAGTCTCAGGTGACGACGTCCTCACCGTCAGTGCGGAAGCCACTGGTGACGAAGTCTCCGCGCTGCCGCTGCCTGGCATTCCCGACATCGGCCCACGAGGATCAATCATCGACGGTAAGCAGGCAATCATCGCCCAGAGTGGAAACACAGTCACCGTATGGCGACACAAGGCCAAGGCCTACACAGTCGACCTATCCGACCTCGATACAGAGTCAGTGATCACCTTCACCGGTGCAGAACCACTCGTGGCCACGGTGGACGGCAAACGCACCTGGCGATTTGGTGACGGCAAGCTCGAATCGTGGGCAAAGATCCCCGACCGAATGCGCCCCTACGCCATGCTTGACAATGGTCAGGTCGCCACTGGCGCTACAGACCCATACCGAATCGAATTCTTCGACAAGGCGGGAAAATCGAAGAAGAAGGTCGGGCTCAAAGCACCCAAAGGCGGCAAGGAGATCCAACGATGGATCCGGGTCACCGACCACTACGCTCTGCTGGCGTGGAAGACGAAGGGCAACATAGTCTCCGTTTCGGTCAACGATGTTGCCACCGGCGAAGTCCTTGCCAGCGAAGACTTCACCGAATCCTCCCTTAAAGACTCATCAGCCATCACCAGTGACAACTCAGACATGATTGCCTTCCCAGGCGGTCTCGTCGTCCCGACCGCCGACAACGGAAAACCAAAACTCTACAAGGTCAACGGTTTTGTGCCCTCATCGATCTCGGGTCAGTACACCTATGGTCGCGATAAATCCGGCGCCAGGGCCATGGTCGATGCCGAAGGAAATTTGTCGACTCTGACCTCAGATCAGACGATCCCTTGGCTGGTAACCGCCTCGGGCATAGCTGTGGCGCTTGACGACAACACCGCGTACGCGCTCAAACCCGATCTTGGACTGCCGACGAGCAAGCCAACGGAATCAGAGGCGCCGGCCGATTCCGAAGGCACGGATGATAAGTCGAAAGGCTGAGAGCCACCAAAAAGCCCCACATCAGTAAGGGGCATGGCTAAGAATCTTCGCACACCGACAGAGCACGAACTCACCCAGTTCAGCAAGTGGCGCAGCATCGCACTGTTCCACATGCCCTACATGGCATCGATCCTGTTTTCTCTGCGTCTGGTCTCGGCAGACGGCCTCGGCACACTCGCCGTGGACAAGAATATGAGACTCTACATTGACTTCCCCGCTGTGGAAGCCGACTACACCGATGACGAGAACGGGCAGAACCTCCTGCACGAAGCCAGCCACATCTTCGCCGACCATGCATCAGTTCGCGATGAAATCGGAGTTACAGCAGACCAAGCGATGACGTTCAATGTCGCCGCCGACGCTGCCATCAATGACGATCTCGTCGCCGGTGGACTCGACTCGTTCGCCACCTCAGGAATTATGCCCTCGCAGTTTGGTGAACCCGATCATCAGTCTGCCCAGTACTACTTCCGCTCCTTGATGAGCCGAATCGAAGACCAGAAGCCAGAAGAGGCCGAGGGTGGTGATGACACTGACGACGCTGACAGCGACTCAGGAACAAGTGGCTCAGGCCAACCCGGCGACAGCAGCAATGGCGAGGGCGAACAGTCCGATGGCGATCGCGACGACGAAGCTGGTCAGCCCAAATTTGTCGGATGTGGGTCGGTTTCTGGCGGCCAACCAGCCCCGTGCGAACTCGGCGAGGATGACGATATGGACGGTTCGGCCAAGCCAGCCACCAAGGCCGAGCGTGAACGCATCCAAGCTGTCACTGCAAAGGATGTCGAGCAGTACGTTGCCAATAACGGCATCGGCTCGGTGCCCGGAACTCTCGTCGAGGCGGCTAGAGCAGTGTTTGCGCAGAAGGCAGTTCCGTGGCAAAAGGAACTTGGAATGCTCGTCAGGCGCAGCACTCGTCGGACCTCAGGCGAAGGTGTGACTGATCATCGTAAGCGCGACCGTCGCAATCACCGACTGACGATCATGAACACGGCGACCGGAACATCCAGGCGCATCATCCTGCCTGGGCAGTCGACGCAGACCCCGAGCATCCACGTCATCCGCGATACCTCGTATTCGATGTCCGACGACGAACTCTTTGCCGCTGGTCGTGAGATTGCGGCGATCTCAAAGTCGCTGCGGATCAAGAACGATGATCTGCGCGTCTCTGATTGCGATGTCGGTCTGGGGGTTGAGTTCGGATATTCCAGTCTGGCAAGCCTTGATCAGATCCATGGGCGCGGCGGCACTGACATGGAAGAAGCTCTCGTCGAGCTGTTCGACCGTTATGACAAGAGCAACCGACCGCTGCCCTCGGCTGTAATCACCCTCACCGACGGCTTCACGCCTTGGCCCGATGAGCCGATCGTCAAGGGTGTGCCTGTGATCGCCTGCATCATCGACAGTGCAGTTGGCACGGCCATTGGCATGACGCCAGACACCCCGCCAGCGTGGATTCACTCGATCAACGTCGTCAGCGAGACGGCTCACCGCACCACCGCGTGAGCCACCGAATTTCCCCACGCCTGACCTTTGTGAGCGGCGCAGACCGCAACCCGAATACACCAATCGAAATGGGAGAGACAGAACAATGTCTGATGAATCGCTTCAACTTCGCATCGCAGCAGCCTGCGTCCGCTCCACCACAATTCCACTGTTCTCCGGCGACGTGGGACTGGGAAAGACTGCCACATGGAAAGCTCTCGCCGAAGCCTGGGGATACCACTTCGAGGCTGTAGTCGGATCCAACCGTGATCGTCAGGACTTCATGGGCCTGCCAGCTGAGCACGATGGCATGACCAGCTACCTCGATGTGGACTGGGCACGCCGGGCTTCTGAGGCTGAGAAGGCCATCGTCGTCTTCGACGAGTTCAACACAGGCGGCGATGTCTTCAAGGCCATGCTCCGCGTACTGGGAGAGCGCACAGTCGGTAATCTGACTCTGCCTCAGACTGTATCGATGGTCGCCCTGATGAACCCAGTCGACATTGCTGTCGACGGCGTTGACCTCGCCGCCCCGATCGCCAACCGCTTCGCCCACTTCAACTGGGCATTCGACCTCAACGCCTGGCTCGACGGTGTTGTCGATGACTTCGCCTCCCAAGACATCCCCGCTATGGGCACACTGCTGGGGCCTGATACCGTCGCCCACCGTGCCAAGATGCGCTCAATGCTTGCCACCTACCTGCGGATGTCTCCCACAGAGGTCAACCCCGGAACCCCGGAAGATTTCACCACTCAGGCTGGTGCCTTCGCCAGCCCGAGGACGTGGACGTTCGCAATGCAGATCCTCGGCGAACTGCGCGAAAACGACGAGGATGCGATCTTCACCGCAGTCAAAGGCTGTGTGGGAGAAGCCGCCGCACACCGATTCGTGGCATGGAAGTCACAGTATGACCTCTACGACCCCGAATGGGCCATGGACAACCCTGACGAGGTCGACTTCACCTCACGCGCCGACCTCATCTACGCACTACTGGGAGCCGTACAGACGCTAGGCAAGACCAGCGACGAGGCATGGTCGAAGGCGATGGAACTCGTCACCCGTTGCGGCGAACAAGGACGCGCAGACGTCGCCCAGCCTGCCGCACGTTCACTGCTGAACTCCAAGCCCGACGATGCCACGGTCGGTAAGCGCACCGCAGAGATCTTCTCAGATGTCTACCGTGCAGTCGGGGTCTGGGAGGACGATTCCACCGCCTGACAGGCTAATCGCCACCCATTGGCCCGGTTCTCCTTCAGTGGGGGAGCCGGGCCAATTTTCGTGCTTTGAGCCTTGCCTCGACGACGTGACGAGTCGATGCGTCATCGCTTAGCGCTGCCGCCTTCGACAGGGCTATCGGCAGCGCACGCGGGTTATAGACAATCGCGGTCACAAGCTCCTCACGGTCTTCTGTAGACCAATCTGCCGCCTTGGCAATGAGCGCCAGGTGCCCTCGATAAGAGACTCGCAGATGCTTGGCTGACTCAATGGCGACCTGCTTGTCGGAATCAAGGCAGAGCCGATTGATCGCCGGTCGTGGAGTGAATGGGTTGCCGCTGGCTAAGAGTCGGACACTCGATGAGGAATTGCCGGCGAGACGAGACAGGGTGACAAGATCGTCGCTGAGGTAGGCAAGCGTTTCGTCGTCGTCGAGGAAACTGTCGAGCCATTCGTGGATGGAGCTGGTACCGAATACGTGGTTAAAATCAGTGTCGGAGTAAGCCCGAGCGATTGCATGTATCTCGGGGGAGTCGTCGGTTAAATCAAATAGGTCGGCGGTACTCATTGACTCGATCGTTTCGGTGACATCGATTCTCTCGACATCGCCGCCGTGGGTATGGCAGGTGAAGATGACTTGCGGCATGGTGATCACTGGGGCTTTCGATCTCGGTCTCATACGGTCAGCGGTGAAATGTCCGCCTACTTATGGCTATGCGCAAACCCTGTTGCGTGATGTCTGTTCGTCACCTGCCAAGGACATGTATTTCGTAACCGATTCGAGGCCCGCAGATACCAGTGCCGGACCTCTCTTAAGTGGTGAGCTGTGACCGAGTGCGCTGCTGGTTGGTTAGGTGGCAATGCGGCTCAATCTTGGGCAGCAGGGCAGGCTCGAAATTCCGACCCTCAAATGACGCGGGTGCCCTCACCAGGCATGACAGGCAAAATCCCACCAACTGGACTCAATACGAGGGGTATCACCACCCCAAAACACGTCTGGAA
>NZ_JABASX010000020.1 GCF_016107655.1 Brevibacterium antiquum
TCCCACCAACTGGACTCAATACGAGGGGTATCACCACCCCAAAACACGTCTGGAAGCAAAACCGAGCCCCGAGACCGAAAACCAGCGAAAAGCACCCCGACAAAAACGCGAACCCACCCAAACACCCCCAGGGGGTAAGCACCCGATATTCGCGTCGAGACCATCACCACCGACAGGCAACACACAACAAACACACAACCGAAGAACCCGCGACCAGAACACCATCTGACCTGCAACGACAGGCCGAGCCACCACATCACCCAGGACAGTGACCATCAGCACACCACTGTGTTTGTTGCACTTTGATCGCGTTAGCTAACGCAAACCAGCCAGGCAAACGACGACAAACGAACGTCTACGTATATCAGCCATAAGCACACACTCACAGACGGCCACACAGTGCCGGGAGATCCGACAGCACTATCGAATCGCTTCAAACAATCTCCAGTGAAACGGTCGGCATGAACTCGTGATCAAACGAGATGGATCATTACAGTTCACGTCTACTCTGCTCCATCATGCATTAAATAGCACTCATTGAGACCAAAATACATGATGTGTCGATCGTCACACTGTAGTAAAAACGGCCCCCACACGGCCCCGAGAAGTAATTGCTACCGCCGAACTCGCACTCGGTAGTAACGAAACAATCGTACAAGCGTTCTATTTAAACGACGAAACCCCAGGTGAAACAGGGTGCTTATATCTATATCTTTTCCTAAAGAAGAAGAATTACTACATTACTACAGCCCCACCATTCACGCATGTGTGCCTTTTCCTCAACACCACTGTGTCTCTCAATATCTCTATAGGGGGTGCATAGGTTCGTGAGTAATGTAGTAATGACCGATCCAGTCACAAAACAGCCCACCTGA
>NZ_JABASX010000021.1 GCF_016107655.1 Brevibacterium antiquum
GTGGGTGCCGGCCCGGCCGGCATCTACGCGGCCGACCTGCTGACCAAAGCCGAGCGTGACTTCGAGATCAGCATCGATCTCTTCGAGCGCTTGCCGACACCGTTCGGCCTGGTCCGTTACGGAGTGGCTCCCGATCACCCTCGGATCAAGGGCATCATCAATGCCCTCATCAAGGTCCTCGATCGCGGTGACATCCGCCTGTTCTCGAACGTCGAGTACGGTGCCGACATCGCTTTGGGCGAGCTGACGGATCGCTATGACGCGGTGATCTTCTCCACCGGCTGCTTCATCGATGCCTCGTTGAACCTGCCCGGAGTCGATCTGCCTGGCTCCTACGGTGCCGCTGACTTCGTCAACTGGTACGACTCGCATCCGGATGTTGCCCAGACCTGGCCGTTGGATGCGCAGAAGGTTGCGGTCATCGGCAACGGCAACGTTGCTTTGGATGTGGCGCGTGTGCTGGCGAAGCAGGCTGATGACATGCACACGACTGAGATTCCTGATCATGTCTATGAGGGTTTGAAATCGTCGAAGGTCACCGACGTGCACGTGTTCGGGCGGCGTGGTCCTGCGCAGGCGAAGTTCACCCCTTTGGAGCTGCGTGAACTGGGGCATGTCAAGGATGTCGACATCATCGTCTATCCCGAGGACTTCGAGTTCGACGACGGGTCGCTGGCCGCGATCGAGTCGAACAATCAGACCAAGCAGGTTGCGAAGACACTGACTGATTTCACTATGCGTGAGCCGGTGGGGGCCAAGCGCCGTCTGCACCTGCACTTCCTCCATTCCCCGGT
>NZ_JABASX010000022.1 GCF_016107655.1 Brevibacterium antiquum
CTGGGCCGAGTCAACGAGGCCCTATCGACTCTGGCTCTGGCCGTGTGTGAACGAGTCGGAACACCCACCGACTATGGTGCGAAGACAACGAAGGCCCTCATCCAAGACAGGCTGAACATCACCAGCCGCGAGGCCAACCGCCGGACCGATATGGCCAAGAGCCTCGGCGGGCGAGTGACTCTGACCGGACAAGCGCAGCCACCGCTGTTCCCTCTGGTTGCTGATGCCTTCAATGAAGGCAGGCTCTCGGCCGATCAGGCCAGAGTCATCAAAGACTGTTTGACGAAGCTGCCCACGTTCACCAGCCAGGACAATCGTGATTATGCTGAATCGACTCTCGTGGACAAAGCACCAAGCGTGCGGGTGTATGACCTGCGGGCGATCTTCGCTCGAATCCTGGCCCATATCGATCCCGATGGTCAAGGGCCAACAGATGCCACGGATCGGACCATGTACAAGGTGACTCTGCATGCTCGTGACAATGGTGATTGGGAGATCTGTGGTCTCCTGGACCCGGTCACGGGTGGTGTCCTCAACGGGCTGCTGACGCAGAGGACGAAGATCGCGAAGAGCGTTGAGGGCAGTTTACGTGCGGGTGGATCCGGTACGGAGTCTGGTGTCCTCGAAGACGGAACTCTCGTTGACATGACAGGTCAGCGACTGTCTGCCCAGGAGTGGATCTACGAACGCTTCGCGACTCTCATTGG
>NZ_JABASX010000023.1 GCF_016107655.1 Brevibacterium antiquum
CTCGTTCACACACGGCCAGAGCCAGAGTCGATAGGGCCTCGTTGACTCGGCCCAGGGCCTCGAGTCCGTCGATGAGTTTGATCGCATCATCAGGACCCATCGGCCGGTCAAAGGATCGCAGCCCGTCCTTGAGTCCGCTGAGCGCGGTGAGACTGGTCGTGACTTCGGGAGCGAACCGTGACAGATCTGTCCACTCCTCACTCGAAAGCAGAGGATGAGGACTCGGGCTGCTGGTTTCGCTGCCACTGCCGTCGCCAGCCACCGGATCGGTGGTCTGGGTGGTCTCTGTGGCCCCCGAAAACCCAGCCTCCGAAACGCTTGCGTCCGAAGTGCTGGCTGTCGGCTCCACATCTTCGTTCGCCTGACCGCGATCATTCGATACCTCTGGTTTACCAGTCGGCACGGCCGCGAGGGATTCGAACTTGCCCGCGAGTGGGTGGCCGGTGAG
>NZ_JABASX010000002.1 GCF_016107655.1 Brevibacterium antiquum
GATGGTACTGCAACTTGGTGGTTGTGGGAGAGTAAGTGACTGCCGCAATATTCTTTAGTGGGGAGGCCATCCTGTCGTTGACAGGGTGGCCTTCCTGCATTCAATGGGGTCATTCCGCTTTTGGTGGGGTGGCCCCTTTTCTCGTATTCATGGCCTTGTGTGTTTTCGTGTGCGTGGGGTTGTGTTGGGGGTTGTCTCGTGTGTTGCGGGATGACCCCCTTTTTCATATTCACCGGCCCCTTCGGGGTGGCCGGCAGGTGACAGATGGACTTGTCACAGCCAGGGAGACACGGAACGTCCGTCCATTGTCATTGCTGTGTCATCTCCTCGCGTTACCCTGGAGGCCGAACTACCGAGCAACGGGCTCATGGGCATAAAACTGAGGAGCAGAGTGGAAACGGACAGGCGCACGATCATCAAGTCAGCAAGTGTGGTAGGCGGAGTCGCAGTCGTCGGCTCCTCTGTAGGGCTCACCTCGGCGTGCACCTCGGGGGAGCCAAGCGACTCACAGTCCGACTCCGGCGCAGATGTCACCGTTGAGGCCAGCGAGGTTCCTGTCGGATCCGGAACCGTCGTCGACGAAACCTATGTCATCACCCAGCCGAAGGAGGGCGAGTTCCACGCCTTCTCTTCCGTCTGCACACACCAGGGCTGCCAGGTTCGCACCGTGACCGAAAAGGAGATCGTGTGCCCGTGTCATTCCTCGAGGTTCTCGACCACTTCAGGTGAGGTGACCGGCGGTCCCGCGACCGAGCCACTCGCCGAATATTCGGTGTCTGAAACCGGCGGGAAGCTGACGATCTCCGGCAGTTCCTGAACCGAGCGCACCTCACCTCTTGGGAGGGGCATCTTCGGTGATTTCGGTATTGTACGTTGCCGACGGTCCTAGCTCAGCAGCAGTCCCGGTACCACTAGGGCACCGGAGACGGCGAGCGTGAGGACGCTCGAGACGCTGAGATTGGCCATCTCCGACCGACGCGTCTTCTTATTCGCTGCCCTCCACGAGAGGGTCGGCCACACTGTTGCCGCCAGGTACACCGCGATCACATAGCCGCAGAGGCTGAGCATCCAGACGTAGAAGAACCATGAGTTCCAGCCGCCGAAGTCGGCGATGAGCCGGACGAGCAGCAGCATGGCGACGGCAACGAGAAGATTGCTCAGCAGCATTGTTCGGGTTGTCGCTCGAGTTGCCCGGATAGCGGCGAAGGACCCCCACGCGACGACGACTGCGCTGGCGATCTGAGAGAAGAGTTCGGGATTCATGATCGGTCTCCGGCCGACGAGATCAGATCGGCGGCGTCGTCGACCCAGTGAGCTGAATCGACGAGGACGACGATCCCCTCGCGCGAATTGGGGTCAAAACCGAGGTAGGACCGGTACCCGCCGGTGCCGCCGTTGTGCCAGGTGAGATTCGGACTGCGATCCTTCGTTGTGAACCAGGCCCAGCCGATGCGGTTGCACTCGTCGTAGTCTTCGCGAGGTTCGATCGCCTCGGCGCCTGGAGCTGTCCCATCCATCGTCGCTCGCAGCCAGATGCTCATATCGTGCGCCGTCGACCTGGCGGCGCCCGACGGGGCCGTCCCGCCCAGCGTCCAGGGAGCAGCCGGAAGCCCGGAGGCTGTGTACCCGTGGGGCAGTCCCTGCGCCGATTCGGGCACGTACGTGTTATCCATCCCCAAAGGCTCGGTGATCCGGTCGCGAACGAGATCTCCGTAGCTGGATCCGGTGACCGTCGCGAGGGCCTGGCCGAGGATCCCGAAGGCGAAGTTCGAGTACTCCGGCTTCTTCTCACCCACGTCTGCATCCTTGAGTGAGCCGGCGAGGTCCCTCGCGGTCCCGCGATAGGGGTCGGTGTGGAGATATCTCGAAAGGAGGCTCGCAAGGCCGTCTCCGAAGTTCAGCGCCGGGTCCTGTTTGGGCAGACCCGAACGCTGCGTGGCGATCGAGGTCAGGGTCACCTCGGCGATATCTCCTTCGAGATCGGGCCACACATCGCCAAGTCGGGCGTTCTCGTCGATCTCACCCCGCTCGATGGCGTCGGCGAAGAGCGCAGCGGTGAAGGTCTTCGTGATCGACCCGATCTCGAACTCGGTATTCTCGTCAGCACCGACCCCACCCAAGGTGACCTCATCGCCGTTGACCTTCGCGGCCGCAGCATGGTGCCAGTACGCGCTGCCGAGGGTCTCTTCGACCTGTTTGACCAGACCGGCGTTGCCGGTGGTCTGGCCTTGGAATCCGCGGGGGAACGGTGTGATGACCACGAGGAGAGCGGCAGTGATCACAGCGGCGATGATTGCAGTGAGCCGTCGCTGAGGTATGGCCGGAATCCCGTGCGGGGGAGGGGTGCGCGTGTGCGAGGCGTTGGTACTGGTGTCCATGTGCTGTCCTGTTCCACGGTCAGTGCGGTGTCAGTGGGTGCCGATGAGGATGAGTGTGAGCAGGGGGATGATCTTCTGACCAGGGACCCTCCAGTGCCCGCGCCGAGAATTCTCGAGCCAGCCGGCTCCGGCGAGAGCGTGGACGTGGTGGTAGATCTGGCCGGTTGTGCCGAATCGGTCATCCTGGCCGAGCTGGGACACAGTGGTCGTGCCCTCGTAGACCGCCTGCAGGAGCTCAAGTCGGACGGGGTGTCCCAGTGCTGCCAGGGCAGGGGCCGCCTCGGCGAAGTTGAGGTCTTCGAGTGCAGCCGAGGGCAGACCCATCTGCCAGGAGACCGGGGACTCGGCGCCCGGTGGGGTGGTGTGGCCGGTGTAGACGACACCACCCTCGTCTCCCGCATGGTCGAGGAGGCCGTTGAGAGCCCAGAAAGTATCGTCCTCGGCAGCTCGGGCCGGTCGTCGGCTTGGGACAGAGTCGGATGCTGCCGCGGCAGGAGCAGCGGGTGCGACCGCAGCATTCTCCAGGTCGGCGACCTTGCGCTCGAGTTCTGCCAGACGAGCCTCGACTGGGCTCCTTGAATCATCCTTCGACGGGGTACTCATAGCATCAGAATACAACTGATACGTAATTACGTAAAGACGTGAATTGCTAGTGGCGAGCCCGGTACCAGACAGACTCAGGTGAGAGACCTAAACTGGTGGTGTGATGAGTACCAACGAACCGCGCACCGAGTCCACGCAACCGCGACCTGAAGCACTGCCCCAGGCCATCTCCGAGTCGAAAGCGCTCGGTGCTCCGATGGTCGTCCGCGGAATCCTCGGCGTCGCTTTCGGCTTCGCGACGGTCTTCTGGCCACGTGATGCGGCAAGCCCCAAGCACCTGTCGATGGGCGTCGACATCGTCGACATCCTGTCCATCAGCTACCTCGTGCTCTTCGCTCTCGCCCTTGTCTACCAAGCACTCCGCTCGCCGCTGAGCGTGCGCACAGCGGTCTACGGCCAAGCTGTCATCACGATCCCCGCGATCGTGTTCCTGTTCCTGGCAGACCAGCCCGCGGAGCTGCGCGCGGCAATGAGCATCTGGGCCCTGCTCCACGGACTCATCGAGCTGTACAACTACCGTCAGCTCAAGTCCCACCCGATGGCCTCGGACTTCCTCATCGCGGCGGCCTGCCATGTGCTGCTCGGCGTAATCCTCATCTTCGGAGACGGATTCGGTGCGCTGTGGATCCTCGGCTTCACCGGTGTGGCCACGCTCATCGCCGGCGTCATCTTCATCATCGGCGGCTACTCGCGCATCAGCAAAGCCAAGCAGATTGCAGCCGGCGGCGAATCATTCGTCGATGCCCTCCCCGCAGCCGAGACTGATGATCCAACTGCTCCCGACACACCAGGCACTCCCGACAAACCAGACGCTCCTGACGATAAGAACTGACACTCGCGGCGCAGCCGCCGAATACCACGTCACCCGACGCCCCCAGCCGAACTCGAGAAGACCGAGGTGAGATGAGTACCGTCGAGCACGACTACGAGAATCTTTCCCCACTGACTCCCATCGCCGCCTCCGTCAGCTCCTCGGGCCTCTTGGGTGACTTGGCCGAAGCCAGCCGCGAACTCTCCCCGGAGCTCTTCCGCCGCCTCTTCGAAGTCTCACGGTCGCCCTCACTCCTCATCGCCACCGACTACGACGGCACCATTGCGCCGATCGTCGACCTCCCCGGCCAGGCCTTCCCGCTGGACTCCTCGGTCGACTCACTGCGCGCGCTCGCTCTGCTCCCGTCCACCTCGGCGGGGGTGATCTCCGGTCGCAGCCTCCGCGATCTCGCGGCGATGTCACGGCTGCCCCGGGAGGTCCACCTCTTCGGCTCCCACGGCGGAGAGACGGACACCGTCGCCATCGACAGCCTCATTCCGGAGCAGCGCACGGCTCTCGACGGCCTCCGGCGAGACCTGTTCCAGACGCTGCCGACCACGATCATCGAGCACAAGACCACCGGCGCGGCTGTCCACCTGCGCGGGCTCGACGAGGGGGAACGCCACAAGGTCGAATCTGCGGTGGATGACCTCGTCGACACTCATACGATCTTCCCGACTCGGGGCAAGCAGGTCATCGACCTCTCGGTGGTCCCGTCGTCGAAGGCCGATGCTCTGCAGCGTCTTCGGGAGCAGACCGGGGCAGAGGTGGTCGTGTTCATCGGCGATGACACCGCGGACGAATTCGCCCTCGAAACGCTGGGGGAGGCTGACCTGGGGCTCAAGGTGGGCCGCGACCCTGCAGAGACGCACGCGGACTTTCCGATCAGCTCCCCGGAGGAGGTCTCCGTCGTCCTCGCCGCGATCTATGAGCTGCGCAAATCCTGGCTGTTCGGCAGACGTGCGACCCCGATCCACCGGCACAGTCTGCTGGGTAACGGGCAGTCGACGGCACTGGTCGACCCTTTCGGCAGCATCTGCTGGATGCCGCACCCGCTGCCGCACTCCTCGTCGATGTTCTCTGAAATCCTCGGCGCCGAGGCTGCCGGATTCTTCGCCGTCGACACCGAAGCCGGCACCGTCCCGCTGACACAGCGCTACCTCACCCACTCCACACTCCTGGAGACCCGCTGGCCGGGCCTGAACTGCATCGACTACCTCGCCCCGGTCGACGCCAACAGCGATGACACCATCGTTGTGCGCGTGCTCACCGGCGACACTGCCGCCCGCATCCGCTTCGCCCCACGACTGGACTACGCCACCGTGCCGACGCGTATGATCCGCACCCACGACGGTGTGAAGCTGCTCGGCACCTCCGAGCCCATCTCCCTGATCGCGCCCGGTCTCGACTTCGAGATCAGTGAGACCGGACAGTCACACACCGCCGAGGCGGTTGTCGTGCCCTCTGACATGCCGGGTGGCGTCGTGGTCCTCGTTCTGGCCTGCGGCACCGGCACCGGCGATGCCCGCTACATGGCCGCCGGCGGTGAGCACCATGTGCGCGAGCGCGCCCTCAACTTCTGGACCAACTGGGTCGACACCCTCAACATCCCCAGCCACCACCGCGAAGAGGTCATCCGCTCGGCGGTGACCCTGCGCGCCCTGTGCCACGAACCGACCGGAGGGGTGCTCGCGGCACCGACGACCTCCCTGCCCGAGGGCATCGGCGGCGTGCGCAACTGGGACTACCGCTACACCTGGCTGCGCGACGGATCGATGACCGTGCGCGCGCTGCTCTCCCTCGGGTCCACAGGCGAAGCCGAAGGATTCCTGTCCTGGCTGACGGGAATCCTGGCCCGTACAGTGTCTCCCGAGCAGCTCCACCCGCTCTACGCCGTCGACGGTTCCGCACTGACCACCGAGGCGGTGCTGGCCCACCTGCCCGGATACGCGGGATCCCGCCCGGTTCGGGTGGGCAACGCGGCCGAACACCAGGTCCAACTCGACGTCTTCGGCCCGGTCACCGAACTCCTCAACGAACTCAGCGAACACCTCGGCGATCTTCCGGATTCGTATTGGACACTGACGTGTCAGATGGTCGAAGCCGTGAGCAAACGGTGGTTCGAAGCCGATCACGGAATCTGGGAGGCCAGGCGTCCGCCGAAGCACAACGTCTACACGCGTGTGATGTGCTGGGTGACCGTCGATCGGGCGCTGCAGATCGCAGAGCGCTTCGGCCGCGAACTTCCCGGTGCCTGGCGGCAGCTGCGCGAGGAGATCGCTCACGATGTGCTTGAGAACGGCTACAACGAAGAGGTCGGGGCCTTCACCGTTGCCTACGGTGAGACCGACCTCGACTCGGCGTGCCTGTTCGTGGGGCTCTCGGGCCTGCTGCCGGCCGACGACCCGCGCTTCGTCTCAACCGTCGATGCCATCGAGCGCGAGCTGCGAGCAGGTCCGACGGTCTTCCGCTACCGCTACGACGATGGGCTGCCCGGTCTTGAGGGCGGCTTCCACATCTGCACGACCTGGCTCATCGAGGCCTTCATCAAGGTCGGACGCATCGACGACGCCTGGGACCTGTTCCGTCAGCTGGACAACCTGCTGGGGCCCACCGGACTGTTGGCCGAGGAATACGACCCGGTCGCGGAGATGCACCTGGGCAATCACCCGCAGGCCTACTCTCACCTGGGCTATATCCGCGTCGCGCAGATGCTCGACGCCTACCGCCCCAGCTGAGCACGGCATACGGCAACCGGCAACCGGCAACCGGCAACCGAGAAACGGGGCGAGTGTCGATACACGGGTGCAAGCGTGTGTTTTTCGACATGCAACCCGTGCCTCGCCGCAGGTGGCGTAGCCTCACTCGACGAGGAGGGTGACCACCTCGGCGATGCACGCAGGGCGGTCTTCGCCTTCGATCTCGATGACGTGCTTGAGGATGACCTGGGTGCCCTTGTCGCCGGGAATGACCTCGTTGACGCTGACGGTGCCGCGCAAGCGGGAGCCCACCGGCACCGGCTGCGCGAAGCGGACCTTGTTGAGGCCGTAATTGACGCGGATGGACACGCCCTCGATCGTGAAGATCTCGCTCGAGAACTTCGGAATCAGGGACAGGGTGAAGAAGCCGTGGACGATCGTCGAACCGTAGGGGCCCTCTGCCGCGCGCTGTTCGTCGATGTGGATCCACTGGTGATCGTCGGTGACATCGGCGAAGGTGTTGATCGCGGCCTGGTCGATCGTCGTCCACTCGGACGAGCCCAACTCGGTGCCGACGAGCGAGGTGATCTCAGCGATTCCATTGAGTGTGCGCATTCTTGGTTCTCCTTTGATCCGTGACGGTCGTGCATGATGGTCGTCAGTGGCGAGCGTCTTGCGTGTTCTTAGCGGACATTCGATTGAAGGAATGTCAGTACTTGGCACCTTACTTGTTCGCCTCGCACTTGGCACCGGTGTGTCCGGGATTCGGTAATGACTCGGCGATGGTGTGTCCGGATTTCGGTGAGGTTGGTGGCATGGAACCACTGACTCAGCCGCTCTCGCCCCGGTGGGTCGACCGGCCGGCAGACTACCGACACTTCGAATCAGCCTACTTCGTCGGTCATGGCCGCGAGACTTTCGACCGCTGCGCGGAGGAGCTCCTGCATTGGGAGGTGAAGATCCGCAGCGGATTCGACATCGGTGCGCGGGCTTCGGAGGACGAAACGGGGTCCTTAAGTGCGGGCACGGGGTCCTTGAGTGCGGGCACGGGGTCCTTGAGTGCGGGCACAGGCGCCGCGCGGGTTCGCGCCGGTCAGGAGCCGACGATCTTCGTGCGGCTCGGGCCGTTCCGCTTGCCGGAGCCGGCACGCCTCATCGAGGTATTCGAGACCGAGCCACGACGTGGTTTCACCTACGGGACGAAACCCGGGCACCCGATCACAGGCGAGGAGTCATTCATCCTCATCCACGCTGACGATGATCGAGTCTTCCTCGTGCTGCGCTTCGTCTCACGAGCGGGAATGGGGATCTGGCGCCTCGGCGACCCCTTTGTCCGCCTCGCCCAGATCATCTACCGCAGGCGCTACTCGCGCGCCTTGCGTCGATGAGGACCGCGATTCCAGAGAGGACGAGGCCCACGCAGCCTGGGCAACCGCCATTGTGCGTACCGTCATTGTTGGCTCGCGTTCGAAATTTCCCACGAAATCGCACGCAACTGCACAATGACGCAACTGCGCAACGCAACTCCACAATCACGCACCGACTGCTGCCTTCCAGAGGCTGTCCAACAGTGGCCAATCGGTGCCGTGGGCCCTGCGAAGCTGCCCTGCTGAGACCTCAGGCAGATTCGAGATACTGCTGGAGTGCTGAGTCCTGTGCCTCGGGGTCCGGGAAGATCGCCTCGGTGCGGGCACCGCCGGTGATCGGATCATTGCTGAAGATCAGGCGAATGCCCAGCAGACGGGCCTGCCCCTGTGCGATGACGAGTCCCAGGCCCATGCCGCCGCCACCGGCGGAGACGAAGCGGGTCGGGCCGGTGTTGACGATGTCGGGTGGGTAGCCGGACCCGGAGTCGGTGATCGTGATGCTCCGGGTGCTCGTCTCCAGGCGGATCGGGTCCCCGCCGTGCTTGATCGCGTTGACGAGCAGGTTGGTGATGATGCGTTCGAACCGCCGGACATCGGTGACCAGCGTCGAATTCAGAGCCGCGAACTGGGTGTCGATCTCGTGGCCGCCCAGAGCGCCGGAGGCCGTCATCGTGCCCAGCAGCGACTGGACCGTCTGGTCGATGTTGACGCGGGTGAACTCGGGATTCGCGCGACCCGCATCGAGGCGCGAGACTTCGAGCAGGTCTTCGACGAGAACCTGCATGCGCTTCACCCGATCCTTGACGAGCTCGGCAGGACGCGAATCCTCTTCGAGCAGGTTGGCCGCGTTGACGAGGCCGGTCAGCGGTGTCCGCATCTCGTGCGCCAGGTCCGCGGTGAAGCGCTGCTCGGAGTCGATGCGCTCAGTCAGTCGCGTCACGGCTGTGTCGACCGCCGAGGCGAAGGCCGCGACCTCCTGGTCAGTGTCGTCGACGACATCGGCGATCCTGATGCTCGTATCTCCGGCTGCGATCTTCCGCGCGGCCTGGGCGCCCAGAGTCAGCCTGCGTGAGATACGCCCAGCCACGATGGAGCCGACTCCGCCGACGACCAGCGAGGAGCCGATCATTCCCACCAGCAGCGCCTGGTCGATGCGGCCGATGAGCTCCTGGCTGTCCTTGGTCGAAGCGCGCACGGAGATCACCACGGTGTGGGAGCCGACCTCCATCGGGGCGGCCGCCCACACGATCTCCTCACCGTCGACCTCGGAGCGCATCGTCACGCTCTGGTCCTTGAGCGCCTGGGCGCGGGCATCCTTCGGCAGGTCGGGGTCGTCGATGCGGGCATTGAGGGTGAGCACTCCGGTTTCGGAGAAGATGGCGACGGAGTTCGCGAGCTGCTCGGTCACGGTTGAGCGCATGCGGTCATCCTCGGCACGGGCCGCGGACTGGCGCAGCACGATGGAGCAGGAGAGCACGGCGATGATGACCGAGGCAACGATGAGAAGGGAGATCTTCCAGCGCAGTGACATCGGATCAGCCCGCGAAGCGGTATCCGAATCCGCGGACGGTCTCGATCATGTTGGCGCCGATCTTCTTCCGCAGGCGCTGGATATGGACGTCGACGACACGGGAGTCACCGGCCCATTCATAGCCCCAGACGGTGAAGGCGATCTTCTCACGGGAGTAGACGTGCTCGGGCTGTTCGGTCAGGAGCAGGAGGACTCGCAGCTCGGTGGGGGTGAGGTGGACTTCCTCGCCGTCGATCTCCACGGTCAGGCGACCGGTGTCGAGGACCAGGGAACCCAGCCGCGTCCGGAACGGGCCGAGCTCGCGGTCGGACTCGGTGCTGCCGTTGCTGTTCGCGCCCATACCCTTGTAGCCGCCCTGGCTGGAGCCGGCCTGCATGGCCGGTGAGCTGTCAGGGCGGGGAGGAACGGTGACATCGCCGCCGATCATCTGCTCGTTGCCGCTGTCGTTCATGTCCCCCGAGGTGAACTTTCCGCCCGCGCCCAGGAACGTGTCATCGGACTCGAGTTGGGCCTTGAGGCGTTCGCGGGTGTCCATGCCTGGGCTGGCTCCGAGCACCTCGGGGATTCCGTCCCCAGTGATCATGCCGCCGGGGCCGATCACGGTTTCGTGCTCCTCGTCCATCTCGGTGGTCGGGGAGTAGCCGAGTTTGTCGGTGCCGGTGGTGATGAAGCGGCGGACGACAGCGCGGATGCGGGCGTTGAGCACCTGCATGTCGAACGGCTTGGTGAGATAGTCGTCGGCTCCGGCTTCGAGCGCCTGGACGATGTCGATCGCATCCGAGCGTGCGGAGATGATGATGATGGGAATGGTGGACCGCTCACGCACGGCCCGGCAGATGGATGCGCCGTTCATTGTGGGCAGCATGAGGTCGAGGAGCAGAACGTCGGCACCATGTGCAGCGACGAACTCGTACCCCTCGCGACCGTCGGCGAATGCCGACACCGTGTAATCGAACCGTTCCAGGCCGATCTGGGTTGTCTCCCGGATGACCTCGTCATCCTCAACCAGAACAATATGCATTACGTTTCTCCATTAAGCCGCGTGAAGCGTTGACCCGGTTCAAACCTACCTTCATGCAGGCGGAAGACCTGCACCGACCAACCCGAAGGGCAGCAGGCATCGTCACCGTCGGCGTACATCGCCTCCTGCACCACCAGTGTCCCATTCTTACCTGGGCTGAGTTTCAGCTGGTTGCCGGTGGCGATCAGTTCAAGGCGTGGTTCGCCGTCCTTTTCGCTGATGACGGCGCCCGCAACGATCTCGCTCTTCTGCTGGGGATTGGCCACGGTGACGAGTTGGAACCTCTTATCGTCACTGAGGAAGGGCGTTGAGAATTTGAGGCATTCCTTGCAGTCGGCGACGACCTGCGCAGACTCTGTCGCCTTCCCCGTCACTGCGATTCCCGAAGCGTCGACGATGAGCTTGCGGATCTCCTTGAGCGAGAAGGGCTCGTCGGGTCGACCCGAATCTTTGTTGGCAGGTTCGAACATTGAGGGGGATGTCTCACCTTCAGGTTCGACCCGCAATCCCCTGTCCGGACCGCATGCGGCCATGCCCGCCAGTGTGAGCGTCGCAAGGACGGCTGCGATCACTGTTCTGCTGATCGTGCGCGGGCGCGACTCCTGACCAGGGGTGACCTGGTTCGGGCTGAGCGCGCGCGACACCTCATCAGAGGGGCGCCGAATGGGGTTGGGCACGTAGACATTTTTGCTTGTTCTGCTCGGGTAGTCCACCTGAGCCGCGTTTCGGGCGAATCAGGAACGGTTGATTGCTCACCTCGTCTCCGGGCTGCTGAGCGACCTCGGTGCACCGATTCTCAGCTGAGGTCGGTACGCTGGGGGCATGGCAGCATCGAAGTCTGAGAAGAAGTCCACCAGCACCGTGTCCTACAGGGATGCGTTCAAAGTGGGGCTCGTCTGCGGCATCGCCGTTCTGATCCTGTCGATCATCGTCACCCGCGCCTGGCAGGACGGGACCGCGTTCGGGTTCGCCTTCGTCTATGCTGGTGCCGCGTTCGTCCTGGTCAGCGCCTGCGCCTGCATTCTCAATTGGGTGATGCGCAATGACACCCAAAATGACGATCAGACCTACCCGATCCTCAAATGAGCACAGCGGTCCTCACGTAACCACGGTCAGCAGACATGACCCCCTGCCAGCAGACATGACCCCTGTCGGCTGAGGCCCACCTCGGTGACGTAGGATTTTTCCATGGAGACCTGGAACACAGAACTGACACCGTTGTCCTTCCTGCGCCGCTCTGCCGACGTCTTTCCCGACAAGCGCGCCGTGGTCTACAACGACCAGGAGATGACCTACCGCGAATTCGCCGCGGCCGTGGAGACCCGGGCGCATGCTCTTCGCGCAGCGGGCATCAAGCCCGGCGACCGAGTCGCCTACCTTATGCCCAACCTCCCAGAGGCACTCATCGCGGAATTCGCCGTGCCGCTGGCCGGCGCCGTGCTGGTGCCGATCAACACCCGGCTGGCCCCCGAAGAGGTCCGCTACATCTGCAACCACAGCCAGGCGAAGCTGCTGGTCGTGGACACGCAGCTGTGGCCCAGCGTCGCCCCCGTCATCGATGGCCTCGACACCGTCGAGCGCATCGTCGACGTCGAGGACACGACGATCGATTCCTCCGCCGAGGCGGTCCGCCCGGATTCGTCCTCACCTGTCGTGACCGGCCTGGACGAGTTCCTGTCCGGCGCCGAAGCCGACACCGAGGCACTCAGCTGGAGCGTCGAGGACGAGCGCGCGACGCTGTCGATCAACTACACCTCCGGCACGACAGGACGGCCCAAGGGCGTGATGTACACGCACCGGGGCGCCTATCTCAACGCTCTCGGCGAGGTCATCCACTCCGAACACGACGAGAAGAGCGTGTACCTGTGGACTCTGCCCATGTTCCACTGCAACGGCTGGTGCACCGGCTGGGCGCTGACCGCAGCCGGCGGCACCCAGGTGTGCCTGCGCGACGTGCGCGGAGACGTGATCTGGGATCTCATCGATCGTCACACGGTCACCCACCTCAACGGTGCCCCGACCGTGATGAGCACGGTCATCAACGCCGAGCAGGCCCATTCCCTCGACCGGGCAGTGACAGCAACGATGGCAGGCGCCGCACCGAGCCCGACCCTCATCTGGCAGATGGAGGCACTGAACTTCGAGATCGTGCACGTCTACGGCCTCACGGAGACCTACGGCCCGTACACGGTGTGCGAGTGGCAGGATTCGTGGGATTCACTGGATGACAAGTCCCGAGCCAGGCTCCGCGCACGGCAGGGGGTCGGCATGGTCCAGGCCGATCAGGCTCGCATCGTCGCCCTCGAGTCAGGTGACGAGCTCGTCGACGTTCCAGCCGACGGACAGGCGATCGGAGAGATCGTCATGCGCGGCAACAACGTGATGAAGGGCTACTTCCGCGATGAAGACGCCACCGCGAAGGCCTTCGCGGGCGGCTGGTTCCACTCCGGCGACTTGGGCGTGATGCACGAGGACGGCTACATCGAACTGCGTGATCGGTCGAAGGACATCATCGTCTCCGGCGGAGAGAACATCTCGACCGTCGAGATCGAACAGGCGATCTCCTCGCACCCGGCAGTCCTCGAGGTCGCCGTCATCGGAGTCCCCGACGACAAATGGGGCGAACGGCCGAAGGCATTCATCATCGTGCGTGAGGGACAGCCAGTCACCGAGGCCGAGGTCATCGACCATGTGCGCACGCAGATCGCTAAGTACAAGGCCCCGCGTGAGGTCGAAGTCGTCGAGGCCCTGCCCAAGACCTCGACCGGAAAGATCCAGAAGTTCGAACTCCGCAACCAGGAGTGGGGCGACCGGCCCTCACGAATCCAGGGCTGACGTGTGAGGGCCCTCACTGGGGCTAACCGCGGCGAGGGCCCTCACGCGCTGGAAGTTCTACCTGAACTTCAGCAGCCGCAGGCTGTTGAGGACGACGAAGACCGAGGAGAACGCCATCGCGGCACCGGCGATCATCGGGCTCAGCAGCCCGAACGCCGCGATCGGAACGGCAGCCGTGTTGTAGGCGAAGGCCCAGAACAGGTTGCCCTTGATCAGGCCCAGAGTCTTCCGGGACAGGCGGATCGCCTGCGGGATCTGACGCGGATCCGAACGCACCATGGTGATGTCCGACGCCGCCATCGCCGCATCGGTGCCCGATCCCATCGCGATGCCCAGGTCGGCACCGGCCAGGGCCGCGGCGTCGTTGATGCCGTCACCGACCATGGCCACCGCCTGCCCCTGAGCCTGCAGCTCATTGACCACGGCGATCTTGCCTTCGGGGCGGACATCGGCACGGATCTCGGTGATGGAAAGCTTGCCCGCGACCACCTCGGCGGCTTGGGCATTGTCCCCGGTGAGGAGGACGGTGTTGATGCCGAGCGAGTGCAGCTCGGAGATCGCCTCGGCGGCACCGGCCTTGATCTCGTCCGAGACGAATGTCAGACCCCGGAAGTGAGAGTCGATGGCCAGGGCGACGATCGTGGCACCGATGGGCACATCCACAGCCGAGAACGAGACGTCGATTCCGCGCTCCCGGAGCAGATCCGGGCGCCCAGCGATCACCTCGGCGCCGTCGATCGTGGCCTGCAGTCCGCCGCCGGGAATGTTCTCGAAATCATCCACCGACGAGGCGGCCGATCGTTCCTGAAACGCGCTCGCCTGCGCGAGCGGCTGAGCCTCGACCCGCGAATCCGTGTCGGACCATTGCCGCGTGCTGGCGGACTCGACGATCGCGCGGGCCACGGGATGCTCGCTCTGTGACTCCAGTCGAGCCAGAACCGCGAAGTCCTCGTCACTGAGCTGCGTCGCCTGCAGGGACATGACGCCCGTGGTCAGGGTGCCCGTCTTGTCGAGGACGACCGTGTCGATCGAACGAGTCGACTCGAGTGCTTCGGGCCCGGAGACGAGGATGCCCAGTTGGGAACCGCGTCCGGACGAGACGGCCAGAGCAGTCGGCGTGGCCAGACCCAGCGCACAGGGGCAGGCGATGATGAGGACGGTGAGCGCGGCGTGCAGGCCCATCGCCCAGTCGCCGGTGATCAGTCCCCAGGCCAGGAGCGTGAGGGCGCTGATCGCGAAGACGATCGGCACAAACACCGCAGAGATCCGGTCGGCCAGGCGCTGGACGGCCGGTTTGCCCGTCTGCGCACGGCTGACCAGATCGGCCATGGCGGCCAGGGTCGTATCGGATCCGACTCGGGTGGCTCTGACCTCGAGCGCACCCGAGGTGTTGATCGTGGCGCCGGTGACCGAGTCACCGAGTCCGACCTCGACGGGAACGGATTCGCCGGTGAGCATCGCCTGGTCGATAGCGGAGTGGCCGGCGATCACTTCGCCGTCGGTGGCGATCTTCTCGCCCGGACGGACGATGAAGACATCGTCGACGGTGAGCTCGTCGATCGGGACCTGGACTTCCTCCCGAGCGCCGTCGCTGCGATCGCGCAGCACGCTCGCGGATTTGGCGCCCAGTCCCAGCAGCGCCTTGAGGGCGGCGGTGGCGCGGTTCTTCGCCCTGTCCTCGGTGAGCTTGCCGATGAGCAGGAACACTGTGATCGCGGCCGCGGCTTCGAACCACACGTGATAGTCGCCGGGGATCTGCCAGCCGTGGCCCGCGGCCACCGCCCGACCCAAGGTGATGTAGGAGTAGAGGCTGGCGACGATGATTCCGACGCTGACGAGGGTGTCCATGGTCGTGGACCTGCCCCGTGCGGCCTTGAACGCTGCCGAGTGGAACGGCCACGCGCCCCAGGTCACCACGGGCAGGGCGAGGATCGCGACGATCCACTGCCAGCCGGGGAACTGCCAGCTCATGACCATGGAAACGGCCACGATCGGCACTGCGAGAATCAGGGATCCGAGGAACCGAGGCCGCAGATGCCTGGGATCGTAGTCGACGATCTCAGGCCCGCTCGCCGAGGTGGTCTTGACCGTGGCGCCGTAGCCGGCCTTCTCGACGGCGGCAGTGAGGTCCGCGTCGGTGAGCTCGGATTCGACGACCACGTGCGCGGAATTGAGCGGGAGATTGACCTCCGCGCTGACTCCGTCCAGGCGTGTCAGCTTCTTCTCGATGCGCGCCGAGCAGGATGCGCAGGTCATTCCCGTGATGTCGAGATCGACCTCGCGTGACATCACTTCACCTCATAGCCGGCTTCATCGACGGCGGCGCTGATCGCCCCGTCGTCGAGGTCCCTTTCAGAGGTAATGGTCACGGGGGAGTCGCCGCCGGCATTGAGCTCGACGGCGACGTCGGTGACTCCGGGCAGCGCCCCGAGCTCTTCCCTCACGGCTGCTTCGCAGTGGCCGCAGGTCATTCCGGTGACGTTGATGGTGGTTGTCGTCATGATGTGTCTCCTGTCTTCGCGCGTCAACCGGCAGGTATGCCGATGTTGCCGCCTCAGCTCTTGATGAGCCGGGCAATAGCGGCTGAAGCCTCTTCGATCTTCTTGCGGGCGGCGTCGTCATCCCCTGAGGATGCGGCGTCGACCACGCAATGAGCGATGTGCTCTTCTAAGAGGTTGATGGAGACCGCGTGCAGCGCGGCCGTCGCTGCGGAGACCTGGGTCAGGATGTCGATGCAGTACTTGTCGTCATCGATCATCTTTCCGATCCCACGGACCTGACCTTCGATCCGTTTCATCCGCTTCGCAAGGGCGTCCTTCTGCGGGGTATATCCATGGTGCTCAGTCATGACGATACTCTATACCCCTGTAGGGTATCGGTCAAGGGCGCTCGATCGTTCTCCGCCATTGTGCAATTGGTCTCACCGTGGGCACCGGGCGTCGCCAAGCTCCTACAATCGAATCATGCGTGTTGCCAGACTGTATCGATTCCCCGTCAAGGGGTTCCCCGCCGAAGAGATCTCCGAGGCGGATGTGCGCACCGAGCGAGGCATCATCGGCGACCGGGTCGCCGCGTTCACCAACGGCAGCCTCGACGTCCCCGACGACAGCTGGCACAGATACTCCGCGTTCACCGTGCTCAAGAACAACACCGACCTGCAGAGATGGCAGGTGGCACTCGACCTCGCCGAGGTGCCTGAAGGGTCTGCGGCGACCGTGACCCTGACGTCCCCGACCCAGGAGTTCACGACCTTCCGCACCGATGACCGGGACTCAAGGGCCGCCTCGGCGGACTTCCTCTCTGCCCGCATACCCCCGCAGGGTGACTTCCCTCGCGCACTGAGTGTCGCGGATCAGGGGATGTTCGATTCCAAGGCCTCGGGAATCTCGATCATCAACCCGGCCACGGTCTCGGCGATCTCCCAGACCGCCGAGGGGCAGGCGGCCCTGTCGCCGGACGAAACCGAACTCGACCCGCTGCGCTTCCGCGGCAATGTGCTCGTCGAGGGACTCGCTCCCTTCGAGGAGTTCGCACTCATCGGCAAGATCGTCCGCCTCGGCGGGGTGCGCCTGGCCATCACCCAGGCGATCGAACGCTGCCCGGCGACCACGGTCAACCCCGCCACCACCGAGGTCGACGTCAACGTCCCCCGGGTCCTGGCCTCGGCGTGCGGCCACCTGCACTGCGGCATCTACGGCCGCATCCTCGAATCCGGCCTGGTCAGCACCGGTGATCAGATCGAGATCGAAGGCGAGGCCCCACGTGAGCTCGTCAAAACCGCGCGGACCCCGCGCTTCATGACGGTGCTGGGCAGCCAGCAGATCTGCAACGACATCGTCGAGGTCTCACTGCGCGATGACCAGGGCTGGATCCGCGAATTCGACGAACCCGGCACCAATCTGCGTGTCCACCTCGAACTGGGCGAACCGTTCTGGCGAACCTATACGATCACGGACGTGTCCGAGGACATCGTCCGGGTCGCGGTGCGCACCCAGGGCAAGGGCTCCCGAGCGGTCGCAGAGCTCGCCGCCGGAGAGTCCATTCTCGCCTCCGGCCCGCACGGAACCATGACCGCCGACAGGGTCTTCGGCGGCACGACCGCGTTGGTCACGGCGGGCATCGGAATCACGCCGAGCCTCGGACTGATGCGCGGGGCGGAATTGTCCGGCACGGACAAGATCAGGCTCTTCCACGTCGACCGCGACCACCGGACGGCCTGTCTCTGGGACCGCCTGCAGAAGCGGGCCGAGTCTCGGGCGGTCCCGGTCGAGGCCCACCATCGTGACACCGCGAGCCAGGGCAGGCCGGGTCACGCAGACCTCGTCGACTGGCTGGCAGGCTGCGACAACGTCATGGTCTGCGGACCCGCCGATTTCACCCGCGCAGTGCTCGACGCCAGCGCCGAAGCCGGAGTCCCGGCAGTGCACCAGGAGATCTTCGCCTCTCCGCACACCGGCATGAGTGAGGTCATCGCCCAGTGCCCGCCCGCCGAGGTGACCCTGGAGAACTCGGGGACCAGCTTCCTCTGGGAGCCGCAGCAGGGGACCCTGCTCGATGCGCTGGAAGCGCGCGGACTGCGTGCCGACAGCTCCTGTCGGGGCGGCTCGTGCGGAACCTGCGCCGTGTCCTTGGCCGCCGGGTCAGTCATCTACCCGGTGGAGCCCGCCGCGCGGATCACCGCCGACGAGGTGCTCGTGTGCTCCGCCGTCCCCGCCGGGCCCATCAGCCTCGGGATCTGAACAGCCTCAGGATCTGATGGGCCCCAGCCTCGGACACTGATCGACCCGAGCCTCGGCCTCGGCCTCGGAAACGGATCGACCTCAGTCTCGGCGCAGTGGGTGGCAGAATGGAGCCATGCCTAAGGATCCGCGTGCCGCATTGTCAGGAGGACTGACAAGATCAGTGGGACGTGTGAGCCGACGAATGAAGCTCGGTGTGGCCGGACGCATCATGTTCGCGAACTCGATCATGCTCGTGGGCATCATGGTGCTGACCACGAGTCTCCTCTACATCCAGCTCTCCCAGCTGAATCAGAAGCGCGAACAGGACCTGCTGCGCTCTGCGGCTGACAATATGTCGATCTCGCTGAGCCTCGTCGGGTCCGGTGAGACCAGTTCGGCCGATTTCATCGACCAGGACTCGCATGACAACGTCGAGACGATGCTCGGCAATGTCGTGAGCGAATACGACTTCGATGTGGCCGCAGTCGTCCCGATCGACTACTTTGTCACCTCTCCGTCCTTGGGTTCATCGAACCGGCAGGAGCGCAACGAAGCGAATATCGTGTCCTCGAACTCGGGCGATGTGCCCGATGACTCCATCGATCAGCTCGCCGCAGCAGTCGACGGTTCGCAGGTCTCCGACGGTGAGTCCATCGTCCGCTTCCTCCACGACGGCGGTCCCGGCGGGGGCACGATGTACGTCATCAGTCCGGTCTTCGCGAAGCACCTCGGCGTTGATGAAGTCGGTCCCAACACCGTCGTCGGTGCCGTCATCGTCGGCAACTCCGCCGATTCGGTGCGGGAGGGCTTCTTGGCCCAGAGCAACTGGCTCATCGGCATCGCCATCACGACTCTGGTCCTGGGCATCGCCGCCTCCTGGGCGACCTCCCGCGGCCTGCGCCGAGTCACCGGAGACTACGGGGCCACGGAGCTGCGCAACATGCTCGAGTTCTACTCTTCGGTGCTCAAGGCCGTATCTGAAGGCCTGCTGCTCGTCGACCGCTCGACGGGCATCGTCCTCATCAACGCCGATGCACGCGAACTGCTGGGGCTTCCCTCTGCCGGCGGGGGCTCCACGGGTGAGGAGATCCCAGGCACCGACGACCCAGTCGGGGCGACCTCGCCGATCGGCGGCATCGCGCTGCGCGACCTCCATCTGCCCGATGCCCTCATCGATCTGCTCTCGTCTGGTCGGTGGGCCCGCGATGAGATCCACTACACCGACGATCGGGTGCTCGTCGTCAATCAGCAGCCCACCGATGCCGCCAGCGACACCTGGGTCGTGACGATGCGCGACCACACCGAACTCGCCGAACTCTCCGGTGAACTCGTCTCCGTCCGATCGTTCTCCGACTCACTGCGCGCACAGACCCATGAATACGCGAACCGACTCCATATGGTCGTCTCCCTGCTGGAGACCGGACATGTCGACGAGGCGATCGATTTCGCGGCCAAGGACCTCGATGACCTCAACCGGGTCGCCGGCGATGGCCAGATGAGCTTCGACCACCCCGTGCTCTCCGCACTGCTGCTGTCGAAGATCGCCCAAGCCGCCGAGGTGGGCATCGACATGACGGTGGACACGGCGAGACTCTCGGGCCGCCTCGGCGGGGACGACCGTGACCTGGCGACCATCCTCGGCAACCTCATCGACAACGCATTCGACGCCCTGAGCAGGCAGGACGTGCTGCCTGAGCACAAGCGAGTGCATGTGCACCTGAGCGGGGCAGGCGGGGCAGGCGGCTTCACGATCGAGGTCAGCGACGATGGTCCGGGCATCGACGAAGAGTACGTCGACGCGATCTTCGAGCGGGGCTGGTCGACCAAGCACGACGGCGTCGAGACCGACAAGGGACTCGGCCGACAGGAGACCGGCACCCGTGGGGTCGGACTGTCATTGGTCGTCCAGGCGATCCGGCGCCTCGGCGGGGCCGTGGATGTGCAGGGCCGAGGTGAGGACTGCGACGATTTCCAGGGTGCTGTGCTCACGGTGTGGCTGCCCGACGGTGAGTACGTCGATCCCGGTGCGCTCGGCCAGACATCCGGGCACCTCACCTCGGGTGCTGCGGCATCGAACCAGCCGCGGACGGGAAATCCGCCCACGGGGCCGATCCAGATCGTGCGTGACGACCGCGACGACCGCGACGACCGCGACGACCGCGACGACCGCGACTGAGCCGCCGGCGGCCCGGCAGTTCGCGCCAACTTCGCCGGCGGCCGGCAGTCTGAGCTGCTCAGCGGGCGGCCGCCAGTGTTGGGCGACGTCCCAATGAATGAAACATTTCCGCGCCATCGCCTCGATCCGGCTTAGGCTGTGCAGGAATGCCGGGCTGGTGACCACGTGTCAGCGGCTGAAGCGAAAACGAGTGGAGGAACTATGGACCAGGACATCGTCGTTTGCGAACCGCTGCGCACCGCAATCGGAGGGTTCGGAGGACAGTTCCGCGACATCCCCGCCCACGAGCTCTCTGCCACCGTCGTCCGCGAGCTCATGGCCAGGACCGGACTCGATCCCGAACTCGTTGCCGACGTCATCATGGGGCAGGGCTACTCCACCTCCGAGGCACCCGCCATCGGCCGTGTCACCGCACTCGATGCCGGCTTGCCCGTCACGGTTCCCGGTCGCCAGGTCGACCGCCGCTGCGGTTCGGGACTGCAGGCCGTCGTCGACGCCGCGATGATGGTCGGCTCGGGCAATGGTGACTTCGTCATCGCCGGTGGCGTCGAGTCGATGTCCCACGCACCCTTCTACAACGACACCATCCGTTGGGGAGTCCGCGGCGGCAACGCCGAATTCACCGACTCCCTGGGACGTGGTCGTACGACGCCAGGCGGGAAGAATTACCCCGTCGAAGGCGGCATGCTCGAGACCGCAGAGAACCTGCGCCGCGAGTACTCGATCGGCCGCGAAGAGCAGGACGAACTCGCATACAACTCACACCAGCGTGCAGCCGCAGCCGCCAAGGACGGACGCTTCGCCGAAGAGATCGTGCCGGTGACGATCCCCGGCACCCGCAGAGTCGCCGAACACCAGGTCGACGCCGATGAGCACATCCGTCCCGACACCAGCATCGACAAGCTCGCCAAGCTGCGCCCCATCCTGGGCAAGGGTGATGACCAGGCGACGGTCACCGCAGGAAACGCTTCGGGACAGAACGACGGAGCTGCAGCGAGCATCGTCACCACCCGCGCCGCCGCCGAGGCGCAGGGGCTCAAGCCGCTCGGCCGTCTGGTCAGCTGGGCAGTGGCCGGCGTGCCGCCGAAGACCATGGGCATCGGCCCCGTCCCGGCCACCGCCAAGGCACTCGAGAAGGCCGGGCTGAGCTTGGCCGACATCGACCTCATCGAACTCAACGAGGCCTTCGCCGCCCAGGCGCTGTCGGTGACCCGCGAATGGGGCTTCGGCAAGGACGACTTCGACCGCCTCAACGTCAACGGCTCCGGAATCTCCCTGGGCCACCCGGTCGGTGCGACCGGCGGCCGGATTCTGGCGACGATGCTGCGCGAGATGGAGCGCCGCGACGCTCGCTACGGACTCGAGACCATGTGCATCGGCGGAGGCCAGGGCATCGCCGCAATCTTCGAGCGCGCCTGAGGCTCTGCTGCCGCCAGCGGCGTTCGGCACGGTCAACAGTCGGTAAATGGTGGTCGCCGAACGGCCAATATTCGACCACCATCTACCGACTGTTCGCTGAAGAGCCGGCTGAGAGCTCACTCTGCCGGCTCCACTGCTCCTCCGGGCCATCCAGGCGGCGTTGCGATCCTGTGTCACGGATGTGCCCAGGCTGTAACACGAACAGGGGCAGACCCGCAATGGCGACGGTTAGACTGGCGGCATGTCAGATACAACTGCGCCTGAGTCGAGCATCGGTGTGCTCGTGGTTGAGGACGAGGCAGTCGCCGCCCGAGCCCACGCGAAGTACATCGAGCGCATCGACGGCTATCACCTCGCCGGCGTGGCGAAGAACGCCACTCAGGCGATGGCTGCTCTGACCGGAAAGATCTACGGTCTCAATGCGGACTGCATCAACCTCGTCCTCCTCGACATGAACCTCCCCGACGGCCACGGACTGCAGGTCTGCCGGGCCATCCGCGGTCATCGCGTCGACGTCGACATCATCGCCGTCACCGCGGCCCGGGACATGCAGATCGTGCAGGAGGCACTGTCCTACGGTGTTGCCCAATACATCATCAAACCGTTCACCTTCCCGGTCTTCAAGTCCAAACTCGAGGCATACTCCTCCTTCCGCAACAGCCTCGGCGGGGACAGCACCGAAGGCGAGGTCACCCAGACCGACGTCGACACCGCAATCGCAGCACTGCGCACCCACACGGTGACTGCGACTGCCAAGGGCGTCCCGGATGCCGTGCAGTCCGAAGTGAAATCCGTCCTCGACGCCAAACCCGGACAGTCCGCCGCCGAGGTGGCCGAGGGTCTCGGCGTCTCCCGAGTGACCGCACGTCGATACTTGGAGGCCATGGCCGACGCGGGCATGCTCGCCCGCCGACCCCGGTACGGAGCGGCCGGCCGGCCGGTGCTCGAATACACCGTCGTCACCGAGGACGCCTGAACCACCCCCTCGACACCCGGACCTCGATCCCCACCACCCTCGGAGCCCGGATTCGTACCCCGCGCGTTCACCCAGACGCGTGTTCACCCAGACGCGTGTTCACCCGACTGCTAGTTCACCCACCCGCTCGCGCGCCCGCCAAGTGGACTTACCGAGTGAGCGCATCGATGATTGACCTATGACAAAGAAGTCCACAACCTGGCTGGCCATCGCAATCGTCGTCGTGCTGCTGGTCGGCGCGGGCACCTTCGCCTTCTTCGCATTGCCCCTCAAAGCAGAGACCGCAGCCGAAGACGCCACCGCCGACCTCAACAGCGGAACCATCGAATCGAGCGTCTGGTCGGATGAGAAGACGGCGAAGAAGCTGCACGAACTGGTCCTCGGAACTGTCGCTCAGAGCATGAAGAAGCGCTCGGTCGAGCTCACCGGCACCGAGAAGCATGGTGACGACGTGATCGCGACACTGAAGTGGACATGGACGAACCAGGATGGAGAGCCCTGGGAATACACCTCCGAGCTTCCTCTGCACAAGAGGGGTCTGCTCTGGTCGGCCGAGCTCACCCCCACGGTGCTTCACCCGGACCTCGACGACGGCCGAGTCCTCGTCTCGCAGAAGAGCCCCGGCGAACGCGGTGCGATCCTCGGTGAGGACGAGAAAGAGCTGATGACCGAGGGGCCCGTCGTCGATATCGGCATCCACCCGGCCAAACTCAAAGAAGCCGGGGGCGGCAACAGCGAAGGTGGCCAGGACACTCTCACCACGCTTCAGGACGAACTCGATATCGATCTCAAGGCGCTCAAGGAGCGCATCGACAAGGCCGAACCCGAGCAGTTCGTTCCCGTCATCACCTTGCGCGAGAGCGACTACAAAAAGGTCAAGGACACGATTCACTCCCTGCCCGGCACCGTCTTCAACTCGCACACTCAGCCGCTGAGCCGGAAGAAGGGCTTCGCGGGTCCGACGCTGGGAACGGCCGGAGCCGCCAGCGCCGAGGAGGTCGAGGCCTCGGACGGAAAGCTCACCGGCGAGTCCGTCGTGGGCAAAAGCGGAATCCAGAAGGCCTTCGACGAAGACCTGAGCGGGCCGGGCAGCGAAGCGATCTACATCGCGGACGCCGAGAAGGACAGCGGCGACGAAGGCGCCGGCGAAGGCAGCGATTCCGACGAAGGCAAGGCCGCCGAGCCCGTGCTGGTTCACGAATTCCCCGATCATGACGGCGAGGACATCACCACGACACTCAATGTCGGCGTGCAGGAGGCCGCAGACGAAGCGGCCGCGACGGGCAAGAAGCCCACGGCTCTCGTAGCGATCCGGCCCAGCGACGGTCACATCATCGCTGTGGCCAACCAAGATCCCGAAGGTGCCGCCTGGGACAGGGCGCTGACAGGGCAGTACGCGCCCGGGTCGGTGTTCAAGATCGCCTCGGGCCTCGCCCTGCTGGAGTCAGGTGTCGACGCGAAGACGACTCTCGACTGCCCGAAGACCACAACGGTTGATGGAAAGAGCTTCAAGAACGCCGAAGACCATGTCCTGGGCGAGGTGGCCTTCGAAGATGACTTCGCCGAATCCTGCAACACCGCGTTCGTCAATGCCGCGGAGAAGGTCTCGGCCTCGGACGTGGCGAATGCGGCGTCGAGCCTGGGCATGGACGACGTCGATCTCGGAGTCGATGCGAAGATGGCGACCGTTCCCAGCGAAGATGACGCGGTGACGCACGCGGCGCAGATGATCGGTCAGGGCAAGGTCAATTCCAGCCCTCTCGCGGTGGCGGTGATGGCCGCCTCCGTGGCCGCGGGAGACACGGTCGATCCGCTCCTCATCGTCTCTGGCGAAAGCGAGGATGAGAGCGGCGGTGAAAGCGAGAGGAAGAGCAGCCAGGTGATCGACGCCGATGCCGTCACGACGATGCAGAAGCTCATGCGCCGGGCCGTCACCGACGGGACTGCCGATGCGCTGAAGGACGTCCCCGGCGAACCGGTCCACGGCAAGACCGGCACCGCCGAATACGGTGGAGAGACCCCTCCGCGCACCCACTCCTGGTTCGCCGGGTATCAGGGCGATGTGGCCGTGGCCGTCCTCGTTGAGGACGGCGGATTCGGCGCCGAGGCGGCTGTGCCGGTGGCGAAGACGTTCTTCACAGAGCTCAACTGAGGAAGGACCTCACCCGAGCTGCCCAGCGGAAGAACCTCACTTCATCCGCAGGGCACGCATGACCTCGAAGGCCGTCGTCAACGTGCGAGCGAACCGAGACTGATCGATCGGGCCGAATGGGGCGATGGGAACCAGATTCTGCTCGGCGATGCTGTGCGTGTGCATGAACTGGTAGAGACCCTCAACGCCATGCCGATGGCCCATTCCTGAAGCCTTGACGCCGCCGGCAGGGGAATCGATCGACCCCCAGGCGGCGACGTATGCCTCATTGACATTGACCATCCCGGATTCGAGCTGCCGAGCTGTTTCGATCCCACGGGACTGGGAGTAGACGCTGGCATTGAGGCCGTATTCGGAAGCGTTGGCCCGTTTGATCGCCTCCGCGTCACTGGCCACCGGATACACGGCGACGACCGGCCCGAAGGTCTCCTCAGCAAACAGCTCGGCGTCCTCGGTGACATCGGTGAGCACGGTCGGCGAGTAGAAGTACGGGCCCAGCTCCGGGACCGGGTGGCCTCCTGCGATGACCTGAGCACCGCTGGTTCGTGCCTGTTCGACGTGCTCGCTGACCCGGGCAAGCTGCTTCGGTCCAGCCAAAGTCCCCATTCCCGGCCCATACGCGTAGTCGGCGCTGAGTTCGAGGTTCCGGGTCGCCTCGGCGAAATGGGCACAGAACTCGGGGTAGAGATCCTCATGGACATAGATGCGCTCGATGGACAGACACAGCTGACCGCCCGAGGAGAAGCACCCGCGCACCGCCCCATCCACGGCCGAGGGAAGATCGGCATCGGAGAGGATGAGCATCGGGTTCTTTCCGCCGAGTTCAAGGGCGGTCGGGAGCAGACGTCGAGCAGCCTCGGCGGCAATGGAGCGTCCCGCAGCGGTCGAGCCGGTGAAGGAGATCCCATCGGCACCGGCCATCAGGGCAGGGCCCACCTCTTTGCTGGGTCCGGGAACCAGCTGCCAGGCCTCTGCGGGCAGGCCGCAGGCAATGGCCAGACGACGCATGATGATGGCCGTCAGGGTTGTCTGGCTGTCAGGCTTGTGCACCACCGCATTGCCGGCGGCCAGAGCTGCAAGCAGGTCGGTCGCGCCCAAAGTCAGCGGATAGTTCCAGGGGGTGATGAACCCGACGACGCCCAGGGGAGTGCGGGTGACCTCTGTGCGCGTGAGGACGGGAACGGCACCGCGGCGACGCTCCGGCCGCAGACGGGCGGGAGCGGTCACGCCATAGTGACGGCACACATTGTAGGTGTCGAGAATCTCGTCATAGGCGTGGATGCGGGCTTTGCCGGTCTCGTATTGGATGATGTCGAGGAGGAGATCCTCGTGCCGGCGCAATGCGGAATGCAGGCGCAGCAGCACTCGGGCGCGGTGCTCGGGGGACCGTGCGGCCCAGGCCTCGCCGGCGATGCGCGCAGTGGCATAGGCCCGTTCGATATCAGCCGGGGTGTTGATGGAGAAGCGGGGGAGTTCGAGGCCGGTGAACGGGTCGGGGCTGACCATGGGATCGCCGCTGCCCGACGCCTCGGCGTAGGGATCGCTGTCGAGGAATTCGCGGAGCCGATCGGTGACATGGGTGATGTGGTCCGTGGGGGTGGCGGTGCTGGTGGCGTTCGTGTGCATCATGCCTCCGTGTCGTCAGCGAATGGGTGGAATGCGGCCTGTGGAACCACTAACTTACGCTACAGTATCTTCATGGTCTCACGTGAACTGCGTCACGCTTTGAGTGGGGTCGAGGCCCCCGTCGCTGTGATCGATCTGGAGGCGTTCGACGCGAATGTCACCGCCTTGGCCCAGCGCGCTCAGGGCCTGCCGATCCGCGTCGCCACGAAGTCACTGCGCACTCCCGCTGCGATCGACCGCGCGCTCGCTCATCAGGGCTACTCGGGTGTCTTCGCCTATTCTCTGCCGGAGGCGCTGGTTCTGCACGCCCGCGGAGTCCGTGACATCCTCGTCGGCTATCCCACCGTGGACCGGCGCAGCCTCACCCAGATGTTCGCCGAGGCGGGGGCTGCGCAGAACATCACCCTGATGATCGACTGCCCCACCCACCTCGACATCATCGACAGTGCCCGCAAGGCTGCGGCTGCAGGCGGGACTGAGGTGGCTGGCAGCAGTGCGGCCAGCAGCGACGTGGCGGCCGACATCGCGGCACAGACGGTGCGTGTGTGCCTCGACATCGATGCCTCGTACCGCCTCAGCGAGGGGGTACTCGGCAGTCGGATCCACATCGGGGCCAGGCGCTCGCCGATCCGAGATTCGGCCTCGGCCGTCGATCTTGCCGAACATGTCATCGCTCGACCCGGCGCCGACCTCGTCGGGCTGATGTCCTACGAAGGACAGATCGCCGGGACCGCTGACGCTGGGGCAACGGTCAGGCAGGTGATGGTGCGCGCCATGCAGAAGCGCTCGAAAGCAGAGCTGAGGGTGAGGCGCTCAGGCGTCATCGACGCGGTACGTGAACTGACCGAGCTCGAATTCGTCAACGGCGGCGGCACCGGGTCCTTCGAGTCCAGTGCTGCCGAAGGCACGCTGACGGAACTGGCCGCCGGCTCAGGGCTCTTCTCCCCGGGACTCTTCGACGGTTACACCCACTTCCACCATGAGCCTGCCGCCTACTTCGCCACGCCCGTGGTGCGCCGGCCAGGACCCGGCTGGGTCACGGTGTTCAAGGGCGGTTTCATCGCCTCCGGCGTGCCCGGAGCGGATCGTGTCCCGACGATCGCCTGGCCGCAGGGACTTGACTACGCGGGCCTCGAAGGCGCGGGTGAAGTCCAGACCCCGCTCACTGGTCCCGGCACCGAGGACCTTCGCATCGGCGACCTGGTCTGGTTCCGGCATGCGAAGGCCGGTGAGCTCGCCGAGCACTTCAACGAATTCCTCGTCGTCTCCGGTTCGCAGGTCATCGACACCTGGTCGACCTACCGCGGACAGGGGTGGGCGCTGTGAGCGGGGGCGTGACGACTGCTCGACGGCTGTTCCGGAACTGGTCCGGCCACGTCCACGCCCATCCGCACACCTTCGTGCAGCCCACCTCGGCGGGGGCACTGGCCAAGGTTCTGACATCCGCGGCCGCCGCCGGTCACCGTGTCCGACCCGTCGGTGCCGGGCACTCATTCACCCCCGTCGCCGCAGGTGACGACGTCATGATCAACCTCGACCACCTCAGCGGAATCATCACCGTCGACGAGGCGAGCGGGCGGGTGCGCTTCCACGCCGGCACCCGGCTGCGTGACATCCCGGCCCTGCTCGCACCTTTCGGACTGGCCCTGGCTAACCAGGGAGACGTCAACCCGCAGGCGCTCGCCGGAGCGATCTCAACGAGCACACACGGGACCGGGCTCGGCTTCACCGGATTCGCCGGAACCGTCACCGGTCTCTCGCTGATGGGCCCCGACGGTGCCGTCCGCACCCTGTCTGCGACGAGTGAGCCGGAGATCTTCGACCTGGCCCGCGTCGGCCTCGGCGTGCTGGGCATCGTCACGGAGATCGAGCTGCAGTGCGTGCCGGCATTCGACCTCATCGCCGAGGAGCGCGTGACTGATTTTGACGAACTGCTGGCCGACCTCGCCCCGCGGATGCGTGCGGCCGACCATTTCGAGTTCTACTGGTTCCCGCACACCGATACCGCTCTGACCAAGACGAACACCAGAGTCGGTCTGGGTGAGATCGGCCCGGGCCACCTCGCCGAGGCGGGGGTTCGCAACCGGATACTCAACCTTTTGGACAAGGAGGTCGTGGAGAACGGTGCTCTGCGCCTTGCCGTCGAGCTCGGCGCCGCAGTGCCCAAACTGGTGCCGCACATCAACCGACTCGCCCAATCCGCGATCTCGGACCGGACATACCGGGCACCTGGATACGACGTCTTCGTGACACCTCGGCGGGTGCGGTTCAACGAGATGGAGTACGCGGTCCCCTTCGCATCCGGCACCGAGGTGATCCGGGAGATCCGTGCCGCCATCGAGTCGAGAGGGTGGACGATCTCATTCCCGATCGAGGTCCGATCGGCGGCGGCCGACGACGTTCCACTGTCGACGGCCCACGGGCGAGAGACGATGTACATCGCCGTGCACCGGTTCGTGAAGGAAGACTTCGCCGAGTACTTCCGTGTCGTCGAAGGGATCTGCAGGAGCCATGGGGGCCGCCCGCACTGGGGCAAGATCCACAGCTTGGGCGCCGGTGATCTGAGTGAGCTCTATCCACGTTTCGAGGACTTCTGTGAGCTGCGGAGCCGGCTGGATCCGCAGGCGATGTTCGGAAACCGATTCACCGACTCCCTGTTCGGGCTGGACCCGCGCGCGGGCTGAGAATTTCCAAGCAACCTGACCACGGGCTCTCACCAGCAGTAAGGTGGGCAGGAGAATCTCGACGATCAGCCCTGGCCGCTGCCGTCGAGGGCTCAGGCCGCAGCATTTCCTAAGAAATGGAATCGTCGATGTCAGATTTCGAACCGCAGGCCCCATCGGACCCCGCAGCAAGCTCCAGCCCGCAGCAAGAGAAAGGGCGCCGCCGGTCCATGCTGGTCGCGGCCTTCGGCACCGTCGTCGAGTGGTACGACTTCTCGATCTTCTTCTACGTCGCGACCATTCTGACCACGGAATTCTTCGGTGACCAGACCGATTCGCTGCTGCTGACCCTCGGGGTCGGTGCCGCCGGATTCCTGTTCAGACCCCTCGGTGCCATGGTCTTCGGGCACCTCGGTGACAGAGTCGGCCGTAAGTCCGCACTGGTTGTCTCCGCTGTGCTCATGGCCGTCGCGATGCTCGGGATCGCCGTCATGCCCACCTACGACGCCATCGGCATCTGGGCCGGTGTCGGAATGGTCTTCTTCCGCTGCCTGTCCGGATTCTCCGTCGGTGCCGAATACACCGGAATCATGGTCTTCCTGATGGAATCGGCCGGCAGCAAGCGGCGCGGACTCGCCGCCAGTTGGGCCGCCGCCAACAGTGAGGTCGGAGCCCTGCTCGCTGTCGGCTCCGGCGCACTGCTGGCCAATACGCTCTCGGCCGAGGCAATGAGCTCCTGGGGTTGGAGAATCCTCTTCATCCTCGGTGCGCTGCTCGCTGCACTGATGGTTCCGCTGCGGCGAATGATGGAGGAGACAGACACCTTCAAACGACTGCAGGCCGCGGAGAAGAAGAAGCCCGCAGTCAAGCACACCCGGTCCCCGCTGCTCATCGCCTTCATCCAGCAGCCCCGCGCAATCCTCGTCGCGTTCCTCATCTCCTCGATCGGTTCGGTCAGCTACTTCCTCAACATCACCTACGTGCCGACCTATATCGAAGAGGTCTCGCAGGTGAAGAACTCCGGGTCCCTGGCACTGGGCACGATCGCTGCCGTCGTCGCGATCGTCATCACCCCGTTCTTCGGCATCGCCTCGGACCGGTTCGGACGGAAGAGGACTTTGGCCGTGCTGATGGTCGTCTTCATCCTCACCACCATCCCCGCATACGCGCTGTTGGCCGACGGGAACTCCGGGATCGCGATCTTCGGCGTGGCATTCCTTGCCGTACCTGCCGCCGGCTGGAGCGCTGTGGCGGCGGCCATGGTTCCCGAGCAGTTCACCGGCACCAGCCGCTTCTCCGGAATGGCCATCGGCTACAACGTGGCCACGGTCCTCTTCGGCGGACTTTCGCCGCTGATTGCGACCGCACTGATGTCCTCCACCGGTCTGACGCTGGCTCCGGCGATCTATGCAACCGTCATCGTCGTGGCGGCAGGCGTTCCGACGCTGTTCCTGGCGCGCAATATGGCGGGCAGGCCTTTGGCAGAGGTCGATCGCGACAAGGATCTCGTCCCGGCGTGAGGTCAGTTCTGGGGGAGTCGATCCAACAGCCAGGAGATGATCTCGGGCCAGGCTCTTTCGGCGACCGAGCGTCTCAGCAGGCCGTGATGACCGATTCGGGAGACCTCGAGTTCCTGTGGTGTGAAGGTGCGTCGTTCCACCTCGGCGAGGCGGGCATGGTCGAGGAGTGCGTCGACCTGCGCTGGTGATGCCCAGTTGTCGTCGCTGGTCCCGATAGCGAACACCGGGGTGCGCAGGCGGGCCATCCGGGTGGAGGCTGCCAGGCTCAGATCGTCGAAGAAGTACTCGGACATGCGCACCCACCGGCCCCATTCGAGCATGGCTGCGGTGGGGATGTCCTCGCCGAGGCCGAGACGTCTGCCGGGTGCGTAGCCGACGAGCGGACTGACCAGGGGGCCGAGTATCCGGAGGATGAGACCGACCCGCAGTCGTTCGGCCAGTGGGTTGATGTCGCGCAGCGCCGCTCGCGCGGTGGCCACGGTGACGATCCCGTGCAGGTCTTCGGCGGCGTTCCCCAACAGCAGGGCATGACCGCCGAGGCTGTGCCCGAGAGCGACCTTGGGCAGTTGAGGGAATTCGTTCGCGACCCAGGCGGAGACGGCATTCGCGTCCTGCTGCATCCAATCGCGCATCCGCAGCCGGGCGTGCTCCCGTGCCGGACCGGATGCAGCAACGCCTCGCACATCGTAGGTGAGCACGGCCAGGCCGCGTGTGACTGCATAGTCGGCGAAATTCGTGTAGAAGCGGGCCGGCGTCGCCGTGGCGGAATGGATCGTGAGGAGCCCGACCGGGGGTTCCTGAGGCATCAGCAGTGTGCCGACGATGCAGCTCTGACGGCCGGATTCGCTGCCGTCGGGACTTCCGTCACCGGCGGCAGCGGTGCCCGGGCTGCCGGTGACCGGAATGCGCACGGAACTCATCATTGTGCTCGTCATGAGCACAAGGTTAGTGAAGATCAACCATATTATCTACTGTTCGGTAACAGTGAGTTCCGTGCACCGGGATCAGCCCTGTGTGCGGGCCTTCCAGTCGGCGACCTCTGATTCGGCCAGCTGCGCGGCGACGCCGACGTAGGTGGCCGGAGTCAGTGCGGTCAGCAGTTCGGTCTCTGCCTCGGGCAGTCCGAGACCCGCGACGAAGGACTGCAGATCGGCCTGATCGATGCGCTTGCCCCGGGTGAGCTCCTTGAGCTTCTCGTAGGGGCTGTCCATGCCGGGTACGCCCTGCAGTCCGGCGGCGCGCATGACCGACTGGATTGCCTCTCCGAGGACCTCCCAGTTGGAGTCGAGGTCGGCGGCCAGGGCCTCTTCGTTGATCGCGAGCCGTTCGAGGCCCTTGACCAGGTTGTTCAGCGCCAGCACCGAGTGTCCGTAGGCCACGCCGATGTTGCGCTGCGAGGTCGAGTCCGTGAGGTCCCTCTGCATCCGCGAGGTCACCAGGGTCGACGCGAGCGAGTCGAGCAGCGCGCAGGAGAGTTCGAGGTTCGCCTCAGCGTTCTCAAAGCGGATGGGGTTGACCTTGTGCGGCATCGTTGAGGATCCGGTGGAGCCGGCGACGGGAATCTGCTTGAAGTAGTTCATCGAGATGTAGGTCCACATGTCCGTCGCCAGGTTGTGGGCGATGCGGTTGAACCGTGCGATATCGGCGAAGAGCTCCGCATCCCAGTCGTGGGATTCGATCTGTGTGGTCAGCGGGTTGAACGTCAGTCCCAGGCTGCCTTCGACGAAGGTTTTGGCCAGCTTCGGCCAATCCGCGCCGGGCACGGCGGCCAGATGGGCCGAGTAGGTGCCGGTCGCGCCGTTGATCTTGCCGAGGAACTCGTTGCCTTCGATCCGCTCGTATTGGCGGCGCAGGCGGTGGATGAAGACCGCAAGCTCCTTGCCCATCGTCGTCGGCGTCGCTGGCTGGCCGTGGGTGTGGGAGAGCATCGGAACCTCGGCCAGCGCCGAGGCGGTGTCTGCCAATGAGTCGATGAGCGCCTTCGCACGGGGCAGCCACACATCGACGGTGGCGCCCTTGATGCCGAGAGCCCACGACAGATTGTTGATGTCCTCCGAGGTGCAGCAGAAGTGGACGAGCTCGCTGAGGTCCTCGGCTCCGAGGTCGACTAGCGCTTCTTTGATTGTGTACTCGACGGCCTTGACGTCGTGAACCGTGACAGCCTCATGGGCGGCGAGGGTGGCGATCGTCTCGGCATCGAAGTTTTGGGCGAAGGCACGCAGCCCGATGACCTCATCCTCGGTGAGGCGACGCACGCCCTCGATCACGGTGTTCTGCGCGAGGTGGATGAACCACTCGACCTCGACGGTGATCCGGTTGCGGTTCAAGGCCGCCTCGGAGAGGTGATCGACGAGGTCAGCGGTGTCTTTGCGGTAGCGGCCATCGAGTGGTCCGAGAGCAATGGCGGGCGAGATGTCAGCAAGCGAAACGGTCGGCATGGCCCCATTTTCTCATGAGCTGGGCAAGGACGCGGAACCGACCACCAGGCGGTCGTTCCGAGGTCTGAGGTCCGTGGTGCGACTCGTGCTCATGCAGCTGTGGATTCGGTCGTGACTTCGACGCGGGAGCCCTGTGGAGCGTTGACCGGTTTCCACAGGACGAAGTGAAGCGCTTCCGGTGGCAGATGCCGATTCGTACGGTGAAGGCCGACACCAATTCGGAGAGGAGGACGGCAGTGATCACCGATGAGCTGGCACTCAACCGGGACGGGTGGAAGCGGCGAGCAGACGAGCTGCGCAGCTTGGCGCAGACCTGTCGGAAGGTAGAAGGGTGGGATTCCCCGGCAGGGCGGATGCTCACCGATCGTCTGCTGACATGTTCGGACTCGATCAGCATCCTCGCGGAGAGGGCCGACAAGCTCGCCGAAGCCTACGACCTGCACCTGCAGGTCGTCTCAGTGGGAGGTCGGATCCAGATATGAGAGGCAGGGTGAAGGCATCGGCACGGGTGGGCGGGTCTGTTGCCGAGTCTGGCAGGTCTGCCGTGGGGTCGGGCGGGTCTGCCGTCGGGTCGGGCGGCACGTGGTTCGCCGTCGACATCGCACGGATCATGGGACTGCCCGAGCGGTTGAGAACTCTCTGGCCCCATGAGCTGATGCCACGTACGGAGGCTGCCGAAACCACCTCGGCGGGGGTGAGGGCAATGGGCGTGACCCCGGACGCCGGAAGGGAGATCACGGAAACTGTGATGCTGGGGGAATCTGCAGGCAGGGGCTCAAAACGTGGGCCCGATGTGCTCACTGCCTGGCTGACCGGGTTCACGGCCGAGCTCAATCTCACCCGTTCCCGGATCACCATCGTCATCAGCTCCGGGGATGAGACTGCCCATCTCGAGGTGTCTTTGTGCGATGACATCTGCCTGGCCATTCTGGTGCTGCACGGTGAGGGGTTCGAGGAGTTCGAAGGCTTCGAACTCCTCAGGCGCCTCGAGCCTTCCGAGCTCGGTCGGGTCACCGAGGAGCTGTGCTCTCTGGTTGAGAAGGACTGTGTGTTCACCCTGACCTATCTCAGCGAGGCCGAAGTCGCCGGGATGGAGTTCCTGCACAGGGTTGACGGGACCTGGGCCCGACCGACCTTGGAACGCGATGGTGAGACGATCACAGTGGGGCCCGAACGCAGCCTCGAAGCCAATGCTGTACGAGTCCTGCTTGCGGCGACTCTGACGAGGCTGCAGACGACGACTGGCCGCCGGCCATGATCGCGACCCGAACTGCTGGCGGCCCGCAGCTGAAGATCGATGACCGGGCAGATTCCAGCGGAGACGATCTGCAGCGCATCTGCGGCACCATCGGTGATCTGACCGCGGAAGGATCACTGGCCGACTTCGACCTGGCCACGCTCCTGACGCAGGTCCCCGCTCCGCTCACGGCGCTCAATGTCGACGCCGCCCGGATCGTCTACCTCCACCAGTCGGCGCGCGTGCTCATCGAACTCGAAGCCACCGTCCTCGCCGTCAGAGCCGCAGCCCTCGCCTACAGGCAGGCTGAGAAGGGCATCAGCGACACATTCGGCGGACTCCTCGACTATTTCGGATACGTCACCGGTCGCGTCATCGCGATCACTCTGCCCGTACTCATCCCGATCGGCATCGCGGTCGGGGCACCGATCTGCCTGGGGGTGAAATTGCTCGACGCCACAGGCCTCGACGATGTCGTGGCCAAACACTTCGGCATCGACCTGAGGCAGACGAAGGCAGCGGCCAAGGAAGCCTTCATAGCCCTGGTGTTCGAGAACTCTGATGCCTCCGGGGCCATCATCGAACACGTGCTGCCTGGAATCGTCGTCGGCTTCATGGGGCTGCCGCCGATGGTCTTGGCCGCCGAGGGGGACCATGCGCTGTGGCCACACGACTCGTCATCGATGACGGCGTGGATCCTGGGAGGTGCGAACATGTTCGGACTGCTCCTGCCCTCAGACGTGGAGGTGTGGAGAGCCAAGGGCATCACCCCGGCCGATGACGAACCGCCGCGCGACCTCGAGGACCTCTACGGCAGAGAGGCAGACCGCCACCGCGGCGCCGAATCCGGGCAGGTGAGGATCGAAGAGATCACATCGCCCGACGGGACTACCCGCTATATCGTCTACGTTCCCGCAACGACCGACTGGTCGCCCGAGCCCGGGCAGAACACCACCGATCTGACGACGAATGTGCAGGCGATGGCCGGCAACGACACCGTCATGGCGGAGATGGTCCGCCAGGCCATCGCCGATGCGAATATCGGTTCTGATGCCGAGGTCATGCTGGTGGGGTATTCGCAGGGTGGAATCACTGCCGGTTCCCTGGCCGCCGACCCGGCGTTCTTGGCCGATGTGAATGTCACCGCGCTCGTGACCGTGGGCGCACCGATTTCAGACTTCCCTGTTGACGAGGGCGTCGACGTCCTCTCGATCGAACACGAACAGGACCTGGTGCCTGACCTCGACGGCAATGAGAATCCAGCCGAAGACCATTGGTCGACGATCACAGTCGACTACGATCCCGAGCAGCTGCGCCAGGCTCCGAACCTGAAGGGCAAGACCGATGCCGAACTCGATGAGCTGTTCTCCTCCGCCGGGGCAGCGCATTCCTCGGCCGCCTACACCGCCTCGATCGGGCTGATGCTCGCAGGCGGCCATTCCGGTCTCAACCGGTTCACCGCGAAGAACTCAGGATTCTTCACCGGGGATCTCAAGCAGACGAGGGACTACCAGGGCAAACGCAGATGAACATGCCGCTGGCTGGGAGGGGGCCGGCGGGTGGGCACGGAACCCGGGGACCGCCTCGGCGAAACCGGAGCCCCACCTCGGTGCGGTAAGGCTCTGAAGTGCTCGGACGTGCGTTTGTCGGACGTTGGAGCAACTCTGCGACCATCGACAATTCGACATGGAAGCCTTTGGACGTGGACCACACGCCCGAATTTCGCGTCCTAGGCTGAACCCGACCATAACAATTGGCGCTCGACGCACGTTGCCGATGTGGCATGCGGTCGGTGGATTCGGTATCGTGGTATCACCTGTGAATCACATCACTCGAGGGCGAGAACTCACACCAGAGGTCCCGTCCTCAGGACACCGTCCGCCACTGGTCACCTCCGGTGCGCTTGGACCTTGAACAAAGGAGAACTGGAATGACCTCCAACATTTCAGTGGGAACCGGGACTGCCCACAGTCAGTCATCGGAACCTCGGATGATCCAGATGCTCACCGAAGACGGCAATCGCGTCGAATCCGGTGAATATGACGCCTTCGCAGCAGAACTCACCGATGAGGATCTGCGCGGCTTCTACCGGGACATGGTCCTGGTGCGTCGCATCGATGCTGAGGGTGCGGCCCTGCAGCGCCAAGGACAGCTCGGCCTCTGGGCGCCGATGTTCGGTCAGGAAGCAGCCCAGATCGGAATGGGACGGGCGGCTCGCCCCCAAGACTTCGTATTCCCCACCTATCGCGAACACGGCCTGGCCTACACTCGCGGTGTCGAACCCGAAACCCTCCTCGGCATGTTCCGCGGCCAGGACCACGGCGGCTGGGACCCTCAGGAACACCGTTTCCACACGTACACGATCGTCATCGGATCGCAGACACTGCACGCCACCGGCTACGCCATGGGCGTGTCCATGGACGGCGATGTCGGCACCGGTGACCTGGAACGCGACACCGTGGCGATCGCCTGCTTCGGCGACGGAGCCACCTCGCAGGGCGACGTCTCAGAGGCGCTGACCTTCGCAGGAGCCTTCCACGCACCCGTGCTGTTCTTCTGCCAGAACAACCAGTGGGCGATCTCCGAACCCACCCACGTCCAGTCCGCGGCACCACTGTGCAAGCGCGGAGAAGGATTCGGTGTTCCCGGCCTGCGCGTCGACGGCAACGACATCATCGCGATGTACGCGGTGGCCCGGGCCAGCCTGGACTCGGTTCGCGCCGGCAACGGCCCAATGCTCATCGAAGCCTTCACCTACCGTCGCGGTGCCCACACCACGGCCGATGACCCGACGAAGTACCGTGATCGGGCAGAGGAAGAGATCTGGGAGGATCGCGACCCGCTCAAGCGGCTCAAGGCCTACCTCGACAACCACACCGAGACCGCAGACGAATTCTTCGCCGAGGTGGACGCCGAGGCTGATACTCTCGCCGCGCGCATCCGCCACAACTGCATGACCATGGAAGATCCCGATCCCGTCGAGATGTTCGCCCATGTCACCTCCGAACCTCACCCCCTCGTCGATGAGGAACGTGCGGAATTCCTCGCATACCAGGCCTCATTCGCCGATGCAGGTGAGGCCTGATGGAGAAACTTCCCCTGTCAAAGGCCATCACGGCCGGAATGCGCAAAGCCATGGAGGACGACCCGAAGGTCGTCCTCATCGGTGAGGACATCGGAAAGCTCGGCGGCGTCTTCCGCGTCACCGAGGGTCTGCAGAAGGACTTCGGTCCGCAGCGGGTCATCGATGCGCCGCTGGCCGAATCCGGAATCGTGGGAACCTCGATCGGCATGACGCTGCGCGGCTACCGCCCGGTCATCGAAATCCAGTTCGACGCATTCATCTTCCCGGCCTACGACCAGATCGTGACTCAGGTAGCCAAGCTCTACAACCGCACCCTGGGCAAAGAGAGAGTGCCGATCGTCATCCGCGTGCCCTACGGCGGCGGCATCGGTTCGCCCGAGCACCACTCGGAGAGCCCCGAGACGGTCTTCGCCCACCACGCAGGACTGCGCCTGGTCTCACCGTCGAACGCCCACGACGCCTACTGGATGATGCAGGAAGCGATCAAGAGCGACGACCCGGTGATGTTCTTCGAACCCAAGCGCCGCTACTGGCTGCGCGGAGACGTCGACACCGCGAACCGAGGCAGCCTGGGAATGCACGACGCTCGTGTCGTCTCCGAGGGCACCGACGTCACCCTGGTGGCCTACGGCCCGCTGATGCCCACGGCCAAGGACGTCGTCGCAGCCGCGGCCGACGAAGGCAAGAGCGTCGAACTCATCGACCTGCGCAGCCTGAGCCCGATCGACTTCGCCACGATTGAGAAGTCCGTGCAGAAGACCGGTCGCCTGGTCGTAGCGCATGAGGCGCCGAAGTTCCTGGGGCTCGGCTCCGAAATCGCGGCACGCCTGTCCGAGCGCTGCTTCTTCAACCTCGAGGCTCCGGTCATCCGAGTCGGTGGCTATCACACGCCGTACCCCGGCTCGCGGATGGAAGAGCACTATCTGCCTGACCTGGATCGCATCTTCGATGGTGTCGACCAGGCACTGGCCTACTGACTCAAGGAGAGTTGATATGTCTTTTGAATTTTCTCTTCCTGATGTCGGTGAGGGTCTGACAGAGGCCGACCTCGTGTCATGGAAGGTCGCCGTCGGCGACACAGTCACCGTCAATCAGATCCTCGTCGAGATCGAGACGGCCAAGTCTCTGGTCGAACTGCCGAGCCCACAGGCCGGACCGATCGAGGCTCTGTTGGTCGATGAGGGCCAGACCATCGAGGTCGGAACACCGATTATCCGCTTCGGCGGCGGCGATCCTGCCGGCACCTCCGAGCCCGCAGGAGCATCGTCACCCGCAGCCGGAGATGCGCAGGCCTCGAGCGAAAGCACAGACGAAGCCGAAGGCGGCGCCACCCTGGTCGGCTACGGTGCCAAAGCGGCCTCGTCGAAACGCCGCCCCCGCAAGGGTGCAGGTGTTCCGGCACCGGCTGAGACCACGGCACCGGCCACCGCCTCGGCGGGCAAACCGCTGGCCAAGCCTCCCGTGCGCAAGCTCGCAAAGGATCTCGGCATCGACCTGGCTGCGGTCGTTCCGACCGGTTCCCGCGGTGAAGTCACCCGAGACGACGTCAAGGCCGCGGCCAGCGGCACCGGCGCGGCAGCCACCTCAGCGACAGGCTCGAACGTCGGGGCCGCAACCGCCTCGGCGGGGGCCGGCTCCGCTGACGAACTCGAAGAGCGGATCCCGTTCAAGGGCGTGGCGAAGATGATGGCCAAGGCCATGGTCGACTCCGCGTTCACGATGCCGCACGTCACCGAGTTCCTCGACGTCGACGTGACCGAGACGATGGCCTTCGTGCGTAAGCTCAAGTCCACGAAGTTCCTGGGCGAGGACATCAAGGTCTCTCCCTTGCTGCTCGTGGCCAAGGCTGTGGCCTGGGCTGTTGCCCGCAATCCGCGGATCAATTCGTGCCTCGAAGGCGAAGAGATCGTCGTCAAGAAGTACGTCAACCTCGGCATCGCCGCAGCCACCCCGCGTGGTCTGATCGTGCCGAACATCAAGGGTGCACACGCGATGGGCCTGACCGATCTGGCTCAGAGCATTCAGGATCTGACTGCGCTGGCTCGTTCGGGCAAGACGCCTCCGGCCGACCAGTCGGGTGGAACGATCACCATCACGAACGTCGGCGTCTTCGGCGTCGATGCGGGTACTCCGATCATCAACCCTGGCGAGGCTGCGATCCTGGCCTTCGGGCAGATCAGGAAGAAGCCATGGGTCGTCGGCGACGAGATCGTTCCGCGTGACATCACGACGCTGTCGGTGAGTGCTGACCATCGTGTCGTCGATGGCGAGATCATCTCGAAGTTCCTCGCCGACGTCGGTCGCGGACTCGAGGATCCGACGCTGCTGCTGGCCTGAGAGGGCTGGGCTAAAGCAAGGACAGGTATGAAAGCCGCCTACGTCAATCACCTCGGCGAGGTCGACGAAATTCGGTACGGTGACCTCCCGGACCCCGTCCCGGGTCCCACCGACTATCTCGTCGAGGTGGCTGCGGCCAGCCTGAACCCCGTGGACACCCTGGTGCGCTCCGGACGGTTCCCCACCCTGGCCCCTCTGCCCTTCATCCTGGGCAGGGACCTGGTGGGGACCGTTGTCAGCGCGCCTGTGGGCGGGACTCTCCTGCTTGGTGAGACCGTGTGGTGCAGCAGTCTGGGCTACGACGGACGGCAGGGCACTTATTCCGACTACGCCGTCGTCCCCGCCGACCGGCTCTACCCGGCACCACCATCGGTGCATGCTGGGCCGGATCGGACCAGCGGCGACGTCCATCGGCTCGTGGCGCTGGCCCACCCGGCGACGACTGCGTGGTTGGGGTGGTTCGAACACGGACGACTCGCCCCGGGCCAGAACGTCTTTGTGGGCGGGGGAGCAGGCAACGTCGGCACTGCCGCGATCCAATTGGCAGCGGCCCTCGGAACCACGATCATCGCCAGCAGCCACCCGCGTGACTTCGACGCGGTCAGAGCCGCCGGCGCCGAGGTTGTCCTTGATTACCGAGACCCTGACCTTGCAGAGGCCTGTGCGAAAGCGGTCCCGGAAGGGTTTGACCTGGTCTGGGACACGTCAGGGCACCACGACGGGCAATTTCTTGCTGCTGCGACCGCACCCGGCGGCCGAATCCTGGTCACCGCTGCCGCTGAGGCGTCCACACTGCTGCCCTTGGGGCGGCTCTATACGAAAGATGTGTCGCTCATCGGCTTCGTCATGTCTCGTGCGAGTGCGGATCAGCTGGCCCGGGCGGCGAAGGGGCTGATGCCCGTCCTCGAGCCGGGGACGCCAGGTGCATTGACGACTGCCATCACTCAGGTGCTGGACTTGAGCGAGGCTGCCCGGGCCCACCGCATGATGGAAGCCGGCGAGGTTCGCGGTCGAATCGTGATTGCGGTCTGAGCCGAACGTCGGTGCCCAGGCGCCGTGTTCAGAGCCAGAGTCCTGTCCCGGAGCCCTACTTGTCGAGGTAGGCGCTGTTGTCGGTGGGGCTTCCGTCCGTGACCAGACGTTTGGCGAGGCAGTGGTTGCGGTCCAAGCCCCAGGAGCGGCACTGATCGAGTGCGGGTTCGGGATCGCTGTAGGGGGTGTCGATGACGGTCACCCAGTAGTTGTCGTCCTTGTAGGAATCCCAGTCGCCGCTGCGGATGAGGATCGCACCCGGGTACTTGACGCGGTTGGCCTCGAACTCGTCGACGATGTCCTGTGCACTCCACGTCTTACCGTCGGCCTCCAGACCGACGTCTTTCGCACTGACCTGCGTCACCCACTGCCCCTCGAGGTCATCGGCCTTCTCAGTGCCCTCCTTCGTGTAGGCCGACAGTGCCTCCTGCGGACTCGCTGTCGGCTGCACCAGGGCCTCGGAAGGAGAGGGAGAGGCAGATCCGGTCTCTTCGCCGCCGAAGTCGACGGGCACCGTTCCCGTCGACGGTGCCAGCCAGCGCACTCCGAAGTAGGCCAGGAGCGCGAGAATCATGACGATGGCGATGATGACGACGGTGATCTTGGCCCCGTTGCCCTTCTTCGGGGCCGGAGCCGGCTGGAGCGGGATCTGCCCGGAAGCCGGACCATCGGAGCCGTGTTCGGTGTGTCCCGAGTGTGCGGGCTGGTTGCCCTTGTGACCGGAGCCCTCAGTCTGCCTGCGCGTACCGGTCTGACCCCGTTGTCCTGTCGATGATGCTCCGGGGGAGCTCTGAGATTGTTCCTGGAATGGGGAAGCGCCCGCGGGGGCGAAGACATTGCGCGTGCGACTTTTGGATACGGGTACGTCGCCGGTGTGCTTCTCGAGATATTCGTAATAGGTCGAGTTGTCGAAGTCGGCAGCACTCTGGGCGGACTCGTGGCCCGGCGACGGGGTCGGACTGGCGCGTTCCGATTGGTCCTTCTGCCAGTCATCACTGGTCGCTGGACGGATTCGCGGCCTCGGTGGAACGTCGCTCATCGGTCCTCCTGAGTGCCAGATGTGGTGGCAATCATCTTCTTACCTTGGCACGTCATCGGCACGTGTTCAACACGAGCCAGAGCAGGATGCGTTGTCTGCTGGATGGCGCGCGCGAACATGCGTGCGAGATGAGTGTCAGGTGGGAAGCGGCGTTGGGCCCTCGGATCCGGGCGCAGTGCGTTCTGAGGTCCTCAGCGGCAGCACGTCCAATGAGGTTCTGCGACACTGTTTCAGTGAATTTGCTCTGAGGGCCTGTTTCTCTCTAAGATTGTTATCTGTTGTGTCGTAGCAGTTCGATCACCGATTGATCTGCTCAGGCCAACATGGTGCTCACCCACCGCTGCACTCCAGCTTCGGCCAATCTCTCACAGGCTACGGCTTCAGCGCTGGTGAGACATCTCGCCCGAACGGGCAAACCTGTTTTGGCGTACACAATTTTCATTGCGAACGCCTCATGCCGGGCAGCAGCCTGGTCAGCGGTCGGACACCAGTCCGGCCGAGCAGCATTCGTGAAAATTTGTTGATGTCTTCCGACATCGGCGCAAGCGAGCGTGGATCCCACGCAGACATGCTTGTTTCGAGAGTCGGTAACTTGTGAACTGGAGGAGAGTCATGGCAGCAAACTGCCAAGTAACCGGGGCCGTCCCTGGTTTCGGACACAATGTGTCCCACTCGAAACGAACCACCAAGCGTCGTTTCAACCCGAATATTCAGAAAAAGCGCTACTACGTTCCGTCTCTGCGTCGCAGCATCACCCTTAACCTGTCCGCCAAGGGCATCAAGGTGATCGATGTGCGCGGTATTGACGCCGTCGTCGGCGAACTCATTGCCAAGGGAGTGAAGCTCTGATGGCTAAAGCACAGGACATTCGTCCCATCATCAAGCTCAAGTCGACCGCTGGCTCCGGGTTCACCTATGTGACCCGCAAGAACCGCCGCAACAACCCGGATCGCATGGTACTCAAGAAGTACGATCCAGTTGTTCGCAAGCACGTCGATTTCCGAGAGGAGCGCTGAGCGCATATGGCTAAGAAGTCAAAGATCGCACGCGACAAGCAGCGTCGCGTCATTGTTGAGCGCTACGCGGAGCGTCGTGCGACGCTCAAGCGCCAGCTGACACACCCAGACAGCACCGACGAGCAGCGTGAAGAAGCACGCCTCGGACTGCAGAAGCTTCCTCGCGATGCCTCACCAGTGCGTGTGCGCAACCGCGACCAGGTGGATGGCCGTCCACGCGGCTACCTCCGCAAGTTCGGTCTCTCCCGTGTTCGCTTCCGCGAAATGGCACATAACGGCGAGTTGCCCGGCATCACGAAGTCAAGCTGGTAATCTCGAGGAAGTTCGTTATCGGAAAAACGGACCGGTAACCGACCGACTTGTCCTAAGGAGGACACTTTTATGGCTAAGAACCGCAGTGAGCTCGTAGCAGAAGTTGCAGAGAATTCCGGACTGACCCAGAAGCAGGTCTCGGACGTTCTTGACGGTGTCTTCGATGTCTTCTCAGACGTCGTCGGCAAGGGCGAAAAGCTCACCATCCCTGGATGGCTGTCTGTCGAGCGCACCGAACGTGCCGCTCGCAAGGGACGCAACCCGCAGACCGGCGAAGAGATCCAGATCAAGGCCGGCTACTCCGTGAAGCTGTCCGCTGGTTCGAAGCTGAAAGCTGCCGCTGGCAGCCCTAACTGAGCCTCGCGCATCAGCGTGGAATGACCCGGACCTTTTGGTCCGGGTCATTTCTTGTCTCCTCGCCGAGATCCCGACCACGTCCGCGCCTCGCAATTGGCTCGGTCTCAGGCTCCGGCGATATCCTTGAACCATGAATGAAGCGGCGGTCTGCCACCAGTGAGCACTCAAGTCTTCGAATCGGTCACCCGATTCGCGTCTCGCGCGGCTGTTCCCCTCGTCGTCATCGGCGGCCTCGGTGTGGGTATGGCCGCGATGCTCTTCACCGGAGCAGCGGAGTCAACACTCCTCAACGACCCCGGCCCCTACGTGCGATTCGGTCTTCCGGCCGCGAAATTCTTCTTCAACATTTCGATGGCACTGACTCTGGGCGCACTGATGTTCGCCCTCCTCATCCTGCCCCGCACACAGGGGCGAAGCCGGAACAGGAAGACGAGCCCCGCGGCCGCGAAGTCGGGCACTGCCGATGAGCTCCCATTCAATTCGCTCTGGGAGAAGACCCTGAAGATCGCCGAGGTGGCATCGGTGGTCTGGACGATCTCTGCAGTGGCCGTCCTCGTCCTCACCTTCGCCGACACCGTCGGCGCACAGGCCTACCTGGACTTCTCCAATCAGCTCGGTGTGTTCCTGACCCAGATCGCCTTCGGTCAGCTCTGGACACTCATCGTCGTCCTCATCGCCGTCGCCTCGACTCTGTGCTTCGGCACACGCAGCTACCTCGGCATCGCAGCGGCGGGCGTGCTCGGCGTCGGCGTGATGATCCCGTTGGCACTGATGGGACACTCCGCTGAAGCCTCCGGACACACCCAGGCCGTCAACAGCATCGGTCTGCACCTGCTGGGCGTCACCATCTGGTTGGGCGGCCTCTTCGTCATCGCCCTCCTGGGCTCGGACCTTGCCCGCTCCAACCACCTGCGCAGTACGATCGAACGCTATTCCTCGTTCGCACTCATCGCCTTCGCCCTCGTTGCCTTCTCCGGCGTGGTGAACTCGCTGTTGCGCGTGCACAGCCTCGCTGACGTCATGACTCCCTACGGGCAGGTGATCGTGGCGAAGGCCTTCGCCACGATTCTGCTCGGTCTCATCGGGTTCTGGCACCGTCAGTTCGTCATCCGCCGTCTGGGCACCGCAGCCTCGGCGACCAGGGAATTCTGGCGGCTCATCATCGTCGAGTTCGTCATCTTCGGCGCCACGATGGGCCTCGCGGTCGCTCTGTCGCGGTCCCAGCCCCCGGTCTCACAGGAGCCGGTGGGTGACCCGTCGCCGGCTGAGATCCTCACCGGCGAGCCGCTTCCTCCGCCGCCGAGCTTTGCCCGATACTTCACCGAGTGGTCCCTGGACCCGCTGTGGGTCGTCGTGGCCGTGGGTCTGGCCACGGCCTACATCGTCGGCTTCGTCAATCTCCGGCGCCGAGGTGATTCCTGGCCGGTCCATCGCCTGATCTGCTGGTTGCTCGGCATGATCTTCCTCGTCTACGTCACCTCCGGCGGCGCCAGGGTCTACGGTGAGATCCAGTTCTCCGGACACATGATCCAGCACATGCTCCTGATCATGGTGGTGCCTCTGCCGATGGTGCTCGGCGCACCCATCACGATGCTCATGCGTGGAACGAAGGCTCGTACGGACGGTTCGCGTGGGATCCGCGAGTGGGTGCTCTGGCTCGTCCACACCCCGTATATGCGCTTCTTCGCGAACCCGATCTTCGCCAGCGTGAATTTCGCCGGTTCCCTCGTCATCTTCTACTACTCGGGCGTGATGAAGTACGCGCTCGAATGGCACCTCGGCCACGAGCTGATGATCATCCACTTCCTCGGCGCGGGCTATCTGTTCGCCCAGGCTCTCATCGGCATCGATCCCGGCGTGGAACGCCCGGGATATCCGCTGCGACTGCTCATGCTGCTCATCACGATGGCCTTCCATGCGTTCTTCGGGATCTCGATCATGAGCTCCGAAGTCCTCATCGAGGGCGACTGGTTCGGCAACATCGGCGCCGACTGGGGCTATTCGGCGATCGAAGACCAGCAGACGGGCGGCGGAATCGCCTGGGGCATCGGCGAATTCCCCACCCTGTTCATTGCGATCATGGTGGCCTTCCAATGGTCGAAGTCCTCGGATCGAGAGGCTAAGCGCATCGACCGCAGCGAAGCGCGCACCGACGACGCGGAACTTCGCGCCTACAACGACATGCTCGCCAACATGGCCCAGCGCGACGCGAACAGTGGTCAGAGGAGCAGATGACTGCACACCTCGTGTGCGGGAATGTGCACAGATAATTCCCGGATTCGAGCCCCTTCTGCACCCAATCGCCTGCCGGATGGCGCAGACTGTTGCATGGATCATATTCATCCACAGCGTCACGCAACCCGCGCCGATGACGTGGACCTGAAGCCGCATTGCAGGGGCTTGCAGGTTCACCTCCGCACGGGTCGAGACGCCACAGCGAGTCGATCCGCGCATTCAACGGTGATGCGGATCGTGGAAATCAAGGAGAGTCATGAGTTCTTCGAACAATGCCGAGAGGAAGACGATACGCGCACAACTGCGCAAGGTCGTCGCCGCTTCGATGGCAGGAACCGTCGTCGAGTGGTACGAGTTCTTCCTCTACGGTTCGGCCGCCACCCTGGTGTTCAACCACATTCTGTTCCCACCGTCGGACGACCCTCTGACACCGATCCTGGCGGGCTTCGCCACCTACGCGGTCGGCTTCATCGCTCGACCCATCGGCGGCATCGTCTTCGGCCACTTCGGTGACAAATACGGACGCAAGAAGCTGCTGCAGCTGTCGATCGTCCTTGTCGGTGCGGCCACATTCCTCATGGGATGCCTGCCGACCTTCGACCAGATCGGGCCCTTCGCCCCGATTCTTCTGGTTCTTCTGCGGGTCGTCCAAGGGTTCGCAGTCGGTGGCGAATGGGGCGGAGCTGTTCTCCTCGTCGCCGAACACGCACCGAACAAGGAACGCGGCTTCTGGTCGTCCTTCCCGCAGTCAGGCGTGCCCCTGGGCAACCTGCTCGCCACCGGCGTGCTCTTCGTCCTCACTTCAACACTGACCGAAGAGCACTTCCTGTCGTGGGGTTGGCGTGTGGCCTTCTGGCTCTCAGCCATCATCGTGCTCATCGGCTACTACATCCGCACCCGTGTCTCCGACGCTCCGATCTTCGAACAGGTCCAGGCTGAGGAGATCGAAGAGGGCGTGGACTACGGAATCAAGGCCGTCTTCAAGCGCTACCCGCGTGAGGTCTTCGCCGCGATGGGGCTGCGCTTCGTCGAGAACATCCACTACTACCTCGTGGTGACCTTCTCGATCACCTACCTGGCGATCGCGGTCAAGATCGAAGCCGCAGAGATCCTCGGGCTCCTTCTCGGAGCCCACGCGATCCATGCCGTGCTCGTGCCCCTCGTCGGGGCGATGGCGGACAAGGTCGGGCGCAAGCTGCCCTACGGCATCGGAATCGTGCTCACCGCTTCGTGGGGCTTCTTCGCCTTCCCGATGTACGACACCGGCAGCGGTGTGATGATCTTCCTCGCCTTGCTGCTGGGGCTCATCTTCCATGCACTGATGTATGCCGGACAGCCGGCGATCATGTCAGAGATGTTCCCTACCCGCATGCGCAACTCGGGTGTCTCGACCGGATACCAGGTCACGGCGATCGTGGCCGGATCGTTCGCTCCGATCATCGCCACTGCGCTGCTGCAGAAGTTCGACTCCTCGGTGCCGATCGCGTTCTACCTCCTGGCTGCCGCCATCATCTCGATGGTCGCGCTTCTGTTCACAAAGGAGACGAAGGGCATCGATCTGCGTTCACTGGACCAGGTGGACAAGGACCGCCGTCACGCGGTGAAGCGCTGATACTCACACCTCAGCACTCGAACGCACACCAGTGAGTTCGGAATTCGGGGCGGTGCCGATGATCGTCGGCACCGCCCGAATGCATGACAGCGGACAACACAACAGCGGACAACACCGTCGAATTACGACACGATCGAAGGGACTGCAATGGTCGATCTCAACAAGAAGCGCGCCCTGGTCACTGGGGGAGCCTCCGGCCTCGGCAAGGCGATGAGCGAAGCCTTCGCCGCAGCCGGAGCACACGTCATCGTCGCCGACGTCAACGCGGAATCTGCGGAAGCCGTAGCCAGCGACATCGGAGGAGTGGCGTGGACGGTCAACCTCGCAGACACCTCGGCGCTGGATGGAGTCGACCTCGACGTCGACATCCTGGTCAACAACGCCGGCATCCAGCGGATCCATCCGATCACGGAATTCCCGCTCGACGAATGGCGACTCATCAACACGCTCATGCTCGAAGCGCCGTTCGTGCTGACCAAGGCAGCGCTGCCCGCGATGTACGCCAAGGGATGGGGCAGGGTCATCAACCTCTCCTCGATCCACGGGCTGCGCGCCTCGGCGAACAAATCAGCTTACGTGGCGGCCAAGCACGGGCTCATGGGATTGACGAAAACGACCGCATTGGAAGCCGGTCCGCACGGTGTGACCTGCAACGCGATCAACCCTGGTTATGTGATGACACCGATGGTCAAGGGTCAGATCGCCGATCAGGCGAAGACGAACGGCATCACCGAGGACGAGGTTCTCGAACAGGTCTTCCTCGGACATTCTGCCGTGCCGAAGCTTGCTGATCCCGGCGACATCGCCGCTCTGGCACTGTTCCTGGCCAGCGATGCTGCCGCCGTCATCAACGGCAGCGCACACAGTGTCGACGGCGGCTGGTCCGCCGCCTGAGGCCTGCGGATGACTGAGCTGCCGCGCAGAACCAGGCTCGAGGCAGCGTGAGTGCAGGCCCGATTCAGAGGACCTCGAGGACGCTGCGGACTCCTGCGTTGCGCAGGGATTCGTGGCGGACCGAGGCCCAGTAGGAGACCGGTTTCGAGAATTCCTCGGGCAGCACCTGCACGAGGCGACTGTTGCCCACGGCGAGGAAGTCGGGCAGGATCCCGATCCCGACTCCGTTCGACGTGGCGAGCACGTGCGCATGCACCGAGGTGGAGCGGAAGAACCCCTTGCCGCGCGGCAGCGCATTGCCCGCCTCGTCGAGGTCATCGACCTGGAGCGAGTTCTCGATGTAGTAGATGAGCCGGTGCTCGGCAAGATCATCAAGCGTCGTCGGCATCGTGTGGGACGCCAGGTACTCACGGGAGGCGTAGAGCTGGAGCCGATAGTCGCGGATGTGCTTCGCGACGCTGCGTGGTGCGTCCGGCCTGCCGACGACGACCTCGATATCGACACCCGAACGGTACTGCCGGGCCCGCTGCGTGGCAGTGATGAGTTCGAACTGCAGACCGGGATGGCTGCGTTGCAGCTGGGTCAGGGCCGGGACCGCGAATTCAAGGGCGAAGGCCTGCGGGCAGGCCAAACGGATTGTCCCTGACAGGGCGGAGCTGGCGTGGGCGTCGATGCGTCCCAGGGCAGACTCGATGTCCTCGGCCACGGGAAGCAGGTGACGTCCGGCAGCGCTGAGCTCCCAGCCGTCGGGTGAGGCCACGAGCATACGCTCGCCATAGGCCTTCTCCAGGGCGGCGATGCGTCGGGAGACTGTCGTGTGGTTGAGGCCCAGGCTGTGCGCAGCGGCCGTGAACTTGCCCAGCCGAGCCACGGCAAGCAGCGTCAGCAGATCTTCGGGAGAGATCTGCGAACCGGATCCGCCTGGTGCATATGAAGCCATAGTGCTTCCATCCTATCTGCGTGCACGCACATATCTGGTGCGGAATATGTGATTCCGCTCGACAGGTGTTGGTCGAGCGACTGGCGTAATGTGAGTGGGAACACTGCAGCAGCTGCGTTACAGACTCAGCAGCATTTGAAGAACATGATGCGAGGAGGCATTTTATGTCGACAATTGGATGGGTCGGCCTGGGAAACATGGGGCGTCCGATGACAGCGAACCTGGTCAAGGCCGGTCACACTGTGAATGGCTTCGATCTCGTCGAGATCGCCGTCGAAGAGGCGGCCAAGCACGGGGTGAATCCTGTGAAGTCCATCGCCGAGGCGGTCGCCGGAGCCGACATCGTGTTCACGATGCTGCCCAAAGGTGAGCACGCCCGCGCCGTCTACCTCGAGGCCGACGGCGTGTTGGCCCACGCAGATACCAAGACACTCCTCGTGGACTCGTCAACGATCGACTTCGACTCCGCCCGCGCACTGCATGCGGAAGCGGCCAAAGCCGGCTTCCGTTTCGTCGACGGTCCCGTGTCCGGCGGCGTCACCGGTGCCGAGGCAGGCACGCTGACCTTCATGCTCGGCGGCACCGATGAGGACGTGGCCGAGGCGAAGACGTTCATCGAGCCGATGGCCGGCAACATGTTCCACGCCGGTGGCGAAGCCGCGGGTCAGGCTGCCAAGATCGTCAACAACATGATGCTTTCGATCAGCCTGCAGGGCGTCGTCGAAGGGGCCGTGCTCGCTGATCGCTTCGGTCTCGACCCGAAGGTCTTCTATGACATCGCGACGGTCTCCTCCGGAGATTCCTGGCCCCTGCGCACTTGGTATCCGGTGCCGGGCGTGACGGAGACCGCGGCTTCGAACAACTCCTTCAAGCCCGGCTTCGCCGCGGCACTCATGCACAAGGACGTCGGCCTCGCGCTCGCCGGTGCCGAGACTCAGGGCGTGGACCTGCCTGCAGCGCAGCTCGTCCACGCTCAGCTGCAGAAGCTCGTCGACGCGGGCCTCGAAGGCCTCGACACCTCGGCGCTGATCAAGAACATCGACGCCAAGGCCGAGGGCCTGCCCGAATAAGGACGAGCGCGCGAATCTGACGCAACGCGGCTGCGATGGGCGTCGTTGCGATGAGCACCGCTGCGATGAGCACGGCAGCGACGGCAACAGCGACGTGCGCGGCAGCTGACAGCCTCGTTCCGCCGCACAGACACCAACGGTTGGTCAGTTCTCTTCGATCCACGAGCGAGCGTCGAGGTGAACTTACCAACCGTTTGCTGTGCAACAGGGCGCGGTGCCGGCGACATGCAACTCCGACGGGTAGGGCCTGCGTCTCCGACGGGCAGAACCTGCAACTTCGACGGGTACATGTAAGACTTGAAGCATGAGTTCCCCAGGCACACCTGAATCACAGAACACACCAGAATCATTGGCACCTGACGCCATCGCCTCCATCAGAGACAACCTCGACGAGGTGGCCACTCGTGCGGCAGCCGCCGCCGAGGCGAACGGTCGGACGAGTGATGATGTGAAGGTTCTGCTCGCGACCAAGACTCAACCGGCGGCGAAGATCCGAGTGGCCCTCGAACATGGGTTCACCCTCATCGGGGAGAACAAGGTGCAGGAGCTGGTCGGCAAGGCAGACGACTTGGCCGATCTGGACCATGAAGCCCACCTCATCGGTCCTCTGCAGAAGAACAAGGTCAATCACACCCTGCGCCATGCGCACTGCATCCAGTCCGTCGACAATCTGGAACTGGCGACGAAGATCAACAACCGTCTTGAGGTCCTCGACCAGACTGTGGACTTCTTCGTACAGGTCAACACTTCCCGCGAAGATTCGAAGTCCGGGATCGCGCCCGAGGAGACGGAGGCGCTCATCTCTGAACTCCGGGACCACACGCGGATGCGACTGCGTGGTCTGATGACGATCGGTCTGCCCGGACGCACACCGGAAGAGATCCGTCCCAGCTATGCTGACCTGCGAGAACTCAGCGAGAAGCTCATCGCCTCGGGTGCTATGTCAACCGACGCCACTGAGCTGTCCATGGGCATGAGCAACGACTTCGAGCTCGCAATCGCCGAGGGTGCGACCATGGTCCGCGTTGGTTCCAGTGTGTTCGGTGCCCGCGATTACACCTGAGGCAAGCAATGACCACTCCTGAAGCAAGCGGCGACCACACCTGAGGCAAGCGGCGACCACTGCTGAGACACCCACGGCTGACCGTCACGTTCGAGGACTGGGGCTTTGGTCACATGATGACACCAGGCCTCCCACCGCGGCGGTGAATCTGTGAAGATGGAGCTATGAACACCAGTCCGCAGGAATCCCAAGCGTCCGCGGCGCCTGCCGCCGCGCAGTCCCACCAGGTCAAGGTGCGCGCACCCGAGCTCATCGGCCGCAGGTGGATGAACTCCGGCGGCAAGGAGCTGAGCCTGGCCGATCTACGCGGCAAGGTGATTCTGCTCGATTTCTGGACCTTCTGCTGCATCAACTGCCTCCACGTGCTCGACGAGCTGCGTCCGCTCGAGGAGAAGTACGCACAAGAGCTCGTCATCATCGGCGTCCACTCGCCGAAGTTCGAGTTCGAACGCACCGTCGAAGCCGTTGATCAGGCAGTCGAACGCTACCAGGTCGAACACCTCGTCCTCGACGATCCCGACCTCGTCACCTGGCAGGCATACACCGCCCGTGCCTGGCCCACGCTGGCCGTCATCGACCCAGAGGGCTACCTGGTCGCGACCCTGTCGGGCGAAGGTCATGGTGCCGGCCTCGGTGAGATCATCGAAGGACTCATCGAGGAGCACTCGGCGAAGGGCACACTGCACTCCGGCGACGGGCCCTACGTGCCGCCGCCAGCACCGGAGACCGAGCTGTTCTACCCCGGCAAGGTCACCGCATTGCCATCGGGCAATCTCCTCGTCGCCGATTCGGGACACCACAGCCTCGTCGAATACGATCGTTCGGGCCAGGACATCATTCGGCGCATCGGCACCGGCGAACGCGGCGCGGGCGACGGCGATTTCGCGCAGGCGTCCTTCAGCGAACCCGGCGGCATCACCGTCCTTCCCAGGGACATGGCGGCGAAGGTCGGCTACCACCTCGTCGTCGCCGACACCGTCAACCACACCCTGCGCGGCATCAACCTCGAGACCGAAACCGTGACGACGATCGCCGGCACCGGAGCTCAGCACATGGTCGGCGCGATCGACAACGTGGTCGGCACCCACAGGGAACTCGGCCGCTACGACGGCCCCGCCCTCGACGTGAAGCTGTCCTCACCGTGGGACGTCCTCTACGTCCCCTCCACCGCCGAGGTTGTTGTGGCGATGGCCGGCAACCACACCATCTGGTCGTTCAACCCCGAAGCCGGGTCGATCCGGCTGCTCTCGGGCACCATGAACGAGGGCCTGGCCGACGGTGATGCGGACAGCGCATGGTTCGCGCAGACATCGGGCCTCGACCTCACCTCCGATGGCGAGGTGCTCATCGCCGACTCGGAGACCTCGGCAATCCGACGTCTCGACCCGAACACCGGAGCTGTGTCCACGCTCATCGGTGAAGGACTCTTCGACTTCGGCTTCCGTGACGGTCCCGCCGCAGAGGCCAGACTGCAGCACCCGCTGGGAGTGCGGAGCCTGCCGGACGGATCGATCGCGATCGCCGACACCTACAACGGGGCGATCCGCCGCTATGACTTCACCACGAACGAGGTTTCGACTCTGGCGCGCGGCCTCCGCGAACCATCCGACATCTTCGTCCTCGACGCCGCCGACTCCGCACCGGCCGAGCTCCTCATCGTCGAATCGGCCTCGCACGCCCTGACCAGAGTGAAGCTGCCCAAGAACGCCCAACGAGTCGACGAGGGTGCGCTGACCAGCAAGCGCCCCTCGACTGAGATCTCCTCGGGCCCAGTGGCAGTGTCCGTGAGTTTCACTGTTCCAGCAGGTCAGAAACTTGATGACCGGTGGGGAGACCCCACATATCTGCAGGTCTCGTCGACACCACCGGAGCTGATCGTCTCCGGCGACGGCGGCGCAGAAGGACTGAAGCGCGACATCGTCATCAACCCCGAACTCAAGTCAGGGGTCCTGCACGTGACCGCACGAGCCGCTGCCTGCGATGGCGAACCAGGCGGAGAGATCCCCCTGCACGCCGCGTGCCACCTCTACCAGCAGGACTGGGGCATTCCAGTCGACCTCGTCGCCGCAGCTCCGGCCGAACTCACCCTCGACCTCCGCGGAGCCTAAGGCCCGCCGCAACCTGCTCGTCATTGTGGACTTACGTTCGAAAATCGCGAACTTCTCGCACGCAAGTCCACAATGACGCGGGGCTCAGTTGCGACGGCTGCTGCGCGGGGCTCAGTCGCGACGGCTGCTGCGCGGGGCCTGAAGGACCAGTGAAGCCGTCGTAACAGCCCTTGGGCAGCTATTTCACGGTCACGTCGCCGAGGCGGCGGGGATCGAAGCGGACCTGCGAGGACTTGACGACGACGGAACCTCCCATTTCGAAGGAGAGCGTCTCGTCGAAGTCGTGCTCGGCCGCCGTGACGATGTCGCGATAGCGTCCCTGGATGCGCACCTCGACCGTGGACGGGGTGAGCTCGAGATCGTTGCCCGAGGCGGTCAGGCTGACCTCTGGTTCGCGAGCCAGTGACCACTTCACATCGCCGAGGATCTCGTTGTCCGTCTCGTAGCCGAACACGCAGTCCGAGGGGTAGAGGGTCTTCGACTTCACACATTTCTGCAGATGCTCGGTGACCTGCTCATCGACCGACTGCTCCAGCTTCGCCGTGGGCTCGGGCGAGAGCGCGATCTGGGCGGTGTCGGTCGGGGCGATCACCTCGGCGCGTTCGGGCTTCGACTTGAGGTAGGTCGCATCGAAGCCGACGAGGTAGGTGGCCGGAAACAGCACGGGTACCGTTCCGGCGGCGACTCCGTAGCCGTTGACCGTGGCCGTTGACGACCCTTCGACTTGCAGGTCGAGGGTCGGCCACTCCTCCTGCTCGATCGCCCACCGGTCGAACAGTCCGGCAGTCGCCGGCAGCTTGATCATCGACAGATCCACGGTCTGCGTCTGCGAGGACAGAACATAGCTCAGCGAGACCTTCGCATGGTCGCCGTCCATCGATACCGTCGTCGCCTCAGCATCGCGCGGCAGGTCAGGGGCGGCAGAGAGCACATCATGATTGAGCGCCAGAGTCGACGATGGGGTGGGAGAGGCGAGATAGGAGAACGCACGTTCGGCGTTGGCATCCTCGATCGCGGAAATATAGGCTTCAGCGGCGCGGGCAGGAGTGTAGACGGTGAGGTTGAGGAGGGGAACTGCTGCCACGGTGAGGACGATGACCAGGAGCGCCGCAATCAGAAGCTTGCGCGAAGTTCGCATTGCGTCTCCTGATTCGGTGGGGGATGAAGGAATTTCAGTGTAATGCCAATTGCCCGCCACCCGGCTCTATGAACGGCGAGGACGCGCGGGCAGGGGAGTCGGACGCGCGCCGGTGGGGTCATTCCACCGAGTACGCGTGCAGCGCCTGGGTGTCGACCTCGACGAAGACGTGGGTGCCGACCTTGACGTTGGCACGCAGGGCGGGGATCGACTCGCCGAGGCTGGGGTGGAGCACGCCGAATCCGCTCTCGCTGTCGGACACGCCAGCCAGATCCGCCAGGTCCACGTCGAGGGCGAGTCCCATCTCGGTGTCGACCGGCGACAGCTTCGCCTGCAGACAGGAGCCGCGGTCGCGCAGTCCGATGACGACGGCTTCGAACACCGTCGCCGAGGTGAACGCCGGGTCGTGTTCGTCCAAGGACAGGAGAGCACTGCGCCACCCGAGAGTGACGAAGACCTTCCCGTCGAGTTCGGTCCGAGCCTTCACCGCAGAGTGCCCGATCGACAGCCAGCCCTTGCGTGCCAGCCCGGAGTAGACGTTGACCCTGCTGAGTTCGGCCGGCAGGGAGCCCCTGGGCTCCGTGACGACCTGTTCCAAAGTGCCGAACGAGACGAGCTCGCCTTTTTCGATATCGGCCACCCCCGCCTCGGCGACGGTGAAGTCGGTCAGTGTATTCGAGGTGAAGACGATCCCGCGGCCGTGCGCTGCGGCCAGATCGGCCAGACGACCGCGCAGGCCGGCGCGCACATGTCCGGGGACGGAAGCGAAGGGGTCGATGAAGGTCAACCACGGCAAGCCGCTCGCCCAGGCCACGGCCAGGCCGAGTTTCGCACGCTCACCGGCATCAAGTTCGCCGAACCGGCGCCTCAGGACGTCAGGGTTGACTCCGAACTCCGTGCACGCCAGAGCCAATGCCGCCTCCCCAGATCCGGCATTGGCTTCGCGAAGATATGTTCTGACCCACCTGCGCACACGTGTGAGACCCGACCGGAGCCCGGTCGGGAACCGCGGCGGAGGTGCGACGTCGGAGCGCGCAGCAACGGACAGCACCACCTCAGTGGTGCTGTCCGTGCTGCCCATGAGACCGAGCATTGTCCCTGCTCGGAGACGACCGAGATCGATCTGGTGTCTGCCGAGGTGCAGCCCCGCTAGGGACAATTCATCGTTCAACGGATCTTAGAACTCCGCAGGATCGTCGGAGGCGGTCATCCGCCGACGAGTGATGACGACGGCTGCGGCACCGACGACGAGGAGTCCGACTCCGAGCGCCAGTCCGGTCATCTCGGCACCGGTGCGGGGCAGGTCACTGCCGCTGTCGCTGCCGTTCTCCCCGCCCTCATCGACCGAGGTGCCGTTGGTGACGACGGTGAAGCTGCCGCCCTGTGCCTTGTCGAAGCTGTCGGCCTGGGCTGTGACGTTGTACGTTCCCAGCACAGCCTTGACCTTCGCCTGCACGCCGAAGGTCGCCTTGCCCTCGGAATCGGCTTCCTTGGTCATCGTGTAGCGATCGACCTTGCCCTGAGCATGCTCGACCGTGATCGTGATCTTCTCACCTGGCTGCGCGCCGGTGATGCCGAGCTTGATGCCCTCATTGAGGAAGTCCTCGGAGCTGATCTCGGTCGGGTCGATGATGAGCGCCTGGGCCGCGGTTGCCGCGGCCTTCTTCTCACCGTCATCGGTGCCGGGGCTGGCCGGAGCGGTCGTCTCCGACGGCTCTGCCTTCGGAGCGTCCGACTCCGGAGCTTCGGGCCCGGCCTCGGTGGGAGCAGGGGCCTCCGACTTGTCCTCGGTCTCCGTCGGCTCGGGAGTCTCGGACTCCTTCTCGGTCGGCTCGGGAGTCTCGGACTCCTTCTCGGTCGGCTCGGGAGTCTGAGTTTCGGTCTCCGTGGGCTTGGGTGTCTCGGATTCCGTCTCCGTCGGTTCCGGAGTCTGAGTTTCGGTCTCGGTCGGCTTCGGAGCTGCGGGCTTCGGGGCTTCCTTGGTCTCCGTGGGCTCTTCGCTCGGCTCTTCCGACTTGGTCTCGGTCGGAGCCGACGTTTCGGATGGCTCATCGGTCGCGGTCTCGGACGGTTCTGGGGCCGGTCCTGTTGCAGGTGAGCAACCGGAGCCCTTGGCGTCCTCGTCGATGTCCGAGTCACTGGCCACGACCTCGAAGGAGACCTTCGAGGAGTCCTTCTCGGTCTTCTCATCGGTGAGGTAGAGCGAGTATTCGCCGGAAGGAACCTTGGCGTTGTCCGTGACGGAGAAGAAGTAGGTGCCGGACACCTTGCCCTTGTCGTCGACGGTCAGCTTGGTCTCCGGCGAGTACTTGGACCCGTCGGTACCGACGACCGTGACGGTCGCCTTGCTGTCGGGGGTGAATCCGGTACCGGAGAATCCGATGCCCTTTTTGCGATCCGCGATATCGGCCCGGGTGACCTGTGCCGCAGACAGTGTCGCCTGCGGGTCCGAGCTGTCGGGAACCTTGGAATCTGGGTCGTTTGACTGCTGCGCACCTTCATGTGCACAGAGCGGGCCTGCCGGCACCGGAGCGGACTCTGTCGCTGCGAACGCGGGAGCGCCAGCAAGACCTGTCAATGCAACGGCTACTGCGGGGGCAAGCACAAGACGCGAGGTCTTCACAGTAATGCCTTTCGTTCGTTGTCAACCCACGAAAGACGATGGACTCCCGGCATTCCTTGGCTTAAGAAGAGGAAGGCACCATCGTGCGCGGGTTCGTACAGCTCCTAACTCTAAGGCATTCACGATCGGCTGTGGGGAGACACACGGGAGAAAACCAGCAAAAACACCACTGATCGTTATCGAGTCGTTACCAAACTCCGGTGTGTCGCGGAGTCTGTGAGCAATTTCGCCCCTTCGTGGGTACTGCTCACTGCACTCCTGAGCCCGGGGCGACTACCATCGGATACGTGACTCTCCTTTCCGATCGCGACATTCGCGCCGAGCTCGACTCCGGACGCATCGCCCTCGACCCCTATGACCCTTCTCTGATCCAGCCAGCCAGCGTAGACGTGTGCCTGGATCGCTACTTCCGTCTGTTCGACAACCACAAATACCCGGTCATCGACCCGAGTCTCGATCAGCCCGAACTCACCCGCTTCGTCGAAGCAGCGCCAGGAGAGCCGTTCGTGCTGCATCCGGGCGAATTCGTGCTCGCCTCCACGCACGAGCTCGTCACACTGCCCGACGATGTGGCCGCGCGGCTGGAGGGCAAGTCGTCACTAGGACGCCTTGGACTGCTGACCCACTCCACGGCAGGCTTCATCGATCCCGGGTTCAACGGTCATGTGACTCTCGAGCTTTCGAACGTCGCGACTCTGCCCATCACCCTGTGGCCGGGAATGAAGATCGGCCAGCTCTGCTTCTTCCGCCTCAGCTCGGCTGCGCTCAATCCCTACGGTTCGCAGGCCACCGGCAACCGCTATCAGGGGCAGCAGGGCCCCACGGCCTCCCGTTCTCACCTCAACTTCTACCGGAGGGGCATGTGACCACCCGCCGAGAGCTGCGGATGCAGCGTGAGGCCGCCGAGCGTGTCAGCGACACGGATGTCTCGGCGGACCTGCGCGGCTTCCATCTGCTTCTCCTCGACGAAGGGGTCGAGGTCTCCGATGTGCTCGCGCTCGTGCACAACAGGCTTCCCGACCTCGCGCCCCGCCTGGATGAAAGAGGCCAGCTGAAGCTGAGTCGACACTCGCGTCTGAGTGAGGGAGTCGACCTCGATGCTGCCGCGATCGCCGCGCTCGAGGTTCCCGACTGGGCTCATCACGCGGTAGTCATCGACTGCCCCCGAGACCGCGAACCGGTCCCGCCGCCGGACTGGTTCAGCGACGCAGACGGACTCCATGAGGCGTTCCCGGCAGGGCTGCCCGACCGGGAGGAGGAGCGGATGCTCAGCCTCATCCTGGGCGTCGCATCACGCCTGCACACCGGTGTCCGCCTCGCGGACGAAGCGGGCCTGCCGACTCGGGTCATCGTGCCCGACCCGGAGGCGAAGATCGACCTCTACCTCTACTCGTCCTATTGGCTCGAGCCCGACGTGGCGCTGTCGCTCGTCCGCAAGCACGCTCCGCACGCCTTCCAGCAGGCGCTGCCGACGCCCGACGAGGCAGTCCTGGCTCAGGCCACGATCGACGATCCGCTCTTCGATCCCTCGGCACCGGTCATCCTCGACGGCTATTCGCTCCTCGTCCCTCTCGGGGAGATCAGCGAGAAGGCAGGCATGATTGAGATCCGCGTATCGGAGGCTGACTGGGTGCCGCCGATCATCGGCAAGCATCTTCAGATGCCGCTGATCGAGTACCACGTGCACTGGATGGATACCGAGTCGAAGCGCTACCAGCCAGTCCCGACCCGTCGTTTCCGGCGAATGCGCAACAAGGTGGCCGGCCTCGTCGACAGCATCGGAGCAGAACTGCTCATCGGCTGTGACGGCACAGGCCTGGATGAGATGGGCTTCCTCGTCACGAGCAGCCAGCTCCGCAGCTGACGCAGGTTCCAGCCCGCAGCCCCAGCTCGCCGCCCCCACCCCCTCTGCCAAGTCGACTTCGCCGGCAGTGAACGTTTTGAATCGAGCAGAATTCGCGCAGAACCTGTGTCAAATGGGCGTGGAACGGGCGTGGAATCTGAACAGAATGTGTTCATAATGACTGCTGCGAACGGCCTCATTGATTGGGAGATACGCGGGGTGTCGTGAGAAAATAATGTTGAGCACTACATTCTGGCAAATCTTATAAATGACGGAGGTGTCCGCCGGTGATAGTCATGACAGGAGCCTTTTTCGGGGCTGCTGTCATTGCGTACCCACTGGTCAGACGCCTCGGTCGCAACGGGTTCTTCTTCCTTGCGCTGGTGCCGTTCGCCGCGCTGATCTTCAGCCTGGCCCAGGTCCCCGACATCTTCGGGTCCGCAGGTTCGCCCTTGGTCGAGAGCATGAACTGGCTGCCGGCACTCGGCCTCGAGGGGATCTTCCGCCTCGACGAACTCTCCTGGATCATGAGTCTTCTGGTCACAGGCGTCGGTGCCCTCGTCTTCGTCTACTGTGCCCGCTACTTCCCGCCCGATGAGCCCGGCCTGGCCCGGTTCGCCGCAGTCTTCATGGCCTTCGCCGGAATGATGTACGGACTCGTCGTCGCCGATGAGCTCCTCATGCTCTACCTGTTCTGGGAAGGCACCACGGTCTTCTCCTACCTCCTCATCGGCCATAGCCAATCCCGCCGTCGCTCCCGCCAGGCCGCACTGCAGGCCCTCATCGTCACCACGGCCGGCGGGCTGGCCATGCTCGTGGGTATGATTCTGCTGATGGCCGCGACCGGAACAGGCCAGATTTCCACACTCATGGAACGCGCCAGTCTCGGTCTGGACACCGGGCCCGTCATCGTCACGGCCGTGATCCTCATCCTCGTCGGTGCGGTCTCGAAGTCCGCGCTGATTCCCTTCCACTTCTGGCTCCCCGGCGCCATGGCAGCACCGACCCCGGTCAGCGCCTACCTGCATGCAGCGGCGATGGTCAAAGCGGGGATCTACCTCATTCTGCGTCTGGCACCGGGCTACCACTCACTGCCGGGATGGTCGGAGACCCTGCTCACGCTGGGTCTGCTCACGATGTTCATCGGCGGCTGGCAGGCCCTGAAGCAGACCGACCTCAAACTTCTGCTCGCCTTCGGCACGGTCTCCCAGCTCGGATTCCTCACGACGATGGCCTCTTTCGGCACACCCGACATCACCAAAGCCGCGCTATCGATGCTCATCGCGCACGCCCTGTTCAAGGCCTGTCTGTTCCTGTGCGTGGGCATCATCGACCATCGTGCCGGCACGCGTGACCTGACGAAGCTCTCCGGAGGCTGGAAGGCCTTCCCCGTCGTGGCCGTCTGCGCCACGATTGCCGCAGCCTCGATGTCCGGCCTGCCGCCGCTGCTGGGCTTCGTGGCCAAGGAAGCGGTCTATTCGACCCTGCTGGCCTCTGGGGACAAGGCATCGATCATCGCGCTGATCGGCGTCATGATCGGGTCGATGCTCACCGTGGCCTACTCGGCACGCTTCGTCTGGGGCGCGTTCTCGAGCAAAGCGGGCGTCGACGACATCGCCCGCCGCGATGAGAAGATCACGCTCATCATCTCCCCAGTCATGCTCACCGTGCTCACCGTGGCGTTGGGACCGGCCGCCGGGCTCATCGACGGTTACTTCGGAGCCTGGACCTCGACGCTGCCGGTCATCGACCCCGGCGACGGCGACTACCACCTGGCCCTGTGGCACGGGCTCGAACCTGCACTGGCCCTGTCCGCGATCACGATCGCCGTCGGTCTGGGCCTCTTCTTCCTCCGCGACTCGTTTGCCAAGGTCCAGTCGACGCTGCCCTCGGGCCTGGACTTCCACGACCTCTACAGCAAGCTGATCAGCTGGATGGAGAGGTTGGCCCTGTGGGTCACCTCCCGCACCCAGCGCGGTTCGCTGCCGTTCTACCAGAGCGTGATCTACCTCGTCCTCGTCGCAGGCATCGGTCTGGCCGTGATCTCGAACGACACCTGGAACATCGATTTCAAACTCTTCGACACCCCGCTCGACCTCATCATCGCAGCGGTCCTCATCATCGTCGCGGTCGCAGCCACCCGCGCAAAGAAGCGTTTCACCGCCGTGGTCGTCACCGGAATCTCGGGCTATGCGATGGTCGCCTACTTCGCCTTCGTCGGAGCTCCGGACCTGGCCCTGACCCAGGTTCTCGTCGAGACCATCACCATCGTCGTCTTCGTCCTCGTCCTGCGCCGACTCCCGGCTCGGATCGGTCAGAGCACCGGACGCTTCACCCCGGCCTGGCGTGCCATCATCGGTGCCGCAGTCGGCGTGACCATGATGGTGGTCGTGCTCATCGCCGCCGGTGTGCGCATCAGCGACCCGGTCTCCGTGGACTTCGGTCAGCTCGCCTATGAACTCGGCCACGGCAAGAACATCGTCAACGTGACTCTCGTCGACATCCGCGTCTGGGACACCCTCGGTGAGATCTCGGTCCTCGTCGCTGCCGGCACCGGAATCGCCGGACTGATCTTCGTCCGCGGCCGTGAAGGACACCTCCACCGCTTCGTGTCCCGCCGTGACGGCACCGAGCTGCAGGGGCGGGTGCGCTTCCAGCCCGTCGCCGAGGAGATCGGGAACTTCCACGCCTCTCAGCGCGAGGATGTGACACAGCGGCGAGTCTCCTGGCTCATCGCCGGACGCACACTGGCCCCACGCAACCGATCCATCATCCTCGAGGTCACCGCCCGCCTCGTCTTCCACGCTGTCCTCATCTTCTCCCTCTACCTCCTCTTCGCCGGCCACAACGAACCCGGCGGCGGCTTCGCCGGTGGCCTCGTGGCCGGTCTGGCACTGGTCGTGCGCTACCTCGCCGGCGGCAAATTCGAACTCGCCGAGGCAGCCCGCTTCACCCCCTCGGGCATGCTGGGAACCGGAATGATCATGGCCGTGCTCACCGGCGTCGGCGGTTGGATCTGGGGCGACACCGTGTTCAAGTCCGTCTATCTCGAGGGCGACATTCCGGTGCTCGGGCACCTGTCGTTCGGAACCTCGACGTTCTTCGACATCGGCGTCTACCTCATCGTCGTCGGCCTCATGCTCGACATCCTCAGATCATTGGGCGCCGAGGTGGACCTGCACCAGGAGCGCGATGAGATGGTGCTGACCAATCGACTCAACCAGTCGTACAACCTCTCGGAGAACTTCAGCGCCGAGGCCGAGCACGATGCGGTCTCCTCGATCCTCGACCGTGTCAACCACCTCGACGTGGACAACGGCGCGGAAGGGGGACGGCTATGACTGTGCCCTTCATCATGGTGCTGGCGATGGGATTCCTCTTCGCCTGTGGCATCTACCTCATGCTCGAACGCTCGCTGACCCGTGTGCTGCTGGGCTTCATCCTCCTGGGCAACGGAGTCAATCTCCTCATCATCCTCACCGCAGGCAGGGGAGCTCCGCCGTTGACTGACGGGAAGAACCTGTCCACGGAGGGCATGTCGGATCCGCTGCCACAGGCGCTCATCCTCACGGCCATCGTCATCACGTTCGCGGTCACAGCGTTCCTGCTGGCCATGATCTACCGCTCCTGGCGATTGGTTCGCGCCGATTCGCTGCAGGACGACACCGCCGACCTGCAGGTGGCGATCACGAAGATGATCGACTCCGAGGCGGAGGCGAGCACGGACTACGACGACACCGAGTTCGGTGATGAGGCCGAGAGTCCGATCACCGGAGCCATCGACCTCGACGACGACGGCAAGCCCCACGAACGTGAAGACAACGAGGTCAGCACGGACAGGGCCGAGAACAGCGCGGGCACGGGCAGGGCCGGGGCCACCTCGGCGAACAAGGACGGCGGAGGTTCCGAAGGAACCGAGACGGAGGAGAAGAAATGATGGATCTCCTTCCCATGCTTGTGCCGCTGCCCGTCCTCCTGCCCCTCCTCGGTGCAGGCTTGGCACTGGTGCTGTCGAAGCACTCGCGGGCGCAGAACATCGTGTCGATTCTGATCCTCAGCGCGGTCATGATCATCTCCCTCATCATGCTCTTCGGCGTCGACGCCCACGGCCCGCAGGTCGTGGCGATCGGCGGGTGGGAGCCGCCCGCAGGGATCGTGCTCGTCGCCGACAGGCTCTCCTCGCTCATGCTCGTCGTATCCTCCCTGGTCACCTTGTGCGTGCTCGTCTACGCGCTCAGCCAGGATGCCAACGACGATTCGAACGAGACCCCGATCTCCGTGTTCAACCCCAGCTATCTGGTGCTGTGCGCGGGTGTCGCCAACGCCTTCCTCGCCGGTGACCTCTTCAACCTCTACGTCGGCTTCGAGATGTTCCTCGTCGCCTCCTATGTGCTGTTGACACTGGGTGCCACGGCCGAGCGGATCCGGGCGGGCGTGACCTACGTCGTCGTCTCGCTCGTGTCCTCGATCATCTTCCTGGCAGCGATCGGCGTCATCTACTCGGCGACCGGAACAGTGAACATGGCCCAGCTGTCCGAGCGGCTGAGCGAGCTGCCGCCGGATGTGCAGATGATCCTGCATGTCCTCCTGCTCATCGGCTTCGGCATCAAGGCCGCGATCTTCCCGCTGTCCTTCTGGCTGCCCGACTCCTATCCGACCGCTCCAGCCCCGGTCACGGCTGTGTTCGCGGGGCTGCTGACGAAGGTCGGCATCTATGCGATCATCCGCACCGAGACGCTGCTGTTCGCCGAATCCTCTCTGCGAGTGCCTCTCCTGATAGCGGCAGCATTGACGATGGTGGTCGGAATCTTAGGCGCAATCGCCCAGTCGGAGATCAAGAGGATCGTGTCCTTCACCCTCGTCTCCCACATCGGCTACATGCTCTTCGGTGTGGCGCTGGGGACCACTGTCGGACTCTCTGCCGCCATCTACTACACGGTCCACCACATCATCGTCCAGACCGCGCTGTTCCTGGCCATAGGAATGGTGGAAATGCGAGGTGGGTCGACCTCGACCAGGTCCTTGGGTGGGCTCATGGTGCTCTCACCGGCGCTGTCGATCGTCTTCTTCATCCCTGCCCTCAACCTCTCCGGCATCCCGCCGTTCTCCGGGTTCATCGGCAAGGTCGCCCTCTTCGCCGCCGGCTTCTCCGACCACGACTGGCTCGCTGTCAGCCTCATCGTCGCCGGCACGGTGACCAGCCTGCTGACCCTCTACGTCATCGGGCGTACCTTCAACCTGGCCTTCTGGCGTGACCCCGCGGATGCGGAGGAGCCGAACGAAGAGCTCGTCGCAGAATTCGCCGAACGCAAGAAGGCCAAGCTCGCGGGCAAGCCCTGGAAGTCGCAGATCGGCGTTCCGGGATCGATGTTCGCCGCCACCACTGTGGTCGTGGTTGCGTCGATCGTCCTCACGGTCTTCGCAGCCCCACTGTGGGATATGTCGGACCGTGCCGCGGAGAACCTGCAGTCGCCTGTCAACTATGTGACGACCGTGCTGGGCGGTGATGACTCATGAGCCCGAACAGGCCACCTCGGATGACGAAGGGACGAAGCTTCGTCCAGCAGCTCGTGCTGGTGTTCTTTCTCGTGGTGCTGTGGGTGATGCTCTGGGATGCGGTATCGCTCATGCACATCATCACAGGTGTCGTCCTCTCCCTGGTCGTGACCCGCGTGTTCTATCTGCCGCCGGTGGTGCTCTCCGGCAGGTTCAACATCATCCACGCCCTCAGCTACGGACTGTGGTTCCTCTATTCGCTCATCATCGCCTCCGTCGAGGTGGCTTGGTACGCATTCCGGCCCCGGGCGGTGGGCGCCGGATCGGTCATCGCCTGCGACCTGCGCACGAGTTCGGACCTTCTGATGACGCTCGTCGCCGACACCGCCAGCCTCATCCCCGGATCGATCATCGTCGACAGCGACCGGGCGCTGGGCGTCCTCTATCTGCATGTTCTCGACTGCGATTCCGAGGAGAAGGTCCTCAACGCGAAAGAGCTGGTCTACCATATCGAAGAGCTGCTCATCAAAGCCCTCGGCTCCCACCGTGACCTCGCTGCACTGAAGGTCAACCCCGATCCGTTGGCCGACGAACGCGGAGGTGACCGATGAGCCAGATCGTCCTCGACACCCTCGTGGTCATGGCCTCGGTGCTGCTGGCCTCCTCGGCGATCATCGCCCTCTATCGCATCGTCCGTGGGCCCTCGATCCTCGATCGCATGATCGCCACCGACGTCGTGCTGGCCTCCATCATGTGCGGTTTGGGCGGGTTCATGGCCCTGTCCGGTCGCACGGACCTCCTGCCCGTGCTCATCGTGCTGGCGATGCTCGGGTTCGTGGGCTCCGTCAGCGTCTCCCGGTACGTGTCCAAGTCCGATTCCATGACCCCCGGCGCGGAGGTGGGCTCACTCAGTGACTTCTCCAGCTCGGACTGGCACATGCCCAAGGAATCAGCCGATGGCGCCGAGGGGCACAGTGACACCGAGACCCGCCAGCAGGCACAATCCTCGGTCGGTGAGGAGTGGCCCGATGACGTGGCCCGCGGAATCTCCGATGTCGCCGACGGACCCGATGCGATCACCGTGCAGGAAGACGAAGAGCCAGTGACCGTGGGACTCGACCAGGGAACCGACCCCGGTGCCGTTGCCGACCCCAGCGCCGAACCCAGCGTCGATCCCGACGCCGACCCGGAGGCGCAGGGCGAGGGGTTGGGCACGGGACCCGACTCGGGACCCGAGGACTCCGACGACGGTGAGCGCACCGGACCTGAAACAGATGACGACGAAGGTGGACGCCGATGATCCTCGACATCATCTCTGCGGTGCTCATCCTCCTCGGCGGGGTGCTGTCGCTGGCTGCCGCGCTGGGTCTGCTGCGCTTCGGCGATCTCCTCTCACGCATGCACGCGAGTGCAAAGCCCCAGATCCTGGGGCTGCTGATGGTGGCTGTCGCGATTGCGATCCAGTACCCGGCATGGTCGACGGTGACGACGTTGGCGATCGTCATCTCGTTCCAGCTCGTCACGATCCCCGTGGCCACGCACATGGTCGGACGCGCCGGTTATCGCACCAAGCACCTGCGTCGTTCTATGCTGTACCGAGATGAGCTCGCCGAGGCGGTCGATCGGGCAGAGGCCAGGGAAGCCGCGTGGGAACGCAGAAAAGGAATCGGAACGGACCACAATGACGGTTGACACTCAGCACGAACCCCAGCCCTTGGTGCTGGTCGCCGATGACGAACCCGATGTCCTCGGCGCCGTCGTCCCCTTCCTCGAACGATCCGGTTTTCGGGTGCTCGCCGCCAGCGATGGCTTGCTGGCCCTCGACGAGATCCACCGGCACAGTCCCGATGTCTGCGTCCTCGACGTGCTCATGCCCGGTGCCGATGGCAGACAGGTTCTGCGACGGCTGCGCCAGGAGGAGAACTGGGTCCCGGTTCTGCTGCTGACCCAGGTCGGAGAGGCCGTTGAGCGGGCGATGGCGCTCGAAGAGGGTGCCGACGACTACCTCAACAAGCCCTTCGACCCGCACGAGCTCGTGGCGCGCATCCGCGCGGTGCTGCGTCGGACCCGGACAGACGGGCCTCCCTTGGCCACTGCTCCGGTGCTGGCTTCGAGCTTCGGTCTGCGCGTCGATCGTGTGGGCAGGCGCGCCTGGATGGGCAATCGCGAACTTGTCATCACGCCCAAGGGCTTCACCCTGTTGGAATACCTCATGGTCCACAAGGACGAACTCATCGAACGGTCCCGTCTGCTTGAGATCCTGTGGGGCTTCGAAGAGGCCGTGGGCACACGTGCGGTGGATTCCCGTGTGGCCGAACTGCGCCGAGTCCTCGGGGAGGACGCCGCCGAACCTCGATGGATCGCCACCGTGCAGGGGCGGGGCTACAGATTCGTCGGTGAGGTCCGAGGGGAAGATGGTCAGAGGTCCCCATGACGAACTTTCTGGTCTTCGAGATCCAGATCTGGCTGTTCCTGCTCCTGCTGTTCCTCGTGCTGGCAGGTTTGGCCGTCGGTGCCTTCTTCGCCTGGAGGTATCTGCGCAGACGTGAGGCCGCGTTGAAGGAGTCGATTGAGACGGCGGCGAGTGAGGACTCCCTGGCCAAACGCAATCGGATGCTCATCCGACTCGATCACGAGCTGAAGAATCCGCTGACCGCGCTGCGCACCTCGGCCGCGAGCATCCGCGACGTCGTCCGCGAGGGCGGCTCGATCAGCGAAGTCGAATCCTCAGCCAAACAGGTCGACATCTCCTCGCGCCGGGTCGCGCGACTCCTCGCAGACCTGCGCAAACTCGCCGACGTCGAGACCCGCATCATCGAATACTCCCGAGTCGATCTCGATCGGCTCATCCACCAGGCCGTCGAGGATGCATCGACGGCGCCCGGCGCCGAAGACCGCATGATCGTGGCCACGGTCGCCCGTGCCCCCTGGCGTCTGCCCGATGTCGCCGGTGAGGAAGATCTGCTGCTCACAGCGATCCTCAACCTATTGGGCAATGCGCTCAAATACTCCTCTCAGGCCGAAGTCGTCGAACTGCGTGCCAATGAGCAGATCATCGACAGCCACCGCTGGGTCGTCGTCGAGGTGGCCGACACCGGCAGCGGCATTCCGCTGACCGAGCAGGAGCAGGTGTGGGACGAACTCTCACGCGGCTCGCGCGTTCGGGCAGTGGCCGGTTCCGGCATGGGACTGTCACTGGTGCGGGCGATTGTGACCCGTCACGGCGGTTCGGTGCAGCTGTTCAGCCAAGAAGGTGTGGGCACCTCGGTGCGTATGGTGCTGCCGGTTCTCGGCGACGCCGCGCAGGTGACGGTGCCGCCGATGGCCGATCAGGTCGGGCACGCCGCGGCCGGATCTCATCCGGTCCAGCCGGTGCAGCTTCCCGACTCGGGGCAGTCTCCCGGATTCCTGCCTCCTCGGCAGCCCAATGAGGCGGAGCTTCAGGGACGGATCCTGGGCACACCGCGAAGAACCTCGAAGCGACGTCTCGAGCGAGTCGACGGCAACCTCGTCCACCGGTCGACGGGAGAATCCCTGGGCGGCGGTTTCCCACCGGACTCTGGTCAGCACTCCCAGTTCAAGCCCGGCCCCGGCGTGGGCCGGACACCCGGGAACCCACAGGCATCGCCGCAGTCTGGGCCGCAGCCTGGACCCCAGTCGGGCCCGGTGCAGGGTGCTGGCGGTCCGCAGTCGGGCCCGGTGCAGGCCTATGGAAGCCAGCCGGGACCGCAGCAGTATTACGGCAGCCAGCCCGGACCGCAACAGGCCTGGCAGCAGCAACCGCCGCAGCCTCAGCAGCCTCCGGCGCAGCCGCCTCAGACACAGCAGCCGGATTCGGGACAGCAGCCACGCAGCCGCCGTGAGCTGCGGCCGAGGGACGAACGGTGATGACACGCGCTGCGAAGGTGCGAACAGTCGTGGCGGGAGCGGCACTGTGCAGTCTTGCCCTCAGCGGTTGCTCGGCTCTGCAGATCCGCACCGCAGAACGGGATTCCGGTCCCGTCCGTGTGGCAGTGCAGAAGAAGGCCGGCGAGAACCGCAGCACGGCACCTCCTGACGACGGAATCCCCAAGGGGATGAAGGAAGTCTCGGTCAACCTCGGCGCCGAATGCCCCGTCGACGTCAGCGTTGCGATGACAGATGACTGGACTCAGGGATCGGCCACCGACGATTTCCACTCCTTCTCCCGCGGAACCTCCGTCGCCGACAGCGACACGATCCTCATCACCTGCAGCAAGGGCTACGACGAGTCTCCGCAGTCAGTCGTCGATGCGAAGAAGAAATACACGTTCGCGGAGCCGGACTCCTCGGTGATCTCTCAGCGCACGGGCAGCCTCGCGGCCGGATCCTACTGGTCTTACCAAGGTGTGCTCGGTCCGACGGAGATCTTCGCGATCAACCAGGAGCCGACAGTCATGTACGGGACCCGGATCGGATATCAGACCAATGGGCGCCTCGTCGACATCGGCGTCGAGATGCGCGCTCTCGAAACGGACACGGACGCGGCAGAGGAGTTCAAGCAGATGCTGCCCACGGTCACCATCGACGGCGAAAAGGTTCCCGCCCCGAGATTCAAATAGAAGTTTGCAGGCCCGAACATCGGCGGTGATCCTAGGATGGTTCTATGACGATCAACGACGCTGTGACTGCTCTCCTCGATGCCCGACGACTGCAAGGCCTCCTGACGAACCAGACCGGCCGTGTCATCGCCCAGTATTCCTTCCTCAACGACGAGGGCAGCAGCTACCTCTCTCACCTGGCAGATATCAGCGGTGAACGACCGCACCGAATCACCCGCGGCGATCAGTCCATCGGCCCGGCCGCCATCAGCGACTCGGGCACCGTCTACTTCGCGGCCAAGCGCACCGGCGAAGACGGCAAGGATGCCGAAAGCCCCAGCCTCTGGGCCCTGCCGGAGACCGGGGAAGCACGCAAGCTCGCCGATCATGACGGCGGATTCTCCCGAATCGCGGTCAAAGGCCACTCCATGATCGTGCAGTTCCCCGTCCACACCTGGGCTGCGAACGAGGACGAACACCAGGAATACAGTCAGGAACGCAGGAAATCGAAGGTCAGCGGAATCCTCCACACGGGTTTCCCCATCCGCCACTGGGATCATGACCTGGGTCCGGGACAGGAGACTCTCGCGGTCGCAGACCTGACTGAGATCACCGACGAATTCGACGAGGACCTCACCCCCGACGCCGCACGGGACGCTGCCGAATCCGTAACGACCACGTCCGACGGTCCCACGTCCACAACCCCGACCGCCGAGGCCACCAGCTTCAGCGAAGATTCGACCACAGCCGCATCCACCGGACTCACTTTTCGCTACCTGCCGCTGCCGTCGGGACGACTCGTCGACTGGGCCGTTGACGAGGAAGCACAGTTCGTTCTCGTCCAGGTCGAGAAGCCGATCTCGGGTCAGCTCGAGGCCAGCGAGATCTGGCAGATCGACCTGCACAAACACAGTGCGCCCCGCCTGCTGGTCGAGGCTGCCGCCGACCACGGTTTCGGCATCGACGCGATCAGCCCCAACGGAACCCATGCCCTGGTCACCCGGGAGCAGTTCTGGACGTCGAAGACGAATCTGTCCGCGACGCTCATGCTCCTCAACCTCGACACAGGGTCATTGGAGACAGTCTGGCCCGAAGCCGATCACTGGTTCGACCCCGTCTGGGCCGACGATTCGACGATCGTGGCAACCGCTGACGACCACGGACGCGGCAGTGTCTTCATCGGTGAAGTCAACGACGAACAGCCTCGGCGGCTGGTGGGCGGTCCGGGGCAGAAATATGCCTTTGCAGGACTGCAGGTGCAGGGAATCACGGTCGTGGCGACCGCCTCGGCGATCGATGTCGCACCACTGCCCATCGCCATCGACCTGATCTCGGGGCAGATCAGCGAGCTTGCCAACCCGGCGAACGTCATCGACGGAGCAGGCACCCTCACCGAGGTGGCCGCCGTTGGTGACGACGGCACCGAGGTGCGAGCCTGGTTGGCTCTGCCCGACGGGGAAGGTCCGTTCCCACTCGTCGTATTCGCCCACGGCGGGCCCTGGGGATCCTGGAACTCCTGGACCTATCGGTGGAACCCGGGACCGTTCGCGGCCGCCGGATATGCGGTGCTCCTGCCGGATCCGGCGATCTCCACCGGCTACGGCCAGTCGATGATCGACCGCGGTCAGCAGGAACTGGGCGGGGCACCCTTCACAGACATCCTCGCACTCACGGATGCAGCCATCGAACGCCCCGACATCGATGCCGAGCGCACCGCTCTGGCCGGCGGATCCTACGGCGGGTACATGGCGAACTGGGTGGCCGGGCACACCAGCGAACGGTTCAGATGCATCATCACGCACGCCTCCCTGTGGAACACAACGTCGATGGGACGGACCACGGACAACGCCTCATGGGACGTGGCCATGCGGAAGCAGTCGGGGACGTATTCGCCGCACCTGTTCGCCGACCGGATCGAGGTGCCGATGCTCGTCATCCACGGTGACAAGGACTACCGGGTGCCCATCGGGCAGGGGCAGGAACTCTGGTACGACCTGCTGTCCCGGTCGAAGACACCGCTGGACGCGGAGGGGCACACTCAGCATCGCTTCCTGTACTTCCCCGACGAAGGTCACTGGGTGGCCGGTCGCGGCAATGCCGAGGTCTGGTATCGCACGGTCCTGGCGTTCCTCGACAGGCACGTCCTCGACGTCGACGCCCAACGCGCCCGCACCCTAGGGTGAAGGGGGACTCCGCAACGATGACGACCGACAACGACCGGGTGAATAGGGCGAGGCCCGCGGACACGATCATCCACAACGCCATCATCCTCGACGGCGATCCGGCTGGTTTCACCGTGGAAACGTCCGATGACTGGCTTGCCGAGGCCGGGGGAGTCGTCATTGCGCGCGGCCGCGGTTCGGGCTGGCAGGACCTGAGCACCTCGGCGAGAGTGAGGACCATCGATGCAGAAGGCGTGTACCTGGCCCCCGGTTATGTCGACATCCACTGCCATGGGGCCGGCGGCTCAAGCGCCGAGGACGGGGATGACGGACTCGACGAGGTGCTCGCCGTCCACCGCCGGCACGGAACCCGGGCGCTCGCCCTGTCCTTCGTCTCGGACACGATCGAGGGTCTCTGTGACTCCCTGACGACCGGAGCCAGGCTCGTGAGGGAGAAGCCTGGCGTGCTCGGACTGCATGCCGAAGGTCCGTTCCTGTCCCCGGACTTCAAGGGTGCCCACGCACCCGAAGTGCTCACGGTTCCCACCCCCGAGGCGGTCGAATCGATCCTGACGGCTGCTGACGGAACGCTGGCCCAGATCACGATCGCCCCCGAACTGCCCGGTGCGCTCGACGCGATCTCACGGCTCAGCTCGGCGGGGGTGAGAGTGGCCATCGGGCACACCGCGGCCGGCTACGAGGAAGCGGCCCGTGGCTTCGACGCGGGCGCGAGCATCCTCACCCACACGTTCAACGCTATGCCCGGCATCCACCACCGGGCGCCCGGTCCGATCCTCGCCGCGATCGAGGCAGGACACGTCACGCTCGAACTCATCAACGACGGAGTGCACGTGGCGACTGCTCCTGCAAGGATGCTGACGAGCCTGGTGCCCGACAGGATCGCGCTGATCACCGATGCCATGGCCGCGACTGGGATGGCTGACGGGCGATACATGCTCGGATCTCTGCCGGTGCAGGTGGAGGATTCCGTGGCGCGCCTGCTGGGTGAGGACGGTTCGACCGGGTCCATTGCCGGCTCCACCCTGACCATGGAAGATGCGGTGATGAGAGCAGTCACCGAGGTGGGCATGACTCCACTTGAGGCGGTCCGGGCCGCGAGCCTGGTGCCGCTGCGGGCACTGGGGGTCATCGCCGAGGATGAGCTCAGTCTGCTGCGCGTGGGAATGCCCTCCGAGCACCTGCTGCTGAACGCGGACATGAGCATCCGAACAGAGAACATGGCACGATAGGAGACATGGATGCCCTGCTCCTCATAGACACCGACGACGCCAGTTACATCTCCGACGACAACGCCGAGATCTTAGTCGACATCGTCGGCCGTACTCGCACCGTCGGCGGTGTCCTCATCTTCGCTTCGACGAAGGACGAACTCTTCGACGTCGCCGATGAGGAGCTGTCCATCTTCGTGCCCGACGAAGAGGACCTCGTGCTGCGTTCGGAGAAGCCTGACGTCTTCGACGGCATCCGAGACCTGGCCCCCGGTCTCCACGACATGGGCATTGACCGCATCGTCATCGCCGGTGGGGACGTGAGCACAGTCGAGTCCTTCGACGATGTGGATACAGTCGATGTCGCTGACGATGCCGATGTCGCTGATGACGCGAATGCCCCGGTCGACGCGGATGCTCCGCTCGACGCGGATGCTTCCGACGGCGCCGGCGCTTCTGACGGCACCGGCGCCGGCGATCTGCCGGGATCGGTTCGTGCCTCCGCGATGGCCGCTCTCGTCTGCAACTTCGATGTCATCGTCCTCTCCGACGCGGTGATCGACCCCGAAGGCCAACCTGTGACCTGGCTGGACTCGGCCGAAGAAGCTGGAGCCATGATCAAGAAGACCGCTGACACCTGGCTGAGGATGTAACCTCTCTGGCGTCGCGGGTACTCTTGATTCTACACTGTGTAGAAGATTTGAGTCTCCTGAGGCTCAGCCACGGTGCCATCTGCGCGAGCAGCCCAAGGAGAGGAGAGATATGACCGGTTCGAACAAGTCGGTTCGTGCTCTCTTCGCCGCGCTCATGACGACTCTGCTGGCCGTGCTGATGCACGTCGGCGCCGGTGGCACGACCTCGTTCGTCGGCATCGTGATCGTCTTCGTCTTCGCCTTATGGGCCGCAATGATCCTCGCTGGTCGTCGGCTCGGATATCTGGCATTGGGATCACTGCTCGGCTTGGGCCAGATCCTCATGCACCTGTCGATGGGGTGGTTCACCGCCGCACCCGCTTCCACCGGTGCAACGACGACCGGAACGGCCATGGGCCACCAGCACATGAACCACGGGACCGGTGCTCTCGACTTGGACCAGGCTGGGTCGATGTCCCATCCGATGTCGCACATGGCCGGTGACGGCTCGAGTGCGAGCCTGGCCATGGTACTTGCTCACATCGCAGCGGTCATCGTCACCGCAGTGGCTCTCAAACGCGGCGAAGACATCATTCTCACCATCCTGCAGCTGGCGCTGGGACCGGTCGCCACCGCACTCCGGTCACTCGCCGAGGCGGTCGGCGTACTGGCCGAATTCCCGGCCCGACTCGTCCAGAGCGAGTTCCACCTGCCGCAGGCCATCACCTCTGCCGTCGTCGGCCCGAACTACCGACGCGGACCGCCCGCTCTCGTCTGAACTCAGAACCTCACCATCGGCGGAGACCCCGCCGACCCACACATCATTGGTGACAGCCGTGCACCGTCGCAGACGAGCCGTACCGTGTGCCCGATCGAGTCCATGCGACTGATCGCGTCCGTGTCCGATCGCGTCCGCGTCGACGCTAGTCGCGACCTGTGCTCGGCTGCACCGACAAGCTGAAAGTGCAGACGAAATGCGTAAGAACACCACTCTGATGGTCACCATGTCAGTTGCCTTCATGATCGGCCTCAGCGCTTGTAACCAGAGCCAGGCCAGCGAACCCGAAGACACGAGCAGCTCCCAGGTCAGCGTCGACTCCCTGAGTCTCGACAACGCCTGGGTCAAGGCCGCCGACGATGGCATGACCGCTGTATTCGGAGAACTCAAGAACAACAGCGACAAGGACATCAACCTCGTCGCCGCGAAATACGATGACGCCGACCAGGTCCAACTCCACGAGACTCTCGAAGACAACTCGGGAGGCATGTCGATGCAGGAGAAGAAGGGCGGCTTCACGATCCCTGCGGGTAAGTCCCTGAGCCTCAAGCCCGGTGGGGATCACATCATGGTCATGGGGTTGGCGAAGCCGGTCAAGCCGGGCGAGGAGATTTCGTTGGAGCTCGTCACCGCCGATCAGCAGAGCTTCCCGGTGACCGCCATCGCCAAGGACTATTCGGGTGCGCAGGAGAACTACGCCCCGGGCGAGGCCGATGACGAAGGCGACGGCGCCGACCATAAGGACATGGACCATAAGGGCATGGATCACGGGGACATGGACGATGACGAGATGGACCACGGGGACAGCGGTGACCACTGAGCCCGAGTCCAGAGATGCCTCTTCCGATTCTCACGGCTTCAGCCGCCGACGCCTCATCGCATCGGCAGCCGCGGCCGGAGGGACGGGAGTGGTCGGCGCCGTCGCAGGCTTCGGTGTGGGACGGTCCGGTGCCGACGGCCGTGCCGAGGCCGCGCCGTCCCGGGATCTCAGCGGAGCCAACGGCCCGGTCACCGAACCGTTCTACGCCCCTCACCAGTCCGGGGTGGAGACTCCTCCGCAGGCTCACGCGCACTTCCTCGCGTTGACGCTGAAACCCGGCATCAACGCCGCCGAGGTGGTCCGCTGGCTTCGACTGCTCACCGCAGATGCCGCCGCCCTGACGCAGGGCAGCGGCCCACTGGCCGACTCCGAACCCGAACTCGCCCACGATCCGGCGCGACTGACCATCACATTCGGATTCGGCCGCGGCCTGGTGAAGCTGGCGGGCGCGAAAGCCGTGCCCATCTGGTTGGGTCCGCTGGAGAAGTTCCCAATCGATGATCTCGATCCCGACCGGTGCACCGGAGATCTGCTCCTCCAGATCTGCGGCGACGATCCACTGACCTTGGCACATGCTCGAAGGATGCTGTGGAAGGATTCCCGGACCTTCGCCGAGGTGGCCTGGCAGAGGGATGGGTTCCGCCGTTCCTACGGCAGCAAAGCAGAAGGGAAGACCCAGCGGAACCTCTTCGGACAGTTGGATGGGACAGCCAATCCCGGATCGGGATCCGAAGACTTCGCGCGCATCATCTGGGGACAGGGCACAGGCCGGGAAGATGCGGTGTACTCCGCGCGCGGGGAACCGCCGGACGACCTCGGCGCGCATCTGCCTGAGTGGATGCGCGGGGGAACGACTCTGGTGCTGCGCGATATCGCGATGAACCTGGACACCTGGGACAAGGCTGACCGGCCTGCACGTGAGTTCGCGACGGGACGGACCCTCGATCAGGGTGCACCGCTGTCGGGAACTGACGAGTTCGATACTCCCGATTTCACCGCCGTCGACAAGCGCGGCCTGACGAAGATCTCGGCGGCTTCGCATGTGGCCAGGGCTCGCGATGGGCTGGGTCCGGAGACTCAGATCCATCGGCGAACGTTCAACTATGAGACGGGCGCGGGGGAGGGGGCCGGACTGCTGTTCGCTTCGTTTCAGGCCGACATCGACCGGCAGTTCCTGCCGATCCAACGCCGCCTCGCCGAGGTGGATCTGCTCAATGAGTGGACCACGCCGATCGGGTCGACGGTGTGGGCGATTCCGCCGGGCATCACAGAGGGAGAGTACATCGGGCAGAGCCTCTTCGAGGGCTGAATCGGTTCAGAACAATGGGCGGGGGAGTGCATCCTCGAACTCGAGCAGCCAGCGCTTGGTGGCCAACCCCTCGCCACGACGACCGCCGGAGTAGCCGCCCAGCCCATCGCTGGCGACGACTCGATGGCAGGGGATGACCAGCGGGAGTGGATTCAGGCCCATGATGCTGCCGATTGCCCGTGCGGGGATCCCCGTCCCGCTGCGCCGGGCAAGCTCGCCGTAGGTGACGGTGGTGCCGGGCTCAACCGTCTCGTCGAGAGTGGTGAGCACTGTCCGCGCGGTCGCCGAGATCTGTCCCAGGTCCAGGGGCAGATCGAAGGTGGTCAAGGTTCCGTCGAAGTAGGCGCGAAGCTGTCGCAGTGCTTCGCCGAGAAGCGGGTCAGTGTGGTCAACGTCGGGGCCAGCAGTACCCCGACCGGTGTCGTGGAGCTGGCCGGATTCTGTGTCCGTTTCTCGCCAAGTGACTCGAGTGATGGATCGCCCGTTGCTGGTGACGGTGATGGGGCCGACAGGAGTGCCCGTCGTAGCTTGAGAAGAATCATCCTCGGCATGGAACTCGTGCGAACTCATCGTCACGCATCTCCTCCCTGTTAGTGCAAACGTAGCGCACTATTGCGGCCGGGCCATAGTGCGCTGTGAGAGTCACAGCGCTGAGCTCGTTCAAATTCAGCGAAAGACCCTCCGGCTCATGTGAATGAGCCGAAGGGTCTTTCGAAAGGGTTGGATCACTTCTCTTCGTCGGTGATCTCACCTTCATAGGCGTCTGGGTTCGCCTTCAGCCACTCTGTAATGGCCTTGTCGCCCTTGTCCTTGTATTTGTTGACGACCAGGTCTTCGAGGTCGCCGTACTGAGCATCATCGAGCTTGATCTTGCTGATGTAGTCAGCAGCCTCGGAGAACTCGTCGCTGAAGCCCTTGGTGGCTGTGAAGTGAAGCTTCTCAGGATCACCCATGGCACCCTTCGGGTCCTTGAGGTCCTTGACCGGGTAGGCATTGTTCGCCCAGAACGGACGCCACAGTGTGACGACAATGTCCTCTTCGGCGTCGGTGGCGTTGCCGAGCTCGGTGAGCATGGCTGCGGTCGAGGAGGTGACGAGTTCGTACTCCTTGTCCAAGCCGTACTTGGGGATCATTCCCTTCGTCGCCTTGGTCAGACCGGCGCCGGGCTCGATGCCGATGATCTTCCCGTCGAAGTCTTTGCCTTTGCCCTTGAGGTCTTCGATCGAGTTGATGTCCTTCATGTACTTCGGCACCGCAATGGTGAGCACGGCGTTGTCGTAGTACGCGCCGACGTCTTCGAGCTTGTCGCCGTACTCGTCCATGTACTGCTTGTGCGTGACCTCAGGCCACGACGAGGGGTACATGTCGACATCTCCGTTGGCGACTCCGGCATAAAGGACAGCAGCGTCACTGAAGGTTTCGGTCTCGACGTTGTAGCCGAGCTTGCTGAGCTGGTTCTCCAGCAGCAGCGAGACGCTCTGGCCATCGGTCCAGCCGGTGACGTAGCCGAGCTTGATATCGCCCTTGTCTCCGCCGCCTCCGTCGTCCTTCGCCGCTTCCTGCGAACAACCGGTCAGGGCCAGGCCGAGAGCTGCCACTCCGGCGACGAATGTGGTGAGGAATCTATTTTTCATTTCGTGTTCCTATTCTCTTGTATTCGACATCTTCTGTCCGTGATGGCTTGGGTCGTTCAGGCTTGCGCAGCGACGGCCTTGGTCTTCGCCTTGCGCTTGCGCATCATGGCGACAAGCGAAGTCGGGAAGTCCTTCGCAGTGCCCAAAGCCGCGGTCACTCGATCGAGGTAGACCGCGATGATGACGACACCGAGTCCGGCCTCGACGCCAAGGGGCAGGTTCTGAGTGGCGACGGCCTCGACGACGTTCTTGCCCAAACCGTCGGCACCGACGAACCCGGCGATGACGGCCATAGCTAGGGCGAGCATGATGACCTGGTTGATGCCGGCCATGATCGTCGGCGTGGCCAGAGGCAGTTGGACGCCTCGGAGAATCTGACCCGGTGTGGCTCCGAAGGATTGACCGGCTTCGACCGTCTCCGAGTCGACTCCGCGGATTCCAAGTTCGGTGAATCTCACACCGGGAGGCAGAGCAAAGATGACGGTTGATACGAGTCCGGGCACCACGCCGATGCCGAAGAAGGTCACAGCCGGGATGAGGTAGACGAATGAAGGCATCGTCTGCATGAAGTCGAGCACGGGCCGGATGGCGGAGGATGCCCTGTCGTTCCTGGCGGCCAGGATGCCGACCGGAACCGCGATGACGATCGCAATGACTGCCGCGATGATGACCAGTGCCAGGGTCTGCATCGCCGGCACCCATTGGTCCATCGTCATGATGAAGAAGAGTGTGATCAGTGTGCCGATCGCCATCTGCCAGGACCGCAGGAGCCAGCCGATAAGTGCAAGCAGGACGATGATGACGAACGGATGGAGGTCGACAAGCACATTTGTCAGCGTGTCGATGAGGAAGTTGAAGAGGAAGGTGACGAAGTCGAAGAACCACGAGACGTTCTCTTTGAGCCAATCGAAGAGGGTATCGACCCACGCTCCCACCGGGATTCTGATGTTCTCCATTAGAGATCGCCCCTCCCACTTGCCGCACCGGCTTCTGACGCATCATCCGTCTCGGCGAGGATTTGGTCGATGAGTCCGGTGTCCACTGGTGCAGTCCACTCCAGGCTGTCGTCATCGGGGGTCTGCTCTCCGTCTCCGTTCTGGTTGCCCAAGGCGGCGAGCAGGGTCGCTCGAGGGACGACCCCGACGAGATGCCCTTCGTCATTCGTCACCGGTACAGGAAGAGGGGTCTCCGAGGACGGTAGGAACAGCTCGATGAGCAGATCCTCGGGTGATGCTGATGTCGACATCGGTTGGATGATCTCGTCCAGAGTCTTCCCGCCGTTGCGGAGATGGTCGATGCAGTCGCGATCGCTGACGACACCGAGGAATTTGCGGTGGCGATCGGTGACGTAGATCGCCGAAGCGCTGCTCTCACGCATGTTGCGCAGAGCGAGTCGAGGCCCGTTCTGGTTGGTCACGACCTGTCGTGCCTTTTCCATCACGTTGCTCGCTGTCAGGACACGGGCACGATCGACGTCGTGGACGAACTGTGCGACGTAGTCATTGGCGGGATCGGTGAGGATCTCTTCTGGTGTGCCGACTTGGACGATGCGCCCGTTGCGCATGACTGCGATCCGATCACCGAGGAACATTGCCTCGTTGAGATCGTGGGTGATGAAGATGATGGTCTTCTTGAGTTCGCCCTGCAGCTCCACGAGCTGCTCCTGCATCTCGCGTCGGATGAGCGGATCCAGGGCAGAAAATGCCTCGTCCATGAGCAGGATGTCGGTTTCGGCAGCGAGTGCTCGTGCCAGACCCACACGCTGCTGCATGCCGCCGGAGAGCTGCTCGGGGTACTTGTCTCCCCAGCCTTCGAGGCCGACGGCCTTCAGCCAGCGGTCAGCGACTTCGTCGCGCTTTGCCTTCTCCGTCCCTCGGATTTCAAGTGCATAGGAGGCGTTGTCGCGAACCGTCCGGTGCGGGAGCAGTGCAAAGTGTTGGAAGACCATTGAGACGTGTTCGCTGCGTACCTTGCGCAAAGCTGCCGCATCGATCTTGGCGATGTCTGTGCCCAGGACTTCGACTGACCCCGTGGTCGGAGCCCACAGCCCGTTGAGTGTGCGGATCAGAGTGGACTTGCCCGAACCGGAGAGTCCCATGACGACGAAGATCTCACCCGCTTCGACCTCAAAGCTGGCATCGATGACCGCTGCTGTGCCGAGCTTTGTGAGTTCGTCGCGATCTGCACCTTCTTCGAGACGCTTGACGACTTCCTTCTGGCGCTTGCCGAAGACTTTGTACACGTTTGACGCTTTGACTACGCTCACGTGATTCCTCCTTACATTCTTGAACTTCCGCAAGAACGAGAGGCTTCACCCCCGTTTTTCGATGCGGTGGTGGTCGATCCGAACTGGTTGGATCGCACACTCGCCTCACCGCACACGGATATCTCACTCCCTATTGTAGTTTTGTTCAGGGTTTTCGGTACAGGCTTTGTCGATAGGACGCGGTGTGGCGGACTTGACGACCGCTCTGACCAGGGGCGATGCGAAAGCATACGTTACTTGATTGTTACAAACCGCTCTTGAGGCATATAGGTATGGCCTTATCCGATTTGTTACACAGTGCGGATTTTTGATGGTGAACGAGGTTGGCAGCTCTCCGAGGAGATGTGGCCGTGAGCCAGGGCTATTCAGGAACGTGAGTCAGGGACTCTTCCGGAAGAGGTGTTCAAGACCCAGCGCTCAGGAACCCGAGGATCTCAGGGTTGACCACCTCGGCGAACTCTTCGAAGAAGCCATGCCGACCACCAGGGCAGATGCGGATACGAGAGTGCGGTATGCGCTCATGCAGAAGGTGGGCGTTGGCGACGGGATTCATGAGGTCGTCGTCGCCGTGGACGATGAGTGTCGGTGCAGTGATCTCCGGCAGGCGCTCCCACGCATTGTGACGGGCACTGATGCGCAGATGAGCCGCGGACTCCTGGGCGGTCATCGTGTCATCGCCGAGGAGTTTGCTGTACCTCGGGGCCACGGTCCAGTTCGGAGTGTAGAAAAGTGAGAACAGGTACTGCGTATGTTCACGACCGCGCAGTCGCGCCAGATTCTGGCCCACCTCCCGGGGCCGTCTGACGGAATTCGGACCTCCGGGTGTTGTGCACCCCAGAACCAGCGCGCCGACGCGATCAGGGAAGTCCGCAGCCAGCATCTGAGCGACGCGCCCACCCATCGATGTCCCGTAGACAGCAGTGCGGGTGATGCCCACGTGGTCGAGAACCTCGGCGGCGTCGGCGGCGAAGCTTGCAGTCGAGAGTTCACTCAGTTCACCGCGGCTGCCGCCGGTGCCGCGGTAGTCGAAGGTGACGGTGCGAAACTGAGGTTCGAAGTCCGAGCGCAGTTCGTCCCACCATTCGTGAGAGTTCGACTGCCCCGGGAGAAGGAGCAGGGCTGGTGCCTCCGGTGGGCCGCTGACCTGGATCGCGAGCGGAAATCCGTCTCGAGCGGTGATGGTGAGCTGGTCCCTGGTCTCCACGTGGTGTTCCTCTTCGCTGGTGCGCCGACCCAAGCACCTAGGCTGGGGGCATGAAGCAATTGCCGTTCCTCAATGATGCCGCAGATCCGCAGCGCCCGGCCATCATCGTTCCCGTCCAGGCAACCTCGGCGGAGGACATCGCACGGCAGTGCGGCGCCATCGCCGATACAGCAGTCGTCGACGTCATCGAATGGCGCATAGACCCCGTGATCGACTGCGTCGCGGGTGAGAGCAGCCAGGGGACCGTCGCGATTGACCCCCAAGGGCTCGCCGAGGCGGTCCTGGGCTTGGCGGTACACGTGAGCACGGCTGGACTGCCGGTTCTCATCACACTGCGGACGGGGTTCGAGGGCGGCAGCGCCGAGGTCAGCGAAGACGTCTACACAGAGATCATCAGGGCTGTCATCACTGGACTGCATGAGAAGTCCGGGATATCCGAGGCGCCGGATGGGGCTGCGGGTGTCACGTGGGCACTCGATGTCGAAATTGATCGCCGAGGTGCGGCAGAGCTCATCGACTTGGCGCATGACCAGGGCCTGTCGGTGGTGGCCTCACACCACAACTTCGCCCGAACGGACTCGGCAGAGGCATTGGCAGCCACATTCACCAGGATGGCTGCGGCCGGGGCAGATGTGGCGAAGATAGCGATGATGCCGGTGACTCGTGCGGATGTCGCGGAGCTCCTGCGTGCCACTGCGCTCGCCGAGGAGGCTCTTGAGATTCCCGTGCTCGGAATCTCGATGGGTCAGCTGGGCAGAACCAGTCGCGTCATGGGTGCGGATTTCGGAAGCTGCGCAACGTTCGCACAACTGGGGCAGGCGTCGGCACCCGGCCAGATCGCCGTTGCGGATCTGGCCGGGATCATCGACTCGCTCTACGGCTGAAAGGCCAGCGGGACTGACTGGTCAGTCGACGTCTTCTTCGATCTGCTTGCGGAACTTCTTGGGCAGAGCGTCGTCGCCGAAGCTGTTCCGCACGGTGCTGGCGGCGATGCGCTGCACGACGAGCTGTGCCACTGCCACGCCGACACCGGAGACGATGGTCCAGGCCAGAGCCTCGGACATCGAGATCTCGTCATCGACGGGGTTGTTCGGTGCTGGTCGTTTGGTCGCCTTCTCCCAGGTGAAGGTCAACGCCTTTCGAGCCGCGAATGCTGCCACGATGGGCGCTCCGACGCCGATGACCTGCCATGCGAGCTTTCCCATGCTCGTGTCCTTTCGTTAGACGTTGTGCCTGCGGCGATGATGCGCCGCGCAGATGTCGCTGGGGTGCGAATCCGTACGTGACCACACTAGCGCAGGAGACCCATTCATACGCAGGAGGCAGAACTTCATACTTTCGAGGGATGTGGCGCGCGCATGCGAGCGATAGATTGAAGCTTCAGCGCACGAGAGGAGCTGGAATGCTCAGCAGATGGAAAGTCGCGGTCATCACCGGGCTGTTCGCCTTCGGCGCGCTGAGTTTCGTTCTGGGTCTCTTCCCGCTGCTCGCCGACATCTTCTGGATCCTGTGGTTCGCCGGCTGCGGAGCCTGCATCCTCGCGCTGGTCCTGACGGTGATCGTGCCGTCTCCTCGGTCCGCAGCGAACCGGCATACACTGAGGTCTTCGGCAGCGGATTCGGCCGACGGCGTCAGCCAGCCATGATCAGCCTCTGAAGCTCCGCTGTCAGCTCCTCGTCTCGCGGGATGGGGTTCCCGTCAAGCTGATTGAGTGACACGGCCGTGCGCATCGACGACACATACCAAGCGCCATCGGCCCCGACCACCTCGCTCAGACCGAAGTCCGCATATTCGGCATTGAGCCCGAGCTCTCCCGCATGGTCGAAGATCAGGCGCTGGGTCGTGCCCGAGAGCAGACCTGCTTCCGGATTCGGCGTGAGGAGTCGGTCGCCTCGGCGAATGATGAGGTTGGACGTCGGGCCTTCGAGGACGACTCCATCATGGGAGACGAACAGGGCCTCGTCTGCGCCCTGCTCCGCCGCGTATCTTCCGGCGGCCTGGTTGACCGCATAGGATAGGGTCTTCGCCCCGATGAGCAACCAAGGTGCCTTGCTTCCCAGGTAGGCGTCGTAGCCGCGATCGAGGCTGACGGCGGAGATGCCGTGTGCGCGTGCTCGCGTGATCTTCTCGTCGACGGGAACGTTGAAGGCCCAGCCACGTGGGCTCTGGCTTCCGTCTGGGTTCTGGGTGCCGCGTGACAGCGCGTAGCGGACACCGAACTCGGTGAGGCTCGGATCGGCCGCGCGCACCTCGGCGATCACGGTGTCGAGCCCGCAGTCCCACAGCTCCGGTGCCGGATCGGGCAGGCCCAGCGCCGAGGCAGATGCGCAGAAGCGTGTGAAATGGCGATCACGAGACACCACGGTCACGCTGTCGCCGATGCGCACGAGAACGGTCTCGAAGATGCCGTCGCCACGATGGGCCGACAGGTCCGTGACAGGGAGCTGCGGGGCACCGAGGTCGGCTACCTCGACGATGGACGCGGCAGGGTCGATCAGGACAAGAGCATCGGTCATACAGACAGTCTAGGTTCTCGGAAAACCTGCGCCGAGAGGATGCTGCGCTCAGCCTGTGCGCAGCAGAAGCCGTGGTCAGCCTGCGCTGACGCCGAACAGGAGGCCGAGAGCGTATGTCACGGCTGCTGCACCGAATCCCACGCCAAGCTGTCTCAGGGCGCGTGGTCCCGGAGCGGTTCCGGAGAGCAGGCCGACGGTGCCGCCGGTGAAGAGGAGTGCGATGCCGACGAGGCCGGCGGAGAGGAACACGGCGGGCAGGCCGGACATGCCGAAGATGTAGGGCAGGATCGGGATGAGGGCGCCCGAGGAGAAGAAGGCGAAGCTCGACAGCGATGCCCCCAAGCCGGTGCCCAGCTCGTCGCGGTCGACGCCGGAGTCGAGGCTGGGCAGCTGAGGAGCCACGTTCTTGTTCTTGGCTGCCGCGATCGTCCGATGTGCTCGAGCATCGGCTTCAGGGGAGTCCATGCCCCTGGCGCGGAAGACGAGAGCGAGCTCATTGGCGTCGATGTTGAGATCGGCCAGTGCGTGGCGCGATTCAGGATCCGGCGTCGAGGCATCGAGCAGCTCGCGCTGGGACCGCACGGAGATGTACTCCCCGGCCGCCATGGACAGGGCTCCGGCGAGCAGGCCGGAGACGCCGGTGAGCAGGATGACGTGGTTGCCCACCCCGGCGGCGCCGACACCGAGGACGAGCGCGAGGTTGGACACGAGCCCGTCATTGGCGCCGAAGACCGCGGCCCGGAAATTGCCCGACAGGCGGGCCCGGGAGCGGGCGGCGAGAGCGCGGACAACCTCGGCGTGGATCCGCTCGTCGGCGGCCATCTCTGCCGATGCCGCTTCGTCGTCGTCATAGGGTGAACTCGTCTCCGACTGCTGTGCCAGGGCGAGAACGAAGACTGACCCGAACATCCGACCCAGGAGCGCGAGGCTCAGGGTGACCAGATCGGGGGCTCGCTTCTTCTGCGCATGCTCGCCGAGGAGGTCGATCCAATGTTCCTGATGTCGGGATTCGGCGGTGGCCAGAGCGAGGAGGATCTCCCGATCTTCGCCAGTGCGACGATCGGCCAGATTGCGGTAGACGCGCTCCTCGAGCCGCTCGTTCGCAAGATACCGCTGCCAGCGTCTGATCGTCCGGCGGTCGGGCTCATGGACAGCGCCGGGGGGAGTCGATTCGTTGTTCATCACTGGTCAGATTCTACGTGGAGTAGGCATTTGAATTCAACACTTGCGCAATCGACGAAGTGTGGGTTGTTATCAATTCGTTACCTCAGCGACCCAAGGGATGGACTAGATTAAAGCTCAATGTGAGTTGTGTCACCGTTTCGTTATAGATGTATGTATTTCGTTACCAATGGCGAAGACATTGCGAAACGTGAGAATCAAGCTTCCCCTTGAGCTCGACCGGTTGTCACCGCTGCTGTTGCGAACTTCTGACAGCAGCGGTGGCAGCCGGTCAGCGCTCAGCTATTCGTGTGCTGCGATTACCCCGTGGGTGACGTTCGGTCGATGACCGGGCGCGGTCAGAGATGCCCGCTCGCGAACGTGTGCGAAAAGCAATCATGGTTCGTCTGGCACCTGAGGAGCGAAAGGAACTCCATGAAGTTGCGTACCAAAACATGGTTGGCGGTCACCGCCGCCACCGGTCTGGCTCTCGGCGGATTCAGCCCGGCACTGGCGGCTGGGAACGCGGGACCGACCGAGCACACCGATATGGGCGTCACCGGCGACGCCGTGATGGATCATCTGCAGAAGATCTCCGATATCTCGACCTCCCACGCCGATGAGGGGTTCCGCGCGTTGGGGACTCCCGGCTATGAGGAGTCGGTTGAATACGTCGAACAGACGCTTGAGGCAACAGGTGCCTTCGACGTCGAACGGCAGGCCTTCGAGGTTGACGATCAGACGTTCGGCGAGGTCGCGGTCAGTGTTGACGGCGAGGAGGTCGAGGTCACCCCGGCCAGCTACACCGAGGGCACCGAAGAACCGCTGACCGATCTGTCGGTGGCGCTGCCGGTCGACGATGACTACAGCGACCTGGGCGGCGGTCAGCTGGGCTGCGCGGCCAGCGACTTCGATGACAGCGCCGAGGGCGCACTCGTCCTTGTCGCCCGAGGCACCTGTTCCTTCGGAGAGAAGACCCAGGCGGCCACGGATGCCGGAGCCGCGGCGGTCATCCTCTACAACAACGACACCTCTGCCCCCGATGAAGCACTCAACGCCACCCTCGGCGAACGTGTCGAGAACGGAGCGCCCACAGTCGGCGTCAGCTACAACGTCGGCAACGATCTGCTGACAAAGATCGAAGGTGCCTCCGAGGAAGAGCCGCTGCTGGCTGACTTCACTCTCGAAACCGAATACACCACCTCGACGACCTGGAACGTCGTTGCCGAGACCAAGGCCGGCGACCACGACAACGTCCAGATGTTCGGTGCCCACCTCGACGGTGTCCGCGAAGGTCCGGGAGCCAACGACAACGGGTCCGGCTCAGCTGCACTGCTGGCCAGCGCCGAGGCTCTGGCCAAGCAGCCGACCGAGGCCGACAACGCCATCCGCTTCGGCTGGTGGGCCGCAGAAGAGGTCGGACTCGTCGGTTCGACCCACTACGTCGAAAGCCTCGGCGACGCCGAGCTCGCGAAGGTCAAGTCGTACATGAACTTCGACATGATCGGCTCCGACAACTACATCGTCGGCACCCTGGATTCGGACGGCTCCGATGTACCGATTCCGGACGGCGTCAATGTGCCCGAAGGATCGGCGGAACTCGAGAAGATCTTCACCGACTACTTCGCCGATAATGATCAGCCCAACGTCGGAACTGACTTCTCCGGCCGTTCGGACTACCAGGCCTTCATCGACAACGGCATTCCAGCCAGCGGCCTGTTCTCTGGTGCGGATGGAACGAAGACGGAGCAGGAGGCCGAATGGTTCGGCGGAACCGTTGGTGACAAGCACGACACTAACTACCATCAGCCCACGGACACGATCGAGAACGTGAGCCAACAGTCTCTCGACATCTTCGCGCCGGCCATCGGCTATTCGGTGCACACACTCGCATACGATCTCAGCGATGCGCCGGACCCGACCGATCCGCCGACCACCCCACCGACGGATCCTCCGACGGAGACTCCTACCGAGACGCCGACGGATGATCCGACGGAGGCCCCGGGCGAGCGGAGTCTGAGCATCGATCCGAAGACGATCGACCAGGCTGACTTCGTCGGTGAGAAGGGCGTCCAGGTGGCAGCTGCCGGCTGTACCCCAGACACCACCGCCACGATGACCGTGGAGCCGCAGAACGGTGAGATCGAGACATTCGAGCAGACCGCGACGGCAGATGCCGATTCCGTGGCCAAGTTCGGCGTACGCGGTCTCGACGAGTCCAAGGCCGCAACCTACGTCGGCAAGTACGACGTCACGGTCGACTGCGAGGGCGGTGACCCGCTGTCCGGTTCGTTCGAGGTCCTCGCGGAGGACAGCGATGGCCCGGGTGCCGGTGATGGCGGCGGAGACCTGCCGCGCACTGGCAATGAGGCACTGCCCCTGGTGATCTCGGCTGGTGCACTTATGGTGCTCGGCGTGATCATGACAATGGGAGCTCGCCGCCGCAAGGCCTGAGCATCCCCCGAATGCCACGCGGGCCGGTGACTGAAAAGGTTCACCGGCCCGCGTGCCCATTCACAGCCTTCAGCACCTGCTCATCTTGGTCAGGCAGAATTGGCTCGTGACTCCCAAACTCTTCTTCAAGACCTTCGCCATTGCAGAGACCATCACCTGGACTCTGCTCATCATCGGCATGATCCTCAAGTACACCCATATCACCGAGATCGGGGTGCGCATCGGCGGCGGCATCCACGGGTTCGTCTTCATCTGCTTCGTCATCGCCGTCATCGGCGTCGGCACCTCGCAGATGTGGAGCAAGAAGCGCATCGCCACGGGCCTGGCCTCGGCCATCATTCCCTACGCCACGATTCCCTTCGAAAGATCCGTGGAGAAGACCGGAGCATTGGAGGGCAGCTGGGGACTGGGCGCGAACGGTCGTGCCCCGCGGAACTGGTTCGAGAAGCTCACCTCCTGGGCGATCCGCTCACCATTCCTGGCCATCGGTGCGGGAATCATCTTCGTCATCATCATCTTCAGCGGACTGCTGTTCCTCGGCCCTCCCGGCGAATGGGGCAAGTGAACCTCGCATAGCCTCGGTGGCCTGTCCAGGACACGGCGGGCCTGTCCAGGACAGGCAGACTCGCATAGGATGACCACAACGGGCGCCGTGGTCTCACTGCGCCTGGTCCCTTCCAATCCAGAATCTCGGAAAGGCTCATGTGGATTTCATCCTGGGCGCCGTAGTCATCGGTGTCATAGTCATCATCGCCCTGATCGCGTTCTTCGTGATCATGCGCTCGATCAAGATCGCCTCCCCGTCTGAGGCGCTCATCATCACCGGCCGCAATGCGAGCAGTTCGGGTGGCACCGGTCGCATCATCATCGGTGGGCGCTCAGTCGTCTATCCGATCGTGCAGAAGGCATTCATCCTGTCGCTGTCCTCGCGTCAGATCGCCGTTGCGATCGACGGCATCTCGATGAACGGCATCGCCTTGCGCCTGCACGGAGTTGCGCAGGTCAAGGTGGGCGGCACCGAGGAAGACGTGCGCAAGGCAGCGCAGCGCTTCCTCGATCAGCAGGATCAGATCGAGCCCTACAGCACAGAGATCCTCTCCGGTACGCTGCGTGCCGTCGTCGGTACGCTGACCGTTGAGCAGATCATCCAGGATCGCGCTTCCTTCGCCTCGCAGGTGCAGGAGGAGTCCGCGCACTCGATGAACAACCAGGGTCTGGTCATCGACACATTCCAGATCTCCGCGGTCGAGGACGAGGGCAGCTACCTGAAGGACTGGGGCCGCCCACAGGCAGCCGAGGTCGCGAAGAACGCCGCCATCGCCGAGGCGAACGCCAGTCGTGCCTCGGCCGTCGAGGAAGCGCTGCAGAATGAGTCGACCCAGAAGCAGCAGGCCCTGACGGATCAGGCCATCGCCGAGCAGCAGCAGCAGCTTGCGCTGCGGCGTGCGGCGCTGAAGGAAGAAGCCGATCAGCGTCAGGCGGGTGCCGATAACGCCGGTCCGCTGGCGAATGCGGCGGAGAAGCAGAAGCTGCTCGAACGCGACCGAATCGTCGCGAAGGAAGCCGCAGAGCTGCGTGCCGAACAGCTCGATGCCGAGGTCAGGCGTCCGGCCGATGCGGAGCGGTACCGACAGCAGGCAGAGGCCGACGCGCGAGCCTACGATGTCGAAGCCCAGGGACGAGCCGAGGCAGCCGCCGAGCTGCATCGTCGTTCGAAAGACGCTGAGGCCATTCGCCTCGAGGGCGAGGCTCAGGCCGATGCGATCAGGGCTCGCGGTGAGGCAGAGGCGGGAGCGCTCCAGGCTCAGGCCGAGGCCTACAAGAAGTTCAACGATGCCGCCGTGCTGTCGAAGGTCCTCGAAGTTCTGCCGACCATCGCCGGCGAGCTCGTCGCGCCCTACGCGAATATCAAGGACCTCTCGATCGTGTCGACCGATGGTGAGTCCAAGCTCGCGAACTCGGTATCGAACAACCTCGCTCAGGTACTCGAGGTCGTTCGCGGCACCACCGGAATCGACCTCAGCGATCTGGTCAGCAAGGCCCAGAACCAGGGCGGATCGAACTCCGCTACCGGCTGGGGCCGCGATGACTCGACCGCATTCGACGATGCGGGTGATTTCGCCGGGTCTGAGTCTGCAGGTGGTGGCGCCGGCGACAACGATCAGGTCGTCGACGGTGAGATCTCCGAGGGCCACGGCGGCCAGCCGGGTCGCGGAGATCGTTCGGGTCGCGGAGGGGCGAATCCCGCTGGTTCGGGAGATCCCAGCGCATGGTCGAGTGGGAACTTCGACCCGAAGGACTACCTCGACGAGAACGGTGAGCTCGACCTCACCCACATCGGCGATGACGTGAAGAAGGCCACCGGAATCGATGTGCAGTCCTACATCGCCGAGGCGCTGCGCCGACGCGACGGCCGTGACGGCGATTCGGACGGGCCGGGCGGTCCCGACAAGAAATAGTCTGTGCCGTGATCGGCATTCACACTGCGTGGCGGTGACCCGCGGGGAGTGTGCAGAATTGATGCGTACGTGCTTGGCAGCAGATGCCGGGCACGTACGCTTTCTGCGTCCGAGTCTGCGTCTGCGTCTGCGACCGGGGCCGCTGCTCGGGCCCGACTCGGCGGCAGTTGGAAGCCGGGGCGGGATGGACGGCGGAAACCGGTATGCCCTGAGCTCGCGTGATGACGCACTCATTCATAAAGAAATACGCATATGTTAATGTGATTGCGGAGGAGGTTTCCATGGCTCATGACCACTCGCACAGCTCAGGATCGCGTCGACGGTTGGCGATCGTCTTCGGCATCGTCCTGGTGATCTTCGTCTTCCAGGTGATCGGCTCGATCATGACGGGCAGTCTGGCGCTGCTGATCGACACCGGACATAATTCCGTCGACCTCATCGGCATCGGGATCGCACTCTTCGCCGCCACCCTGGTCCGCAAGCCGCCGAAGGGTCAGAAGACCTGGGGGTTTCGCCGAGCCGAGGTGCTTGCCGCCGGAGCGCAGGCGACTCTGCTGCTGGGACTCGGCGTCTACAGCCTCATCGAGGGCATCCGTCGCTTCTTCGTCCCGCCCGAGGTGCCGGGCCCGGAACTGATGTTCTTCGGTGCCGTCGGACTTCTCGGCAACATCGTGTCGATCATCATCCTCAGTTCCTCCAAAGAGCAGTCACTCAACCTCAAGGCCGCATTTCTCGAGGTCATCGCCGATGCGTTGGGATCCGTCGCCGTCATCCTCGCCGCCGTCTCCATCTGGCTCTTCGACTGGACCCGCGCCGATGCCGTGGCAGCTCTGTTCATCGCCGCGCTGATCGTCCCCAGAGCCTTCTCCATCCTGAAGGAGACCGGATCGATCCTGCTTGAAGTCGCCCCCAGGGAACTCGACCTCGAGAAGGTCAAGATGCACATTGAGGGAGTCGAGCACGTCCAAGAGGTCCACGACCTTCACGTGACGCGCATCGATTCGAACCTCCCGGTGCTCACCGCCCACGTGGTCCTCGCTGACGAATGCTTCTACGACGGACATGCCCCGCGAATACTCACCGCGCTCCAGGAGTGCCTCGCTGAGCACTTCAAGGTCGCCATCGAACACTCGACCTTCCAGTTCGACAGAGCGAAGGACGCGGCCCAGGAGACGCACACCCACACCTGAGGCCGTCTTGGACGGTGGCTCAGCTCGTTCTGCTGCTTTGCCTGCAGGGCTCACTTCGCGGTGGACGCAACCGGAGTCTTCGCGTGGATCGCCTCGAGCTGAGCGACGATTGCCTCCGTCATCTCAAGTGTGTTGGAATCTCCGCCGAGGTCACGTGGGAGGATGCCCGCGCCGGTCACGTTCTCAATGGCCTGCCGAATCTGCAGGGCCTCGGCGGTCAGTCCGAACTGGTCGAGAGCATCGTCCCTGTGATGATCGGAGTCGTGGGTCTGGGACAGTAGGGGCCGGCGCACGACAGTTGGTAAGTCCTGGTCGAAAATCTCGCTCTCGTCGACCAGGAGTTACCAACCGTTTGCCTATTCGGCGGTGGCCGTTCGGCGGCTCAGCTCTGCGGCAGGATCTGCAGCGAGTCGGTCCGGAACTTCTCGAGCCTCGCGGGGTCGATCGAAACGCCGAAGCCGACACCTGTGGGCACGTCGACCTTGCCGTCGTACATGACGATCTCTTCGGTGATGTCCTCGTTGAAGAAGCGATTCGATCCGGAGATGTCTCCGGGCAAGGTGAAGCCGGGCAGCGATGCCAGGGCGGCATTGGCGGCACGGCCCAAACCGGTCTCGACCATTCCGCCGTGCCAGACTGCTACACCATGTGCGGCGCAGAGATCATGGATCTTCTTCGCCTCGATGAAGCCGCCCACTCGCCCAGGCTTGATGTTGATGACGGCTGCCGCACCCATGGAGATCGCATCGGCGGCGGCTTCAGCGGAGTCGATCGACTCGTCCAGACACATCGGAGTCTCCATCAGCTTCGCGAGCTCGCCGTGCTGGCGGATGTCGGCCTCTCCCAAGGGCTGCTCGATGAGGAGGAGGCCGTACTCGTCTAGCCTGCGCAGGTGGGAGGCATCGACGAGGGTGTAGGCGGCGTTGGCATCGACCTGGAAGCCGAAGTCATCGCCGAAGGCCTTGCGCACAGCGGCTATTGGGGCAATATCCTTACCCGGCTTGATCTTGAGTTTGATGCGGGCATAACCCTCGTCCAGATACCCGCCGATGACCCTGACCGTCTCTTCGACAGAATCCTGGATGCCCACAGAGACTCCGGAGGGGACGGAGTCGACGACGCCGCCCAGGTAGGTCTTGAAAGACTGGTCATTGAGTTTGAGCTGGGCCTCGATGACCGCCATCTCCAGCGCCGACTTCGCCATCGGGTGACCGATCACGTGACGCAGATGCCAGGACACGGTCTCCGCAGTCAGATCGTCGACGTCGAAGAGGATCGGAGCCAGCCACCGCTTCGTCACATCGATGCCCGAAGCCACGTATTCAGAAGAGTAGAGCGGGGAGATCATCGCCACCGACTCACCCCAGCCCGTGATCTCACCCTTCGGGGTGTCGAAGGTGGCCTCGACGAGGTAGCAGTCCTTCTCCGTCTCCCGCATGAACGAGGTCTCGAAGGGGGTGACGAGGGGAATGGAGACCTGGTGGAGAGTGATCGAGTTGAGTTTCATGCGCCATGCACCTTCTTTGTGTTCGGGGCTGATGATCCTGTGGCCCAGCCTATAACCACTCGCAGGACCACCTCGGCGGGCATTGGAGTATGGGACGCAGATGGACATCCGAAGTGCGGAACCCGCCGATTTCGGTGGACCAGAATGGTGGGTTCCAGCGGCGAGATCGACATGAGTCTCCCTCGGAATATTCCGACAGGATTCCTTGTGGACACCCGCGGCTCGCATCACCCGTCTCACGCGCCGGTCTGCCGCTGGAGCGCGTGCGCCCGACATTGGTACTGTGAGTCAAAGATCCTGCTCAACTCAAGGGAGAGCTACGTGAACGACTACCTGCGGTCACTCAAAGGCCGGAAGCAGAAGTGGTTCGGACTCAAACTGCCAGTCAAGGCTGCACTTGCGCAGCCGTATCTCCACCCGATGCTGAGGACGGTCGCGCCCCACATCAACGGCATCAAGGTCGGCAGGCTCCCCGCACCGATCGGACTCACCGAGGTTCGCGGGCGTGCCGGAGGCGCCGGCTTCTACCTCGTCGATCCGTTCCGCTGCGAGATCGCCAAGGAATTCTACTGGGGCAAGGGCCGCCGGACGGAGGCAGAGGACGCCTTCGCGCTCGACCTCATGGTCGAACTATCCCGCGACGCGGACGTGTTCCTCGACATCGGCGCCTACACCGGGGTCTTCACGATGGCGGTGCTGGCCGCGAATCCGACCGCGGTCGCTCACTCGTTCGAGATCATCCCCGCCGTCGTCACCGGGTTGGAGAAGAACGTGGCGCGCAACCACCTCGGCGATCGGGTGACTGTTCATCCGACGGGCGTCGGCAAGCCCGGCACCACGATGCAGGTGCCCACCGGCGATGGGGGATCGGCATTGCCGTCGTTCTATGGGACTGGCATGGACTTCGACTCCGGTGCGCAGGTGCGCTTCACCTCGCTCGACGAGCTCCTCCCGGATCTGCCGCCCGGCCGTCCGCAGGTGACTGTGAAGATCGATGTGGAAGGTGCGGAGAACGACGTCCTCGACAACGGTCGGGAACTGATGGGCACACTGCAGCCGGACATCCTGTGCGAGGTCCTCGACGACCGGGCACAGCCCGAGCAGCTGATGCGCATCCTCGACCGCTTCGACTACCACTACTACCTCGTCGGCGACGACCACCTCAGCGCTCATGACGAGATCGTCCCCGACCCGCATTTTCGCGACTGGCTCTTCACGACGAAGAACCCGGAGGATATGCGGGTCGCGGGCTACCCGGTCAGGTGATCGACCAAGTCAGCGCAGCGCGCTGAAACTCACTTCAGCCCTGCGGCCGAAGGCTGGTCTCAGCCCTGGACCTGACCAGTGAAGTCAGCCCTGGATCTGATCGGCGATGAGGGCCGCGAGCAGGGCTGTGCGCGGGGCGATCTCAGCGATGACCGCGTGCTCATGCTCGGCATGCGCACCATCGCCCACAGCACCCAGGCCGTCAAGTGTCGCAATGCCGTCACCGGCGGTGAAGTTGCCGTCCGAAGCGCCGCCCACGGACACGCCCTCCGGAGCGGGCAGGCCGAGCTCAGCAGCCAGGGCAGTGGCACGATCGAAGAGTTCAGCCGACTGCTCGCGTTCGAACGGCGGACGGTTGATTCCGCCGATGACCTCGATCGACGAGCCTTCCAGCTGCGGGCGGGTGGCGAGTTCACGCATGGCTGTGTCGACTCGATCGAGTTCGGCAGCGGTGCGTGCACGCACATCCACATCAACGCGCGCCTCGGCGGGAACCGTGTTCGAGGTGGTGCCCGCACTGATCACGGTCGGGACCACAGAGGTGCCCGCTGAAGCATCGGCAAGATCTGCGACAAGGGGCAGGTGCAGGGCCAGCGCCATGCCCGCGTTGATCCCCTTCTCCGGTTCGAGCCCGGCGTGGGAGGCCTTGCCTGTGAACACGAGAGTGTAGTTGCTCGTGCCCTTGCGCTCGAGCTTGAGCGCACCACCGGCGCTCGCCTCCAACACATACACGGCCTTCGCCTCGGCCGCCTCGGCGCGAATGAGATCGGATGACGAGATCGACCCGATCTCCTCATCACCGGTGACCAGAATCGACAGTCCCTCAAGGGCCCCCTCGCCGAGGTGCTCGCGCAGAATCGCGCTCGCGTGGATGCTCATGATCGCCCCGGTGAGCATGTCGAAGCTGCCCGGACCGCGCAGAATCCCCTCGTCGGTGGAGAAGGGCTTGCGGTCCAAGGTTCCGTGCGGCCACACCGTGTCCTGATGGTTGAGAAGGACGACGCGGGCCGGGCCCGAACCGAAGCGCAGGCGCACATGGGCAGTGTCATCAACGGTGATGACCTCAGCGGTGGCTCCGAGGCGCTCGTGCAGCAGTTCGACGAAGTCCTGGGCTCCCGCGGCCACGGCTGCTTTGTCGTGCGACGGTGTCTCCTTCGTGATGACGCGTCTGATGTCTTCGAGGATGAGTGGGAGACGGTCGGTGGCCTTCGATACGAGGTCAGCGGACTGGAGATCTGAGGACAGTGAGGTGGTCATGCGCCGATTCTACGATGTGGCCTGCAAGGGCGGTTGCGGCGTCCGCATCATGCGACGTGGCTCAGCCTATACGGGCCGAGAAAAGTCGGACTTCACACACGCGCAGACCGGGTCAGTCTGTGGTTTGCTTAACCCATGGGTGAGGCAGTCAATTCCAAGCGGTACACGCCGGAAGAACGCACGCTGTATCGGGAGAAGCTCGCGGAGAACCTCGAGCTCTTCGACACGTATCTGCGCCATGCGGAGTTCAAGTCCGCGGGCACGATCGGTCTGGAGCTCGAACTCAACCTCATCGACTCCGACAATCAGCCGAGCCTGAACAACACGAAGGTCCTCGAGCGCCTCGACGATGAGTACCAGTCGGAGATCGGCGGGTTCAACCTCGAACTCAACCACCCGGTGCTGCAAGTGGCCGGGCGTGGGCTGAAGACGCTGGAAGCGGGCGTGGCGCACCGGCTGGGCAAGGCCCAGAAGGCCGCCGAGGCGGAAGGGCTGAAGGTCGCATCGATCGGGACTCTGCCGACCCTGAGCACCCAGTTCCTCACCGAAGAGACATGGATCACCGAAGAGAATCGCTACGAGGCGCTGAGCAACTCGATCGTCGACGCCCGGGGCGAGTACGTCCGCATCGAACTCGACGGCGAGGAGAAGTACAAGCACGAATTCTCCGATATCGCCCCGGAAGCATCCTGCACCTCGATGCAGCTGCACCTGCAGGTCGCACCCAACAAGTTCGCCGAGGCGTGGAACGCCTCCCAGGCGATCGCAGCAGCCCAGGTCGCGATGAGTGCGAACTCCCCACTGTTCGTCGGTCGCAAACTCTGGCACGAATCCCGGATTCCGGTGTTCACCCAGTCCATCGATACGCGCACCCCCGAACTTGTCAACCAGGGAGTTCGGCCCCGAGTCTGGTTCGGGGAGCGCTGGATCACGAGCGTCTTCGACCTCTTCGAAGAGAACGTCCGCTACTTCCCACCGCTGCTGCCCGAGATCAAGGACTTCGTCGAGTTCAGTTCGGCCGATGCTCCGAAGCTCTACGAACTCAACCTGCACAACGGCACCGTGTGGCGCTGGAACCGACCCATCTACGACTCCTCGGACTCCGGAGCCCATATCCGTGTGGAGAACCGACTGCTCCCAGCCGGCCCGACACCCGTCGACATGGTCGCCGATGCCGCTTTCTACTACGGTCTGGCCGAATTCCTCGTCGGAGAGAACCGCCCCGTGTGGTCGCGGATGTCCTTCAGGGAGGCGGAGGAGAACTTCTTCGCCTGCGCCAAGGACGGCATCCACGCGCGCGTGACCTGGCCGAAGATCGGCCACATCGATGTCGCGGATCTCGTACTCGATGTGCTCATTCCGCAGGCGCGCAGGGGGCTGAGCCGATTGGGCATCGACAAGGACGTCATCGAAGAGTACATGTCGATCATCGAAGGCCGGGCCGAGAAACGGACCAACGGTGCGACCTGGCAGCTGAAGATGCTTGACCGCCTGGCCCCGGACAGTGCGCCGGACTCACCGGAGCGCCGCGAAGGACTCAAACAGATGATGGACGCCTACGTGGCGAACCAGGCCTCCGGCGAACCCGTCCACACCTGGGACGTGCCCGTCTGAGCGTTTGCCTGTCCGAGCATTCGTCCGACCGCGGCGATGTGGGCCCGCTGCGGCGCAGGCACCAGCGGCGCAGCCCCGCTGGGGCGCAGACACCAACGGCGACGCGCGCATCCGACATCGCTTAGGTGGTCGAAATGGTGCGGTCGTGAGCAGCGCGATGCGTCCAAAAAGACCACTTAGGGCCCAATCAGGGACGGTCGGCCTCATGGAGGGGCAGTCAGAGGCGTTCGACCTCGACGAAGACGATGTCGTCGGTGCCATCGGGATTCGAGACCTCATGTTCGGATCCTGCGGCGCGTGTGTAGCTGACTCCTGCTTCGAGATCGGCGACGATCGACGTGCCATCCGAGTTCCGCACGTGCATCGCATCGGTGACCATCGGAATGACGACGTACTCATACTCATGTCTGTGCATCGGGATGACCCCATCAGGCTGGATCGTCCACCTGGTCACGCGGAAGACTCCGTTGTCGAGCTGGACCTCACTTGTCGAACCGGTGTTCTCATCGCTCATGATTGACACTCCTTCTGGTCGTCGCTGATGGTCTGCTCCTCACCCTAGCCTTCAGCACAACAGCATCCCAGCCCTGCACGTGACCCGTGGCACACAGGAACCGCCTCGACGGTTAGCATGAGCAGTATGCGATACCCCTATGCTGACATCGACGATGTCGAAGACGATATCCGCGAAACCATCCTGGCCGTGTCAGAGAAATCGGGCTTCGTGCCCAATGTCTTCCTCTCCCTGGCCCGGCGGCCGGCCGAGTTCCGAGCATTCTTCGCCTACTATGACGCTCTGATGGAGAAGGAGACCGGGAACCTGACCAAAGGTGACCGGGAGATGATCGTCACGGCCACCTCGGCGGTCAACAACTGCCTCTACTGCGTCGTCGCTCACGGAGCCGTGCTGCGGATCATGGAGAAGAAGCCCCTGGTCGCAGACCAGGTGGCAGTCAACTACCGGCAGGCCGACATCACCGACCGTCAGATGGCGATGCTCGACTTCGCGATGAGGGTCTGCACAGAGCCCTGGGCGCTCGGCGACGCTGACTTCGCGGCCCTGGCCGAACACGGGTTCGACGACGAGGACGCCTGGGACATCGGTGCCATCACCGGATTCTTCGGCCTGTCCAACCGCATGGCACACGTGGGCGGAATGATGCCCAACCCCGAGTTCTACCTCATGGGACGCGTCCCGCGCGAGAGGAGGTGACCGATGACCATGAGCACTCAGACGAGCGCACCCCGCGTCTCTGACCGGGCCGGACTCGTCCAGCCCTTCGCCGCCATGAATATCGTGGCCAAGGTCCAGGAGATGTCGCGCCAGGGCAAAGACACCATCGCCATGTGCCTGGGCGAACCGACCCAGGGTGCACCGGGGCCGGTGCGCAGGAGAGCCGCCGAGGTGGTCACCGACGGCACGAACCTCGGCTACTCTCCGATCTTCGGCATCCCTGAACTGCGCACGGCCATCGCCGGGCACTACCGCGACTGGTACGGCGTTGAGGTGCCCACGGAACGCATCGCCATCACCACGGGTTCCTCCGGTGCTTTCCAAACGGCCTTCCTGACCTGCTTCGACGCAGGTGACCGCGTCGCGCTCGCCCGCCCGGGCTACGGCGCATACAAGAACATCCTCGCCGCATTGAACTGCGAGATCGTCGAACTCGACTGCGGTGGAGACCATGGGTTCCAACCGACCGTCGAACTCCTCGAGCAGGCACATGCGCAGGCCCCGCTCAAGGGACTCATGCTCGCCTCGCCGGCGAATCCGACGGGGACGATGATCTCAGGCGACCACCTCGGCGAACTCATCTCCTGGTGCGCCGAACACGGTGTGCAGGTGATCTCCGACGAGATCTATCACGGCATCAGCTACATCGGCACGCGTGGTGAGACCGCGTTGGCCCATGATGACAATGCCATCGTCATCTCCTCGTTCTCGAAGTACTGGGCGATGACCGGATGGCGGCTCGGCTGGGCGATCCTGCCCGAAGAGCTGACTGATGCTGCCCAGAACGTGACCGGAAATCTGTCGCTGTGTGCCCCGGTTCCCGCCCAGTATGCGGCCGTGGCGGCCTTCACCGAGGAGTCCTATGCCGAATGCGAGGCGGCGGTCGAATCCTTCGCCCGTGCCCGCAAGCACGTTCTCGACGCCACTGCTGACCTGGGGTTCTCCGATATGGCCCCGCCCGATGGGGCGTTCTACATGTATGCCCGCATCGACGAGATCCTGCAGCGGTCGAGTGGCGACATCGTGACTGCGACCGATTGGTGTCAGGCGCTTCTCGAGGCCACCGGAGTCGCCTTGGCTCCGGGTGATGACTTCGACTCCCTCAACGGGTCGCGTTCGGTGCGGCTGTCGCTGGCTGTCGGTGCGGACAAGACCGCCGAGGCGCTCGACCGGATCCTTGACTTCATGCGATGACTTCGAACTCGGCCGCGGCCCATGGCGAGGAGCCGCCCGTACAGCCGCCTGCGTCCTCGGGGTCACCAGCCACCTCAGAACCGTCGCCTTCAGGGCTGCCGACACTGGGCATCATCGTGTCAGCACTGCTCCTGGGTTCGGCCGGTCTGTTCGTCATCCTTGCCGAGGCGAGTGCTCCGACCGCGGCATTTCTGCGCTGTTGGATCGCTGTCATCGTCTTGGCGCCCTTGGCGATCCTCGAGCTCCGACGCCATGGGCCCCTGCCGTCCAGGGCCCTCATCGTCGCAGCTGTCTCGGGTGCGGCACTGGGCATCGACTACGTGCTGTGGGCCCAGAGCGTCCTCGATGCTGGAGTCGGCGTCTCCACTGTCCTCATCAGCGTCCAGGTCATCGTATTCCCGGCACTGGTATGGGTCTTCGGAGGAACGCAGCCCGGGTGGCTGTTCATCACGTGCATTCCCATCATGATCATCGGCATGCTGCTGACCGGAGGCGTCTTCGGCGCCGATGAGGGAGCGGCGAATCCGGTGCGCGGCGCGATCTTCGGAGTGCTCTCGGGAATTCTCTACGGCGTCTACATCTTCGGTATCCACCACTGTCGGAAGGCGGCACCGAACTTCGTGGTCGCGCCCGTGGCGGTGGGCACCATTGCTGCGGGAGTGATGACAGCGATCGCCGGTGTCGCACTCGGCGGGCTCGACTTCGACCTGGGCTGGGACGGGTGGGCGTGGATGGTGGCGCTGGCCGTCTTCGGCCAGGCTCTGTCATGGGTGCTGCTGAGCATCTCGAGCCCGCTGGTGACGGTGTCGCGGACCGCTGCCCTCATGCTGCTCCAACCGCTGTCGGCCGTGGTCCTGGGCTCGGTCATCGCCGGAGAACGGCTGCAGTCGCCGCAGTGGATCGGTGCGGTGCTGGTCGTCGTGATCGTCTGGGTCGTCGGTGGTGGACCGGAGGCACTGCGCAGACGACGCTGATGGCGGGGCGAGGCCCGACGACTGATGTGTTCAGTGCTCGTGACCTTCGACGGTGTGGGCAAGAGCGTCGAGGATGATGTGAGCGACGTGGTCGTCCTTGAGCGAGTAGTAGGCTTCGCGGCCGATTCGGTTGACTCCGACGAGGTGGAGGCCGCGCAGGAACTTCAGGTGTTGGGAGACCAAGGGCTGCGAAAGCTCGGTGGACTCAACGATGTGCGTCACTGTCGCCTCACCGTGGGCGAGAACCAACAGCATCTTCAGCCTCGATGGTGTGGCCAGTGCCTTGAATAGGTCGGCGGTCTCTGAGATGGCTTCGAGATTGCCCTCGGGGTTGCGCAGGAGCTGCTTGACTGCGGCATTGACCGGGGTGGAATCTGAAGTGGAGGCCATGGATAGAGATTACCGGAAATTCTGCGGCGAACTCACCGTTCAGCTCAGGGCTTCGACGTCGTCCTGACTGCCGATGAGGTCGTCGGCCAGAGACTCCCACTGCTCATAGGCGTCAGGCAAGGCGGACCGTTGGACGGCCTGTGCCGCCTCGGTGGGGGCCATCGTGTGCCAACCATCGATCTGCACGAGTCCCGGGTTCTCGATGTCCGGGTTGATTCCGTAGAAGGACTTCGTGGCAAAGATGGGGTCGTTGAGGCGCTCCGGTTCACCCCAACCCTGCGACGGGCGCTGTTGGAACAGACCGATCGAGTCGCGGTCACCCGAGTCGAGGTTCCGCAGCGAGGATTCCTGGAGCGCGGTCATGAGAGCGATTCTGATGGCACGGTCATCGAAGTCGCCGCCGCGACCGATGCCGATGATCAGTCGGGCATTGTCGATCTGCTGTTCGGTCAGTTGATTCACTGAAGCCATCTGCATCTGCCTGATCGTAGTCGAGCCGAACGAGACCGGTGAGTTGACGATGACGACGGCGGCAAGGACCAAGGCCGCCACCGCTGCCCCGAAACCGATCAGGGCACCACGAAGCACGGACCGAGAGCCCTTGCGGTGTCGAGTCGTTCCAGCCATGAATATAACGATAATGCAACAAACTGAGGGATGCATGTGTCCACGCCGTGCCCTTTGTCACAGAACGGTCACGGAAGTGAACTTTTTTGTGTGCCTCGGAGGCGATGCTTCCTGTTCCAACTCTGCGACATCTCCTCAGGGCGAACCGACCAGCGTGCTGACTAAGATCGGATCATGATCTTCGTGAGACGACGCAACCCGAGATCTCGACTCTTCGGATGCCTGGTGGGTGTGATCGCGGCAGTCATCATGGTGGTCATTGTCATCGCAGTCGTCGCTGCAGTGGTTCTTGTGGGCGCTGGCACCGACAGGTCGGGCGGGAACTCAGACGCGGACTCGGGTGGGGGCGAGGCACCGAGCAGCGCCCCGGCCTCCCGCGGGCACTGGTCCAGCGGCGGCTGAGCAGCCGCGCGGGCCGGGTTGCTTCAGCTCTCAGTCCTGCTGCCGGCGACTGATCGCCGGGACAGTTCTCGAGATGGTGGTCTTTCGTTTCGCCATGGCCTTGACCTTGACACGATGTCAAGGGCTTCACTGGTCTCAAGGAGGTGGGATCAATGACCAACCCACACAGCACCACGCAGACATATGAGGGCCAGGAGCCCGTCATCGCGGCCTTGTCGTCGTCGAACCCGCAGCAGCGACTGCAGGCGGCGCTCTCCGTCGGAACCACCGCCGAGGATCGCCACCTCGGCGTTCTCGTCCAGCGGTGCAGAGTCGAACCGGACTTCTTCGTTCGTGACATGCTCACCTGGGCGATCACTCGGATGCCCGCCGAGGCGACTGTGCCGCTGCTCATCGTCGAGCTGAGCTCCGATGTGCCGCAGGCCCAGAGTCAGGCGCTGCACACATTGTCGAAGATCGGTGATCCCCGCGGCTGGGAGGCCATGGACCCGGGAGCTATCGGAGACAGTCTGATCGCTCACGCGGACACCGAGGTGGCCCGCAGCGCGTGGAGGGCTGCCGTGGCACTTGTCCCCGGTGATGATCGAGAGCGGTTGGCATTGTCCCTGGTCACACAGCTTGGGAGAGGTGGCATCGAGACGCAGAAGAGCCTCAGTCGAGCCCTCGTCTCTCTGGGTGAGGATCTCGTGTCAGTGCTCGATGGAAGACTGCAGGCAGAGGAAGAAACAGTGCGGACACACGCCATGGCGACTCGGGGGATGTTCACCGACCCGGATGCCGGCTTCGCTCACGCCTTGGGTGAAGCCAAGCGCGTGGTCGCACTGGGGTCCGAGGCGTCAGCATAGGTCGATTTTGGGAAGGGTCGACCGAGGCGGCACTGCCGGGCGGGGCAAGCTCGCGCAGTGCTGCGTGCGACACCTCGGGCTCCTTTCTCATGAACTGGATGCGCTGATGGCGCAGCCGCGACAGCGTGACCTGTCTATAGTGGAAGAGGGAGAGAGGTGCTGATGCTGATCGGCGAGGTGGCCAAACGGTCAGGCGTGAGCGCCCGCATGCTGCGGCACTATGAATCCTTGAGGCTCATCGATCCCAGTGGGCGCACCTCGAGCGGGTACCGCGAGTATTCCGCGGCCGATATCGGACGCATCTTCCACATCGAAGGGCTGCGCAAGCTCGGAATGTCGCTGGCAGAGATCGGGACTCTCCTCGATGATCCTGCGTTCGATCCGCGTCGTCTGATTCGCGAGCTGGTCGAGGCGTCGAGGCGACGCATCGCGGCCGAACAGGAGCTGCTCTCCCATCTCGAGCGCATCGACCGTCTCCACCATGCCGATGGGGAGGCGCTGCTGCTGACCATCGATCTCCTGCGTTCGCTGGAATCCGGCGATGTCATCCAGCGGCATCAGGCAGCACTGGGCAGCGGCGTCGACGGAACTGTGCCCGTGGAGTCCCTGTCGGCAGCCGTTCTCAACGAACCTGTGCTCAACGCTGCCGGGGCCATGCGCTGGGCCCTGGTCCAGTCGGGCCCCGAAGCGGTCCGCTATCTGGCGAAGGGAATGGACGACCTCTCCGTCGATGTCCGTCGCAACGCGCTTCTAGCGCTCGACGAGATTCGTCGCAATACAGGCAAGGACGAGCTCGGGCCCGTCGCTGAGGCGACCATCACCGAGGCGCTGCACTCCGGCCTCGGCGACACTGATTTTCAAGTGCGCAGCGGCGCCGCTCTTGTTCTGGGGCAGATGGGAGATCTCGCTGCAGTCGCGGACCTGCTCGAAATCGCGATGGAGGGCCCCAAGGACATCGAAGCCGCCGAGGCACTCGCCGCCTTCGTCAACGACGCCCCGGAAGAAGGAGAGCGTGCTGAGGTCGCGACGCGGATCATGTCGAATCTGCGTCGGCATGCGCGGTCGCCAGAGGCGATTATGCGGTTCCGAGTGCTGCAGGTCCTCATCGAGATTCCGGGTGCCGAGGTCGATGAGCTCATTGCCGAACTCAGCACCGACGAAAATCTTGAGGTCGCGGCGACGGCGACTGCGACCCTGAATCGCCGCCGCGATCATTAAACTTGTCCCATGACCTCCGGAACAACGACGCCCGAACCTGGGCCTGACAGCTCGGATGCCTCGTTGAACCGACGACAGAGGCAGCCGTTCGCATTCCGGCGCCACCGTTTCACCGTCACCGGGGTTCTCGATTACCTCTTCTTCCTCTTTGGGGGTGCTTCATCGACGTGGTTGGCGATGCTGATCCTGCTCGAGGGGTTCTCGCTCGGGTGGTGGCAGGTGCTGACCCTCCTCGTCTTCTGGGGAGTGGTCTCGTACCTGGCGCTTCCACGGCTGCATCGCATCCTCTCTCAGATCTACGTCCCGAACTATTTCATCGGTCGGGCTCGGACCTCGGACGGACTGCTCGGTGACCCGGTCAACCTCGCATGGCGCGGTGATGAAACGCAGATCCATCACGCGATGAAGGCTGCGGGCTGGATTCTTGCCGATGGCATCACACCAGCCTCAACCTGGGAGATCATCAGATCCACTCTGACGCGGCGAAGCTATCCCAAGGCGCCGGTGTCGCCCCTGCTGCTGTTCGGCAGGCGCCAGGACTTCGCCTATCAGCAGGAGGTCGACGGCGACCCCGGCCAGCGCCACCATGTGCGGTTCTGGAAGTGCCCGGCCGGTTGGATGCTGCCCGGTGGGCATCAGGCGGACTGGCTGGCGGCGGGCACCTATGACAAGAGCGTCGGGATCTCACTATTCACACTGCAGTTCACCCACAAGATCGAAGAGAACACCGATGTCGAACGTGACTACATCGTCGACACGGTGGCTTCGGCCGATGAGGCGATCGTCGTCCAGCACATTGAGGACTTCTCGACTGGTTATCACTCACGCAACGGTGGTGGGGACGCGATCATCACGGACGGGGATCTGCCGATCATCGAAGTCACCGAGGTGACCGCCGACGAAACAGATACTCCTGACCGACTTGAACTCGCCCTCGATGCGACTCAGATCTATTCCGACGCGCGGTCGGTCAGAGAAGTGACGAAGACCCTGTGGCACAAGCGGCCGCTGCAGACGGTCGTCGGTGCCGCCCTCGTCCTGGTTCTGCTCATCTTTCAGGCGTGGGATGTGCTGGGCACAGTGCTCGACTGGGATGGACTGCGCACCGAGGTCGTTGACTACAGCGAAGACATCGAAACTCTCGCCGATGAAACCGCAACACGGATCGTGGCAGGAATTCTCATCGGACTCAGCCTCCTCATCGGCTGCCTGCAGGTGATCGCGAGCATCTCCGTTTTCCGCGGCAGCAATCGGGCTCGATTGTGGATCCTGACTCTTTCCACGGTGTCCGTGATCGTGTCGATGACGAACTATTTCACGGGAGACCGCGACCTCGCGACCAACATGTACGTGCTGACGACGATCGCCATGCAGGTCGCCGTGCTGCTGTCGCTGTCCAGCGATTCCTCACGGCTCTTCACTCGTTTCAGCACCGCGGAGCTGCGAGCCGAACGTCAGGAGCAGGCGCTCGAGGACTGAGTGCCAGTTCCCGATTCGGCACAGAAATACCTGGACCGAGCAGAAAGCTGTGTATCCTGACGGCGACTGCATGACGGCGGGGCGAAGCTGCCGTCGGAACCGGACACCAGCGAAGAGGCGGAACCCCATGACCGAACCGACATCCAACTCACCTGCTCCCACTGAGGGGAATGCTGCCCCCGACGCCACGATCTTCGACACGATTGACCCGGCGCTCAAGGTGGTCAGTGCGGAAATCGAGATCGCAGCACCCGCCTCGGAAGTCTTCGACCTCATCGCGGACCCTGTCCGCCAGCCCGAATGGGACGGCAACGACAATCTGGGCACAGCCGCCCAAGGTCAGCGGCCGACCAGCGCCAGTGGATCCTTCATCACTACTTTGACCAAAGGCGTGGATCGAGAGAACCATATCGTCGCCTTCGAGGAGGGCAGGCTCATCGCCTGGAAACCCTCCGAGGTCGGTGGTGAACCGTTCGGCCAGAAGTGGACATGGGAGATCGAAGCAACAGGAGAACGCTCAAGCCTGGTTCGCCAAACCTATGACTGGACCGAATTGAGAGACCCCCTGCGACTGCCACGCGCGCAGTCGACGACGTCCGAGAATCTCTTGGCGTCGCTTGAGAGGCTCAAGACACTCGCCGAAAGCTGAAGCGAAAAGCTCCTCACCGAGGCCAGGCATCTGCCAAGCGTGAGAGCAGCTGAGCCAGGAGTGCACGCTCCTCATCGGTGAACCCATCAAGGGCCAGGTCGACACTCTCACGTTGGGCTCCCCGGAACCTGTTCGAGATCGCGCGACCCTTCTCCGTCAGCGCAATAAGAGTGCGACGGGCATCATCGGGATCGGCTTCACGTTGGAGCAGCCCCAGTTCGACGCCCTGTGACACGAGGCGGGAGGCGCGAGGCTGGTCGACGCCGATGGACTCGCCGATCGCACTGACGCCAAGTGATCGGTCGGCCTGAGCAAGGGCGATGAGCAGTCGCAGCTGCGCTCGCCCGCCGAAGTGGGCGCCGAATCTCCCTTTCCAGTCGTGTTCGTCCTCGTGCCGACCGCGATCACCGCCATGGCGACGCCTGTCCTCGCGTGCGTCCTCTTCGTGTCGATCGTGCTGGCTCTGTGGGGGTCGCTCATCCCCGCTGCTTTGGGGATGGCGGCCGCGACCGAACGGGAAGTCGCCCCGTCCTGGACCGCCGAACCCGGGATGGCCACCGAAACCAGCCGCACCGCCTGGCGGTCCGAATCCGCGCGGGCCACCGCCGGGGCCGCGCCTCCACTGCAGGCGTGTCAGCGCCTCGGCGATCCTCTGACTGGCATTGTCCGTGCCCTGGTCGCTGTCTCCCTGATTGCTCATACTCCGATTTTACATGTTGATTGACATGCACTCTAAATGCATGTCATGATACATGTACATGTCAGATGACAAGCAAAGGAGACGACATGAACTCGCACAACAACAGCGAACAGAATGACAACAACACCGGCAGTGGCCAGGAAGGTCGCGAGGACCGTGCAGGTGATCGAAGTGATATTCCCAGTCAGGAGAGTATGAATATGAATGATGGACACGAATTCGACGAGGCCGGCCCTGCCGAGAGTGGCCATTCCGACATGCGTGACGAGACCCCGGAGTTGTCGGACCTTCTCAAGCAGGCGAGCCGCCTGCTGCGCCGAAAAGTCTTTGCTGCGGCTGCTGCGGGGGAGTCGGGAAGCCGCGGCCAGACGATCTATGAACAGGTCGATGCGGTGATCGACGAGGCGCTGTCGGATGAGGAGCTCGAGTCTCTGACGGAGCATCTGGGCAAAATCGTTGACGCGCTCGGCGGGCATGCAGGGGGTGCAGGCGATGAATGGAATGATCGCCGAGAATTCGCCGCTCGGCGCGGCTTCGGGCCTGAATTCGGACCCGAGTTCGGACCCGGGCGCGGGCACGGATTCGGTCCTCGCCGCGACCGGGGCCAGCGTCATGAGTGGGCCTCGCGAGGTGGCTGGGACTCACCCGAGGAATGGGGCGATGGTATCGCAGACGAAGGCCGTTTCGTCCACCACCGCGGTCATGACGAGTGTGGACCAGGCAATCGCGGCGCCGACCACCGAGGTCGTGACCACGATGTTCGTGACTATCAAGACCGTGACCACTGTGGACATGACCACCGTGGACCTGGCCACCGCGCTGGCAGCCGACGCCGAGGCATGGGCAGGATGATCGGGGCTGCCTTCGACCACGGATTCGCAGCAGGCTACAAGCGCGGTGTCCGGTCCTGAATGCTCAAGGACTCAGAGCATTAACGGCTCAGCTGCGCTGGAGCACTGACTCCATCGCCTCGAGCACTGCAGGGTCCTCAATCGTCGAGGGCACGGCCGGGGAGTCGACTCCGTCGGCGATCTCGCGCATCGTCTTGCGCAGGATCTTCCCCGACCGAGTCTTCGGCAGGGCAGAGACGATATCGACCTGCTTGAAGGCGGCGACGGGGCCGATCTCCTTGCGCACCAGCGCCACGAGTTCGGCGATGACCGCATCCGGATCAGTCGCCTCGGCGGAATCACCGAGAACGACCAGTGCACGCGGATTCTGTCCCTTCGTGTCATCGTGAACGCCGATCACTGCGGTCTCCGTGACCGCAGGATGGGAGGCGATGACGGCCTCGATCATGCCCGTGGACAGGCGGTGGCCGGCGACGTTGATGACATCGTCGGTGCGGCCCATGACGAAGATGTATCCGTCTTCGTCGAGGTAGCCCGAGTCGCCGGTGAGGTAGTAGCCGTCGAACGCGGACAGATACGAGGACACGAATCTGGAGTCATCGCCCCAGACGGTGGCCATCGTCCCCGGCGGCAGGGGCAGCTTCATAACGATGAGGCCCTCCTCGCCGGCCGGCATCGGCTTACCGGTTGGATCGAGGACTTCGACCTGGAAGCCCGGCACCGGCTTCGTCGGGGACCCGGCTTTGAGGGGGAACTGAGTGAGACCGAGCGGATTGGCCGCGATCGGCCAGCCGGTCTCCGTCTGCCACCAGTTGTCGACGACGGGAATGTCCCGACCGGTCGCCTCGGCGAGGATCTTCGTCGTCCACTCATAGGTGTCCGGGTCGAGGCGTTCACCGGCGAGGAATGAGGCCCGCAGGCTGGAGAGGTCGTACTTCTTGATGAGCTCGCCGTTCGGATCTTCCTTGCGGACGACGCGCATGGCCGTCGGCGCCGTGAAGTGAACGTTGACCCCGTGGTCTTCGATGATGCGGAAGAAGGTGCCCGCATCGGGGGTGCCGATCGGTTTGCCCTCGAACAGGACCGAAGTGACTCCGGCCAGCAGCGGCGCGTAGACGATATAGGTGTGGCCGACGACCCAGCCGACGTCGGATGCGGTGAACATCGTGTCGCCGGGATTGAGTCCGAAGATATTGGGCATCGAGAAGGCCGATGCCACCGCGTAGCCGCCGGAATCGCGCACGATGCCCTTCGGCTTGCCCGTCGTACCGGAGGTGTAGAGGACGTAGAGCTCGTCGGCGGCCATGACGGTGACCGGATCAATGCCCTCGGGAGTGTTCGCGAGCAGTTCGGCGTAGTCGAGATCGTTCTCGCCCATCTCGCAGCGGTGCTCGTCACGTTGGACGATGACGGTGAACTCGGGTTTGTTCTCGGCGATGTCGATCGCCTCGTCAACCATGGGCTTGTACTCGAGGATGCGACTCTTCTCGACCCCGCACGAGGTGGAGATGACAGCCTTCGGTGAGGTGTCGTCGATGCGAACAGCCAGCTCGTTGGGGGCGAATCCGCCGAAGACCACCGAGTGGATCGCGCCGATGCGGGCACAGGCGAGCATGGCGACAGCGGCCTCGGGGACCATCGGCATGTAGATGATGACCCGATCGCCCTTGACCACGCCCTTGTCGGACAGCGCCCTGGCGAAACGGGAGACCTCATCGAGGAGTTCTGAGTATGTGATCGTGCGAATCGTGTCGGTGACAGGCGAGTCGTAGATGATGGCCGGCTGTTCTCCGCGTCCGGCCGCTACATGGCGGTCGACGGCGTTGAAGCACACATTGAGCTCGCCGTCGGGGAACCAGCGGTAGATGGGGGCGTTCGCATCGTCGACTGCGCGAGTCGGTTCGGTGACCCAGTCGATGTGTCGCTTGGCCTGGTCGAGCCAGAACTCTTCAGGATCGGCATCGATGCGAGCGATGACGTCGTCGTAGCTGGGGGGCTGGTCCTGTGCGATCGTGTTCATGGTTCCATTGTGACCCATGGCACAACGCCCAGGGGGCGCGGGGTCAGGTGATTGTGGGGTCCGCGATGGTTGCGCGGGAGCCGTTTGGGGGTTAGGGCACCCCTGCCTCCGTAGCGGGCCCGACCGATCTGCGTCTGGTGGTGGTTCGGACAGGCCGGCCATCTGCACGGTCGTCACAGCAATTGGCTGAGCTCAGACGGCTCACGACAGATATCTGCCGACATCGCCTGATTGCGTTCGCAGACAAGGCACAATGGAGACATGAGATACCTCGTTGCTCTGATCATCGGAATCGGCGTCCTGTTCGGCATCAACTTCTTTGCCGACCTCTTCTCCATGCCGCGTCCGTGGGGTTCGCTGCTGATGGGTGCCATAGTCGGCATCACTATGGTGGTAGTCCTCCTGATTTGGGAAGTCGTCAAGCCGAGCCACAGGGACACAGCTCCTGCGAAGCCCGCGATGAGCGAGGAGGAGCGCGCGAATGCACGCGCCGAACGGCGTGCTCGATTGGCTGCCGATGCGGGCGTGAGCATCGATGATGACGAAGGATCAGGGGCGAAGGCGAAAGCCTCATCCACGGAGCCGAGGGTCCCACCGATACCACCCGCGGCGAACGAAGCAGTGGCGAAGAAGGCCGAGGTGTCACCGGATGCGGATGAGTCCTCGATCGAAGCTGAACCCAAAGACACCGAACGCAGCAGCAGCGACCATAATGACAGCGGGTCAAACGACAGCGAGTCGCAAGTCCCAGAGGTCGGCAGGTCAGAAGAGCCCGATAGTCTCACACACGATGAGTCGATGGTCAATGAGCCGAGGGCTCGCACAGAGGATGAAGTCGATGCAGAGACGGCGGGGTCGTCATTGGAGAACCCTCCGACCGGCGAACCGGGAATCTCCGTAGATGCGCTGAACGGTTCGGAGCCCGCACCGGCTGACGGCCGCGAGAGCGTCGATGATACCGACGACCCTTCTGGGAATGACGGAACCTCGAAGTACTGAATAGGTTTCGCAGTGCGACGCGATCGCTCGTTGATGAGGGCAGTCGATCGATCTACTATCGAGAGATAGCGCACGGATATCCACGACGGGCGCAACGAGGTACAGCCCGTCGGCCTTTGCTGGACGAGGAGGGCGACCATGGCGGTTGAACAATATGTCGAATCGTATCGACAGCTGAGCGGGACAATTCACGATTCCGGACTGCTGCGACGACGCCGGGGCTTCTATCTCACCAGAATCATCATCTGGCTGCTGGCGCTGGCGGGTCTGCTCGCCGCTGTCGTCATCTTCGGCGCCACCTGGTTTCAGCTGATCACTGCCGGCCTGATCGGAATGGTCATGGCGCAGCTCGGCTTCCTCTCGCATGAGGCCGCTCATCGTGAGATCTTCGCGTCCAGGGAGCTCAACGAGTGGACGTCGCGCATCATCGCCGGACTGTTCATGGGGCTGAGCTTCAGCTGGTGGATGGCCAAGCACAATACGCATCATGCGTACCCCAATCAGGAGGGTGAGGACCCGGACATCGAGTCCAACCTGATAGCAATGACACCCAATGCGGCCGGCCGGAGGAGGGGGTTCGGTGCCTTCCTCGCCAGTCATCAGGGTGCCTTCTTCGTTCCGCTTCTGTTTCTGGAAGGGGCGAATCTTCACTATGCGTCATTGAAGACTCTATTCACTGCCCCGAACGTGCCGCACCGGGTGACGGAGATCGTGCTGATCGCGATCCGATTTGGTGCCTACTTGACGTTGCTCTTTCTGGTGCTGCCGTTCGGAATGGCGTGCGCGTTCTTCGGGGTCCAGATCGGATTCTTCGGAATCCTGCTGGGCGGTGCCTTCGCGCTCAATCACATCGGAATGCCCACTGTGGAAAAGGGCATGCATATTGATTTCCTGCGCAGGCAGGTTGTCATGTCCCGGAACATCAAAGACGGGCCGGTGGCACGGTTTCTGCTGGGCGGCCTGCAGTTCCAGATCGAACACCACCTGTTCCCGGCGGCTCCGCGTCCCAGTCTTCCCGTGATGCAGACGATCGTCCGTGAGCATTGCGCCAAGCACGACATACCGTATACGGAGAGAACTCTCACCGAGGCTGCCGCCACGGTGATCGCCTATCTCAGTCAGGTCGGTGTGAAGGGTCAGGACCCCTATACGTGCCCTCTTGTGCGACGCTATCGGGGCTGAGGCTCCTGCCGAGCTCCGACCGAACAGACACGAACGCCGCAGGCCACGAGAGGAAAGATCCCATGAAAATCACTCTTCATGCGAGCATGTGCGTTGCTTCAGGCAATTGCGGGTTCGTCGCCCCCGAGGTCTTCTCCAACCCGGAGGACAACGGTGGTTTCGCCCAACTCAATGACTCCGCCCCGCCTGAATCGGAATGGGAGGCGGCCGCTGAAGCAGAATTCCTGTGCCCATCCAAGGCGATCCAGATCGACAGACACCAGATACCGCCTCGCTGATCAGCCCCGGTAGTGGTCTGCGATCAACCCCGGTAGTGGTCTGCCAGGATCTTCAGTCCCTCTTCGATGCTGACTCGCGGTGTCCATCCCAGAACCTCCTGGGTGCGGCGCTGGTCGAACCAGTGCGCAGTCGACAGCTGTTCGGCCAAGAACCTCGTCAGGGGAGGTTCATCGTCATGCTCCCCCAGATCCCACACCTTCTCCACAATGGATCCGGCCGCCAGCGCGGGCCCCACGGGAACGCGCAGCTTCGGCACCCCGGCGCCGCCGGCGATGGCGATGCGTGACATGAGCTCCCCGATGGGGCGCGGCTGACCGTTCGTCACCACCAGCGACTCACCGTGCGTGGACGCGACGGCGTCGACGGCGGCGACGATTGCCTCGACCGCATTGTCGACGAACAGGGCATCGACGAGTGGTGCACCCGACCCCAGCACCGGCATCCGGCCGGCCCGCGCGCGATCGATGACGCGCTCCGTCAGCTGAGTGTCGCCTGGCCCCCACATGAGGTGCGGGCGCAGGACGAGGACCTTGAAATCCTCGGAGTCGGCGGCCAAGGCGATGAGCTCACCGGCGGCCTTCGTTCGTGCGTACTCACCGCGCGCCAGTTCGGGGGAGGCCGGGCCCGCGCCCTCGCCGATGATCGAGTCCCCGGTGTGTGCCACAGACGGAGAGGAGATGTGGACCAGCCGCTGCACCCCTGCGGCCACAGCAGCATCGACGAGAGTGCGCGTGCCGCCGATGTTCACGGCCTCGAACTCACTGGGGTCGCCCATCATCGACACCTTCGCTGCCAAGTGCACAACAGCCTCGGCGCCGGTGAGTGCTTCGGCGACGCTGCTCGGATCGGTGACCGACCCGATGACATCTTGAACGCCAGCCACCGAGGAGGGGCGACGCTGCAGAGTCGTGACCTCGTGGCCGCCTGCCACCAGTGCGCGAGCGACGGACGAACCCAGGAGCCCGGAGGCCCCGGTGACGGTGATCTTCATGAGGACTCCTCAGACGGTTGGGATTCAGACCTTGGTACGCACCGAACCGCCGGATAGGACGTGATCGGCCCAGGTGGCCAACCGGGATCGGTCGATCTTCGAATTGTGGCGGATGTCAGTCGGGAACGTGGGAGCGACGAGCACCGCGGTGAGGTCATGTCCGAGGACCTCGGCAACCAGCTCCCGCAATCTCGACGTCAGGTCCAGCGGTGCCAGGCCAGGGGAGAGATCGGTCCCTTCGGCATCGAGGACAGCCACCAGAGACTGTGTCCCGGTCGGGCCGATGCCCACGATCGAAGAACGGCTGACCTGCTCGTCGGAATCGATGAGTGCTTCGAGACCACCGGGGCCCACCGGCCCGCGAGGTGTGGTGACCACATGCTGCAGACGGCCTTCGAGCCAGACCCGGCCCTCGGCGTCGATGTGGCCGATGTCGTTCGTCCGGTGCCAGGTCCGACCGTCGAGGTCATCCCGAGCTGAGGCAGCGGTGGTGGCCCAGAGGTTGTCGTAGCCGGACTTGATGTGGGCGGCGCTGACGACGAATTCGCCCAAACGGCCCTGCGCTTCAACGCCTTGTGCCAGCGCGTCTGCAGACGCACCCGAGTCGTCGATCGCAGCCAGTGCCAACTCGACGCCGTCGATGGGTCGGCCCACGCACACGCCGAGGTTGGACGTGGCAGCTGCCGCGGTGACACCGGCACGGTCGATGTCGGTCAGCAGGAGGCCCTCGGTCATCCCATACGGCGAGTGGATGCTCGCGTTCGGGAACACCTCGGCGATGGAATCCATCAGATCCAGCGGTACGGGAGCCCCAGCCGAGAGCACGAGCTCGACCTGCGCGCATGCGGCCTTCTGCTCCTCATTCAGAGCAGAGGCAGTGGCGGCGACATTCTTGTACGCAGCAGGCGAGGCGAAGACCATCGTGGAATGACCGGCGATGATCGCATCGGAGATGGCGCTGGCTGTCAGTGTCTTCGGTTTGGTCACGGACATGTCCGGAGTGACCGAGGTGGCCCCGATGGCCGGTCCCAGGAGAGCGAAGGGCGGGAACCCGGCGACCAGGCCGGTGCCTTCGTGCACGTCGAAGACTCGGGTCAGGACTGCTGCAAGGGCGGAGATGTCGCCGTGGGTGTAGCGCACGCCCTTGGCCGGTCCCGTCGACCCGGAGGTGAAGAGGATCGCGGCATCGTCGGTGGCTGCCGGGGTGGGCAGCTGCGCGTGGTGTGTGGTGCGCGAAAGCGCGGTCAGGCTGGTCTCGACCTTGAACAGTGTGGCCCGCACCGGTCCCAGAGGGGACACGGAGATGCGCCGGCCGGGCCAGTTGAAGGCTCGGGCGAGGCCGAGTCCAGGCAGTTCCCCGATGATCCACGCCGGATCCGCCGAGGTGGTCGCCCGAGTCATGCCCTTCGGCCCCAGTCCGGCATCGGCGACGACCGCGACGGCACCGATCTTCAGACACGCGTAGAGGGCTGCAGTGAGGTTGTTGCCCGGAGGGACGAGCATAGAGACCCGATCGCCCGGGCGCACTCCGAGTTCGAGCAGGCCGCCTGCGATGCTCGTCGTCACGTGCCAGAGATGACGCCAGGTGATCTGCTGCGCCGGATTCTGTGCGAAGTCCACCGAGGCGATGGATTCGTCATCATGGCGTGCGTCGAGGATCGCGGTGACTCCACGCGCAGGAGCTGCCGCAGTCGTGTTCTCGGCAGCGGATGTGCCGGAGGCGGCTTCAGGTCCAGCATCGTCGACGGGGAACTGCGTCTTCAGCCAGTCGGTCACGACACCGGCCACGTCGTAGTCCTCGCTGACTAAGTGTGAGCCCAGTTCGAAGCGGTGCACGTCGGCCTGGGGCAGGCGCTGACGCAGGTCACGCAGATAGCGTTCGAGGAAGACCGGGTCCTTCGGTCCCCACACCAGGAGGGCAGGGTGCTCGTAGGCCGCGATATCGGCGCCCACGCGCTGCAGCTCCGAGTAGGACGGGTGGTTCTCGTTGACGGGGATGTCGGCGACGAAGCCGCCGATCCCATGGCGCTGTGAGGCGGTCTCATACGGGGAACGGAAGGCGCCCTTGATCTCTGGATCGAGATCCCCGAGGCTCATCGTCACCCGCAGGAACCCGTCGGTGGCCACGGTGGCAGTCGGCAGCATGGGTCCGGCCAAGGTTGCCCGCAGAGGTGCCGGGATCGGGGCGTCCTCGGGTTGGTGGACGGCCGTGTTGAGGCTGATCGAGGCGGAGACGAGATCGGTGTTGCGTGCTGCCCATCCCAGGGACAGGACGCCGCCCCAGTCATGACCGATCGTCACGATCGGATGCTCTGCCGAGGCGGTTGCGTCGTCGGGGGCAGAGCTCCCGGCCTCCTCGGCGAGGAGAGACGTGACGACGGCGTCGAAGTCATCGATGCGCTGGGACATCCGGCGCACCTCGGTGCCGTGCGGAGTCGGCAGAGACTCATGCGCCAGCCGCTCAGAGAAGCCCATGTCGAGCTGGTCGGGAGCGATGAGCCGCCACACGCGTCCACCGGACCGGGCTGTGTCCACCGTTGCCTGGGCAAGATGTCGCCACAGGTACGACCAGGTCGGGTTGCCGTGCAGGGCAAGGATCGTGCCGCTGGGTTCGAGCCCGTCGGCGCGCAGCACCTCGAGGGTGTCGAGGACATGGAAGGAATGCTGCCCGTCGGGTGTCGTGGCCTCGACGATTCGGGACCAGGCCGGGTCCCACTCGGGCAGCTTCGGGGGAGCCTGAGCCGGCCGTGCAGGAAATCTCATTGAACCTCTACCACTCGATTTCGGTCATTGCGGCGTTGAGTCCCGACCCGACTCCCATGCACAGGATGCGGTCGCCGGGTCTGAGGTGTGATGCCTCACGGCTGAGCGTGATCGGCAGGGAAGCCGGTCCCACATTGCCGAGTTCGGGATAGGTGACCGGAATCCGATCGGGATCGAGGTTCGCGGCCTTCGTGATCGAGTTGACGTGCACGTCGGAGACCTGGTGCATGACGTAGCGATCCATCTCGCGCCAGTTCCAGCCGTCCTCGTGGGCTTCTTCCCACGCGGCGACGACGAGTTCCATCCCGCCGGCCAGCAGACCCTTGGTGTCGGTGAACATTCCGTTGTGATCGCCCACGCACAGTTCGTGGTGCTGGGTCGCGGCGCGGGTGATGCCGCCCAGGATGCGGTGGCCTTCCGGGTGCTTGTCGGCTGGCCCGAGGACGGCGGCGGAGGCACCGGATCCCAGTGTCAGGGAGGCGAACTCGTTGAGGTATTCCTCGCGGCTGATGCCGGGCCGGGTCAGTCGGCGCAGTGTGGCCTCTTGGACGCGGGAGGCGTCCTCGCCGGCGACGACGAGGGCGTATTCGATCTGACCGGCGTCGATCATGTTCGCGGCCAGGGTCATTCCGTTGACGAAGCCCAGGCAGGCGTTGGCGATGTCGAAGTTCATCGCCTGGGAGCCCAGGCCGATGCCGGCGTGCACGCCGACGGCCACAGAGGGCTCGAGGTGCTCACGCGTGACCGAGGTGTTGACCATCAGTCCGATCGAGTCGGGGGAGACCCCAGACTCGGCGAGGGCCTTCTTGCCAGCGGCGATCGCACCATCGGCGAACTGATTCGGCTGGTCCCAGTTGCGTCGCGCGTAGACTCCCGCAACGCGCTGCAGCAGCCCGGTCGGCAGGTTGAGCATGGACAGGGTATCGGCGAGGCGATCGTCGAATTCTTGAGAGGTCACTTCGTTCGGGGCGAGGATCTCAGTCAGGCCGAGAAGCGCCACGTTCGAGTGCCGGAATGTTGCGTTGCCATTCGCCAATTGAGGTTCTCATCCCTTTGCGGGTCGTTCGTCGTCGTCTGCTGAGGGCCGATGCGACGCACTCTTGGAGCGCGCCACGACGGGGAAGTCCGGAGACTATCTTATATCCATCAGGCTGAATTGTTTCTCAGCGAGTGAACCAGGTGAATCCGTCATAGGCCGTTCCGGTCGCGCAGAGGAACGCGATCCCGGCCAGAATGATCGACGTCACGGTGTGCGAAACCTTCGAAGACTGGAAGCGAACGGCACGCGAATGGGACATGGGGCGGTCGGTGACGAAGCGTCCGAACTGGACGAAGATGCGCCAGTCCATGACGTCGATGAGTGACTTGGCCGCCAGAGTGAAGACGATGATGCAGCCGACGCCCATGAGGATCAGGAAGATGAAGCCCATGAACCCGAATTCGCGGAAGAACTCGACGACGCGATCGGCGATGGCGGTGGCGAAACCGGTGAATCCTTCGCTGAAGGGCAGTGCGGCGAAGGAATCGGTGATGCGGCCCAGTGTGAATCCGTCGCGTTCGGTCTGCTCGGCACCGATGAACATGGCGACGGAGGCGGCCAGGGCCACGAGGAGGTTGATGATGGTGATCGTCGAATTGTCCGGCCAGAATTCGAGGGACTTCAGCGTGTAGGTCGATGCCAATGCCACGCAGATGATCGCGCCGGCCAGCGCGCCTACCGTAGCGGGGAGGAGGAGATTGTTGAAGAACACGAACGCGATGACGGCGATGAGGGCGGCGCCGAAGATATACGTGAACACCGCCAGCGTGTCACCGTTCGAGGAGGTGGCCGCGCGACGGTTCGTCTCGACCATCTGCCCCGACTGGCCGATGTTGTCTCTGAGTTCAGCCTTCGTGGCCCGTGGATCGGTGTCGGCCTCGGTCGCGGGCAGCACACGAGTCTCGTCCTCGCTCATGCCGTAGACGCGCTCGGGCTGCTGGGGATAGGCGCGAGTCGTCTGATCGTCGGCCTGCGTCGGCTGATTGTAGGCACGCGTCGACTGGTCGTAGGAGCCGCCTCGCGGTCGCGCGCCCGGCGCGTAGCCCTGCTGACCGTAGCCACCGGGGCCGTACCCGGGCTGCTGCGGTGCCTGTCCTCCCTGGGGCCGACGCTGCGGAGCCGGCTGCCATCGCCCGATTCGGGACGCGATCAGGTAGATGATGAGAACGACGAGTGCTGCGAGAACTCCGATTGAGATGCTGGCTCCGAGCTCGCTCATGAGGGACTTCCTGGGGATGGACAACGATGGTCGTGTGCTCAGTCTAAGGAGAATCGGCCAGGTAATCACGTTTGAGCGCCGCAACACACCCGGCGACCGGTCAAGACGCACCCGAGAATGGCATCGGTGCCCCAGCGCGCGGGTAGGGTGAGATCACGACCGGATATGACCTCGGCACTGCCGAGGGCCGCCCAGCATTCGAAGGAGAATCGCGATGAGCAACGCCCAGGCATTCACGACATCGGCCATGCCCTTGGACCAGCAGATCGTCCTCATTACAGGGGCCGGCCGCGGGGTCGGATCATCCATCGCGAAGGCCTTCGCCCACGAGGAATCAGCGCTCGTCATCAACTACCGCTACTCTGCCGAAGCAGCGGAGGAACTCGCCGAGGCGGTCCGTGCTCGCGGTGGGCGTGCAGTGGCCATCGAGGCCGATGTCACCGACTCGCGAGCCGTCGATGCGATGTTCGCTGCCGCACACGCTGAGTTCGGGGCGCCGGTGTCGACCGTGGTCAACAACGCCCTCATCGACTTCTCCTTCAACGGTGACGAAAGGCAGCCGGCGGATGAGATCGACTTCTCAGATTTCGCCGACCAGTTTCGCGGCGCTGTCGGTGCCGCGCTCAACACCGTCCAGGCCGCGATGAGCGGATTCCGCGAGATCGGATCGGGACGGGTCATCAACATCGGATCCAACCTGGTGCAGAACCCGGTCGTGCCCTACCACGACTACACCGCGGCGAAGGCGGCGCTGCTGTCGCTGACCAGGACCTTTGCCAAGGACCTCGGGCCGGCGGGAGTCAGAGTGAATATGGTCTCCGGTGGACTGCTGCGCACGACCGATGCCTCCTCAGCGACTCCGGAAGAGGTCTTCGACCAGATTGCGGCCCAGACTCCGCTGGGGCATGTGACGACTCCGGAGGAATTCGCCTCGGCGGTGGTGTTCTTCGCATCACCGGCCTCACGAGCGGTGACGGGGCAGAACCTCGTCGTCGACAACGGCCTGGTGATGGGCTGAGGCGCCAACGGCAAGCCCAACACATTCAACTGAACCGTCGCCGGGAGCCGACCCTACCGTTGAGAGCCGACTATAGCGGCGGCGGGCGACTTCAGGGAGTCGGCCCTCAACGGTGCGGTCGGCTTTCGGCAATGTGTTTCTTGATGGCAGAAAACATGTCGCTGCGGAAGAGGTCGGCCCAGACCAAATTGAATACCGCGAACCCGGCATTGGTCAGCCGCATGTGCCGAGCGTGGTTGTCCTTGCTTGCTCGATCCGGTCCATTCTCATTGAGGTAGTACTTGCCCAGGCCGTGGAACTCCACGATCAGCGGAAGTCGTGCGTGCTTGAAGTCGCACCTGCCGAGAAACTTCCCAGTGCGATCGTGCACCGCTACCTGCGGAAGCATCTCTGCAATCGAGAATCTGTGGAACTTCACTGCACAGAGTGACTCGCCCTGGGATTCGTGCAGCGGATCGGACAGCTCGAGGCCCTGTTTCGCAACTCTGCACCCTCTTCGCCGAATCTTCATCTGATCGAGAAGCTCGGGCTTGCTGATGTTGCCGACCCGAAGGGCCTCGGAAATCATCGGAACCGAAACCTCCAACGGGTAGTCATGAGCGATGTCGGAAAGTGTGCGCGACAGACCTGTGACCGGAAACTCGCCGACAGTGGCCCGGTCCGCCAGGGGAACCGTGCGGTCATAGATGCGCAATGTAGAGAAGTTCTCGTGGTATCCGGTGCGGATGATCTCGGCCTGGTCGGTTGCCGGGAACGGCGGGCGAATGCCGTGAATCAGTGCAGCAGAGATGTGCGAGTAGACATCATCGGAGCGGAGCTCGAACAGTCGCGAACGAATCAATGGCTTGAGGTTTTCGCTCCGGTCTCGGATGTCGCCAAAAGTCTTGGGATAAGAGATCGGCTCGGCAGCCCCAGGCGAGTGCAGAACGGCATGTTGCGGTGAACTGCAAGGGCGGACCACAGCATAGTGCCCACGCCGAATTCTTCGCAGGCAACACTGCTGCGCTCGGCGGACATCGTCATCGGTCAAGCCGAATCTGAGCAGGTCCTGCTTAATGTAAACCTGAACCATTTAAAGATAATGGCATCGAAACACACTAAATGCAATGAAACTGCACAAAAAGACGCCAAGGCGTCCACAGACTCCGCTCCACCGATAGCCCCGAAATTGTCGAGAGCAGACCGGAGCGCCGTCGGGCGACTTCAGGGAGTCGGCTTTGGCCGGTGCCGTCGGCTTTCGGCGCCGCGGTCTGCTTTCGACGTTTGTTGGGTGAGAGATGGGATTGGTGGGCGATTGGTTTGGTGGCTTTGGGGTTCGTTGAGGTGGGAACGAGCATCGGGAGTCAGGCCCGGAGTCAGGCCCGGAGCCAGATCCGGAGCCAGACCCGGAGCCAGACCCGGAGCCAGACCCGGAGCCAGACCCGGCGTCACACTCGGTCGAGGAACGCCAGGCTGCGGTCGAGGAGCAGCTGTGCGCTGTCCTCTCGGTAGTCAGCGACCAGCGGATCGCTGAAGAGGTGGCTGCCGCCTGGGTAGAGGAAATACTCCGCCTGTGCCCCCGCTCGGGCAGCTGACTCCAGCAGAGTCTGTGGCGCAACTGCGTCTCTCCACTCGTCATCGACGGAGAAGTGGATCTGGACGGGCACATTCTCCTGCCATCGCGTGGGCTTGGGGAAGCCGCCGCCGTGGAAGAGGAGCGCGCCGCGTGCCCGCGCGTCGTTCTTGCCCAGCTGCTGGGCGATGCCGGCCCCGAGGGAGAGCCCGGCGAAGACGATCTCACCGGTCAGGTCAGCACAGGCCGCGGCTGCCCGATCGACGAGTCGAGAGAACCCGACGTCCTGCGAGTGACCGACCCCGGCCTCGGCGGTGGTGAACGTGCGTCCCTCGTAGACATCGGGGGCGAGCACGGTGTGCCCGGCGGCTCTGTAGCGATCGGCGATCGCTTCGATGCCGGGAGTCTTGCCCAGCGCGGAATGGAGCAGAACGAGGGTTGCCATGGAGATCTCCTGGTGTCTCAGTTGAATACAGCTCTGCCGAGGCTCGAGGTTTGTCTCAGCGGCTGCGGCCGTGCGGGATGGCGAAGGAGTCGGCCTGTGCCGTCTCCCAATCGGCAGCCCATTCAGCGGGAGCGCCGTTGATCAGTTCGCCGGGCTTGAGCCAGTCGTAGAGCCGAGCGTAGGACCAGGACTCAGACTCCGAGACATTGCGACGCAGCATCGTCGGTTCCAACTCATCCGGATGGGCCACGCCCATCGAAGCCATCAGGCGCACGGCCTCGGTGACAGTGCCGTCGTGGTAGTTCTTCACGCGAGTCGACTTGTCGGGAACATCGATGGCGCGAGCTCGACGAGGATCCTGCGTGGCCACGCCGACGGGGCACTTGCCTGTGTGGCAGACCTGAGCCTGAATGCAGCCGACGGCCATCATCATGGCGCGAGCTGCCATCGTGAAGTCGGCGCCCTGGATGAGTCGCTTGACGATGTCGGAACCGGCCGCGATCTTCCCTGCCGCACCGATCTTGATGCGATCCCGCAGTCCCGCACCCATGAGCGCGTTGTGGACGATCATCAGGCCCTGCGTCAGGGGCAGGCCGACGTGGTTCTCGAATTCGAGCGGCGCAGCTCCCGTGCCGCCTTCAGAGCCGTCGACGATGATGAAGTCTGGAGTGATGCCGGTCTCGACCATTGCCTTGCAGATACCGAGGAATTCGGTGCGCGAACCAACACAGAGCTTGAAACCGGCAGGCTTGCCGCCCGAGAGCTTTCGCATCTGCTCGATGAACTGCAGGAGCTCGATCGGCGTCGAGAACACGGTGTGGTTCGGTGGGCTGACACAGGTCTTGCCGACGGGAATGCCGCGGATCTCTGAGATCTCCTCGGTGACCTTCGGGCCGGGCAGGACGCCGCCGAGGCCGGGTTTGGCACCCTGGGAAAGCTTGAGTGAGACCATCTTGACCTGTGGGTCCTGTGCCTTCTGCGCGAAGACGTCCGGAGCGAATTCGCCCTCGGGGGTTCGGCAGCCGAAGTAGCCGGTGCCGATCTCCCAGATCAGGTCGCCGCCGAACTCCTGGTGGTAGGGCGTGATCGAGCCTTCTCCGGTGTCCTGGGCGAACCCACCCAGGGCCGCGCCTTTGTTGAGCGAGCGCACCGCATTGTCACTCAGCGATCCGAAGCTCATGGCCGAGACGTTGAGAAGCGAGATGTCATAGGGCTGTGTGCATTCCGCACCGCCGACACGGATCCGCGGGGGAGTCGGGGAGCTCGTGATCGGAACCGTGGAGTGCATGAGGGCCTCGTAACCCGTGCGATTAACATCGCGTTCAGTGCCGAAGGCGCTTTCGGAGTGCTTGCCTTTGGCGCGTTCGTAGATTATTGCGCGAGTGTTGCGATTGTACGGACGGCCATCCCAGTTCCGCTCGATGAAGTACTGCTGGATCTCTGGGCGAATCGACTCGAGCAGATACCGTGCGTGACCGGCGACCGGATAGTTGCGCAGGATCGAATGCTTCTTCTGGGTCACATCCCAGGCGGCGAGGGCGCCGAGGCCGAGCGCTGAGACGGCGGCAGCGGCCTGAGCCACGCGCTTTCCTGTTGAGTCTCCTCCGAGCTGACTGACCATGGGGAACCGACCTTTCCTTGAGCTTCTTCGGTCTGTGCTTGATGCGAGCCTAAACCGAGAACACGGGGATTTCAGGAAAGGGTGGGCTAAATTTCCGACCGTCTGGCTCAGAGTAGTCGTGTGAGCAGCGCCTGGACCAGTTCATCGAGCTGGAGGGAGTAGCCGATGATGAGGAGGAAACCTGTGGCAATCCACGCGACTTCTTTCCAGGAGTCGTAACCGCTGAGGGGGCGGTTGTCGTAGCGAAGTCCGCCGGCCATGACGATGACGAGGTCGATGACCCACCACAGGCCCAGTCCGCCGAGGCTGACCAGCTTGAGCCCGCCGGTGAGGAAACGTCCCGTGTAGAGGCGGTCGGCACCGAGGAATCCCAGCAGGAGCGATAGGAGCCAGGTGACGAAGAAGGAGCGGTTGGGATGATTGCGCTCGGCCTCATTGTCGGAGTTCGGTCGTTTCATGGAACCCGGACGTTCAAGGGAATCAAGGGAATTGATGGGGCCGAAGGGGTCGATGGAGGGCAGTTCGGGGACCAGAGGCGACACGGACACGGTGTTCTCCTTCTCTTGCGTCGCCGTTCTCCGTGAAGCGAGCGACGTGATGTGATCGACATGCCGCGGAGAGCCGGGGGATGGGCGTCAGGTGAGGGACCTGAGTACAGCCTAGGAAACACGTGAGTGTTCGCGCATTGGGGTTTTCCCCAGTATCGGCATAGCGTTGGATCTATGAGTACTGGTGAGCCGAGCGCGACGAGTACTCGGCGAACCATCGTGGCGGTGTTCCTGGCCGGAGTCTCGGTCTTCCTCGTGCTCTATGAGACGCAGGGACTGCTCCCCGCCATCCGCGGCGCCTACGACATCGACGCTCCCACAGCGAGCCTGACGGTCTCCGCCACCAACGTTGCCATGGCCGTCTTCCTCATCCCGTTCTCCGTGCTCGCCCCGCGCATCGGGCATGCCAGGCAGATCGCCGGCGGGGTGGTCCTGGCCGCGCTCCTCGCGCTCATCCTGCCGTTCATGCCGAGCCCCGAACTGCTCATCGCCGTCCGCTTCCTCCAAGGCGTGGCGATCGCCTCGGTGCCTGCCACCGCAATGGCCTATCTTTCGCTGCGGCTGCCGGCTCAGGCACTGCCCGGCGCGATCGGCGTCTACATCGCCGGCAACACGATCGGCGGACTCGCCTCCCGGCTCCTGACCGGTCTTGCCGCGGAGGGCCTCGGCTGGCACGGCGGCCTGGCGTTCACCGCGGCAGTCTCTCTGGTCTTCGGGCTCATCGTGGTCTGGCTGCTCCGCCACGATCTCTTCACCACCTCACGAGTGATCGCCGCCCGCGAATCCTCGGCGACCGCGGACACCGCACAGCCACCTCGGCGGGCGACCATTCCGCTGGGATCGGGGCTGTGGCGGATCTACCTCACCGGCTTCCTGTGCATGATCGTCTTCGGCGGGTCCTTCACGATGCTCGGCACTCGGCTGCAGCACGATCCCTGGCGGCTGAGCGAAGGCGCGGTCGCACTGTTCTTCCTCATCTACCTCGTCGGCACCGTTGTCACCACGTATTACGGTCGGTTGGCCACGAGGCTCTCGCGCACCTCGTTGACACTGATCGGGATGGTCACAGCACTTGTCGGCGCCGGACTCACTCTCGTCGATCAGCTGCCGGTGATCGTCATCGGCATGTCCCTGCTCACCGGCGGCTTCTTCCTCGGCCACACGGGCGCATCCGCGTCAGCCAGCGCCTCACGGCCCGGTGTCGACTCCACCCGATCGGCGGCCATCTATCTCACCGTCTACTATCTGGGCACCAGCCTGGGCGCCTGGCTGTCGGCGGTTCTGTTCACCGATTTCGCGTGGCCGGGCGTGGTTGTCATGTGCATGACCTCATTGTTCGCCGTTCTGATCTTGACGTTGACCGGGGCTTCGATAGGGTTCAAGAAACGCAGCTGATCATTCGTTCAGCTTTGGAACCGGAGGACTTCATGCCCCACGCAGCACATTCGAACGTCACCTATACAATCGACCGGGGCGTCGCCCATGTGGAGATCGACCGCGCCGAGAAGCTCAACTCACTGACCAGAGAGGTGTTCGAAGACCTCGTCGAGGTCGGCCTCGCGCTCAGGGAATCGACTGAGGTCAGGGCCGTCGTGCTCTCCGGCCGCGGGCGGGCGTTCAGTGCTGGCCTGGACTTCACCGAGATGTCCAGGCTCGCGGAGGAAGGCACCGCGACGACCTCCGCCGAGGCGGGTGCGGGGTCCGAGTCATCGACCGAAGGCGCCGTCGACGTGGGTGAGCGGCTCGGGTCCGCTCGGGCACTGGCGCAGAAAGCCGTGCACGTGTGGTCCCTGATCGAAGTTCCGGTCATCGCCGGACTCAGGGGTCCGGCGCTCGGCGGTGGGATGCAGATCGCGCTGGGCACGGACATCCGCATCGCCGGACCCGACGTCCAGCTTTCGCTGATGGAGATCAAATGGGGGATCATCCCGGACATGTGCGGGACTCAGCTGCTGCCGCGCCTGGTCGGACCCGGAACGGCGAAGAAGCTCATCGCCACAGGCGAGGCCATCGGCGCCGAGGAGGCGCTGCGGATCGGTCTCGTCGAAGAGCTGGCCGAGGACCCGGTCGAGCGAGCTCTCGAACTTGCCGCCGACATCGCGGGGAAATCACGCTCGGCACTCGTGTGGGCGAAGAAGCTCGTGGACCTCTCCTATGAGGCTGACCTGGCCACGGGCCTCGATGCAGAGCAGGAGGCGCTGGCCTCCCTGATCGGCACCGACGAGCAGCGCGAGGTCGTCACAGAACGGCTGGCGCGCATGGCCAAGCGGTCGAAGGGCTGAGGCGCAGCGATGCAGTTGTGATGTGCGGGCTGCTCAGCTGACGGCCCGCCGCGGCTCAGCCGTGACGACCCTGCGAGGCTCAGCCGTGCTTGCCGGGGAACTCCGGGCGGACCGGGTCGATGCTCCGGTCGGATCCGACGACCTCGGCGACGGTGTCGAACATGTCGAGCTCGCGCATGAGCACGAGTGTCGGGCGCATCAGCTTCAGACGCTCCTCGGCTTCGGCGGTCAGGATCTGGGCCACCGACATCCATTCACTCGAATGCGCCTCGGTGGTCTGATGATGGGCCGACTCAAGGTCGCCGGCCGAGAGCGCGTAGAAGTAGGTGTCGAATCGCTTCGGTCGCCCCGCCGGGGTCACCCAGTTCGCCCACGGCTTCAGCCCTGCCGGGTCGAGCACGGCTCCTGTCTCCTCTTCGACCTCACGCACAGCGGTGGCAAGCAGGATGCGCCAACCATCGGCCACCTCGGCGATGGTGGAGTCCTTCCACGCTGCCTGATGACTCTGCGGATCGGGGACCGCGATGGAGGCCGCGGTCTGCTCATCGATGGGATCGACGCGGCCGCCGGGGAAGACGACGACGCCGGCTGCGAAGTCCATCGTCGATACCCGGTGCTGGACGAAGACCTCGAGCCCGGTGGCACCGTCGCGGATCATGAGCACGCTGACGGCGGGCTTGATCGGCACGGCCGAGGGGTCGGGCACATCGGGTCCGCTGCTGGAGGAATCGGCGAGGTCCGAACGGTCGGACCCCTCGGGGGAGATATCTCGAATCACTGTCAGCACCTTCGCTTCTGTGTCTGGTCGTCACCTTCCATTATGACTCTGACTGTTGTCCTCGACGGAGGTGGGGTGGGCTGCTGGGGCGATCTCCTGAGGATTCGTGCGGCAGGATACGATGGTGCCAGATGAGAACGACGACGAATTTCTCAGGGCAGCTTGGCTCTGGTGCCTGGGTGTCTGAGCGCGGCACCGGGCGTTGACGGCCCGAAGACCGGAAGAGTAAGGACATGACCGGATTGGAGAACTATCTTTTCTTCTCAATCGATCAGGCGTGGCCGAACTGGCTGATTGTCACCCTTCTGGCGATCGACATGATCATCCGCATCGTTGCGCTGGGCTGGATTCCGCACAATCGCAGACCATCTGTCGCGCTCGGCTGGCTGCTCGCAATCTTCCTCATCCCCTATGTCGGGATTCTCGCGTTCCTGCTGCTCGGCTCAGCGAAGCTGCCGAAGAGGCGGCGGGACAAACAGGTGCTCGTCAACGACATCTTCCGGGACCAGACCGATGATCGGGCGATCATCGGCGACTCCAGCCACATGCCCGAACCGCTGAGCACCGCAGCGCAGCTGAACTACGATCTGGGCGCGCTGCCGATGACGCACGGCAACGCCTTCGACCTGCAGATCGACAACCATGCGTGCATGGAGGCGATGGCCGACGAGATCGATGCGGCCACCCGGTTCGTCCACTTCGAGTTCTACATCGTCGCCATCGATGACACGACGAGGCGGCTCTTCGAATCGCTGCTGGCCGCGCACGAGCGCGGGGTGGAGGTGAGAATCCTCATCGACCATCTGGGCTCATTGGGATATCCCGGCTACTCGGAGCTGGTCAAGCGGCTCAACTCATCGGGAGTGGCGTGGCGCCGAGCCCTGCCGATCCGTCCTTGGAAGGGCGAATACCAGCGACCCGACCTGCGCAACCACCGGAAGATCCTCGTCGTCGACGGCGAAGTCGCCTTCACCGGGTCGCAGAACATCATCGACCGGTCCTACAACAAGCGACGCAACCTGCGGAAGGGCTTCCAATGGATGGACCTGTCGCTGAAGTGCACAGGCCCAGTCGTCGATGAACTCGATGCGGTCTTCATCACGGACTGGTATTCGGAGACGGGGGAACTCTTCGACGAAGCCTCGCAGGGGGAACTCCGGGCCCCGCAGAACGGCGGTATCCAGGCGCAGGTGGTGCCGTCGGGACCAGGGTTCGAAGACGAGAACAATCTGCGTCTGTTCAACCACCTCATCTACAACGCGAACCGCAGCGTCGTCGTCTGCTCACCGTACTTCGTGCCCGACGAATCACTCATGCACGCGCTCACGACGGAGGCCCGGTCCGGAGTCGACGTGCGCCTGTATGTGGGGGAGACGAGCGACCACTGGGTGACGCAACGAGCCCAGCAGTCCTATTACGCCGATCTGGTGCGCGCCGGAGTCCGAATCTTCCTCTACCACGCCCCGACCGTTCTGCATTCGAAGTTTCTCTTGATCGACGATGAAGTGTCGATCATCGGATCCTCGAACATGGATGAGCGATCGTTCGCGATGAATATGGAGGTCACAATGTTCATCGTCGACAAGGAGTTCACCCAGCGGATGTACGACCTCGAAGCGCAGCGATACGCGCCGAACTCCGTCGAGCTCGACGCCGAACGCTGGAACGATCGGCCGCTGCTGCACAAGTATGTGGAGAACGTCGCCAGGCTCACGAGCTCGCTGCTCTGAACTGCCACGAGCTCGCTGCTCTGAACTTCGCGGGATAAGACAACGCTCCCGCCCACTGATCAGTGTGCGGGAGCGTCGTCTCTTACGAGCCTCAGGTGTCTTCGGAGAGTCCGGATGGGCCTTCGTCATCGAGATCGCGCATGGGGTCTGCCATGACATCGTCCTTGACCTCAGGGGTGCCCGTGGAGGTGCCACCTGGGGTCCCAGCGGACTTGCTGCCCGTGGAGGCTGCACCGGCTCCAGCAGCACCGGTGCCTGCTGTGCCGGCTCCAGCGGCGGAGTTGACCTTGTCGGCTGCTGTCTGCACAGCATCGGCGACGGCCGGTGACTTCTCGCGGATCGACTGGTTGGCCTTCTCGACGGTGTCCTGCACTCGCGGGTCGGCCCAGAGATCCTGTGCCTGGGCCTTGAGCTTTTCGTAGCTCTGACGTCCGGTGCGTGATCCGAGCACGTAACCGACTCCCAGACCTGCCAGGAGAATCAATCGCTTCTTCATTTTCCTGCTCTCCTTCTCAGCTTGCCGTGACTGCATGCAACACGTGTGAGTGCGCAGACCGACGATGATCGACGATCGTGCGCATCGGCACTGTGCCCTGGTTCACCACCTTATACTGCCGATGGTTCCACAGTGAAAGGATATCGTCCCAGATCTGTGGAGAAGATACAGTTCTTCGACGTTCAGTCCACCGTGGGCTGCTGCTGGGTGATGCAGTGGATCCCACCGCCGCGGGCGTAGAGTTCGCGTGCATCGACGCCGACGACCTTGCGCCCTGGGTACACCTTCTCGAGCACGGCGACCGCTTCGGCGTCCATCGGATCGTCGAAGGTGCAGGCGATGACCCCGTCATTGGTGACGAGGTGGTTGACGTAGGAGTAGTCGACCCAGTCGTCATCATCGCGCAGCACCTCGGGGGCCGGAATCGGCACGACGTCGAAGGGTTGGCCTTCGGCAGTGGTCTCGGCGGTGAATCGGGTCTTGAGCTGCTGAGAGAATTCGAAGTCCGGGTGTTCGGGATTGCGCTGATCGTGGATGAGGATGACGCCCGGGCTGGGCATGGCCGCGACGATGTCGACATGGCCGCGCGTGCCGAAGGTCTGATTGTCGCGGTAGAGGCCGTGGTCGAGCCAGATGACCTTCTTCGCCCCGATGGTGCGGGCGAATTCGGCCTCCACCTCGGCCTCGGTCAGGTCGGGATTGCGACCAGGATCCAGCTGTACGCTGCGCGTGGCCAACACGGTGCCCTGTCCGTCGACGTGGAAGCCGCCGCCCTCATTGCGCAGCTGGGAATCCACGATCGGGACGCCTGCCTGGTTCGCGACGAAGACGCCGATGTGCTCATCGTGATCCCACTTCGCCCACTCCTGGGCACCCCAGCCGTTGAACACCCAGTCCACCGCGTGCAGTGCACCGTTGTCGTCGACGACGAAGCTCGGTCCGATATCGCGCATCCACGCATCGTCGAGTTCGGCATTGACCACAGTGATCGGATGGCTGATCCCCTCGCCGAGGTGGCGGCGGGCATTGTCCGTCTGCGAGGTCGAGACCACGACGGTCACCGGAGTGAACTCGCTGGTGGCACGCGCCACCGCGGCCCAGGTGCGGCGGGCGGCTTCGGCCTCGTCCTCGGTGTCGCCCAAGGCATAGCCGGAGGATGGGAACGCCATCCAGATGCGGTCATGGGCAGCGGTTTCCGCGGGCATGTGAAACGTCATCGTTCATCCCTTCGAGTCTGGCTGACTGGTGAGTCTCGTGGTCGGTTGAGCTTCGCACCGCAGTGAACTCTCCCCGGTGCCGCAGGCAGCAGTTGGCTTGTCCCGAGTGTAGCGAGGTTCGGCTCGTGGGGGTCAACGGATTCCGTACCTCCCGGGCCCCGTCTGCGGCGGGAGAAGTCCGTATAGTCTGGCGTGGAAGACAGGACGCCTGGATATCAGGGGTCGAACGCGCCATGGGAGGCAGCACGTGGAACAGCAGGATCTGCAGGAATTGTTCGGTCGGTCCGGGACCGGCCCGTTGGCGGGAGTGGTCGTCGCCGATTTCTCGCGTGTGCTGGCGGGGCCCTACGCGACGATGATGCTTGCCGACCTCGGTGCCACAGTGATCAAGGTCGAGGGCAGGACCGGTGACGATACACGGCACTGGGCGCCACCTCGGCGAGGTGATGATGCGACGTATTTCCTCACGGCGAATCGGAACAAGCATTCCGTGGTCCTTGACTTCAAGGACGATGAGGAGCTGGGTCTGGCGCAGGAGCTGGCCAGACGGGCCGACATTCTGGTTGAGAATTTCAAGGCCGGCGGGCTGGCGAAGTACGGGCTCGACTACGACACCGTCAAGGTCGAGAATCCGGGCATCATCTACGCCTCGGTGACTGGATTCGGCCGCGACAACCCGCAACCCGGTTACGATCTGCTCATCCAGGGACTGTCGGGTTTCATGAGCGTGACCGGTTCGCAGGAGTCGGGCCCGGTCAAGGCAGGGGTCGCCGTCGTCGACGTGTTCACCGGCTTGCACACGACCGTCGGCATCCTCGCCGCGCTCGCCCACCGCAAGGACACCGGTGAGGGGCAGCTGGTGGAGACGAACCTCCTGTCCTCAGCACTGTCGGGGCTGGCGAACCAGACCTCGGCGTACGTGGCCGGCGGTGTCGTCCCGCAGGCCATGGGCAACGCTCACCCGAGCCTGTACCCCTACCAGCCGATGCCCACCGCCGAGGGGCAGATCATCATCGCCGTCGGCAACGACAACCAGTTCCGTTCGCTTGCGGCGGTGCTGGGCCATCCCGAGTGGGCCGAGGATGAACGCTTCGCGAACTTCTCCGACCGCAACGAGAACCGGGCCGAACTCGAGCCCGAACTCATCGCTGCGCTGAGTGAGAAGACGAATCAGGAATGGTTCGACATCCTGTCGGACGCCGGTCTGCCGTGCGCTCCGATCAACACGATCGCCCAGGGTGTCGACCTGGCGAGTTCGCTGGGTCTCGAGCCCGTCGCCGAGGCGGGGGCCGGGGACCGTGTGATCCCGACGGTGGCCAATCCGATCCGTCTGTCCCAGACCCCGCCCAGCTACGATCTCGCGCCCCCGCAGCTGGGGGAGAGCACGGAGGCAGTCAAGGACTGGCTGCGCGGCCCGCGCTGAGCTCAGTCATTTCGCCGTCATTGTTTGGGTCATACCCGGAGCGTTGTCCGGGTCACACCCGGAGTCATGCCCAGCATTGCCCGTGTGTCGGCTCCGGCTGATGGCAGTCATGCGTTCTCACAGCTGTTCTGGCAGGTCGGGTTCGTGAAACACGGGGGATGCTCGGGCTGAACTTCCGGATTCACTGACGTACCCTAGAGTCTGTATGAATGCACCCTAGCCACTGGGGAGATCCTGAGCAGTCCAGTTCTGGTCAAGGCGGATTTCGCAAAGTGGCGCACCAGATTCCAGGACTGAGATGGACACAGACAAGACTGAGACGAAGGCCGCCAAGCGGCCGGTCGTCAAACGCGTGCTGATGGTTGTGGCCATGCTGCTGACAGCGTTTCACCTGCTCGCAAGCTTCCTTTGGATCGCTCCGTCGTCGACGGCGCGGGAAGTCTTCCCGGGGAACCTCCTCTCCGAGTACATGATTCCGTTGTGGGGCCAGTCGTGGAGCGTCTTCGCACCCGAACCGATCAACGGCGACTACTACTTCGATGTTCGCGCGGTCGTGAAGACTCCCGACGGTGGAGAAGAGGTCACCGATTGGGTGCGTGCCACCGATGTCGAACTCGACCATTCGACCTACAAGCTCTTCCCGCCACGCTCGGCCGGGCTGGGCATCGGGGTCGCCTCCGACATCAAGGGGTCGTGGGAGGACCTGCCCAACGATCAGAAGGCGATCGTCAAGCTCGACTACTTCAAGGGTGCTGATTCCGTCGACCGGTTGACGACGAAGTTGGAAGAGTACGACGATCCCGACGGCGCCGTGGACGGATATCTGGAAAGCGAGCACCTGGCCACGGCCTACGCGACTCAGGTGGCCAAAGCGATCTGGGGTGAGGACGTCCAGCGCGTCCAGTACCAGGCGTCGAGACAGAATGTTGTGCCGTTCGCACAGCGCAACGACGACGGTGCCGAACGGCCGAACGTCCAGCCGGTTCCGGTCGGCTGGAGAGCACTGGTGACCGAACCTCACCAGTCCGATGAGGAGTTCGCGAAGTACTTCTGTGCCTCCGACGAAGTGAGGTGCGCAGATGAGCAGTGACAAGGACACCCGCGTCAAGGGCGAAGAAGTCAAGGGCGAAGACATCGGCGCGCACGGATCGAAGTCCGGGAAGGCAGAGCCGACGAAGACTGCGGCGCCGACGACAGCGGATTCGAACGAGCATATTCCGATGTCTTCCCGTGTTCTTGGGAGCATCTCGCGAGGCTGGAATTGGCTGGAGGAGATGCTGACCGGTCGCTATCACGCGACATACGGCCTCGCGGTGACGCGTATCCTCATCGGCGTGACCGGACTCGGCCTGCTGCTGACGAACTTCAATGCCAGGCACTATGCCTTCGGCGTGGGCAGCGCCTGGAACGGGGAGATCGCCGAACCCAAGAGCGACTTCCCGAACATCTGGCTGTTCTCGCTCTTCCACAGAGCGGTGACCAACCCGCCGCTCTTCACCGTCATGATCATCGGTCTGGCCATTCTCGCCGTCGTCATCATCCTCGGATGGCGGACCCGCATCGTTCTGCCGTTCTACCTGGTCCTGTGGGTGAGCTTCATCGAGCTCAACGACGGTGCCGGCGATCAGGGCGACAACGCCTATCGCATGTTCATGATCGCGATGCTCTTCGCCGACACCACCCGGCGGTGGTCGCTGGATGCCAGGCGCAAGAGACAGCAGAACCCGGAGTTCCCTGAGACCGACGGCGGCAGCTACCGCTGGGCCCTCATCATGGCCAACAACCTCGCGATCGTCGTGCTGGCCTTCCAAGTCTGTGCGATCTACATGTCGGGTGGACTGTACAAGGCAGGCGGTGCCGCATGGCAGCACGGATTCGCGGTGTACAACCCGCTGCACACACAGCAGTTCGGAACCTGGCCGGTGCTCTCGGACCTGCTCACGGCCTGGGGGCCGATGGTCGTCGCCGTCTCTTGGGCCTCGGTCCTGTTCCAGTGCGCGTTCCCGTTCATGCTGTTCAACCGGTACACGCGAATCGTAGGCTTGGTGGGCATCCTCTCCTTCCACCTGGGAATCGCCCTGCTGATGGGACTGCCCTGGTTCTCGCTGACGATGATCGCCGTCGACGCCATCTTCATCCGCGATCGCAGCTTCGAAAAGCTCCACAAACTGGTGGGACGCTGGTGGGCGTCGACCACCGACGGCATGGAACGCGCGAAGGCGAAGCCCTCGCGCTGAGCGCGTGAGCGTCGTGAGCGCGTTGGATCTGAGGCTCGCGGTCTGCGGAAACGTTGGTGAATCACCAGTCGAAGTCAGACTGAGTGGGTTGCAACCCACTCAGTCTGACTTCGACTGTCGCTGGGCGCCGGGACGCTCTGCTTCGGCAAGCGCCGCACGCCCCGCGCCGCACGCCCCGGGCACATCACCGCTTCGGGCGCAGCTCCAGGCCGGTGGTTTCCGGATCCTCGGGCAGGCCGATGACGATGTCGTCGCCGTCGGCCACGTCGCCGGACAACAGTCCGCGGGCCAACTTGTCTCCGATCTCGCGTTGGACCAGCCTGCGCAGAGGGCGGGCGCCGAAGGCAGGGTCGTAGCCTTCGAGGGCGAGCCAGTCCTCGGCGGCATCGGTGACCTCGAGCGTGATCCGCCGTTCGGTCAGGCGAGACGCCAGTCGCTGGATCTGCAGGTCGACGATCGAGGACAGTTCCTCGGTGCTCAGCGCATCGAAGAGCACGATGTCGTCGAGGCGGTTGAGGAACTCGGGTTTGAACGTCGAATTCACGACGCCCAGCACCGCATCCTTCTGCTCCTGGGCACTCAGCGACTTGTCGACGAGGAACTGCGAACCCAGGTTCGAGGTCAGGATGAGGATCGTGTTCCGGAAGTCGACCGTGCGTCCCTGACCATCGGTGAGGCGACCGTCGTCGAGGACCTGCAACAGGATGTCGAAGACGCTCGGGTGCGCCTTCTCCACCTCGTCGAGAAGGACGACGGAGTAGGGACGACGACGCACAGCCTCGGTGAGCTGACCGCCCTCGTCATACCCGACATAACCCGGAGGAGCACCGACGAGACGGGACACGGTGTGCTTCTCCCCGTACTCACTCATATCGATCCTGATCAGGGCCTTCTCATCGTCGAAGAGGAAGTCCGCGAGGGACTTCGCCAGCTCCGTCTTGCCGACGCCCGTGGGTCCGAGGAACAGGAACGAACCGGTCGGGCGGTCAGGGTCGGCGATGCCGGCACGTGAGCGACGGATCGCATCGGAGACCGTGCCCACGGCACTCTTCTGGCCGATGAGACGCTTGCCGAGGACATCCTCGGCGCCCAGCAGCTTCTCGATCTCGCCTTGGAGCAGACGGCCTGCGGGGATGCCCGTCCAGGACGCGACGACCTCGGCGATGTCGTTGCTCGAGACACGGTCGCTGACCATCGGATCGGTCTCGGATTCGGCATTCGCCTCCTCCGCTTCGGCGAGGTCGATCTCCTTCTGCACGGCTGGGATCTCCCCATACAGCAGGCGGGATGCAGTCTCTAAGTCCGTGTCGCGCTGAGCCTTGTCGGCTTGGGAACGCAGCTCGTCGAGCTTCGTCTTGAGCTCGCCGACGCGGTTGAGGCCGGCACGCTGGGATTCCCAGGTGGCCTCGAGGCCGTGCAGCTCCTCTTCCCGATCGGCCAGATCTGCACGCAGGGCACCGAGGCGCTCCTTCGAGGCCGTGTCCGTTTCCTTGGACAGGGCCATGTCCTCCATCTTCAGGCGGTCGACGGTGCGGCGGAGCTCATCGATCTCGACCGGAGCCGAGTCGATCTCCATGCGCAGCCGGGATGCTGCCTCGTCGACGAGGTCGATGGCCTTGTCCGGCAGCTGACGTCCGGTGATGTAGCGATTGGACATCGTTGCTGCGGCGACGAGCGCTCCGTCGTTGATCGAGACCTTGTGGTGGGCTTCGTAGCGTTCTTTGAGTCCACGCAGGATCGCGACAGTGTCCTCGACGCTGGGTTCTCCGACGTAGACCTGCTGGAACCTGCGTTCCAGAGCCGGATCCTTCTCGATGTTCTCGCGGTACTCGTCGAGCGTGGTCGCGCCGACGAGGCGCAGTTCACCGCGGGCGAGCATCGGCTTGAGCATGTTGCCGGCGTCCATCGCGGAGTCTCCGGTGGCGCCGGCGCCGACAACGGTGTGGAGCTCATCGATGAACGTGATGATCTGACCGTCGGCGTTCTTGATCTCCTCGAGGACGGCCTTGAATCGCTCCTCGAATTCGCCGCGGTACTTCGCTCCGGCGACCATCGCGGACAGGTCGAGGCTGATCAGCGTCTTGTTGCGCAGGGATTCGGGTACGTCTCCGGCCACGATCCGCTGGGCCAGTCCTTCGACGACGGCGGTCTTGCCGACGCCGGGCTCGCCGATGAGGACAGGGTTGTTCTTCGTCCTGCGTGAGAGGACCTGGATGACCCGGCGGATCTCCTTGTCGCGTCCGATCACCGGGTCGAGTTTGGCCTCACGCGCGGTGGCCGTGAGGTCGACGCCGTACTTCTCCAGGGACTGCATCGTGTCCTCGGGATTCTCCGAGGTGACCTTCTTGCCTCCGCGCAGCTCCGGCAGAGCCGCCAACAGGGCATCGCGACCGGCACCATTGCGGCGCAGGGCTTCACCTGCGCCGTCCTTGCCTGCGGCGGCGGCGAGCAGCAGGTGCTCCGTCGACACGAACTGGTCGCCGAGGCTGGTCATCTCCTCCTGCGCAAGATTCATCATCTCGAGTCCGGCCCGTGACAGCCCGGGTTGGGACACGGTCTGACCGCTGACGGTGGGGAAGCCTTCGATGGCCGAGCGGACCTCTGCCAGCACGGTTCGTGTGTCGGCACCGACCTTCGTCACCAGGTTCGAGGCCAGCGAGTCCGGCTGGTCCAGAAGGGCCGCGACCAGGTGGGCGGGCTCGATCTGATTGTTCCGCCGAGCCACGACGTCATTGATGGCCGATTGCACCATCTCGCGAGATTTGGTTGTCAGCTGTGCGTCCATGCGCATCTCCTTCACAAATGTTCTTCGCAGCTGTTCTGTGAACAGCTTTTGCTCTCGAAGAGTTCAACACCAACAAAGTTGAGTCTATTCCACTCAACTTTGAAAAAGCGAGTGGGTCTGCGTCACCTCAGCAGCACGGATTGGAGATCGAATCGGCGCAGCACTCTGTCGGCGATCTCCGGATCGGTGCCGCGTTCGCGTCGGGCCTTGAGCACTTCCGTGCGGGCGGACTGCAGTGCCTTGGTCTGCACCTTCGCCATCGCCTCGCGGTTCTCCTTCAGCGTCGCCGCCTGCTCCGCGCTGACCTGGTCGTCAGAGGTCCCCACCAGCTGCGAGTAGAGGACCTTGAAGCGTGCGCGCAGAGGCTCGGCCACCTCGTCGGGCAGGTTGTCGTCGTTCTTGATCTGGAGGAGCGCGGCCTTGTAGGCACGACGTGCGATCTCCGCGGTGTCCGCTCGCTCCTTCTCCGCCTCGTCGTCGATGCCGAGGACGTTGACGATGGTGGGGAAGGTGAGCCCGGCCAGCACCAAGGTGACCAGCAGGATCACGGCGGCCGCGACGAGGATGGAGGAGCGGCCGGGGAACGGCTCCCCGGTCGCGGTGGTCGCCGGAATCGACAGAGCCAGAGCGATCGTCGCCAAGCCGCGCATTCCGCCCCAGGTCATGAGGGTGGCATCCCTGATATTCAGTGGTGCGGCATCCGGATCCTCCTCCCGGCGCTTGTTCTCCAACACGGTTCCGATGAGCAGCCAGCCGAACCGCACAACGATGACGATGAGCGCGATGCCCAGCCCCACCAGTACCGCTCGACCCAGGTCGGCATGCTCTGATTCGACGACCATGCGCAGGTCGAGGCCGATGAGGCCGAAGGCGATGCCGGTGATGAGCATCTCGAGGACCTGCCACGTCGAGGCCTGGGTGACACGTTCGGCTGAATTGGCTTCGACGTCGCGTCGGCGCACCTCGAGAGCGGCCACGACGACGGCGATGACGCCGCTGGCATGGAGGTGCTCGGCGATGAGGTAGACGCCGAAGGGCAGCATGAGCATGAGTGAGGAGCGGGCGATCGTATGGTCGATCTTCTCCATCACCCACCACACGATGAACACGACGACGAGACCGACCGTGATGGCGATGATCGCAGAGATGAGGAAGGACAGGGCCAGCTGCCCGAAGTCCACCTCGGTGCCGGCCATGGCCGCCGCCATCGCGGTCTGGAAGATCACGAGTGACGCGGCATCGTTGAACAGCCCCTCGCTCTGCAGGGTCGACATGATCCGCCGAGGTATCGACACGGTTCCTGCGACCGCATCGACGGCGACGGGGTCGGGAGGGGCGAGCATGGCTCCCAGCGCCACCGCAGCGGCGATGGTGATTCCGGGAATGAGGAGCACCGCGGTCCCGGCCACGGCCGCCACCGTCACGCCGACCAACGCGACCGCCATTCCCAGGATCGTGCGCCAGCGGATGGCGAAGAGCGCCCATGACGTCTTCTGTGCTGCCGCGAACAGAAGCGGGGGCAGGAACAGGGGCAGGATGAGCTCGGGCTCGATGGTGATCTCAGCGAACGTGGGAATGAATGCACCGGCGATGCCGATGACCACCATCAGGGCAGGCCAGGGGAGACGCAGCTTCTGGCCCAGGCCGACGACCACGCTGGTTGCCGCACCGAATCCGATGATCATCAGCAGGGTTGTCATAGCCGTCTCCCTCGGTATGGGTGGCATGTCTGCGCACCGCCAGCTGAGGACCTCGAAGGAAATCCCCGTCAGGTTTCCGCGCCGGACCAACGATATTTTGGCAGAATGCTGTTATGTCTGACTCAATTGTATTCTCTCTGGCCGACGACGCAGTCGCGACGATTTCGATCAACGAACCGGAGACTCGGAACGCGCTGTCTCGTGCGGTGATGAATGAGCTCATCGCCATCCTCGCCGAGGTGGGGCAACGCACCGACGTCCGTGCAGTGATCCTGTCCACCGCAGGACACGTATTCAGCTCCGGCCATGATCTCAAGGAGATCCATGGGGCCGAGCTGGAATCACAGCAGGAGACCTTCGCCGTCTGTTCTGAACTCATGCAGCTGATTCAGTCGCTCCCACAGCCGGTCATCGCGCAGGTCCAAGGGGTGGCGACCGCAGCCGGTTGCCAGCTTGTCGCCAGCTGTGACCTGGCGGTGGCTGCGCAGTCGGCCCGATTCGCCACACCGGGGGTGAAGATCGGCCTGTTCTGCTCCACGCCCATGGTGGCGCTGACCCGGGTTGTGCCGGCGAAGACGGCGCTGCGGATGCTGCTGACCGGAGACTTCCTCAGCGCTGCCGATGCACTGACATTCGGACTCGTCTCCGATGTGGTCGCCGATGACGAACTCGAGACAGCGACTGCCGATCTGGCGCGGAAAGTCGCGTCAGCCTCGTCGGCTACAGTGGCAATAGGCAAAGCAGCGTTCTACGAACAGCGTGATCTGCCTCTGGCAGAGGCCTATGCGCACATGTCGGAGGTGATGGCGCACAACGCCGTCGCAGCCGATGCACAAGAGGGAATCGACGCATTTCTGCACAAGAGAGAACCTCAGTGGCAGCATCGGAACTGACAGTGTGATTTCCTATGACTGTGGACTTGTTCGGATGAACCGGATGAGACGCTTCAGACGATGATGGAGGATCAGACGTGGCGGTAATCGTGACCGGAGCCAGCGGCTTCATCGGTGGCGCCATCGCCCGTGCCCTGGCGACCAGGGACGAGACGGTCTATGCCCTGGGGCGGCGCGATCCTGAGATCCCCGGTGTGAATTTCCAAGAGTGGGATATCACGGAACCCGCGGACGGTGCGGTGGAGTCTCTGGCGAAGAAGGCCACCGCGGTCTTCCACTGCGCGGGCCTCTCGAAGGTCAATGCCGATGACGATGAGCTCTACGCTGTGAAGGTCACCGGCACCAGAAACGTGCTCGACGCATTCCCCAAGGCTCGGATCGTACACATCTCCTCGACGACGGTCTATTCCTCGAACGTGCATCATGCGGACCTGTGGGAAGAGGCCGGCCCCAAAGACCCGAACGATTTCCACGATGCCTACTCCAGGACGCATGCTCTGGCTGAGCAGCTCGTCACGCGGATCCGACCCGATGCGGCGATCCTCAGGCCGGCTGCGATCTACGGCCCCGGTGAGTCGATGCTCATGCCGTATCTGAGCCGAGTGGCGAAGAAGGGGGTCCTGCGACTTCCCGGCGGCGGCAGGCAGAAGCTCACCCTGACCCACATCGACAACCTCGTGCGAGCGGCGATCGCCTGCGTCGATGTGCCTTCGGCCTCGGGCCCGTTCAACATCGGCGATCCGACCCCGTACAAGCTCAAGGACGCTGTGTCCACTCACTTCGCGCGCATGGAGTACGACCCAGTCGTCATCGAGGCGATCGCGAAGGACAAGGCGCTCTTCGCTGCGAAGCTGGGGCTGAAGATCAAGACATTCTTCAAACGCGGCAACAGCACCGAGTTGTTCCTCGTCGAGTACCTCCAGCACGATCGCACCTACAATCTCACTCGTCAGCAGCGGGTGCTGGGAATCTCGACGACGCAGTTCCTCCTGCCCTCACGATTCCAGTAGCAGCTCTCGGGTCAACTGCCGCTCTCGGTCAGCAGCCCCAGCAGCTCTCGGTGAGTAGCCTCAACAGCCCCAGCGTGACCTCAGCGCCGAGAGCCAGGGCCGTGGGATCGTGGGGAACTCACCGCTTGAGCCCGTGCTGGCCGGCGATGATCCGCGACACCACGCTCCGCGGTAGTGCTCGTTTGAGCAGGAACGGCAACGGTGACCGGCTGCCCACAGCATAGAATTCGCGAGGTTTGGCGGCGTCGATGGCCTTGACGATGGTTGCAGCGACGGTCTCGGGCGAGATTCCCTGCCGCTCATTGTCATCGAGGTGCGAAAGCATCGTGATCACATCGTCGGTGTAGACGGAGCCGGGGTTGAGGTACTTCGTGCGCCGGTTGCCGATGCCGGTGGCGATGGACCCGGGCTCGACGATGCTGATCCAGACCCCGAACGGTGAGAGTTCTTGGCGCGCGGCCGTGGCGAATCCGCGCAGGGCCGCCTTGGCCGCGACATAGGAACTGCGATGTGCCAGGGGGAAGCTCGCGAGCATTGAACCGACCATGATAATCCGGCCGCGACGCCGTTTGCGCATGCCGGGCAGGGCGAGTTGGCTCAGCCGCACCGGCCCGAAGACATTCGTCCGGAACAGGCGGTCGACGGCCTCGGGCGGGAGTTCTTCGAAAGGACCGGACTGGCTCTCGCCGGCGTTGTTGACGAGAACGTCGACCTCGGCGACCTCGTGTCCGAGAGCCTCGAGGCTGTCGGGATCGGCGAGATCCAATTGAAGATAGCGCACGCCGGGGACCCGCTCCGATTTCCCAATCCGCTCAGGGTCTCGGCTCGTGGTCAGGACCGTGCAGCCTCTGTCTGCCAGCACCCCGACCAGTGCGGCACCGATGCCGGAGGTGCCGCCGGTGACGAGCACCGTGAGATCTGTGTTCACCATGGTCAGCGCTCCGCTCCCAAGCCTTTCGCGACGGCTCGTCCAGCGCGCATCCCGGAGAAGATGCACCCGCCCAGGAAGGTTCCCTCCAGCGCGTTGTAGCCGTGCATTCCTCCGCCGCCGAAGCCCGTGACCTCGCCAGCGGCGTACAGTCCGGGAATCGGGGTGCCGCTTCCCCCGATGACCTGGGCGTCGAGGTTCGTCTCCAAGCCGCCCAGCGTCTTGCGTGAGAGCAGGCTCAACCGCACCGCGATGAGCGGCCCGTGGGCGGGGTCGAGGATCTTGTGTGGTTTCTGCACCCGTACGATCTTGTCGCCGAGGTAGTTCCTGGCATTGTGGATCGCCTGCACCTGCGCATCCTTGGAGAATGTGTGATCCATCTGCCGATCACGCTCGATGATCTGTTCGACGAGGTGGTCATGATCGATGGCGGGCCCCCGGGAGCGCTCATTCATCCCGGCGACCAGCTCTTCGGTGGTGTCGGCGACGACGAAGTCGGAGCCGAAGCGCTTGAACGCTTCGACCGGGCCGGGCGCATCGGAGGACCGGACACGGTCGAGGGTCAGGCGCCAGTCCTTCTTCGTGATGTCGGGATTCTGCTCCGAGCCTGAGAGCGCGAACTCCTTGCGGATGATCGACTCGTTGAGCACGAACCACGAATAGTCGTGGCCGGTCGACAGAATGGTCTTCATGGTCCGGTTGGTGTCGAAACCGGGGTAGTTCGGCGCGGGGAAGCGATTGCCCTCGGCATCGAACCACAGTGACGAGGGTCCTGGAATGATGCGGATCCCGTGGTTCGGCCAGACCGGATTCCAGTTCTCGATGCCCTCCGTATAGGCCCAGATCCGGTCCCGATTGATCAGGCTCGCACCTGCGTCCTCGGAGATCTGGAGCATCCGTCCATCGACATGGGCGGGCACTCCGGCGAGCATCTTCTGCGGGAATTCGCCGAGGCGCTCGATCGGCCAGTACTGACGCATGAGTTCGAAATTGTGTCCGATGCCGCCGCTGGTGACGATGACCGCGGGAGCACGGAGTTCGAAGTCTCCGAGCTCCTCGCGGTTCGAAGCAACCCCTCTGCCGGTGTGGCTGGGGGCAAGTGTTCGTCCGCGAACCCCGACGACACCGCGTCCGTCGCTATGGCCGTACTCACCATTGCCGCCGTCTTCGACGATCAGCTCATCGACACGATGCCGGAAGCCCATCGTCACGAGGCCCGCGGATTCCGCTCGCTCCACTGGTTCGCGGAAGACTCTGACCACCTCGGGGCCGGTGCCCCAGGCGAGGTGGAACCTCGGCACGGAATTCCCATGTTCGGAGGCGCCGGACCCGCCCCTTTCCGCCCACCCGACGATCGGTGTCAGGCGCAGCCCCAGATCGTGCAGGTAGCGGCGTTTGTCTCCGGCGGCGAACTGCAGGTATGCCTCGGCCCATTGCCGGGGCCAGTTGTCCTCGTCCCGATCGAAGCCCGCCGAGGTGGCCCAATCCTGGCGCGCTAGGTCGAGGGAATCGTGGACACCGAGTCGGCGCTGTTCGGGGGAGTCGACGAGGAAGAGGCCGCCGAGGGACCAGAAGGCCTGACCGCCGAGGTTGGCCCGATTCTCCTGGTCGAGGATGAGCACTTTCTTCCCGGCGAGACTGAGCTCATGGGCGGCAACAAGTCCCGCGAGGCCGGCCCCGACGACGATAGCGTCGTAATCCTCGGTGCCACCGTGCGCGCTGTTGGTGCCGGTTGCTTCTGAACCGGTGGCCGGTGAAGTGATTTCCATGGGCGACTCCTTCGTCGATGTGTGGGCCGTGCGACCCGTGCATACTCAGACTATTGTTCTCCGAGCCGGCAGAACCCCCACGCGCCAGGCTTGAAAGTGGACTCCCGTTCGATATCAGCAAGGATATCGAACGGGAGTCCACAATCACGACGGCTACGTGAAGCTCGGCAAGATCGCGGCGGTTCGAACTCAGCGGCTTCAGCCGTTCAGCGTCGAATCCAGCCAGGCGGAGGCGGCCGCGAAGGAGTCGTCCGTGGTCGTCGGGTCGAGGGGCACCGTGGTCTTCGATGCACTGGGATAGCTGCCGAGGAAGCTCAGACTGCGGGTCACTCGGTGGACTCCCTGCAGGGCATCGGCCATTCTGGCCTCGTGCACATGGCCCAACAAGTCAATGGAGAATTGGTAGAGGCCGAGCCCGTCACCAGTGGGCCGAGATTCGATGCGCGACATGTTCACACCACGGCTGGAGAACTGTTCGAGCATCTCCAGCAGCGCACCGGCGCGGTCGGAGCGCAGTGAGGCTACCACCGTGGTTTTGTCCGACCCTGTCGGCGCGGGAATGGTGCCGGGACGGGTGACGACGACGAACCGGGTTTCGGCATCCTGGCGTTCCCCGATGTCGTTGGCGAGGATCTCGAGACCGTAGCGTTCGGCGGCGATGGCAGGGCATACGGCCGCCACATGGTCGGCGGCGTCGTTGGCCAGATCCCGTGCGGCCGCGGCCGTCGATGAGGTCGGGCGGTAGACGGCATCGGGGAAGTTCGCGGACATGAACGTGCGTACCTGTGCCTCACCGTGCGGGTGGGACCCGAACGACGTCAGCGTGCTGGGATCGGTCCCCGGCTTCACCGCCAGGACGAAGCGAACGGGCACGACCACCTCGGCGATGATCTGCAGCCGACCATGATCGGTCAGGGCATCGATGGTGGCGGGAACACCGCCCTCGATGGAGTTCTCGATCGGCACCACAGCAGCCAGGCAGTCGCCGTCGAGGACGGCGTCCAAGGCTGCGGCTCCATTGCGCATGGGCTGGGTCAACGCGCTCGAGCGCAGGTCGTGGGAGTCGAGGTACTGCAGGAGTGCTGCCTCGGTGAATGTGGCCTCGGGGCCCAGGTAGGCGTAGCGATCGGCGTTCACTTCGACGACTCCTTCTGCGTACGCGGCTTCTTTGAACTCAGCTTCTCAGCGCGCAGTCTGCGGACGACGATGGCGCGCGCGACATCGCGGTACTGGGCCGCACGGTGCATCTGTGATTTGAGGTCCTTGCCGGTGACGCGGTGGTGGAGATCGCATTCGACCTCTTCGACACGAAGCCCGGCATTGATGACGTCGATCGTCATTGCTGTTTCGACGCCCCAGCCAGCGGCGAATGGCAGCGCCGCGTCGAAGGCCTCACGGCTCAGGCAGCGCATGCCCGAGAGCGGCTGGGTCGCTTCGAATCCGCTGAGCTCGGCGATGCCCTTCTTCGCGAGCCCGACGACGAAGCCGAATCCGCCGCCCTTGCGCTTCTGGGCGGGCAGGATTGCAATCGTCATATCGGCGTCACCGGCGAGGACAGGTGCAGCGAGCGGGGCCGTGTTGAGTGCTGAATCCTCCAGATCTCCGTCGATGAAGAGGAGAGCGCGATGGTCGGGGTGCTGGTCGGGATCTGAATCGGAGATCTCACGATTGCGGATCGCGAACGCACCGGTCATCATCGCCGCGGCCTTGCCTTTGTTCTTGCGGTGGGTGACCACCTCGGCGCCGGCCCTGCGAGCGTGGGCACCGGTGTCATCGGAGGAACCGTCATCGACGACCATGATGATGTCGACACCGGGAATCTGTTTGGTGCTGCGCACCGTCGCTGCAATCCGATCGGCTTCGTTCATCGCGGGGATGATCGCAGCGATCGCGCGCGGAGCAGTCGCCGAGGAGGCATCCGGGTGTGCGGGATTCGACTGTTCGGGCATGGAAACTCTTCTCCTGTCCGGCTCACGCACCGGCGGAGTCGAATCGACTCCCGCCGGTGGCCGTGGCGACGGAACTCAGTGGATGGTCAGCTGGCGGGCAATGATGCCCGAGCGTGCACGACGCGCCTCGGTGCTGAGAGGTTCACTCGTGTTCATCGCGTTCTCGATGCGCTTGCCGAATTCGGCGATGGGCTCTTCGATGTCATCGACCTGTGTGCCGAATTTCAGTTCCCAGACGGGCACGACGATGCCGTGCGCGCGGAAGTAGCCCAGGAACGTGCCGGGGCCGCCGAGGTCGTTGAGGCCCTCGACCTGAAGACGGGCGAGAGCGTCGACGAGTGCATCCTCGCCCTCGGGCCGTGCCCAGCGCACGTAGGTGCGGCCGGACATCTCGGTCCAGTACGCGGACTTCACGGAGACGACCTTCTCCGTGGGGGAGATGGAGTCATTGGCCTGTTCGAGTGCCGCTGCGACATCGGAGTCCGTCTCGGCTTCTGGCAGCTTCCAGTATTCGAAGGTCTCGAGCACGCGGATCTCGAACGGGTGGTCGGTGTCGAGGATGTCCTGAAGACGCGGACCCTGACCGGGTTCGGTCGTCGCCTCGATCGTGGTCCCCGGCTGCGCCTCGATTGCGGCGAGGATGCCGTGCGCGACATCGCGGGAGGCATCGGTGGATGACACCGGAACCTGCATTCCAGCCAGGATCTGGCCGTCCTCACGGTGCCAGGCCTGCCACGCGGCGGGCAGCAGAGAGGTGACCGTGATCTCCTGACCACCGAACTCCTCTTTCAGCTTCGCCGAGGCGGTCGCCGCCGGCACCAGCTCGCGCAGGCAGATGAGGTCCGCCTCGAACGGCAGGCCCTCGAACGGACGCGCAACGAAGGCCGTGGCCTCTGCACGTGCCAGTCGCTTGGCAATGACATCTTCTTTGGAACGCTTCGACTTCTTACCCATGGAAAACAAGTCTAGTCGGTCTGGCGACTCAGGAAGCATCCCGTTCACCGGGACGAATCAGCGCTGCACGGCCACCGGGATGAAGTAGCGGGTGGTGTTCGACTCGTCCATCGTCACCTGCAGTTTGTCGCCTGGGCTCGGAAAGGCCGACCTCTCGGGATTCTCCGGAGTGAGTCCCAGGTTCTCCAGGCGGATGATCCCGTGCCGACCGACCTCGTCGGCGGCGAGGACATAGGAATGATTGAGCTCGCGGATGGTGACCTCTATCGACGGAACCTCAGCCGCGGCATCGACATTCGTCACGGTCCGAGGTGGTGAGGCGTTCCCCATTCCCAGATAGGCGCCGACATCGTCGGCGATATAACCGGCAACCACATCGGCCTGGGCCAGAAGACCGGAGAGGACGACTGAGAGACGCTCCTGCTGGGCGTCCGATTTCAGTGCCTGACCGGGCTTGAACAGGTGCTCCTCGGCGAGCACGCACCATGCATCCTGCATGATCGTGCGCAGCTGCAGCTCAACGAGCACCGATGGTTCGGCGTCGAAGGGAACTTCGATGATGAGATGGCGCCCGCGATAACCGGAGGGCTTGGGCTGGGCAAAGTAGTCCCGCACCTCGGCGACGGAGAGATTCGATTCGTCATTGCTGTCGGTGAGCAGATCCCACAGCGCCGTCTGTTCACGCTCGGTGCGGCACACGGCACGGGCACCGACGACATCGATGACCTGGTTCTCGACCTCGACGGCCTCATGGATCTCGTCATTGGCATCGGCAAGTTTGCGGCGCAGCTTCTCCCCGGCTCGGAGTCGGTCCTTGATCCGTCCGCGGCCGACAGTGACTCTCTCACCCGACAACAGCGCGGAGCCCGAGCACGCGGCCTCGACCCAATCGTTGACCGTCTCCAGGGCGGCCCTCCACGTCGACTCGCGCCTTTCGTAGGCTTCGTCGACCAGTTCGCGGACTGTTGCTGACATCCTCGTCACCTTCCTAGCTCCTGATTCAACTTCACCAGAAGACGAGGTGGATGTCCATGCTTTCCGCGCGAAGCTTTCTTCGTGAAGATGCGGGCGGTGCTTTGGGCGACGGCTCAGCCGTCAGCGATCGGTGGGGAGGTACCCGTATTCGTAGCCGCGAGCCAGCGCATCCCGACGATTGCGGACGCCGAGGCGCGCGTAGAGATTCGACAGTTTGTTCTTGACCGTACCTTCGACAAGGCTCAGTTCAGCCGCGATGGCGGACACAGACGACTGGGTGTCCAGCAGGGCCAGGAGCTGCCTCTGCGAGGGGCTGAGCAGGGTGTGACCGGCGCGGATGCGAAGTGTCTCCCCGAAGCTCAGCAGCCGCTGCCGAAGTCGCTCCCCGGCACCGAGTCCGCCGGGCCCGCCGATGGAACCGTCGCCGAAGCGGGTCTCGCCCAAGCGGAGGTCGTCAACAGGTCCGGGTCCGTCAGCCAGTCCGACTTCGTCAGCTGAACCAGGGTCGTCAACAGGTCCGGGTCCGGTCGGAAAGACCGGTGCGATCAGATCCCACTCGGCGGCGTTGGAACTGCGCTCGATCAGCTGATCGCGCAGAGACTTGGGAACCATCGCAACGGGAATGAGGCTGGCCGCGATCCTGCAGTACTCGAGCGCGTCGACGAACGCAGAATCTGACTCGACCAGTTCACCCTTGCCCAACAGGCTGGCAGCCTGAACCGCTCGAGCAGAGGCCTTGGTGTGCAGATCGAGTGAATTCTGAGACAGAACTCTGTTCGCCAGGTGCGCCGCGGTCCCGTGTTCGCCGATGGTCAGATGGAGCTGAGCTCTGGCCAGGATGATGTACGGCGATTCGGTCTCGGCATCGAGCAGAACGTTCTGGGCGAGGTGAGTCTGCCCCTGAGCCAGGTGGAGGCCGACCAGAGTGAGCTGCAGAGTATGCAGCAGGAGTCCGTCAGCCGGCAAGGATGAGCGATTGGTGTCGATGACCTGCTGCAGCCGTTTGGCCTCGATCCCGACATCGCTGTGCAGAATGGCGAACAGTGATCTGTACTGAACGACTCCGAGCCACGAGTGATGACCCAGAGAGGGGTCGGCCAGACGTGCCGAGTACTGACTTGCCTCGTCGAGGTCCAGTGCGTCCATGGCACGAATCATGCGGGCCAGAGAGTAGGCGGTGAGCGTGTGGGGGCTGCTGAAGCGAGTCCGCTCCTTGAGTTCGTCGAAGTGGCGTAGGTGCACGTCACTCGATGGCCCGTTTCCGAGCATCGCGTGTGCCAGGGCGCTGTAGGCGTGCGCCGGGAGCAGGAGATAAGGGGAGGACGCGGAGGCGAGCTCTGTGAGGATGATCGACCGACGCAGCAGTTGGGCACTTTCCGTGAGATCGCCGACGAACATGCTGGTGATCCCATATTCGAGGTGAAATCGTGCTTCGCAGAGCCGGCTGGGTGCCGACTGGAAATGCCGGGTGTCGTTGATGAGTTCCTGGGCCGCTCGGGCGATGTGGACGCCCTGGTCCGACTGGCCGAGCAGCTTCTGGCGCCGCATCGATGCGATGGCCATGATCATGATGTCATCGACGGTGAAGTCGCCGTCCTTGATCCGTTCCAGCCGCGAGTCGAGCGTCGGGACTGCCGCATGCTCGAAGTTGACTTCGTTGAGAACGGTCAGAGCGTCGTTGACGCCGAGGCGCCGTCTGACTTCGTCGACCTGCAGACAGTCGCCCAAGGCCTCGGCCAATACCGCCGAGTTGTGAGCCTGGGCCTCAGGGACCTTCGAGAACGCCTCGAGCGTCGCGTCGAAATGGTCGACCATGAGTGCATGACCCCGGTTAGCCCAGAGTTCTGTCAGTGCCTTCCACTCTCCGGTCTCCGCAGCCTGCAGCAGAGCTTCGTCGAAGCCCTCGGACTGATATGCGGCCGGGGCCTGCAGCCATTCGGCGGCGCTTGCACCAAGTGCTCGGCGGGACCGTGATTCGCTGTGTCGATCTCTGGCGTCGTAGAGGCGCCTCAAGATCGTTCTCATGACAGGAGCAATCGTGTGGTGACCGGTGCGGTCCAGAGCTGGGAGCAGCACGCCGTCTTCGTTCAGTTGCGCTGAGAGGTCAGAGACCTCGAACGGACGTGTGTCCTCTGGAGCAGCGGGTATGGAAAACGATCCCAGATGGGGCATGGCGCCGGCGGCGATTGCGAGGGTGTCGGCGTTGACGTCGCGCATGAATGACAGCAGATGGGCAAACCTCAGCTCGGGGCTGTCCGGTGCCTGACGTCTGATCTGCGTGAGAACGTCGGCGGAAGGAAGATCCGAGTAGTGATCGGCATCGACTGCAGAGAGGTCTTGTCCTATTGAGTCAGCGCCCTGCAGAACGGCCCGGCCCGCCAGGAGGTGGCCAGACGTCTGTTGGAACAGATTCTTCCACACTGTGTCAGGCAGTTCGGGCGCGATGTCGGCGAGGCCAGCTGCGAAGGAGCGGACCGTCGTCGCGCGCTCGCCGGGAAAGACGCCATCACCTGGCGAGGGGGCCGTCGGGGAAACGGGACCGCTCTGGTCAGCGGAATCATGCATGGTTGGGGACCTCTGGCAGCGGGGATACGGGGATTATCTACCACTGAGTAATCTATCCGATCTCCGTGATCGAATTCTGCTTACTCAATGTCATTATGATGTGATTTTCACTAAGCCTGTGTTCAAAAATGCCTGCGCAGCGTTTCGGGGAATGAACAGCGACACATTTTCCTCAAGGATCACCTTTGAAGTGATGTTTCGTCAATACGGATCAGCATTGACAGGGATCCGCATCGGTGCCGAGCATCTCCGTGGCGGCCGCGGTAGGAGTGTCGACCGCGGAGTGCAGCGGCGTGCGGCGACGGCCGAGGTGACACTGGCGTGCAGCTGAGGGGGCGCTGCGGTGAGAGAAGCTGTGGGGTGCGGTTGGTGCTCCAGTGGGTGAATCTGTGGGGCGTGGTTGCGGTGTGAAGCGGCGCCTCACACGTCGAAGTCGACGATGACGGGAGCGTGATCGGACGCGCCCTTGCCCTTACGTTCCTCGCGGTCGATCTCCGCGCCGGTGGCCTGCGCGGCCAGGGACGGTGAGGCGAGTTCGAAGTCGATGCGCATGCCCTTCTTCTTCGGGAAGGCCAGCCTCTGGTAATCCCAGAAAGTGTAGACCCCAGGGCCAGGTGTGAACTGCCGAGTGACTTCGCTGAGCCCCGCGTCCAGGAGGGCGTTGAAGGCCTGGCGCTCGGGTTCGGACACGTGGGTGAGTCCGTCGAACTCCTCCATGTCCCAGACGTCCTCATCCAGAGGCGCGACATTGAAGTCGCCGCACAGGACGAGCTTCTTATCAGGAGTATCGCGCAGCTGCGCAGAGATATCGGCAGTCAGCGCCCGATACCATTCGAGCTTATAGGTGTAGTGAGGGTGGTCGAGTTCACGACCGTTGGGGACATAGAGCGAATACACCCTGACTCCGCCGCAGGTCGCTGACAGAGCACGGGCCTCGACCACGGGCTCGTCGTCGCCGAACGAGGGAATGCCGGCGAACCCGATCTCGGGGTCCTCAAGGCCCACTCGAGAGGCGATTGCAACGCCATTCCACTGGTTGAGGCCGTGGAAGCTGACCTCATAGCCTCGGGAGGTGAACAGTTCCTTCGGGAACTGTTCGTCCTTGCATTTGAGTTCCTGGATGGCCAGGACGTCGACGTCTGAGCGATCCAGCCAAGCACCGATTCTGTCGTGTCGGGCGCGGATCGAGTTCACATTCCAGCTCGCGATTCTCACTCTCCCACCCTAAGCTGTCCCGGCCGCAGGCCCAAGCTCAACGGGCAGAACAAGCCAGCGGACGCACCCGCTGGCCCCATCGCCTCGGCGCCGGTCCGATACCGATAGCCTGGGTTCATGCCTGAAGCACGCAACGAACATCTCGGCCACGACGGTGCCGCCTGCCCCGATTCCTACTATGTGCGCACGGCACCGGAGGCCTTCGTCTCGACGCTGCACAGTCAGGGTGCGTGGCAGCCGGGCGAACAGCATCTGGCCCCGGCCGCAGGGCTGGTGTTGGCGGAGATCGAACGCCGGCTGCCTTCGGACAAGATGGTCTCGCGGGTCAGCTTCGACATACTCGGCGTCATCCATTCGGGCGAATTCACCATCGACGTCAACGTCATCCGACCTGGTCGGACCATCGAACTCATCGAGGCAAGCATGCGCCACGGTGAGCGCACGAGCGTCCACGCCAGAGTCTGGCGCCTGCTGCCGGGCGACACCGGAGACGTCGTCGGCGACGAATGGCCGACTCTGCCTGAGCCCGAAGAAGCTCCCGCCGTCCCGTTCACCGGCCGCTGGGGTGGAGGCTTCATCGCCTCGTTGGGCGGCGGTCAGTTCGCCGACGCCCGTCCCGGATTCGCCCGTTCCTGGATCAGGTCCCCCTATCCGCTCGTCGACGGGGAGGACGATCCCGCGACCGCGGCCTTCGTGAAACTCGTCGACACCGCCAATGGGCTGGCCGTGAGAGAAGACCCGAAGACGACGTTCTTCCCCAACGTCGACCTCACCATCCACCTCACCCGAGTCCCCGAACCAGGTTGGGTCGGCTTCGAGACGAAGGTTGCGTTCGGCCCCACCGGGATCGGTGAGACCACAAGCGTCCTCAGCGACGTGAACGGGCCGATCGGCACCGCTGCTCAGTCGTTGACGGTGCGCGTGGGCCAAGGCGCGAAGTGACGAGACCGCGCGCACTCGTCACCGGTGCCAGCTCAGGGCTGGGGCGCGGGTATGCACGTGCCCTCGCCGCCGATCAGTACGACCTGGTCCTCGTGGCCCGTGATGAGGTCCGTCTCCAGGAGCTGGCGACGAGCATCGAAGATGACAGCGGCACCCACGCCGAGGTTGTTCTGGCCGATCTGTCGACCCGAGCCGGCATCGACGTGGTCCGGACCGTGATCGATTCCTCGCGGATCGATCTGCTCATCAACAACGCCGGATACGGACTCAAGCAAGGTCTGCTCGAGTCGGAGATCTCGGAGCTCGAGGACCAGGATATGGTGCTCACCGGCGCGGTGCGCGAACTCTCTCTGTCCGCGGTCAGGCGGATGCGCGAGCGTGGGCGCGGCGGCCTGATCAATGTCTCGTCAATGGCGGCGCTGACGACGATGGGCCAGTATGCGGCCTCGAAGATGTCGACCGTGATCTTCACCGAAGCTCTCGCCGGTGAGCTGCGCGGAAGCCCTGTGACGGCCACCGTCGTGCTGCCCGGATTCATTCGCACCAGGTTCCACGAACGACTCGGCGTCGACCGACCGGGACCCGGATGGATCTGGCTGAGTGTGGAGCAGGTCGTCGCCGCATCCTTACGCGATGCGCGACGCGGCAAGGTGGTCTCGATCCCGGGGGCGAGCTATGGGCTGGCGGCTCGGGTCGCTCGCTTCGTTCCCCGCTCTCTGGTGCGCTGGGGGTCGACCGGTTTTACTCTCAGCAGGCGAGACGATCACTGAGGTCGCAGCAGCGGAATTGCGACCCGCCGTATGAAGTTGAGTCTTGAATTATTTTCAGTGAACCCTGTGACCTGGGGTTTTATCGGGTGTTAGGGCTCGGTGAAACGCCACGGCGCGATTCAGAGAGGGCAGAACAATCTTTACAAGTGGGATCGATGTGTGATCCAATAATGGTGTTCGCCCGGTGGGGATCGGGTGGACACAACGGACGTATGGGGATGCGTCCGGGTACTCGAGGGGAGTGCTGCGAGGGCCCCGGGATGTCGCGATTACGCGCCCCGGGGTCTTTGTCATTCACAGCTGAACACTGCGCTGCCTCCTCTGACGTGACCGGGCGATTCCGATCTCCACTCCCACGGCGGAAAGCGGGACGCCAAGAGCCTGGCTGCAGTTGCAAGCTACGCGTTCTGCGATGTCGGCGACGACCGTATCGAAATCGGCGCGTTCGTCGACATCGACGTGGAGGATGAGCTCGGGTCGTCGCGCAGTTCCGCGCAGGATGGCTTGCGCATCGACGACCTCAGGGGTGGCTTCGAGGTCATCTTCCACGGCAGCGGCAACGACGTTTGCCGTCACTGTGGTCACACCGCTCCGAGAATCCTCCTGCATGCGCAGGGGCTTGGCGGAATCCTTCCGTGGGACCTGCACAGCGAGCCAACGGACCCCGATCATGGCCAGGATGAGAGCCGCCACCAGCGCGATGCCTGCGGAGAACGGCAATGCGAACACCGCGGCGATTGGCTGCAGCTGCGCGTCCGGCGACAGGCCGGGTGCCGCCGTCGCTGCCAGACCGAAGCTGATCGCGAGCGCGGCGAATCCGGCCCCGAGGGAGATCAGCCCGACGATGATGAGACCGGTGCGATTGGCACCTGCGGCCATTCGTCTCATGCCTGCCTCCTCTGTACGCGGACTTTGACGGTGGGCGTGCGGTTGAACGCGATCGAAGCGAAGCGCTGGGTGACTGCGGCATCGACGTCGCGGCGGATCCCGTCATTGTCACGTACGGGAGTAGAGAAGGTGACGATCGTCGACGAGGCATTGGATGCGGCACGGACGCTCGAAACGCCGTCGACGGAGTCCGCCGCTGCCGCTGCCAGGCTCGCCAGGGCCGAGGTCGGCAGAATCACCTCGAAGCGTTCGATGTGCTCTGGCGCTTCCGTGCGATAACCGATGTTGCGTTTGGCTCCTGGTGAGATCCCTATGACGAGGAGGATCAGTCCCAGAAGCGCGATGATGACAGCGGCAGTGATGACTGGTGGCGCACCCCATGTCATCGCGCCGAGGCTCGCGAATCCGGAGAACCCGGACGATAGTGCCGAGTCCCCAGATCCGCCAGTTGCAATTGCGGCGATCGCGACCCATCCGAGGGCCGCTGCGATGGCCAGGATGACGATGGCGACGATGACGGCAGGGACGACGCGAGCCGGGCGTGACCGAAACAGACGTGGACTCATTTCAGGTGCCTCACTGAGCTTCCGGACCCCGAGGTGTGAGGTTTGAGCCATTTGACCGCTACGTCGACCTGATGGACGCTGACTCCGGTGAGTGCTTCGACATCGGTGCTCAGGCGACGACGGACCGATTCGGTCGCCTCGGTGATGGGGGAGGGATACGCCAGCCCCAGGTGGACTTCGAGGGTGCAGCTGCGGCCGGACAGGGTCACGTCCACGCTGGGACGGCTGTCGAGGTCGGCATTCGAACCGAACCCGAACAGGCCCGACTTCGCGCCGCCGACCCCGGGCAGACTCTTGAGGATCTGGGAGGCCGTCTTCTCGATGACTCGGTCAGCGATCGTGAGGCCACCACGTGATGAAGCCACGATGCTACCTCCGGGTCGTCGAGCGCGAACTCAGCGCGCTGAGATCGAGACGTCCGTCAAGGACGAGGCCGATGACCAGCCCGAGCCCGCCGCAGATGGCGACGATGAGGAACGCGAGGAAACCACCGAAGAACGCAACGATGCCCAGCGTCAGTCCGACGAACAGCCCGATGAGAGTTTTCGACATGTCAGTCCTTCGTCTCAGTTGAGTTCGACGGTGTCATCGGTGTTCTGCTGATCATCGTCATCGCCGGGGAGATGGACGTCAGCGACCTCGATGTTGACCTCGACGACCTGGAGGCCGGTGCCCTGCTCGACGGCACGGATCACGTTGCGACGGATCGCCTCGGCGACGTCGACGATCGACGTTCCGTACTCCACGACGATGGTGAGGTCGATCGCAGTCTGCTTCTCACCCTTCTCGACGGAGACTCCTCCGGAGACATTCGTCTGCGAGCCGGGGATGCGTTCGGCGAGGGCGTCGAAGGTGCGGCGTGCAGCATTGCCCATCCCGAACACGCCGGGGACCTCACGGGCGGCGATGCCGGAGAGCTTGGCGACGACGTTCTCAGCGATCGTGGTATTGCCCATGTCGGTCACGAGAGGGCTGCGAACCGAATCGTCGGTCCTGGGCTGCTGGGAAACGGTGGAGTGCTGGTCTTCTGGCATCTGTCTTCCTTGTTGCTTCGACGATCCTGTTGCGAGAACAGGCTAGTTATGAGTACAGACGCGCATGACCGACAAACCTCACGCATGATTGCGAAAGAATCTTCTCGCCGGTGAAGATCTTCTCGCCGGTGAAACAGGTTCGTCCCGACGTGGCGAACATGCTCACGGCGATTGCGGTCACATACGATGTGGATATGACAAGGCACGATGATCGCTTCGATATCGTCACCCTCGTTGTGCGCGCGAGAGAGGGCGATATCGACGCCTTCGAGGCGTTGGTTGACCGGTATGAGACGAAGCTCCTGCGATTCTGCCTGCGCACGCTCGGCGACCGGCAGGACGCGGAAGACGTCGTGCAGGACACGCTGGTGCAGGCGTGGAAATCGATGAATGCTCTGACCGAGCCGGCCGCTTTCGGCACGTGGATCTACCGTCTGGCATCGAACAAGTGCACCGACCTGCTGCGCAGGAGGATGGCCAGACCTTCGGACGCGCAGGATCCCGACGATATGAGCATCCACGCGGATGGGCGGGCTTCGGTTGAGAAGTCCGTCGAGGCGCGTACAGCTCTGCAGCATTTCTCAGACGTTCTCCAGACGCTCTCATCAGAACAGCGGGTAACGTGGGTACTCCACCAGATGGAAGGCCTCAGCTACGCCGAGGTGGCGACAACTCTGGGTATCAGTGAAGGCAGTGTGCGCGGCCGAATTCACAGAGCCCGCACTGCCATCATGGAGGGGATGGAAGGATGGACATGAACGAGCATGTCGGCTCCGGCTCTGAACCCGACCAGACGAGCGACGATTCCCAGCGGGAGTCAGACGCCCAACTTCGCGGTGTCATCGACGAATACATGAGCACGTTCCAACCCGAGCCCGAAGATACGGCCGGAGTGCGTGAGCGCATCCTGCAGCTGGTCAGAGACGATTTGTACCGGGGGCCCTCGACCAGTCTGCAGACACAGCAGGGACACCCGTTCTCGATCTCGACCGCTTCGGTGCGCTCAATTGTGCGCAATGCCGTTGATGCGGTGGACGGGATCCGAGCCCGCAGCGTCGACGTCGAGCCTGCCGGGGATCCTGAAGGGAGTGCGGCGATGGTGTCGCTGACGGTGGCCATGCGCGCCGGCATCTCCTTCGCCCCGACCGCCGAGGCGATCCGACGATCCGTATCCGCCGAGGTCCTGGCCGAGCTGGGGATCCCCGCGGCCCGGATCGATATCAATGCTGAGGATGTGTACGTTGACTGATCGTGGCGAGTCGAAGGACTCCAATCTCGTGTACAGCGGCAATGGCTCTGTCAACGGCAGCAACAGCGGTAAAGAGGTCGTGGAGTCGGCCCGGCTGGCTGACTCCGTGACCTCGATCGCCGGGGTCAGAGCCCTGGCACCGGGACTGCGTGATCTGGTCGCCACCGCCACGGCCAAGGTGCTGCGCCGCACCGGCGATGAGCCCGTGGGCGTTGACGTGACCCGGGGCGGTGATGGTGTGAAGGTGAGGATCGACGCTCACCTTGACCACACCCGTGCGGTCGCCGAGGTCGTCGATGAGATCTTCTCCGTCGTCGAGGCCGACATCGCTCGCGGGGCCGTGGAGGTCAGCGGACGGCTCGACATCGACCTGCGCGTCGTCAGCCGGGGGTAGTCGCGCGACCAGCCGTCGGCGACGGTGGGCGGCAGCTGGGACTGCCGATGGCAGTTGGGACCGCAGGTGATAGCTGGGACTGCGGGTGAATGTGAAGAGGCTCGGAATCCAGTGCTGGATTCCGAGCCTCTTCACACGCTGGGCGTGACTCGACAAGGGTCGAATCGTGCCTGAGTCAGATCATGATCAGGCTGCTTTGTCCTTCTTGCCCATCTTGTTGGTGATGAAGCCCCAGATGATGAGGACGATCAGCGCGCCGCCGATCGCACACAGCCAGGAGGACAGCGAGAAGAACGCATCCATCTGGACTCCGAAGAGTGCGCCTCCGATCCAACCTCCGAGCATGGCTCCGATGACGCCGATGATGAGTGTGGCGATGATGCCGCCGCCTTGCTTGCCCGGCAGAATCGCCTTGGCAATGGCGCCGGCAATGAGTCCGAGGATCAAATATGCGATGAAACCCATGAGGTTCACATCCCTTCTGAAGTAGCTGATGATCGGGCTTGTTGGGTGGAGCTGTCTCCCATGGTAGATCCGATTCTCACGGAACGTACAGCTTCGCCCGATCTTTTATGACATTGGTACAGACGTTCGCTCGGTGGAAACCTCACGTACGGATTCGATTCGAATGCCGTGATCCCCATCACCACCTCGGCGGGGGCAGCCAGAGCTCACCACCACCTCGGCGTGGGCAGCCGGAGATTCGCGACCACCTCGGCGGGGGAGGCCCTCTGATGGGAGGCGTGGGAGCCCGTGACAGCCTCGATGTGAAGAGGCCCTGGGCGTGTGTGACGGCCCTGGTCTGCGCAACGGCACTGGCCGTTTAGACTTGGGGGCATGACCGATAGTGCAGACACCCGCCGACAGTTGCTCGACCTCATCGACGAACTCGCTGTTGTTCGTGGCAAGGTGACCCTCTCATCTGGCAGGGAAGCTGACTACTATCTGGATCTGCGCAGGGTCACTCTCGACCATCGCTCCGCACCACTGATCGGTGATGTGGTGCTCGATCTCCTGGCCGCCGAGGGGCTGCTCGACAAAGTCGACGCCGTGGGCGGGCTGACGATGGGTGCCGATCCGGTCGGAACCGCCGTCATGCACCGCTCAGTGGTTCGCGGCACTCCGGTGGATTCGTTCGTCGTTCGCAAGGAGGCGAAGAAGCACGGGATGTCTCGTCGAGTTGAGGGCCCAGACGTCAAGGGCAAGCGGGTCGTCGCCGTCGAGGACACCTCGACCACTGGCGGTTCCGTGCTCACCGCGGTCGAAGCCCTCAAAGAGGCCGGCGCCGAGGTGGTGGCCGTGGCTGTGGTCATGGACCGGGACACGGGCGCCAAGGAGCGCGTCGAGGCAACAGGCATTCCGTATCTCACGGCGTTGACGACAAGCGATCTTGGGTTGGATTGAGACGTTTCTCGGAGCTTCACGGGTGGATCTCCACCCGTCGATCACCAGCTGGGACTCGACTGGCAATTCTGTCGTAATCGGGGTCCTGGTTTGAAACATCGTGGTCGATTCAACACGATAGATGAGACACTCCCACAGTACTGCTTCAGGAAAAGTAAGGATGACGCGTGCTCACACTGAAAGAGGTTTCCCTGCGCAAGGGAAAGCGAACTTATCTCGACGAGGTGAGTTTCACCGCACAGGCAGGCCGGATCACTGCAATCGTCGGAACCCGTTCGGCCGGCCGGACCGAGCTGGTTCGCGTCATCATGGGGCTGATCTCGCCCGATGAGGGCACCGTCAAGCTCGAGGACTTCGAGCTCGACTTCGGCGATCGTCAGAACTTCGGATATCTGCCCGCCGAGCGCGGCGGCTACCCGAACATGCGTGTGATCGATCAGATCGTCTACCTGGCGCGTCTGCACGGCATCACGCTCGGTGCCGCAGAGCGCAATGCGCTGACTCTGCTCTCGCGCCTCGAGCTCGCCGATCGCGGGTATGCACCGCTGAAGAACCTCAGCGGCACGGAGATCGCCCGCGTCGACATCGCAGCGACACTGGCCGCCGACCCCGATGTCGTCGTCATCGACGATGCCTTCTCCGGTCTCGACTCACAGTCAACCGAACTTGTGATGTCTCTCCTGCGCGCCCACGCCGCCTCCGGGGTGCCCGTCATCCTGGCCACCGACAATTGGGAGGCCGCGCAGACCCACGCCGACGATGTCATCGTCCTCAGCCAGGGCCGGACCAGCGTGTCCGGCAGCGTGGAAGAGCTGCGCTCGGACGTGAAGTACCGTGTGGAGCTTGCCGACGCCGAGGCGGCCGCCAAGACATTGGAGAGCCGCGCGGGCATCAGCGAGGTTGCGGTGCTCGATTCCGCAGACAACATCGTCAGCTTCCGGGCAGCCGATGCAGGCTCGGCCGCGCAGACCGTGGCAGCACTGAATGGTGTGAAGAGTTTCGAGAGTGTTCGCCCGACATTGGCCGAGCAGTACAAGGAGGCTTTGTGATGGCAGGCAAGGACGAAGGCCAGGACGGGGACACCCCGGAGCCGCAGGTGTCGAAGGGCACTGCGGGAGAGAACATCGATGATCTGGGCACACCCGTCGGCGACGACGTCGCGGTGACCGACAACGATGCAGACTCAACACAGGGCACAGGCGCGAAGTCGGCCGAGACCGCGAAGTCGGCGAAAAAGGCCAAGGGCGCGAAGCCCGCAGTGGCTGCCGACGATGCTGACGCAGTGGCTGCCGACGACGGGCTCGACGAGGTTCCGTTCGAACTTGCCGAGGACCGGCCATCGGCCGATGAACTTCCCGAGACCGGTCTGGTCTCCGAGTTCGTCGACGTGAACAGGCGTCAGGCCGCCTGGCTGGTATCGAACCGGGAGAGTACGACCGCATTGCGCAGTCCGTTCTTCCTGGTCACCGGTGCAGTCATCGTGCTCGGAATCCTTGCTGCGATCATCTCGGGCGTCGTCGCTGGATCAGACTCGAAGTCGGGTACTCCGAGCATGGCTATGGTCGGTGTGGGTGAGCAGGCTGCCATGTACGAGCAGCAGCTGGGCGTGAAGATCACCGACGCCAAGGACGCTCAAACCGCAGAGAAGCTGGTCAAGGAAGGCAAGGTCGACGCGGCCTTCATCCAGGACCCCAGCGGACAGGCACAGCCGACGATCATCGCCTTGGACGAACAGCCCGAGGCGCTGCTGGAGAAGCTGGCACCGAAGACTGAGGCCACTCTGCTGAACTCGCCGGCGGTCGGCGACGAGGTCGCCACTCCGCTGCTGTGGGCCATGGCAGTGTTCGCACTGCTCGTGGTGGCCACACTCGGCACCGCGCTCTATCAGAACCTGCGCCTGGAGAAGCGCAATCGGATCACCGAGATCATCGCCGCCACGATCCCCCCTCGCGCCTCGGCGTCGGGTCGGATCACGGGCATGCTGTCTCTGACAGCTGTCCACCTTGTCGTCGCGATCGTTGTGGCCGAACTAGGACTCTCCATCACAGGCAAGACCTCACTGGCGTTCGCCATGCTGCCCGGCCTGGGCTGGTTCGCACTGACGCTGCTGTTCACTGCGTGGGCGATCTACGCGCTCCTCGTCTGGGCATCGACGGTGTCCGGCAGCAAGGCGCGCAAGACCTTCGTCTCGATCATCGGCGTCATCACCGTGGCTGGCTTCATCGCACCCGTCATCGTGGGAGCATCGGGAACAGCTGCCAAGGTGCTGTCGTGGACTCCGTTCACCTCGCCGCTGGGAATTGCCGGACGTTTCTTCGGCAGCCCACCCGCATGGTGGGAGGGCCTCGTCGCCGCAGCCATTGCCGCCCTGGTCGCCCTCATCATCCACTCCTTGGCCAGCAGCGCCTACGTTCGCGCGGTGCTCACCGGCGGAGGACGCGGCGGCAAGACCGTGAAGATGAGCAAGCGTGCGCAGAAGGTCTCCGTCGGCTCAGCCGGCAAGAAGGCTGGTTCTCAGGACGTTGCCGCGGAATCGGACATTGATGCAGACTCTGACTCCGACTCAGACTCTGACTCCGTCTCGGACGACGGGATCGACTCGGACGCCGACGACACCTCGGCGAAGAAGACGAAGGTTGATGAGTCAACGGATGAAACCGATGACAAGAAGTGACTGAAGACAGCACGCCACAGGTAGGGGTCGGTCCGTGGACCGGCCCCTGGCCTGTGTCTGAGCACTTTGATCCCGAGCTGCTGGCTGAGGGCGACCGTCGCAATGTCGTCGACAGATACCGCTACTGGAAGCTCGATGCGATCGTCGCCGATCTCGACACGACACGGCACGAATTCCATGTCGGTGTGGAGAACTGGCAGCACGACCTCAACATCGGGTCGGTCGTCAGGACGGCCAACGCCTTCAACGCCGCCGCGGTGCACATCGTGGGCAGGCGGCGGTGGAATCGGCGTGGGGCGATGGTCACCGACCGGTATCAGCACATCATCCACCACCCGAGCATCGACGACCTCCTGCAGTGGTGCACCGACAATTCCGTACCGCTGATCGGAATCGACAACTTCCCGGACTCGGTGCCGTTGGAGACCTATGACCTGCCGCGACGCAGCCTGCTGCTCTTCGGGCAGGAGGGGCCGGGCCTGAGCGAGGAAGCGCACCAGGCGAGCACAGCGGTGCTGTCGATCGCACAGTACGGTTCGACCCGGTCGATGAACGCGGCCGCCGCTGCGGCGATCACCATGCACTCCTGGGTCCGCCGCCACGTCTACGACCAGCCGGTGGACTGAATCGGTTGCTGCGGACAGCATCGCAGCGCTGCGATGCCTCTGTCGGCGAGACTGCTCCCAACAGTTGGTAAGTTCGTCTCGATCCGGGCGCTTGGATCGCGACGAACTTACCAACCGTTCTACTTCACGTGCTCAAGCCGCGTCGTGCTGGAACACCACCACCCAGAATTCCATCCGACGGTTTCGCATTGTCATTGGGTCAGGCGTCAAAGTTCTGAGTCCCAATCTCAAGTTCGCGAGCCGAGTTCCACAACCAAGTGATACGTTCAGATGACCCTGGCTGAAAGGCGGTCCAAATAGCCCAGTTCCAGTGCCGTCAGTGCACTGACACTCTTGCGAAGGAGAACTTATGCATGCTGCTCGTCCACTAAAAATCGTCATCGCCTCAGCAGGTCGCCGTGCCCACTACATTGAGTGGTTTCGCAGTGCTTTGAGTTCTCAGGGAATCAGCGGAGAGATCATCGCGATGGAGTATCGAACTACCAGCCCGACGTTCGGACTCGCGAACAGAAACATGGTTGCTCCGGCCTATAACAGCCCCGACTACAGCGATTTCATTCGAGATTGGGTACGCGCCGAGCGGCCCGACCTTTTTCTGTCGCTCAACGACTACGAGAATCAGATTATGTCCGATGGATTAGCCGATGAGCTGCGGGAACTTGGCTGCAAGGTCGCCGCTCTATCCCCATTCGCCCAGTCAGTCGTACTCGACAAATACCGCATGGCTGCGGTTCTCGCTGAACACGGCCTGGCCACACCCATCACTCACCTTGGCAGCCACGCAACGTTGGTCAAAGGCGAACGGCCGCAAGGTCGGTTCGTCGTGAAGCATCGCTTCGGGAGCGGGTCTAGAGGCTTGCAAGTCGCCTCAGGCTGCGATCTCGAGGAAGCCGTGACCGAGTCCGCCAGAACAGCAATTGGAAAGCATGGCACGTTGGACGGCGGGAAGGTCGACAACGTCGTCGTACAAGAGCTGTTGCCCGGGACCGAATACGGCATCGACGGAATGTTCTCACTCGACGGGAGCGGAAGCTTGCTCGGAGTTCTCGCCCGGCGCAAAGACGTTATGCGGGACGGCGACACGGATATTGCGACCACTGTTTCAGCAGACAGGTTCGTACCGGCAATGTCGGGCCTGGGCGATCTTCTCAAACCGATCGGGCCCATCGATGTGGATTTTCGTGAAACTGCGGAAGGTCGTCCAGACATCATCGACATCAACCCCCGTCTTGGCGGAGGCTATCCCTATTGCCATCGTGCCGGGGCTGACCTCCCGGCGGCAATAGTCAGGACTCTCGCTGGTTTGGAAGACGAACCATCATTGTTGACATACCGTTTCGGGGTCACGACTGCACGACGAGAAGACTTTACAGTGGTGCACGAAGACGTGGACATGCCCGTAGGGAGCCGCTGAACTGCACTGCAGCAAGCTGACTTCTGAGCCGGGTTCGAGTAAATCGCATCTCCGTCAGCGTCGGCAGATCTGCTAGTGGACCTAACCGAGACAAAGAGCGCCCTGCTCTGGCAGCACTGGTGGTCATCGGCCGCGCTTTGGCAGCTAAACCAGTGCGACTCAGTTCTCACTGAGAATAGAACGAGCGCCGGGGATACAGTCGCAATGCAGTCCCCGGCGCTCTATCGCTGGCTCATCTGAGCTCGTCGGCCAGCCTCAGTTCAGGTCGGCCGCCTGGGGCTCGATGAGCCCACCGATCTCTGCCAGCTCGGCAGTCAGCGAATCGGCATCGTCGAAGGTGCGCGAGATGACGGTCAGGCGCTTTGCGTAATGACCGATCGGGTACTCCATCGTCATGCCGATTCCGCCGTGCATCTGAATCGACTCCTGGCTGATGGTGCGAGCCGACTGATCGATGATGATCTTGGCAGCGATGACATCACGGTGGCGGTCCTTCTCGGAGCCGGCTTCCTCGTTGGTGACAGCAAGACGTGAGTACAGGGCCATGCTGCGCGCATACTCGAGGTCCGCGTAGAGGTCGGCAGCACGGTGCTGCAGGGCCTGGTTCGCACCGATCGGGGCACCGAACTGCTCACGGGTCTTGAGGTACTCGGCGGTCATGGTCAGCGAGGCTTCCATGACACCGACTGCTTCGGCCATGATCGCAGCGTTCGCAGTGTCGAGCAGCTCAGCGACGACAGCATGTGCATCGGCAGCACCGAGGCGCTGGGCCGGTGCGTTGTCGAACTTCACGCTGGCGCTTCCCTGGCCGTCGGCCTGACGGTGAGTGACGCGGGAGACTCCGGTTGCCGTCGCAGCGACCAGGAACAATCCGAGTTCGCCATTCTCCGAGGCTGTGACGATGAACTGGTCGGCGACGTCGCCGCCGAGCACGCCGTTCTTCTCGCCACTGATCGTGAAGGCACCGTCAGCGCCCGCCGAGGCGGTGGTGGACGGAGCATCGACCGCGTAGCGCAGGCCGGGCTCGAGTGCCGCAAATGCGAGGAAGGTCTGGCCTTCGCACACGGAGGGCAGGATCTCCTGCTTCTGCTCTTCGCTGCCGGCGGCGGCGATCGCGTTGGCACCCAGCACTGCTGTGGCCAGGAACGGCTCGAGCACGAGTGAACGGCCGAAGGCTTCCAAGACCACAGCAACCTCGGCGAAGGTCATTTCTGCTCCACCGTAGTTCTCCGGGATTGCCAGGCCGAGCAGGCCCATCTCTGCGAACGCCTCCCACTTCTCGCGGGAGATGCCCTCTTCGCTGTGCAGAATGGCTTCGCGGGCTTGGGTGTCGTACTCGCTGCGCAGGTACTTGTTCAGGGTGCTGGCGAGTTCTTGCTGAATGTCGTTGAGTTCAAGATCCATTGTTGTCCTCTTCTTAAGTGTTCTGGGGTCGCAGAGAGACCTCAGAGACCAAGCAGTGCTTTCGAGATGATTCCGCGCTGCACCTCGGACGAGCCGCCGTAGATGGTGACCTTGCGGGTGTTGAAGTACGCGGGAAGGGCGTCGACTGCTCCGAGCGGAAGGTCCGAGAGTCCCTCGCCCTGAGCGCGGTCGGTGACGAAGTCCAGGCCCTGGGGACCGAGGACGTCGACGAGCAGCTCGCTGATGTCTTCCTGCAGCTGTGAGCCCTTGAGCTTGAGCACGGAGGAGCGTGGATCCGGCTTGTCAGATCCGGCGGCCTGAGTCGAGAGGATCCGCAACTGGGTCATCTCGAGCGCGGTGAGCTCGGCTTCGATCCGAGTTAGGCGGGCGGAGAACAGCGGATCGTCGAGCAAGGTGCCGCGTGCCGTCTTCGTGACCGCAGCGTAAGCCTTGGCACGGGCCAGGTTAACCTTCGAGCCGCCGATCCGGGCGATGCCTGTTCGCTCATTACCGAGCAGGAACTTCGCGTAGGTCCATCCCTTGTTCTCTTCGCCGACGAGGTTCTCGACGGGAACCTCGACATTGTCGAAGAAGACTTCGTTGACCTCATGGCCGCCGTCGATGAGCTGGATCGGGCGAACCGTGACTCCGGGCGTCTTCATGTCGATGAGCAGGAACGAGATGCCGGCCTGCTTCTTCACATTCGGATCGGTGCGGACCAGGTTGAACATCCAGTCGCCGTACTGGCCCAGGGTCGTCCACGTCTTCTGTCCGTTGACGATGTACTTGTCGCCGTCACGGACCGCGGAGGTCTTCAGCGATGCGAGGTCAGAGCCGGCATCGGGTTCGGAGAAGCCCTGTGACCACCAGATGTCGATATTGGCGGTGGCCGGAAGGAAGCGCTCCTTGATCTCCTGGCTGCCGAAGGTCGCGATGACCGGGCCGACCATGGAGACGTTGAAGGGCAGCGGCTGTGGAACGCAGGCCAGCTGCATCTCTTCAAGCCAGATGTGACGCTGTACAGGAGTCCAGTCCTGGCCGCCCCATTCGACGGGCCAGTTGGGTACGGCGAAACCGTGCTGATTGAGGATCCGCTGCGAAGTGACCATGTCCTCCTTGGTCAGCTCCTGGCCGGTGGCGACCTTGAAGCGCAGCTCCTCGGGGATCTCCGTGCGATAGAACTGACGCATCTTCTGAGCGAACTCGCGCTCCTCTGCATTCAGCAAGGTGTCCATGAAAACTCCTGATTGATCGTTCGGTAACTTAGCTCCAATAGTACGGTTCGGTGTTCGGGCTCACAAGTGGGGTAAGGGGTGAGCGCGACCGATGGCCGCGGAAGATCACACCGTGCGGTCGTCATCGATGATCCAGTCGTTCGAGGCGAGAGTCAGAGTGGTGCGGTTCGGGCGGGATCTTCGTGCCTGTTATCGGACATCCCTGAAGTCGTGCCTTTCTGTGACATTCGATCGTCTGGAATGTTACAACTCCTTAACATTGCGGTGCTGGAGGTCCAGTTGATCACGAAGCAGATCTAGAATCGAATGAGTACCGCCCCGTTTATCGGGAGCGATTAGCTAATCAAGAACAACCGGTTTGTCGCATAATCGAGCGATTCCACCAAAGCACACTCGAAATGCGCTCTTTGAGAGAAGTGAACGGGATGAATCTCGTGTCCCAAGAACCTCGCACATTCAATGTCGAATTGTGTGAGACTCTCCGCCGTTTCGGCGGGAGTGTGCGCCATCGTCAGTCGGTTCCTCTGGTCCGGAGCAGTCGCCTCAGCGCCGTTGTGCACCCGGCTGCTACTGTGGCGTGCCTGCAGCGCTGCAAGCACGCATCGACGCAGTCGGCCGCTCGAGGAACGATACTCGAGCGAGCGAGCGTGTCGAAGTGAAATCGGATACCGCCCTACGTCCATCGATGAGTGCTGTCAACAGCGGCAGTCAGGCACAGGTCGCGGAGATCACCAGAAACCTGGCGAAACCCGATGTCTATGGTTCGCTGGTCATCGGTGCCTCGGGAATGGGCAAGACCACTGTCATCAATGCGGTTGCTGCGAATGTGGACCCGGAGGTGCCCGTATTCCGTTTCCGCGGCTCAAACCTGATCGCTTCCAGGAATCTGGGCATCTTCGAAGTTCTGCTCTCGTGTGAAGTCGAGGCGAGCCACGAGATCGCGCCTGGCGCCGCGCTGTCGATCATCAGTCGGATATTCGAGCGAGAGCGCACTCCTGTTGTGATCATCGACAATGCTGATCGGGTCGATGAGCATTCCCTATCGATCGTCTCCCAATTGGCTGCCGCTGGTCGGATCAAGCTTGTGGCAGCGGCGGAGACGATCAGGCCTCCGGTTGATCTGCTGGCGGCCCTCTGGACAGCTGGCAAGGTCGCGCGCACGGATCTTGAGGGCCTTGACGGACCGGCCATCGCAGCCGTTGCTCGGGAGCTGGGGTATGAGCTCGATGATAGGAGGATCGCCGCTTACCGGGAGAGGTCCCGGGGCAACCCCCGGATGCTGAGAAAACTCATTGTCGGCAGAACCACTAAAGTCGCTTCCCGGCGTGGGGGCGACCATCGGGCACTGTGGAATGTGCTGCCGGCTCAGAAGCGGATTCTCGAAATGATCGCCATGGCTGGGGCGCTGCCCTATGAAGCACTGCGAAGCATGTATGAGCCGGAGCTCCTCGACAGTCTGGAGGAACGCGGAATCATCAGCATCACCAGAGGCAGGCGCGCCGAGGTGGCTGTGGTCGAACCTGCGGTCGCTCAGCACCTGCGTGACAGCGTTCAGCCCTCGCAGGGCCTGCAGCTGCTCAGGGACATCACACCTGTTCTGGAGACGACTCCCCTCGTTGGAGCTTCGCTGTTCGGGCAGGTGAGATGGACGCAGGACTGGGGCGTCCCAGTGGACTCGGTCAAGGTTCTCGGTGCTGCCATGTGGGCGAATGAACGGGGAGACTTCGCTGGCGCGATCGACGTGCTGCGTGATTCGAAATCTGAGGACCCCGAGATCCACCTCGAGCTGGCGCGTGCAGAACGCGGTCGAGGGGACACCGTGGAGGCAGAGCTGATCGTCGATCGACTGGTCTCCTCGCCCCAGGCGAGTCAGGGATCGGACAGATATCTCTCCCGACTGGCGTGCCTTGAGCTGAGATTGACCGATCCGCGTGAACCGCACACTCTGCGCACCGAATGGGTTCGTGATCGGCTGAAGAGCACTGTCGACACCGGCCGCTTGGATGTCACCCGAGCCCAGTTCGAGGTGCGCGGCGGGCGTTTGGAGGAGGGGCGGAAACTGTCCGAGCGCGTCTTCCGCGATCGCGACTGTCTGCCCCGGCACCGACAGCGTGCATGCTCGCTTCTGGGCCAGGTTGAAATAATGTGTGGCCGAATCGAGCGGGGGCTCGAGTACCTGGCTCAGGCCGAAATGATGTTCAGTCTGCCGGATACCACCAGCTTTGAGGTGGAGGACTCGGTGCCGCAGATCTTTATGGGTCGCTATTTGGCCGGAGACTGGGACCGTGCTCGTACGACCTTACGGCGACTGGTTCCCCTGCAGGCTGACTCGGCCTCCGTCACAGCACTTGTCGATTTGTGGACCGGACACATCACTCGAGCGCAGCAGACTCTGGACAAGGCCTTGGCCGATGCGACCGAGCGTGAGGACAACCGTGCTCTCATGCAGGCTGCCCTCCGCCTGGCCGAGGGGCTTCTGCGGATGCGTGAAACTTCGACTCGGCGTGCAACGACACCGGTGTCGGGCGATCGGACGACCCACCTTCGCAGGGGCGAGCGGATTCGCAGGGGCGAACGGTCCGGCGGCAGCAATGTCGCTGATGGCACGGAACCGACGCGCGGAGTTCCCAGAGCCGATTACGATTGGTGCCTTGACTTCCTTACCGACCTGCTCGAGCTCGAGGCCGAGGCGCTGACCAATCCTGCAAAGATCGCAGACGAGATGTACGGCCTTGGTGCGGAGGCTGCGGAGCGTGGGGCCCACACTCTGGCTGTCTACGCCTGGATGGAGGCGAGCCGGCACGGCAGTCCAGCGGCGCAGCTGAATCTGATCGATGAGGCTGAGAACGTGGACGGCGATCTTGGGCGTTTGGCGTCTGCAGTCGCCAAGGCCTGCCTCGGAGAAGACGACGGTGCAGAGATCAAAGCCGCAGATGAAGCGCTGAGCTTCGGTGCTGTCGTGATGGGCGCTGATCTGGCACGATCGGCACGTGACAGAGCTGTGCGGAACCACGATTCTGCCGCTGTCAAACATGCTCGGATCTTATTGGACTCGAGTCTGCGCGCGATCACCTTCGATGCTGGCGGTGCGAATCTGTCGGAGATACTCACCGCGATGGAGAAGCAGCTGGTGAACGGTGTGGCGGAGGGAGCCAGCAACTCGGAGCTCGGGGCTCGACTGCATCTTTCGGTGCGTACGGTGGAATGGCACCTCGGCCGACTCTATCGACGTCTGCACGTGAGCGACCGTCAAGAACTCAAGCAGATCGCACGGAGTCTGGCGTGACACGTCAACGGGCGTTCAGTCGCCCGCCGCTCTTCGGTCGCGTGGACGAGCTTCGAATCATTGAGGAATCGCTGAGTGATTCGTCGATGGTCGGCATCCTCATCGAAGGCGATATCGGCATGGGGAAGACATGTTTGGCGAGGGAGGTGCATCGGCGCCGAGGTGGGCAGGAGCACTGGCTGCGCGCCGATCGTGTGCTCAGTGAAATTCCGTTCGGAGTCTTCGCGATGATCGTCGACCTCGATGACCCAGGTGGTCTGCCAGGGCGAGTCATATCGGCGGTGACGGGGAATTCCCAGGTGCCGGCTGTATTCGTCGACGACGCTCACTATCTCGATGAGCACAGTCTCCGCATGCTCACACAGCTCGCGGCCAACGGCACGATCAAACTGGTGGCGATGACTCGCCACTCCGTGGTCGAAGGGTTCTGGCCGTTCGCTGACCTGGTAGACGAACAGGCGCTGACGCAGATGGTGCTGGAGCCGCTCGCTCAGGAGGACCTGCGTAACGCAGTCGAATACAGTTTCGACGGGATCGCCGCACAGGGCGTGCTCGACATCGTCGATTTTCACTCGGGGCGCAATCCCGGCAAGCTGCTGGAGCTCCTCGAATACTGCCGGAGGAAGAACCGCCTGCTGTCGCGGAATGGTGTGCTGTTGCTTGACGGACTCGACATCGATTTCGATGTACGGGCACGCGATTTCGCCCGCATCGATCTCGACCAGCATTCGACGGAGGAGAAGGAAGCTCTCGAACTTGTCGTCATGGCCGGTGAGATCGACATCGATCTGATGCTCTCGATCGGACTCGGGCCAGCAGCAGACCGCCTGGTCGACGGCGGTGAGCTGCGCATCCTCGGAGACACCGCCCGAGTCTACGTTGCACGCGAGCATCACTCGTCGGAGACGATTCGATACAGCGCCCCGATCGGCCGCAGCCGGAGGTGGTACGGCATAGTCCGCGACTACCCGGGCCATCCCAGTCGAAGGTCTCAGATGCTCAGAACGGAATGGGCACTGGGATGTGGGGTTGACGTGGACGAACGGCAGGTCATCGATGCTGCGATAACCGCGATCGAGACAGGTGACTGGCATCGAGCTCTGCGAATCATGTCCGATGTTCCGACTGATCGGCTGAGCGCTCACGAACTCTACGAGCTGGCGAGTCTCTATTGCAACGTCGGGCAGGTGGCGCTGGGCCTGGACCTGCTTGCCTATTGTCTGCATAAGGCGTGCTGTCCGGAACTCGTCATCACCGCGGCAGTGCTCTGGGCCAACCGCCAGGTCACCCACAAGTCGGTGGCAGTTGAGGCCGCCGACTTCCCAGCGGCTCTCGACAGGGTCGCTGCACAGGAGCGAGACTGCTCCACGGATGAGACCTGCCATCACAACGGTAAGAGGCAGGATCAGACGACGAGGGGATTCGCCGCTGGGGGTCTTGACGACGCGACCGCGCGAGCCTTGCTGCAGACCGTGAATTCCGTTGTGAGCACTCATGGTCAGCCGAACAGGGAGCTGCTGCACCGGCAGGCGCTCGACGTCTCTCTGCCGGATGCGTACCGATTGGGGGCATTAGTCGTCTGCGTATCTCTCGAGCTGGAGCAGGGGCGGATTGAGCAGGCGGACGAAATTATGACCCTGGTGAAACGCGAACTCCCCGGCTTGGGGATGGGAACCGTGGTGCTCAGAATGCTCGGCGCTCGGGTGCTGATGGAGCACGGCGATCTGAGTGCCGCTCGGAGATCACTGCAGATGCCGCAGTCGAGCGATATCGCCCATATTGCGTCTCAGAGCGGGACCAGCGACATGATGGCGGCAGAGCTTGCACTGCTCGAAGGCAACCTGGACGCGGCATTGCGATCGGCTCGGGCCGGTGTCGAGGCCCTGGAATACTGGGAGCAGCTTTCATTGCTGGCTGCGGCTCTGGGCGTGGCACAGTACGTTGCCACACTCAGCGGCGAGAGGGACTTGGCAGCGGGTTTCGATGCTCGGTTCGCCCGGTTGGCGCGCTTTGGTCTGCACCTCGAGTCCAGGCGCGCGCTGGTGTACACCCTCATCTCCCGGTGGCTGCGGACATCTGATCCGGAGTCCGAGAGGCAGCTGCGGCAGCTGCTCGACGATGCGGAACGGGACCAGGCATACGGCCTGTCCGCGCAGATCCGCTTTCTGCTGTTCCGCCACCTCGGGGAAGTCGATATTGAGGAGATGCGCCGTATCTCCGGATTGGGCGAGGGGCCAGCATTCCGAATCCTCGGGGCGGTGGGGGAGGCGCTGTGGACGAAAGACGCCGCGGCGCTGCTGAGGATCGCTGATGCCCACCGATCCTCTGCCCCTGACGTCGCTGCACGATGCGTGCAGATGGCCAAGGACCGCCTTCACCACCGCGGCAGCGTACCGTTATCGCGAGGATCCTACGACCTGTCCGTGGAGTTGACGGAACGGGAGCGAGAGATCTGCGGCTTCCTCGTCAAGGGAATGTCGAACGCTGAGATAGCCGCTCTGCTCGGAGCCGCGGTGAGGACGGTGGAAGGACATGCCTATCGCCTGTATCGAAAGCTCGGTGTCACCCGGCGTCATCAGGTCGCCGAGGCTTTGGCACGACTGAACATCGAGGCTGTGGGAGCCGCAAAGCAGGAGTCCGAGAACTCCTAGCCTCACACCGTTCATGAGCTCAGGTTGATGCGGTCGAAACACGGTCGACTGACGCAGTGCGCAGACTGTTTTCGGGAAACCGCAAAGATGGCGAATTCCATTCATGAGGTAGGCGTAGTGAAACTACTATGAGGTGGCATCGGGATGATCTGCATTGACCGCTGAAACCGGACTTAATGCGTCATTCTGAGTGAATATTCGTGTCATTGTGACAGCAATGCATTTCGGTGCGGGATAAATGTCCGGTAACTCCGATTGATCGGCACGGCGATTTCAGGAGGGCGAATTGACAGATGCACCTGTGACGATTGTGATTGGCTCAGCAGGTCGACGTCTCTATCTCATTGATTGGTTTCGCGCCGCGTTCGACACACTCGGGCTCAGCGGGCGAATCATCGTCGCTGAGAATGACGCTTCGAGCGCTGCTGCGTCCTATGGTGACGAGACCCGATTGCTGCCGAGATACACCGACCCGGCCTATGGAGAGGAGGTCCTGCGCCTGGTTGACGAGGTCGAGCCGAGGCTCTTCCTGACGGCGAACGACTTCGAGCTGATGCAACTCCATGTGAACTCGGGAATAGCGGATGCACTGCGTGATCGTGGCGTTTTCGTTCCCGGAGTGTCTGCCGCATGGCAGGTCGGCTGCGCCGACAAGCTCCGGATGGCGCAGATGCTCGAGGACGTTGACGTCCCGACGCCGAAGACGGTGAAGGGGAGCGATCTGGACCTTCTCACAGACGTGGGGGAGAACGGCGAATTCGTGGTGAAGCACCGATTCGGCAGTCGTTCTTCCGGATTGGCGGTGGTGACCGGAGGTGATGTCGACGAGGCTGTGGTGAATTCTGCGAAGAGTGTTCCGCCGCGTGCTGATCGTACGGACCCCCGGGACGACGTCGTCGTCCAGCCGAGGATGCCGGGCAGCGAATACGGTGTCGACATCGTCTCCAGCCTGCTGGACCCAGGCCCCCTCACCGGGGTGTTCGCACGTCGCAAGCTGCGGATGCGCGCCGGCGAGAGCGACAAAGCTGTCACAGTTGACCCCGGGCCGTTCCGGGAAGCTTCGGGAAAGATCGCTCGTGCCGCCGAACTGTCCGGCCTCATCGATGTCGACATGTTCCTTGACGATCAAGGCCGGGCTTCGGTGATCGATATCAATCCTCGGTTCGGCGGCGGATATCCGTTCGTCCATCTGGCAGGTGCCGACGTTCCGCTCTACTACGTGAGCCAGATCTTCGGGATCCCGATCGACGAGGGATGGAATCAGTACGAGGCAGGAGTCATCTCTGCCAAATATCAGGAAACCCGGGTGACGGCCCGTGGGTCGCAGGAGATTTCCGACTCGTCCACCGCGGTGGAACACACATAGACGTCAAACTCGCATAGACGATGTGCGAGAGCACTGCTGCAATGACGAGATTGTTGAAGACGTTTAAACTCAATGAGGAAGGCAGCCATGAGCTCCATAGAACATCCACGGATCGCCGGCCCGCCGACCCCGGCGTTTGTCATCGACGAATCTGCGTTGAATATTCTGGTCAATCGCTTTCGGGATGCGTTGGCAGAGCATTGGCCGAATTCTGTCATGTCATACTCCGTGAAAACGAACTCCCTGCCCTGGCTGCTGTCCTATATGAAACGGCAGGGTGTCTGGGCAGAAGTCGTCTCCGACTCCGAATATAAGCTGGCATGCGCGGTCGGCTACACGCCCGAGCAGATCGTGTACAACGGTCCCGTGAAGAGCCGAGCGGTTCTGCGGTCTGCCCTGCGCAACGGCTCACTCACCAACTTGGACTCCAAGCGCGAAGTCAGGTGGGCAGCCGAGCTGGCAGCGGAGGACCCCAGCCTGAATGTGAGGGTCGGGCTCAGGGTCAACTGGGACCTCGACGCATTGTGTCCCGGACAGAGTACGGTGGTCGGAGACATGAGCAGGTTCGGTTTCGACTACGTCAACGGTGAATTCGAGGCAGCCATCGTGCAGTTGACCGATGCCGGGGCCAGTGTTGCGGGCCTCCACATGCACCGGAATTCCCGAAGCAACAGCCCGCAGGTATATCAGGCGGCCGCCGGCGTCGCCCGCGAGATCATCTCGACGTTCGATCTCGAGCTGGACTGGATCGATATCGGTGGTGGCTTCTTCGGAAGTCTCGATGACACTGCACTGTTCGACGACTACATTTCCTGCATCCGCGCGGAACTCGAGGGCGCAGTCGATCTCAGTCGAACTCGGCTGGTCATCGAACCCGGAGGTTCCGTGATCGCAGCCCCTGTGGAGTTTCATGCGCAGGTGCTCGACACCAAGGACATCGGACAGCGGCGTTTCGTCATCACTAATGTGAGCAGGACCGACATCGATCCGCTCTTCCGCAAGCAGGCCCCCTACTACATCGTTACCGAGGCTGCTGCGGACACGGACCACCCCGAGCAGGTGATCGCCGGATTCACCTGCATGGAGGACGATCGTCTGATGGTGCTGAAGGATTCTCCGAAACTCATCGAGGGAGACCGTATCGTCTTCAGGAGAGTTGGTGCGTACACCATGTCGTACGGCTCCTCGTTCATCGAGTTTCCCCCGGCAGTCTATGTTCTCCACGAGAATCATCTGACGCTGGTGCGACGCGCAGGTGACGTCGAGGACTACCTTCAGGGCAATATATGGACAGGCGGACAGCTGCAGCCCACGGGCGCTCAGCCCGAATAGGTCACGGCAACGCAATCGCGCCCTCAGACGTTGCCCAGACTGCGCTCACCGCCGTTCAATTCGCCTGAGTAGCGGAACCAGTGCTGTCTCCATCGTGACTGAGTACTGACCGGAATATGTCCGGGCATGACCACCTGTCTGTGTGCTCTCGACGACGGAATCATGAGGGCATGGACAACAACACGCCGCTGCGCGCGCAGCTGAGGAACGACGATGAATCAGGAACTGAGCGGAACACATCATGCATACGCTGATCCGCCGTCGCGAGCTTGATCAGCTGCGCAACCTGCTCGATCGTCACAGCGCGGCCGCGATCATCAGCCCACCTGGCCTGGGCGGTGACGAGATGCTCATGGCATTGGAAGCTGATTCGACCGTCCCGATCATCCGAGTTCCCAACGGCCAGGCGGAGTTCTCTCGGACCTATGCGGGCTTGGAGATCGTTCTCGCCTCGCTGCGCACCCTCAAGCTCGGGGACTTCGAATCGACGGAGCTGGAGAGTCGGCTGAAGGCAGAGAATTCCGACAGCCCGGAATCGGTGCGGGAGATTGCCGACGAGGTCACCCGGCTGATCGGCAGCATGGAATCGGGACAGGGCGTTCTGGTCATCGTGCCGGCAGCCGATGAGATGGATCGGCCCTCGCAGCTCGTCCTCAGTCACATGCTGCGACGCATGGCAGGGCACAGGCTGAAGATCGCAGTCACAACCGGTGCGCTGTCTCCGACCAGTCCGCTGGCCGGAGTCCCCAGCGTGGAGCTGCGATATCTGGACGAGATCCGAATGCACGAGTTGGCGGAAGAGCTGACATCCGGACGCGTTACCGCCGCAGTCGCCGCTGCGGCAGTGCGGACCGCCTCGGGTCGGCCGTCTGCTCTGCGTCAGCTGCTCGAACGGCTTCCTTCGAACCAGTTGGAGGGATCGCAGGCACTGGACATGCCGTTGCATCTGGAGCCGAACGCTGACGCGATGATCTTGGGTGCCAAGAACAGACTCGGCGAAGAGGCCGATGCGCTGCTCGACCTCATGTCCTTGGCTCCGCTGTCTCCGCGGCCCACAGTTCTCGGAGCGTCGAGGGAAGCACAGGAATGGTTCTCGGAACTCGAATTCCGGGGCGCCGTCGAGAAAGACGGTGTGTACTGCCGCTTCTCTGAGGAACTGGCTCGTGCCTGCAGGCACCGGACGTTGAGCGTCGATGAGCGTCTGGCAGGGCACTCGCTGCTCGCGCAGAGGTGCGAGGAAGGTTATCCCGAACTTCACCACTGGCATCGGTCGTTCATCGACGCCACGGATGAGACCCCATGCCAGCTGCTCTCCGATGCCTGTGCGCTGGTTTCGGAGGGGCTGGATTGGGCCGGAATCGAGTTCGCCGAACGAGCTCTCGCTCTCAGCATGGAACTCGGACCGGTCTCCACGCAGCTGAACGATCTCGCTGCGCGGCTGATCGACCGAGGGCAGATCGACTTCGCACTGCGCTACCTCACCTACGCCGCTCGAAGCACAGACGTCAGAGTCCTCGTTCGAGCTCGCATGCTGCGTGTGTGGGCCGAATTCCTTGTTCACCAGTCGGTTCCGTTGCGTCTGCGCAACCAGTGGAGTCGCAGCGAAGTCGCTGCGGCGCCCGCCGAGGTGGCCCACCTGCAGTTGGTCATCGCCTTGTGCCATGCGCTGAGGAGAGAAACCGCCGAGGCGCAGGAGCTGTTGGACAATGCAAGCAGCCTGAGCGCTCACTTCGACGATCGATCGCTGCGCCTACACCGTTCTTTGGACGTTCTGCTCGAATGTGGACGAGGCCATGACGCCCGTGCCGTGGAGGAATTCCGGGACCTCGACTCCAGTGAAGTCTCAGACCCGGTCTGTCTGCTTCTGCTGTCCATGGGTCTGATGGCGGCTGAGAACTACGGCGCGGCCCTCGCAACGTTGGACTGTCTGGACGCGCGTGGGGCACGGGAGACTATCTGGGACACACAGTCCAAGTGTGTGCGTGCCGAGGTCGCGATTCGCCGAGGCGAAATCGGTCTGGCCATCGCGCTCATCGACAGGTGTGCGTCTCAGGCCACCGCCAGTGGAATGATTCGGCGGGATCGTCAGCTGCTGCTGCGGTGCTGGAGTCTTCTGGCGCAAGGACGTGCCAGTGATGCGGAGACAGTGGAAGCTGCGCTGACGGCGCATGCCATGGCCTCCCAGAACTTCAGTCTGCTGGCTGAGCTCAATGCGATGCAGGGCAACTACCTGCTGCGCATGGGGCTCGCCGCCGAGGCGGTACGCCATCTGCATCGCTGCGAAGAGTTGGCTCTGAGCGAGCTCAACCCCAATGTCATTCGCTACGAACCTGATCTCATCGAGGCGCTGATCGCGACAGGGCGTCGAGAGCATGCGGGAATGCTGGTTCGTGTCTTCCACGGCAGAGTCGAGAGGGCACCGTCGCGCTGGGCGGAACTGGCACTTGAGCGGTCTCGTATTCTTCTGCTCCCAGAAGACGCGGGGATCGAAGCCATGGGCAGGCTGCTCGGCTCGTGGCGTCCTGGGGACTCCCAATTCGACAAGGGAGTGACACTCCTGGTGATGGCTGAACGGCTTGCCGATTCTGGTGCTCGTGCAGGTGCCGCAGAGCGAGCCAGCCTGGCGGTAGGGATCTTTCGCGAAGTCGGTTCTGACCATCTGGCCACCGTCGCCCGACCCGAAATTACAGCAGCTCGGGAGGAGCCGGCACGAAACAGTCTGCTGGAACGTTTGAGCGCTGATGAGCGGGCAGTCGTCGAGCTGGTGCGGGAAGGACTGAAGAATCGGGAGATCGCCCTACGGATATTCGTCTCGCTGCGCACGGTTGAACTTCGGCTGACCTCTGTGTACCGCAAGTTGGACGTCACGTCTCGGACCGGACTCATCGCCCGGCTGGCGAATGGTGCCGGCGCCCCCGTGGCCTGAGCGCGAAGACGACCGCAGGAACTCAACGGTGTCCCGCAAGACTTCGGCAAGACGAGTGGCGGCACCGTCGTGCATGCCTAGCCTGAGAACCAGAAGATAGTGAGGAGTGCGTTGCCATGTTGACAACCGAAACGAGCTTCAGCTTTGAGCCATTCCGCCAGGGACCCGGCCCAGCTCCGGTCGGGACCGTCCTACCGGCCCGGGGAGCAGCAAGATGAACGGATATCACTTCGTCAAGAGGGTGCTTGATGTTCTCGCCGCTCTGGTCTTTCTGATCGTGCTCTCGCCGGTTCTCATCGTCGTCTGCCTCCTGATTCTCCTCTTTCTCGGAGCGCCGATCTTCTTCCACCAGGAGAGAGTGACAAAAGGCGAAAGGGTCTTCCAGCTGTGGAAATTCCGCAGTATGCGCAACCCTGATCCCGAGCGGGGACTCGTCTCCGATAGTCAGAGGATGACACGCTTCGGTCGATTGCTGCGGTCGAGCAGCTTGGATGAATTGCCGAGTCTGTGGAACGTGCTGCGCGGAGACATGAGTCTGATCGGCCCGCGGCCATTGCCCACCCGCTATCTGCCCCACTACTCGGACCAGCAGCGTCGTCGGCACCAAGTGCGTGGAGGGCTGAGCGGACTGGCGCAGATCAGCGGACGCAATCGTGTGCGCTGGGACGACAGATTCGATCTTGACGTCGAATACGTGGATACGGTGAGTTTCGGCCTCGATCTGCGCATACTCATGAGCACAATCAGAATCGTGCTCCGTGCGGATGGAATCAGTCAGGACGGCGAGGTGACAGCGGAGAACTTCGGCGGCACATTGAAATCCGAGCTGTTGGTGTTTGATCAGCGAAATCGGGCAGAGACCATCACGACATGGTCGGTGAGCAGCTCCGACGGTCACGAGATCGGATACTGCGAAATTACGGTCATGAGCGAGCACGCTCTCCTGATCCGATTCGATGACTGCACGGAATCAGATCCGGCCATCGAGATTCGACGAGAGGTCGTCAGACTGCTGACGAACCGTACGCGGGCGACCGAGGCCGAATTCGCCGTCTGCGTGGTGCGCGCCGACAGTGTGGACCGTTCGGTGCTGACCGAAGCCGGATTCAAAGAAATCGCCGACCCGGGGGAACAGCTGAAATTCGGACACCTTGCTTCAGCCGACCGGATTCTTGCCGTCTGCAGGCTGTGGCCGGACGAGTCGGCCGATGCCGGTGCTGATGCGCATGCCGATACCGACGCCGGTCGGAGCCGACTCATTTCGTATGGTCGGGTGCCGGACGAGGCAGGTCGAGGCGAATCGGCAATGCGGAGGCTGCCGAAGGCGGACGCAAGCCAATGACGAACGCAGCTGTGAACGGAGACTGGGCAGTGATGCCCACAGGATTTCGGATACTCGTCGTGGGGCTGAGCAATATCTGCCGTTCCCCATTGGCAGCACGGATGCTGCAGCACGAGCTCGACACCGAGGCGCCAGGTGAGTTCACCGTGCGCAGCGCGGGAACCCAGGTCACGCCTGGGCATCCAGCTGCGGTGGAAGTCTTGAGATTGGCATCGCGCCGCGGAATTCGTCTGCACGGATTCGTCGTCAGCCAGCTTGATGAGGCGATGATCTCTGAAGCCGATCTCATCCTGGTCATGGACAGAGCACTCAGACGGCAGGTCGTGAAGGTGAGTCCGCGGGCACTGCGGACCACGTTCACCCTGCGCGAGTTCGCGCGCATCCTTCCCACCGTGCGTCCCGAGCAGCTGGCAACGCCGACAGGGAGGTGGCAGTCCCTCGTCGCTCTTGCGCCCCGATATCGAACTCCTCCACCAGGGGGCGCAGCCGATGATGATGTCATCGATCCGCACGATCGCCCGACACGGGCATACGAGCGGATGAACACCCAGATCGTCTCCGCGATCGATGTGATTCGCGAATGGGAAGTGCGGGGATGTGCCCCCGACAGCAGGCAATGAGAATGCGGCTCTGGTCGAAATCCCCAGGGGTGAGTCAGTGGGTGACGAACGCCTCCGCAGGGCCGTTGCGGGACGCCGCAAGCTCGGTGACGCGACCGACCGTTCTGCCGTCGCCGACAGTACAGTTGGGGCCAAACATCATCGCAGCAGTTTCCCTTCAGACTGGATTGGACCCGAGATGACCATCATCGATTTTCTGCGGATTGTGCGGAAGAACATCGTCCTGCTGATCGTGATGATTGCAGCAGGCGGTCTTGGCGGTGTCGGTGTCTACCTCCTGCTCCCCGACGAGTACACCTCGCAGACCGAGCTGTTTGTGTCCACGGTCGAGGCCTCGAACCCAGACCAGAAGCAGATCGCCTCTGCATTCGTCCAGGAACGGCTGCGAACCTATGTTGATCTCGCCGACTCCCGGCTTGTGCTTGAGCCCGTGATCCGCGATCTGGACTTGAAGATCAGTCCCGAGAAGTTGGCGGAGTACGTCACGGCCTCATCCGACCACGGGACCGTGCTGCTCACAGTCAGCGCGACAGCCACGACACCGGGAGGAGCCGCTCGAGTGTCGGAGGCGGTGGCAGACAGCCTCACCACGACGATCACCGACCTCGAATCCCGTCATGGCAAAGCACAATCGGGTATCCGGTTGGCTGTGGCCAACGATGCGAGCGTCCCTTCGTCAGCGAGCGGTCCGGCCCGGTGGCTCTGCGCAGCAATCGGAATCCTCCTGGGGGCGGCACTCGGCATCGCTATTGCGCTGTTCCGCTCCGCAGTGGACTCCAAGATCCGCGATATCACAGGTGTTCGCGAGGTGACCGCCGCGCCGATCCTCGCCTCGGTGCCAGTGCACAACGAGTCCTCAGCGCATCCGGAGCCGACAGCGATCCATCAGGATTCTCCCTATGCCGAGGCCATTCGTCGCCTGCGAGCCAACTTGCGTTTCGCTCGAGTCGAAGACTCGAACAACGTCATCGAGGTCACCTCATCGGTGCCCTCCGAAGGGAAGACATCAACCAGTGTGAATCTGGCGATATCGCTGGCACAGTCCGGGCAGAGAGTGGTTCTCGTTGATGTCGACCTGCGCCAGCCCGCCGTTGCGGACAGGCTCGGTCTTGAGAACTCGGCAGGGCTGACTACTGCACTGCTGGGAACCGCAGATGTTCACGATCTGCTGCAGCCGTGGGGACAGGACGAGCTGTACGTGCTGACCGCCGGCGACAAGGTGTCCAATCCGGTGGAACTCATTGACTCGCGGTCGATGTCCAAACTGATGACGGTCCTGCGCAATGATTTCGACACTGTCATCCTCGACTGTCCGCCGGTGCTTCCTGTTGCAGACGGGCTGATTTTGGCCAAGATGGCCGGTCGGATCATCCACGTCATCGCGGTGAATGAGACCTCACGCAACGAGCTGGAGGAAGCGCTGAACGATCTGTCCGTGGTCGAAACTCCGCTCAGCCTCGTCGTCAACAAAGTCCCGCTGGGACATTCCGACCTGACCGGATATACGAAGACCTATTCGGCGCGCCAGTCGGCTGCCGGCCTGTCACCCGCTTCCGGTCACGGCACGACGCGCGGTGGAGAAGAGCCAGCCCGCACCGAAGGCATGGAGCCGGTCGGATGGCTGCAGGGGGAGCTCGGCGCCGAGCAGTCCGCGCGCACACCTCGAGTCTGGCCCGGAAGCCGGACTCGGCGAAGAGCACAGCGCACCGGGGGATCCGGACGCCTCACCGCACGCTCCGATCGACCGGCTGGAGAATTGGATCAGGCGGCAGGAGCCGATGACACCAAGAGAATCAGGGCCGGAGAGCGGACTGCGGAGCAGTGACGACCAGGAGTGAGCCGCCGACCTACCCACCGACCCACCTGCCGACCGACTCGCCGACTGACCCACTGACAGGCCCGACCGCCTGGTCCGCCGAGGCTGGCCGTTGCGACCGTTTCAGAATCCTCGTCGTCTGCACCGGAAATCTCTTTCGTTCGCCGCTGGCCGCTGGACTTCTCCAACAGGGACTCGACGAAGTCGCCCCCGGACGGTTCGCCCTCGACAGCGCGGGCACCGAGGGAGTGGCCGGGGTCGGTGTGACCGATGATGTGCAGTCCCTGGCGGCAGACTGGGGATTCGACCTCAGCGAGTTTCGCGCCAAACGTCTGCACTCTGCTCAAGTCACGAACGCGGATCTGGTGATCGGCATGGAGCGGTGGCACCGGAGCCAAGTGGTGACTCTTGAGCCGCGCGCGCTCAGACGAACCTTCACACTGCGGGAATTCGCTCGCATCATTCATTCCCTCTCGACGAGCGAAGATCTGGCGACTCGGCAGCGCTGGGAGAACCTGGTCGCTCTGGCACAGCGTTCCCGCACGCCGGCTCCCGGTGGACCGGACTTCGACGATGTGGTCGATCCGCACGATGATTGGGACCTACTCAGCCCGGTGATGACCGACCAGATGCTCCCAGGCGTGTACGAGATGGTCGACTGGGAGTACAGGAACAGCAGCCTCGGCGAAGCCTGAAGCGGCGCACGTTCTCCGAGTCTTCGGTACTGACCGTCGTGGACTCGATCACACCGTCTGAGACTCAATGACGTTATCTGGACTCAATCACAGAGTGACCGGCGATGACTCATGACGGGGCCGGGAACAGTAGAACTCGCCCAGCAGCCGTGTCAGCGAGCCGACGAACACCGCGAGGCAACCTGCTTCCACGGCCGACATTCCGGCCATGCCGGCGACCCCACCGCTGGCGAGGACAGTGCCGATCGCAGCTGCGCCGACGAAGAAGGTCGCCCAATAGCGGTTGAGGACAAGCAGATTCGCCGATGCCAGATAGGTCGGCAATGTGCAGAGCGCCGCCAGGGCGAGGAAGAGCACGGCTTCTCGGGAGAGGACGAAGTCGGCGCCGTAGATGGTCGACAGCAGCCACGGTCCGATGAACAGTGCGAGCACGACAAAGGGGACAAGGCTGGTCAGAGCGATCGCGCACAGTCGCTTCACTCTGCGTCGCAGCACAACAGGCCCGTCGCCGTCGTGGATGGTGCGGAAGGCAGGTAGGACGACCGTCTCGATCGACGCGCCCACCAGATTGGCGAAGACGACGAGGTAGGCGGCCGAAGCGTACCGTCCGACGTCGCTGGGTGATCCGAACCAGGCGACCACGGCAAGCGGCACATAGGACAGCAGGGAATAGACACCCTGCATCAGGGACATCGGAACACCGGCCGAAATGAGTGCACGGATCTCCTCGCGTACCGAGGTCCGTGACTCTATCGCCTCAGGCATTTCGGGTGGTTTGGCCGAGGCCACCCAGATGGTGACGACCGTGCCTGCGGCAGACACCACGGCTGCCGACCAGAGTGCGGTGACGACTGAACCGGTTGTGAGGATCACCGCGGTGACTGTGATTGCGCTGACTGCGGCCACGCCGAGGAGGATGAGTCCGAAGGTGAAGAGACGCTCGGTCTTCTGCAGTCGGGCATAGAACAGATCACCGATCGAATCGCTGACCTTGATCATCAGCAGTGGACAAGCGAGAGCAGAGTGGATCTGAGCGGGCCCGTAGATGACCAGCCCGCTGATGATGAGGACGGACAGGCCGACGGTGGACAAGCGGCACCCGAGATAGATGCGCCAGCGTACAGTCTGCTGCAGGGTGACGAAGAGATTGCGCAGACCAAGCTGCGTGGCGATGAATACCGGTGTCATCATTGCGATCAGCGTGGAGTAGTGGCCGACGGCGATCGGTCCGCTCTGCTGAGCGAACAGCCACACCAGATACCACTGGGCGCCGGCAACCGCGACATTACCCAAAGTGACCAACGCAAAAGCGGATCGGGAGCTGTGCACCGGAGGTTTCCTCCTCGACTGTGGGCGCGACCTCAGGATGGCCAGGGCCGGACTCCAGTATCGTCCCCATCGACGGTTCCGTGGCCGGCTTCGCTGCCGGATTGCGGATGCGCCACTGACATGTGCGGTATTCCGTGCATCCATCGCGGTGAACCGTAGTCAGGGGCGGGAAGGGGTCCTTCCCGAAGCAAGTCTCACTAGGCTGAGAGCGCGAGTACGAGTCCCGGACATCGAGCTGAGCTGCGATGTCGTCTCATGCCGGTTCTCCGGCCCGACTGAAGCTGATCTCTGATGAAACTCCAGCAATTTCTCCACCTCCTCCGCCGTCATATCGTGCTGCTCATCCTCACCGTCCTACTCGGCGGGCTGGGAGGATTCGGAGTCTCGACCCTGCTCCCGCCGACGTATACAGCGCGTACAGAGCTGTTCGTGTCGGTGCCCACCTCAGGAGATCCCTATGAGATGCGCATGGCTTCGGATTTCATCAAGGAGCGCATCCAGACCTATGTGGGCATGGTCAGCAGCGAATCCGTCCTCGAACCAGTGGTCTCAGATCTGAGACTCGACACCACTCCAGAAGCGCTGGCTGGCCAGGTCGAAGCATTCAGCGACCCCGAGACGGTGCTCATCACCGTTCAGGCTCGGGCCGAGGACGCGGACGGCGCGGCTCGGCTGTCGACGGCAGCGGCTCGCAGCCTGACGGAGAGGATCGAAATGCTCGAGAACCCGGGAAAGACCGATACAGCGTCCATCGACCTCATCGAGGCGAATGCGGCGGTGGTGCCGGAAGCTTCAGACGGCCTGCCGACCTGGGTCTTCGCGCCCATCGGTGCACTGCTCGGTCTGGCGGCAGGCATCGCCATCGCGATTGTGCGTGGAACCTTCGACAACGTAGTCCGGACGAAGGACGACCTGGCGGCCATCACCTCGGCGCCGTTGATGGCGTCGGTCCCGGAAGACCGCGCCATCGTTCACGAGTCTGCCAAGGGCGGACCCGCGATCTCAGGAGTTCGCGGCGAGTCGATTCTTCGTCTGCGAACCAACCTCCGCTTCGCCCACGTCGACGAAGAGAGCACCGTCCTGCTCATGACCTCAGCCCAGGCAGGGGAGGGCAAAACCACGCTCAGCCTCGATCTGGCCATCGCGAGCGCCCGAGCGGGGCAGCGTGTCGTCCTCGTCGATGCCGACCTGCGACGACCGAGTGTCGCCTCACGTCTGGGGTTGGAGAATGCGGCCGGCCTCACGACCGCCCTGGTCGGAGGCCTCGACTTGAGTGAGCTGCTGCAGACCTGGGGTGATCACGACCTCAGTGTGCTCACGGCCGGAGAGATTCCGCCCAACCCCTCGGAGCTGCTCGAGACCCGTGCAATGGCAGAACTGGTGTCCGAACTGGCAGGCAGGTTCGACCTCGTCATTCTCGACAGCCCACCATTGTTGCCTGTGGCAGACGGACTCGTCCTCTCCCGACTGGCCAGCAGGACCCTCCTTGTCGCGGGCGCCGGACGGGTGAAGTCCCGCGCCGTCGCAGAATCCGTCAGGGCTCTGGACGAACTGGGAGCTCCGATCGGTCTCGTGCTCAACAGGTCCGAACTGTCCGCGGCGGAGGCCGACCGAAACCGAACCTACGGAATTCAGTCCGAGCCCCCGATCGCTGCTCTGCCGCTGATGGTCAACGACGGTGGCACGAACCGATCATGATGGCCATCTGGTTCGGGGTGACGACTGTCTGGGTTCTCATGCTCGTTCTGAGCTGGAGAGTCCCGCAGCTGCGGCATTGGAGCAATGCTCTGCTTCCGCTGATTTCGCTGATCCTGATCAACGCCATCGTCGCAGCCTTGGGCAACTACGACATCTCCGACAAGGCGATCTATTCCACGGAATTCCAGATCCTCAGCTTCGCGCCCACCGGCGAGGTCTTCTACACCTACGACAGTGAAGGTCGCGAACCTGCCTTCCTCCTGCTGGGCTGGTTCATCGGTCTCTTCACTCATGACCCGCAGGTCTACTTCTTCGTCATTGCCCTGCTCGGCTCGATCATGCTCGCCCTCGCCCTGCTCTGGCTGCTGCGGTCGGTATGGCAGGTGACCATCGTCTACTACATCACCTTCTGCTTCGGCTTCTTCACCGGGTATTCGAGCTATCTGCTGCGTCAGGGACTGTCTCTGCTGTTCATTCTGCTCGCTCTGGTCTCGATCTGCCGGCAGGCCCGCCTGTGGCAGACGCTCGTGTGGCTGGCCGTTGCGTCTCTCTTCCACTGGTCGGCGATTCCTGCGGCGCTGCTGCTGCTGGGCATCCGCTTTCTTCCGAAGTCCTCCACCAATTTCCTCGTGGGGGTGTGGGTGGTGTTCTCTCTGCTGTTCCTCACGGGACTCAACGCGAGCCTTTTGGCGCCGTTCGCCTCCGGATCGGAGGCACTCGAAACCTACACCGATCCTGAGAACGCCGATCTGTACACCGGCGGGACGAACAGACCGGACTTCTGGATTCTCGGCCTCTGCGTCCTGGTGATGGGCTATATCGTTCTGAGGACGATCGATGGTCTGCCGGATTGGTACCGACACTTGTTCCACGCCTTCGTCATCCTCAATACGTACTACCTGGCATTGGGGTTCGTCTACTACAGCGACAGGGTCGCAGCTTATTCCTGGTCGATCGTGCCGCTGATCGTGACTGTCCCGGTGCTCTGTCTGAAAGGGTGGAGACAGGGACTGGGAAGTGTCGGTCTCATGGTCGCTTTCCTCGGCTGGAGTCAGTACATCGGTGCGATGGACAATCTGCTCAACACCTGATGGCGGGCAGGCTGCTCAGCCCCTGAAACCTGTGTCGATGCGGCGCATCGCCGGCGCGTGTCGCTTCAGCGAATGGCCCGCCGGTTCGCCGCGGCGAGGAACCCGGTGAGGAAGAACAGCACCCGATGATCGAGCAGATTGTAGACGGCACCGAACATCAGCTGAACGGGTCTCAGTCCGCGGATGGCCACCCGTGTTGCCGCACTCCGATATGTCTTGGCCGCTGCCAACTTCTCCCGCAGGGGGAGAGGACACTGCCGGTGGTGGAGGTCCCTGGTCGAGGACACCGCATTCTTGGCTCGGATATATCCGGCCGCTGCGATCAGCTCGGGCGAGCTCAGGTCCGAGGCGAACTGCTGCAGATCGTCGTTGACGAGCATCAGCTCATCGTGTTTTCCGGGGACGAACCTTTTGGTCACCGAGGCTGAATTGTCTCGCCGGTAGTAGTAGCCCAGCAGGGGAAGGTGGCTCCCTGTCGAAGCTGCACGGGCGAAGGAGAGATTGAACAGCAGATCTTCGCCGAGGTGGATCCCGACGGGGAATCGCGCCCCCGACCGAGCCACAGCCGCACGACGATAGGCCTTGTTCCACACTGTATTGAACGATTCGTCGATGATCTTCGGGACCAGATAGGACGAGTTGAGAACCCGCTTCGGCCTCCTCAGGCGAGTTTCACCGGCGATGCACCTGTGCCGCGCGAGGAGCGCGGCGTCGTGGGCATCGGCGATGTCGGCGGAGTTGCTGCTGGTCTCGAAGGTGACCACGTCGAGGGCTGAGTCCGAGCAGTCGGCTATCGCCTTGAGCAGACAAGGGCTGAGGAGCTGGTCGTCGGCGTCGACGAACATGATCCATTCGCCTCGTGCCTTCGCCAGCGCTGCATTGCGAGCCGCCGAGGCCCCGGCATGATCGGTCTGAAGACGAATGATCCGCGGGTCCCGGGAGCTGAAGTCCTCAAGGATCTCCGGTGTGTCGTCGGTGGATCCGTCGTCGACGACGATGAGCTCCAGATGGTCGTGGCACTGTGTGAGTACCGACCACAGGCAGTCCTGCAGGTACCTCTCGCCGTTGTGGACGGGGATGATGACGGAGATCAGAGCATCATTCGACATGAGGTTCTCTCCGCCTGTTCGACGTCGACGACACGGTGTTGATGAAGCTGGGTAGGAACTGCCGGATCGCATCGGCGGCATGTGAGTAGTCGAGGAGTTCTCGGTCGAAGTCCAGTGGTCGGCGCAGTCGCCCCGAATCCCAGTCAGCGGCGATCCGGGTGGCCAGCTGCGCTGCATCGCCGTCGACGCTCAGCTGAGCCAGAGGAATGTCACGCACACCCTTGACGTCGAAGGCATAGCTGCCTCGGCCGATCGCCAGGCTCTCCAACATGACGCGGGGCAGACCTTCCCACTGTGCGGTGTGGACCAGAGCATGGCTGTCCGCGAGCGCAGCGGCCGCATCACCCGGACCATCCGCGGAGACGAATTCCGACAATCCTCTCTCGGAGATCTCGGCACGGATCTGCGCGCGAAAGATTCCCTCGCCGAGCATCTCGAGATGGAAGTCGAGTCCTCGCCGTTGCAGTTGGGCCGCTGTGTCCAGAGCCAGATGCGGACGTTTGCGAGGGGAGAACTCCCCGATCCAGCACAGTCGGAGAGGCCCGTCCGGCAGGTCTCTGACAGGGTATCGAGCCAGGTCGAGACCGACCCCGGCCGACAGATGCAGCCGACGACGGCTCTCAAGACGGTCGGCAAACCATGCCCGGTCGTCCGAATTGAGCGAGATGACGCCTGCGGTGCGCGACAGGAGCAAGCGCTCGATGACTGGCCACACCCGGTCTCCGACCGAACGGAGCTCGTTCCAGTGCAGGCCGTGACAGAAATAGACGACAGGTGCTCTCGTCCCTGCAAGTCTCACCAGCGCCGAGGCGGTTGCCGAGTTCGTGACGATGACATCGAGATCTTCGCCCTCCGACCACTGCCGCAGGCCGGACAGCGCTCGAACCATACCCGGGTCGGGACGACGGGAGAGCCCGGGGATCAGAGTCGCCTGGCCCGAGATCATCGAGGACCCGGCGGCGAAGCTGACGGTCTGCCCATATGATCGCCATGATTGTGCGATCTCGATGAAGAAGGAGTCCAACATCCCACCGGTGCTGGCCAATAAGCCGATTCTCACGCTGCTTCACCGTCCCTGATCTCTGCTCTCGCTGACGCTCTCAGAATAGGAGAACGCGGGACGTGAAACCCTCGGGATCATCGCGGTCTACGGTCATCCGCAGACTCCGTGCGGTCAGCCGTCGAGGGCGGAATCTCGGGGCAGCCGAGTGTCTGAGGGGTGATGTGAGAGGGTTTGATCCACGAGTTCCAGGTCATAGCGGGTGACTGAGTATCGGGAGCCAGTGATGACCTGATCATGACAGAGTAGTGACACGCGGCTGTCCGGAGGTAACCCCCTATTGGCTGGGCGATGAGTGGGCAATCCTGGGCCTCGTGAAAACAATGAATGATCTCCCAGCCCACTTGCCATCCGCCGGAGACGGTCCTCGTCGCCGGCCCTACTCCAGTGCTCTCGGTCTGGCTTGTCTCGACGGGGCAGCACTGATCGTTTCGTGGTTCCTCGTCGTCTCCCTGTTCGGGCGGGTCTGGGGCGGCGAGTTTCTGCTCCTGCTGCCGACACTCGTCGTCGGGCAGCTCGGTTTGGGCTACCTGCTCTCGCTGTATCGGAATCGGTATCAGCTCGGCTCCGACCGCGAACTGCGCAATCAGGGCGTGGTCGCTGCCGTCCTCTTCACCGGCACCGCCGTGATGGGAGCAGTGCCGGAATACCGGGAGGACATCCCCTGGCTGCTTCTGGCTCTGCTCTTCGCCCAAGCCCTCATGGTCTTCGTCAGGCAGCTCGTCCGGGTCCTCCAACAGCTGCGACTCGTGCCCGTGGCCGGCGAGCCGGTCATCATCGTCGGTGCCGGTGACCTCGGTGCTTCCCTGGTCTCCCAGATGATGGCAGATCCGCTCAGCCCTTACCGTCCCGTGGCCATCATCGACGATGACCCGAGCAAGGCCCGGCAGCTCATCCACGGTGTTCCCGTCCGCGGCACCACTTCTTCCGTCGCCGAGGTGGTTGCCGCTTCGCATGCCGCCGGAGTCATCGTCGGCATCGCCGATGCACCGGCGCAGGTGTTCGCTTCACTGGTCCAGCGCCTGGAACCGGAGACGACTTGGGTGCGGGCCGTGCCCTCTCCCTTGGACATGCTCTCATCGGACATCGGGCTCTCCGATATCCGTGACCTCGACGTCACAGACCTCATCGGCAGACCTGCCATCGAACCCGAGAGCGATCAGATCTCTCGTCTCGTCGAGGGCCGTACCGTCCTTGTCACCGGTGCCGGCGGCTCTATCGGTTCTGAGCTGTGCCGGATCATCTCGCGACATGACCCGAGCCGACTGATCATGCTCGATCGCGACGAGTCTGAGCTGCACGCGCTGTGCATGAGCCTCGAAGGCCGAGCGCTGATGGATTCTCCTGATCTCGTCCTCGCCGATATCCGTGACCCGCAGGCCTTGGATCACGCCTTCGCCAAGCACAAGCCCGACATCGTCATCCATGCGGCTGCGCTCAAGCATCTTCCGATGCTCGAAAGCTATCCCGCTGAAGGGTGGAAGACCAATGTGCACGGCTCGTTGAACGTTCTGCGTGCGGCCCGGAAACACGGTGTCGGCCGATTCGTCAACATATCCACGGACAAGGCAGCGAACCCCAGCAGCGAGTTGGGACGGTCGAAGTTCGTCGCAGAACGCTTCACCGCCCACTATGCGGCCGCAACGGGCCTTCCCTATGTGTCGGTGCGTTTCGGAAATGTCCTCGGCTCACGGGGGTCGGTGCTCATCTCCTTCGCCGATCAGATCCGTCGCGGCGGACCACTGACCGTGACACATCCGGACGTCACACGGTTCTTCATGACCATTCCCGAAGCCTGCCTTCTGGTGCTGCGGGCGGCAGCGCTGGGCGGCAGCGGCCAGACTCAGGTACTCGATATGGGCAAACCCGTCCGCATCGTCGATCTGGCGAAACGAGTGATGGCACTGACGGGGCGGTCCTGTCCCATCGTCTACACCGGCCTGCGCGCGGGGGAGAAGCTGCATGAAGAGCTGTTCTCTCCCGACGAAATCGACCGCACTTCGGCCAATGGGGTGTCGTGGACGGTAGAAGTCGCACCATTGGATCCGGCGGAGGTTCCCACTCCAGGGGCCACTCTCGAGAACATCCGGGACTGCTATGTGGAGGTCGTGGACGGCGCGGATGGCGCACTGACAGCCGCCGAGGCTCTCACCGAGATGCCTGCCGCCGATGATCTGGCCGAAATGCCTGCCGCCGACCTCGCCGAGGTCAGCCAGACAGCGGGCAAGCTCGACCTCGCCGGGACGAGCTGGTCATGATGGCGATGCGTATTCCCCTGTGCCTTCCATCAGTGGGGGCGAAGGAAGAAAGAGCGGTAGTCGCCGCGCTGCGATCCGGCTGGGTGGCTCCGGCCGGGCCTCAGCTCGATGAGTTCGAATCGCGTTTGGCCACTGCCACGGGCCGCACCCATGCAGTGGCAGTGAGTTCTGGAACCGCGGCGCTGCATCTGGCTCTGCTGGCGCAGGGGATCGGTCGCGGAGACCGCGTTGCGGTGTCGACGCTCACCTTTGCCGCGACGGTCAATGCCCTCCACTACGTGGGCGCCGAACCGGTGTTCATCGACTGCGACGAAGCAGGTCTGATGGAGGTCGAAGCGCTCGAGGCCGCCTGTGTCGACTCCCTCGCCACAAGGCATCCGATCCGTGCGGTGATGCCCGTCGATCTCTATGGGCGCCCTGCGGACTACCCGCGAATCGGGCAGATCGCGGCAGCCTATGGGGCCGTCGTCATCTCCGATGCCGCGGAGTCAGTGGGTGCCAGTCTCGGTGGGGCTCCGGCCGGATCGTTCGGTGAGGTTGCCGCACTGTCATTCAACGGCAATAAGATCATCACCACCTCCTCGGGCGGTGCAGTCCTCTGCTCTGATCCTGAAACTGCGGAACGGGTCCGCTACCTCTCGACCCAGGCGCGGCAGCCGGTGGTGCACTACGAACACACCGAGGTGGGGTACAACTACCGATTGTCCAACCTTCTCGCAGCACTCGGTCTGGCCCAGCTCGAGAGGCTCGAGGAGATCGTGGCGATCAAACGCTCCCACTACCGGGCTTATGACGAGGCCCTGAGTGGAGTCAGAGGGATGCGAGTCCTCGACGCCGCCGACGGCAACTGCTGGATGAGCGTGCTCATCGTCGGGACCGAATCCGGCACCGATGCCGGGTCGCTGAGCGAATCTCTGCTGCGCCGCGGAATCGAGACTCGCCCCGTGTTCAAGCCGATGCATCTGCAGCCCGTCCACAAAGGCTGCGATCAGCGTTACATCACCGGGCGCGCAGAGGGGTTGTTCCGGACGGGGCTTGCGCTGCCGTCCAGTACGGATCTTCCTCCGGAGGACCGGAGCCAAGTGGTTGCGGAGATCGCAGCCCTCATCGATGAGGCGGTCGGAGTATGAAGAAGCAGAGGATCATCATCGTGGTGGGCCTCACGGTCGTCGCCCTTCTCCTCTTCGGCGCGGGTGCCGGCGTGTACACGGGGTACTTGGGGCTGTCATGGGACGCGGGGACTGCGAAGTCGGACGACCCTGCTCTGGCGAAACAGCTGAAATCATCGAAGCAGCAGGACAGGAGCGCTGGGCCGGAGGCGACCGACATTCTCTTCCTCGGCACCAACGCTCCGGAATCTGCCCCGGACTCCACAGCCCCCACAGACTCCACAGCCTCCACTGGATTCCCAACGGACATGATCATGGTCGTCCATATCCCCGCCGACCGCAGTGGGGTCCAGCTCGTCTCCATCCCGAACGAAACCTGGGTGCCGGTACCCGGACACGGGCAGGGCACGATCGATTCCTCTGCTGAAATCGGGGGTCTGCCGCTGGCCGTGCAGACGGTATCCGAGTTCCTTGCCATCACCATCGACCATGTTGCGGTCATCGATCTCGCTGGTCTCAGCGATCTGACCGACCTCGTCGGTGGGGTGGAGGTCGATTCGTCGACGGCATTCGAATCAGGCGACCATGAGTTCAGGGTCGGTTCCAACACGCTTGACGGCGCAGCTGCGCTCGCCTTCATATCCGAGCGCACAGCATTCCCGAACGGAGACCTGCAGCGAATTCACAATCAACAGGAATTCATCCGTGCAGTCGGTACTCAGCTGTTGTCTGCGGACTATGAGTTCAACCCGCTGAAGATGTCTGAACTGGTCCGAGTGCTCAGCCCGTTCCTCACCGTGGACTCCGGACTCAACGCCAGCACGCTGGTCAAACTGGTATCCCAGCTCGAGGAGATCAGCGAGGACGATTTCGACTTCGTCACCGCTCCGGCAGAGGTCCCGCTCGTCCCTGACGACGATGGAGCGCGACTGACCGCCGATCACGGCGGTCTCGAGAAGCTGAAACAGGCGATCGCCGATGACACCGTCTCCGACTATGGCTTCGAAGCGGAAGACACCCGCCGATGATCGACCAGGCTGCGAAGAAGCTCACAGCTGCCCAGCTGCAGGAAAAATTCAATCTCGATGAAGACGCGGCGCGGATCATCCACACTGCCAGCGGAGGCTGGGAGTCATTTGCCGGTGTCGCCGTGTCGGCAGTTCAGACTACCGGGCGGAGTCTGGACGAGCTGCTGGGGTCGGCCGGGCTGGCGGACTTCGTCGTCTCGCAGACAGATGATTTCTCGTTTCCGCTCTCGACGTCTGACCAGCATGCGCTCGAGGTGCTCTCGCTTCTCGACGGATTCGACGAAGGCGTCGCCCGGGTCGCATTCGAAGTGTCGGCCGAGGCCTGGATGGATCCTGCCTGGGCTGATGTTCCGACCGTGCTGCTGCGCCTGCAGATGTCCGGCGCAGTGACGGCCGGATCGGAGGAGACTCATTGGTTCGTACCCCTGTTGATCGCAGCTTGGGCCCGGAAGAGTCTGATCGAGGAGGGGTTGGAAGGTGTCTCTGCGACAGTCGAGAGGTCACTGGCGGAAGCGTTCACCGCGCAGCTCGAATTGGCCAGCTCTCCCGACTCACTGCTGGTGGACAACGCCGTCGTGCTGGCGCGGAGGGTGCGCGCTTGGGATCTGCTCGACCGCATCTTCCTCGCCTGCGGATATCCGCTCTTCTATCGCCACCAGCGATCCAGCGTGGCGGCATTCGCCCAACTGCCCGCGACGGCGCTGCGTGCCGTCCCGGAGTTGAGAGAGGTCACCACGGTGGCCACCATGCTGCAGGAGTCGTTGCTCGACGCCGGTCCCGGGGCTCCCTCGAGCCAGTTGATTCGCGAGCACGTCGCTCGGCTGACAGCACCGGGAGCGCTGCTCAGTGACCTGGAGGCAGAGGGCAATTCGGTCGGTCAGTTCGCTGAGCGAGTGCTGCTCGGTGATGCAGGGGCACCATCGCATTTCCACGCAGTGATGGGTGAGATGGCCCGCCTCGGCGCTGCCGGAGCGCATCATGCCGCGGCAGAGGCGGGCGCAGGGTGGGTCGCCAGCGGAGCGGCGCGACGTCCGCGCCGAATCGTTCGCCTCTATGCATCGATCCACAGCGTGCTCGCCTGTGCGCCGGGACGTGCACTGGCTCTGCTGAGGTCGATCGAGGACGAGGTGAAGGAGGACAGCGTAGTCGGGGACTTCCTCTCTCCCGCTGTCACGGCCTGGACGGCTCTGGCCTCTTACCTCGCCGGTGACCACGAACGTGCCGACACGGAGCTCGTCGAATTCGCTCGTCTCGACGCTCCACCGTACGTGCAGGAGCAGACCTTCCGGCCCGCCGCTCTCATCGTTGAGGCCTATCGCAGCCTCGATAAGCTGGATCTGGCTGCGGCGGAGGAAACGGTGCGCCGGATGCGCGACTACGCGGAGATGGGCGACCTGTGGTTTCACGTGCCGATCATCGAAAGGGCGCTCTCGCAGGTGGTGGCGCGCTCACGGTCGACTCTGCTGCGGTCAGAGGAGTCCATCGACATGCACGCTCATGGAGTCTGCGCGACGGGTGGAGCAGCCGAGATGCTCATGGCCTCGCGCATCGGTATGCTCATCAGCCTCGGTCAGCTGCATCGGGCCGAAATGCTGTTGGAGAAGCTGCCCGGCATCTTGGGGGTCAGCCAGGTGCTGTTTGCACGAAGCGAGTTGGTGGCTGGGCGCAATGAAGCCGCGATCCGCATTGCGGAGGCACAGTACTACGAGAACCACGTCGACACCCGCAACCGAGCCGAACTGACGGGGATCAAAGCTGCGGCGCTGCTGCGCATCGGAGATCGGGAGGCGGCGCATCTGTCGTTTGTGGAGCTGTTGGAGCTCTCCGCTCTGGTGGGCACGGTGATGCCGATCGTGCAGGTGCCTTTGGACGTGAGGCAGGAGCTGATGCGCATGAGCGTCGAGGAGCCGATCTGGCAGAAGATCACGGAGGTTCTCGTCCCGTTGGCCCATTCAGCGAGCCGTCGCTCCTTCGACAGCGAGTCCCTCGCCGTCTGCATGGACAAGCTGAACAGCCTCGGCGAGGCTGTGGTCGGGCTGGTCGACTTCCCGATGCTCGGACGCAGAGAGATGACTCTGCTCGAAAAGCTCGACCGGGGGTCCAGCGTCGCCGAGATCGCCCACGATCTGCTGCTGGTGCAGGGGACGGTGAAGAACAACCTCTCCTCGCTCTACCGGAAGCTCGGAGTCAGCGGACGGGAAGCGGCAGTCACGCGCGCTCGGGTGCTGGGCTACCTCGGCGACTGAGGCGTCTAGTCACTGGAGAGGCCGCGGGCTCAGGAGGTGAGCAGGCGCTGTCTGATCGAGCGTTTGCTGATGGCTTCGGTGACGAGGCGCTCGGCTACTGCGTCCGCGAGTTGGATGATCCGGGCCACGCTCTCGATATGCCAATACGCCGAGCCGCCGCCATGGTGCCCGGCGATCAGCGGTCCGAGGACGAAGATGCCCGGCGCCGCTTGGAACTTCTCATTCAGGGCGAGTCCGGTCCTCGACGCTGAGGCCCGGACGGTTCCCGAGCCGAGCATCTGCCGCAGCAGCGGGGAGCGGGTGTCCGTCACCCGTTCGAAGCCCGTCCCATTGACGATCACAGCGTAGCCATGGTCAGGGGCGTCCGAAGCCTCGTCGTGTGAGGTGCCTTTGCCTGAAGTCGGCGTCGCACCCGGAAGCTGATCCACGGTGGCGAACAGCATGTCCTCGCGAACATGCGCTTCGCGGAACCGTCCGGGAATGCAGGTGATGGTGCCGTCCGCGATGCCGTCGGTGAGGAAATCGAGGGAGTCGCCGCCTGCGCGGCGCAGCAGATCGGAGATGGCGACTCCGTGGTCGGTGGCCATCGAGTACAGCTCGAAATCGTCCATATATCGCAGGGATGAGCTAACCGCAGGGATGAGAGCCGCGATTGTCGAGTTGACGTTACCGTGGGTCAGCGCCGCTGCGAGTTCTGCGCGCACTGCCTCATACAGGTCTCGAGCGCGCAGAGGAGCGCCAGCCTCGGCGGTCTCGAACAGTCGGTCGAGGGTCGGCGTCGAAGCCTGCTCGCCTGGTCGGTCATGGTGCCAATAGTGAGGACGCCCCCGCGAGGAGAGGATGTAGAGTCGGGTGCCGGTGTCCTGCCTGAGCCGGTGTGATGCGAGCAGGAACTCAAGAGCATCGGCGTTCCCGCCGATCAGCAGAATCGTCCGCTTCTCGACAGGCAGGGACTCAAGCCGAACAGTGATCCTCTCGATCACGTGCTCGATCTCGGGAGTGTGGATATCGGTGACCAGCCCCAGGTCGAGAAGGTCGTCGACGGCATCACTTGGGACATCGGACACGGCGAGGCTTCGCACAGGGGGCGAGCCGATGGCCAGCAGCACGGAATGGGCGTGGACCTCGAACCGAACCTCTCCGTCGCTGCTGCGCTCGCGCAGAGTGGCACCACCACGGCCCTCGCGTACCACCTCATTGACATCGGCGTGAAGGAAGTCGACCTCGACGAGTCCCCGGGCTGCTTCGACGGCGTGCTCAACCAGCTCCGACAGATGCTGGCCGTAGAGCCTTCGCGGAAGATAGAGGTCCTCCCATCGCCCGTCGCGCACTTCATCCTCATGGCGAAGGATCCAGTCACGTTCCATGGCCTCGGCCAGAGGCGAGTCGGGGGTTCGACTGTCGCTCGCCCAGTCGAGCATCTCCTCTCGTCTCTCCTCCAGCCAGCTGATGAATTCGCTGCGTTCACGATCGGGCAGGAAACTCTCCAATGCTGAGATCAGCAGAGAGGACCGACCGGAGCGGTGACCGTAGGGGATGCCGGAGTGAAACTGGTGATCACGATCGATCACCGCGATGCGGATCACGTCATCGACCGATGACTCCCGGTCGGTGAGACGGGCGAGGATGCGAAGCAGCCCATGAGTGCCGGATGCTCCTGAGCCGAGGACGGCAATGTCCAGGCCATGTGTTGAAGAGTTTCTCGTCATTGGGAATGCTTTCGTCGAAGCGGCACACGATGGTCTCAGGATAGATCGTCCCGAGGTCATCTGGAGGTGACGAATTGGTCTCGCTTCGGCCCGTCTCTGGTCTTCGGCCCGGTCCTCATGCCGTCATGAGGTTCCTGCGCCGGAACCCGAAAGCACCGAGCGCGACGAGAACCGCGGTTGCCGCGGTCAGGGTCACGACCGCCTCGGCGGCCAGATCCTGGGCCGGGTACTGTCCGATGTGGACGAAGACGGAGGTGTTGAGGACGGCCTCGTCGAGGCGCATCATCTGCCCGAACAGGGCCAATCCCGCGCTGTAGACGAAGGCGAGCCAGACCAGTCCCTGCAGCCTCGGCGCGAAACCGTAGAGCGCGAGGGCCAAGCCGAAGAGGGCCCAGATCGAGGGAGTCTGTGCGAGGTGACCGAGGGCTGCCGGTCCCAACAACGACCAGTCACCGGTCGATGCGGCCGCGCCCAGCCCTTCGCCGGCACCCGCCAGAACCATGAGCCAGAGCGAGCCGAACAGCGTTACCAGCGTCCAGGACAGGACCCACCGGCCACGCCCCACGGCCGTGGCGAGAACCGGTTCCGTGCGGAACCCCGATTCCTCGGCCCGCAGACCCGAAGCGGCGATGATCGCATAGGCGGAGACGATCATGGCGAAGTAGAGGGCCATGTAGCCGATGTAGCCGTCGACGATCCCGCGCGAACCACCCATGAGGTCGAGGATCTCCTGCGGCATTCCCGCCGCCCCCTCTTGCATGGCTCCGGTGAAGGAGCCGAAGATGACCGCCATGGCGAAGACTCCGATGGACCACCAGAGCAGACTCGACCGCTGCAGGCGCAGCGCCAGCCCGATGCTCGTCGACAGTCCAGACGAAGCGTGAGCCCGACCGAGGCGATCGGCGAAGATACCGGCCGACAGATCACGGCGGGACTGCAGGAACAGGCTCACGGGAACGAGGACGACCACGGCTGCCAGAGACAGCAGCAGAGGAGCCCACCTGTCGAGGGTGTACGGAGCCGTCTGCTGTGACCAGCCCAAGGGCGAGAGCCAGGACAGCCACTTGAGATCGCCGCCGGCCACAGCCGACATGTCTCCGAGTCCGCGGACGACGAAGCTCGCGGCCAGCACCGCCCCGGCGATCCCCGAGGCTGCGCGGGCGAATGAGGTCAGCTGCACGGTGACTGCAGAGATCGCAGCGAACACGCACCCGGCTGCGGCGATGCCGGCACCGAAGAGGAGCGCGGAGGAGAACGGCTCGGGCTTCGCCTCGGAGAAGAAGAACGTCAGGGACATGAGAGCCCCTGCCAGGAGGTTCATGATCAGGGTGAGAGCGAGTGCTGCAAGGAGCTGCGTGTGGCGGCCGGTGACATTCGCGCGGATCAGCTCCGCCCGACCTGTCTGCTCCTCGGCACGAGTATGTCGAGTCATCGTCGTGATCGACATCAGCGCGGCACCGAGCATGAGGAAGACACCGTACATGCCCACGATGAAGCGAGGGATCGTGATGTCATCCAATCCATAGCCCGGGCCGGTGATCAGGCCCATGACGGGATTCTTCGCGAATACCACCATCGATGCGAGAGTGTCGCCATCCATGACCACGGCGATCGCATTCGCGAAGTAGGCGGTGAGGGCGGCGAGGCTGAGGATCCAGAGGGGCGCTCGCCACCGGTCCCGTCTGATCATGAGGCGCAGCAGAGTCCGCAGTCCTGTCACCTGTGAACCGGCACGGTCCTCGCCGTGTCGTCCGTGACGGGTGCGGTGGGGCGGCTTGCCTGTGTGAGCGGTGGCGCCATCGGGGCTCGTCAGCAGAGTCATGGTTCCTCCCTTGCGAGGATTCCGTCAGCGGATTCGCTGCTTTCGGTGGAATCGCCGTAGTGGCGTAGGAGCAGCTGCTCGAGGGTCGGGGGAGTGGCGGTCAGCGATCGGATGTCGTGCTCGCCGAGGGTGCGCATGATGGCAGGGAGTTCGGCGGTGTCGGCGCTGAAGTGCAGCTGCGTGCCCTCCCGGACCAGATCGTGGACTCCGAGCATGGTGACCAGCTGCGGAATGTCCGTCTCCACCTGCACGGTGACAGTTGTCCGCGACAGGTGGCGCAGATCTGCCAGGGCACCGGATTCGACGATTCGTCCTGACCTGATGATCGATACCCGATCGGCCAGCGCCTCCACCTGAGCCAGGATGTGGCTCGAGAGCAGAACCGTGCGGCCCTCCTCCTTGGCCTCTCTGATGCACTGTTGGAATACGGCCTCCATGAGTGGGTCGAGGCCGGCCGTCGGTTCATCGAGGAGCAGGATGTCGACATGGGAGGCCAGCGCGGAGATCAGTGCGACCTTCTGCCTGTTTCCCTTCGAGTACGTCCGGCCCTTCTTGCGTGGGTCGAGGTCGAAGCGCTCGATGAGTTCGTTGCGTCTGCTGATGTCGACCCCGCCGCGCAGGCGGGCGAACAGGTCGATCGCCTCACCGCCGGTCAGGCTCGGCCAGAGTTCGACGTCGCCGGGGACATAGGCGAGTCTGCGGTGCAGCGACACCGCCTTCGCCCAGGGATCCTCTCCGAGGAGCCTGATGCGCCCCGAATCATGTTTGAGGATTCCGAGCAGAATCCGGATGGTCGTGGACTTTCCGGCGCCGTTCGGGCCGAGGAAGCCATGGACCTCGCCGCGGGCGACGTCAAGTGACAGTCCGTCGAGTGCGCGTACGCGTCCGTAGCTCTTGACGACGTCCTGCATGGAGATGGCCGCACGTTCGTGGTCGGCCGCCGCCGAGGCGGGGCGCGGGGTGCGTGTCGTCGTGGTCATGATTGATCGCCTCCAGAGGGATCGGTGGGGTCGGAATCTATGTCGGCACGATCAGGTCGGGCAGCGTCGGGCACGGGTCCGGTGTCTGCACGATCGGGCTGCGACGGATCGGGCTGTCCCTCGGGCGTCGCTGAGAGGACGCCGTTGAGGTAGAGGTCGAGCAGGTGAGGCGCGAGGCGTGTCATCGTCTCAGCCGTACTGTTCGTGCCCAGGGACGTCTGCAGCCGCTGGGCGAGTATTGACGGGGAGAGCGCGAGGGTCGCGATCGTCGCCGCCTGGCCGCGCGGGTCGTCGCTCTGGCGGAAGGCGTACCCTGCGAAGCCGTGGGAGATGTAGTCCTCAACCAGGTCGACATAGTGCTCGAAGTAGCGCTGGCCGTGTTCGCTGGGATCGAGCAGGGACTTCATGAGGTAGTCGATCTTCGTGCTCATGTCCGGATCGTTGAAGATCATCTGCATGGCGTGGACCGCGTACTCGGCGTTCTGAGCCTTCGACTCGGCGATCGCGGCGAAGACATGATCGTCACAAGCCGTGCGCAGACCTTCCTTCGACCCGAAGTGGTGGATGACGAGCCCAGGAGAGACCCCAGCCGCCGAGGCGATGCTGCGGATCGTCGATTTCGTGAACCCGTGCTCGGAGAACTCTCGGACCGCGGCCGTGAGGATCTTCTCCGCAGTCTCCGGCGAGGAGTTGGGGGAACGAGTGGGCTTCGCCCCTGCCGTGCCCTGGTTCTTCGTAGTTCCCGGCTTCTGCGGAGTCGAGTCATCATGTTTTGAACGCATGTTTAATATTAAACGCATGTTCAATGCTGGAGTCAATGGGTAGCGGATGAATTCATTCACCCCTTGACGTACAACCAAATGGTTGTATCATTGATGCCATGGAGGCACTTCTGGACGATCAGGTGGATGCGATGTTCCAGGCATTGGCCGATCGGACGCGTCGGGACATCGTGCGGCGAGTCATGGAAGAGGAGCTTTCAGTGTCCGAGCTCGCCGATTCCTATGAGATGAGTTTCGCGGGGGTGCAGAAGCACGTTGCGGTGCTTGAGCGCGCGGGACTCGTGTCGAAGCGACGAGTCGGCAGGGCACAGATCGCTCGAGTCGAGATGAGCGCGATCCGCACCGTGGCGTCGCTGCTGAACGAGCTCGAGGACATGTGGCGTGCGAGAGTCGCGCGCATCGATGACCTGCTTGCCGACGACGAGGCCGCCGGTCGATGAAGTGACCCGATCCCGTCAAATGGGCGGGAGATGAGACATTCGAGGAGAAGCCATGCCAGTTCTGGACACCACTCATGATGAAGAGACGCTGACCCTGACGATGGTCGCTGAATTCGCGGCGCCGCCGGAGCGAGTCTGGGAGGTCTACGCCGACCCACGCCAGTTGGAGAGAGTCTGGGGGCCACCCACCTATCCGGCCACGGTCGTCGACCACTCGCTGACTCCTGGCGGCAGGGTCACCTACTACATGACCAGCCCTGAGGGCGAGAAGTTCTGCGGTCTCTGGGAGGTCTCCGCAGTCGAAGCCCCGAAACGATTGGCCTTCCGCGACTATTTCGCGGATGAGGAGTTCACCGTTGACTCATCGATGCCAGGAAGCAGCAGCGTCTACACCTTCGAAGCGATCGACGGTGGGACTCGCGTCACCTACGAATCCACTTTCGATTCCCTTGAGGGCCTCAAGACCGTACTCGATATGGGCATGGTCGAAGGTGCCACAAGCGCGATGGCCCAAATCGACGAGCTGCTCGCTCAGGACTGAGGCTGGCCTGCCTCGAGATACCGGCCCTGCATGAGGCGTTCCTGCCTCGAGATCCTGAAATGGTTGGTATGTTCTCCTCGATCCCGAGCTCCGGGTCGAGAAGAACTGACCAACCGTTGGGCTATCGGTAAAGTGAATGGAGCAAGTCGCAAAGCTGCATCTCACCCCTCGACCTGCGCCTGCATCGACTTGGCCGGGGCATCGGGCCTGACCGGGATGATGAGGAGCAGGCCGATGAAGAGCACGAGCAGGATCCCCAATGTGCCGGCTCGTTGGAAGCCGAAGATCGAAATCGAGACCGCGAACATGGCCGGGCCCAGGAAGCTCACTGCGCGACCGGTCGTGGCGTAGAGCCCGAAGTTCTCTCCGGCCCGTTCGGGCGGGGTGATCCTGGCCAGGAAGGACCTGCTCGACGCCTGCACAGGTCCGACGCAGAAGCTGAGCACGAGCGCGCAGACCCAGAACACGGCTGCGGTATCGCTGAAGAGGATCGGCATGCCGCCGAGGAGGATGATGATGAGTCCGGTGATGATGACGGGCTTCGGGCCGAGCCTGTCATCGAAATGACCGGCGATCATGGCACCGGTGCCGGCTGCGACGTTTGCAGCTACGCCCAGGATGATGATCTCCGAGGCTGAGAATCCGTAGCTGCCCGCCGCGAGGACACCTGCGAACGCGAAGATCGCGGCCAGCCCGTCGCGGAACACCGCCGAGGCGATGAAGAAGCGCAGAGTCTGGTGCTCCTCCTTCCACATTCGCACCAGGCGGCGGACCAGCGCGCCGTAGTCGGCGATGAACGCCCGGATCGGGTGTCCCGACGATGGGTTCGCGACCTTGGCGCTCGGCGCAGTGAACAGCACCGGCAGCGCGAAGAGTGCGAACCAGACTGCGGACAGGGCGGCGACGACGCGGAATCTCATTCCGCCCTCGTCGCCGGCTCCGAAGAGCCCCACCTCGGGCGAGATGACGAGGAGGAGAAGGAGGACGAGGAGCACGAGACCACCGACGTAGCCCATGCCCCAGCCGAAGCCGGAGACCTTCCCGACATTGTCAGGCTCGGTGATGCGGACCATGATGCCGTTGTAGGAGACCTCGGCGAATTCGAAGAACACACTGCCCATGGCGATGAGGAGGAGGCCCAGCCACAGATACTCGGGGGAGTCGCGGACGAAGAAGAGCCCGAACATCGTGAGGATGACGATTCCGGTGTGGACTCCCAGCCACAGCTTGTGCCGCCCGCCGGAGTCGGCCCGAGTCCCAGCGGCCGGTGCCACCAGGGCGATGACGAGTCCGGCCGCGGCCGTCGACCAGCCCAGAGCCGAAGACCCGGCCTCCTCGGTCGCTGCCACACTCTTCGTCAGATAGGGGGCGAAGACAAACGTGATGATGACCGCGTTGAAGGAGGCCGACCCCCAGTCCCAGAGCGCCCAGCTGAGAATTCTGAATCGGCGACTCCCACGGGTGCTCGCTTGTGTCTCCATGGTTGCACTGTACGCAATCGTTGTCAGTGCCGCTGTCGGTGACCGGGGCCAACTGTTGAACTGTGGATATGGGGACTTTCCGGGCAGTTTTCTGGGAATAGCTTGATAGCGAGGGTGAGGTGCGGCAGAGTGGATTGACGTTCACGTCCACTCAATGCGAAAGGCCTCATGGATACCTCCGACGAGAAGGAGAGCGTTGGGGCGGACGAAGCGTCCGCCTCGGCGCCGACAAGCGATCGTGACCACCCGCACATGCTGGTCGAGGGGCCGAATCCGATCAGACTGCACCTGCCCCGGAATGTATCGATCTCCGAGGATGATGACGATGACGCGATCACCGCCAAGCTGCGAGCTCAAGGCGTGCGCATCGGCAAGGGGATGGTCGCCCCGGCCGTGTTCTGGCCCGCCCTGATCACCATTCTGGTCATCGCGGTGTTGGCGATCATCCTGCCCGATGGCACCAGCAAGATCCTCACGAGCATCAACGACTGGATCGTCGCCGACCTCGGTTGGTACTACATGCTCGTCATCGGCGGCCTCGTCATCTTCTCCATCGTGCTCGGATTCTCGAAGTTCGGAAAGATCACGCTCGGTCGTGACGGGGAGAAGCCCGAATTCGGAGTCTTCTCCTGGTTCGCGATGCTCTTCGCCGCTGGCATGGGAATCGGACTGGTCTTCTACGGCGTCGGCGAGCCGCTGTCCTACGCCACCTCTGATCCCAAGCCGGGCTGGTCGGGCAGTGAGGCGGATGTGTCCAAGCTGGCGATGGCGCAGACGTTCATCCACTGGGGGCTGCACCCTTGGGCGATCTACGCCGTGATCGGTTTGGCGCTGGCCTACGCGATCCACCGTCGCGGACGGCCGGTCTCGATCCGATGGGCGCTGGAACCGCTGCTCGGGCACCGCGTCAAGGGATGGATGGGCGATGTCATCGATGTCCTTGCCATCTTCGGCACCGTGTTCGGCATTGCGACCTCTCTCGGTCTGGGTGTCAATCAGATCTCGTCCGGTCTCAAGGAGATCGGCGTCGTCAGTGATTACGGCGACTGGTTCCTCGTCATCCTCATCGTCATCATCACATTCCTGGCCACCTTGTCTGTGGTCTCGGGAGTCGGTGCGGGAATCAAATGGCTCTCGAACATCAACCTGTCGATGGCGGGTCTGCTCCTCATCGCAGTGCTGCTGCTCGGCCCCACCCTGTTCCTGTTCCAGAACCTCATCGAATCTCTCGGCGTCTACCTCGCGAACTTCTTCAACATGACCTTCGACGTCGGTGCCTACACCGGTGAAGAGGGCGCCACGTGGAGTTCGACGTGGACGATCTTCTACTGGGGCTGGTGGATCTCCTGGGCGCCGTTCGTCGGTGTGTTCATCGCCCGCATTTCGCGTGGCCGGACCGTGCGCGAGTTCATTGCCGGTGTGCTCCTTGTGCCGACCGTCGTCGGGTTCATCTGGTTCGCGGCACTCGGCGGCTCAGGAATCTACCAGGAGCTCTTCGGGTCCGGCGGACTCGTCGATCCCGAGGAAGGAGTCGTCGCAGAGAAGGTGCTCTTCGACGTGCTCGGCTCTCTTCCCATGGGCAGCATCCTCTCTGTGGTGGCCATCATCTTGGTGGCGATCTTCTTCATCACCTCGTCGGACTCCGGATCGCTGGTCGTCGACATGCTGGCCTCCGGCGGACATCCGAACCCACCGGTATGGTCCCGCATCCTGTGGGCCGGACTCGAGGGCGCGCTGGCGATCGGGCTGCTCCTGGCGGGCGGGCTGGGCGCACTGCAGGCGGCCTCTCTGGCTACGGCTCTGCCCTTCAGCATCATTCTGATACTGATCGCGGTATCCACGGTGCGGGCATTCCAGCTCGAAGCCGCTCGAACCCGAGAGATCGAGACCGGACAGCGCTACCATGAGGTCGGTGAACACATCGCCGATGACTTCGACGAGTACCTCGGTGATAAGGTCGATGCCCGCATCGACTACCGCTTGTCGCGGACCAAGGGTGTCCTGGGCAGGAGGCCCAAGGAGGACCGGAAGCCCAAGGGCGTTCACTAGGCAGCCGGCCACAGACGGCACTGCCGAAACGACAGAGGCGACTTGGGGTGAAACCCGGGTCGCCTCTGTCGGTGGACAGGCCATCGACGAGAATTTGGTGTGCACGGCGGGGAGTGCTTCTGTCGCCAGCCGGAGACCGAGTAGTCTGGGGGCAACCGAAAGCGCATCGAATCCACCGATTAAGGAGCCCCTATGCCCATTGCAAGCCCCGAAGTGTATTCCGAGATGATCAACCGGGCGAAGTCGGAGGGCTTCGCCTATCCCGCGATCAACTGCACCTCCTCCCAGACGATCAACGCGGCCATCCGTGGTTTCGCTGAGGCCGGATCCGACGGCATCGTCCAGATCTCGACCGGCGGTGCCGAGTACATCTCCGGCCCGACGATCAAGGATCGCGTCCGCGGTGCCATCGCGTTCTCCGTCTTCGCCGCCGAGGTGGCCAAGAGCTACGACGTCAACATCGCACTGCACACCGACCACGCCCCGAAGAAGGAGGTCGAAGAATGGGTCAAGCCGCTGCTGGCTCTGTCGACCGAACGCGTGAAGAACGGCGGCGAGCCCTACTTCCAGTCGCACATGTGGGACGGTTCGGCCGTCCCCCTCGATGAGAACCTGGTCCTCGCCGAGGAGCTGCTCGAGCTCTCGGCGGCAGCTCACTCGATCCTCGAGATCGAGGTCGGCGTCGTCGGCGGCGAAGAGGACGGCGTTGAGAACGAGATCAACGAGAAGCTCTACACCTCGGTCGCCGATGGTCTGGCCACGGTCAAGGCCCTGGGCTCCGGCGAGAAAGGTCGCTACCTCACGGCGCTGACCTTCGGAAACGTCCACGGCGTCTACAAGCCGGGCAATGTGAAGCTGCGTCCCGAGCTGCTCGGTGAGATCCAGACCGACGTCGGCGCGCAGGTCGGCAAGGACAAGCCCTTCGACCTCGTCTTCCACGGCGGCTCGGGTTCGAGCGCAGAGGAGATCGCCGAGGCGGTGCGCCACGGAGTCGTGAAGATGAACATCGACACGGACACTCAGTACGCTTTCACCCGCCCCGTCGTCGAGCACATGTTCCGCAACTACGACGGAGTGCTCAAGATCGACGGTGAGGTCGGAAACAAGAAGATCTACGACCCGCGCGCCTACGGCAAGGCAGCAGAGGCCAGCATGGCCGATCGCATCGTCGAAGCCTGCCAGAACCTCGGCTCCGCCGGCACCAGCCTGAAGTAAGCGGCACCAGCCTGAAGTAGGCGGTACACGCCGAAGCTCCTGAGCAGCACGGCAGCTTGTGGAGACACAGCAGCACGGCGGCGTGTGGAGAACACACAGCAACAGCGGTAAGACGCGAGGTCCGGGACGCCATTGTCCCGGACCTCGCGAGCATTCATCGCTGTGTATCCAATTGTGGTGCCGGTGTCGGTGCCGATACCGGTGTCGATGCCGACCTGCGATCGGCACCGACGGCGTGTGATCAGCCCTCCGAGACTGCTTCTCCCGCCTTCACCTTGGCCATGCGCTTGTCCCAGAAATCAGCGTTCCTGATGTTGAGCGCTTTGGGATCGAAGACCGGATCCAGGCCCTGCTTCTTCTGACGCTCGAAGTCCCGGAGGAGCTTGAACGCCGGACCCTGCAGGAAGAGGATTGCGATGATGTTGAGCCATGCCATGAGTCCCACGCCGATATCGCCGAGCGCCCAGGCACTGCCGGAGGCCGACATCGCGCCGACGGCGACGGCGATGAGGATGAGCACCTGCAGGACGCGCTTGCCGATGGTCAGCGGCAGGGTGTTCTTGAACCGGCCCAACAGGTAGACCAGGTTGGTCTCGGCCATGTAGTAGTAGGCGACGATCGTCGTCAGGGCGAAGAGGAAGATCGAGATCGCGATGAAGCCGGCACCGAGGCCGGAGATCATCGTGTCGAGACCGGCCTGGGGCCACTTCTCGCCCGGAGTCGCAGCGATCGACTCGACCATCTGTCCGCGGCCGGTTCCGATGATGGTCTCACCATCGTCACCGAAGACCGTGTACATGCCGGTGGAGAGGATCATGAATGCGGTTGCGGAACACACGAACAGGGTGTCGATGTAGACCGACCCCGCCTGGACGAGGCCCTGCTTCGACGGATGTGAGACCTCGGCGGCGGCAGCAGCGTGAGGTCCGGTGCCCTGACCGGCTTCGTTCGAGTAGATTCCGCGCTGGACGCCCCACTGGACTGCCATGCCGATGATTCCGCCGAAGGCGGCCTCTGGTCCGGCGTCGATGCCGAAGGCGGACTTGAACACGAGCTCGAAGACCGGGATGATCTGGTCGGCGTTGATCAGGGTCACGGCGATCGCGGCGATGATGTAGATGACGGCCATGAAGGGCACAGCCAACGAGGCGAAGTGCGCGATGCGCTTGACTCCGCCGATGACGATGAAGCCCATGATCACGGCGAGAATGATCGCAGTCACCCAGGTCGGAGTGCCCCAGGCGTTCTCGACGGCACCGGAGATCGCGTTGGACTGGATGCCCGGGAGCATGAAGCTCATGGCCATGACGGTCACTGCTGCGAAGATCATGCCGTAGACCTTGAACAGGCCTCTGGCCTTGGTGTGGCGGTAGGCCTTTTCGATGTAGTAGGCCGGGCCGCCGCGGTATTCGCCGGTCTTGGGGTCCTGCTCTTTGAACACCTGGCCGAGAGTGGATTCGACATAGGAGGTCGACGCGCCCAGCAGTGCGGAGATCCACATCCACACGATGGCACCGGGCCCGCCGAAGCCGATGGCGGTGGCGACGCCCGCGATGTTGCCGACTCCGACACGACCGGCCAGCGATATCGCCAGGGCCTGGAACGAGGAGACACCTTCATCGGAGCTCTTGCCACGGAACATCTGGGTGAAGATCGCTTTGATCTGTCGGATCTGGACGGCGCGGGAACGGATCGTGAAGTAGACACCGGCACCGAGGCACAGGTAGACGAGGGCAGACGACCAGATGATGCTGTTGAGCCATTCGAGGACTGCGGACATGCTTCTCCTATCAGGAGGCAAAAGACGGGTTTGATCAATGGGCGGGATCCAGCAGTGAGCTGGATCAAGCATTTATTTGGGCGATCACCGAAAGGGGCATGGGCTTTCGCTGTGATCGACTTCATAAGTCAAACGGATTGTGACCCGTGACGCAAATCCGGTGGTCACGGCCCGGAAAATCAGCCCGGACGCCGATTTCCGTGAGGCCGCCGGCACATTTCAATGTGGTGACAGAGTGGGCCGAATCATACTGTGCAGTTCACTATTTGGGACGCGAACCGTAAGATGTGGTGCGGATCTCTCCGAGCAAAGACGACACGGAGAGCACTTTGGATGACAAGGAACACAATGAAACGTCGAACTGGTGCAAAGGCAGTGGCCATCGCCGCTGCCGGCGCTTTGCTACTCTCGGCATGCTCGACCTCGACCACTGGTGGAGACGGCGAAGAGGGCGGTGGTTCCCTCACAGTGGGCACCACGGACAAGGTTGTCGCTCTCGACCCGGCTGGTGCCTATGACAACGGAAGCTCGCTCGTCGAACAGCAGGTCTACCCGTTCATCTTGGCTTACAAGCCGGGCACGGCAGAGCTCAATCCCTCCATCGCTGAATCAGCGGATTTCAGTGAGCCGACGAAATACGAGGTCAAACTCAAAGAGGGGCTGAAGTACGCCAACGGAAACGAACTCACCTCCTCGGATGTGAAGTTCTCCTTCGAGCGACAGCTGAAGATTCAGGATCCGAACGGGCCTTCGTCCCTCCTCGGCGGTCTGAAGTCGGTCGAGACCCCGGACGAGCAGACCGTCGTCTTCAACCTCAAGCGCAAGAACGACCAGACCTGGCCGGGTGTGCTGGCCAGCGCCGCGGGACCGATCGTCGATGAGGACGTGTTCGAGCCGGACAAGATCACCGAAGACCAGGCCATCGTCGATGGCAAGGCCTTCGCTGGTCCCTACACGATCGACGGCTTCAAGTTCAATGAGCTGCTGACCTACAAGGCCAACCCCGACTATGAAGGCTTCATCGAGCCGGCGAAGACCGAGACCGTGCAGATGAAGTACTTCTCTGACGCGAACAACATGAAGCTCGAGGTCCAGGAGGGCAAGATCGACGTGGCCTGGCGATCGCTGTCGGCCACCGACATCGAAGACCTCGGCACCAAGGAGGACCTCAAGGTCCACAAGGGCCCCGGTGGCGAGATCCGCTACATCGTGTTCAACATGGACACGATGCCCTTCGGTGCGAAGACCGATGAGGCCGATGAGAAGAAGTCGCTGGCAGTGCGCCAGGCAATGGCCGATTCCGTCGACCGTCAGGCCATCGCCTCGCAGGTCTACAAGGACACCTTCACCCCGCTGTACTCCCATGTCCCCGACGGACTGCCGGGAGCCGACGAGCCGCTGAAGTCGGAATACGGAGATGGGAAGGGAGGCGCCGACGTCGACAAGGCCAAGAAGGCCCTCAAGGATGCAGGCGTCAAGACCCCGGTCAAGCTCAACCTCCAGTACAACCCCGACCACTACGGTCCCTCATCGGGCGACGAATACGCCTTGGTCAAGGACCAGCTGGACAAGACAGGGCTGTTCAAGGTCAACCTCCAGTCGACCGAATGGGTGCAGTACAACAAGGACCGCACCGCCGACTCCTACCCGATGTACCAGCTGGGTTGGTTCCCGGACTACTCGGACGCCGACAACTATCTCGTGCCGTTCTTCTACGACACGAAGGAGACCCCGAGCTTCCTGGACAACAACTACAGGAACAAGTCGATGAACAAGGCGCTGAACGCTCAGTCCTCCATCGACGACAAGGGCAAGCGCGCGGAAGCGCTGAAGAAGATCCAGGGTCAGCTCGCTGAAGAGCTGCCGACCCTGCCGCTCCTTCAGGGCAACCAGATCGCGGTGTCCGGCAAGGACGTCAAGGGCGTCGATGACACCCTCGACCCTGCGTTCCAGTTCCGTTTGGCACTGCTGAGCAAGTGAGAGCGCGAACCACACTCGTCGCCAACGGCGTGAGAGTGCGCACGGCGATGCTCCGACGATCAACGAACTGATCGTCGATACGAGGTGCAGGTGAGCCGTCTGGCCCACCTGCACCTCGTGGTGCATTCGCACGGGCATCAAGCCGTGTCCGCACCCTGTGGCACCGAACGAGAACCACGTCGGCCTGCGAGATCTTGAAGCGTCGACGCCAGCAACGAAGGAACACATGACTGCAGCCATCAGCGAACCAGGGGCAGAAGCCGCCGAGACCTCGGTCGCGGTGAAGAAGCCCTCGGGAGGCGGACTGGGACGCTACGTCCTCATCCGATTCCTCCTCATCATTCCCACCATCTTCATCCTCACCACACTCGTCTTCTTCCTGATGAGGATCACCGGCGACCCGATCTCCGCATCAATGGGCGGGCGCCTGACGACGGACCAGCTGGCCGAGCGCATCCACGCCGCCGGCTATGACCGACCGATCCTCGTCCAGTACTTCGAGTACATGGGCAATCTGCTCAAGGGCGACTTCGGCACCGCGATCTCCGACGGACAGCCGGTGTCGTCGATCCTCCTCAACTACGGAACCGCGACCGTCGAGCTCGTCTTCTACGCCCTCATCGTCGCGTTCATCATCGGCATCCCGCTCGGGATGCTCGCCGCCTACCACCGCGACAAGGCACCCGATGCCGCGCTTCGCATCCTTGCGATCCTCGGCTACGCCACCCCGGTGTTCTTCGCCGGCATGATCCTCAAGCTGGTCTTCGGCGTCTTCCTGCCCATCCTGCCCGTCGCCGGACGCGGCACCACCGAGACCGAGTACATCATGTCGGGCGTGGTCGGTCCCACCCGGTTCTACATCATCGATGCGATCCGGATCGGAAACGTCGAGGTCCTCGGCGATGTGCTCGCTCACGCGGTTCTGCCTGCCATCGCCCTCGGCGTGCTCACGGCCGGAGTCTTCCTCCGGCTCGTGCGCACGAACCTCATCGGCACGCTGGGTCAGCAGTACATCGACTCGGGCCGCTCCCGCGGCATCTCCGAATTCCGGCTGGTCACCAAGCATGCCTACCGTCCGGCACTGATCCCGATCATCACGGTCATGGGCATGCAGATCGCCCTGATGCTCGCTGGCGCCGTGCTCACGGAGACGACGTTCGAATGGAAGGGACTGGGCTTCAAGCTCGCCGAATACCTCACCGCCCGTGACTTCGTGGCCGTCCAGGGAATCGTGGTCTTCCTCGCTATCATCGTGGCGCTGACCAACTTCCTCGTCGACGTCATCGCCGCCTTCATCGACCCCCGAGTGAGGTACTGATGTCCACTCCAGACAGCACATCACCGACTCCTGGCAGCAATGACAACGTCGCCGAGGTGGCCCCTGGTTCCGGTGTCCCCGCCATCGCGTATGACGACAAGGCCAAGAAATCCTGGTTCAACCGCCTGCCGATCGTCTCCCATTTGAGGCAGTCGGTCGGACTGCAGCGAGGAATGCTCATCACGGGACTCATCCTGTGCGGCATCGTCCTCATCTGTGCAGTATTCGCCCCGCTCATCGCCCCCTACGGGTTCAATCAGCTGGGCACCGCCGACGGCAACTTCGGATCGAAGCTGCCACCCGGCGGAACCCACATCTGGGGCACGACAGTAGGTGGCTACGACGTGTTCTCCCGGGTGGTCTGGGGAGCCCAGACCGCGGTGGCCGTCATCATCGTCGCCGTGATCATGTCGCTCTTCGCCGGTGTCATCCTGGGACTCGTCTCGGGCTACCTCGGTGGCTGGCTTGACCGAATCCTCGTCGTCATCGCCGATGCGGTCTACGCCTTCCCGACCCTGCTGCTGGCTCTGGTCATGTCGATTGCGATCTCCGGGGGCCAGTCGAGCGCGTGGGGCGGCATCGCCGCGGCCGCGTTCTCGATCACCGTGGTCTTCATTCCGCAGTACTTCCGCGTCGTCCGTGCCGAGACTCTGCGACTCAAAGCAGAGCCCTTCGTGGAGTCCGCGATCGTCCTCGGGGCTTCGAAGACCAGGATCATCTCGAAGCACATCTTCCGCAATGCCACACGCACCCTGCCGCTGATCTTCACCCTCAACTCCTCCGAGGCGATTCTGACCTTGGCCGGACTGGGGTTCCTGGGCTTCGGAATCGAACCCACCTCGGCGTCGGAATGGGGCTATGACCTCAACAAGGCACTGCCCGACGTCACCAGCGGTGTGTGGTGGACTTCGGTCTATCCGGGTCTGGCCATCGTGCTCACGGTCCTGGGCATCACCCTGGTCGGTGAGTCGATGAACGACCTCAACGATCCGCGTCTGCGGGTGCGCCGCAAAGCGAAGACGAAGGATGCCAAGTGATGAGTGAGAACGTGAACGAAACGAACACAGCCAAATCCATCCTCGACGTCGAGAGCCTCAATGTCACCTTCTCCACCGACGGTGGTGATGTGCACGCCGTCAAGGACGTCTCTCTGTCGGTGACCCCGGGCGAAGTGCTCGCGATCGTGGGCGAATCCGGTTCCGGCAAGACCGTGACCGCACGCTCCATCCTCGGGCTCCTGCCCGAGACCGCCCAGCGTTCGGGTGCAGTCATCGTCTCAGGCAAGGACGTGCTCAGCGTCTCCGGGGAACAGCTGCGCAAGATGCGCGGAACAGATGTGTCGATGGTCTTCCAGGAGCCCTCGACGGCACTCAACCCCGTCTACACGGTGGGATGGCAGATCGCCGAAGGGCTGCGTGCGCATAACCGAAAGGCGAGCAAGGCCGAACTCAAGGCCAAGGTCATCGCCGCCATGGAACAGGTGGGCATCCCCGATGCGCAGAACCGCTTCGACTACTACCCGCACCAATTCTCCGGTGGACAGAAGCAGCGCATCGTCATCGCCATGGCGCTCGCCCTCGGTGCCGAGCTCATCGTCGCTGACGAGCCGACGACTGCCCTCGACGTCACCGTCCAGGCAGAGATCCTCGACCTGCTGCGTGCCCTGCGCGATGAGACGGGAACAGCGATCGTGCTCATCACCCACAACATGGGCGTTGTCGCCGATCTCGCCGACCGCGTTGCCGTGATGTATCGCGGAGACCTCGTCGAGGTCTCGTCGGTCAAGCAGCTCTTCAGCAATCCGAAGGAGCAGTACACGCGCGACCTCCTCGGCGCCGTTCCCCGCTTGGGGTCAACGGTCGTCGGCAGCCGTAAGGCCGCTGCCGCCTCGGCGAAGCAGGATCGTGCTGACGAATCCGCCGGCGCTGATGCGGAGGCCGGCAGGTCTCGCGATGAACGCGATTCCATCGTCGTTGCGCGCAATCTCGACATCGTCTATCCGGGAGGATTCGGACGGTCGGACTTCCAGGCGGTGTCCTCGGTCAGCTTCGACATCAAGGCCGGTGAGGTCTACGGATTGGTCGGCGAATCGGGATCGGGCAAGACCACGATCGGTCGCGCCATTGCCGGCCTGACGAGGGCCAGCGGGGGCAGCCTCCAGGTGCTCGGGCACGAGATGGTCGGATTCAAGGAACGTGCTTTCTCTCCGATCAGGCGCCGCATCGGGTTCGTGTTCCAGGATCCGGCGGCCTCGTTCAACCCGCACCTGACGATCGGGGAGTGTGTGGCGGAGCCGTTCGCCATCCACCAGCGGGACATATCACCGAGGGACCGTGAGCAGCGAGTGCGCGAACTGCTCGACTCGGTGCAGCTGCCCAGTGCCTACGGTGCCAGGTACCCGCACGAACTCTCTGGCGGTCAGCGCCAGAGAGCGTCCCTTGCCCGTGGTCTGGCACTCGATCCGGAGCTGCTCGTCGCCGATGAGCCGACCTCTGCCCTGGACGTGTCGGTGCAGGCCAAGGTGCTTGAACTGTTCGTGGAGCTGCAGAGCAGGTTCAACTTCGCGGCCTTGTTCATCAGCCACGATCTGGCTGTCGTCGACATGCTCTCCGACCGCATCGGAGTGCTGTTCCACGGTGAGCTGCTGGAAGAGGGCACGGGGGAGCAGGTGCTCGGGTCGCCGAGCAATGACTACACGAAGCGGCTCATCGCTTCACTGCCGGTTCCCGACCCTGACGAGCAGGCCGAGCGCCGCGAACTGGCCCGCAGCCTGCGCACCACGTCCGGCTGAGTCAGAGCACACTCCACCCGCTACAACTACCTGACGGCGGCCCAGCAACCTCGCGCGAGGTTGCTGGGCCGCCGTCAGGTAGTTGGGAGGGCGTGTTTGCTGGGTGCTCAGGCCTGGTCGTCGGAGATGAAGTCGAGCATGCCTGCCTGGTTGACGGGCAGAGCAAGCAGGCGGTCGAGCTCGGTCTTCGAGGGGTCGATGCCGAGGATACGCAGCGAGTATTGCGTGAAGTCGCGTTCGATGTCGTCGGGCGTCAGGTCGCCGGTCGGGCGGTACCAGAGCGAGAGCGAATTGCAGATCGAGTGGATCGCACGTGTCGCAAGCTGGGCGCTGTCGACGTGGAATGCTCCGGCGTCGATGCCTGATTGGACGATGTTGCCCATGATGACTCGCGCCTCCTGTTGGAGCTCTTTGACGCGGGCGGCGTTGTCACCGGTCAGTCGCTCCGTGTCGCGCAACAGCACTGTGGACACCGATACATTTTCCATGCGGTACCGGGCCAGGTAGCGCACGGCCACGGTCAGCTGCTCGGTGGGATCATCTCCCACCTCGGAGATGACGGCTCGGCTGTGCTCGCTGTACCAGGAGTATGCCGTGTGCACGAGCTCGTAGAGAGCTTCCTGCTTGGACGGGAAGTAATAGTAGAGTGCGGACAGGCTCAGTCCGGCAGCCTGCGCGATATCGCGGATGGACGCGCCATCGAATCCCTTCGCCGCGAACGTGTCCCGAGCCGAGCGGAGGATGTTGTTGCGGCCGTTGGTTGATCTCACGGTGCTTATGCTCCTTGACGGTCGGATATCGAACAATCTTTCACTTGCCAACCGAGGATACATGACGTTGGGCTGACATTGGCCGTTTCCGGCCAGAATTCGCGGATCTCGCGCCGCCGAGGTGTGCGCTGGCTGCGTCCGGCAAGTGCCGGGCCCACCCCAGACAGGCTGTCAGAAGTGACGCCAATCACAGCGTAGAACGGGAATGATTGACGGTTCAATCATGTTGGGCAGATGTGGATGGCACGGACGAAGACTGCCGGTGCCGATCACCTGAAACCAGCATCACCTGACATTGCACCCTATGAATGAACTGAGGACGGACATGCTCAACATCGCCATCATTCCCGGAACTTCGCGCCCGCAGGCACTCAATCCGCAGGTCGTCGCCTGGGCCAAGGACCAGCTGGCTGGTCGCGAGGACGTGCGCGCCGAGATCGTCGACTTCGGTGAGTTCAATCTGCCGCTGCTCGACGAGGTCATTCCGGCTGGCGCGAACATGTACCAGAACGACCACACCAAGGCGTGGGGCGCCAAGCTCGCCGAATTCGACGCCTTCATCTTCGTCACCCCTGAGTACAACCACTCGATCTCCGGATCGCTGAAGAACGCCCTGGACTTCGTGGCCAGCGAGTTCAACCACAAGGTCGCCGGCATCGTGAACTACGGCGCCGACAAGGGCGTGCGTGCCGCCGAGCACCTGCGCCACATCCTCGCCAACTACAAGCTCGCTGTCGTCCGTGATCAGGCCTCCTTCAGCCTCTTCACCGACTTCGCCGATGGCGTCTTCACCCCGACCGAGGTCTCCGCGACTCCGTTCGCTTCGATGGCCGATGACCTCGTGTCCTGGGGCGAGGCCCTGAAGTCCGTGCGCGAGGATTCCGCCTCCGAAGAGCAGGCAGCCTGACCTTCCTCAGCGCACCCTGCGGATGAGGCAGTCCCTCCTCAGCAGCTGACACGTCCGAAGCCCGCCGCACCGAATGGTCGGCGGGCTTCGTCGTCTCCGGACCCGACGGACTTGCGTTAAAGTCGAACCAACTCAAACGTTCACCTCAGCCATGCGAAGGATGCTCATGGATCTCAACAACACAGTCGCACTCGTCACCGGCGGTGCCTCCGGGCTCGGCCGCGCCACCACGGAACGGCTCCTGGCCGCCGGCGCTCAGGTCGTCATGGTCGATCTCAACGCCGAGGTGGGTCAGCAGGTGGCATCGCAACTGGGTGACGGCGCTCATTTCGTCTCCGCCGATGTCACGAACGAAGAGCAGGTTCAGGCCGCCGTCGACATGGCGACCGGTCTCGGGCAGCTGCGCGTCGTCGTCAACTGCGCGGGAGTTGCGACTCCCGGCAAGCTCGTCTCGCGCAAGGGCCCACTGGCTTTGGACGCGTTTTCGAAGGTGCTGGGCATCAACGTCGTGGGCACGGTCAACGTGTGCCGCCTCGCCGCCGCCGCAATGCAGGCGCAGGAGAATGTGGGTGAGGAACGCGGCGTCATCGTCAACACCGCTTCGGTCGCGGCCTTCGACGGTCAGATCGGACAGATCGCCTACTCCGCGTCCAAGGGCGCAATCGCCTCGGTGACGCTGCCGATGGCACGCGAACTTGCTTCCTCACAGATCCGTGTCGTGACGATCGCACCGGGTATCTTCGAGACCCCGATGATGGCCGGTCTGCCCGAAGAGGCTCAGGAGTCTCTGGCGAAGTCGATTCCCCATCCCTCTCGGCTGGGCAAGCCCGCCGAATACGCGCAGCTCGTCGAATCGATCGTCGCCAACCCGATGCTCAACGGCGAGACCATCCGCCTCGACGGCGCCATCCGCATGGCCCCGAAATGATCTGATCCACTCCGCGCTCAACGCCACTCGTTGACGAGCAGGGCCAGCTGGACCCTGGTGCTGACGTCGAGCTTGTCGAAGATGCGCGCCAGATGGGTCTTGACCGTAGCCGTTGACACGAACAGCGCCCGCGCCACCTGAGCGTTCGTCATCCCCTGCGCAACCGCCTCGGCGATCTCGCGTTCACGTGAGGTCAGCGGCTCCAGCGGATCCGGTGCGTTCGGGTTCCGCGGCACAGCGGCTCCGCCCGCATCCCGCGCCGAGGTGGTGGTCCGTCCCAGCAATGTGTCGATAGCCGCGGGGGACAGGGCCCGCGTGCCGTTCGCCGCCGCCCGGACCGCGTGGATGAGCTCTTCGGGAGGGGTGTCCTTGAGGATGTAGCCGGCCGCACCCGAACGCAGAGCCTGGAGCACGAACTCGTCGGTGCCGAAAGCGGTGAGGATGAGGACCTCGGGGCGCGAGGCCTGCGCCATGAGCGTCCGGGTGGCCTCGAGTCCGTCCATGATCGGCATGCGGATGTCCATGAGGATGAGGTCTGGACTCAGCTCGCGGGCGAGTTCGATGGCCTCGGCACCGTTGGCCGCCTCGGCGATGATATCGATGTCATCGGCTGCGCCGAGGAGCAGGCGCAGGCCCGAACGCATAAGGGACTCGTCGTCGGCGATGACGGCTCTGATGCTCATGCGTGCGTCTCCTCCACGTTCTGGACGGGGATCCGTGCGCGCAGTTCGAAGTCGGGGTAGTGCGTGACGTCGAGATCGCCTCCCATCGCCTCCATCCTTTCTTTGAGACCTAGAATCCCCAGGCCGGAGCCGGCGATGTACTGTTTTCGGCTGTGCGCTTCGTGCACCGTGGAACCGAGCGGGTTGTCGGGGTAGCGATTGCGTGCGGTCAGTGCGATCCAATCGCCTGCTGCCTCTCCTTCACCGTCGCTGATGGTGATGGCCAGGGACTGTCCGGGGGCGTGTTTGAAGGCGTTGGTCATCGCCTCCTGGACGAAGCGGTAGATCGTCGTGCGTTCGAGGGTGCCCAGGGAGTGCAGCGACTCGGAGACCAGAGGCTGGGCGTAGTCGAGCGTCACCGTGTCCGGGCCCTCGGCGACGAGGCGGTCGATATCGGGGTCGATCACTGTGCCTTGGTCGTCTCCGCGCAGCATCGTGAGCACTTCGCGCAGTTCGATTCCGGACCGTCGGGCGCTGCTGGCGATGAGCCGGGCGCTCTCATGGACGGACTCGGGATCGAGGTCCCGGCGAACGGACAGCGCACCCGAGTACATCGCGATGACACTGAGATGGTGTGACAGCGAATCGTGCATGTCGCGGGCGATGCCGCGCCGCACCTCAGCGACGGCACGGTCCTGGCGCGAGCGTTCGCGCAGAAGCGTCTGCGCGGCGGTGTCGATGAGCCCTTGTTCGCGGGATCCGCGGATGACGCCGATGACGACGATCATTGCGTAGACGGTTCCGTTGACGAGGAACAGTGGAAGTTCGAAGGCTCCGACCGCCGTCGGGGTGAGCGTGTACGTCAGGCCCTGGGAGATGATCGCGGCAGCGAGGCAGGTGAAGTCGAGTGACCAGCTGCGTCGAGACGTGAGGGTGATGAGGATGAGCAGTCCGGCGAATGCGCCGAGGACGCCGATCGTACCGGTGACGATGCCGAGGAATCCGACCGCCACCGGAACCCAGCCGCCGGGCCGACGCTGCAGGGATTCGACGGAGCCGTCCGAGGCGAGGAATTCTACGCCGCCGCGACCAGTGTTCGTGAGGAAATCGCGCAGCTTTTCGGCCGCAATCACCTTGGGGCGCAGTGATCTGCGGGGGATCGTCCGTCCGTCGAAGGCAAGGACGATGGGTAGGCAGGCCAAAGAGATGAGGCCGAAGAGGATATGGATGAACAGTTCGGCACCGAGCGCTCCGGTGCGGGCACCCGCCTCCTCGAAATCCGGCCATTCGGTACCGACGATGACGATGAGCGCGAACACGCCGATGGCCGTCGAGATGCCCGTCCAGAGGAGGGCATGGGTCAGGGCGCGCCGGTCGGGTCGAAGTCTCACTCTTCGAGGCTACCGCTCACGCTCGCTTGACGCTGTCGCCCGAAAGGATGAGATCAACCGCTCGGATGGCCAACGGCCCTCGCCGACTCCCATCCGCCCCGAGGCTTCAGTCCGCGGGCAAGGTCGCGAGTACCTCGAAACCGCTGTCGACAGTCGGGCCCACGTGCAGTGTTCCGCCGAGGGCCTCGACCCTCTCGCGCATGCCTTTGAGGCCGAATCCACCGCTGAGGTGGCCCGCAGCGGGGTTGTCCCGATCGGGTTCGGGCCTGTCTGATCGGTGCCGGTCCGGCGCCCCATTGACCACGGCCACCCACAGCTGCGAGTCATCGGTGCGAACGGATACCCTCACTGGTGCACCGGGAGCATGGCGCAGAGCATTCGACAGGGCCTCCTGGACGAGGCGGAAGGCGGTCAGCCCGGTGGTCGGGTGCAGGGGGAGCGGAGCTGCGGGGAAGTCGAGTTCCACCTCGGCGCCCGAACCGCGCGTGGCCTCGACGAGGTCGGGAATGTCATCGATCATCGGCTGCGGAGCCAGATCGGCATCACGGCCACCGCGCAGAATCGCCAACAGACCGCGCATCTCATTGAGCGCCTGTCGAGCGGAGCCGGCGATCGAGTCGAACTCCTCAACGCTTCGGGTATCGAGTTCGGGCAGTCGGTAGCGGGCCGTGGTGGCCTGGACGCTGATGACGGACATGCTGTGAGCGACGACGTCATGGAGTTCTTGGGCGATCCTGTTGCGTTCCTCGAGCTCCTGACGCTTGGCCAGCTGCTCGGCACTGAGCTGTCGCTCCGTGGCCAGCTGAGTGCGACCGCGAATCCACAGATTGCCGATGACCGCGACGATCGAGATCCCTGCAGTGAGCGAGACCGTCGTGATGACATTCGCCAGCGCCCCGGACAGCCCTCCCGCATGGGGCAAGGTCAGGCTCAGCACGCCGAGCACCGTGGACAGTGACCACAGGATGACGAGGTGGAGCCAGCTGTGCCGCAGCCCGATGATGAGGTGGAGGAAGAGCAGTGAGAGGATCGACGTCGCCGTCCATGGCCACACCAGACCGAAAGAGTCTGCGGTGAGGATGATTCCGGCCGCAGCCGAGACCAGCCCGACGATGATCGCGGCGACCGGTCTGCGCACGGCGAGCACCAGTGCACCGCTCTGGCCGAGGGCGACGAGCATCGCAATGACGGTCGACGATTCATACAGCGCTGCAGTCACTGGCCATCCGACGGCCACGAGCACCACGCCGACGAAGATGCTGATCAGCCAGAACCAACCCTCGCCGGCGGCCCGCGTCAGAAACGAGTTGGCTGCCGGTAACCCCAGGACTCGCGATCCCGCGGAAGTCGCCGAGGCGGTCCCGTCGGAAGCGTGGCCCATTGGATCACCGGCTCGTGCTTTTCCCGCCGAGGTCACCTCATCGTGGCCGGGCGCCAGCCCAGCCGTGATCGCTGCGATCTCCAACCGGGCCATGGCATGCAGGACGAAGGGGAAGGTGACGAGGAGGATGAGTCCCGCGATGAACTGGAAGGTCGCCTCGGCGCCGAATCCCAGAGCCACCACGGAGGTGTCGTTCCACCATGCTGCGATGAAGCTGATGAGATCGGTGTTGTCGTAGGGAAGGAACCGTCCCCAGAAGAAGTAGGTCATTCCGCCAAGGGCACCGAAGAACCAAGGGATCACCACGGAGAAGGTGAAGAGCCGGATGGGCAGTGCGAAGACCGTCTCGAAGAGCAGATCGAGCCAACGCCGTCCTTCGGCCATGACACCGAACCACCCGCTGACTCCGTGCCCACGGGGACGATGGACCACCTCGGCGATGGGGGCTCCCCACTGCCGGGCGCGGGCCCGGGAGAGGTTCGCGAACCCGGTCGCGACGTAGAGAGTCACAGGCAGGAGCAGGGCGCCGATCCAGATGATGATAGTGGGGATTGAGAGCGAGAACATCGTGATGAGAACGATGAACCCGATGAGGGAGATGAAGAATCCGGGGAGGACGAGGATGGCATCCCGGCCCAGGTTGTGCCACATCCGCGACCACCATGACCGGGTCTGCGGCGGCGTATCTGGGTGACGGGGCACGTTCTCAGAGTACGTGCTCGGCCACGAAGGCGCATCAGTGTATGTCTGGTTCATGATCGGATTCCTTGGTTATTGTGAGCCGGTGTTCGCGGCTCTGGTGAGAGGTGTGCGGGAACGTCTGTGGGGATGCGGCCTGTGGAGGCCGTTTTCGATTCGAGGACGCGGGGATGGAACTGCGAGAGCATCCAGACCCCGGCGATCCCACCGCCCGCGGCGAGCAGCAGCAGGCCGATGGCCACGGGGGTGAGGCCCGCATACTCGCCGAAGAAGGCGGCGCCGATGACCACCGCCACGATCGGGTCGATGACGGTCAGCCCTGCGAGCACCGTCTCCGGAGGACCAGAGGCGTAGGCGGTCTGGACCAGCCAGAATCCCACCGCCGAGGCGAGGGCCACGGCTGCCAGCATCATCCACCACCGCGAGCCCGATGTTTCGAAATCGGGCAGGCCCTCGGTCACGACGGTCCTGGCGAGGACGTGGGTCGCGGCGGCGACGGTGCCGAAGATGATGCCGGTCATGATGACTCGTGGGATGTGCCCGGCCCGGCTGAGTGCGAAGAGTGCGCCGAAGACGCTGAGGGCGACGAGGAGCGCCAGCAGCCAAGTCACCGATTCCTCCGTGGCGACGAGTTCGTGGGAGAACTGCGCCGAGGTGGTCACGAACGCGAAGATCGAGAACATCGTCACCCCGATGCTGATGAGCAGTGGGGCGCCGAGCTGCAGGCCGAAGTACCGGCGGCTGATGAGCGTGGCGAAGACGAGGGAGATCGCGCCGATGGGTTGGACGATGGCGACGGGGCCGAGTCCCAGGGCGATGACGTTGAGGACGGTCACCATGCCCATCAGTCCCAGGCCCGTGACCCAGGTTGCACGACGTTTGGGCCCGGGTGTCATGGTGGCGACGGCGTACTGCTGGAAGTGCGTGCCGAGTGCCAAGGCGAAGGCTGCGAGCGTGGCGAGGATTATCGCGGTGATGATCATGGTGTGCACGCTAAGGACCCGGTGTCATGGGGCGCATCATACGAAGGAGTGATTGTGCCGACGCAGGAGTGCTACTTTCGGATGAAATCGGCGCAGGCAGGGAGTCGTTCGCCTGATTTCACGGGCTTTCGAAGGTCTCCGGCAGTGCGGGTCGGGTAGCGTAAGAGCATGCCAGAAGCAGGAGCGTCAGGTCCGAGTCCGAGCCCAACGCCGAGTCCCGCGCCGGGATCGATTGCGCGCGACGGGGTGCCGCCGCCCTCGTCCGAGACGACGCGGGTCGCCATCGTTGATGACCAGGCCATGGTTCGCCAGGGGTTCGGAGCCCTCCTCGATGCCCAGCCGGACATGAGTGTCGTCGGCAGTGCTGAGGACGGTTCGCAGGTCGTCGACCTCGTGCGCAGAACCTCGCCCGACGTCATCCTCATGGACATCAGGATGCCGAAGCTCAACGGCTTGGATGCCACTCGGGCGGTGTTTTCGATGCCTGGGGACCACCCGAAGATCATCATGCTCACCACCTTCGATGCCGATGAGTACGTGTTCTCGGCACTGCGCGCGGGAGCGAGCGGGTTTCTGCTCAAGGACGCCACAGCCGAGGACATGATCACAGCTGTGCGCGTGGTCGCCGACGGTCAGTCGCTCTTGGCGCCGTCCGTGACCCGCCGTCTCATCTCCGAGTACGTGAGCGGGCCCAAAGTCGCCAAGGACACTGCCGTCCTCGGGCAGCTGACGGACCGTGAGATCGACGTCATGACGCTGGTGGCCAAGGGCCATGCCAACGCCGAGGTGGCTGCGCACCTGTTCCTGGCCGAGCAGACGGTGAAGACCCACGTGTCCCGGATCCTGTCGAAGCTGGGACTGCGCGATCGCACCCAGATCGTCGTCGCCGCCTACGAATCCGGGCTGGTCGTCGCCGGCAGCTGAAACTCTAGGGAGTGCCCGAGTTCCCAGCGCCCGAGAGCCGCAGGCACGCTCGAAGTGCTCTTAGCTGGACGTTTTGGGCAGAAGAATCGCTGCTAGATCCGACCAAAACGTCCATCTAAGGTGCTCCGGGCACCAAGTCACCGGCTAACGAGCCACTGGGTAGCCCGGCCTCGCGAATCGTCGAGGAGTGCTCAGCTCCGGGCGAAATGGGCGCCGAGCTCTTTGACGATCGTCTCCGCTGAGCCTGTCTGGGCGCTGCGGTAGCCGGTGCCAGCCCAGAGGTGCAGCCCCTGCGGATCGTCGGTCTTCTTTGCGTGGGCGCGGAACGTCTTCGTCAGATGATGGACCGCTGGATAGGCGTCCACCGCGATCGGCTCGAACTTGCGCACGAAATCATTGACCAGCGCACGAGCCGGCCGACCAGTGAACGCCCTGGTCAGCTGTGTCTCGTCGAAATCCTCGGACTGCAGGGCAGCCCGATGGGTCGGCGCAGTGCCTGCCTCATCGCTCAGCAGCAGAAGAGTACCCACGACCACAGCGCTCGCCCCAGCCTGCAGCAGTTCGTCCACGGCGTCCGCGCCGTCTACTCCACCTCCGGCAGCCACCGGCAGATCCACCTCGGCGAGGACATCTTTCACGAGATCGACGGTGGCCCGATCCTCGATGGACCGTGTCGGATCGGCGGTGCCCGAGTGCCCGCCGGCGCGAGGCCCCTGGACGATGAGAGCGTCGATGCCGCGATCGGCAGCCGTGCGCGCCTCAGCGGCGGTCGTCACGGTGGCCACCACTTGAGTGCCGACGGAATGGAAACGATCGACCACCTCGGCGGTGGGGATGTTGAACGTCATCGACACCAGGGGCACGGGGTTGTCGACGAGGTAGTCGACCTTGTCGGTGTAATGATCGTCGTCATCAACGGGCTCGGGATCGATGCCGACGCCGCGATCGGCGGCAACGGGCTCGAGTGCCGAGACGAAGGCGTCGAAGGCCCCGCGATCGATGGGCACAGAGTTCGGGGCGAAGAGATTGACGCCGAAGTTCTCGGTCGTCTCCCGCATGCGCTCGACCAGAGGGGCCAACGCTTCGGCGCTGAGATACCCGCCGGCCACGAAGGGGAATCCGCCGGCACGGGCGACCGCTGCTGCGAGCTCGGGTGTCGTCGTTCCGCCCGCCATCGGGGCTCCGATGATGGGCAGGTCGGTGGTCTCGAAGGCGATCGTCGTCATCGTTGCGCGCTCCTCAGTAGGACGTTCGAGACCAGTCAGGTCCCTGATCGGGTGATGCTCTCGTTGCCATTCTTGCACTCACGTTGGGCCGAGGCTCTCGGAGGGCGGGGTCGATGAGGGTACGGAGTCGGGGCGTTCCGACTCACCCGAAAGTAGTGCATGGGCGGGCTCAGGTCGGAACTCAGAGGTGATGTGTGGGCGGCGATCGCGCCCATAGCTTCGGATATATCGAACGACGAGCTCCGCACTCCGTGCAATCAGCGGAGCTCAATCCGACAAGGAGCCGACATGTCACTGACCCTCAGCAGGCCGCCCGAGGCCGGGGTGAACCACCTTCCCGTCCCGCCCAACGGCACCACTGATCGACCGCACCGAGACCGGGCGATCGATCTGATCCGCTTCGGCTGCCTCGTCGTCGTGGTGATCCTGCATTCAATGATGAGCGCAGCCGTGCTCGGAGCAGACGGTGACGTTGTGCCCACGGTGGCGCTGCTGCATACCGCAGGCTTCACGGCCGCCTCGTGGTTCTTCCAGATCATGCCGCTGTTCTTCTTCATCGGCGGATACGCCGCCATCAACGGCTGGCGACGCACCCAAGCCGCCGGAGACACCTGGGCCGACTATATTCGTGCCCGTCTGCGCCGCCTCGTCATTCCGGTCGCCACCCTCATCGGCCTCGCCGGTGCAGGACTGTCGATCGCCTCGGAACTGGGTGTTCCCGCAGACCTGCTCGCCGAGGCGAGCACTCGCCTTGGGCAGCCCCTGTGGTTCCTCGCCGTCTACGTCGGGCTGACCTCCCTGGTTCCCCTGGCGGTGCACTTTCACGAAAGGGCGCCGAGGCGGACGATCGCAGCGCTCGCCGGTGCAGTGGTCGCGGTGGACGGCTTGGTCGCACTCACGGGAGTGAACGGACTGGGGTATCTCAACTTCCTGTTCGTATGGCCCCTGATTCAGCAGTTCGGCTTCTTCTACGCCGACGCCATTCACCGACCTGTGCGGACCTGGTCGGCCTGGACCATGATGGTGCTGTCCCTGGTGAGCCTCGGATTGCTCGTCGGACTCGGGGTCTACAGTCCGAATATGCTCATCAACCTCAACCCGCCGACCGGTGCCTTGGTGCTGCTGGGCATTGCGCAGATGTGCATCCTGCGGCTGAGCCATGCGCGTCTGAACGAGATCGTGTCCGGTGGTTCGGATCGGACTGCGGCCGGACACGAGTACCGTGCTCGCATCTGGGAGCGTGTCATCTCCTGGGGCAACACCTACGGCATCCAGGTCTACCTGTGGCACATGCCGATCGTCATCACCCTCATCGGAGCTCTGGGCTACGCAGCTCAGCTGCTGTCTGGGGTGTCGGCAGGCGATGGGCTGTCGGCAGCCGGGATCGTACTGCCTGAGATCGAATCGAGCTGGTGGTGGCTGACCAGGCTGCCATGGCTGATGACGGTGATGGGACTGGCTGCGCTTTTGGCCATGGCCATGTCGAAGGTCCCGTTCCCCAGCGAGGCGAAGTTGGCCAGATTCGGGCGCGCAGTCGCGAGGGTTGTGAGCGAGAGTTTCTCGACTTCCGAGGCTCGAGGTGGGTCCCGAATCAGCATGTCGCGCATGGCCGTGTCTCGACTGGGTGAGCGCCTGTCGAGTCCTGTTCCTCGGGCACTCACCGCGGTCGCTCTGGCAATGGACGGCATCGCGATCGCTCTCCTCGTGGGAATCGCCCCACTGATCTGGACGCTCGTCTCCGTTGCGGCGCTCCTGACTTCACTGGTGCTGGCCGCCACCATGAAGGCACCGATTCCAGGGCGAAGTGAGGAGACGGCTGCGAGTGAGGTACCGCCTGCGGCGGATGGTGGAAGGGCGCTGGTCAGCCTCGGCTGAGGAGCGATCGGGACCGCCGTGCCGCTCGACTCACTCCACGGACTTCGCCAGTTGCTCGGTGACGGTGCCCCAGCCGTCGAAGAAGCCGAGCTCCTCGTGACGGGCGCGCTGCTCGGGGCTGCCATGGCGGACGACGGCCTGATAGTCGGTGCCATCGGCATGGTCACTCAGGATGATCTCGGTGGTCATGGAGACAGGGTCGGGAAAAGCCGGGTGCCAGGAACTGTTGACGGCGTTGGTGAACACGAGGCGGTTGTTGTCCTCGATGACGATGAAGACTGCGTCAACGTGCGGCGCAAACGATTCGCCGTCCTCGCTCATCATGGTGGAGAAGGCCCCTCCGGGGCGGAGTTCAAGGGCATCGACGCGGAGGGTGAGCGGTTCTGGAATCCACCACTTCGCCAGCTTCTCAGGATCCGTCCATGCGGACCAGATGGTTTCTTTGGGTGCCCGAATGACTCTCTGGATCGTGAGGTCGAGAGCGGAGTCGAAATGCCGGGTGCGGGCGAGATGTGCGGTCATGATTCTTCCCTACTGTGAGTGGTGTCGCTGTCGCCGGACGTGTGTGCTGTCGCTGTCGCCGGTGACGAACTGCTCGAGACGCTCTGTGCTGGCCTCCCAGATGAGTCTCTGCTCGGCCAGCCAATCATTGAGCAGTGTCAGGCGATCGCGGTTGAGTACGCAGGTGCGCACTCGTCCTGACTTCCGTGTCCGAATCAGCCCACACGATTCCAAGGTGCGCACATGCTTCATGAACGACGGGAGCGAGATCGACAGGGGCTCTGCCAACTCTCCGATGCTTGCCGGCCCGTGGCCGAGGCGATGAATCACGGTGCGCCGCGTGGGATCGGCAAGTGCGGTGAACATCGCATCGAGCTCCTCCGAATACTTAGCCATGAAGCTAAGTATTACATGGCTTGGGGAGAAAAGAACCACGGGTCGAGAAATTTTCCAGTTCGGACCCTTTCGTGACAGAAGATGACGCCGGAAGACCGTCACATGACGGCTGGTGACATCCCAGGTCGTGCTCGAAGACATCGAGCCCACTAGCGGTTGAGACTGGTGGAACTTCGGCAGCGAAGTCGAAGCGTCATCAGTGAAGGAAGGACCCGCCATGAGCATCACCCAGAACGGAATCTCAACCCGCTCGGTGCATTCGGGCGCCGCCCCTGAATCGCACACCGGTTCGGTCGTCGCCCCCATCTTTCAGACCTCGACCTTCATGATGGACATTCCGGGCCAGACCCGCGCCGGCTTCGACTACGCGCGCACCGGAACCCCGAATCGCAGCGACCTCGAGCAGGTGCTGTGCGAACTGGAGAACGCCTCCTTCGCGGCGGCGGTGAATTCGGGGACTTCTGCTGAGGTCGCAGTCTTCTCTGCCCTGCTGGGCCCCGGCGATGAGATCATCATCCCGCGCGACATCTACGGCGGCACCTACCGACTGCTGAAGAACGAATACGAGCGCTGGGGTGTGCGCGTCCGCACCGTCGACCTCACCGACACCGAGGCGCTGGCCGCCGCCATCTCGGCCAAGACCGCGATCGTCTGGGTCGAGACCCCGAGCAATCCCGGTCTCGACATCGTCGACATCGAGGAGACGGCCAAGCTCGCCCACGCCGCGAACGCCATCCTCGCCGTCGACTCCACCTTCGCCACCCCGATTCTGCAGCGCCCCATCGAGCTCGGCGCCGACGTCGTCATCCACTCGACGACGAAGTTCATCAACGGCCACTCCGATGTCATCGGCGGTGCCGTTCTCGCCGGTGACGGTTCGACCTGTCCCCGTGCCGCCGAGGTTGTCGAACGTCTCGAGTCCTACCTCGCATCCGTCGGGTTGGGCATCGCCCCCTTCGACGCATGGCTGACTCGCCGCGGCATCAAAACCCTGCCGGTGCGGATGGCTAAGCACTGTGAGAACGCGCAGGCCGTGGCGCAGTGGTTGGAGAGCCGTCCTGAGATCGCTGAGGTGTATTACCCAGGTCTGTCATCTCACCCGGGTCATGAGGTCGCGAAGAAGCAGATGAGCGGCTTCGGGGGAGTGGTCTCATTCCGCACCGACACCGAGGCAAGAGCTCTGTCGCTGGTGAGGAGCACGAAGCTCATCACCCTGGCCGAATCGCTCGGCGGAGTCGAGTCCCTCATCGATCATCCTGCGACCATGACTCATCTGGCGGTCGCCGACTGCGAACTCAGCGTCTCGCCGACGTTCATCCGCCTGTCCCTGGGCATCGAAGACATCGCTGACATTCTCGCCGACCTCGAATCGGCGCTCGCCGCGGCGGCGCAGACTCCGGACGGCGTGAGCTCCGACGCGGAGGTCTTGGGAGCGGATGTTCCAATTGCGGACCCCTCACCGTCAACTCTTCACCATCCTGTTGCAACGGTATGAATTGATGCCCACAGCGCCAGCGGTGGCGCGTGGCGCGTGTGTGCGTGGGATTCACCGCTGGCGGTGCGTGGCGTGTGTGCGTGGTCACGGGTCGTGGGGAAAACCCGACGCAGGCTAGGTGGTCAACGTGCTGTTGGCAGCTTGTCGACTCCCGTAGCGTTACTGCTATGAGTGAGAACACCCCCACGAACCCACCCGAATCGGAGCCGCAGAGCGCCGATTCCCTGGAGTCCCAGGCACCAGAAGAAGCACCAGAATCGGACAGGCCCATCGGCGCCGAGGCGATCGTCAACGCGCCCCCGACCGCAGAGACTCCCGCGGCTGCAAAGACCTCCGAGGCCGAGGAGTCTGCAGACCGCTCCGAGCCTTCGGGCAACGGCGCAGTCGACGAGTCCGCAGACACACCGTTGGCGACGGAGGCCGGACAGTTCCGGACGGCTCCCATGGATATGGAGGTTCCCTTCAGCCGCGGTGCCGCTCAGCAGTACTCACAGGCCTATCCCCAGACCCGCGTGATGAATGCGAACTCCCCGCAGGGGTTCTCGCAGCAAACACCCTCACAGCACCCCACTCAGGCGTACCCGCCCCAGCGCACCCACTCCTCCGGACCTGGCACTCTCCAGCAACAGGGCGCTCTCCAGCAACCCGGCAATCTGCAGCAGCCCGGCTACCAGCCGCGCACCTACTCCGCCCAGCAGCAAAGCCCACAGCAGGGCCAACACCCCAATCAGCTCCCAGCGCCCGTGCCCGGTCCCAACGGCCAGATGCCGATGCAGCCGATGCAGCCACCTCGGCGGAAGAAGCCGAAGTCGGAGAACGTCACGTACGCACCTGCGACGGGGGCGATGCCGCTGACGCGTGAGGAAGGCACCGAGATTCCCGCCGACGGTCCGATCGAATGGCCGCAGAAGCGAGTCGGGATCGTCGGCGTCGCGAACCTCGTGCTCTCCGCCGTGATGGCTGTGGTCTGGGCCTGGATCCCGCTTGGCCTGCTGTTCACCGGCTTCGGCGGAATCTTCGCACTCGGCCTCGGTGTGCTCGCACTCGTCGCCTGGGTCGTCGTCCAACAGGGCGCGAACGTGTTCGAACGTTACCGGGCCGAACTCATCTACGGCGACCGGATCCCGGTCCCGAAGATCGAACGCAGCACCCGAGAATCCGCCTTCGGTCGCTTCTTCCACAATCGATGGCTGCACGTGAAGTCGGGATCCTTCTGGCGCTCGACTGCCCACCACTACGTGAAGATGCTGCTCGGCGCGATCATCGTCGGCGGCACCATCGCCGGCATCTGCGGTGCAATCATCGGCATCTTCAGCGCCATCAATCCTGAGGGCATCACTGACTTCTTCTTCCGTGGAACCACCGGTGGGCTGGGGCGCACCGGCATCGCCATCGGCTCTCTCATCGTCCTCGCCAGCTCACTGGCGATCCTGTGGTTCGCCCCGTACCTCGACAGGGCACTCGACCGCAGCCTCCTGCCACCGGCACGCACCGCTGCCCTGCAGGCCGAGGTCACCGATCTCGACCGGGCCCGCATGGCCGGGATCGAAGCTGCGGGTGCGGAGCGACTGCGCATCGAACGCGACCTCCACGACGGAGCCCAGCCACGACTCGTCGCCCTGAGCATGACGCTGGGCATGGCGAAGTCGAAGATCGACAAGGATCCAGAACGCGCCAAAGAGCTCGTCTCCGAAGCCCACGCCGAGGCGAAGGGCATCGTCAACGAACTCCGCCAACTGGCACGTGGAATCCACCCTGCTGTGCTCACAGACCGCGGCCTCGACGCGGCCGTCTCCGCATTGGCCGGACGCTCGACGATTCCCGTCGAGGTCGACGTTCGACTCGCCGGGCGCATCGATCGTGAGGCCGAAGCCGTGGCCTACTTCGTCGTCGCAGAGTGCCTGACGAACATCGCCAAGCACTCGGCTGCGACACATGCCCGGGTCTTCATCGCCCCCATCGAGGCGGGAGTCCAGATCGTCGTCACCGACAACGGTCAGGGCGGAGCGCGCATCGACCGTTCGGGCCGTCACACCGGGATCGCCGGTTTGGTCGATCGCGTCGAAGCCGCTCGTGGGACACTGAACCTGACCAGCCCTGCAGGTGGGCCAACTACTGTCGTTGTGGAGGTGCCATGCGCATCGTAATTGCCGAAGACTCTGCCATCTTGCGAGCCGGACTCGAGAGGCTTCTGGTTGATGCCGGGCATGAAGTGATTGCCGCCGTCCCCGATGCCAACGAGCTCCTCGCCACAGTCCACAACACACCGCCGGACCTCGCCATCATCGACGTGCGCATGCCGCCGACGTTCACCGACGAGGGCATCCGCGCCGCAGTCCTCATCCGCAAGCAGAACCCCGACGTCAAGGTGCTCGTGTTCAGCCAGTACGTGGAGGAGCAGTACGCATCCGAACTCATCGCTGAGAACACCGGTGGCTTCGGATACCTGCTCAAAGACCGGGTCGCCGATGTCGAGGACTTCCTCGCAGCCGTCGACGAGGTCGCCTCCGGCGGCACCGTCTTAGACCCCGAAGTCGTCTCGCAGATCCTCGTGCGCACACGCAAGAAGGACGGGCTGTCCACGCTGAGCCCGCGCGAACTCGAAGTCCTCCAGCTCATGGCCGAAGGCAAATCCAACGCCGCGATCGCCCGCACCCTCTACCTCAGTGCGGGAGCCGTTGAGAAGCACATCAGCTCGGTCTTCACCAAGTTCGGCCTCACCGCCGACACCTCTGACAACCGACGCATCCTCGCCGTCCTCACATTCCTCGGAGCATAGAATGCCTGCCACAGTCCACGTCAGCGAATCCACCCGCGCGAGCATGCGAGTGATCATCACGATCGCCGCGCTCGTCGTCCTCCTCGTCCCGATCGCCTTCAGCGTCGCGCACGGAGCCTCTCGTCTGAACTACGCGAAGCTCGACGTCACGAAGCCGCTGTCGACCTCGGTCACGGATCTGAAGTTCCTCCTCGACACCACCGCATCAGTGACCGTCAAGACCACCGAGACCGATGAGCCGACCGTCCGGCTCACCGCCACCGGGCCCCGCGACGAAACACCGACGCTGCAGGTGAGAGAGGCCGAGGACTCGTCGACGGTGTCCGTAGACGATCAGCGAAACCTCGAGAACGCTCAGATCGAAGTCACCCTTCCTGCGAAGACCTCAAAGGAGATGAAACTCGACTTCAACGGCGGCTACGGTGCCATCGACGTCGTGGGTGACTACCAGGAGATCGTCGCGAAGACAGATGGCGGCGCAGTCGATGTCAGCGGCTCGGCCGAGCGTCTGCAGACATCGACCGACTACGGAATGACTGACCTGAGCGGGACTTTCGACACCATCGAATCCAAGACCGGTGTGGGCACACTCAACGGTTCGAATCTCAACGTTCGCGATCACGTCGACGCCGTGACCTCGACGGGAACGATCGATCTCGATTTCACCAACGACATGGTGCCGATGTCCGGCATCGTTGCCAAGGCCGACGAAGGCACGATCGACATCCGCCTGCCGCGCTTGGACCTGGCCCAGGAGAGGATGGCCGCCGAGGCCGCCGCTTCCAAGGATGACGATGGCAGTGCCGCTGACGCCAAGGATCTGTTCTACCGCATCAACGCGAACTCGAATGAGGGGAACGTGGATCTGGCCAAGGACGTCAAGAAGTACGACGCTGCACGGTCCTCGAAGGATGCCGAGGGCAAAACGATCATCCCTGTCTCGGCGAGCACCGACATGGGTACGATCACCATCGAGCAGAACTAGACTGGTCCATACGGTGCCCGTCGGCGCAACCGCCGGCGGGCACCGCCATTCGGTCAGCGTTCCGCTGGCCCTGTGACTCGACAGTCGCCGATCCACCGAATCCAGGGGATGAGACATGCAGATCACCGTCTATGGAGCCACCGGCACATTCGGCCGCAGACTCGTGGCACACCTGCGTGAACGTGAGCACTCGGTGATCGCGGCCCACCGCGGAATCGGGGTCGACACCTATGCCGGAGAGGGAGTCACCGAGGCGGCCGAAGGCAGCGATGTCCTCGTCGACTGTGTCAATTTCATGACGAACAACCGCCACAAGGCACTCGACTTCTTCTCCCGCAGCTCCCGGTCGATCGCCCTGGCCGCGGCAGAGAACCCGGGAGCAGCGATGGTGTGTCTGTCCATCGCCTTCAAGCCTGAGGTCGCGGCGTCCAAGCTGTTGGGCTACTACCAGGCCAAGGAACTGCAGGAACGGGTCTACCGCAGGCTGATCCCCGCCGACCAGCTCATGATGTTCCGATCAGCCCAGTGGTTCGAACTTGTTGACACAATGACGTTCACCGCGGGTCCGGTGGCATTCGTGCCGAAGATGCGAGTCCAGGCCCTGACCGCCGACGAGGCCGCTCGAATGATGGCCGAGGCCATCGATGCAGGAGAACGCGGAACCATCGAGGTCGCCGGCCCCGAGGTCAGCGACTTTCCGACGATCGCCGGCAGGATCGCGGCGGCCGACGCAGACTCGGCCGTGAGTGTCGGAGCAGGTCCGAGTGGCGGATCCCGTGCGAGGGGTATCCCGAAGATCGTCTCCGTTCCGATCCCAGGACCGATGTCCGGCAATGGCCTCATCCCCGATTCGCCGAGGCTCTCCGCCGTCACCGTCGATGAATGGATCCGTTCCCGCTGAGGTGCAGGCATGAAGTTGTAGTATCCAGTCGGGAGGAAATACATGGACTGGCTGGAATTCGGACTCGACGGCATCGATGCGGTGAGGATCGTCGTATCCTGCATTGCCTTCTACCTCGGCATCATTATTCTCGTCCGCGTATTCGGCCAACGGGCCCTCGCGAGCCTCTCGAGTTTCGACCTCGCCGCCATCATCGCCTTGGGTGCGATCATCGGTCGTTCGATCCTCGGTGACACTCCGACCCTCATTGCCGGTCTCTTGGCCTTGGCCACCCTGCTGATCCTCCAGGCTCTGACCGGAAAGGCCCGGCGCTTCCACCGCATCGCAGGCATCGTCAACAGCCCCGCCATCGTCCTCATGGCCGGCAGTCAGCTGCTGACCGACAACCTCGCCAGAGCCCATGTCGACCCCGCCGAAGTGTATTCGACGCTGCGCATGGCCGGCATCCGACAGCGCGCCGAGGTGGCATGCGTGATCCTCGAGCCCACCGGTCAGATCAGTGTGACCAGGCGCGGCGCCCCGATCGATGAAGACCTGCTGCGCGGCGTCATCGGTGCGGAGAGAATCCCCCGCAAGAGCTGAGATTGAAGGCCTGAGGGTTCATTCCTCAAGGCCGAGGACTCTGGCACCATTGCGCCACAGCACCGAGCGCATCCAATCGTCGCCGAGGTCGAGTCCGGCCAGCCCCGAGATCTGATCCGCATAGGGGTAGGGAATATTCGGGAAGTCCGAGCCGAGGATGATCTTGTCCTGCAGACCGGCCAAGCGTTCACGGTAAGCCGGGTCCACCTCGGCGGGGGAGGAGAAGAACCCTGACACGTACATCGTCGTGTCCAGGTGGACTCCGCTGTAATCCTCGGCGAGGCTGGCGAAGGCATCGTATTCGGGCATGCCCATGTGGGCGATGACGAACTTCAGGGACGGGTAGCGTTCGAGCACATTCGCCACGGCCTGTGGGCCGGTGTGGGCACCCGGCAGCGGTTCGGAGCCGGCGTGGATGACGATGGGCACCTGCGCCTTGGCGAGTGCCGCCCACGCCCGATCGAGCACCCGGTCATCGGGGGAGAAGCCACCCACCTGGATATGGACCTTGAACAGTCGGGCACCTGCTGCCAGAGCCTCGGGGACATAGTCGGCGGACTCCGGTTCGGCGTAGAGAGTCGCGCAGTGGATGACATCGTCATGGGCGGCGGCGAACTCGCGGTTCCATTCGTTGAGCCAGGCGGCCATGCCGGGTTTGTGCGGGTAGGTCAGTGCCGGGATGGCACGGACGCCCAGGTCACGGACGATGTTCAGGCGGGTTTCGGTGTCATAGCGGTAGTGGATCGGCCACGGATAGCCATAACTGGCTTCGGCGGCGTCGAAGTAGGCCCATACTTTGTCGAGGACGTTGGTCGGCAGGAAGTGGATGTGGATGTCGGCGAGGCCCGGGATGCCCAGCGCCTCGAGGTAGGCCGGGACATCGGCATCGGTGCGTGGAGGTTCCGCCGCGGTCGCCTCGCTGTGATGAGTCGCGTCCTTGCGATCGGGAAGTGTGAAGTCGTCCATGCCCATCACCTTAGGCGGTGGACGCTGAGCGGGCCGAAACGGTGGGCAGCGGCTTGGCAGTATCGGTGCCTGCGAAGCGGACTCGTGTACGTCCAGGCCTCACCCATGACTCGAACTTAGACTGCCTGTATGGAGTTCACCGATCCGTACGAGATCGACATCCCACCCAGCACACGACACGTGGGTGAGGGGCCTTTCTGGACGCCCGGCGACAGCGTGACGTGGTCGTTTCGGCGCTTTGACTTCGACCGTGACCATGCCGAGGTGCGTCGGCCGATGCGAGTGATCGAGGACGGGCCGACCGGTGCCGTGCTGTGGATGGCCGGAGGCACCGAGACCACGGACACGAGAATCGTCGGCTGGGAGGAATGCAACCCCCACGATGTTCCCCTCAAGGAGCGTTTCCGCCCGCCCGCCGAGGCGCCTCGACGGATCAAGGCGCCCGGCAGCTGGCGCGGGCTCGGGGTGCTCAAGATCGTCCCGCCCGGAGTTCCGTTCTCCGTGTGGGTGCTGCTCAAACCCGGCGGTGCAGGGACTGCTGCCAGAGACTCTGCTGTCGGCGGCTCCGGTGCGATCCGCGCGGACTGGTACGTCAACCTCGAGACCACCCATCGCCGCACGGACGACACCCTGTATACGAGCGATCACATCCTCGACATCACATTCCCCGTCGACGGCATTCCCCTGCACACGAAGTCCGGGCACGCGCGGTCCGGGAACACGACGTCGGGGCACACTCTTCTCAACCCGGACGGAGCGGTGTTCAAGGACGTGGACGAACTCGCCGCCGCGGCGAACTACGGCGCCTGGCCACGTGAATGGTCGGACATGATTCGAAGCAATGGATCGGAACTGCTCGACCACCTCGGCGAGTTCACCTGGGCATTCGACCCGAAGTGGGAGACGAAGGCTCGGGAGCTCGCGACAGAATCGTCGGTCTCGGATTCTTTGCGAAATCAGGAACATCATCGGATCCGAAATGGTTGCTACGACAAGGACTGGATCTAGGCGCTGCCGCCTCAGCCCCCAGAGGTTCAGCCCCACAGACACGATACGACCGTGTGCAGACAGTGCGCGGCGTCGATGAAAGGAAGCATCTCGATGACGACAAACCACAGGATTCGCCTGAATTCTCGTCCGGTTGGAGAGCCGAAGGCCGAGAACTACCTCCTCGACGAGGTTGAACTGGGGTCGCCGCAGGACGGCGAGGTACTGCTCCGGACCCTGTACCTCTCGCTCGACCCCTATATGCGTGGTCGGATGTCGGATGCGAAGTCCTATGCGAAGCCGGTCGAGGTCGGCGACGTCATGGTCGGCGCCACGGTCTCCGAGGTCGTCGAGTCGAATTCGTCCGAGTTCTCCACCGGCGACACCGTCCTCGGCTACGGCGGCTGGCAGGAGTACTCCGTTGAGAAGGCCGCGCACCTGCGCCGTGTCGATCCGGAGGTCGCCCCGGTCAGCACCGCTCTCGGCGTGCTGGGCATGCCGGGCTTCACCGCCTACTCAGGACTCCTGGAGATCGGCCGTCCGCAACCCGGTGAGACCGTGGCCGTTGCTGCCGCCACCGGTCCCGTCGGCTCCGTCGTCGGTCAGATTGCGAAGATCAAGGGTGCGAAGGCCGTCGGCATCGCTGGTGGCCCTGACAAGGTCGCCCACCTGGGAGAACTCGGCTTCGATGTCGCGCTCGACCACAGGACGGGCAACCTCAAGAACGAACTCAAAGAATCGGTTCCACAGGGCATCGACGTCTACTTCGAGAACGTCGGCGGAGACGTGTTCAAGGCAGTGCTGCCACGTCTGAACACCTACGCACGCGTGCCCGTCTGCGGACTCGTCGCCAACTACAACCTCACCGAACTGCCCGAAGGTCCGGACCGTTCCGGTGCGTTGATGGGCAACATCCTCACGAGGTCACTCAATGTCCGCGGCTTCATCCAGACGGAATTCGTCGAGAAGCACCACGAGAACTTCCTGTCCGACATGAGCGGCTGGGTCAAGGAAGGAAAGGTCCGCTACCGCGAGGACATCCGCCCGGGCCTGGACAAGGCTCCCGAGTACTTCAACGACCTGCTCAACGGCCGCAACTTCGGCAAGATGGTCGTGGCCGTCGGCGCCGAAAGCTGACGTAAGCTCCCTGCGTCGCAGCTTCCCAGCGGCGCTGTAGCGTCGCTGACGCCGCAGATCTCACGAACAGTCGGTAGGTCCTGGTCGAATTTCGTATTATTATCGCCCAGAACTTGCCGACTGTTTCAGTTTCAGGCCATCTTTCTCGCCCGAATATCGCCGCTGGCTCAACCGGACATGACTGTGCGGCCAATTCGGGCCGCCGTCAACCGGCACACAGCAGTGCGTTCTGCGAACCGCCTCCGACGACGTGGACCGTGTCGGCCGTTACCCCGGCCAACGCCTCGGCGGCATCGATGGTGCGGGCATGGGCCTCGGCCACGGATTCGGGTGGACGGTTGATCGACTACTCCAGGGTGGGCCAACCGTACTCGGCGAGTGACAAAGGGATGTTCAGGCGTCGTGCTGTCGAATCAATGCCGGAGGAGGAGCTCCTGGCTGACTCCCACGCTCACGCGAATGCCGCGAACACCTCGGCGGGGTCGAGCCCCAGGCTCAGCGCCAGGGTGAGGACGATGCGGGCCTTGCGGGCGTCGAGGATCCCGGCCGGGATGAGGCCAGACTCGAGCAGCCCGATCTCGCCGCCGGGGTAGCCGTAGGTGCCGGTCAGGCTCGCGCCCGAGCCTGGCCGTGACGCCAAGATCACGGGCATTTCTTCGCCGAGGCGGGTCACCGCTGGCACCAGATGTTCAGGGACGTGACCGCCACCGACACCAGCGATGACGACACCGGAGAAACCGGAGCCGAGGAGCTGGGTCAGTGTCTCCTCGGGTTCGCCCATCCCCACCTCGGCGAGGGCGACCTTCGCAACCGTCTCCGGACGGGGCAGGCCTGCGAACGGAGAAGCATCTGCGATGGCGGGCGCGTGGGGGAGGCGGACGGTGTCCTCGCTGATCCACCCGATCGCGCCGAGGACCGGGCCGGATGAAAATGCTGCGGTCGAGGTCACGTGGGACTTGCGGACGAAACGCGGATCATGGACCTCGTCGTTGAAGACCAGACTTGAGGGCAGTCCACTGCTCAGCGGAGAGAGCGCCGTCAGCGCGGCGGCGCGCACGTTTGCCGGTCCATCGGCGCCGGGCAGGGTCGGGTTGCGCATGGCTCCGGTGGCTGCGATGTGAGCAGCGGAGTCGTTGAGCAGCCAGAGGGCGAAGGCGCTCTCCTCGAGAGTGTCGGTGCCCTGTGTGAGGACGATGCCGTCGGCCTCGCTCGTGCGGGCCAGTTCGCGGACCTCGAAGAGCATATCGAGGGTGACATTGGCGCTTGAGACCTGTGACACCTGGGTGAAGTCAGCCTGCAGGTCCGGCCAGATCTGGTCGAGGCCGGCAGCTGCGGCGATCTCGGCTCCGCTCAGGGCCGGGGCCACGCCTCCCGACTGGTTCGAGGTCGATGCGATGGTTCCGCCGAGGGCGGCGACAAGGAGGCGGGGAGCATTCTGCGACATGGGCACGATTCTATCGGCACTGCTCTGAAGGTCCGACGCTGGTGAGCGGGTTCGGTGTCATGGCCGTTTGCTAATCTCCAGGCATGGATCCTGACACCGTGCTCACCCTCGCTCATGACCAGGCGATCCAGTATCCGTCGGTGGAGATCGAGCATCCGTTCGGGCCGGAGTACGACGTGTACAAGGTGCGCGGAAAGATGTTCATGATGCACTTCGATCTGCGCGGTGTGCCCAGCATGAATCTCAAGATCGACCCGCTGGACGGGGAGGTGCTGCGTGACGCCTATGAGGAGATCACTCCCGGATATCACATGAGCAAGAAGCACTGGATCACCGTGGCGGGTGCTGGCACGGCCGAAGGAGAGGGCCCCGAGGGTGCGGCGGGAAACATCCTCGACGCTGATCTGCTCCATGATCTCGTCCTCGAGTCCTACTGCCTCGTTGTGGCGAAGCTGCCGAAGAAGGCCCGCCCTGTCGACCCGACAACCTTCGGCGGGAGGGATGACGAATAGGTTCAGCTGACGCCGCTCAACTGAGTCCGCGCTCCCGATGCCGTTCGACGAGGAGGCTTCGCAGCGCTTCGTCCGTGGCCGCAGTGGCCATCGCCCGCGCCAATCCGTATGCTCCGTCGAGCACCGCCAGGTCCGCCGAGGTACTCGTGCCGTAGGCGGCGAATGCGCTGTTGTGGTTGACCGCACCGTTGACCTCATAGCCGATCAGCGGGTGGATGCTCGGAACGACGTGGGACACATTGCCCATGTCTGTCGATGCGACCGCCTCGGCCTCGGTGGAGATCTCTCGGCCGCGATCGGCCATTGCGCTCACGTAGGCCTGCACCAGATCGTCGTTTTGGCGTAGATCGGCGAAGGTGTGGCCCTGCGCCTCGATCGAGATCCCGCAATCGGTGGCCAGGGCTCCGGCACGAAGGCATTTGTCGACCCGATCGTTGATGACATCGAGGTGTTCTGCCAGTGGTGAGCGCATCTCGACCATGATTTCTGTGCGATCGGGGATGATGTTGACGGCTTCGCCCCCGCGGGTGATGACGGTCGAGACCACAGATCGTGGCGGCAGCTGTTGGCGAGCCATTGCGATCGCAGTCTGGGCGATGTGCACCGCGTCCAGAGCATTGATGCCAGCGGACGGGGCGCTGGCGGCATGCGCGGCGATACCAGTGAACGAGACTTTCCATGCGTTGAGTGCCAGTGACGAGTTGCCCGCGGAATCATGTGCCGAGGCGTGAACCATGGCTGCGGCATGAGTGTGTGCGAAGAAGCCCTCCTCGATGAGGTCGACCTTGCCGCCGTGAGACTCTTCTGACGGTGTGCCGAGAACGTGAACGGTGAGGTCGAGTTCATCGGCCATGGGCGCCAGCGCCAGAGCGGCACCAAGAGCAGCAGCGGCGTTGACGTTGTGGCCGCAGGCGTGGCCGATGTCAGGCAACGCGTCGTATTCGACGCAGAAGGTGACGACGAAGTCAGAGCTGCCGAAGGTCGCGCTCAGTGCCGTCGGAGCGCTGGGTTGATTGTCGTCGAAGGTGAACCCTTCCTGCCGGAGAATCGAGCGGGTCCGCTCGGCGGCACGATGTTCGTCGCCGCTGACCTCGGGGTCGGCATGCAGTGCGTGACTGTAGTCGAGCAGCAGACTGCGGTGCCCATCGACTTCTTGGGCAATTGACCCGGCAAAGTCGGAGTTCATAGTGCGACCTCCTTGGTGGTGCGGTTGTTGGCTGTGGGGTAGCGGGAGCCGGCGACCGCGGCTATGAGTGCGGCGACCAGCAGGCTCGACCAGATCAGGGTGAGGCCAGTTGGGGAGATGGTGCCCGAATCAGTCACCGTTGCCGAGGAGATCAGCTTGATCACCGCGGCGCCGACGGCGATGCCGACCGACAGCGCCAGCTCGTTGAGTCCGGCGGCCCCCGCAGTCTCGGTGACGGGAACACCCTCGACCGACAGCGACCGTGTCGCCGATTGGTACATGCCCAGTGCCAGGTTGAATAGGCCGAACCCGAGGATGTAGGCGACGATGCTGTCGTGGCCGAGCATCATCACCGCGAAGCCGATTGCTAGAAGCCCTCCGGCGAGGACGAGCGCATTTCGCTCCGACCAGCGAGTCATCAGCGGGGCCGTGACAACCGAGGACAGGAGTGAGAGCACCGAGGCGGCTGCAAGCACGACGGCGATGAGCATCGGTGAGAAGTCGAATCCGTATCCGGCTGTGGAGACCTCGGAGTTGAGGAAGATTCCGTTGGTACCGAAATAGCTGATCGATGCGAATCCGAAGAAGAAGGTGGCCAGCGAGACGCTGCGCAGAGAGCGCCGCTTCAGCAGCCGCAGGTCGATGAATCGATGAGTCGAATCCGGCGACCGAGAGTCGAGCCGTCCCCAGAGACTGAGTAGACCACCGCCCACGATGAGCAGTGCGATGGTCTTCCAGTTCGTCCACCCGAAGTCCGATCCTTGCGACAATCCCGCCACGAAGGCGATGAGACCGATGAGGCAGGCACTCATGGGAGCCAGCGCCAATGGTTCGCGGGTAGGAGTGCCCGCGTCGGGGAGGAAGAACGAGCAGATGAGGGCTGCTAGGGCGAAGGGAACGCCGATCCAGAATCCGTGCAGTGGATTGAGAGCACCGAGGATTCCGGCGATGAGTCCGCCGACACCGATCATGATCATCAGCGTGCCGATGAGGTAGCTGACCCCAGTGCGGATCGACTCGGGATGGGCAATGCGAAGGATGCCCATCATCAACGGAATGAATCCGACGACGCCGGTGATGAGGACCACGCCGAGGATGACCGTCGGCAGGCTCGGAACGAAGGCCATGAGCAGAGCGCCGATCGCCACCATCACAGTGCTCCAACGGAGAACGAGGCGATAGCCGTAGCTGTCGCCGAGGCGGGAGATGAGTGGGGTGAGGACCGCGAAGGAGATGTTGGAGATGAGGAAGATCCCGTTGATCGTGGGCGCATCAATGTCGAACACGGGGCCGAGGGCAGGCAGAATCGGATTGAGGTAGCCCTGAACGACCCCGCTGAGTGATTCGATGACGACCATCAGTGCCAGGACTCCGACGATGCCATTGCGGGTGCCTGCGGTTGTCGGGTGCGGGGCGGAGTTGCCGGGCGAGGCGGCGTGATGCGAAGTGGAGACCATGGCTGAGTACTTTCGACGATGAATGCAGATTGCCATCACCAAAACTACTGCCAGCACCGAAGTAGACTGAGAATTAGTCAGAGTCTTCCAAAACCACCTTGCAAATCAATCGAATCATCCACCGTATGGGAGCTGGCTATGCTCAACGAAACCGATCTGGCGATCGTCAACGTCCTCGAGGTCCAGCCGAGGATCGAGTTCGCGGCGCTCGCGGACGTCCTCGGGATGGCCCCGGCCACCGTGGCCAGACGCTGGGAGGCACTTGTCGACTCCGGGCAGGCTTGGGTGACGGTCTCACCTGGTCCAAGGCACCACGAAATCGGCTGGTCGGCATTTCTCAGCATTGAGGCAGATGTCGGTGAGCAGGACCGATTGGCTGACCGTCTGTGCGCGGAACCGAGCTTCGCCTCGGTGCTGCTGATGTCGGGGGAGAACCAGTTTCTCGTTGACTGCTTCGTCTCTTCAACTGATGAGTCGATGCGGCTGCTGACCGAAGTCTTCCCTCGGTTGCCAGGCGTGGTCCGCCGCAGAATTGATCCGATCACCAAAATGTACCGATTAGGCAGCCAGTGGCGCTCAGGTGCTCTCGAAGTGTCTGCGCGGAAGGCGCTCGAACCCGACGCCGCGAGAATCTCCCGGGTGCGCATCCCCGATGAAGTCGACTCCAGGCTGCTCGGCGCGCTCGCTGTCGATGGGCGGGCAGGGTGGCAGACCATAGCGGACGTCGCCGGTGTTTCGGCGCAGACTGCCAAACGGCGCATCAGCAGCCTCCTCGACACGGGATTCATGACGTTCCGCTGTGACACCTCGACGACGGAGCGGTCGGGGCTGCAGGAGGTCATCATCGAATGGGCAATTCCGGTCGACTCGATCGACGAAGTCGGAGCCGCGGTCGCAGCCGATCGTATGTGCCGTGTGTCCTCTCGGGTGCTGGCCGCGGCGAACTTCACGGCCACCCTGTGGGTGCACGACTACGGTCAGGTTCAAGACCACGAAGCGCAGGTGCTTCGCATCGCCCCACGTGCGACAGTCGTCGCACGCAACGCGGCGCTGCGTGCCTATAAGAGGATGGGTCAGGTCCTCGGTGCCGACGGCAGAAGAGAGACCACTGTTCCAGTCAGCTGGTGGTAGCCGTTCCCGAAGCGCCCCGCATCCCTCAGGCGGCTTCGACGAGTGCCGTTTCCTCACGATGCTCGACGGAGCCCGGTTCTGCGCTCTGCTGAGGTCTCTTTCTCCGGTTCCCGGTGACCCAAGCACCCAGAGTGACGGCGGCCCAGCCGATCACCATGCCGGCGATGTCATCGAGGATGTAGTGCCAGCCGAAGTAGAGTGTGGCGATGACCGTGGCCCCGAAGAATATCCATACCAGCGCCCGTAGCAGAGGCCTCTGCTGAGTGCGCATCATAAATAGGGCCGCTGCGAAGGTCACGGAGACGTGCAATGAGGCGAACGCGGCCACGCCCTGAATCTGTCCGCTGCCGACCGGGTCGGCAAGAACATCAAGACGAGTGGTGATCAGTGACTGCTGCAACTCGGTGACCCCGGTATCGGCCAGGCCGCGATAGAGTTCAGGCCGGGCAAATGCAGGCCCAAGAGCAGGCATGATGTAGTAGCTGACCGTACCCAGCACCCAGTTGAGACACAGCGTCGTGGCATACCAGGCACCGATGGCGAGGTTGCGACTGAGGATGAGAACCGCTCCGAGGCTGATGGGGATAAGCGGGAGATAGGCGAGATAGACGACGGAGAACACCTCGGCCATGAACCCGGTGCCGAACAGATCGTGCAGGAATACAGCGGGGTTGATTCCCCCGCCGAACCACAGATCGGAATGCGACAGCTCTTGGTCGTAGAGAACTCCCTCCCGGTAGGTCGGAAGGTCACTCTTGAGATTTCGGTAACTGAGATAGCAGATGTAGAAACTCATCATGCCCGCGGTGATGCACAGAATACGACGGAGACTCCACTCGTTTCTCACGACTTCGAGCATCCCGTTGGGCAGATGCTTCCAGCCGCTCGTCCTCACCGCATCCACGACGATGCCCACGCCGAAGAACAGCAGCGCCAGCAACGGCATCCGGATATAGGCGGGTCCGAGGAAGCCGTCCGGGTCCCTGAGCGGCCGACCGAGGTAGATCGAAGAAGCCAGGGCAACCATTGCGATCACAATAGAGAGCAGCATGGCGAAGGTATAGGGCCATCGTCGTATCCGAGTCATCGACACACGGTATAACAATTCGGTATCGTTATGCCGAATCCAGTGGCCCGTGTCACGAGCTGAACAAAGCATGAATATTGGCCCAATAATCGACTACTTGTGCGCCCTCCGAATACGACCTGTGCGCCGTCCGAAGGCGAGCCGTGCACGATGCGAGAGGTATGCGCGCCTCGATCCCCGTGGTCCGTGCACCCGAACTGCACCCGAAATTGGCAACGGGCCCCACCGGTGCAGAGAATAGGTGATATGTCCGCCCTCAGCTCCGCGCTCGCCTACCGGCGACTGCTCGATGCGAATGCCACCTTGCGCATGCTGCGGGCCGACCATCTCCCGGTGATGGCAGCGACACTGGGCACTCACTTGGGCAAGCCCGGCACCCGAATCTCCACCGAAGACCTGCACGAGTCCATCGACTCGGACCTCGAGGAGCTGCGCGACCACTTCGAGCTGTCCACGCGGACAGCCAAGGCCTACTGCGACGATTGGCGTCGGGCGGAGATCCTCGTCCGCCGACCGGCCACCTCGGCGAGGGGCGAGACCTACGAACTCTCCGCGGCGGGGTTCGACGCCATCCGAATGCTCGAACAGCTGCGGACTCCACCGCAGACGGCGACCGAATCACGACTGGTCAGCCTCGCGCAATCGGTGCGGCAGCTGGCCATCGACACCGACCCGGACAGCTCCCGTCGGTTGGAATCCCTGCGCGCCGAACGAGACCGCATTGATGCTGAGATCGCCCGCGTCCGCCGAGGAGACCCCCGTTCGATCGTCCTCGACCGGCGCCGGGCGAATGAGCGCGTCGGCGACATCCTCCAACAGGCGCAGGGTCTTCCCGCCGACTTCGCACGTGTCCGCGCCCGCTTCGAAGAGCTCAATCAGGAACTGCGGATCTCGATCCTCGCCGCCGAGGACTCACAGTCCCAGGTACTCGACGAGGTCTTCCGCGGAGTCGACCTCATCGAATCCTCTGATGAGGGCAGAACCTTCTCCGCCTTCTCCCAGCTCGTCCGCGATCCCGAGCAGGCCTCGGCCTTCGACGAAGATATCGCAGCGATCCTCGACCGTGACTTCTCGGCCACGCTGACGGCCGAGACCCGGCGCTCACTGCGCACCCTCATGCGGCAGATGAAGGACGGCTCACGCGAAGTCTCCGGCATCCTGTCCGAATTCGCCCGCGGTCTGCGCCGCTACGTCCACTCCCACGAATTCCAACGCGACCGCGTCATGCGCACCCTGATCCAGGATGCCTTGGCCGCGGCAGCCCCGGTCTCACAGGTCCGCAAACCCTACGACAGCCTCGGCGTGGATCTCGAGCTTTCGAGCGTTGCATTGGCCAGCGTCGGGGAGGTCGTCCTCCACGACCCCAGCGAGTTCGATGCCGGTGCCGAACTGGGCGAGGCGACCGAGACTGAGGTCGACTTCGCTGAACTCATCGCCGTCGCCCGGGAATCCGAGATCGACTTCTCCGAACTGTCCGACAACGTCAATCGGGCCATCCATGGAGCCGAGCAGATCTCCGTCGCCGAGGTGCTCGACCAGTTCCCGGCCTCACAGGGCCTGGCAAGCGTCGTCGGGCTCCTGTCCCTGGCCAGCACCTACGGACACGTCGATTCCGAAGCGCGAGACCGACTCGAATGGGCCGGGGTCGACGGAATTGGGCGCAGCGCCACGATCCGCCGCCATTACTTCACCGAAGGCATCACACTATGAACGATTCCGCAGACACACCTACCGAGGCTGAAGAGTCCGCCCAGAATCAGGCCGGGCTGTGGTTTCAGGACACAGGGACCTTGGGAGAGCGCACTCGCAGGGTGCTGCTCGAACTGCTCAAGGGCCCCTATGTCTCCGGTGCACAGAGTCCGCAGCTGTGGTCGGCTCTGGTCGCCGACGAGTCCATTGTGCGATCACGGCTGCACGACCTGTTCCTCGAACTCGTCATCGACAAGATCGACGAATTCGCCTTCACCCGCAAGGTGGTCACCGAGGAGATCGACGTGCCTGCAGCGGTGCGCAGCGAACGGCTGACCTTCCTCGATACGGCCATGCTCCTCGTCCTGCGCCAACTGCTGCTGGCTGCACCCGGCGAGCGGCGTGTGATCGTCGATCGGGAAGAGGTCTACGAACGCCTCGCGATCTATCGCACAGGCGACGAATCGACGTTCCAACGCAATCTCAACGGTGCCTGGAGCCGGATGAGCAACCGTCTGCGCGTCCTCCACAAAGCAGGCGAGGACCGCTTCGAAATCTCGCCGATGGTGAAGTTCCTCATCGACGAGGACCAGGTGCGTGAGCTCATCGACGTCTACGAACGCATCGCTTCGGGAGAGGCCAAGGGCTCCATCGCTGAGGCGGGGCTCGGCTCCGATGAAGCCGACGATCCCGACGACTCCGATCCTGATTCCGGACTCGGTCCCGACGACACCGAGGAGGACGAAGCATGACCGAGGCGCTCTTCCCGCTCGATGCCGCACTCATCGCTGACCAGGCCCGCGCCCGCGGCACCGATCGTCCCGACGTCGGCAGCCAGTGGAGGCTGTCCGAGATCCAGATCGCGAACTGGGGCACCTTCGACTCGGACATCCACCGCATCCCTGTCTCCCACAAGGGTCACCTGATCACCGGGCCTTCGGGTTCGGGCAAGTCCTCACTGCTCGACGGCATCGCCGCCGTGCTCACTCCGGACAAGTGGCTGCGCTTCAACGTCGCAGCCCAGACCGCGGGCAGTCGGGTCGATCAGCGCAGTCTCGTCAGCTATGTCCGCGGTGCGTGGACCCGCACTGCGGATTCCGATGAGGACCGTGTCGTGAGCAAATACCTGCGTCCGCGTGCCACATGGAGCGGCATCATCCTCCGCTACGACAATGGGACGGACCGTCCGCTTTCGCTGGCCAGGCTCTTCTTCATCAAGGGCTCGGGCACGAAGATGACCGACCTGTCCGATGTCTGCATCCTCGAACGGGGAGGCCTCGACCTCGCCGACCTGCAGCAGTATGCGCGGTCCGGTCTCGAGACCCGGAAGCTCAAGACCGAGCATCCTGAAGCGCTCATCACCTCAAACGGTTCCCACGCCAGGTTCTACGCCCGGATGCGCAAGGTCTTCGGTATGGTCAGCGAATCGGCGCTGCAGCTGCTGCACAAGACCCAATCGGCAAAGAGCCTCGACAGTCTCGACCGCCTCTTCCGCGACCACATGCTCGAACCGCCGGTCACCTTCGACCTGGCAGAGACCGCGGTCAACCAGTTCGGAGACCTCAGGGACGCCCACGACCATGTGGTCGAACTGCGCCGTCAACGCGACCACCTCCTGCAGCTGCGCGAGGCCTCGAACCGATACGACTCCGCCCACGAGTCCGCGGCGAAGTCGATCGCCCTCAACGATGCCCTGCTGCCGTTCCAGAAGCGGCGCGAACTCGACCTCATGCGCTCAGATCTCTCAGCCCAGCGCCGGGGGCTCGTCGAAATCGAAGTCGCTGCCGATCGGGCCAAGAAGGACTATGACGCCGCGGTCGACGAATACGACCTCGCCCGCCGTGCCACCCTCGACCTCGGCGGTTCGGAGGCCGAACACCTGCAGCAGCGCATCGCCACGGCCGAGACCGAACGTCGCGCCATCGCCGACCGGTGGGCCAGCCTCGAGCGACAGCTGAAGCAGGCAGACATCGAAGCGGTGCCCACCTCGGCGACTGAATTCGCCGAACTCCAAGCCCAGATCGCGTACACCCTCGACGACGAGACACAGGCCTCGGGACCCAGCCATGCCGATCACGACCGTTTCTCGAAGGCCCGAGGCAGGGTCAGGGAACTGGAAGCTGAGATCGATTCCCTGCGTCGTTCCGGTTCGACCGTGCCGGGCAACCTGCTCCAGATCCGACAGGAACTGGCCGAGGGCACCGGACTGAGTGAGAAGGCACTGCCCTTCGCCGCCGAACTCATCGAAGTCGACCCCGACCAGGCCGCCTGGACCGGGGCGATCGAACGCGTGCTGCGCCCGCTGGCGCTCACGGTCCTCGTGCGCAGCGAGAACCTCGGCGCGGTCCGGTCCTGGGTCGACTCCCATCGGATCAAGGGACGACTCGTATTTGAGGAGATCCCCACGCACGCCGCGAAACCACGACCCGTCAACAGCACGAAGTCCCTGGTCAACAAGGTTACTGTCGCCGAAACCGGATTCGGGGACTGGGTGCATTCGACCTTGTCCGAACGCTTCGACGTCGCCTGTGTCGAGCGCCCCGACGAACTCGATGACCATCCCCGTGCTGTGACTATGAAGGGCCAGGTCAAGACCTCCCGGACCCGCTATGAGAAGGATGACCGGCGGCGCATCGACGATCGCAGCCAGTGGGTCCTCGGTGACCGGGAGAACAAGCTCGAAGCCCTCATCACCGCTCTGAAAGAAGCCCAGGCGGAACTTGCCGAGGCACAGGCCATCGTAGAAACCGCGAACGCGGAGACCGCACAGGCCCACCGACGGAAGGGCATCCTCGCCGGAATCCGGGAACAGTCCTGGCGCGACGTCGACCTGGCCGGAGCCAAGGAGACGATCGCCACCTTGGAGAAGGCGCTGCGCGAACTCGAGGACGCAGACGGTGACCTGCAGCAGGCGATCGGAGCCGAACGCGAAGCCCGTGCGGCGAAGGAATCCGCCGAGGCTGCCACCCGCGACTGCGACTATGCCCTGCGTCGGGCGAACGAAGAGATCACCGATCTGCGGGCAGGTCTCAGCCGTCTCGAGGATGACATCAGCGCCGGGCACATCTCCGAGGTGGATCCGACGCTTGCCGAGCAGCTCGAGGCCCGGTTTGCAAAGATCCAGCGCAGCATCAAGCGCGAATCTCTGCCCGAAATCGGCCAACAGGTCTCCCAAGCTCTGCAGTCGGAGAAAGACAGGGCACAGGCCGTGGCGAGCGAAGCCGGTCAGGCCGTGACCAGGCTGGCCGCTGAGTTCAAGGCCGCGTGGTCCTCGGTCGCCTCCGATCTCACTGCCGACGTCGCCGATCGACACGACTACCTGGGGATGCTCGACGAAATCCTGGCCCACGGTCTGCCCGATCACGAGAACAGATTCCGGGACCTGCTGCGACAGCGCTCCCGCGATCTCATCGGCGAACTCCTCAACGAGATCCACGCCGCGCCACGTGAGATCGAGGACCGGGTCGCACCGATCAACTCCTCCCTCCTGCGGTCCCAGTTCGACGAGGGACGATACCTGCGGTTGAAGGTCAAGACCCGCCGGAGTGAGACCGTCAACGCCTTCATCTCCGATCTCCGCAAGGTCGCCGGAGGCACCTGGGGCGAAGAGGACATGGCGACCGCGGAGGACAAGTACGACACCCTCGCCGAGGTGATGCGTCGATTCTCCTCAAGCGAGCACGTTGACAAGGTGTGGAAGAACCAATGCCTCGACACTCGACTGCACGTGAGCTTCCTGGCCGAGGAGATCGACGACCACGGTCGCGCCCACGCCACCTACGATTCCGGTGCGGCGATGTCCGGCGGTCAGCAGCAGAAGCTCGTAATCTTCTGCCTTGCAGCAGCACTGCGCTACCAGTTGGCCGATCCGGACGAGGCGATCTCGAAGTACGGCACGATCATCCTGGATGAGGCGTTCGACAAGGCCGACACCAGGTACACGCGCATGGCGCTCAACATCTTCATCGAGTTCGGATTCCACATGGTCCTGGCCACCCCACAGAAGCTGCTGCAGACCATCGAACCCTATGTCGGTGCGGCGACCTCGATCGAGAACCCGAGTCGACAGAAGACCCTCGCAGCGACCATGGTCTGGGAGACCGAGAACAGCGAAGAGCCGGGCGGTGAAGCCCAGGCGGACGAGGCGGCTGCCGTCGCTGACGAGGCGGCTGCCGGCGATGAGGTAGGCGCAGGTGAACCCGACGATGAGAGGTGAACCCGACGATGAGAGCTGACCGGGGGAGGCGACGATGACCATGCTCACCGTCGCCGAGGCGCGGGCGAAAGCGCGTACCCGCCTGCGCTCGTCGATGTCGACCTGGGCCACCCAGACGGCCTCGAACTGTGTGAGTCCAGACGACGGCGCAGAGGCTGGCCTCGACGTCAGCGTTCCTACCTTCGCAACTGTCGAGATTGCTCTGCATCCGCCCACGGAGAAGCACGTGCTCGAAGATTAGCAGGCCGCAATGGAATGGGCTGCAAGCTGGCGGAAGATCGCTGCACCCGGTGTCAGTGACTCGAGGTTGGAGAACCTCAGCAGTCCGGTCATCGACTGGGCCGAACGCTCCTGGGTGCGGGTCGGGCGCCAACGGATCCCACTGCGTCTGCGGTTGCGTACACCGGATGCTGTGGCAGACTTCGTCGGTGGCGACGAGGCCAGCCAGTGGCGTCGGCTGCGGGATCGGACCGCGACGATCAGGTCACGATTCGACGATCAGCACAGTGCCGCCTCGGCGATCAAAGCTCATGCGAAACGGATCCTCGGACTTGAACACACCGAGTTCGACACGCTCCTTGACGTCGTCGCCTGGTTGCGCCATCACCCCGTGGGAACCCTGCGGCCCCGACAATTGCCGATCCGCGGGGTCGACTCAAAATGGTTCGAAACACACCGCTCCCTGGTCACGGCACTGCTGGAGGCAACTGGGAGACCCGATGCGGTCGACGTTCTCGACGCTGAACCTCGGATTCGGATGCGCAGCCTCGACCCGGAACTCACACCGTCAGGACTCAGGGACATCAGCGCGCCAGTAACTCAGCTCAGCGATCTGGCGATCGCGCCGCGGCTCGTCTTCGTCTTCGAGAATCTCGAATCGGTGCTCGCGATGCCCGATTGGGCCGATGCTGTGGCTGTGCACGGATCGGGTTACGCGGTGGACAACGTTGCCCGTCTGGCCTGGGTGCACGGAGCGCGAGTCATCTACTGGGGTGACCTTGACTCGCATGGGTTCGCGATCCTCTCTCGGCTGCGCAAACACCTGCCGCACGTGGACTCGACGCTCATGGACGAGGCCACTCTCACCGACCACAAGGACCTGTGGGTCCAGGAGCCGAAACCCCACACAGGAGTGTTCCCGGAGCTGACTGGGACGGAAGCGCGGGCGCTGAACCGCCTGCGTGCCGAGGGCGACGTTCGACTCGAGCAGGAGCGCATCCCGTGGGCCACCGCGCTCGCCGCACTGAAAGCAAAGGCCGCCTCGGCGGGGGAGTCTGCAGACGCGTCGAATAAGTCTTCGGCCTCGCCAGGGGAGCCGACAACCTCGGCGAGTGAACTCGATGCCCCGCGAGGGGTACAGGGATGACCGACCGGCCTCGCGGAGGGCTGGTCGCCCTCTGCATTGCCGAATTGGCCAGCTGGGGTCTGCTCTATTACTCGCTGCCAGTGGCGGTGACTCCGATCTCTGCCGATATGGGCTGGAGCCACACCACTGTGACTGCCGCACTGACCTTCGGGCTCATCGTCTCCGCGCTTGCCGGCGTCCGCGTCGGAAAGCTGCTCGACGCGCACGGGCCCAGAACGCTCATGAGCGTCGGCACGCTCATCGGAATCGTCGCGCTGCTGCTCGTGGCAGCGGCACCGAATCTCTTCGTCTTCTTCCTCGCGTGGGTGCTGGCTGGATTCGCCCAGGCCGCCACCCTCTATCCGCCGGCCTTCGCTGTCGTCACCCGCTGGTACGGAGCCGAGCGAACCAAGCCACTGACAACGATCACTCTCGTTGGCGGTCTCGCCTCGACGGTGTTCGCCCCGATCATCGCCTGGCTCATCGACTCGTGGGGCTGGCGACCGGCCTATGTCATCCTTGCCGGCGTCCTGGCCGTGACAGCTCTGCCGATGCACTGGTTCTTCCTCAACCGCGGGTGGACCGATGAGATGTCGCGGAATTCGACGGTGCCGTCGCGCGCGGAGATCCGCAGCATCACCCGCTCTCCGACGTTCGTCATCCTCCAGATCGCCGTCGCGCTGGCGACCTTCACCCTCTTCGCCGTCACGATCAACATCATTCCCCTCATCATCGAGCGTGGAGCCGGGTACTCGCTCGCCGCGATCGCTCTGGGACTCGTCGGATTTGGACAGGTTTCCGGACGGTTCTTCTATCCGGCGTTTGAACGACGCACGAGCTCACGGGCGCGAACCGTGCTGCTGCTCGGCGCTGGAGCTATCGGACTGTGGCTGCTCGCCTTCGTGGCCGGACCGATCTGGCTGCTCATCGGCATTGCGATGATCGCCGGTGGTGTCCGGGGATGCATCACGCTGCTGCAGGCGACTGCCGTGGCCGACCGGTGGGGGACCGCAAACTTCGGGGCGATCAACGGCGTCTTCGTCGCTCCCATCACCGCCGGCACCGCTCTGGCACCGGTGGCAGGTCCGGCCCTCGCCGGAGTCGTCGGCGGCTATCCGATGATGGCGATCGTCATGGCCGCGCTCCTGACTGGTGCGACGATGCTGTCGGCGCGGACGTGAGGGACGCGTTTTCGGCACCGGCACGGACTGTGGAACAGCATCTGAAAGATGCGTTGCACGAGTGTCCACAACACCGAAACGTGTAAAGAATTCGTCGATTCCTTTACACGTTTCAAGTACGTAGCAAATTACTTGTCATGTTTCCGTCAGCTCGTGACTTCAGCCGGCGGAGGATGTTCACTGAAGCGGATCATCATCTAGGGCGTGTCTCCTAAATTCTGGTTACCGATATCGGGGCTGCAGTACGGTCGAGCGGGGGTACGGCCAGTTGAAGCAGTGACGCGCGATCGCGACGGGTTTTGACAAGCAATCTGGGATCGGGGTAAGCACGCGTTGGCGATATTCCTGAATCTGAAATCCACCACCAATTAGGAGTCACGCTCCAGCGACGGACCAGCTTGACTGCCGGCGAGTCTTGAGATGATTTCTCGCCGGCACAATACAAGTTGTAACGTCAATTGACGGACTGGCAGTTCATCGCAACAAGAGAGGAGATAATGCGAGTTCTGCCCACGGAACTTGCCCGAACAGGAACTTTGTACCAATGCGCTGCTAAGAATCGAGATGACACCGTCATGCGAGGCCGACCACGGTGCACTCGCTTTGATTTTCTAACCACTCAGATTACAAAAGCTCAGAGGCGTAATGAAGAAGGATGGCTTCCCAATTGACAAGAGCTAACATTGCCATCGTCGGCGGCGGAGCCGCCGCGGTCGCCCTCCTCAAAGAATTCGCAATTTCTACCGACTTCACCGGGTCAGTATGTACGATTGCGCCGCATACCCTAGGCACTTCGCATGCCTTCACTGCACCATTCCCCGCGCTGACCAACACACCGGTCTACAACAACAGCCTGACCCACCGAGATCCTGGCGAATTTCACCAGTTCCTCACCTCTCGCGGATGGCCGTACAGTCTCAACGACTTCACACCTCGCTTCCTCATGGCCAGCTATGTCAAGGAAGCAGCTCAACGCACCACTTCTCATCTCTTCGGCCGACATCGCCACCTGATCGGCCACCCCACCGGCATCTTCAAAGACAGTTCTTCTCGCTGGCGGGTGACAGGCTCCCATGGCGAAATAGTCGCTGATGCTGTCGTACTCGCCGGCGGTCTCGGTGGCCCACAACGGTCAATCCCGCTAGGTTTCCGCAGCCGTTTTATTGGCGCAGTTCTTGGATCCGGTCAGCAACTGAACGCCTGCGCTCAAAAAAGCAATCGAGACACGCCTGTGTTGGTTCTCGGCACGAAACTGTCCGCAGTCGAACTCGCCCTGGCAATCCTCGACCGGGGCGGAAGCGTCTGCCTCGCATCGCCGTCAGGAGTCCTTCCCGCAGTACGAACAGTTCTTGGACCGTCCGTTGCCAATCACACAATCAACACAGCCGACCTTCGCACAACGATTGATGAGTCCCTCCGGTGGTCACACACTTCCCTGGCTGAGCTCGAGGCTCGTCCCGCTTCCGACCCACTTGGTCTGCTCGAGTACGAAATCTCCGAAGCTAAAGTGGGCGCCAACTCATGGCAACACCGCATCGGCACGATTATCGACGCGATCAATGCGACCGAGTTCACCGATCCTGCACACCTGAAATCGCAGATGGCAACCGTGCGCACATTCAACTCTCGATTCATCTCAGCAATGCCACTGGAATCAGCTGTAAAGCTTCAACATGCTGCCGAGGAAGGGCGATTCAGTGTCAAGCAGCTCTCCGACACCGAAGAAGACTCGACACCATTCTCCAGCGTCCTCACCGCCCAAGGGTTCGATCCTCCATTCACTCCCCAATGGGTAACTGAAGAGTATTTAACCCTGGACAACGGAGGAGCTATACCAGCAGAACTCACCAGTAGCCTCGAGTTCCGAAGCCCTGATGGTAGTCCAACCAATATCTGGGCGTTAGGGACGAGAAGTGGGACTGTTGTGCCAATAGTCAACTATCTACGCACCGCAGTCCTGCAAGTCCCGAATCTCGTCAAATCAATCTCTCAGCCCGCTGAACAGTCCCTCGTAGGAGAACCCAAATGACCCATGTGCTGCTGACCGATCCTGTCTCCACGGGCGCCGAACTCTCCCGTGCTCTCATTGAAGAGGGCGCGACTGTGACCCATGCTCACTCTCCGAGCCAGTGTGAGGCCTTCAGCTCCGACCCAAATACAAAAATACTGCTCACGGAACCACTGAAAATTCCACTCCAACACTTGAGGGGCCTGCCCCCGGTGGACTATGTATGCGCCGGAAGTGAATACGGCGTTGACTCAGCGGCCGAGCTTGCCGACCAGCTGGGGTTGCCGCACCATGGCCGCGATGCGCAGTTGGCTCGCCGAGATAAGGCAGCCATGCATCTCCAGCTCACCCGCCATGAGATCGACAGTCTCGATACCCATGTCGCCGATTCCATCTCCTCGCTCGAACAGATAGTTGATCGACTCCACAACGCCAAGTATGTCGTCAAACCACGAGACAGCGCCGGAAGCGACGGATGCACGATCGTCGGCCGAGAGGACGTACTTGCAGCCGGCACAGCAATCTGGGGCAAAGCCAATCTGATGGGGCAGACTAACCACGAAGTCCTGGTCCAGGAGTACGCTGAAGGCCCCCAATACATCGTCAACACCGTCAGCCACGAACGAACTCACTGGCTGACAGACATGTACGCCGAGCGCATCGACGAGATTGCCGGTCTCCCCACAGTCCGCCACACCGACAGCATCACGACCCTCGGCGAGACCGAACAGGTTCTGGTCGACTACGTCTTCCAATGTCTCGACGCTCTCGAGATCCGCGACGGAGCAGCACATACGGAGGTGCGACTCACCGAGCGTGGCCCCGTTCTCATCGAGGTCAACTCACGGATCATGGGCCCCTGCCTCCTGCCTGACCCATACATGTTGGCCTTCGGATACTCCCAGCAGCACATCCTCACGGAAAAGATCCTGCGACCAGCTGAGTTCGAGAATCGGCTCAGCTCTGCTTACTCACCATCCCAAACGCTCGTCAAAGTGTTTCTGCGATCTCACAAGCCGGGAGTCCTCAACGCGATTCCAGGTCTACGTGTGATGCGACGCCTTCCGCACTTCCACAGCGTGGCGTGGATGCCACCTGTTGGACGCGAACTCCAGGACCTCACCCTGACGACCGGATACATGGGTGTCGCATTCTTCGTTGGAGAGAACAAGGCAGAAGTTATGAACTCAGTCGAAGCGGTTCACGAGCTCGAAGACCGTGGATTGTTCTTCGATGTCACCAGTGGCTTAGCCGGATGATGCCTTTGATGCTCATCGTCCTGGGCGCAATCTTCCAAGGGGCGGCGAACGCACTGGTCGGGATCACTGTCAGTTCCGACTCGATGTTCCTCTTCCTCGGGTGCGCTTTTCTCATCGCTTCCGCAGTCGGAGTGTTGCTTAAAGCCACCGACAGGACGGAGACAACACACATTCGACCGATTGATGGCCTCTGGCTGAATCTCGCCACAGCAGTGACTTTCGGTGCTTTCTACCTCGCATTGATTTGGATTCCCGCGTCTCTGGCTGCTGGTGCCGAAGCTGCTGCAGCTCCGCTCGCGGCCCTGTGCATTGCCAGCTTCGGAGCAAGTCGGGCACGATTCCGTCTGTGGATTATCGCTTTCGCAATATTCGCCATTTCAATCGCGTTCGGCTGGTCCCAACAGATCTCTGGAGCCTCGGCGCCGGGAACCGGCACCGTGGTCGGGATGGCGCTGGGCATCATTGCCGGGGTCGGGCTCGCAGTGCTCGCGACAATTTCGCGACGACTCGCCGACTCGGGTGTGTCCGCTTTTTCGATTCTGGCCGTGCGTTACCACGCTACGTATCTTCTGGCGTTCGTGTGCGCGGTCGTGAGTTGGCAGCACAGTCCGTCGGCGACAGAAGTTGGCTCACGGCTATTGTGGTTCGCGCTACTGGGATTCGCTGCTGTCGCGCTACCGCTGGTCCTGATTCAATCGGGCATGATGCGAACATCAGCTACCCTGACGTCCGTCATCATGGCGGGAGTGCCTGGAATCAGTTTCGTCACAGAAGCCATCATCGAGCCGGAGAACAGCACGACAACTTCGTGGATTCTCCTCGTCGGTCTGGTTCTCGCTGTATGTTGCTATGGAATCGTTGAAACCCGTAGACCACTCCTAAAGGTCCGAGTCGCTGATGTTCATGGGTAGCGGCGACTCAAGCTAGATTAGATGTCACCAAACCCTGTATCAGTCCCTTCGATGTAGCCCCCTGTGTCCTGGTCAGGGCGCGTCGTGTTCGTCGCGTGCTGGTGGGCACGGTTGATGGTGCCATCGACGGAGACGTTCCAATCGATGTCACCGGCAGCATCAGCATCGGAGAGCACTCGGGCCAGCACACGGTCCCAGGTGCCGGCGGCGGCGTAGCGGCGGTGGCGTTTCCACACTGTTTGCCAGGGGCCGAAGTGCTCACGAGGCAGATCGCGCCAGGCGATGCCTGCACGATATCGGTAGACGATTCCTTCGACGATCCGGCGATTGTTCTCAAACGGTCGGGCTCTCTTGCCGACATTCGAGGGCAGAAGAGGTTCGATTCGCGCCCACTGCTCATCAGTGAATACTCGGTGTCGTTGCTGTGTCGTCACAACTCCACCGTGCCGGTGCAGCAATGGTCAATAAAGGAGACACGCCCTAGTCTGGACGCGTGCCTGATGCGTTGTTTTCAGACCCCCGGCTAGCTGGAGTCTACGATTCGCTTGACCCGGACCGGACCGACCTCGACATGTATGTCGACGTCGCCACAAGGTTCGGGGCCAGTAAAGTTCTTGACGTTGGCTGTGGAACAGGAACATTGGCCTCCCTTCTGGCTGAATTGGAGATTTCCGTTCTGGGCCTCGATCCCGCGTCAGCATCTATCGACATCGCACAGTCGAAGGTGGTTTCTGACTTCGCTGAGTTCATCGTCGCCGAGGCTCCTGACATTGCTGACGATCCTGCTCGGCACCGCGGCTTTGACCTGGCAACTATGACCGCGAATGTTGCGCAAGTCTTTCTCGACGATGATGAATGGCTGGCCACCCTTCGGGCAATACACTCTTGTCTTCGCCCGGCGGGACGCCTGGTTTTCGAAGCCAGACGACCTGAATCGCCCCGGGGATAATAGAGGCAGGGAGATTGGAAGAAGGAGATTCTCTCTTGCCATTGAAATACACCGACGAACTCAAGGCTCGTGCCGTCGAGCTCGTCATCCATGCCCAGGCCGATCCCGACACTGCGAACGGAGCGATCACCCGTGTCGCGAACGAACTCGGCCTGAGCAAAGAAACCCTGCGTGTCTGGGTACGAAAGCACAAGGATTCCGGCAAAGCTACCCCGGCCGAGTCGGTCGACCTGGAAGCGGAGAACCGCCGGCTACGGGCTGAGCTGGCCGAAGCGAAGCGGGCCAACGAGATCTTGAAGAGAGCATCGGCTTTCTTCGCGGCGGAGCTCGACCGCCCATCGAAGTGATCGTCGCTTTCATCGACGATCATCGTCACGAGTTCGGAGTCGAGCCAATCGTGCGCGCCCTGTCCGGGACTGCTGCACGGATTGCTGTGAGCTCGTATTACGCGTACAAGTTGCGTCAACCATCAGCTCGGGCCCGGCGGGACCAGGCGCTGATGGTGGTGATCCAGGATGTGTATGAGGTGAACTACTCCTGCTACGGGGTGCGGAAGATGTGGAAGGCGATCAACCGCGACTACGCCGACCAGTTCGGTCCGGTGGCCCGCTGCACAGTGGAGCGGTTGATGCGCCAGTTGGGCATCGACGGAATCCGACGGAAGCGGAAGCGTCCGAAGACGGCCTCAGCCAGGGCTGAGGAGTGTCCGGATGATCTCGTCGAACGTGAGTTCGCAGCACCGGCGCCCAACTGTTTGTGGGTTGCGGATATTACGTATGTTCCGACGTCGGCTGGGTGGGTGTACACGACGTTCATCCTTGATGTCTTCCATCGGGAGATCGTCGGCTGGCAGGTGACGAACCATATGCGGGAGTCCCTGGCCAGGGACGCACTCACGATGGCTCTCGCTGCGAAATACCGGGCCGGTGAAGACGTCTCCGGGCTCGTGCACCACTCGGATCGCGGGGTGCAATTCCGGTCGATTCGCTATGGCGAGACCCTGGCGGAATCCGAGGTCGTGGCATCTGTGGGGTCGTGTGGGGACTCGTATGACAACGCGATGGCGGAGGCGCTGAACTCGGTCTACAAGGCGGAGTTGATTGACCGGAAGGTGTGGTCGGGGTTGATTGAGGTGATGGCGGAGACGTCGAAGTGGGTGGCTTGGTACAACCAGACACGATTGCATTCAGCGATCGGGTACTGTCCGCCTATAGCGGTCCATTCTGAATGGATCAACCAGTCCGCGGCAGACTCCGCGGCTGCTTAGGAAACCAAGAAAAGGAGCCTCTACGAAACCCGGGGCTTGACAACCCTCCGATCGTGCCTGGATCCGCTGGACCAAAGAACTGACCTGGCGAGTAGTCGACGTCGATGGCGAGGGACCGGTCGAGACGTGGGTGCAGGTCACCGAGGTCAATGGCGAGTACGTCCCCTTTGACTCACCGACGATCTTCCACAGTGATGGTGAACGAATCAATTCCACGTCGACCTTGCGCTTCCGAACCGAAGACGCGGTGAAAGGCTCACTGACAGACGCTGGCTTCGGCACCATCGACGTCCACGACCTTCCCTATGCTCCCGGGCGCGGATGGCTGTTCATCGCTTCTGCCTGAGTCGCGCTGGATAACTTGAGTCGGCTTGGACAGATTCTGCCCTTCTGCGCTGTCGATCAAGGACTCGTTTTAGACTGATTGCCATGTCGATGCCCGAGGTGAAGCCAATGCGAGGTCACCGACCTCCGTTGCGCCGACACCAACGCGAGGCACTTGACGCACTCACGAGTTCAGTCAGCGCCGACTCTCGCCGATCTTGGATCGTCCTGCCGCCGGGCGCAGGGAAGACCCGGGTCGGGCTCGAGCATGCGCAGCATCTGCTCACCAACGGACATGTCTCGAAGATTGTGGCCTTCGGCCCCAACACCGCCATCCAGACTCAGTGGGCGAACGCCTGGAACAGCCACAGTTCCGATCGCCTCGGCGAAGGTGCCGACAACGCCGCTGACGAGCCCGCCGCCGGAGGCACCGACCGCGCCGGACTCGACCGGAGACTCACCACCCAATTCACCGCTCTGACCTACCAATCGCTCGCTGTCTTCGATGACGACCGCGAAAGCACGAAGAACCTCCTCGACGAACTCGCCCCTGGAGGACGGGAACTCGTCGACCGCCTCGGCGATGTTGGACCTCTGCTGCTCATCCTCGACGAATGCCACCACCTGCTCGACGTGTGGGGCAGCCTGCTGACCGAACTCCTCGACCTGCTCCCTGAAGTCTGGGTGCTCGGACTCACAGCCACTCCTCCCGGAACAATGACGACAGCACAGTCAGAGCTGGTGACCGGACTGTTCTCCGACATTCGCTACTCCGCTACGATCCCTGCAGTCGTCAGAGAAGGCGATCTGGCTCCATTCGCGGACCTCGTGTGGGTGACGACCCCGACGAACGAGGAGAACAGCTGGCTATCGGGGCAAGCTGTGCGATTCACCGAACTCATCACCGACATCCTCGACCCCACTCAGGGCTCGGTGCCGTTCCTCGAATGGGTCGACAGGCGGTTCCTGGGCACCCGAGAGCACGTTGTCAGTTGGGCGGCCATGAGCCGCTCGACACCGGAACTGTGCTCGGCTGCGCTGCGGCTGCACCACGCGGATCTGCTCCGTTTGCCTCCCGGTGCCAGTCCCGCCGAACAGCATCGCCGCAATCCCGATGCCGAGGACTGGGCGCTGCTCATCGACGATTGGATGCGCCACCACCTGATGGTCTCCGAGGAGGCAGAAGACATCGAACTCGCCGAGGTGATCCGTCGTGCCCTGCCCGCAATCGGGTACCGCTGGACCCGGAACGGCATACGGGCGGGACGATCACCCGTCGACCGCGTGATCGCCTACTCGGCGTCGAAGCCACAGGCGACGAGCGAGATCATCTGCGCCGAGGCGGCCAACCTTCAAGAACGCATGCGGATGCTGGTCCTCTGCGACTTCGAATCGCTGACAGCGACGCTGCCGGCCGACGTCAGCGGGGTGATCAGCGAACGCTCCGGTTCGGCCCTGCTCGTTCTCGAAACACTCGTCTCCGATGCCCGCACCTCCGGCCTCCGACCACTGCTCGTCTCCGGCAAGACCGTGGCTGGAGCTCCGGAGGTGCTCGGCGAGCTGCGTGCTCGGATTGCCGTATCCGACGAATCCCTGGCTTCTCGCTTGCAGGTGAGCGAACCGGTATCTGGAATCAGCCGACTCGAGGGTCCGTGGACCAGCCGGACGTGGGTTCCCTATGTGACCGACTTCCTCACCACGGGCAGGACTCAGGTGCTCATCGGCACCCGTGCCCTCCTCGGCGAAGGTTGGGATGCACCGGCCATCACCGGATTGATCGACTTGAGCACCGCGACCACACCGACGGCGGTGACGCAGACCCGCGGTCGTGCGCTGCGGCGAGACCCTGACCAGGCACACAAGGTCGGGCTCAACTGGACCGTCGTCTGCGTCAGCCCCGATCACCCACGCGGTAACCAGGACTGGGGGCGTCTCGTGCGCAAACACGACGGCTTCTTCGGCACGGATTCTGAGGGTGAGGTCGTCGACGGAGTGGCTCATATCGATTCCGCGTTCTCGCCCTACGAGCCTCCGCTTCCCGATATGGCAGACGAGATCAACGCGCGGATGATCGCCCGCTCCCAAGACCGCGGGGAGATCGCCCAGCGGTGGCAGGTCGGCAGTGACTATCAAGACGAGGAGATGCGCTCGGTGCGAATCCTTCAGCGCACCGGCCATCGACGCACCGAACAGTCGAGCCTCACCTCAGCCGACCCCGTTCGCAACGGCGATGTCAGCGTTTTGCCGCGCCACCTCGGCGGGGATCCGGGGCACATCCTGCCATTCCGAGTGAGGACTGCCACGGTCGTGGCCTGGATGGGACTTGGACTGATTCTCCTGCTGCTGGGTGTGGCGCTCGGCGGCATCGGCGGTGTGGTGCTCACGGTGCTCGGCTTCGGACTCTGGGTGAGCCTGCCGGTGGTGCTGTCCGTAGCCGGAAAACGACGAACTCGGCTCTATGCTCAGCCGCCGACGGTGGGCCAACTTGCCGGTGCCGTCGCCGATGCCCTGCACAGTGCGGGGTTGAGCAAGACAGGATCGGACTCGGTGCGTGTACGCGTCGACGCGAGTGGGGATCTGCGGTGTCATCTCGATGCGGAAGCCCAGTCCGCGGAGGTCTTCGCGCTCGCCCTCGACGAGGCGGTGTCCCCGATCGCCGACCCGAGGTATCTGGTTCCTCGCTGGTCTCTGCCGCAGTCATCGATTGGAGCGCGCGGACTGTGGGAACGTCTGAAGGTCGGGTGGTCGAATGCGCAGCAGAGCGATCCGGTCTGGCACGCGGTGCCTTCAGCTCTCGGCACGAGAAGAGAATCGGCAATAGCGTATTCGCGAGCGTGGAACCGGTGGATCGGCGGCGGTGAAGCGGTCTACACGAGGAACCCGGAAGGCGCAGGCGTCCTCACCGCATATCGCGGAACGAATCCGATGCAGATGACTTCTGTGCTGCGGACATCCTGGCGCTGAGCTTCGGGCCGTGTGCTTCGGACATTGTCGCATGGTCCGGCGGTGCTGTCTCTGACTTCACATGCCCGACCGCTGACCTCGGGGCTAGACTGAAACCGCGGTACCAGCCTGCGTCGGCACTCTGACTGGGATGCTGACGGGGTCCACCCAGGAGCTGAGAGAGCTCCACGTGTTTCAACGGAAGGAATCCTATGCCCACCGTCGCCAGAAACATCGTCGATACCCTCGTGGCCAGCGGAGTCAAGAGGGTCTACGGGATCCCGGGAGATTCGCTCAACGGTTTCACTGATGCCCTGCGCGTCAACCCACAGCTCGAATGGGTCCAAGTCCGCCACGAAGAGGCGGCATCCTTCGCCGCCAGTGGCGAGGCCGCACTGACCGGTGAACTCGCCGTCTGCGCAGGCAGCTGCGGGCCGGGTAACCTCCACCTCATCAACGGACTCTACGACGCCCAGCGCTCCCGCGTGCCTGTTCTCGCGATCGCCGCTCACATCCCCAGCGATGAGATCGGCTCGGGCTACTTCCAAGAGACCCATCCAACCGACATCTTCCGCGAGTGCAGTGTCTACCTCGAACACGTGGCCACCGCGGAGCAGATGCCCCGCCTGTTGCGCATCGCCATGCGCGAGGCCATCGAGAAGCGCGGCGTCGCTGTCCTCGTCATCCCTGGCGACATTGCCCTGACGGAGATCAATGCCGCCGCCGAGGTGGTCAATTCTTATCCCTCGCATATGATCCCTGCAGAATCCCAAGTGGAGGCGGCTGCAAAGGCACTGAACAAGGGCAAGAAGACGACGATCCTTGCCGGTGCCGGTACAGAAGGTGCCCACGACGAGCTCATCGCTATCGCGGAGAAGCTGCAGGCGCCGATCGTCCACGCGTTGCGTGGCAAGGAATTCATCGAATACGACAACCCGTATGACGTGGGCATGACCGGACTTCTCGGCTTCTCCTCCGGTTATCACGCACTCAAAGGCTGCGACACTCTGCTTATGCTGGGCACCGGTCTTCCGTACCAGCAGTTCTATCCTGACGATGCGACGGTCATCCAAGTCGACATCCGAGGCTCCCAGATCGGACGGCGGACCCAGGTCGACATCGGACTGGTGGGTACGGTCGCTGATACTGTTGACTCCCTCCTTCCCCTGATCAAACCGAACCGCAGCAGCTCGCATCTCAAAGCGATGACCAAGCACTATGCGAAGACTCGTAAGGAACTCGATGAGCTCGCGACTCCGTCGAAGCGGACGATTCACCCGCAGTACCTGACGCGTCTGATCGACGAGATGGCCGACGAAGATGCTGTGTTCATCCCCGATGTCGGATCCCCCGTGACCTGGGCAGCCAGGTATCTGACCATGAATGGCAAGCGCCGGCTGATCGGTTCCTTCAGCCACGGTTCCATGGCTAATGCCCTCTCGCAGAGCGTCGGTGCGCAGTCGGCCTACCCTGACCGGCAGGTCGTCGCTCTGGCAGGTGATGGCGGGCTGGCCATGCTCCTCGGTGAGTTGCTGACCTTGACTCAGAACAAGCTGCCGGTCAAGACCGTCGTCTACAACAACTCCTCACTGAACTTCGTGGAGCTGGAGATGAAGGCCGCTGGATTCGTCACCTTCGGAACGGAGCTGGACAACCCGGATTTCTCCACCATTGCCGAGGCGGTCGGCATCAAGGGCTTCCGTGTCGAGAAGTCCAAGGACCTGCCGAAGGTCGTCAAGGAGTTCCTCGCTTACGACGGCGCTGCGGTCCTCGATGTGGTCACCGAACGGCAGGAGCTGTCGATGCCGCCGACGATCACCGCCGAACAGGCCAAGGGCTTCGCCCTCTATGCGGTCCGCACGGTGATGTCGGGCAAGGGCGACGAACTCATCGACCTAGCCCAGGCAAACATCCGTCAGCTGTTCTGAGGGTCGCGCCCAAACGGTCGGTAAGTCCGAGTCGAATCTGAGCTTGTCAGCGACTCGGACTTACCGACCGTTTGAGTTGCAGCGTTTTCACACGATCGGGTAGTCCGCCAGAGCCTGCGCCGTGACCAGGGCGGCGGTCATGGCTTCGTGGCCCTTGTCTTCCTGAGAGCCTTCGAGTCCGGCACGGTCGAGTCCCTGCTGCTCGGTGTCGCAGGTCAGCACTCCGAATCCGACCGGTTTGCGGGTGTCGATGGCAACGCGATTGAGGCCATCAGTGGCGGCCTGGCAGACATAGTCGAAGTGCGGGGTGCCGCCGCGGATGACGACGCCGAGGGCGACGACTGCGTCGAAGTGCGGTGCCAGGCGTGCCGCAGCGATGGGCAGCTCGAAGCTTCCTGGGACCCGCACCAGGGTGGCCTGGGCGCCGGCTTCGGCGGCCGCCCGCTTGGCTCCGTCGCACAGACCGTCCATGATCTGTGTGTGCCAGGATGCTGCGATGATGGCGACTCGAGTATCGGCCGCGGAAGCAGTGAGCTCGGGTGCTCCGGAGTGTGCCATGGGATTGTCCTTTCGTGCCGGCCGTGATGGCCGGAAAAGTCAGTGGTGATGAGCGCGAATCGGTTGAAGTGCCTGATCAGCAGTGGCGCCGATCAGCAGTGGTGCTTCTCAGCGATGGACGCCGAGGTTCTCAGGACACGGCGGTGTCGGCCGGCCTCGTGCCGACCACTGAGGGCAGGGTCAGGGTATGGTGCATGCGCTTGCGCTTGGTGTTCAGGTAGTTCGAGTTCTCCGGCCGCGCTGGGATCTCAAGCGGAACGACGGCCTCGATCGTGATTCCCAGTGCTTCGAGCGCCCGGGTCTTGTCCGGGTTGTTCGTCAGCAGACGGATGCGAGTCAGGCCGATGGAGCGCAGGATCTCCGCGGCTGCACGGTAGTCACGGTCATCGTCGTGGAAGCCGAGCTCACGGTTCGCATCCACGGTGTCCAGCCCCCGATCCTGCAGGGCGTAGGCGCGGAGTTTGTTGCTCAGCCCGATTCCGCGGCCCTCGTGACCGGTCATGTAGATCACGGCACCACCCTCGTCGGAGATGCGCTGCAGTGCCAGATCCAGCTGCTCCCCGCAGTCGCAGCGGTGAGATCCGAAGACATCCCCGGTCAGGCACTCCGAATGCACTCGAACCAGGGGAGCGGGCCCGCGAAGTGAAGGCTCCTGACCCGCCGGTTCATGGGTAACGGCGGCAGAATCGATCCCGGAGAACACGCCGAGGTGGTCGTGGCCGTCGATCGTGAATGCGCGGGCATTGAAGCTCCCGTGCTTCGTCGGCAGCGGCACCTCCGCCGAGACTTCGATCGCTCGTGGGTTCGCGCCCGACTCATGAGTTGAGCTATGGCCCGATGATCCGGCGTCCGGCCGTTCGGCATTCACGGAGTGTTCGCGATCCGACTCATTCAGGTAGTCGATGAGTCCTTCGATCGAGACCATGACCAGCTTGTGGGCATCGGCGAACTCGCGCAGGGAGTCGAAGCGCATCATCGAACCGTCGTCATGGACGACCTCGCCGATCATCGCCACGGGAGTAGCCCCGGCCAGCCGTGCGAACTCGACTCCAGCCTCTGTGTGCCCTGGGCGTTCACGGACTCCACCGGACTTTGCGATGAGCGGGAACACGTGCCCGGGGCGTGTGATCGATGCCGGATCGGGGACTGCCGCGGCAAGGTGGCGTCCGGTCAGGGCGCGCTCGGCGGCACTGATTCCGGTGGTCACGCCGACCGCGTCGCAGCTGATCGTGTACGCGGTGCCCTTCGGGTCTTCGTTCGCGGAGACCATGGGCGGCAGTTCGAGTGCGGCGGCACGCTCAGCATCCATGGGCGCACAGATGACTCCGGAGGTGTAACGGACGAAGAAGCCCATGGTGGCCGCCTCGGCGAACCCGGCGGCCATAATGAGGTCGCCTTCGTTCTCGCGGTCCTCGTCATCGACGACGACGATGGGCTGACCCGTGGCAAAGGCAGCGATTGCGTCTTCGATCGGATCGAGGCGAGCAGCGCTCGGGGTGGTCTCAGTCATGGTCGGCTCCTCGTCGGGTGCTGTTGGTTGAGTTGAAGACTGTGGTCGTTTCCGGGGCAGTGCCGAATGACAGAAGGCGGGCGGTGTACTTCGCGAGCACGTCCACCTCGACGTTGACCGGATCGCCGGGGGCCAGATCGCCGAACGTGGTGTGGGTCAACGTGGCCGGGATGAGTCCGACCTCGACCCAGGCGCTGGTCTCGCCGGGTTCTGATACGGCGGTCAGCGTCAGCGAGACGCCGTTGAGGGCGATGGAGCCCTTGGTGGCGGTGTAAGGAGCCAGAGAGTTCGGGATGCCGATGCGCAATGTCGACCACTCGTCGAAGTCGTCGCGGCTCAGCAGTTCACCGCACCCGTCGACATGTCCCTGCACCACATGCCCATCGAAGCGCCCCGAGGCGGGTGTGCACCTCTCCAGGTTGACCCGGTCCCCGGTGCGCAAGGCTCCCAGCCCGGTCAGTCGCAGGGTCTCGCCCATCACTTCGGCGGTGAAGGGCCCTTGCACCTCGGCGGTGAAGGCACCCAGCGACTCGCCAGGCGGCGAGGATGCTTCGTCCCTGACCGAGGTCAGACACACGCCGTTGACGGCAAGTGAGCCGCCGAGGCCGAGGTCGTCGACGAGTCCCTTGGCGTCGATGGTGATGACTGCCGAATCGTCCATGCGGTCGATGGCTGCGACGATGCCGAGCTCTTCGATGATGCCGGTGAACATGTGCCCTCCGAGTGAGTGTGCGTTCAGTGAGTAGTTGGTGCGTCAGATGGTGTAGTTGTCAGTGGTGCCGAAGCTGGTGTCGCCGCTGACGAAGTGGAGAAGTACGTCGGGTCCGAGCCGCGCGACTGCAGGTTCGGCGGTCTCGTCGGGAACCAGACCGACCGCCTCACTCAGCGTCGACGTGCTCAAGCCCGACAAGCTGGATCTCCCCGCGCCCACCAGCAGCGGAGCCTGATAGCAGAAGACTTCGTCGACTGCATCGGCGGCGAAGAAGGCACCGAGCACGCTGGGCCCACCCTCAACCAGGATGTGGCGCATACCGCGGGCATGCAGTTCGCCCAGTGCTGCAGTGATGTCGCGTGTGCGAAGGTGAACCGTGTCGGGGTTGAGTGCGAGGAAAGATTCCTCAGGCAGGGAGGTCAGCCCGAGCACGATGGGCACCGGCTGTGTTTCCAGCGGTTCACCGCCTGGTCCCCTGGCATTGAGTCGGGGGTCATCGGCCAGGACCGTTCCGGTGCCGACGAGGATGCCGTCGACCCGCGACCGAAACTCATGTGAATGCTCTCGCGATTCCGCCGAGGTGATCCACTGGCTGGTCCCATCGGAGGCAGCGACCATGCCATCAAGACTCTGCGCGATCTTCCCAGTGACGAAGGGACGCTCGGCATCGACGGCACGACTCCACCTGGCGTTGAGAGCCGAGGACTCGTCATGGCCCAGGCCCGAGCGGACCCGGACCCCCGCCTCGGCGAGGGTGGTTCCACCACCGGCGGCGACGCCGTTGACATCCGGTAGAGCGAAGACGACGTCGGGGATGCCGGCGTCGATGATCGCCTGGGTGCACGGCCCGGTCCGGCCGGTGTGGTTGCACGGTTCCAGGGTCACGAACAGGGTGGAGGCGGCGAGGTCGACGCCGAGGTCGATGGCCGTGGTGATGGCGTCCACCTCGGCGTGGGGACTGCCTGCGCCCGCATGATGGCCGACGACGATCTGCGAGTCCCTCGTCAGGATCGCGGCTCCCACCAGCGGATTCGCGCCCCGGTAACCATTTCGCGCAGCTTGCAGAGCCGCGGACATCGCGGTCGTTTCGAGTTCGGTGAACTCGGCCTGCATGAAAAAACCTCCCGAGCCGATGCCGGGAGGGAGGATATTGCGGGTGCAACCATCAGAGCGTGCGAACGTGTGCGACAGCGCATTGGGATGCACCGAATCACAGCGACCGCGATCGCCATGCTCCTCCCATCCAGACTCTGACTGTCGGTCTCGGAATTTCACCAAGTCAACCTCCTGCACGAATGCAGTCGGCTCGCGGACTATCACCGCCGGTACGGATTTTCACCGTCCCCGGAACATGTGACCACAGATTAGCACGACTCTCGCCGAGGCGACCATGACGTCCGTCACATGAGAACGGCAGGTGCCCTGCTGCAGTCCAGGCGGTGACGTTCTTACGAGCGGCGGCGGCCCTGACAGTGGGAGTTGGCCCTTGCGATATTGCATAACTTGGGTATATACCTGAGTTATGGATGATGTTGATTCGGCAGAGCTCGTCTCTGGCCTCGTTGTCGTTTCCTCGCGCCTGACCAGGGCACTGAGGCGAGTGATCGGTGATGAAGGCGACCTGGTCACATTGCGTGGTCTCGGCGTAGTCGAGCAGTACCAGCCCGTGAGGGTCGGTCATTTCGCACAGGGCTACCTGTGCTCTCAGCCGGCTGCGACGAAGATCCTGGCCCGCCTTGAAGAGGCGGGATATGTGCTGCGCGAAGCCAGCGCGAGCGACAGGCGAGCATCACAGTTCTCGTTGACCGATGCCGGGCGGGCGCGGTTGGCCGAGAGCCGCAACATTCTGGCCGAACGGATGGAACCCTACTTCGAGGCTCTGACCCCCAAGGACCGACTCAGCGTCCATCGGGCGCTGGGCCTGGTCTCGCAATACCTGCAGGATCAGCATCCGGTGGATGCCGATGAGGTTCAGCCAGACGACGAGCAGACCGGCTGACGACGAACCACCTCGGCGGCAATCACATCGAGCCGAGGAATCACATCAGACAAGCGACAGCGAACCACAACATATCGACGAAAGGGTGCGCAGGAACAGCAATGAGCGTGTCACCAGGTAATAAAGCACAGACAAAAGACGGGGAGGGCGCGGAAGCATCGATTCTGCGTCAACCACGAGCAGTATGGGCGGTCGCGTTCGCCGCGGTCATCGCGTTCATGGGCATCGGTCTGGTTGATCCGATTCTGCCCGCGATCTCGGCCGAACTCCACGCATCCCCGTCGCAGTCGATGTTGCTATTCACCAGCTACCTGTTCATCACCGGCGGCATGATGTTCTTCACGAGCTTCGTGTCCTCCCGGATCGGTGCGAAGACCACGTTGCTCATCGGCCTCATCCTCATCGTCGCGTTCTCCGCCCTGGCCGGATTCTCCGGCAGCGTCGACCAGATCATCGGCTTCCGCGCGGGCTGGGGATTGGGCAACGCGCTCTTCATCTCCACCGCACTCTCAACCATCGTCGGTGCCGCCTCCGGTGGTGCCGACAAAGCGATCATCCTCTACGAGGCGGCTCTGGGCATCGGCATTGCGACCGGGCCTCTGCTGGGTGGCCTGCTGGGCGGAATCTCGTGGCGCGGACCGTTCTTCGGCACCGCTGTCCTCATGGCCATCGGCTTCATCGCCATCGTGATCCTGCTGCCCGGCGGGAAGACCGACACCGGTATCAAGACCTCACCCGAGCCGATCAAACTCAGCGCCACCTTCCGGGCGCTTGCGCGTCCCGGCGTCCTCGTGCTGGGCATCGCCGCACTGCTGTACAACTTCGGCTTCTTCATCCTCCTGGCCTACAGTCCATTCCCTGTTGAGGCGGCCGCAGCGAAAGCCGGCATCGAGGACTTCGGAGCCATGGGCCTCGGCTATGTCTTCTTCGGCTGGGGCATGTGCGTGGCAATCACCTCCGTTTTCGGGGCGCCACTTCTGACCAAGCGCATCGGGCGTCGCCGCAGCCTCGTCGTCGCGTTGATCGCACTGGCTGTGCTGCTGGCTGTGATGGGATTCCTGGTGGAGTCCTTCGTCGGAATCATCGTCTGCGTCATCGTCGCCGGACTGATCCTGGGCGTGCTCAATACTGTCTTCACCGAATCAGCGATGGAGGTCAGCGACCTGCCTCGCCCTGTGGCTTCAGGGACTTACTCGGGTGTACGCTTCATCGGCGGTGCCGTGGCACCGATCGTGGCCGGCGTCGTCTCCGAGTCGATCGGCACCGGAGCACCGTACTTCTTCGGCGCCGGCGTGGTGCTGTTGGCCGTCGTCGTCATCGCGATCGGTTGGAAGGCCGTGCGCCGGGTCGATGGTCACATCGACGAAGCGCCGGTTGATGAGGCCTATGCGCTGACCGGAGGGGATGCCTGAATCGAGAGCTTTGACGGCGAAGAGCTGCGTGCTCCGAATGTTCGTCTGAGGTGATGCGGCAGGGGCGTTCGAGAAGATGTGTCTTCTCCGGCGCTTCTTGCGTAGTAGTGCCGTTGTGGTGGGTCCAGTCGAACAAATCAGTCAGTTGTTCATTTCACGTTCCAGATCTGGAACACCGCGAATGCGCGGATTCGGGTCACTATGTAGCACAATTGGTATCGCACTCCCTGTGCAGAGACGATATTTTTCCTACACGAAGGTCACCATGTCCTACGACGCGAACAGCGCCTACAACGCGAACAACGCCTATCCTGCTGGTTCCGGTGCCGCTGGCCCAGGTGCTATGGGTCCTGGTGGCCAGATCCGTGGGGCGGCCAGCCCCGATGATCTCTCGCTTCCTCTCTACGGTGCATCGTTCGGCCAGGCCGTCAAGCGATTCTTCAAGAAGTACGCCAAGTTCTCCGGACGTGCATCGCGCAGCGAATACTGGTTCGCCTACCTGTTCCTCGGCTTGCTCAGTATCGTCCCGGTGGTCCTCTACTCGATCGGTTTCGGGATGAGCGCGGCGACTGCGTCGATGGCGTCGGCGGATCCTTACGCGATGCAGTCTGCCTCTCCGTCGGGTGGAGCGATTGCTCTGATCGCGATCGGCGGAATCCTCCTGCTGATCATCGGTCTTGCCACCATCATTCCGCATCTGGCGATCATCTGGCGCCGGCTTCACGACGCGAATCTCGCCGGGCCGTTCTTCTTCCTGTCATTCATCCCCGGTGTCGGCTCGATCATCCTCATTGTCCTCATGATTCTTCCCTCCAAACCGGAGGGGCAGCGCTTCGACGTGTGAGCGCCTGAATGCTTACGTTGCCGCAGGACTCTCATGGGAGTATCCGCGCCTCGCGCCGACTTGAAGCTGCCGCATGCACATCGTGCATGCGGCAGCTTTTTGCTGTGTGTGGCCAGATGATCGTCGCAATTGTTGCCAACGATTCGGAGCTTGGCGGGCATCGTCTCTGAGGTTCGCCGCACTCTATTGCGCGAGCGCGGGACAGTCTACCGTCAAGGAATCATGACATACGATGGGAACACGACATACCCCGCCCGCTGCTGTGCTGATTGTCCGTTCATATTTGGCGCTGTCGGCGAGACCCGCGAGGCTACACGTGCTGACGACCTGTCTTTGCCGCTCTATGAGGCGTCGTTCGAAGAGGCGATCAAGCGCTTCTTCAAGAAGTACACCACATTCTCAGGGCGCGCATCCCGCAGCGAGTATTGGTGGGTGGTTCTTTTCTACCTCGGGCTGAATTGGATCCCGCTGATTCTTTTTCTGGTTGGCTCGTCATATGCTTCCTCGCCGACCGCTTCAGAATCCGGCACAGCATTGGCTGTCGTCGGAGGAATTCTGATGTTCATCGCGTACTTCGGCACCATTGTTCCCCTCTTGGCGATCTCATGGAGGCGACTCCACGATGGTGGCTTCGCAGGACCGCTGTATCTTCTGATTTTCGTTCCAGGCGTAGGCGGGATGATGGTGTTCATCCTGATGCTCATGCCTCCCGAACCAAAAGGGCAGCGCTTCGACGCATGAACGACTCGCCGTGTATGGCGTGAACCATCGGACTCTGTATTTGAGGGCGCCACCACTGTCAGTGGCAATTCATTCCCGGACTTCCAAATGGCACCGTTGGTTCCTCGCAGCGCCTCGTTCGCTTCAAAATCTACCGTTGCAACAGTAGGGTTTAGTGCTTGCTAGGCGCTGTGCTTCTGACATTCGTCAGTCTAGGCCGCCTCGATACTCACCCAAGACACGCAGCGGTGGCTCTCGCTATCCGGCGGTACCAGAGACGCTGGCCCTCGCACTCATGGACTTGATGAACGACCACACCATCGCGGCGAAGACAATCGCCCAGACGGTCAAGGCGATCCAGTACCACTGGGCGCCGATCCAGGAGATGATCGGCACACCGTCGACTTTGCCCACATTCGTGCTCGCCACGGAGTACATGCCCAGCGGGAAGACCATGCTCCACAGTCCGGCCGAGTATCCCAAGGGAATGCGGTGACGGAAGTGCCGCCACAGTCCGGCGATGACAAGCGCAGGGATGAGCCAGGTCGAGATGGCCCACAGGATCGCCGAGGCGCCGGTGATGATGACGGTCGTTGCCGAGAAGATGGGAGACGTCCCGCCTTCGAGGATCTTCGAGCCCGCGACCACGGAAATGGCCAGAGCGCCCATCATCACCCAGTACGGGGCGTCGAGGTCCTCTGGGCCGATGCGGTGGAGCAGTGCCCTCATTCCCACGAAGACGGCGCAGACGAGATAGAGCCCGATACCGACGCTCCAGGCGATCACCGCGATGACCGCGAGCACGGAGCCGAAGCTGACTCCAGACGCAGTGTCTTGATCCGGCAGACTCGTCATCAGCCCGGACGCGGCGACGGCAACGGACTGAGCCGCGACCACGCAGACGAACCAGGTTCCATTGACCTGCGAGAGGATGGGCGACGACGACCCGAGCACAGCGGAGAAGGGGATGAGATAGCCCAGGATCAGCCAAGCAATCAGGCCGAGGCTGAAGATCGTCAGAGCGAAACGAAAGTGGTCCTGCCCCTCTAGCGCGGTCGCAAGGACGTTGGTTGCTGCGACGAAGGTGAAGAACCCGAATGCCTTCGACGGGTTGTGCAGATCTGTGCGCAGCTCCTCGCTGTGCGAGCAGGCACGCCAGCTGACGAGCGTCAGGAAGAAGATGTAGAGAACCACAGCCAGCCAGAACAAGATGGTCGAGAGGACCGCTAGGCCCTTGAGATGCGCACCGACGGAGATGATTCCGGTGGCCATGACTGAGGCGAAGCATCCGGGAGAGACCGTGCCAGGGCTCAATCCCCACTTCGTCTGCAGGTATGCCAGGCTCGTCTGTCCGTTGCTCATTCCTCCATTATCGACTTTTTGTGGGATTGGAGACATTCGAGGAGATATGGGCAGAATATTCAGCTTCGACCACTATAGTTACTTGTGAGTAACTTGACCTGCGTCAGACGGAACGGCTTTGTCAGGCCCCAGGTGGCGTAATGTGCTGGGCAGAGGAGCGCGAGTGACCCGCGTTTCTGGCGTCAGCGGCCAGCACAGACGGTCGACATAGTCGCACACCTTGGGAGCAGTAGAAATGCAGAGCACTTCACAGGCGCTCGTCGACGAGACGGAACAGGCAGTCAGCCAAATCAGCCTTCGCGAATGGGGAATGTCGGGAAAGCAGGGAGACGTGTTCTCCGGAATCGACCTCGACGTACCTCCCGGAGCAATCTCCATCATCCAGGGCCCTGCCGGCTCGGGCAAGACATCCCTGCTCCTGTCGATCGCCGGACGCATGCGCGTGGACACCGGCGAGGGCCACGTGGGCGAACTCGACATTCGCAAACAGGCCCGTCGCGTGCGTGAACAGGTGTCCGTCGGCCACGTCGCTGGTCTCACCGACCTCGAGAACGACTTCACTCTCGCCCAGCACCTCGCCGAGCGACTCATCATGCTTCAGCCCTGGTACAAACCCTGGGTCTCGAAGTCCTCTCTGCGCGAGGTCATCGAAGTTATTCGCGAGACCTTCACTTCCGCCACCGAGGTGATCGACCGGCTTCCCGAGGGGAACTTCTCCGCATCTGACGCCAAAGACGCCGACTTCCTCATCGATGACGAGGGCAAGGCCTTCGTCTCCGAACTCAGCGAGCTGCAGAAGTTCCTCCTCGAACTCGGCCTCGCCAGCCTCGCCCAGGCCCCGGTCGTCGTCCTCGACAACATCGACTATCTGCGCGAGCGCGAAGACCGTGCCCGCGCATGGGCGGCAATCCTCATCTACCAGGAGCTGCGACGCAAACGCGATCCAGAGCATCCGCTCACGGTCATCGCCTCCTGCGAAGATTCCTCCGACGTCGACCTTGTTCTCGACGCATTGTCCACGGAGGTCTCACCCACCTCGGTGGGCAAATTTTCCCTAACGCGGCATCCCCGTCACTGAGGTACCTGCCTCCATCAGCTTTTCCGAATCAGACCCGACAATAAGGTGTTTCTGCGATGTTCTCTCTGCCTTGGCTCGAACTCTCTCGCTTCAAGCGGCACACGATCACTCGACTGGCGATCATCGTCGTTGCCGTCATCCCCGCGATCTACGGCGGACTCTACCTGGCTTCCAACTGGGCACCGACCGACAACCTCGACAAGCTTCAGGCAGCCGTGGTCAACACAGACGAAGGGGCCGAGAAGCCCAGCTCCGAAGGTGAGAAGCTCCAGGCAGGTGATGAGCTCGTCGACCAAATCACCCCCAAGGGCGAAGGTGGATTCGACTGGCAGGAGACATCCCTGGAGGAGGCCAACGACGGCCTCGCCGAAGGCAAGTACTTCGCTGTCCTCGAGATCCCGAAGAACTTCTCCGAGCGACTAGTATCGACCGGCGGAGACGATCCCGAGCAGGCAGGACTGAATCTGCGCACCGATGATGCGCACAATTTCATCGTGGGGCAGATGGCGGGAACCATCCTCAACGAGATCAAATCAGGACTGAACGAGACCACTACGGCCGAATACGTCTCCGAGGTCTACCTCGGCTTCAACGACATCCATTCCTCGACGAAAAAGGCCGTCGACGGGGCGAGGCAGCTCAACGACGGTGCCGTCGATCTCCACGACGGAACGGGCGAGCTCTCCGACGGTGCGCATACCCTCGACAAGGGAGTCGGCACGCTGCAGACCGGCATCGGTGACCTCGATGAGGGGGCTGGTGAGCTGAAAAAGGGCAGCGGCGATCTGAAGACCGGCGCAGATAAGCTGGCCAAGAGCACGACCGAGGCGAAGAACGGTTCGAAGAAGGTCGCCGACGGTGCCGGGCAGGTCGCCGACGGAACGGGCCAGTTGCGCGATACAGCTGACGAGGCCACGGACAGGGCCGAGGAGCTCAAAGACAAGGCCGACGACCTCGTCGACGGGACGCGGCCCAAGCTGAACCAGGCGGAGGACGACTTCGACTCGGCGCGGAACACGGTCAACGGCGACATGGATGACCGGGTCGCACAGCTGCGCGAAGACTACCCCGACGATCCGAATGTGGCGAAACTAGCCGATGACATGGACAACCTCGGCGGGGATCTGGACAAGGCCCACGGGCGAGCGTCGAAGGCGGCAGACGAGGCTAAGGATCTCGAAGATCCGGTCAAGAACGCCGTAGACGACGTCATGGGCAAGATCAGGGAGGCCGACAAGAAGATCGGCAAACTCGACGACGGCGCACAGAAGGTGGCCACAGGAGCCGATGATCTGCACTCCGGGCTGATCAAACTCGACGCCGGTGCAGGCGACTTGGCCAAGGGTGCCGGCGACCTCAATGACGGCGTCATACAGCTCAAAGACGGCACCGAGAAGGCCAAGACGGGCGTTGCCGACCTCAAGGACGGATCCTCACAGCTGGCTGACGGCTCAGATGAACTCGACAAGGGTGCGAAGAAGCTCGTCGACGGTTCCGGGGAGCTCGCCGACAAGCTGGCCGATGGCCTCAAGCAGATCCCGACCTATGACAAGTCCGACCGCGAGAATCGCTCGGACGTCGTCGCTGTGCCCGTCGATGCCCAGAAGCTCAAGGACAACTCCGTGGACGCCTACGGCGAGGGCCTGGCCGCGTTCTTCGTCTCCCTCGCCCTGTGGATCGGCGGCATGATCACCTACATGGTCATCAACGCGATCCCGTACCGTGCACTGATGTCATCGGCGAAGTCCTCCCGAATCGCCTGGGCCGGCTACGTGCCCGGCCTCCTGTTCGGGGTAGCCCAAGTCGCGGTGCTCTACGGAGTCCTCACCTTTGCTCTCGACTTCTCCGCCGGCAGCTGGTTGTGGACCCTATTGTTCTCGATCCTCGTGGTGGCCAGCTTCCACGCGGTCCACCAACTCTGCGTCGCGGCCTTGGGAGGTGTCGGCAGGCTTGTCGCCCTGGTCCTGCTCATGGTCCAGATCGCCTCGGCGGGAGGCACCTATCCGGTGCAGACAGCGCCTGGCATCTTCCAGATCATCTCGCCCTTCCTGCCGATGACCCACGCGGTCAACGGCCTGCGGACCCTGATCGCCGGCGGAGACATGTTCATCGCCGCTCAAGCGGCAGTCGTCCTGCTGCTGATGACCGCGATCTGTCTGTTGGCAACCATGTTCGTGTGCGGTCGGAAGCGCACGGTCACGCTGACCCAACTGCATCCGAGCCTCTCGCTGTAGGGCCTGATTTCCGCCGAGGCGGCGGTGCGTCGGCGCGCACCGTCGTCCCGTCATCCCCGTTGTCCGGGGCGGCGAACGGGTCAACCGTCATCGAAATACCGCAGATATCGCTGTGGTTCCTGGAGGAAACGCCTCCAATGGTCGACCATGTCGAGCCGATCCCATGTGGATTCGCGCAGCCCCCATTCCCCGACCTCGACGAGTTTGGCGCCCTCTGCGCGGGCGAGGGCGGGGGAGTGGGTGGCCATAATGGTCTGCAGCCCCGCGCGATCTCGCGCTCGGATGAGCTGCAGCAGGGTGAGTGAGGCGGTGAAGGACAGGGCGCTTTCCGGTTCGTCGAGGACCCACAGCCCCAAGTCCATGAACTTCCCCGTCAACATCTCGATGAACATCTCACCGTGTGACTGCTGCGAGTAGTGGTGGCCGCGGCCGGCGCCGATCTCCATCAGGTAGGCCATGTTCTCGTGCATTGTTTCGGCGCGGAGGAAGAAGGCGCCCCGTTTGGAAGTCGCGCCGCGGACGATCTGCACGTGTTCGCTCAACTCCGGGATTTCCTCGGCGTGGTCTCGAACCTCCCATCCCGTGCCGCCTCCGTGCGGAAGGTCAAGGGAGGTGGCCAATGCTTCGATGAGCGTCGACTTGCCCGAGCCGTTCTCGCCGACGAAGACGGTTGTGCGCTCGAACTCGAAGCCGTCCAGAAAGTCACGCACAGCAGGAAGGTCATGCAGCCATGGGGTGAGCTCTGGCGGAGAGTGCGCATGTTTGGTCACCGACCGCAGCGGCAGATCTACCCGGGAATCCATGTGTACGAATGTAGACGACGGTATGGACATGACAATTCTGGGCAACGGCGCCGAGACGGCTGGCGAAGACAGCTGACGTGCCGATGAGGCAGCCCCCGCAACTAACCCCCTACCCGAACGCAAGCCGCAGCGCCAGGATCACCAGCACCACCGCGATGAGGATGTCGAGGACCTGCCACACCCGCGGCCTGGCAAGGTAGCGCGAAAGACCGCGGGCGCCGTAGCCGATGCCGAGGAACCAGGTGAGCGAGCCCAGCATTGCCCCGATCGTGAACGGCCAGATCCCTCCCGGACCCTGCTGATTCGCCAGATTGCCGAGCATCACGACGGTGTCGAGGTAGACCCCGGGATTGAGGAAGGTCAGCGCCAGAGTCGTTGCGATGATGGACTTCAGACTGCGCTGATGCGTATCCGCCGTCAGCCCTGATGCCTCGCGCGCCGAACGCAGACTGCCCCACGCGTACCAGAGCAGATAGGCCACTCCCAGCCACCGTAGAATCTCCAAGGCCCACGGTGCCAGGAGCACGATCGCTCCGATGCCGACGGTGCCCGCGCCGATGAGAAGGACGTCGGCGAGGATGCAGATCGTGAGCACCACGCCGAGGTGCTCCCGGCGAATACCCTGCCGCAGGACAAGGGCGTTCTGCGGTCCGACTGCGATGATGAGCGACCAACCGGCGAGGGTTCCGCTGATGAGATGAGTGAGCACCCGAAAAGACTATGACGCGCACGGTGATAAGAAAAACAACAGAATCTTCATCTGATGCACAATTGCTTCATGAACATCGATCACGTCAAAGCTCTGGCCGCCGTCGTCGATGAAGGCACGGTGGAAGGCGGGGCCTTCGTTCTGGGTGTCACACCATCGGCGACGAGCCAGCGCATCCGCACCCTCGAATCCCGCATCGGTCAGGTGCTCGTTCGCCGCACGAACCCCATCACCGTCACCGAGGCGGGGGAAGCGGTCCTGAAATATGCGCGCGAGATCGAGCTCCTCGAGTCCGAAACCATGGATCGTCTCCATGGCATCGACGTCGGGGCCCCGGACGGGGTCGGTTCCGCCCCGGCCCACCGACGCAGGAGGGTCCCTACGGTTCTGCGGATCGGGGTCAACGCAGATTCGCTGGCAACCTGGTTCCGCCCGATCTTCGCCGAGGTGGCGAAGTGGGACGATATCGTCATTCGCATCGAGGTTGCCGACCAGAACGTTGCCCTGCCCCTGCTGACTTCGGGGGAGGTGCTCGGCACCATCACCTCTGCGGCCTCCGGCGGCTACGGCACTCAGGTGCAGAGACTCGGGTCCATGCGCTACGTCGCCGTCGCGTCGAAGGGGCTACTGAGCAGACACCGTGGGCTCGGCGGTCAGGTCGGGTCCGGTGAGATCAGGTCCGGTACCGACGCCGAGGTGGACCTCGGGTCCCTGCCGATGGTGAATTTCGGTAAGGACGATGATCTGCAGTTCGCCTTCCTGCGCAGGGTGGGGATCACCGGCATCCCTCCGATGTCAGTGGTGCCCAGCTCCTCGGAATTTGCAGTCGCGGTCGAGGCCGGGGTCGGCTGGGGGCTGATCCCCATCGTGCAGCTGGGAGACCTCAGCGATGACCTTGTGCCGATCTCGGCGGATCCGACCATCGACGTGGACCTGTACTGGCATCACTGGAATCTCGCTTCTGAGAAGCTCGGTCGACTCACCGAGGCTCTCCATCGGGCCGCAGCCCAGATGAGGTGAGCCCGCGTCGGTCAGAGAGCGAAGGCATTCGTTCGAATGCCGGTCGCATCGTCGACGGCTCAGCTGCTTGGTTCGAGTACTTTCGCGATCAGCCACCTGAGCTGATCGAGCGCGGCATCGACGGTGACGCGCTCGGGAGTCACGATCGAGTGCAGAGCCAGCCCGTCGAGCATGGTGAATAGCGCAACGGAGGTGGAAGCCACCTCGGCGGGGTCGATATGCCCCTCCGTGGCCAGGATCCCAAGCCAGCGATGCAGGCACTCATAGGTGAAGTCGTGGCCGTACTCGAGGAGCCTGCGGGTCACGGCCTGGCGTTCGGGCCCGAGGGCGCTGATATGCATCGTGAGCCACAGCTCGAGCTGCATATCGCGGTGCTCGTGGCTGGGCAGGAACTGCGCGCAGCACTCGAAAAGGCGATCGACCGGATCCAGGCCGGATTCGGAGATCGAGAAGTCCTTGACTGCGGTTCGCATGGAGCCGCGAGCGATGGCCTCGTGCAGGTCAGCCTGGGTGGGGAAGTAGTGACGCAGCGTCGAGGCACCGATCCCAGCCTCTTTGGCGACCGCCCGCACACTGAGGTTGGTCTGTCCGGGCGGAGCCTGCTCAGCCAGACGGATTGCCGCAGAGATGATGTCATCGCGTCGCGACATTCGTGCTCCTCTCGGCCTCGCGCATCATTGCTGTTTTCTGTATAGTACAACGTACTAGCACGCTGTGCCAGAAGGACGGGTTCCTGCGTCGAGATTGACCGTGGCCCTCGCGTGCGCCACATCGACAGAGACTCCGAACCAATGAAAATGGAGCCCCAGAATGATCGAAAGCATCCAGGAATTCGCCGGATCGATCCCCGACTGGCTGCAGTGGGCAGGCATCATCCTCGTCTCCGCGATCCCGTTCGTCGAGTCCTACTTCGGTGCCGTCATCGGCGTCGCGATCGGTCTGCACCCCGTCGTTGCGATCTTCATGGCCGTCATCGGCAACGTGGTGTCGATGCTCGCCGTCGTCTACGGTGCCGGAGCCATTCGCGATAGGGCGAGGAAGAACAGAGACGAGAGCGAAGAGCCCTCGCAGAAGCGCCAAAGGCTCAAACGCATGTTCGACAAGTTCGGTGTCCCCGGGGTCTCTCTGCTGGGACAGACCCTGCTGCCGTCTCAGATCACTTCGATGGCGATGGTCGGATTCGGTGCCGATCGCAACGCCGTGGCATTCTGGCAGATCATCTCGATCATCCTGTGGGGTGTGCTCTTCGGCGTCCTCGCCTCCGTGGGCGTCGAACTCGCACTGCGCTGAGAGCTCGGTCGCGCGAGCTCGCGCTGTGGTGATGGATCAGGGGCTGGGCGGCTGCGTCAGTGGCGACATCTAGACTGTGCCCATGACCGAATCCACCCCGACTGCAACGACCATCGACGCCGACGAATTCGCCGTTCAGGCTCAGCGCATCCTGGCCGAGCTCACTGCGAATCCCGAGGCCCAGTTCCGGGACGGCCAGCTCGAATCGATCCGCGATCTGGTGGTGGAGAAGAAGAGGGTCCTCGTGGTCCAGCGGACCGGGTGGGGCAAGTCGGCCGTGTACTTCGTGGCGACCAGAATGCTTCGGGCGGCCGGCACCGGTCCCAGCCTCATCATCTCCCCGCTGTTGGCGCTGATGCGCGACCAGATCGCCGCGGCGCAGCGCGCCGGGGTTCGCGCAGCCAGCCTCAACTCCTCCAACGTCACCGAGTGGGACACCGTCCTCGATGATCTCAGGGCTGGCAACCTCGACGTTCTCCTCGTCTCGCCCGAACGGCTGAACAACCCGCAGTTCCGTGACGAAGTCCTCCCGCAGCTGCTGGCCTTCCTCGGCCTCATCGTCGTCGACGAAGCTCACTGCATCTCCGACTGGGGCCATGATTTCCGTCCCGACTACCGGCGGATCGGACACATCCTGGCCGAACTGCCGGGCAGCACCCCTGTCCTCGCCACAACTGCCACCGCCAACTCCCGGGTGGTCACCGATGTCGCCGAACAGCTCGGCCACGACACCACCGTCGTCCGCGGTGAGCTCGCCCGTGACTCCCTCCGGCTCGGGGTCCAACCCGGACTCGACGCGAGCGCACGCATCGCATGGCTGTGTGCCCACCTCGGTGATTTCACCGGTTCGGGAATCATCTACACGCTCACGGTCAGCGCGGCCGAAGACATCACCAGAATTCTGCGCGACCGGGGTCACGAGGTCCGTGCCTACACCGGCCGGACCGATGCTGAGGAGCGGGCCGAGCTTGAGCAGCAGCTCAAAGACAACCGGATCAAGGCGCTCGTGGCCACCTCTGCGCTGGGAATGGGGTTCGACAAACCGGACCTCGGCTTCGTCATCCACATTGGTGCGCCATCATCTGCCGTCGCCTATTACCAGCAGGTTGGCCGTGCCGGTCGTGCCACGGACTCCGCGGATGTCCTGCTCCTGCCCGGTGCTGAGGACCAGGAGATCTGGAACTACTTCGCCACCGCCTCGATGCCCAATCAGTCCGACGCGAACGCCGTGCTTCAGTCCCTCGCCGAGGCGGACGGCCCCCTGTCCGTGGCTCGCTTGGAGACGCTGGTCGGGACCAAACGCACCCGCCTGCAGCTGCTGCTGAAGACCCTCGAAGTCGAAGACGCCGTGACCAAGATCAAGGGCGGTTACATCTCGACTGGCCGAGGTTGGACCTACGACCAGGAACGATATGAGAAGGTCGCCGCCGTGCGCGCAGCTGAGGCGCAGGCGATGCTCGACTACGAGTCCACTGGCGAATGCCGAATGGAATTCCTCATTCGCCAACTTGATGACCCCGACCCCACACCCTGCGGACGCTGCGACAACTGCGCCGGAACCTGGTGGTCGGCCGAGATCTCGGACGAGAACAGGCAGGCAACGGCAGGAACTCTGCATCGCATCGGCCTGCCCATCGACCCGCGCAGTACCTGGCCCAGCGGCATGGCCAACATCGGAGTCCCGCTCAAGGGCCGCATTCCCGCCGGAGAGTTGGCGGCCGAGGGCCGAGCCATCGCACGGCTCAGCGACTTGGGACAGGGTCAGACCTTGAGATCATTCCTCGCACCTGACGCTCCCGATGCCGAAGTGCCCGCACAGATCGGCAAATGGTGCCTTGAGGTCCTGGCCCAATGGGACTGGGAGATCCGCCCTGAAGTCGTCGTCTCGGTGCCAAGCGCGCGCAGGCCCACGACAGTGAGATCCTTGGCGGCGAATCTGGCCTCCGCAGGACGACTCATCGACGGGGGAGAGCTGCTGCAGGTTCATGACCACGGCACCCCCGAGGTCAACAGTGCCTTTCGGGTGAAAGATCTCTACGATGCGTTCGTCGTCCCGCCCGAGGTCGGGGAGGCAGTGGCCGGAAAGGCGGTGCTTCTCGTCGACGACGAGGTCGTCTCACGGTGGACGATGGCGATCGGGGCGCGACTGCTCAGGCAGGCGGGGGCGACTGCGGTGCTGCCGTTCGCACTCGCACTGCGTGCCTGAGGAAGATCATCAGCATCTATCTCGGACCCGAATCTCACCGGGTGGGCTGGTTACCTCAGGGCTGCCCGGATGTCCTTAACCAGAGTGGGGGTCCTCCACTGGCTGACCTCTGATGCCCACCGTGTCCATGGGTAGGCGAGTCGGACGAGGTAGTAGTTGACATATTCGACGACTCCGAACGCCCAAACGACGACCACGACGACTGTGGCGATCGTCCCGGAAGGTGCGTTGACGATCACACCCACCAGACCCGTGATCAGGGCGACCGGGGTGATCAGCCTCAACCCGCGAAAGCACCGCGCGGCCATGTGCGGCATTCGGTCTGGGGCGGCCTGGGCCTTGCTGACGGGCATCCGGGAGCGCATCAGCAGCCAATAGGCACTGGCCTGAAGCAGGACGAACAGCAGAGGAAGTAGAGCCCACCACAAGGCCGCGACAGCGCCGGAGGATTCGAGTCGGGACCGCCACATGAGCGCGACCAGCGCGAACACTGCTGCAGCCGCGAGCTCGCCGAGCCCCAGATTCAGGTACCGGGAGCGCGGCTGTGAGAATCGATCGCTCACGGATTCTGCTGGAGCTGGAACGTCGCCCCTTCCGGATCGGTGACGGTGGCGATGCGGCCGTACGGTGAATCTTCGGGACCGGCGATCACCTTGCCACCGAGTTCGGCCACCCTGGTCGCGGTGGCATCGGTGTCCTCGACGTTGATGTAGTCACGCCAGAAGGACACCTGGGTCCATTCGCTGGCATCGCAGATGCCGGCCACAGCGTTCTCATCTGCGCCATGTGTCGAATACGGGAACCCCTCCATCGCCACGATGTCGAAGGAGAAGACGGTGCGATAGAACTCCTGCGCAACGGGATAGTCTCGCGTCATGAGCTCGAACCACACCGGAGTCCCGGGAGTGAGCGGGGTGTCGAACCCGGTGAACTCGCCGGGCTGCCACATGCCCACACCGGCACCGGTGGGATCGGTGATGACCGCCATCTGGCCCAGAGGTCCGACGGTCATCGGTTCGGCGATCGGAGCCGCACCGGCGGTGAGCGCTGCCGCGTAGGTGTTCGTGATGTCGTTGGTATGCAGGTAGGTCGTCCACATCGCCGGGATCATCGGGTTCGGTGTGCCGTCCATGTTCACGGCACGCATAGCGCCGCCGACAGCTGCTCCGTCCTTTGTGATCATGTTGTAGTGACCGAAATCAGGTCCCTGATCCTCGAACTTCCACCCGAAGATCTCGGAGTAGAACTTCGTCGTGGACTCGAAATCGTGGCAGGTGTAATCGATCCAGACGGGCTGTCCTTCACGGAGATTCTCAGGCATTGCGGCTCCTCATCATTGCGGTTGGCGATCTGCTCAGTGATTGTGGTCGACGGCCGCGGGATCAGCGGCTGTTGTCAGTGCCAGTTCCTGGTGAACTTGGCGAAGTAGTCATACATCGTGGCTTGCAGCAGAGGCCCGAAGGTCACACGCTTCACCCCAAGGTCCTGCAGCTGAGAGAGGTCGAGTTCATCGGGCACGGCACCCTTGACCGGGTGGGCAGTGACATTCAGCGGCAGTCTCACCTGCGACAGTATGGTTTTGAGAGTCTCGGTGTTCGGCAGCCTGACGGGATAGACGGAATCCGCACCGGCCTCGGCGCACAGGTTGAGGCGTCGGACCACCTCGGCGGTGGGGTCCTCGAAATCATCGGGATTCTTGAACACATCGGTGCGGGCATTGATGACCACGTGCACCCGTTGCGCGTCAGCGGCGCGACGCAGGTCGCCGATGTACTCGGCGTGCTCCTCGGCGCTGCGCAGTCGTCCTTCGCTGTGGACGGTGTCCTCGATGTTGACGCCCACAGCGCCAGCCTCGAGGAGCCCTGCGATGAGATCCGGCGCCGCAGTGTCGTAGCCGGATTCCAGATCGGCGCTGACCGGCACATCCACGGAGCCGCACACGCGGGCGATCCCCGCCAGCGCCTGGCTGAGGCTCATGGTCTCGCCGTCCGCGGAGCCCACGGAGTCGGCGAGAGGATGGGAGCCGATGCTCAGGGCTTCGAAGCCGGCATTGACCATGGCCTGGGCTGACCAGGCGTCCCACACTGTCGGCAGGACGATCGGACGATCCTGATGATGGGCTTCGAGTAGAGCGGACGCGCGTTCAGCAAGAACAGAGAAATCGGTCATGTCCAACACTGTTCCACCGATTGCTGGCTACGATCCAGTAATCTGGCGAGTTCACCCGAAGGTTTCAGGCTTATTCACTCGATTGTGAATCGCCACCATCGCTAGCTCTCACTCACAGCCTGGGCGTCCGCGGCGGCTCCTCGCGTCGATCACCGGTGGCTTCGAACGCTGCAGCGAGCTCGATGAGCTTCGAGTCATCCCAGCCGCGGCCTGAGATCGTCAATCCGATGGGAATCCCGGTGTCGGCCATTGTGCCCATGGGCACCGTCACTGAGGGGATGCCCAGATGCCGTGGCACCAGGTTGCCGTTGGCGACCCAGGTGCCGTTGCGCCAGCCGAGGTCCGCCGAGGCCTCGTTGACATCCATATCGGCCGGTCCCACATCGGCCATCGCCGGGTAGACGACTGCGTCGAGGCCGTTGACGTCCATCCACTCTTCGAGGTCGATCCGACGAGTCACCTCGAGACCTCGGATGCCGTCTTCGAGATCGGGGATCTCCGTCACCGAGGTGTAGGGCCGATCCTTGGTCAGCTGCGGGTATTCGGCGATGTCATCGTCGAACCCGGTGTAGCGATCCGGCAGGGCGCCGTCCGGGTGGGGGAAGATCCTCGTCCCGTCCACCTCGGCGAGGGAGGACAGCTTCGGGTCGCCGTTGGCGGCCAGGAAATCGTCCCAGGCCCACGCGGAGAGGTCGTTGATCTCCCGATCAAGGTAATCGGTGCTGACGATGCCGCGCGTCCTGATCGTCGGTGCACCGGGGCGATCGCCCTCGTAGTTGCTCACGACTGGGAAATCTGTCTCGACAACCTCTGCGCCGGCGGCTTCAAGATCACGGCGGGCGGCCTCCCAGGCGGCGATCACCGAGGCCCGGGTTTCGACCCGCTGTCCTGTGGGCCCGCCGATGCCGCCATCGGGGTTCGTCCCGGCCTCGGGGTCGGCGTTGATGTACATCGTGGGGATCCCGAAGCGTTTGCCGGCCAGAGCCGAACGAGCCGCTTCGTTATCGGTTGGAAGCAGCGCGGCATAGGAATCGGGGCGAATGGCCGAAGCGGCGGGAATCTCGACCCAGGGCTGGACTCGCCAGAAGTCGCCACGAGTCTCGGCATCGTCGGCGACGATGACGTCGAGGACCTCGCACAGATCGGCCATCGACCGGGTGTGGGGGACGACGACGTCCATCGTGGGCACCAGAGACCAGTTGCCGCGCACCGAGATGACTCCGCGGGAAGGGGTGTAGGCGATGAGTGCATTGTGCGAGGCCGGAGCCCGCCCTGAGGACCAGGTCTCCTCGCCGAGGCCGAAGGCGGCGAAGCTCGCGGTCGTCGCGGTACCGGAGCCGTTCGACGAACCGGAGGCGAAGGCGCTGGTCAGCCACTGTGCGTTGTAAGGGCTTTCGGCCCTGCCGTAGAGGCCACGCTGCATGCCGCCGTTGGCCATCGGCGGCATATTGGTCAGCCCCAAACAGATGGCACCGGCGCCGCGCAGGCGTTCGATCGTGAAGGCATCCTTGCCCGCGATGAGGTCGGCGAACGCGGGGGATCCGGCGGCCACGCTCAGCCCGGTCACCATGTAGCTGTCCTTGGCGGTGTACGGGATCCCGTCGAGGGGGCCCAGCGTCTGGCCATGGGCGCGTCGTTCGTCGGAGGCGGCTGCCTCAGCGAGGGCATCCGGATTGGCCACGATCACAGAGTTCAACTTCGTGCCGGTGTCGGGTCCATCGAAGGCGGCGATGCGAGATTGGTAGGACTCGACGAGCCCCACCGAGGTGGCGGTTCCGTCCTCGAGCGCCTGTCGCAGCGAGCCGATGGATGCTTCGACAACATCGAACTTCGTCATTCTCGATTCCTCCGTGCAATTCCGGTGCGAACGGGCGCCGTCGCCGGGTCGACGATGCCCCGCTGGATGCAGCCCGCCCTGAACTGGTGATGTCTCACAGTATTGCTCACCTGGACCGGAAATGTCGTGCGAATCCCGTTGCCGCTGACGTCTTCGCCCGTTGGATCATGCTGTCCTCGCGCGTAGGATCGGGGCATGTCGATCAGGACGATCATTCTCAGTGGAGGCCGCTCGAACCGCTTCGGCGGCGTCCATAAACCCGCGGTGGAGCTGGGTGGGACCACGGTGATCTCACGGATCTTCGGCGCTGTTCGCACTGCTGATCCCGACGCCGAAGTGTGGGTGGCCGGACCATGTGATGGGCTGACTGCGCGAGAGCAGGAATCCGTGCATTCCGTCGTTGAGGAACCTGCCTTCGCCGGTCCTCTGGCTGGCATCGCAGCGGTATGCGCCGCGCTTCGAGACGCTTCCTCCGCAGCGTCTGCGGGTGTGACTCTGGTGCTGGCAGGGGACATGCCGCTGATCACTGCGGACCACCTCGGCGATCTGATCGAAGCCTGTCAACGGACAGGGACGCCGGCAACTGGGATCGATGACCGGGGGAAGACGCAGTTCCTGTGTGCCGCATGGCCGACAGAGCTTCTGCTCTCGCGTCTGGACGCCATCGGCGATCCCACGAACGGCGCGGTGAAATGGCTGTTCTCAGGGCTCGAGCTCAGTCTCGTTGACGTGGAACCGGGCGTCATCGCCGACTTCGACACGGCTGAGGACCTCGACCGCATTCACGCCCGCATCGACGAAGCCGCCTCGCCCGACGAAGCCGCCTCGACGCAGTAAGTGTCGAAGCGGCTTCGAGGGCGAATCGGCCAAACGGGCTCAGTCGTCGACGAGCTGAGTCTGTTCGATGGCTTCGACCGACTCCGCTGGCGAGAGTCGGCAGCGGATGCCGACGTAGAAGACGACGACGGAGAAGATCACGGTGATGAGCTCACCCCAGATGAAGCCCATGACGTCGAGTCCACCGCCGTAATGGCCGATGAGGCTGAGAACGACCAGGCCGACCATCCACAGGATCATCCACCAGCCGGAGCGCATCTTCAGGTCCGGCAGACGCGCTTTGTCCTTGGCGAAGATGTGGTGGAGGATCATGACGACGTAGCCGATGGCCACGGCGAGGAAGAGCTTCCAGTTCGTCTCCCAGCCTGTCCAGTACACGATGAGGTTGGCGCAGATGAAGCCGATGATGGGCAGCGCATCGTTGCCGGGCAGTTTGAACGGACGCTCCTGATCGGGCAGCTGACGGCGCAAAGCGGCGACGACCACCGGACCAGTGGCGAACGAGAGCACGGTGCCCGAGGTGATGAAGCCGACCAGTTTCGCCCATGAGGGGAACGGGAGGAACATGATGCAGGAGACGATGAACACGACGAGCAGAGAGATCCACGGGACGCCGTGCTTGTTGAGCTTCGCCAGGGCGCGTGGGGCATTGCCGACCTTCGCCTGCGAATAGGACAGTCGCGGGGCGAGTGCAGTGTAGATCAGGCCCGTGTCAGCGGGGGAGACGATCGCATCACCGTAGAGGATGACGGCCAGCCACACGGCACCCAGCAGCAGCGAGATCTCAGCGAGAGGACCTGCGTCGTTGGTGAAGGCCAGGTTCTTCCATCCGCCGTCGAGGAGATCCGAGGGCAGCGCGCCGATGAAAGCCGCCTGCAGCGCGATGTAGATGACACCGGTGACGAGGATCGACCCGATGACTGCGAAGGGGACGTTCTTCTGCGGATTCGTCGTCTCACCGGCGAACTCGACTCCTTGGCGGAAGCCGAGGTAGGAGAACACGATTCCCGCGGCAGGCAGCGCCGCGAAGATCGGTCCGATGCCGTTGGGTGCGAAGCCGCCGAACTGCTGGCTCGCGAAGTGACCGGGGTTGAACGAGAGAGTGAAGAACACGACGATGACCAGCACGATGACGGCGAGTTTCCACCACACGAGGACGTTGTTGAACCGAGCGAAGAGCTGGACTCCGTAGAGGTTGATGAAGCTGAAGACCAGCATCAGAGCGATGCTCACGGCAATGCCCGGGCCGGTGAGGACGGCGACGTCATCGACGGTGTGCATGAGCCAGGGAAGGTAGCTCGAGGCGTACTGAACGGCGGCCATGACCTCGATGGGCACAGTCGCAGCCACAGAGAGCCAGGTGATCCAACCGCTGGTGAAGCTCGCGAATGAGCCGAAGGAGAAGTGGGGGAAGCGGATGACGCCACCGGCGACGGGGAACATCACGCCGAGCTCCGCGTAGTTCAGCGCCACGAAGATCATCATGACGGCGCCCAGCGCCCAGGAGATGAGTGATGCCGGACCGACCATCACCGAGGCATTGAACGCACCGAAGAGCCAGCCGGAACCGATGATCGAACCGACGCCGGTGAATAGAAGACCGATCTTTCCGATGTCTCTCTTGAGCCCCTTATCGGCCCGGACCTCGACCTTCGTTGGTTGTCCGGATGCCGGGGGAATGATTGTGGACATCATTGCCCTTTCGATTGTGCTAACAGCTTTCAACTGTTGAAGTTTGCTCCTTTTGAATAGGTGATGTCAATCACTCAGATGGTGATTTCGGGTCATCGAGAGATCCTTTATATACCTCATGTGACCAGCGGCGATATGCAGGATTCTGTTCGACATCGTCAACTGAGCTCGATTGGATCCAATGTCGAAGCAGTTATCGGCGGAATCTCAATTGATATCTGGAGTCGTTGAATGCTTACTTGTCGGATTGGATCCAATGACGTGCGAAATTCCCAGCCGACAATTCTGCATATCGGAGTGTCCTCGGTCGAAATGGCAGCAGATTGCAGTTTGATTGCAATCAGCAAGGCGTGTCTCTATCCGAGGGCCATTGCGCGGCCCTGGGCGCGTATTCTCACGGCTTGAGGGGGCTATGCTTCACGGCAGAAGGTGGATGACTGAGGGGTAGGCGATCGCCCGGGGGCGTGTCCGAGGGCGGATGTCTGGATGAGAGCGAATGTCCAAGCGCGGGCACCGCGAGCGATGGGAGGGGATCGAACTGTGACACACGATCAGGCGGCCAGTGCCAGAATCGCGGCCGAGTTGAGATCGCGGATCATCCAGGGGGTTCTCGTCCCCGGGACCAGGATCAGGCAGGAAGAGATCGCCGAGGAGTTCGGTGTGAGCAGGCTGCCGATCAGGGAGACCCTGCGAATCCTCGAATCCTCAGGGCTGGTCACTCTTGTGGCCTCGACCGGAGCGTGGGTGTCCGCCCTCGATCTTGACGAGTGCCGGGAGATCTACCTGATGCGCGAGCGGCTGGAGCCGCTGCTGCTGAGAATGGCGATGCCCTCGCACACGGCCGAGTCGTTCATCGAGTTCGAAGCCAGCGCCCAGCGGGTGGAGGCGGCGACCTCGCCCGGTGAGTTCCTCGAGCGCGATCATGCCTTCCACCGAGCGCTGATGGCGGGCCCGACGACGATCAGGCTTCACGACACTGTCGACCACCTGTGGAATCTCACCCACTACTACCGCAGGCAGCTGCTCGCGCCGAACGCAGTCACCCGACGTTCGCGACGAGAGGACATCTTCGCCGAACACCGCATGATCCTTCGGGCCGTCATCGACGGCGATGTCGAATCCGCCGAGGCGATGCTGGCGCTGCATATTCGCCACACCCGAAAGCTCGTCGAGCTCTACCCCGAGATCTTCACTCACAGCGGTGCGGGTGTGCCCCGGAGTTCGCGCTGAGCTCGGATCATCCCTGACGTGCCTTGAATCGGGGGTTGAGCTTGTTGATGACATAGACGCGGCCGCGTCTGCGCACGACCTGTGAACCCGGCTGCTTCTTGATCGAGCGCAGGGATCTGCGAACCTTCATGACTGATCTCCTTAATGAGAATGAGTATTGTTAGACGTAACAATAGTTTCTTTGAGGGAAGGATGCCAATGCCGGAGTCAAATGACGCCGATATCGATGTGATTGCAGTGACGGGCGCATGTGCCCAGGAGCGGGGCAGCTGTGCCCGGGATATAGCGGAAGCCAGGGGATTCGTCTTCGTCCCTGCCGAGCAGACGGGTCAAGGGCTCGAGGCGGTCGACAGGGCAGTCAATCTGATGCGCAAGGCGATCCACGTTCCCGGCGTCGTCGTGGAGTACCCACTGGAGGCGCCGGTGATGGAGATCGTCGGCTCCCTGACGGCTCCGGAGGCGGGGACGACTCTCATCGACCTCGTCTGCGTTCTCGACGTGGGATGCATGCTTGCTGATCTTGACTCCGAGGAGTTCATCAGAGTCCCCCTGACGAGTGATGCGGGGGACGGATGCGTCATCGCCTCGAAGGCTGAGCTGCTCGTCGCTCAGATCGAATTCGCCTCGACGATCGCAGTCGTCAACGGAAGGTCGCTCCAGCCGAAGGTGCTCGAGCGGGCGACCTCGCTGCTCAGCCATCTAGCCCCAAGCGCTGAGCAGAGACTCGTCGCGAATCCCTGCAGCCGGCACGGTCGCGACGGTCTCGAGGTGCCCGGTCGAGCCGGGAGGACCTACGCGCAGCGGCCGCCGGATGCCGGCTGGGTGGCGATCCTCAATCAAGAATTTCCACCGCAACGGCAATCCTGCATGGTCGAAGCCATACGGTACGAGCAGTATCGGCCCTTCCACCCAGGTCGCCTGCATCACGCGCTGCAAGCATGCCTGTTCCAGGGGCACTGTGGACACATTCTGCGCTCGGCCGGATTTGCACGATTGGCCACACGTCCGCACATCACCGCCCAGTGGGATCAGGTCGGCCGCATATTCACGCTGTCACCATTGGCGTTCGACGACAGCCTCGGCGCCGAGGATGAGCTTCTCGCGTTCGGTCAGGACTTGGCGTTCATCGGCACCGGACTCGACGAGCTCCGGCTGCGGCAGGTCCTCGACGGGGCCGCCCTCAGCGATGCGGAGCTGGAGGCCGGGCCGATGGAGTGGGCGGGCTTTCCCGACGAGTTTCCGGCGTGGAGCACAACGGCGAGATAGGTTCGCCGGTGCCGTCCGCCGACGACTGCAGCCGGCTCTTCGCCGGCGACCGCTATCGGTTCTTCGCCAGGGCGGCGCACTCGGCGCAGAGTCCGAAGATCTCGAACACATGTCGGGTGACTTCGAATCCATGTGAGTGAGCCGTGGTGGTGATCCAGTCCTCGCTGGACGGTTCCACCTCAACGGCCTTGCCGCAGTTCTCGCACACCAGGTGGTGGTGATGCTCGTCCTGGGCGCAGGCGCGGAACAGCTGTTTCTCGGCAATGGTGATGGAGTCGGCGTGCCCGGATTCGCTCAGGGCGTTGAGCTGTCGGTAGACCGTGGCCAGCCCCACTGTGTGGCCCTGATCCTCAAGCGTCCGATGGAGCTGTTGGGCGGAGACGAAGCGCTTCTCGCTCTCGAGTGCGGAGCGGATCACGGCCTTCTGGGCCGTGCTGCGGGTCTTCTTGGGTTCTTCAGCCGTCATGTCCTTGTGCCTCCGACGCTGCAGCGCAGTTGGTTCTGTGAGCATATGCGCATACGTTGATGTGTCCGGGTATTAATGAAAAACGTTACCATTAGCGGGTGACGAGCGTCCCGATGGCAGATGTGGAGGAGATGTGAACAGGAAGCAGTCCGCAGGAGCCGTCCCGGTGATCCTCCTGACCGGCTACCTGGGGGCGGGCAAGACCAGTCTGCTCAATCACCTGCTGCGCCATCCCGATGCACGCATCGGTGTCGTCGTCAATGACTTCGGCGACCTCAACATCGACGCGGGCCTCGTCGTCGGGCAGGTCGATGAGCCCTTCTCCATCTCGGGCGGATGCATCTGCTGCCTTGATGATGACACTTCACTCGAAGACGCACTCACCGCACTCGCGAAACCGCGCCTGCGTCTCGACGCCATCATCGTCGAAGCCAGCGGTTTCGCCGAACCGCTGACACTGGCACGGATGGTCACCCGCATGGGCCACCACCGCTTCCACCTCGGTGGGGTCATCGACGTCGTCGACGCCACCATGCATGCCGCCACGGTCGACACCGAAACCGCACCGCCGATGCGCTACGCGGCAACGACCCTGGTGCTCGTCAACAAGCTCGATCAGCTCCCCGTCGCGGACCGGGACACGGCTGTCGCTGCGATCCGGGAACGGGTCCATCAGCGCAATCCGCGACTCCTCGTCGTCGGCACCAGCTTCGGCCGTCTCGACCCGGCGCTGATCTTCGATCCCGGCTCAGGGGCCGAACGAGGCGGCGATGGAACACGGTCGGATGACAGTTCAACCGGGGATGAGAGCGCAGAACCCATCCAAGCGGAACTTCCGATCCGGGAACTCATCCGACAGGCCTACGCCGAAGCCGCTCAGGAAGGCCTCGACGGCGAAGGCGAGAGCGTCGCCGTCCACCATCACGCACAGTCGGTGACGATCACTGCCAGCGGGTGTGCCGACGCCGGCGCCGTGCTGAACTTCCTCGAGGATCTGCCGGCCGGGGTCTACCGGGTGAAGGGCTCGATTCTCGTCGACGACAGGGGCGGACGCCGGCGCTACGGCCTCCAGGCGGTAGGCCCGAACGTCTATGTGTCGGCGGTTGCGCCGCAGCCGACGACGGCGCCGCAGTCGACGACGGCGCCGCAGTCGACGACGGCACCGCAGGAGGAGAGCTGGGACAGCGCGTTGGTCGTCATCGGTGAGTCCTTCGACGAAGCAGATGTCAGGGCGAAGCTGAAGGCCGCGTTGCGCAGCGACGGAGGCGCGAACGGAGTGGAGCGACTCCGCCACTACGTACGCCTGCACAGTTGAGAACAGTGAGGCGCCGATCTGCGCCGAGTCCCGTCACGCTGACGATTGCGGTGTTTCCGGAATCCAAGACGGAGGAAAACACCCGCGCCCGCAGACCACAGCGCTCATAGGATCGAATCATGACCAACCTCCCATGCCGCACTCAGCCTTTTGGGGGAGGAAGAAGACAACTTTTGGGGGACGCGTCGACCGGCCCGGCCTGAAAGACTGAACTCGTTCCACCCTCGCCCGGACCATCCCCGCCGTCGCACCGATCGCCGGCACACCGCGCCACCAACGCACCGCTCCACAAAGTCACCTGATCGCCCATCCGCAGCTCCCGCATGCCCAAAACCCGGAGGAACCCGTGTCCCTGATCACCAGGATGAGTCTGAAGAACCGCCTCATCGTCGGCCTGCTCACCCTTGTGATCGCCGTTTTCGGCGTCATTGCGACCACCTCGCTCAACCAGGAGACGATGCCCTCGGTCGAGCTGCCAGGCACCTCGGTGCAGGTCACGGTTCCGGGAGCCTCACCCGAGGTCGTCGAGGAATCGGTGACCAAACCGATCGAAACCGCGCTCGAAGGGGTCGGCGACCTCGAGACGGTGAGCACAACCTCCTCGGCGGGGTCGATGTCGGCCGACGTCACCTGGCCCTTCGGCAAGGATGCCGAGGAGATGACGGACTCTGTGCGCTCCGCCGTCGACTCTGCGAAGGCAGACCTTCCCGACGGCGCCGAGGCGGAGGTGCTCTCCCAGCAGATCGACGACGTTCCGGTGGTCATGTTCGCCGTCTCCGGGGGCGAGGACTCGCAGAAGCTCGGCGATCTCGTTGAGACTGAACTCGTCCCCGAGCTCCAAAGCGTCGCGGGCGTCTCCAGCGTCGACGTGGCCGGGCAGAACGAGCAGCGAGTCAACATCAGCTTCCGTCCCGACGACGTCAACGATAAGAACGTCGTCACCACCTCGGTGCCGGACGAACTCACGGCCGCCGGAACCGTCGTCCCCGCAGGTCAGAGCGCACAGGGGGACAAATCACTGTCCGTGGAGGTCGGTACCGAACTGGACGCCGTCAAGGAGATCGAGAAGACCCCGCTGCGCACCGCTGACGGTACGGTCCTGCTAGGCGACGTCGCTGATGTCGAACTCGATTCCGTGGATAAGACCTCGTACTCGCGTGCCGATGGCAAGGACGCCGTGACGGTGTCGGTGACCAAGGGCCAGGATGACAATGTCGTTGAGGTCTCCCACGGAGTCAATGAGGTCCTCGAGAGGATGGGACCCGAACTCGGCGACGACATTTCCTTCTCCACGATCTTCGACCAGGCTCCCGAGATCGAGAAGTCGATCCATGACCTGTCGGTCGAAGGCGGGCTGGGACTGTTCTTCGCGATCCTCGTGATCCTGGCCTTCCTCGGCTCCTTCCGGTCCACCGTGGTCGCCGCGATCTCGATCCCGATGTCGCTGCTGATCGCGATGATCGGTCTCATGGTCGGCGAATACACCTTGAACATCTTGACCCTGGGAGCCCTGACCATCGCCGTCGGCCGTGTCGTCGATGACTCCATCGTCGTCATCGAGAACATCCGCAGACGGCAGGGCACGAGCGACCTGACGATCGATGACATCGTCGCCTCTGTCAAGCAGGTGGCCGGCGCCATCACGGCCTCGACCCTGACCACTGTGGCCGTGTTCCTGCCCATCGCCTTCGTCGACGGCATCGCCGGGCAGCTGTTCCGACCATTCTCCGTGACCGTGACACTGGCTCTGCTCGGCTCGCTCCTTGTCGCGCTGACAATCGTTCCGGTCTTCAGCTACTGGGTCCTGCGGAAGAGCCCGAAGCCCCTTTCCCCGAAGCGCCAGGCTGCCACCGACGCAAGCTATGAGGCGTGGGCCCGGAAACATCGGGAGAAGGGCATCAAGCGCGCAGAGAAACGACAGTCGAAGATCGACGGGAAGAATGCCAAACGCGACGCCAAGGGCAAGACGCTGCTCCCGGCGGCGACTGCCGATGCTCCGGTGACGCCGATGCCCGGCGACGGAGAGGCCTCGGACAGGGTCGACCGTCTGCAGCAGCGAAGCCTGCCAGCTATCCTGGCCGCACTTCGACACCCATGGCGCACGATCGTCATCTCCGTGGCGATCTTCGCCGTGACGATGATGATGGCCAGCTTCCTCAAGACCGACCTCCTCGGGGCCGCAGGGCAGAACTCTCTCTACATCGCGCAGACTCTGCCAGCCGGGTCCTCGCTCGAGGCCAGTGATGAGGCGGCGAAGAAGATCGAAGACGTCCTCGCCTCCGACCCGGACGTCGACACCTACTCGACGACCGTCAACGGACCCGAAACCGGTTCCGAGAACTCCTTCAACATCACCCTGAAGGACGATTCCGAAGCGGAGATCGCAACGAACCGGCTGTCGAACCAGATCGACGGACTCGGCGACGAGGTCGGCGAGATCGATCTCCAAGACGCCTCAGGCAGTGCGAATGAGGATGTGGAGATCAAACTCTCCGGCTCTGATCTGTCAGCGCTGGGCGAGGCAGCCGATTCCGTGACGAAGAAGATGAGTGAGACCGAGGGCGTGACGAACGCCCGCAATGACCTCGCCTCCGATCAGCCGATCATCCACGTCGATGTGAACCGGGAGAAGGCCGCGGACTACGGCTACAGCCAGGCCGAGGTGGGGCAGGCCATTGCGGCAGCCCTGCACGGAAGTGAAGCAGGAACTCTGACGCTGGAGGGCAAGGAGCGAGATATCTTCCTCGCCCCGACCCACCCCGATGCGACTCCAGGCGAGATCCGAGCGTTGGAGCTTCCGGTCACCGAGGTGCAGACGCAGAATGCCCAGGAAGACGCGACCGACGCAGTCGAAGAGAAGACCGACCGCAGAGCCGAGGAAGCCAAGGCCAAGGCCGAAGAGGAATCAGCCGATCAGCTCGAATCCGCCCGGGAGGCCCGCGAAAACGCCGCCGATCAGCTCGAAGAAGCCCGGAAGGCCCTGCGCGATGCCCAGAATCCACCGCCGGCTCCGAGCCCCGGCGATATGGCCGCCGACCAGGTGGAGCAGGCAGAAGAAGGCGTCGAGCAGGCAGAGAAGGGCCTGAACGAGGCCAACGACGCGATCGACGACCTCGTCGACAGCCAGCGCGAGCAGGAGGAGAGCCAGGCTGAGGAGCAGGACCTCGCCGACGAACAGGCGGCGATCCCCGACATCAAGGGCGACCCGATCACGGTCGATGAGATCGCCAGCGTCGACGAGACCGAAACCCCCGCCACCGTCACCCGGGAGGACGGCAACCGTCAGGTCACAGTGTTCGCCACCCCTGCCGAAGGACAGCTCAACCCGGTCTCCGCGAAGGCACAGGAACTGACCTCGAGCATGGATCTGCCCGATGGCGTGAGCTTCGACGTCGGAGGTGCGAGCCAGGAGCATGCCGACTCCTTCGCCCAGCTCGGATGGGCCATGCTCGTGGCGATCGCGCTGGTCTTCCTCGTCATGATCGCGACCTTCCGCAGCTTCGTTCAGCCGCTCATCCTGCTCGTGTCGATTCCCTTCGCCGCGACCGGTGCCGTGCTGCTGTTGCTGCTGACCGGCACACCGCTGGGCATCCCCTCGCTCATCGGCCTCCTCATGCTCATCGGCATCGTGGTGACCAACGCGATCGTGCTCATCGACCTCGTCAACAAGCTGCGCGAGCACGGGATGGGGCTGTGGGACGCGATCATCCACGGCACCCGACTGCGTCTGCGCCCGATCCTGATGACTGCCGCTGCCACGGTCTTCGCCCTCGTGCCCATGTCACTGGGACTCACCGGTGGGGGAGTCTTCATCTCCCAGCCCTTGGCGATCGTCGTCATCGGCGGCCTCACCTCCTCGACCGTGCTGACCCTGATCCTCGTGCCCGCCCTCTACCTCCTTGTCGAGCGGCGCAAGGAGCGCCGGGCGGAACACAAAGAGGCGAAGGCGGAGGCTAAGCATGAGGCCGATCAGCACAGAATCGATGAAGAGACCGCCGAGGTGGCCGCCCGTCCCGTAGATGAGTGAGGTTCCGTGCGGCGACGGTTCACCGGCGCGGGAGTTCTGGTGATCGAGTTCTGGCGAGTGCTCACCGAAACGCGAGCGCACCCTGGCGCAGATGGACGACGTGGTCAGCCCGGGCTGCCTGGGTGCGCTCGTGCGTGGCCATGACGATCGTGGTGCCGCGGCTGCGCTCGGAGTCGATGGCCATGGTGATGTCCTCGGTCGCGCGAGCATCGATTCCGGCCAGAGGTTCGTCAAGGAGCAGCAGGTCCGCGCGTTGTGCCAGACCTTGAGCCACCAGGGCACGCTGACGCTGACCCCCGGAAAGTGAACCGAGGCGACGCGAGGCGAGGTCGTCGATGCGAAGCTGGGCGAGGCAGTCGTCGACGATCCGCTGATCATCACTGCCGAGGCGGGCGAAGAGGCCCCGTGCGCTCCATCTGCCCATGGCCACGACCTGTCTGACGGTGATCGGAAGGTGGTCCGGAGCAGAACTGCGCTGAGGCACGAAAGCCACATTGGACGGCAGGCCGGATATCGATCCATGTGTCGGTCTGAGCAGGCCTGCCAGTGCCATGAGCACCGTTGACTTGCCTGAGCCGTTGGCGCCGACGAGTGCCGTGACTCGGCCCAAGGGCGCGGCCAGGGTGATCTGGTCGAGGGCGAGATGCGCACCATAGTGAGCGCTGAGGTTGGTGATGGTGATCGGATTGTCCACGCTCTAACAATAATGGTTATCATCATCGAATGGAATTCCTATTCGCGCCCTTCGAGGTGTCCTTCGTCCTCCGCGCCCTCATCGCCGGTGTGCTCGCCGCGGTGCTGTGCGGGTGCATCGGCACCTGGGTCGTCCTGCGCGGCCTGGCCTTCTTCGGGGACGCGATGTCGCACGGGATGCTGCCGGGAGTCGCAATCGCGGCGCTCCTCGGTGGTCACCTCATGATCGGCGCAGCGGCCAGTGCCCTGGTGATGGCGGCCGGGATCACTTGGGTGTCTCGCGAATCGAAGCTGTCCCAGGATGTCGGCATCGGACTGCTCTTCGTCGGAATGCTGGCCGTCGGCGTGGTCATCGTGTCCCATTCCCAATCCTTTGCCGTCGACCTCACAGGCTTCCTGTTCGGTGACGTGCTCGGTGTCCGCGGTCACGACCTGATCGTCCTCGCCGTCGCAGCCTGCCTAGGCGTGCTGGCCTGCACTCTCCTTCACTGACCGTTCCTCGCGCTCGCCTTCGACGAGCGCAAGGCGGCAACTCTGGGCCTGCGGCCCGGCTGGACCCATATTGCGATGCTCATGCTCACGGCCCTGGCGGTCGTCGCATCGTTCCAGGTCGTCGGCACGCTCCTCGTCTTCGGGCTCCTCATCGGACCCCCGGCCACAGCCTGCCTCCTGTTCGACCGCGTCGAGGTGATCATGGCGGCCGCCTCGGTGATCGGTGCGAGCGCGTGCTTCTTGGGGCTGCTTGTGAGCTGGTATGCCCAGACATCTGCCGGCGCGACCATTGCGCTGCTCACCGTCCTCGTCTTCTTCGCAGTGCTCGTTACGAGGCGGGTGAGAAGTGCGCTACGATATTCTCAGCATAATGAGAACCATTATCAATAGAAAGATCTCATGACGAGGACAACAGGATTCGCCGCGCCGAGCGCGGCACTGATCGCACTGCTCGCCCTCACCGGGTGCCAGGGACAGCAATCGGCCAACGGGGCCGGAAGTCCCAGCCAGTCGACGGCTCCCCACGGATATGTCGAAGGCGCGGAGGAGGCCGATGAGCCGCAGCTGCGCCTGGCCGTCAGCGATGCGAACACCGGCGCAGTCTCGGTCGTCGACCTGCTCACCGAGGACGTCGTGGAGACGGTCGAAGGCTCACCGGCGACGACCCTGTCGGGAGCAGATTCCCGATACCTCTACCTCGGCGATGGTGAAGCCGGAACGGTCACGGCCGTCGACACGGGGGCATGGACGGTCGACCACGGCGACCACAGGCACTACTACAAGGCCGAGCCGAAGACCATCGGTGAGATCGACGGTGCAGACCCCGCGCACGTCGTCTCGACGCCGACAGAGGTGGCCTTCTTCTTCGACGGCGAGGGCCGAGCGAAGATCTATGACCGGAGCGCACTCGGCGACGGCGAACTCAACCAGCTCGGCACCGTGAAACCGGGCGCCCACCACGGAGTGACGATCCCCTTCGAAGACCACTTCGTGTCCACACTTCCAGGAGACAAGGCCGAGGATCTCCCCTCCGAACTCACCGTCTACGACGACAAGGGCCAGGCCTCGCCGATCGATGCGAGATGCGACGAGATCCACGGCACCGGCGTCACTCGTGACGGACTGGTCTTCGCCTGCGCCGACGGCGTGATCAGGGTCGACGAGGACTTCGACGCCGAGGTGCTGCCCTACCCCGAGGACACAGATGAGCGCACGTGGTCCGTGGAGGTCGGACGAGACCTCGCCGCGACCCCCTTCGATGATGGTGGAATCGGGATCCTCGATGCGACGACGGACGAGTGGACGTTCGCCGACACCGACGCCGAGGTGGTCTCCGCCGGCATCGCCCCCGACGATTCCGCGGTCGTGGCCCTGGACGAAGACGGGACCATCTATTCGCTGGACCCGGAGACCGGGAAGGTGCTGACGACGAAGAAGCTCATCGCACCCTTCGACGCGAAGAGTCAGGGCCACGGAGCCGGACCCTCGGTGGCCGTGGACAGCGAACGCACCTATGTCAGCGACCCTGCCTCGGGAACAGTGCTCGAACTTGACCCGGCCGATGGCCTGCGTGAGGCGCGCAGCTTCGACCTCGGCGGGGCACCCGCAAGCCTGGCGGTGACGGGGCGGTGATGGGTACACGACGGCACCACCTCGCAGCAGTGGCGCTCACGCTGGCCACGCTCGGATCACTGACCGCCTGCGCGGAAGGACACGATGAGCCGTCGATCGTGGTGACGACGAACATCCTCGGCGATGTCGTGCACAGCCTCGTCGGAGACCACGCGGCGGTCACGGTGCTGATGAAGCCGAACTCCGATCCGCATTCCTTCGGCATCTCGGCGAAGGAAGCCGGAGCAATGGAGGATGCCGATCTCATCATCGGCAACGGACTGGGGCTTGAAGAGGGGTTGTCGGCGAACCTCGACAACGCGCGCAGCGAAGGGGTGCGCGTCCTTGAGGTCGGTGAGCACATCGATCCCCTTGCGTACACCTCGGGCGGCAGTGCGGGGACGCCCGACCCGCACTTCTGGACCGATCCCGCGCGGATGGTCGCCGCCGTCGATGTCATCACCTCGGCGCTGGGGGAGGAGGTCGGTGATGACCTCGCCGAGGCGATCGAACCGTCCGTGACCTCGTATCGGGGGCAGCTTGACGACCTCGATGCCGAAATCGAAGAGATCGCCGAGTCGATCCCTGCCGAGAACCGGAAGCTCGTGACGAACCATCACGTGTTCGGCTACTTCGCGAAGCGCTTCGACTTCGAGGTCATCGGGGCGGTGCTGCCAAGCGGAACCACACTGGCCTCACCCTCGGCAGCCGACCTCGAAGAGCTTGCCCGCACGGTCGAGGATGCTGGCGTGCCCACGATCTTCGCGGACTCCTCGCAGCCGCAGAAGCTCGCCGAGGCACTGTCTGATGAAGTCGACCTCGATGTCGAAGTGACACCGCTGTTCTCGGAATCGCTGACCGAAGCCGACGGGGAGGCCAGAACCTACATCGACATGCAGCGAACCAACGCGCAGGCCATCGCAGACGGACTCGTGCCCCGCTGACGAGCGCTTCTCCGCGAGGCACACAGCCTCGCACCACCACAGATCACGGACACACCATCATGGAAATAGGGAAGAGAGAAGAATGAGAACACAACGAACCCTGATCGCCCCACTGGCTGCGAGCGCGGCCGTCACCGCCCTCCTGCTGAGCGGATGCGGCGGCACCGGTGCTGAGGCCGACCCCGACAGCGGCGAGCAGGCAGACACAGCGGAGCCCTCGGATGCCGAACAGGTCGAGGAGACGCAGCCACGGCTGATCACCACCTATGACGGCGGCATCCTCACCCTGAACGCGAGGACCCTCGAGGTCATCGACGACACGAAGCTCGAGGGCTTCAACCGAGTGAATCCAGTCGGCGACGGACGTCATGCGATGGTGTCGGTAGCGAACGGATTCCAGCTCTTCGATGCTGGAGTCTGGACCGAAGAGCACGGCGACCATACCCACAGCTTTGCCGGCTCACCGCAGCTGACCGACAGGGTATACGAAACCGATACCCCAGGTCACGTCGTGCGCCACGGCGGTTCGACAGTGCTCTTCGGCGACGGCGACGGGCGTATGCAGATCTTCGACACCGACGCCTTCCGTGACGGCGCACCCGAACCCGAAGTCAAAGAGGCAGAGGAGGCACACCACGGTGTGGCGGTGCAGTTGGAGAACGGCAACGTGCTGCACACCATCGGCAACGAAGAGGAGCGCTCGGGGGCGAAGGTCGTTGATGCCGAAGGAAATGAGATCGCCCGCAATGAGGACTGCCCGGGCGTCCACGGGGAGGCCGCTGCCCAGGACGAGGCGATCGCCGTCGGCTGTGAGGATGGAATCCTCTACTACAAGGACGGGAAGTTCACGAAGGTCGACTCCCCGGACAGCTATGGTCGGATCGGCAATCAGGCAGGATCCGATGACTCGCCGGTCGTGCTCGGCGACTACAAGGTCGACGAGGATGCCGAACTCGAACGTCCGGAGAAGGTCACCCTGACGAACACGGAGACCGGGACGATGAAGCTCGTCGACCTCGACTCCTCGTACAGCTTCCGTTCCCTGGCCCGCGGACCCGAGGGTGAGGCACTTGTGCTCGGCACCGACGGCAAGCTCAACGTCATCGACCCGGAGTCCGGCACGATCACCGACTCACACCCGGTCACCGAAGCATGGAAGGAACCTGTCGACTGGCAGCAGCCCCGGCCGACGCTCTTCGTGCAGGGGGAGAAGGCCTACGTCTCCGAACCTGACAAGAGTCAGCTCCACATCGTGGATCTGGCCACCGGCGAAGTTGAGAAGAGCGCCGAACTGCCCCACGCCAGCAACGAAGTCACCGGTGTGACCGGCTGACGCCCGCGCCCATCCGCGCTCCTGTCGGCCCTGCGCTCAGCCGCGCTCCTGCCGGCTCTGCGTCAGGCGCGGCAGGGCGGCGGTGGCTGATCGGATATGGTCTTCGGTCAGCTGCACCGCGTGATCGGTGTCGCGGTCGACGATCGCCTGCATGATCGCATGATGTTCCTCCTGCAGCTGCGCCATCAGAGCGCGCGGATCGTCGACCTCGTGGAAGGCATCGAGGATGGGCCGACGCAGAGAGCCGCGGATGGCCTCCGTGAGATCTGAGAGCAGCTGATTCTCCGAGGCATGGGCGATGGCCACATGGAAGGCGGTATCGGCATCATTGAAGGTCTCCAAGCTCACGCCCGGTGTGTCCATGATCGCCAGTGAGGCATTCATGCCGGCCAAGGCGTCGTCGTGGACCCGTCCGGTCGCCAGGGCGGTGCTTGAGCGCTCGAGTTGGATGCGCGTTTCGATGGCCTCCTCGATGCTGAAGTTCGCCAGGGCCACATGCAGGCGCAGGAACCGAGTCAGGGCCTCCTTGGGCATGGAGGCGATGAAGGTGCCGGCCGACTTGCCGGAGCCGACGTTCGACACGACGACGCCGAGGGACTCCATGACGCGCAGCGCCTCACGCACCGCCGCGCGACTGACCTGAAGTTTGGCGGCCAGCTCACGTTCCGACGGGAGCGGATCGCCGACGGTGAGGGACCCGGAGGTGATCTGCTCCTCGATCGCATTGATGACGAGCTCGTGGGTGCTCGATCGGGCAACCGGCTTCCAGCTCGGTCCCTGAGGCGCATTGACGGTGTGACCTGCGGCGGTGTCGTCGTCCTTGCTGACTGATTCACTGGTCATGAGTACTCACTTTTCGCACCTCGCCATCATCCCATGAGTGGGACCCTGCCTCATCGGGGGCAGAACCTTGACCTGGATCACATTCGGTCCTACACTCACTTTAGTGGTCTGACCACACAAAGGACATACTGAAACCCATCGAGTATGCATGTTCGGGCGCGTTCAACGTCGAAACGCAGACGCTGTAGTCGAGCACCGGCCGTGCAGGAGAAAATATGTACACTCCTGAAATCGCCCCACTTGCAGACAGCCTCCTGTGGTCATCGCTGGTTGCGCTGCTGCCGCTGCTGACCATCTTCGTCACCCTCGGGTTCCTGAAATGGAAGGCCCACTGGGCCGGACTGGCGGCAGTCGTCGTCGCCCTGATCGTTGCCATCTTCGTCTACGGCATGCCGGTCGGGCTGGCTGGCCTCTCAGCCAGCCAGGGATTCGCCTTCGGGCTGTTTCCGATCATGTGGATCGTCATCACCGCCATCTGGCTCTACGAACTGACGGTGAAGTCGGGACACTTCGAAGACCTCAGATTGGTCATCAACGTCATCTCTGATGATCCTCGCGTGCAGGCGATCCTGGTCGCCTTCTGCTTCGGCGGACTGCTCGAAGCCCTTGCCGGATTCGGTGCCCCGGTTGCCATCACCGGTGTCATGCTCATCGCAGTCGGCTTCACCGCCATGCGTGCAGCAGTCGTCGTGCTGGTGGCCAACACCGCTCCGGTCGCCTTCGGTGCGATCGCCATCCCGATCATCACCGCCGGCAACCTCACCGGGATCGACTACAAGGAGATCGGTGCCATGGTCGGTCACCAGACTCCATTGCTGGCTGCCGTCGTGCCGCTGTTCCTCATCTTCCTCGTTGACGGCAAGCGAGGACTGCGTCAGCTGTGGCCACTTGCTCTGGTCGTCGGGATCGTGTTCGGAGCAGCACAGTTCGTCTCCGCGAACTATCTCTCGGTCGAAATGACCGACATCATTGCCTCGCTCATGGGCCTTGCCGCTGCAGTGATCATGCTCCAGTTCTGGAAGCCCGTCGGCGGCCAGGACGCCCTGGATAAGATGGCTGACGAACGCAGTCGGGAGAAGGCCAGCGCGCCCGATGCCGGTGGAGCAGCCGCAGCCGTGGCAACCTCCGTGGACACGAAGGCGGCACCTCTGACCGGTAAGCGCGTGTTCATGGCGCTCTTTCCCTACCTCATCGTCATCGTCATCTTCTCCGGTGCCAAGCTGATCCCAGTCATCGACAAGTGGCTGGCCAGTACCGATGTCAAAATTCCTTGGCCGGGACTGGACGGGAACATCATGACCGCCGCAGGGGAGCTGTCGACGAGCACGGTCTACAACTTCCAATGGTTGTCATCACCGGGCACGATGCTGCTGGTCTCAGGCATAATCGTCGCCATCGTGTACAAGATGACCGCCAAGGACGCAGTCCAGGTCTTCGTCGACAACGTCGTCAAAATGCGATTCTCCATTCTCACCGTCGGACTTGTCCTGGCACTGGCCTACGTCATGAATCTGTCAGGACAGACGATCACAATCGGCACCTGGATCGCTGGAACCGGGGCGCTGTTCGCCTTCCTCTCACCAATCCTCGGCTGGCTCGGCACAGCAGTGACCGGTTCTGACACCAGTGCCAACGCACTTTTCGCGACGCTGCAGCAGACTGCCGCGACGAAGGCCGGAATCGATCCCGTTCTGTTGGTGGCAGCCAACAGCTCCGGTGGAGTCGTGGGCAAGATGATCAGCCCGCAGAACCTCACCATCGCAGCTACAGCAGTCGGACTCCTCGGCCAGGAAGCCTCGATCTTCCGCCGCGTCATCTGGTGGTCGCTGGGCATGCTCGTCGTCATGTGCCTGCTCGTCGGCCTGCAGTCGACCGTTCTGTCCTGGATGGTTCCCGGCGGGGCGTGAGGCCCAGCGAGCTGAAGACTGAACCCTGAAGAATACGAACTGAAGAGAAAGAGACCCCACCCATGGTCAAGAGGCAATTGCCCAATCCGTCCGAGATCTTCGAGCTGATGAAGTTCAAGAAGTTCGAGCTCGACTCCCGGAAGCGCCGTCTTGAATCGGCGTTCACGATCGAGGATCTGCGCCAGATAGCCAAGCGACGCACTCCTGCTGCCGCGTTCGACTACACAGACGGCGCAGCGGAGGGGGAGATCTCGATGGAGCGCTCCGTGCAGGCCTTCCAGGACATCGAGTTCCACCCCTCCATCCTCAACGATGTCTCGCAGGTCGATACGACGACGCAGATCCTTGGCGGCAGCTCGGCAATGCCCTTCGGCATTGCGCCCACGGGGTTCACCCGGCTGATGCAGACCGAAGGCGAGACCGCCGGAGCCTCCGCTGCCGGCGCGGCAGGCATTCCATTCACCCTGTCCACCTTGGGCACGACCTCGATCGAGGACGTGAAGAAGGTCAACCCGAATGGGCGCAACTGGTTCCAGCTCTACGTTATGCGCCAGCGGGAGATCTCCTACGGTCTGGTCGAGCGGGCGGCTGCGGCAGGCTATGACACGCTCTTCTTCACCGTGGACACTCCGATCGCGGGTGCCCGGATCAGGGACAGTCGCAACGGGTTCTCCATCCCGCCGCAGCTCTCGCCCAAGACAGTTCTCAACGCCATCCCCAGGCCCTGGTGGTGGTGGGACTTCCTGACGACGGAGAAGCTGCAGTTCGCATCCCTGTCCGAGACCGGCGGTACGGTCGGCGAGCTGCTCAACTCGGCCATGGACCCATCGATCGACTTCGACGACTTGGCCACGATCCGAAAGATGTGGCCAGGCAAGCTGGCGATCAAGGGCGTCCAGACTGTTGCCGATGCCAGGAAGCTCGCCGATCTCGGCGTCGATGCCATTGTGCTCTCGAACCATGGCGGGCGACAGCTCGACCGCGCTCCGGTTCCCTTCGAGCTGTTGCCATCTGTCGTGAAGGAAGTCGGCAAGGACCTCGAGATCATCGTCGACACGGGAATCCGCGATGGTGCCGACATCGTCGCGGCCATGGCCCTGGGTGCGGACTTCACACTCATCGGCCGGGCCTACCTCTACGGGCTCATGGCCGGTGGCAGGGAAGGCGTCGATCGCACGATCGCGATCCTCATCGAGCAGGTTGAGCGGACGATGAAGCTGCTGCAGGTCTCAAACGTCGCCGAGCTCAACCCGGGCCATGTGACCCAGCTGCGCAGGTTCAGCCGGGATGGTCAGCTGGACGGTGCGGACCCGGATACGAAGTCCGTGTGACTGCTGTCTGAGCGGCAGAGGTCTTCCTGAGCCGGCAGCGGTCTTCACCTCGGAGACTGCTGCCAGCTCACCCGCCAATGCTGGTCAGGGGGACGCCTCCTTCGCCAGATACCGTCCCGTGACGCTGTCCTTGTCATCGGCAACCTGGTTCGGAGTGCCGGCTACCACGATGCGACCGCCGTCCACTCCGCCACCAGGGCCCATGTCGATGACATGGTCGGAGTTGGCGATGACATCGAGGTCGTGTTCGATGACGACGACGGTGCCTCCCTGATCGACGAGTCGCTGCAGGACGCCGATGAGCACTCGTACGTCCAAAGGGTGGAGCCCGATGGTGGGCTCGTCGAAGACGAACAGGGTGCCAGTCTGCGTCCGATCGAGTTCTGAGACGAGACGCAGACGCTGCGCTTCACCGCCGGACAGGGCCGGAGTCGCCTCGCCGAGGGTGAGATATCCCAGCCCCACCTCCTGCAGTGCCTGCAGCCGTGTGGTGACCTTCCTCAGGTCGGCAACGTGCTCGGCGGCCTCGGCGACGGTCATGGCCATCAGCTCGGGCAGCGCAATTTCACCGTCAGCACCGGGACGACGATGAACCTCGGCGTCGGGACCGTAGCGTCGGCCCTCGCAGTCGGGGCAGGCGATGTCGACGTCGGGGAGGAACTGCACGTCGAGGGTGATCTCACCGGTGCCCTCGCAGCGTGGGCACCGCAGAGAACCTGTGTTGTAGGAGAAGTCCCGGGCGCTCAGACCGACAGACTTCGACGAGTCGAGTTTGGCGTAGGCACGCCGGAGCTCATCGAGGATGCCCGAGTATGTGGCGACGGTCGAGCGGACATTGACCCCGATCGGGGTGGCGTCGACGACGCTGGCCTTCTCGATTGCGGCGCCCTCGATCGAGGCGACGTGCGAGGGCGGACGGGCTTGATCCGTTGCGCGGAGTGCGGGAACGAGGCTGTCGAGAACCAGCGTGCTCTTCCCGGATCCGGACACTCCGGTGACAGCGGTGATCCGTCCCCGAGGGATCGTGACGTCGAGCGCATGCACGGTGTGGATGGGGGAGGTGCGCAGCCTGATCGTCCCCTTGTCGAAGACCTGATCGGGTGCCGCAGAGGTGCGGACAAGGCTTTCTTCTCTTCCGGTGAGGAACCCACCGATAAGAGAATTCGGATTGTCGCCGAGGCTGCTTACCGTTCCGGTGGCGACGACCGTCCCGCCGTCGTTGCCGGAGCCGGGGCCGATCTCGATGAGATGATCACAGTCACGCAGCACGAGCGGGTCGTGGTCGACCATGACAACGGAGTTGCCCTCTTCGAGCAGGTCGGAGATGACCCCTTGGAGCCCGCGGATGTTCGAGGGATGGAGGCCGATCGAGGGCTCGTCGAGGACATAGAGGACCCCGGTGGTCTCGTTTCGTACGGCTCGAGCCAGCTGCACGCGTTGGCGCTCGCCGGTGGACAGTGTTGATCCGGCACGATCGAGCGACAGGTAGCTCAGGCCGAGGTCGAGCAGTCGCTTCGACATGTGCCCGAGTGTGCCGGTCAGTGCCTCGGACATGGAGCGCATCGTCTTCGGCACGGTGCCGGCGACAGTGCCGGCCCAATCGGCGAGTTCACTCAGGGTCATGGCGGTGACATCGGCGAGATTGAGATCGCCGATCTTCGGCAGCAACGCCGCAGGTGCGAGCCGGGTGCCGTGGCACGTGGTACAGGTGTGTTCGGTGAGGAACCGGCTCACCCGATACAGTCGTTTCTCATCCGTGGCGCGTTTGAGCTCCTCGCTCACGGTCAGTCGCGCATTGCGGAAGGTGAAGTCGAGCTCGTGCAGCCCCTTCTTCGAGGTCACGGCGATGTGCTTCTTCTCTTCCGGGCCATCGAAGACGATGGTCTTCTCCTCGGCGCTCAACTCCTTCCAAGGGATGTCCGTGCGGACGCCGAATTCGCGTGCGATCTGCGGTTGGACGTTGAAGCCGAACATCTGCCAGGGAATCACCGTTCCATCGTCGATGCTCATGTCCTCATCGCGGATGAGAGAAGCATCGTCGACCTCGCGCACGATGCCAGTGCCGTCACATGATGGGCAGGCTCCGACCGAATTGAAGGCCAGCTCCTCCGCTCCTGGAGCCTCGACATCTGCTCCACAGGACGGGCAGGCGAACGGCTCCTCTGCCGCAACATTGAGTGTCGGTTCCTGCCGGTGGCCGTTCGGGCAGACATGTGATGCCAGGCGCGAGAACATGAGCCGGACGACGTTGAGCAGTTCAGTGGACGTGCCGAAGGTCGACCTGACGCCGGGGATCCCCGGACGCTGTCGCAGAGCCAGTGCGGCAGGCACGTGACTGACCCGGTCGACGTCGGCACGCGGCGCTTGGCTCATCCGGCGGCGAGTGTATGTGGACAGGGCTTCGATATAGCGCCGAGAGCCTTCCGCGTACAGGACTCCCATGGCCAGGGACGACTTGCCCGAACCGGAGACGCCGGCGATGCCGACGAGTCTGCCCAAGGGAATGTCGACATCGATGTTCGCCAGATTGTGCACGCGGGCGCCTCGAACCTCGACCACCTGGTGATTGCTCATGGCTCCATTGTCCTCGCGCAACGAAATGAGCGCGACCGAGACGGTACTTGCCCACATCGACTGCGCTTACCGTCAGCGTCTCCTGCATCCCTGCCGGTGACGGGGAGCTGGACATGTCATGTCTCGTTATCTTGTAGCGATACCCAGCTGTGCTCAGACGGAAACCATCGTCTATTACAGCAGCACTCCCGGCCGTCGCCGACCAGAGATCCAAAACAACACAGCGGCCAGCGCCGCGGCGACGAAGCCCAGCCAAAAGGTCACAACGAACCCACCCGGGCTCGGCGCCGCGAATCCTGCCGATGACTCCAGCTGCACCGCCAGCACCATTCCCGTCACAGTTGCACCCGAGCTCGTTCCCACACTGCGCATCAGAGCATTGACACCGATCGCGGAACCAGTCATCGAGTAGGGCACCTCGGCCATGACCAGAGTGGGAATGGCCGCATACCCTATCGCCACCCCTGCCAAGGCGAACACACTGGCGATGATGAGCTGCCAAACTTCGGCGTGCCAGACCACGGAGATGAGGTATCCGACCATAGAGATCACCGAACCCAAAACCGCAGTCACACGAGCTCCGAAACGATCGGTCATGGTTGCAGCGAGGGGCGCGACGGCCATCATCGCCAAGGAGCAGGGCACCAAGGCCATGCTCGCCCACAGGATACTCAGACCTAAGCCTGCTTCGGTGCGAACCGGCAGTTCGAGAATCTGCAGGAACGAAACCTCTTGGACGAAGAAGGCGAAGCCGAGAGCGATTGAACCCAGACTGACCATCAGCAGCGGGAACTTCGACATGATGCGCAGATCGATCAGCGGGTTGCGGGTGCCCAACTCGTGCAGGCCCCAGACGAAGAGCACAACGATCCCCGTTCCGCCGAGTCCAAGCGTCGCCAGCGAAGACCACCCCCACACCGGACCTTGGGAAACCGCCACCAGAATCCCACCCAACCCGGCAGAGAGCATCAACGCCTCAAGCCAGTCGAAGCGTTGCCGAAGGCGATCGGTGCTGGGCACAACGAAGAGGACAGCGATGAGATTGATGGTTCCAAGGACAGCCGTCGCCCAGAAGAGAAGCTTCCAATCTCCGATCTCAGCGATCCACGCGGCGAGTGGCAGACCGATCGCGCCCCCGAAGCCCATGCTGGAGCTGATGATGCTGATGCCAGCGATGCGGATCTTGCGGTTATCGACCAGACTCATCATCGAAATGCCGACAGCTGTGGCTCCCATGCTCACGCCTTGGAGTGCCCGTCCGACGAGCAGCCAGGTCAGTTCGCCTGACAGTGCAGCTATCAGGGAGCCAAGAGTCATCATCGCAAGCAGTGCAATCATGACCCTGCGCATTCCGAGGATATCGCCCAGACGCCCCGAGATCGGAGTCGTGACGGCTGCGACCAGCAGAGCAATGGTCAGTACCCACGCGGTGGCACTCCGCGGAGCATCGAGAAGCTCAGGAAGATGGTTCTGGATCGGAACGACCAGGGTCTGCATGAACGCGGTGCTCGTCGCGACACACGTCAATACGATCACGAGAACCCACGGGCGGCGAAGGAGGAAGTCGCCGTCTGCCACCGGTGTCCTCTCCGTGATGATCCTTGCTGCTTTCCGATCGTCGCATAAACCCTGAGCAATGACCCTATCGTGGAAGGACCCTCGCGATTCCGAACGGAATCGCCCATCGGGTGAGGAAATCAGTGCTTTGTCGCCGCTGATAAGAATGCTCGCGGTCGACTCGATGCCATCATCGATGGAACCTGCAAGCGGTCGCAAAAACTTTTTCTCCCCCGCGGAATAAACCCTCGCTCCGCAAAGTTGAGTCTAGTGTACGCAACTTTCATGATGCCGAGCTTGACTGCTCGGATCACGAAGATAATACTTGAGTGCAGTTGGCTCAATGTGTGCGGTCGAGTGGGTCCATCGCTCGTCCCCGCGGCAGGAAATGCTGTGGAAGCCCGGTGGTGGATCCGCCCGATCGCACACATTCGAGTCGAGATCACTCACGATATGTAAGGAGACAACGTTATGGCACGTGCAGTTGGAATCGACCTCGGAACCACGAACTCCGTCGTCACAGTCCTCGAAGGCGGTGACCCTAAGGTCATCGCAAACGCGGAAGGCGGTCGCACGACCCCCTCCGTCGTTGCTGTCAACAAGAACGGCGACTCCCTGGTCGGCGAAATCGCCAAGCGCCAGGCCGTCACCAACATCAAGAACACCGTCGCCTCGGTCAAGCGCCACATGGGCACCGACTGGTCCACCGAAATCGGCGGCAAGAAGATGTCGGCCCCTGAGGTTTCGGCTCGTATCCTGCAGAAGCTCAAGCACGACGCTGAGGAATACCTGCAGGAAGACGTCACCGACGCAGTCATCACCGTCCCGGCATACTTCAATGACGCCGAGCGTCAGGCCACGAAGGATGCCGGTGAGATCGCAGGACTCAATGTCTCGCGCATCATCAACGAGCCCACCGCTGCAGCGCTGGCCTATGGTCTCGAGCGCGGCAAGGAAGACGAGACCATTCTCGTCTTCGACCTCGGTGGCGGTACCTTCGACGTCTCCCTGCTCGAAGTCGGCAAGGACGAAGACGACTTCTCCACGATTCAGGTCCGTGCGACCTCGGGCGACAACCGCCTCGGCGGCGACGACTGGGATCAGCGCATCGTCGACTGGCTCGTCGGTGAGGTCAAGAACGGATACGGCGTCGACCTGAGCAAGGACGCGACCGCAATCCAGCGTCTGAAGGAAGCTTCGGAGCAGGCCAAGAAGGAACTCTCCTCGGCCACCAGCACCAACATCTCGCTGCAGTACCTGTCGATGAGCGAGAACGGACCCATCCACTTGGATGAGACCCTGACCCGCGCGAAGTTCGAGGACCTGACCAAGGACCTCCTCGAGCGCACCAAGGCTCCGTTCCACGCAGTCATGAAGGACGCAGGCGTGTCCGTCTCCGAGATCGACCACGTCGTCCTCGTCGGCGGTTCGACCCGTATGCCAGGCGTCTCCGCCGTCGTCACTGAACTCACCGGAGGCAAGGAGCCCAACAAGGGCGTCAACCCCGATGAGGTCGTCGCGATCGGCGCAGCCGTGCAGGCCGGTGTCCTCGTGGGCGAACGCAAGGACGTTCTGCTCATCGACGTCACCCCGCTGTCGCTCGGACTCGAGACCAAGGGCGGCGTGATGACCAAGCTCATCGAGCGCAACACCCCGATCCCGACCAAGCGCTCGGAAACCTTCACCACGGCCGAGGACAACCAGCCCTCCGTGTCGATCCAGGTCTTCCAGGGTGAGCGTGAGTTCACTCGCGATAACAAGAACCTGGGCACCTTCGAACTGACCGGCATCGCTCCGGCACCTCGCGGCGTGCCGCAGATCGAGGTCGCCTTCGACATCGACGCCAACGGCATCGTGCACGTGTCGGCCACCGACAAGGGCACCGGCACCGAGCAGTCGATGACGATCACCGGCGGTTCCGCACTGCCGAAGGAAGACATCGACCGCATGGTCAAGGAAGCCGAGGAGCACGCAGACGAGGACAAGAAGCGCCGTGAGGCCGCTGACACTCGCAACAATGCGGAGAACCTCGCCTACCAGACCGAGAAGCTCATCACCGACAACGAGGACAAGCTGCCCGAAGAGGTCAAGACCGAGATCAACTCGGACGTTGAGGCTCTCAAGGAAGCGCTCAAGGGTGAAGACGACGACGCCGTGAAGACGGCCTACGACAAGCTCGTCGCCAACCAGCAGAAGATCGGCGAAGCCATCTACAACCAGCCGGGTGCCGAAGGCGCCGCTGGTGAAGAGGCAGCAGGCGATGCCGATGCAAGTGCCGATGACGATGTCGTCGACGCTGAGGTTGTCGATGAAGAGGACGAGGAGAAGAAGTAATGACTGCCGAGGGCAACGATCCGTCGTCCGAGGAGCCAGGCTTCACCTTCAGCGACAAGCGCCGGATTGACCCGGACACCGGCGAGCTCCGCCCCGAGGCCGACGCAGCGTCGGCCTCGGCGGAGGCTGGTGAGGCGAATGCCGCGAACGACGCCGCTGGTGCCGAAGGCGCCGAGGGCGTCCAGGATGCCGATGAGAATCTGGCCGATGCCAGTGACCTCGGCGTCGACATTCCAGCCGATGCTTCGACGTTGAACGATACCGAGGCAGCACAGGGCGAAGAGGCCGCCGAACCCGCACCGGGAACTGAGGCCGCAGCGCACCTGGCCGACCTCAAGCGCATCAACGCCGAGTACGCCGCCTACCGGATGCGGGCCGATCGCGAACGCGAGCGGGCAGCAACCGGTGGCACGATCAAGGCTGTTGAAGCCCTGATCCCCGTGCTCGACGAGGTGCGCCTGGCGCAGGAGAACGGCGACGTCACCGGGCCTTTCGAGACCCACGTGAACAAGCTGATCGACTCGCTGAACAAGTTCGGCGTCGAGCAGTACGGCGAGGTCGGCGACGAGTTCGATCCGCGACTGCATGAGGCACTCATGCAGCAGCCTTCGGACGACGTTGAGACTCCGACCGTCTTCCTGGTCATGCAGCCGGGCTACCGCATGGGTGAGCGCATCATCCGTGCCGCGCGCGTCGGCGTGCAGCAGCCGGAAGACTGAGAACCACACCCTCGCCGAGGTGGTCCCGCCAACGTGGAACCACCTCGGCGGCGGTCCGGATCATCCGGGATCAAGATCCCGGGGTTGCGGATTGTGAGGAGACAATTGAATACACTGATGAAGAAGACATGGAAGGAGGTGCCAGGTGAATACCGGTCCTCAGAATGATTGGTTCGAAAAGGACTTCTACAAGACCCTCGGCGTCTCCAAAGATGCTTCCGACGCAGAGATCAAAAAGGCCTATCGCAAGCTGGCGCGCAAGTATCACCCGGATGCCAATCCCGGTGATTCCAAGGCTGAAGACAAGTTCAAAGAGCTCGGCCAGGCCCATCAGGTGCTCTCTGACAAGGAATCCCGCGAACAGTACGATCAGGTCCGCGCCATGGGCGGCGGCGCCAGGTTCACCGGTTCCGGCGGACCTGGGGGCGGTGCCAGCGGCGGATTCGATGACGTATTCTCCGACCTCTTCGGCGGAGGCGGACGGACACGGACCCGCTCGCCCTACGGCGGAGGCGGGGGAGACGTACCTCCTGACCTGGCGGACCTCCTCAACGGCTTCGGCGGTTCAGGCGGCTACGGCGGAGGTGGTTTCGGAGGCGGATATTCGCCACCGGTCAAGGGCGGGGACATCAAGTCCAACACCACTCTGTCCTTCACGGAAGCCATCAACGGCGCCTCGGTGAAGCTGAACATGCCGGGCGGGAAGCCTCTGACCGTGCGGACGCCGATCGGCGTCAAGGACGGGCAGAAGATCCGACTGGCAGGCAAGGGCAAGGCCAGCCCCAACGGCGGCGAGACCGGCGACGTGATTCTCACGATCAAGGTCAAGCCGCACCCCGTGTTCACCCGTGATGGTGACAATCTGCGGATGGACCTGCCGGTGAGCTTCGACGAGGCCGCCCTGGGCGCCGAGGTCAAGGTGCCGACGCTCGACGGAATGCCGGTGACGATGAAGATCGCTCCAGGCACACCATCGGGACGCACCATGCGTCTGCGCGGTAAGGGCGTGAAGTCGAAGAAGGGCACCGGCGACCTGCTGGTGACCGCAGAGATCGTCGTCCCGCAGAACCTGTCGAAGGACGCCAAAGCAGCTGTCGAATCGTTCAAGGCCGCGACCGAGGACGAGGATCCACGGGACGGACTGCTCGACAAAGCGAAGGCCAGTTGAGGTGGTGAAGCACGATGCACATATCGACCAGTGCAGCGGTGTACGTCATTTCGGTGGCGGCGGACCTGGCAGGAATGCACCCGCAGACGCTGCGACAGTATGACCGTCTAGGTCTCGTCATCCCAGAACGTACCGCCGGCAGAGGCCGGCGGTACTCGGGGCGAGACATTGCCAAACTACGGCTGATCCAGCAGCTCTCGCAGGACGAGGGCGTGAACCTGGTGGGCATCAAGAAGATCATTGATCTGCAGAACCAGGTCGATGCCCTCAAATCCCGGAACGAGGAGCTCGAGACCGAAGTCAGGTCTCGGATGTCTGCGAAGGAACGCGAAGCACGCGTCTTCGCTGCTGGCTCCGCGGGTGATGTCGTCTCGATTGCGCGCGGCAGACGTCCGCAGGGACGGCCCGAACCGGGCGCAATGGTTCTCTACAACAGGTTCCGGCGCAGGTGAACTGACTGCCCGCCGCTCTCAACCAGATCACGACATGACGAAGGGGCGATTCCAGCCGGAATCGCCCCTTCGTCATGTCCGGATTCTGACTCCGGTTCAGGTACTGGGATCAGATCTCTGAAGGATCCTGAGCAACCTTCTTGCGACGCATGGTCATGGTGACTGCGGCTCCGCCGATGAGGAGGAGGGCAGCTCCGCCGACGAGGCCGGTCAGTTCGGTACCGGTGCGAGGCAGGTCGCCGCCACCGTTTCCGTTGCCGTCATCGCCTCCGCCATTGCCGCCGTCTTCGTTTCCGTCTTCATTGCCGTCGCTGCCACCGGCGTTGGCGTCATCGCTGACGGTGAAGGCCCCGGTCATCTCGTCGTCGCCGCAGGTGACGCTGACGTCGTAGTCGCCGAGGTAGGCCGAAGCATCATCGGCAGAGGTTCCGTAGACGTTGACGGAGGCCTTGCCCTCGTCGTCGGCTTTGACGGTGTTGTCGTAGGCGGTGACGTTCGAGTTGCCCTCAGGGGTGACTACGTAGTGAACGTCCGTGCCGGGCTCACAGTTCTCGACTGCCAGGGTGACGCCCTTGTTCTCCACGACGAAGTCAGCGGCTTCGATGGTCTCTGGCGAGACGGTCAGCGTGGCTTCAGCGGCCGGGGTGGTCGGCTTCGGCTCTTCGGTCTCGTCTTCGGTAACGGTGAATTTGGCGAAGTTCGACACTTCTTCGGACTCAGCATCGACTGCGGAGACCGAGTAGTTGCCGGGCTCGAGACCGTCTTCGGGCGCTTCGACCGTGGTGCTGATCTTGCCGTCTTCGTCGGCCTTGACCTCGTCCTGGAAGAAGGGCGACTGAGTTGCGTTCCCCATCACGTTGACTGTGCTTCCGGGGGTGAAGCCTTCACCGGTGACCTCGAGGCCATCCTTCTCGAAGTCGGAGGCCGAGATCTTCTCGGTGTTGAGAGTGACCTTCGGGTCGACCTCGGGAGCCTCTGGCTCTTCGGGCTTTTCGTCGTCTCCGGTGACTTCGAAGGAAGTCGAAGCGGTGTCTTCGGCATCTTCGGGATTTGTGATTGTCACGTTGTATTTGCCGACGAACGCAGGGTTCGCTTCGCCGACGCCTGCAACTGCCGTGTCAAACGCGCCGTTGGCGTCAGTGGTGACCGGCGTTTCATATGGGCTGACGGCCTGTCCCTCAGCGGGTGTGACAGCGAGAGCATATTCGGTGTCCGCGGTGAGGCCCGTGCCTGCAATGCCGACACCATTTTCGGCGAATTCTTCGATTGTGACGCTGTCGGCCGAGACTGCGATGTCTCCTGCCTCGGCCTTCACCGCAGTCTGGCTGGAAACGCCGGCTTTCTGAAGGGCGCCGTTCTTCGAAGCAGGCTGGGTGTCAACCTGGGTGGGGGCCGTGGGTGCAGCCATTACGGGGGATGCGGCGAGGCCGGTGATGGCCAGGGCCACTGCGGGGGCGAGTGCAAGCTTGTTCATGATGTCCTTCGTCTGAGCAACTGAGGATGACTTCCTACGCAGGTAACAATAATGAAATATATACAACGAGCATAGTTGTGGTCGTTGTGTTCACATTTGTTGTTCAGGTCCGTCATAGGTGTCGTTGGCTAGTTTGAACAGCGGACTTGTTGAAAATGGGTGTGGCCCCGACCGAAGTCGGGGCCACACCCATTCAAGCACTCACATGATCAGCTTCATCGAGTGATCACCCTGCGATTCTTATTCAGAAGTCGGTCGGTGACTGTCCGACCTTCGTGCGGCGACCGGTCACGGCGATCGCTGCTCCGCCGATGAGGAGGAGGATCGCTCCCGAGGCGAGACCGCCAAGGTCTGTACCGGTGCGTGGCAGCTGGCTGCCATCGTTTCCGCCGTTGTCGCTTCCGTCGCTGCCGCCGCCGTCTGCGCCGGCCGTGACTGTGAACGATTCCTTCATCGAGTCATCGCCGCAGATTGCGCTGGCTGTGTAGGCGCCGACATATGCCGAAATATTGTCGGAGGTGCCGAAGACATTGACCGAAGCCTTGCCCTCGTCATCGGCCTTGACCGTGTTTTCGTACGCTGTGACCGGGATGCCCTTGGGGGTGACCGCGAAGTGCACGTCCGAGCCGGGCTCGCAGTCTTCGACTGCCAAGGTGACGCCCTTCTTCTCGTTGGCGAAGTCTGCGGCTTCAAGCATCTTCGGTGAGACCGTGAACGACGCTTCTGCAGGAGCCTCGGGAGTGTCCGCTCCGTCTCCATTGTCTCCGTCATCGCCGTCTTCTTTGTCTTCGGCGACGACATTGATGTTGCCCTTGAGCGTCTCCGACTCGGTACCCTCGCGGTCAACGGTGACCGTGAACGGCACCTTGCCCTCTTCGAGGCTGTCGGGATTGCCCTGGTAGTAGAGGTGGAGCTTGTAGTCGCCATCCGCGTCGGCGGTTTCGGTGTCCCCGGTCAGGGAATCGGTGATCTTGTCACCCTTTTTGACGCCCGAGACGGTGACGGTGACGCCCTTGTCCTTGTTGGCGAGATCCGCTGCTGTGATCTCCTTGGGATCGACCTTCAGCGAAGCATCGATCGGATCAACAGCGTCGTCATCGGTGACGGTGAAGTCGGCGAAGTTCGTGACTTCCTCAGTGTCGGCGTCCACCGCGGAGACAGAGTAGTCGCCGGCTTCCAGGCCGCCTTCAGGTGCTTTGACGGTAGCGCTGATCTTGCCACTGGCATCGGCGGTGACTTCGTCCTGGAAGAACGGTGACTGTGGGGCGTTGCCTGAGACGGTGACAGTGCCGTTGGGGGTGAAGCCTTCGCCGGTGACCTTGAGTCCGTCCTCTTCGAAGTCGGAAGCCGAGATCTCGTTGGTTGAAAGCGAGATTTTTGGGTCGACCTCGACGACCTCGTCAACGACGTTGATGTTGCCGTTGAGGTCAACCGACTCTTCATCCGCGCGATCGATGGTGACCGTGAGCGCCTGCTTGCCTGGCTTGAGGTTCGCGGCGTCGCCGTCGTAGTAGATGCTGAAGGAGAATGTGCCGTCCGCATCAACTGTCTTGGTCTTGCCCGTCAACGAGTCTCTGACGGTGTCACCCTCCTGGACGTTCGAGACGGTCACAGTGACGCCCTTGCTCTCATCAGCGAGGTCTTCGGCTGTGATCTGGGTGGGATCGACCTTGAGCGAGGCTTCGATGGGGTTGTCGCCCGCAGCCTGAATGTCAAGGCCGCCATTGAGTTTCTCGGTGGTCGCTCCTTGGCGTGCAACCTGGACGTTGAAGGACTTCTTGCCGTCCTTGAGGTGTGCCGCGTCGCCGTTGTACTTGACGTTCAGAGTCGCGGTCGAACCGGCGGCTGTCGTAGCGGGCGCGCTCAGACCGGAGGTCGAGAGCTTATCGCCCTTCTCCAGGCCGGTGACCGTGACCTTGACGCCCTTGGTTGCGAGGTCTTCGGCCGTGATCGAGGAGTTGGAGACCTTCAGCTGTGCATTGATCTCTTCGACGTCGTCCTTAGGAGCCTCGGAATCCTTCGGGTCCTTGCTCTTGTCGTCGTCCTTGGCGGAGTCGTCCTTCTTGGAGTCCTTGGAACCATCGTCCTTAGGTGCCGGCTTCTTCGAATCCTTGGCGTCGTCGCCGGATTTTTCGTCTGCCTTGTCAGCAGCCTTCTTCTTGTCGGCGGCCTTCTTGTCGGCTGCGTCCTTCTTCTCCTGCTCAGCCTTGTCCTTGGCTGCCTTCTCTTTGGCTGCCTTATCGGCAGCAGCCTTCTCGTCGGCCTTCTTCTGCTCAGCCTTCTCGGCGGCGAGCTTTTCGGCCTTTTCCTTCTTGATCTGCTCTGCTTTGGCCTCGGCGGAGTCAGACTGCGTCGATGACGGGGCCTCGGCGGCGGCGACTGGGGCGGCCACCAGGCCAGTGAACGCGAGGGCCACGGCCGGCGCGAGGATGAGCTTCTTCATTGGAGTGCCTTCAATCTTGGAATTGTGAGGGGGTGCACATCTGACAGCCATCCTAGATACAGGGAATGCCCTGAACTACTTATGTACGTTTAGTTCAGGGTGAATAGCTGTAACACTTTGGTCAACGAATCGACGACATCGAGACGTTCTCGTGATGTGACCGGCCGGTAGTGGCACTCACCTACCGGCCGATGCTGGTTCCAAGACCAGCTGGCAGCCGTACGCTCAGACCGGCCAGGCCTCGGCCCGGATCTGCTTGCGCTGCTCAACTGTGGGCACGCGAACGGTCAATGCCGCAGGCATGACCTCCATCGCCAGATATCCCGACTGGCCGATCGGATCCCCGTCCAGCTGCACATCGAGCTCCTCGCCGGATTCGATGACGACCTTCTGGCATTTCCTGATGTCTGTGTGCAGGCCCTTCGACGTCTTCCGTCCCAGAACAGAGGCAAGGACGCCCACCCATTGGCCCAGGTTCTTCGGACTGACGATGAGCACATCGAGCATCCCGTCATCGATGACGGCCTGTGGCAGAAGCTGGATGCCGCCCTGCAGCTTCCCGCAGTTGCCGCCGAGGACTGATCGCACGCGAGCGGAGACCCGATAGTCGTCGTCGAAAGTCACCTTCACGTGACTGGGGCGGCCGACGAGCTTCCTGGACCCGGCCTCGACGTAGGCCAGCCAGCCGAGACGGGACTTGAGATCGGAATTGGTATCGGCCATGACCGCAGCATCGAACCCCAGACCGGTCATCACAGTGAAGACGTGAGTGTCCCCATCCTCGGCGGTCTTCGCGGTCCCGACGTCGATTCTGCGGTTGCGGCCCCACAGGGCGATGCGAAGAGCCCACTCGGTTTTGTCGAGCACGATGTCGAGATTTCGCGACAGGAGATTACCCGTCCCCAAGGGAACGATCCCCATCGGTGTCGATGATCCCACCAGCGCCGAGGAGACGGCTCGGACCGTGCCGTCGCCGCCGGCAGCGATGACAACGTCGACCCCCTCGTCAAGTGCACGAGCCGTGGCCCCTTCGCCGGAGTCCTCGGGTGTGGTCTCGATGACCAGCGGTGCGCTCCAGCCTTCGAAACGACAGATCGCCTCGGCGGTCGAAGCCAGTCTGCTGACATCGGTCTTGGTCGGATTGACGATGAGAGCGGCCCGGTAGCGGCCAGAGTTCTCGCTGTCTGGACCATCGGGATCGGAGCCTCTGGAGTACTGTCGAATCCGGCTCAGGGCACGACGAGCCCCGGTGCGGTGGCCGACGAAGAACGCGACGAGCAGCACCACGACGATGCCGGCGACGACGAACCACGTCATCATGGGGTCCAATGCGATGGTCATGTCTCAAATTTACAGTGCCCATCTTGAGAGGGAGCTGGCCACCCGCGTGAGTGTCGCTCGAATATCGAAAAGAGTCGAGGGCCGTTAAGCTGAGAGGGTGATCGATCTAGCGCTCCTCAGAGAAGACCCGGACCTGTTCAAGGCATCGCAGGAGGCCCGCGGCTCGTCCGTCGACCTCGTTGACGAAGTCCTCGCCGCTGATTCCGCACGCCGCTCTGCCATCACGGCATACGAGGACGCGCGCGCCGATCAGAAGTCCTTCTCCTCTCAGATCGCGAAAGCGGCCAAAGAGGACAAGCCCGCGCTCATCGCAGAGGGCAAAGAGAAGTCTGCCAAGGTCAAGGCACTGCAGGCCGAGTCCGAAGAGGCGAGCTTCGCATTCGACAAGCTCGCAGGAAAGCTTCCGAACCTCATCGTCGAAGGCATCCCCTCCGGCGGCGAAGAGAACTTCGTGACCCTGAAGACTGTGGGCGAACCGCGTGACTTCAGCACCGACGGCTTCGAACCGGCCGACCACCTCGAGATCGGGGAGACGCTCAAAGCGATCGACACCGCACGGGGCACCAAGGTCGCAGGTTCGCGCTTCCACTACCTCACCGGCTTCGGTGCCAAGCTGGAGATGGCCCTGCTCAACCTGGCCCGCGACGTGGCCGAAGAAGCCGGCTTCATCCCGACCATCACACCGACTCTGGTCAAGCCCGAAGTCATGCGCGGGACCGGATTCCTCGGCGAGCACGCCGACGAGGTCTACCGACTCGAAGCCGATGACCTGTTCCTCGTCGGCACCTCCGAGGTGCCCCTGGCCGGACTCCACATGGACGAGATCATCGACCTGAGCGACGGTCCGCTGCGCTACGCCGGAATCTCCTCCTGCTACCGCCGCGAGGCCGGCTCCTACGGCAAGGACACCCGCGGAATCATCCGCGTCCACCAGTTCCAGAAGGTGGAGATGTTCGCCTACGTCGAGGTCGAGGACGCCGCGGCCGAGCACGAGCGCATGCTGTCCCTGCAGGAGAAGATGCTGGGTCTGTGCGAACTGCCCTACCGCGTCATCGACACCGCGGCCGGCGACCTCGGAGACTCCGCAGCACGCAAATTCGACTGCGAAGCCTGGGTCCCGACACAGGACACCTACCGCGAACTGACCTCGACCTCGAACTGCACGACCTTCCAGGCGCGCCGCCTGCAGGTCCGCGAACGCTACGACGGAGCCACCCGCCCCGTCGCCACACTCAACGGAACCATGGCCAACACCCGCTGGCTCGTCCCGATCCTGGAGAACCACCAGCAGGCGGACGGTTCGGTCACGGTTCCCGCGGCACTGCGCCCCTACCTCGGCGGCATGACCGCTCAGGGACCAGAGGGCCCGCGTTACTGAAGCCACGATCCTCAAGCTTGGAGAGAAATTGCCCGAACACCTCATCGCGCTCGACATCGACGGCACCATCGTCAACTACGACGGATCACTGTCCGAGCCCGTCCGCCAGGTGCTGACCCAGCTCGCCGAAGCCGGTCATCACCTCGTCATCTCCACCGGACGGGCACTGCCCGGAGCGCTTGAGGTCGTGCACGCACTCGACCTCAAGGAAGGGTTCGTCGTCTGCTCGAACGGATCTGTCGTCGTCAAGCTCGACCCCGCTTCGCCGCTGGGCTGGGAGATGCACCACGTCGTGTCCTTCGACCCCAAGGACGCTCTGGAGAAGATGCACGAGGCACTGCCGAACGCACTGTTCCTCGTTGAGGACCCTGACCTGCACCGGTGGGCCTCAGGACCATTCCCCGCGGGTGAGCTCGCGGAATCGGACACGCTCGACATCGTCGATTTCGAGCAGCTCCTGCAGAAGCGCGCCACCCGCATCGTCATGCGAGAGGTCAACGGCACTGCGGAGGAATTCGCCGAGGCTGTCGATCGTCTCGGTCTCCACGAAGTCAGCTATTCGGTGGGCTGGAGCAATTGGCTCGACATCGCCCCCGACGGGGTCTCGAAGGCCAGTGGCCTCGAACTCGTCGAATCCGAACTCGGAATCGACCACGAACTGAGCATCGGCGCCGGTGACGGACTCAACGACATCGAAATGATCGAGTGGGTCCATCACGGAATCGTCATGGGTCAGTCGAAGGACGTGCTCAAACAGCATGCATCGCTCGTGACGGAGACGGTTGACAACGATGGCTTGGCCGTCGCTCTCGTCGACTACTTCGACCTCGACCGCGAGGTGCTTTCACTCAGCGGTTCCCGCGACACCCACACCTGAGGCTCAGCGCGCAGCGCGGGCGTCGAGCACGGCACTCAGGTAGCGTGCGACGCCATCCTCGTCGACTGCGTCGGTGACGGTGGCAGCGCAGTCCTTCACTGACTGCAGCGCGTTGCCCATGGCGACGCCGTGCCCGGCCCAGGTCAGCATCTCGATGTCGTTGGGCATGTCCCCGAACGCCATCACCTGATCACGGGCCACGCCGAGGTGGTCGCACAGTTCCTCGAGCGTCTTCGCCTTCGTGACACCTGCCGGAGCCAGTTCGACGAGACCGTTGACAGGGTCTGAGAACGAAGCATGGCAGTTCGCGGCGACCAGAGGATCAAGCAGCTCGTGGAGGGCCGCTGAGTCCTCGGAGCCGATGCTGACGAGGATCTTCACGACATCACGCGTGGCCAGCTCCGACAGGTCCTCCATGACGTGGGCCTGTCGGGGGTTGCGGGAGATGAAGTTCTTGTCGACGAGTCCGCCGGTGAGGGTCTCGAACGCGAAATGCGCCTCCGGGTGGGAAGCGGTGATCGTGGCGATGATCTTCTCAACTTCGGAGAATTCGATCGTGTGAGCAGAGACCACACTCGCCGAGGCGATGTCATAGACGACTGCTCCGTTGAGGCAGATGACACGACCGAGGTCGGGTATCTGTGCGGCTATCGCTTCCAGCCACCTGATCGGCCGACCGGTGACGAGGACGAAGGGGATGTCCATGTCCTGGCAGCGGTGGATCGCATCGATCGTGGCCGTGGAGATGGGCTTCCAATCAAGCAGAAGAGTACCGTCGATATCACTGGCGACGAGGCCCAGATCAAAGCCTTGAGGTGGCGTCATGATTGCTCCAGCCCTTCCAGATTCTCCTGGACGCGTTCGAGCAGCTGCGCAGCGTCGGCGATGAACCGTTCGGTCGCCTTCGCACTTGGGCTGATCTGTCGCCCGGCGATGATCTCGGTGCGGGCCATCGATGCCGCGAGCACCGCCTCGGCGACCTTCGACGAGGCCTTGGTCAGCAGCTCCGGAGTGTCACCGACAGCATTTCGGGTGTGGCCGGGAACGACCTGCCCGGAGACCGGGTGCTGGGTGTTCAGCCGCGCAGTGATCTCGTCGACGACCGGCACCAGATCGTTGAGGCGCTGCGTCCCCTCGATGATCGTGTTCGCGTCGGCAGACGGACTTCGGCCATCGGCCGACAGCTCGTGGATGGCCACCGAGGTGGTGTAGTAGCGGTCGACGGCGCGGATGAACCGGTCGCGGTTATGGCGCCAGAGTCCAGTCCCGAACTGCTGGTCGGGGCCCTTGCGCGAGGAGGATCCGCCCGGTTTTCGCAGCCCGGAGAAGATGTTCTTCACAGGTAGTTGCCGGTGCGGCGGTCGTCGGCGTCGTCCTGATTCTGGCCGTTGCCGGCTGCGCTCGGAGCGGTCCCGGGTGCCACCATTCCAGCTGGCAGCTGTCCATGCCCGGCAGGCCCCTGCTGCGCCATCGCCTGCTGTGCCATGATCGCGGTCTGGATGCCGTGGAAGAGTCCCTCCAGCCAGCCGACCAGCTGGGCCTGGGCGATGCGCAGCTCGGAGTTCGTCGGAGGGCCATCGCTCGTGTCGAAGGGCAGGTCGAGGCGTTCGAGTTCGTCGATGAGATCCTTGGACAGCCCGTCCTCGAGTTCGTCGATCGACCGGCGGTGGATCTTCGCCAGACGCTCTCGTCCCTTCTCATCGAGGTCGGTGCTGCGAACCTCTTCGAGGAGCTGCTTGACCATGGTCCCGATCCGCATCACCTTCGCGGGGGAGGACACATCGACCTCGGACGATGACTCCTCGACGGATTCACCGGCGGGATTCGTCGGCTGTTCGGGAGTGCTGGTCATGATCGGACACCTTCTTCCTGCGCTGAAGCTCAGACGCGCTGGGCCTCAGCCTCAATGAACCTCAGACGTGCTGCTCGGACTTCGCGGCAGGCGTTGACTCGTCGACGATGAGCAGCACCTTTCCGATGCTTGCGCCCTCTTCCAAGGCGGTATGCGCTTTGGGCGCATCGGACAGGGGCATCGTCTCGTGGACGATCGGGCGGATGCCACCGGAGATCACTGCCGGCCACAACTGTGCGGCCACCTCGGCGACGATCTTGATCTTCTGCTCCTTGGGCCGTGCCCGGAGCGTCGTGCCGGCGACCGACTTGCGTGGCTGCATGAGCGAGGCGATGCTGAGTTCGGCCTTCGCGCCGCCCTGCATGCCGATGATGACCAGGCGCCCGTCGGTGCCCAGGGCCTTGACGTTGGACTTCAGGTACTTCGCGCCGATGATGTCGAGGATGACGTCGGCGCCGGTGGAACCGTCGGGGCGAACGCAGATCTCGTGGACGCGTTCGACGAAGTCCTCGTCACGATAGTTGATGACGGCATCGGCGCCGAGGCTGCGGCAGAATTCGGCCTTGCGTTCGGATCCGACGGTGACGACGATCTTCACGCCGAGGTGCGCAGCGATCTGGATGGCGGCTGTGCCGATTCCCGATCCGCCGCCGTGGACGAGGAGCCATTCGCCGGACTGGATGTTCGCGTTGCCGACGATGTTGGAATGCACGGTCGACAGAACCTCGGGCAGGCCCGCAGCCTCGGTGAGGTCGAGACTGTCAGGGACTGGAAGCAGCTGGCCTGCGGGAACAGGGACCGACTCGGCATATCCTCCACCGGAGAGGAGGGCGGCGACTCGGTCGCCGACTTTCCATCCGGTGACCTCGGAGCCGAGCTCGGCGATCGTTCCGGAGACCTCGAGGCCCGGGATCAGCGTGGCACCGGCCGGTGGGTCGTAGAAGCCCTGGCGCTGCAGCAGATCGGCGCGGTTGACTCCGGCCGCGTGCACTGTGACCAGCACTTCGTCGGCCGCGATGTCCGGGGTCGGCTCCTCGGTGACCTGAAGGACTTCGGGACCGCCTGGAGTGGAAATCGTGATTGCTCGCATGATTCCACTCTAGTGGTTCGGCCGAGATTCGGCCGAGGTCACTTCACGTCTGAGATCAGGCCCGCAGGGTCTCAGGCGAAGAGGCGGAACATCGGTGAGTTCTGGTGCACGCGTTCGATCTCGATCTGCGAGGCGTCCATACGTTCGAGCAGGTTCGGCAGGTCCTCGGCATAGCCGAGTTCGATGCCGACGAAGGCAGGGCCGGTTTCACGATCGGAGCGTTTGACGTACTCGAACATCGCGATGTCGTCGTCGGGGCCGAGGATCTCGTTGAGGAAGCGACGCAGGGCGCCGGGCTCCTGCGGGAAGTCGACGATGAAGTAGTGCTTGAGGCCTTCGTGGACGAGTGAGCGCTCCAAGATCTCCGGGTAGCGGGAGATGTCGTTGTTGCCGCCGGAGACCAGACACACGACGGTCGATCCCGGTTCGATGGCGATCGGCTTGCCCGTTCCCGGCTTCCCGATGGCTGCCGAGGCGATTGCCCCGGAGGGCTCGGCGATGATGCCGTCGACCTGATACATGTCGAGCATCTCCGTGGCCACTGCGCCCTCGGCAACGGGGCGGACATCGACATCGAGGTCGGAGACGATGTCGTAGGTCAGTGCCCCGGCGCGCTTGACTGCGGTGCCGTCGGCAAAGGGATCGATGTTCTCCAAGGTGACCGGCCGTCCGGCCTTGAGTGCCGCGATCATCGAGGCGGCACCCGCTGGTTCGGCGCCGATGACGGTGGTGGCCGGCAGGTTCTGAGCCGCATAGGCCGCGATTCCGGAGATCACTCCGCCGCCGCCGACAGGCACGATGATGTAGTCGGGTGCAGCCTCGAGCTGGGAAGCGATCTCCACAGCGACCGTGCCCTGGCCGGCGATGGTGCGAAGATCGTCGAAGGCCGAGACGAGGAGGGCATCGTTGCGTTCGGCGTGCCGGTGGGCCAGTGCCGATGCGTCGTCATAGGTGGAGCCGGAGATCTCGATCGTGACCCAGTCGCCGCCGAAGTGACGGACCCGGTCGACCTTCTGCCTCGGCGTGGTCTTGGGGACGAAGATGGTGCCCTGGATGCCCAGTTCCTTGCACGCGCGGGCGAAGCCCTGGGCATGGTTGCCCGCCGAGGCGCACACGACTCCGCGGGCACGCTCGGTCTCGTCGAGCTGAAGCATGAAGTTGAAGGCGCCGCGGACCTTGTATGAACGCACCATCTGCAGGTCCTCGCGTTTGAGGTAGACGGTGGAGCCGGTGGCGGCGGACAGCCGCTCCGAAATCTGCAGGGGAGACATGATCACAGAGTCGGCAATTCGCGTCGCGGCCGCTTCGACCTCGTTCGCGAGTGTCTGCTGCTGGGGTGATACGTCTTTTTTCAACACGACTCCATTGTGCTCCTTCTGTGTTGTCCTTGTGCAACTCGTTCCGAGATAAGGACACCCGGCAAGCTGCCCTACCAGCACTCCGCTGCCGCCGACCGGCACTGCGCTGGGGCGTTGAACGCACTGCGAGGGGGCGTTGAAGGCAAGGAAATCGGCGCGGAGTTGATGATTTCTGGTGCGCCCTGAACAGCGCGAGGGCCGTAACATGATTGGATGGAAGATGCCCGTAATTCCTTCAAGGAGGCGACATGGCCATCAGCAGTGAGCTGGAGCAACTGTTAGCCAGCTGGATACCTCGGCAGTCGTGGTTTCCGAAGCACGCCGCAGACTTCGGAACCGACCCCGATATCACCCCGATGTCTGTGGCTCGCGCCTTTGTGTATAAGGCTGAGGAGCTCGGTGGTTTCGCCGGTCTCGTGACCGTGATCTCTGTCGGTGACGGTCCGACCCTGCGTCGGCTCAACATTCCGCTCTCACTGCGTGGAGTCGAAGACATGCACCTGCGCAAGTCGCTGATCGGTCGGATCGATGACCTCGCACTGGGACCGGTCTTCGTCTATGACGGTGCGGCAGACCCCGTCTTCGTCAATCTCATGGCCGATGCGATCACCAAGCGCAAGGTCTTCGACGGCGGCCAGCTGAGCACAGAATCGCTGCGCCACAGCCAGGAGAAGGCGGCAGCATCGCGAGAGAGCCAGCCTGCACAGTCTTCGGTGCCGGCGGCGTCGGCTGCATCTCGGTCAGCCTCGGGCCGCAGCAATTCCCCCACCGAGGTGGTTCCACCGAAGCCATCGAAGGCTTCGTTGGTCACGGACCCTCGTGAAGAGCTGCCCATCGACATCCGTCCCATTGAGGTCACAGACTCCGGCGCCCACAAATCGACGGTCATCATCCACGACGAGTACGAGCCGATGGAGCTCAGCTTCTTCCGTGTGCTGGAGAACGGGATGCCGTCATCGCTGACGATCCCGGTTCTGCTCACCGAGGCGGGCTCCCGCAGTGTTCCCGAAGTCATCGGCTGGGGCTCGGGTCGGTGGTACGACATGTTCGAGGTCACCGAGATGGAGGCTCCGATGGCGCTGCTGTCCCATGTGGACGTCGACGCCGAACCCGCCTGGCGCGAAGCAGTGGACATCGTCTGCGCCGTCGATTCCGGATCGATCGGTGCCTATAACGCTCAGGCCGCAGAGATGGGCCGTCGCATCGGTGAGCTCCACTCAGACATGGCCGCCGAATTCGGCATCGTCGAAGGTCGGGGCGAACCGACGAGGATTCTGGCCAAGAAGTGGATTGAGCGCATCGACTGGGCGCTGGGCCGTGCGCCGCTGGCCCTGGATTCCCTGGTGCCCGAGCTGCGTGCCCACCGCGTGAAGCTGCAGTCGCTGAATACGATCGGCGTGCTGCAGAAGATCCATGGCGAGCTGACTCTTGATCACGTAGTGAGCTCAGGAACCGACGGCTACTCGGTCGTGAAGTTCACGGACTCGACGAACTCGGATCCGAAGCCGGTGGCGCTCGACCTCGTGGCATTGCTGCGCAGCGTTGACTACGCGGCCGGATTCGCACGATTGCAGCGGACCGGCGAGCTCGAATCGGAGGACGGCGGCCTCGTCGTCAACGGCTTCGGCAATGACGCGTCGGCGCTGCGGGCCATCTACGATTCCCCGGAATTCCTCTGGGCCTCGCAGGTGCAGAACTCGCTGCTCAGCGGCTATTCTCGTGCCCGTGGCGAAAGCCTGGGTCTCGGCGATCCTGTCCTGCGCGCAGCCCTCATCGACAGGCTCCTTGTGGAGGTCGTCACCGAACTGCGCAATCGTCCCAACTGGCTCTCGGTTCCGCTGTCGACCTTGGCCTTGGTGCTCAAAGGCAAGCCGGCTCGTGCCGGTGACACCCCCGCCGAGGCGGAACTCAGCGTTCCCGCGACCGCCGCAGAGGTTTCGAGTGCCACGGAGGCTTCGAACGACACTGTGACTTCGAACGACGCAGATGAATCGCGGATGCCCGATCTCGTGGTCGAAGCCGACGATGCTCTCGCTGACGCGGACACCGCGGCCGACGCTGACTCCGAGGCAGACAAGGATGCTGCGGCTGATACCGACTCTGTGATCAACACGGACGCAGACACCACCGTCGACACGGACTCCGAGACAACAGAATCCGCTGAACCTCAGCCACGTCCCGCACCTCGGCAGGAACCGACGGCGCAGTTCACCGGCGCTGCCAGGCCGAGCAGGATTCGTCGCCCAAGTCTCGCCGAGCAGTCGGCCTTCGACGATGAGGAATTCGAGGACGAAGAGGACGAGTTCGTCGTCTCGCCCGTGCCTGCTACGTTCGCTGCGCGCGGTGCCGCCCCGGAGGATTCGGATTCGACTGGTCGACACGTCGTGCAGGAGGAGCAGTCGCAGACTGACGATTCCGAAAAGTCACAGACCGATATGTCCGAGCAGTTGCAGACTGATGCATCTGAGCAGGGCAGCGGCACAGCTAAGCACTGACGCCAGCCCCTCGGGAACCGATTAGCAGAAGACAATCGGTTTATGAGAAACTGTTGTGGCTCAGCCTCGTGCGGAGCAGGCCGTGGTTCATTGTGAACCCTTGGAAGCGTGTCCGAGCGGCCGAAGGAGATGGTCTTGAAAACCATTGAGCGGCAACCCCGCTCCGTGGGTTCGAATCCCACCGCTTCCGCAAAGTGAAAGTCCCCGTTCGCATCGTGAAAACGACTGCGACGGGGACTTTTCGCATCCCTACTCCGTAGCGGCCTCCGGTTCGGACATCTCGGCGTCGGCATCGGGGTCGTCGAAGCTGCGCACGGTGCGCTTGAAGCCGCGGGTGAGCACGGCCAGGTAGATGACGCCGATGGCCAGCCAGACCGCTCCGCCGATCAGTGCGGTCTCATGCAGGCTCACCCACAAGACGCCGGTGAGTATTGCGCCGATCGCCGGCATCACCACGTAGTTGAACGCCGACTTGAAGTCGACGACCTGTCTGGTGCGGAACGCGAAGTGAGCGATGACCGTGAGGTTGACGAAGGTGAAGGCGATGAGGGCTCCGAAGTTGATCAGCGCGGAGATGAACTCGAGGCTGAACGACATCGCCAACAGGCACACCGCGCCGACCAGGATGATGTTGAACATCGGGGTGTGGGTCTTCGGATGGATGTAGCCGAAGGCCTTGCGCGGCAACACGCCATTGCGTCCCATCACCAGCAGCATGCGCGAGACCGAGGCATGGGAGGCCAGGCCCGATGCCACAGTGGCGGCGAAGGCGGCTGCGAGGAAGAAGCCCATGAATACGGGCCCTCCGGTGAGGAGGCCGATCTCCGGCAGGGGGTCGTCGACGACGCTGAACTGCGAATTGTCGGGGAAGAGCTGCTGAGCGAAGTAGCTGGCGAGGAGGAAGATGAGTCCACCGGCGACCACTGTCAGCAGAATCGCCTTGGGCATGAGGCTCACATGCTTGGCCTCATTGGTGTACATCGTCACGGCATCGAAGCCGATGAAGGAGAAGCAGACCACGGTGGCGCCGGTGAGCAACGCGGACATGTGCACGCCCTCATGCATGAAGGGCTCGGCGCTGAAGACGATTCCGGATCCCTCGCCGTTGGTCAGATTGACGACGGCGATGATGCAGAAGAGAGCGACCATGGTGACGGCGAAGACCAGGAGGACGGCGTTGAAGTTGGCCGTTCCGCGCATGGAGGTGGTGACGATGCCGGTCATGATCACGGTATAGAGGACCACCCACACCCAGGCGGGGGCATCGGGAACCAGCGACTCCATATACAGGCGGGCGATGAGGCAGTTGACCATCGGCAGCAGCAGGTAGTCCATGAGGGAGGTCCAGCCGACCAGGAAGCCGAGTCCCGGGCTCATGGTTTCTCGAGTGTAGGTGTAGGCCGAACCCGCTGTCGGGAAGACCTTGACCATCTTTCCGTAGCTGAAGGCCGTGAAGATCATGACGATGAGCGCGACGAGGTACGCGGCGGGCACCGCCCCATCGGTTTCGTCCGATACGATTCCGAACGTATCGAACACCACCGTCGGCGTCATGTATCCGAGACCGAGCCCGACGATGGACCAGAGCCCGAGGTTGCGTTTCAGTGACCCTGACGCAGCCATATCAATCCTCCCCAATGAGTCTTGCCGAATGTCGCAGCGCGCCCACCCGACCGTGCGATCGCACAAGCGCATAAGTGACCTGCGCCATAGACGCTATCGTCGATACAACCGAAAACGCAATCAATCTCACGGAATGAAACGATAACTTCACCTGTGTCGTGTAATTCGCAACGAATCCAGTAGCCCAGGTTGCTGATTGCTAGTGGTGGTGCGCCGCCACGCTTCCCCTCATCCCGCCTAACGAACGACTTTTCAGTAACAGCGAAAAGAGAGTAGGTTGATCAGCATTGGCAATGTCGGACCGCAGAAGTACGGGGTCGAAATGGTTCGGTCCCGAACGGATCCGGCCATGATGCTCGACGAAGAGAGGCAACGGCGAACAATGGCGATCGAAACACTCAGCTCGGCGCAGTCGAAAGCGTGGAAAGACAGGGTTCTGCCCCCAGTGGAGAACGTTGCCGAAGGCGTCTGGGCGATCCCCGTCCCGATCCCCAACAACCCACTCGTCTACACCTACTGCTACGGAATCGCCGACGGCTCGGGTCTGATCCTCATCGATCCCGGTTGGGACGGCAAAGACCAGTACCTGGCGCTCACCTCGGCGCTGGGATCCCTGGGATTCTCCGTCGCGAACGTCCACGGGATCGCCATCACCCATTACCACCGCGACCACATCGGGCTGGTTCCCGCGCTGCTCCACAAGAACCCTGACATGTGGGTCGCCATGCACGGCGAAGATCTGCGCTCGATCAAGCGGTTCTTCTCCCAGAGCGTGGATCTGGGCACAGGGGTCGACCCGAGCATCAACATCGCTCGCGCCTACGGGGTTCCCGAAGACCGCTGGTCCGAGGTCGAGAGTCTCCAGGTCAGCAAGAAGGACGGCAGCAAGAAGGACAAGGGCGGCGCCGGATCCAAGGACGACTTCGCGCTGCTGATGAGCAGCATGCCCGACACCATCACCATCCTCGAGGACGGTTCAGAGCTGCCGCTGGAATCCGGCGCGCTGCGGGCACTGTGGACACCGGGCCACACCTACGGCCACTCGGTCTTCATCCGCGATGAGGACCAGCTGCTGTTCTCGGGCGACCACGTGCTCCCGACGATCACCCCGAACATCGGGCTCGACAGCGGCGCGATCACGCACAGCCTCGGCGACTATCTGGGTTCTCTGGACAAAATCGGCCAGCTGGACGCCGAGGTGGCGGTCCTGCCGGCGCACGGGTTCCGCTTCCAGGGTCTCCACGACCGCAGGCGTGAACTCGTCGACCATCATCAGCAGCGTCTGGATGAGATCACCGCGCGCATGGAGGCCACCGAGGACCACAGCGTCTACTCGATCGCGCAGGGCCTGCACTGGTCGCGCGGATTCGAATCGCTGCACAACTTCAACCTGTTCGCCGCCCTGGCAGAGACCGCCGCCCACATGCACTACCTGGACATCGAAGTCGGAGCGGGGGCGCTCGTCCCACAGGCATGAGGCGAGCACGCCCCAGTGAGAAGAGGAGACGCTGATGAGCACCGAATACGTTCCCGCAGCCGAGGTCAGGCCCGAGACCTTCATCTCGCGAGCCGCTGACCACGTCCAGCGCGGCGCCCACCGCGGGCGTGAGCTGCGCACAGGCATCGAATCCGCGATCGCCGGCTACCGGCGCTACTTCGAATTCCTGTCCATCGCCGAGGCGGACGTCCGTGCCGCTGCCGCGTCGAGTCACGCACGTCTCCAGACGTGGTCGCCGGAGGCCGCCGAGGAGGTCGCGGCTGTAGCCGAGGGCGCGCAGGTGCCCGTGGACGAACTGATGGAGGTCATCGCCCGCACGGAGATCATGACCCTGGCACCGGCCTCGGCGACGGAGTGCTCGACCGTGAGCTTCACCCGCCCGGGAAGCTCGCTTGCCGCGCAGAACTGGGATTGGGCTGCCGACTTCTCGACGCTGTGGCACATCAACGATGTGGGCGCTGTGCCCGGCCAGCTGCGTCATGTGGGCATCGCCGAATACGGGATGCTCGGCAAGATCGGACTCAACGAAGCCGGAGTCGGCGTCCTGCTCAACATCCTCAAGCACGAGGGTGACGGGGCCGGGGGAGTGCCCATCCACATGATCCTCGAACGCGTCCTGTCGACGGCGATGACACTGGACGAGGCGCTCGAAATCATCCACTCGGCGCCCACCACCTCCTCGTCGATCATCACGGTGGTCACCGCCGACGAGGTGGTTCAGGTCGAGATCGCCAACGCCCAGAAACGCGAGCGACGAGCCGGAGGGGCGAGCACATCGCCGGGCTCGGAGTCAGGATTCCTGCTGCACACGAACCACTTCCTCCACCCCGACCTCGTCCCCGGAAGCCTCGAGCTCAACGCGACGTCGACCTCACGGGCACGCCACGCTCACCTCGAACTGCGACTGGAGGAATACTCCGCCCGAGCCGGAACTTCAGGTCCTCCCGAGTCAACGGCCGAGCTCATCGATCTTCTGATCACAGGGCCAGACGAAGCGCCCGTGTCCTGCACCCCGACTCCAGGTGCCGCCTACGGGGATCGGTCGGCGACCCTGGTCACCGTGCAGATCGACCCGAACCGCAAGCAGATCGACCTGGCTCCCGGTTCACCGGCAGACGGAATGCAGGGCAATCGCCGCTATCAGCTCTGAGCTACGAGCGTCAGGCATCAGCGGCTTCGCTTGATGCCTCTTCTTCGCGCATCGAGATGATCGTGTCGAGGCCGGAGGCGATCGAGTTCGAATCATCGAGCGCCGTCTGAGCCAGGCGCCACGGCACCATGTCGAGGTTCTGATCGCCGACTCGGAAACGGATGAATGGCTGCCTGCTGCGGGGGTCATCGGCCTCGAGGTTCGCACCGTAGCGCCACTGTCCGAAACCGATCCGCCGGATGGACTCGCCGATGAAGCGCATCGCTCCGGCGACGAACTCAGTCTCGTCTTCCGTCATCATCTCATCGCGGGAATCGTAGCGGGCCTTGAGCTGCTTACCCAGCCGGATCAGCGCCTCGCGCCCGAATTCCCATGAGGACGGATCGGCCTGCTCCTGGGTCCAGGCGGCGATGCCCGGTTCCACGGTGCCGATGAAGCGGGAGAGGAACTCGACCTCTTCCTCGCTGGAGTTCTCAGCGGTGAGCATCCCCATCGCCAGGCCGGTGCAGCTGCGCTTCGGCTCGCCGTCACCGCCGAGGTTCTCGCGGGCCTTGGTCAGGACAGCCGTGAAGACCTCGGCGGTCCGGGCATCGACAGCGGCGAGGATGATCGCCAGGATGGGAATGGGCTCACCCTTCAGCGGACCCTCTTCGGTGTCCGGGCGGATGAAGGGCATCCCGTTTCCGGTCTCCTCGTCGTGATCCCAGGCTCCGCCGATCGCACGGAGATAGGTCTCGCCGAGGTAGCGGATGAGGCCCTCGACGAATCTGCGGTTCTCCGGGTCGATCACCTCGTCGGGGGAGGAGAATTGGGAGAGGACGAAGAACTCGAGCATCGGCAGAGACTTGGGACCGAAGTCCTTGGGGAACGGCACCGTCTCCCCGTCTTCCTTGTCGAAGGTCTCGGGCAGGTCGGCGAGGACGAAGGCGCCGAGGCGGACATCCATGTTGTTGATGAAGGCGTAATATTCGCGCTGTAGTTCATTCACGGCCACCACTTTAGTGCCTTGGTGCCGGTCCTGGGCGTTCGCGGTGGCGAGCCTAGGCCTTCTGCGAGAAGTCGAGCAGTCGACTGAGGATCCGCACCATCTGCGTCGAGTCGATCTCGACGACCTCGTGAAGTCTTTTCCCGGCAGCTGCACGCAGAGATGACTGCGAGTGGACGGCGGTGAGCGCTTCGATGAGGTCCTTGAGCGGAATCGTCGAGGCGGCTTCCGCGAAGTCGATGGCATTTTCGATCAGCGATAGGATCCGCTGTCCTTGGAAAGAGTGCAGCTCTTCGTACCTGGGGTAGAGGCCAGGCGTACGCAGACAGTACAACTGGATCTCATGCTCAGCGATCACCTCGGCGGCGGTGGCCCTCTTCTGGCTGAAGGTGTCGTCGATGAACTCCCGGAGGAAGCCTTCGATGTCTTCGGGGCGACTGGAGTTGAGGCGATCGCGCCAGCGTTCGATGCTGGCGTCGAGCATGTCCAGGTCGTGGGAGGTGCGCTGTTCGATCGTGGCCAGAACCAGATCGTCGCGGCTGGAGAAGTTCGAGTAGAACGCTCCCCGAGTGAACCCGGCGGCCTCGCAGATCTCCTCGATCGAAGCCCCATCGATGCCCTTGACGGCGAAGACGGACACGCCCGCCTCCACCAAGGTGGATCGGGTCTGCCGTCTGCGGGCGCTGAGATTGTCTGTATTCATCGAACATTTCATCGTCGTGGCGGTCGCTTTGCTGGTGTGGCGGTGTTGCTGTCGCGGGGGCGGTGCTGGTGGGGCCAATGCGCGCCGGTATCGGCCTGGGCATCCGATGAGAATCTTCAAGAAACTCCTGATGCATTTGCGCTGAGGGCACTGAGTCAACAACAATACAGTACTGTATCCAATACACTTTTGTATCGAGGTCTTCGTGTCAACATTCCTGTACGCCCTGGGCCGTCGTGCCTATCGCACTCCCATCCGATTCATCGCTCTGTGGTTGGTGATCTTCGGACTCGTCGGTGCCGGTGTGGCAGCATTCGCGAAGGACTTCGACGACGACTTCACCCTCCCCGGGTCCGAAGCCCAGGTCGCACTCGACTCGATGAGGGCGACCTTCCCCGAAGCCTCGGGCGTCGCGGCGTCCGTCATCGTCGTCGCCGCCGATGGTGACTCGGTTGAGGACTCCACGTACAAGGATGAGATCGAGAAGGAAGTCGATCGGCTCGAAGACCTCCCGCACGTCGATGCCGTGACCTCGCCCTTCGACGACTTGGTCGAAGGCGCCATCAGCGCCGACGAATCCGCCGCAATGATCTCCGTACAGTACGACGGCACCCAGCAGGAGGTCGGCGAAGCGGCCCCAGACCAGCTGCTCGAGGAACTGGATCCGCTCCGCGACGCCCTGCCGGACGGCTCCCAGGTCGAAGGCGGCGGTGAACTCTTCCAGATCACCGGTGTGGCGATCTCCTGGGTCGAAGGCATCGGCGTCGTCATCGCCTTCATCGTTCTGCTGCTCACCCTTGGTTCCTTCCGCGCAGCGGGCATGCCCCTGATCACGGCCCTCATCGGCGTCGGCATCTCCGTTCTCCTGGTCGTGGGATCCACGGCCTTCGGCGCGGTCAACTCCTCATCGATCATGTTGGCGCTGATGTTGGGCCTGGCGGTCGGCATCGACTATGCGCTGTTCATCGTCTCCAGAGCCCGGGCACTCCTGGCCGAGGGCCACGATCCGCTCGAGGCCACAGGACGGGCCGTCGCCACCGCCGGATCGGCCGTCGTCTTCGCGGGCATGACCGTGATGATCGCGCTGCTCGGCCTGTCCCTGGCTGGTATCCCGTTCCTCACCGTCATGGGCATCGGCGCCTCCGGCTCCGTCGTCATCGCCGTGTTGATCTCCCTGACGATGGTTCCCGCCTTGCTGGGACTGGTCAAGGAGAAGATCACCCCCAAGCCGACGAAGCGCTACCGTCGGGCGTTCGCAACCGCCCAGAAGAAGGCGGACGACTCCGTCCCCCGGTCATCCATTGCCGCCGAGGCGGAAGCTGAGGCCGGTGAACCGTACCCGAAGACGATCATGAACAAGTTCTTCGCCGGTTGGCTGCGCGTGGTGACGAAGATTCCACTGCTGACGGTCGTGATCATCGTCGGTGGCCTCGCACTGTTCGCGATCCCCGCCTCCAACCTCCAGCTCTCCCTGCCGACCGCAGGCAGCCAGGAGGAGGGCACCCCCGCTCGAACCACCTACGACCTCATCGACAAGCACTTCGGGCCCGGCTTCAACGGACCGCTGGTGATGACCAGCGAGATCGTGACCTCCGATGACCCCCTCGATGACGTCGAGAAGATCGAGAACGAGATCGAAGACGTCGACGGCGTCGACCAGGTCGTCCTCGCCACCCCGAACCGGGATGCGACGACCGCTCTGTTCCAGATCATCCCCACCACGAGCTCCGAAGATCCGGCGACTCTCGACACCGTCGACCGGCTCCGCGACCTGAGCGCGGACATCGAGGACGAGGACGGTTTCGAAACCGCAGTCACCGGCGCCACGGCGATCCAGATCGACGTCTCCGACCAGCTCGGCAAGGCGCTGGTGCCCTTCGGCATCTTCGTCGTCGGACTCTCGATCATCCTGCTCATGATGGTCTTCCGTTCGATCTGGGTGCCGATCAAGGCCACCGGCGGCTTCCTCCTGTCCGTCTTCGCCTCCTTCGGCACGGTGGTCCTCGTCTTCCACGACGGACTCTTCGCCGGTCCGCTGGGCATCGACTCGACAGGGCCGGTGATCAGCTTCCTGCCGATCATCCTCATGGGCATCCTCTTCGGACTCGCCATGGACTACGAGGTGTTCCTCGTCTCCGGAATGCGCGAGGCCTATGTCCACGGGGCCACAGCCAGGGACGCGATCAAGACCGGCTTCGCCTCCTCTGCCCGAGTGGTCTCGGCCGCGGCGATCATCATGTTCTCCGTCTTCGCCGCCTTCGTTCCCGCAGGCGAGCCGATCATCAAGTCCATCGCACTCGCCTTGGCCTCCGGCATCTTCGTCGACGCCTTCCTGGTGCGCATGTCCCTGGTGCCTGCCATCATGCAGATGCTCGGCGACAAGGCCTGGTGGCTGCCGAAATGGCTCGACCGCATCCTGCCCCGACTCGATGTCGAAGGAGAGGGCCTGGCCCACGAGGTGGCTCTGCGGGACTGGCCGGAACCGAACTCCGACTACCGGATCTACGGCCGCGGCATCGCTGTGCGCTCGGGTCGACGCGGATTCGCCCAGGTCGACATCTCGCTCTCACCGGGCCAGATCCTCGTCGCCAGCGGCCAAGCCCGCAAAGCACTTCTGCTCGCCCTCTCCGGTCGCGTCGGGCTGACCGCCGGTGAGATGAAGATCGGCGACATGGTCCTGCCCGAACATGCGGGACGGGTCCGTCGTCGTGTTCCGTACTTCGACCTCGATAAGAACGGGCCGGGGAAGGTGCCAGGAGCACGCGAGCTCTCACAGCTGCGCACCTCGGCGCCGGATCTGCTCATCATCAGCGAAGCGGGCGCACTGGCCGGCGAAAGTGGCCGGGACGGTCGCGATCTGCGCGATCTTGTCTATGATCTGCAGGCCGAGGGCACGGCAATCGTGCTGGGCCTGCCAGGCGGCGACGTCACCGGGATCCTGTCCCCGAATACGAACTACTTCCACCTCGACCTCGACGAGGCCCAGCCCGAGGCTGAGCGTGGAACCGATAATGACAACGGCGGCGTGCAAGCCCACGCAGCCGGTCGCAGCGAAATGGAAGGCGTGCAGTCGTGAGACTCGAACGTGCGAACTCGAAACGGCCCGTGACCTGGCTGTCCCTCTTCGGCCTGGTGCTCATCCCGATCATCGTGGCCGCTGGATTCATTTTGGCCACGTACAACAGCACCGACCGCCTCGATACGATCGAGGCCGCGATCGTCAACAACGATGACGGCGCCGAGGTCGATGGTGAGACCGTGCCGATCGGCCGGCAGCTGACCAGTGGGCTCGTGGGCGAAGAGGACAAGAACATCCATTGGGTCATCACCGATGCAGACGATGCGAAGAAGGGCATGTCCGATGGGACCTACGCTGCGACCCTGACCATCCCCGAGGGCTTCTCCAGGGCTGTGACCTCGGTCAGTGACGCCAAGTCCGCAACTCAGACGCAGCTCGACGTCGATGTCTCCGGGGTGGCTCCGGCCGCCGACACCCAGATCGCGCAGTCCGTTGCCGGAGTGGCGCGGACAACCTTCAACACGAAGATGACCGAGACCTATCTCGACAACATCTATGTCGGCTTCAACGACATGGGTGATCAGATGAAGGACCTCGGGGACGCCGCAGGAGAACTCGATGACGGCGGCGAGGATCTGGCGAAGGGGACGAAGAAGTCCGCAAGCGGTGCGGGCGAACTCTCCGACGGCATGGAGAAGCTCGACTCCTCAGGATCTGAACTCAACAAGGGCGCCGGGGACCTGTCCAAGGGTGCTGGTGAACTGTCGAAGGGCACCTCCGAGCTCTCGGGCGGTCTGCAGGACATGAAGAAGTCGACAGCGGACCTGCCCGACAGCACGCAGAAGCTGGCCGACGGCGCAGGGGAGCTCTCCGGTGGAGTCGATAAGTACACGAAGTCGATCGACCAGATCATCAAGGGCTTCGCCGGTTCCGGTGACTCGGGTTCTGGTGAGGGCAAAGGCGGAATCGACGACCTCGTCAAGGGCGGCAAGGACCTCGACAAGGGTGCCAAGGGAGTCTCCGAAGGTGCCGAGGGTCTGTCCTCGGGGCTCGGGAAGTACCGCGACGGTCTCCAGGACGGTGCTGACCAGGCCGATCAGCTCGCCAAGAGCGGAACCGTGACCGGTCTCGACGACCTCGTTTCGGCGGGCATGATGACCCAGGACGAGGCCGATCAGGCACGTGCTCAGATGTGCCCTGCCGGCACACCGGATGAGGTGTGCGCCGGCATCGAGAAGGCCTACGCTCAGGGGCTCCTCAACGGCACCTCGGGCGGGCTGAACAGCGCCGTCGACGGTCTGGAACAGAAGAAGGACGGGCAGTCGCTGCTCGGCGGCGCGGACAAGCTCGCCGATGGTGCCGATGAGCTCAGCGACGGCATGAGCAAGTTCGTCAAGGGCCTGGAAGACGGCCTCGGCGAACTCACCAAGGGCATGGAGGACATCTCGAAGAATGCTCCGAAGCTGCTCGAGGCCTCGAAGGGGCTGCGTGAGGGGGCCTCCGGTGTCGCCGAAGGCAATCAGAAGCTCGCCGACGGTATGCCGGAGCTGAGTGACGGCATCGCCAAGGTCGCAGATGGCTCGAGCGAACTCGACGACGGTGCAGGACAGCTCTCCGATGGACTCGGTGAGTTCTCCACCGGACTCGACAAGTACACGACCGGAGTCTCCACCGCCGCAACCGGCACCTCTGACCTTGCGAACGGATTGGATACCCTGTCCGAGGGCACAGACAAGTATTCGCAAGGCGTCGGCAAGTTTGCCGATGGTGTGAAGAAGGGCGCGGACGAAGTCCCCACCTATTCGGCCCCGGAGCGTGACAAGCTCTCCACCGTCGCCTCTCAGAACATCAAGGCGCCGAGTTCCTCCGAAGCGGGCGATGCGCTGCAGGGGTCGACGCTCGCGCTGCTCATCATGCTCGCCTTGTGGGTCGGCGGACTCGTCACCTACACGGTGCTCAAGCCGATCCCGGCCTCGACCCTGCTCTCGACGAAGTCCTCAGCGGCAGTCTGGCTGCGTGGATTGGTGCCAGGCGTGATCGTAGGATTGCTGCAGGCCCTTGTGCTGTCGATCCTGGCGGTGAGCGTGTTGGACATCGGTGCCGTCCAAGGCTTCGACATCGCGGTCCTGACGTTCGTCTCCGCGCTGGTGTTCATGGTGCTCAACTTCGCCTTGGTGGCGTGGTTCGGCGGCGTCGGCAGGTTCCTGTCGGTGATCGCTGTGGTCCTCGCAGTTGCCGGACGAACGATCGGCGCGGTGCCCGGCTTCTTCGACTTCCTTGCCCCGATCCTGCCGCTGACGCCGGCGATGAACGGCTTCGCCGCGATCACCGCCGGAACCACGGGCGTGGGGGCCGCCTATGGTGGCCTGCTGGCCTGGGCGATCATCGGAGTCGTGATGTCCCTGCTCGCGATCGTGCGAGCCAGGACCACGAAGCCCGAAGCCGCCCTCGAGATGGCCGACGCATAGGGAGTAGGGGAGACCTGCGTGGGTGAGACTCACTTCGACCTAGCCATCAGCGTTCTCCCGACTGCCTGCGTCGCCTGATTCCCGTCTGGGGATCGCGGCGGACCACAGGCTGCGGAGTTCTATCGTCGAAGTCAGACTGAGTTGGTTGCAACCAGCTCAGTCTGACTCAGAGTACTCAGCCGCGCAGCGCCACCCGCCTCTGTGGACATCTCGGGGAGCTCAGCCCCGCACCTCAGCCTCGGGAACTCGCGCCATGCGCCGCAGCAGAGCGTTCGGAGACCCGCGCCCAGCGGACCCCTCAGATGAGGTCGAGAATGGCGGTGGCTGCGGCGTTGGAGTCGTTCAGTGTTGCTGCGTTCGTCTGGGGATTCGCGGCGATCGCCAGACCCCACTGGACGGAGGAGAGCTGAATGGACAGCGCGAAACGGCGGGGGTGCACGGTGCCTTCGACATCGATCGTGCGGTAGGGCCGCGGCGTGAGCGACAGTCCGTTGAGGAACTTCTCACGACCGTCGTCCAAGGTCAGACGGGCGGGCGTGAGTTGGCCGCGTTCGACCATCCCGTGCACCAGCACATCGGCGGCCCGGGACACCGCGTTCGTCGGTGATGCAGCATCGATGACGACGCTGCCCGTGATGCCACCCGCGACCTGCGCCGAGGTGACTGTGAAGATCTGCGGCAGCGGGTCCCCGCCCGTAACCGCGGGCCTCCCGTGTGCAGGTGCAGAGACATCGGGATTCGCCTCAATGCGCATGTCCGGGCCGATGAACTCGACGAGGCCGGCTTCGGCCAGGGCGAGAAGCTCAGCGATGCGCTGCGGGGGAGGACCGTCGCAGATGCCGGAGACGAAGCTTTCGAACCAACCGCAGATCTCCATGTCGATGCTGACCCGGTCGATGTGGCCTGCCACGATGAGCTCTTTGAGCAGCAGCCGAGACTGCCAGAGCACGGTGAACAGCGACTTCTCGGCACTGCCCTCGGGGCCGGCAAGCGAATCGTGGAGGTCGGCGCGGAGGAAGTCGAGCATCCACTCGTGCAGGGAGTTCTCCTCCCTGGGGCCTCGGCTATCGAACTCTCGCCCCTCGAGCGGGTTGAGCAGCTCGTGCAGTGACATGCGGTGAGCGGGGTCGGGGACGAGGCTCTCCTCGATCTCCGACCAGGCGAAGGCCTCGCGGGTGACACGGCCCTGGCGCGCAGCCTCGGCGGCTTCGTGCTGGCGCGACTTCGCAGCGGCGTCAGTGTTCCCAGCGTGTAAGTCGGTGGACTCGTGTGCCTCCGGGTGGGTCTCCTGCCAGGTGCGCCTGGTCAGGTGTCGGGACACCGCCTCGGCGATGGCCTCACGGAGCTGACCAGGGTCACCGGCGAACGCCTCGGGACGGATCCGGGACAGGGTGCTGTAGTAGGCGAGACGAAGGTCGGCGAGGATGAGCGGCCACAGCTGGTCGTTGAAACGTGCTCCCGCTTTTCGGTCACCGTCGAGGTCGTCGAGGCCGGCCAGCAGTGCGATGTTCTCCCGCGTGAAGTAACGCAGAGGCCACGGTGATCGCGGGTGGGCCTGGCAGATGGGCTTGCTGCGGTAGGGGACGCCGCGGCGTGAGCCGAGCAGCAGGCGAGGCTCCTCACCGCTGCGCACATAGCGCAGCTCGCCCGCGATGTCGGGATCCGGGTCGAAGCGGCCTCCACGTTCATGCGTGAACAGTGTCTGCAGGTCGAAGTAGTTCAGACCCATGCCGCGGACGATGACACGGTTGCCGGGTGCCACCTCGGCGAGGGGAGCTTCAGCCGGCAGACCCTGAGGGATGTAGAGTCCGCCGGTGCGCTGTGCGAAGGCCGCGAGCCGGGCACGTTCCTCGGTCTGCGCGCTGGGGATGTGGCCGACCGCGAGGACGACGGCCGAGGCGATGATGGCGGTTCCGTCCTCGCAGCGGACCAGCTGCGGCGGCACGGTTTCAGGGTCCGTGGACGTGTGGCCCAAAGGCTCGACGGGCGGGAGATCGATGACCGATTCGACTGTGGTCGGGTGTTCGACGATCGTGACGAAGTCAGGTGCCGTGTCGCGGATGCGTGCATAGGAGTCGCGCAGATAGCGGCCGTAGAGAGTCCGGCTGGGGAACGTGGCATCGACGGGGTCCGTTCCGCCCTCATCTCGATACCACTGTGCCATGTTCGGACCGAACCGATCGGAGGCGCCATTCGGGGAGACGAACGAACAGCTGGCATCGGGGAAGATCGTCTGCTCGGCGATCGTCGTGTTCATCAGCAGGGACTCGGGCTGATCCGTGCGCCAGACGATTCCCGCACCCGGAGGATAGGGATCGATGAGGTGGATGACGACCGTGGGCGGTGTATCTGCGCCCGAGAATCGTTCGGCGGCGAGGGCGACGAGTCTCTCGAGGACCGAGAGCCCGCGCGGACCGGCGCCGATGATCGCCACCGAATGGGCCTGCGCGTCTGGACCGTCTGCAGCGGGTGAGTGAACCTCAGATGGGCTTCCGGCTCCCGACTGTGGCGAGGAAGTCGTCACCCTTCATCTCCGGCTCCCGGGCCTGGGTAGCCGGGGAAGTCGTCGCCGGGCTTGAACCCCTTCGGGTAGCACTTGCCTTCGGCGTTGGGCTCGCCGGGCTTCGTGGTCTCGGTGGGCTCACCGCCCTCTTCTCCGGCGGGTGCCTCCTCGGACGCTGCCTCCTCGTCGGGGGCCCCTTCCGTGGGCTCCTCCTCTGCGGTGTCCTTCTTCTCTTCCGGGGCTGCAGTATTGGTCGGCTTGGGCGTCTCCTCACCCTTGGACGCGCCCTTGACCTCGCCGAGGATCCACTTGTGGAGGACGTCGAAGTCGGGGTCGTACGTGGGGGTGACGTCGTTGTTGATCTGCACCGTCGTGACGTCGCCCTTCTGCATCGAGATCGCAAGTTCGATGAAGGCCGGGACCTCGTTCTGCGGAATCGAGGTGGCGATGTTCTTGGTCGCCGAGTTCGCGAGTTTGGGGTACGCCGTGGCGAGTTCGCGGGGGTCGACCTGATCGAGGGTGGTCTTGATCATGCGCTGCTGACGGCACATGCGGTCGTAGTTGTCACTGCCTTCACGTGAGCGCACATACCAGAGTGCGTCCTTGCCCCTCAGCGTCTGCGGACCCGGATCGACCCAGCCGTAGACCTCGTTGGCGGCTCCGGACATCGACTTGCCGCCGCCCATCGGGATGGGGCGTTCGACGTCGATCTTCACGCCGCCGATGGCATCGACGACGTCCTCGAACCCGGCCATGTCCACCGCAGCCCAGTAGTCGAGGTTGAGGCCCAGAGAGCCCTCCACCGCCTGCATCGTGGCGAACATTCCCGGTTCCAGACCGTGGGGGTTGCCGATGTCGTCCTTGTTCTGCTCGCCCCATTGCCAGACGGAGTTGATGAGGTCGACCGACGATTGACCCGTGGGCCGGAAGCCGTCGGGCCAGGCCTTGTCCAATTCGCTGCCTTCGGGGAAGATCGGGAACGCGAGATTACGCGGTACAGAGATCAGTGCGGTATTGCCGGTTTTCGTGTCGATCGAGGCGACGAGCATGGTGTCGGGACGTGTGCCCTCACGGTCATCGCCGTTGTCGCGGCCCATGAGGAAGACGTTGATGTAGGGTTTGTCGGCCCAGAGGTCCTCGGCGCTCTTGGCATGTCCTGTGCTGTCGCCGAACAGGCTGGAGACCGTATTGCCCTGGACTCGGGCGTAGACCGAACCGACGCCGAGGGGAATGCCGACGATGAGTGCGAGCGAGACGACGAGCACGCCGGCCATCTTGTTCTGCCACGGGGCGTAGCGGTGACCCTTGCGCAGCCCGAAGTGGGAGATCACGATCGCGAGGACCCAGATCACGCCGATGATGGCGAGGATGATCGCGAGGAAGGTCAGCATCGTCGGACTTGAGACGACGGTGCCGAATGCGCGGATCGGTCCTTTGACGAGGACATAGACGAGGGCGATGAGGAAGGTGAGGACGAATCCGCCGAGCAGGATGAAGCCCAGTGGCCGGAATCGTGTGCGCAGCAGTCCGATGCCTGGCAGCAGGGTACTCAGTGAGGTCCAGCCGACGAGGCTGGGGAAGGCTTCTCCGACCCGCGAGGAATGGCGCCGTGCGCGCGAGGTCTCGGCGGGGCGTGCCGCTTCGTCTGTTCGGCGGTCTCTGCGCCGCGGTGCTGCGCTTGCATCGTCAGCGACTCTGTCTGCTGATGTCCTCGCCGAGGCGGGGCCGCGGTTGCGCGCATCGGCGGGCCGGGCGGCGTTGTCGGGTCTTGGTTCTGGTGCGGAGGCGGTCTGCTCCGGTGTGCTGGCACTGCGTTCCTGGGCCTCGGCGGCAGATGCCACACCTGCGGCGGAGGCCCCGCTGGCGCCCGCGGCACGAAGCATCCGTGCTTCGCGGCGAGTGCGTGGAGCTACTGGACGAGGCGTCGGTGCCTTCGACTGATTGTTCGAGGAGCTCGGCTGCTGTGAGGAGGAGGACGAACGGCGTGCATCGGCCGAATTCTGTGACCTGGTTGAGTTCTGTGACTGTCTGGCTGAGTTCTGCGACTGCCTGGCTGAGTTCTGCGACTGTGGGGAGGCCCGCTGTGGCTTCGACTGCGAGTTCGATGACGGACGAAGTGAGCTCGATTCATCCTCACTGGCTGTTGCATCACCGCGGAATCGAGGACGAGAAGAAGCGCGGAGACGGTGACCAGCTGGGCGAGAATTGGGGTCGTTCCCATTCGGCCCTTGCTTGTCAGGGGGAATCTCTGGCAAGTTCTTAACTCCTCGTAGGTTTACGTCTCGTGCTGTGTGCGGTGCTCACGATGCCGGCTATCGGCGCGCATCATGATCGATGCCAGCGCAGGAGGCACCTCCGTAGCATCGTTCCCAAACCCGACAGAGAGCAAACCGCTGAACACTTCAGATCGATTTTACGCCCGTAGATTGATGAATGCTGGAATTCGCGTGTATGCGAGCAGAGGAACCTGGCCGCCATCCCCGTTTTCCCGGTGATCCGACTCTATCCGGATTATGATCAAGGCCACTCTTTGTCGGTACGCTTTGCTCTTCGCCGCTGGTTTCGCATAGGCTGTTCTCCGTAGTACACACTGCAGGTTCGGCACTCTCTTAAAGGAGAGGTATCGAGTCAGTATTTGGAGTCGTGGCTGAGCGGCCGAAAGCGTCACCCTGCTAAGGTGAAGTCCCTTGAACTGGGGACCGAGGGTTCAAATCCCTCCGACTCCGCGTTGTGGGAAGCCCCCGTCTGACCAGTGAAACACCGGTCAGGCGGGGGTTTTCGTCTGCTCGCACTTCAGGGTCAGGGGTGAGCGGTGCCCCATCTCTGGTGTGATTGCTCGTCATCCCCTAAGCTCAGGATTGTCAGTCAATCCTGAGTGGTATTTCACTGCAACGACGAGGAGTCAGTGTCATGAAGATCTTGCTGGTTGGAGCCGCGGGGCACGTCGGAGGGGTTGCTCGAGCCGAGTTGGAGGCGCGAGGGCACAGCGTCGTTGCGGCGTCCCGATCGACTCAGCCTGGAGTCGACACCTCGGATCCTGAGTCGATTGCCTCGCTGCTCGAAGCTGTCGGACGAATCGATGCCATCGTCGTGGCGGTGGGCTCTGCGGCATTCAAGCCGGTCACCGAGCTCACGCGTGAGGACTACATGAGCACCTTTGTGTCGAAGGCTCTGGGCCAGGTTGAATTCGTCACGCAGGGCCTCGACTATCTCAACGACGGCGGATCGATCACGGTGACCACCGGTGTGCTCAGTCGAGAGCCTGTGCCGACGGCAGCTGCGGCCGCATTGGTCAACGGCGCCGTCGAATCGTTCGTCATCTCCGCCGCCCCAGAGCTTCCGCGCGGCATCCGTATCAATGCAGTCAGCCCGAATGTGCTGGCGAACTCTCCTCACTTCCACGACGCATTCGCGGGGATGGTTCCGGTGACCGATGAGCAGGTCGCTGCGGCGTTCGTGCGCTCCGTCGAAGGAAACGTCACCGGCAGGGTCATCTCTGTCTGACCCAGTCCGGCAATTTGACCGAACTCAGTAGTCGATATCGTTCAGGAGGCGCCGGAGTGGACTCATCGGAATCAGCGAAAAACGATATCGGGCACACACCGGCAAGCGCTCCCAGCTCGGGCGCCCCGCAGAAATCCTCCGGCGGCGCGGCGCAGGCTCCTGCTTCCAATACGGAGCGCCGGCAGCGCGTCGTCGATGAGATCAAACGACGAATCGTGGTCGGCGAGATCCGGCCGGGGCAGCGCATCATCGAAGCCGAGCTCACCTCTTCTCTCGACGTCAGCCGTCCGACCGCTCGCGAGGCACTCAATCAGATGGCGCGGGACGGATTTCTGATCCAGGAGGCCTACCGTGGCCTTCGGGTAGCCGATATTCAGTCCGATTCTCTGCTCGACATCGCTCGAATCCGGGTCGCCCTGGACACCGAGGCGATCAGCGAGATCCTTGCCGACAAGACCGGCCGGAGGATGGAGGCGCTGGAAGACGCATGGCAGACGTTCGAGAGGGCCACTGCAGAATCGGACCCTTTGGCCCTGCATGAGGCACACGTGCGATTTCACCGGGGAATCTGGGAAGCGGCGGACAACTACCTGCTCATGCGTATCTGGCCGGTGATGGAAGCGCAGATGACGATCGTTTTGGCCTATGACCAATTCACCCGGACGAATCCTGCACGGGCGCATGCCATCCATGCGGCGCTGATGCGCGCGATCCGCACGGGTGATTCTGCGCAGATTCGCACAGCCCTGGACGTTCACACCATGGACAGCGCCCAGGAGCTCGCTTTGCTGACTCCTGAATCGACCGACTGACTCCTGAATCGACCGACTGACTCCTGAACCGACCGGCTGACTCGCCGACCGGCTGGTCGACTCACCGACCGACTCACCGACTGGCTGGTTGTTCCCAGAGCTCAAACTGGGCATCAACCGGTCCGGCGCGCAGGCCCTTGGGAAACTGTGTGCGGAAGAGCATTGACGCGATCACTACGAGTGCGTAGCGTGATCCCCAAGGGATTGTCATACAATCCTTAAGCCGCGACCGATGTCGGTCGCGGTCGGCACTGAGGGAGACCTGTATGAAGGTAGTCGTTGTCGGCGGTGGAGTGGTGGGCCTGGCCAGCGCCTATGAATTGGCGTCTGCCGGCTGCGAGGTCACGCTTCTCGAATCAGGAAAGTGCGGCGCCGGCGCCTCCCATGGCAACGCGGCGAAAGTGGCACTGGCTGAGAGCACTCCGGTTCCCGGGCCAGGTGTTCTGCTGCAGGGCGTCAGATGGATGCTCAGGCCCGACAGCCCCCTGTCGATCAAACCGTCTCTGGCACCCGGATACCTGAAGTTTCTGCTCCGGATGGCCCAGCACTGCAACGCCAAGGACTTCGATGCAGGTCTCGACGTGCACCTGCGTATGGGAGAAGACGCGAATGCGCTCTTCGATGACTATCAGCGCCAGGGCATCGATTTCGAGATGCATGCTCGGGGAGTGCTCCTGGCTTTTGAGACAACCGCTCGATTCGAAGAACACGCTCAGACCCTGAAGGCATTCGCAACGGCTGGTCACGTCGCGGAAGAACTCCACGGCGATGACTTGCTGGAGGCGGAGCCGGCACTGAGCGACCGCATTCGCCACGGGATGTTCTTTCCCACCGATCGACAGATCGAACCCGACTCGCTGAACCGCGGACTGCTGAAGAAGTTGGGCGACATCGGTGTGAAAGTGCGCGAGGGAGTGACCGTGCGCAGCTTCGTGAGCAGCGGTGACGCTGTCACTGCGATCGTCACCACCGACGCAGAGGTCATCGCCACCGATGCCGTCGTCGTCGCCGCAGGCGTGCCGACCGGTGCGCTTCTGGGCGAGCTCGGCCGCCGACTGCCCATCTATTCGGGCAAGGGGTACAGCATCGATTACTCTCCCGCGCCGATAGGACTGAGAACCTCACTGACTCTCGAAGACACCAGGGTCGCAGTCACCCCACTCAACGGCATGCTCCGGCTGGCGGGGACGATGGAATTCGGCAGCCGAGATGACGAAGTCAACGACGTCCGTGTCGAAGCCATTCGCCGTGCGGCCAGACAATCGTTCCGTGACTGGGGTGATGGACCGACCGGTGAGCAGACTCCGTGGGCTGGCTCGCGGCCGATGACACCGGACGGGCTTCCCGTGATCGGCAAGCTGGGCACGGCGAAGAACGCCTTTGTGAATTCCGGCCACTCGATGTTGGGGCTGACCCTGGCACCCGCCTCGGCGAAGGTGCTCACCGACATCATGCTCGACAGAAGATCGACCCTCAGTCCCGATCTCCTCGCGCGGATATCACCGCAGCGATTCTGATCATTCCCGCTCCTCGTCCGATGTTGAACGACAGCCACCAGTTGAAAGGCCACACTCATGTCACTCACCTTCACCGGCATCTATGCCGCATGCATCACCCCGTTCAGCCCTGACGGCGGCGAGATCGATATCGCCGGTATCGGGGCTCAGGTCGAGCATATGATCTCCAACGGCGTCCACGGATTGGTGCCGGGCGGATCGACCGGAGAATTCACCGCGCTCACTGTCGCGGAGCGCAAGGCCGGCAACCGCGCTTACATTCAAGCGGCAGGTGGGAGAGTGCCCGTGGTTGCGGGAACTGGGGCACTCTCAACGGCAGAGACCATCGAGCTCAGCCGCGATGCCGAAGAAGCAGGCGCCGATGCTCTGATGATCGTGCCTCCCTTCTACGACACTCCGTCAATCGAGGAGACCATCGCCCACTACCGGGCAGTCTCGAGCGTCGTCGACATCCCGATCATGTTCTACAACATTCCGGATGCCACCGGGCTTGACGTCAGCGCTGAAGAGTTCGGCCGACTTGGTCGGGAAGGAGGAGTCGCGTGCTACAAGGACACCAGCGGCGACTTCTCGAAGTTCACCTCCGTCTATCTCGACCAGTCCGATGACATCCAAGCTATCAACGGCTGTGACACCTTGACCTTCGCAGCGCTCGCACTCGGAACCGATGCAGGTGTGTGGGGAGCAGCCAGCTTCATTCCCCGACTGTGTGTCGATCTGTACAACGCGTTGGCCATCGACACTGACATGCCGCGAGCGCGGGATCTGTGGGAGAAGATTCACCCCATATGTGTCTTCCTCGAATCACACAGCTATGCCTGCGGAGTGAAGACCGGGGTCGAACTCGTCGGGATGCCGGCAGGACCGACGCGCGCGCCGATTCTGCCGCTGGCGACGGAATATCGCGAGGAACTTCGAGGCCTCCTCAGCGCCGCAGGCCTCGAGACCGTCGCCTGAGCGTCAACCGTTTTCGAACGAGGTACCGACACAATGGCCAACAGGCAGCTCATTCAGACGGTCGACGTACACGCGGCTGGTGAACCGGGCCGAGTCCTCATGGGCTCCGGTCTGCGAGTCAAGGGTGCGACCATGATCGAGCGTCTTCGCTATTGTCGTGACCATCTCGATGACCTGCGGACCCTGGTCCTGCAGGAGCCTCGCGGATATCCCGGGCTCTGCTCGCCGCTGATCGTCCCTCCGGCAGATCCCAGTTGCGACTTCGGCATGATCGTCATGGAACAGGGCGGATTCCGACCCATGTCGGGATCGAACCTCATCTGCGCGGTGACCGCACTCATCGAAACCGGGGCGATCGATGTCCTCGAACCGATCACCACTCTGCGCGTGGACACCGCGGTCGGGATCGTCACGGTGCGCGCACGAGTGGAAGAAGGCCGGGCCACTCTGGTCACCTTCGACAATGTGCCCGCGTTCGTCCATGGTCTTGATCTGCCACTGGAGGTTCCCGGCTACGGAACGATTCCCGTCGATATCGTCTTCGGGGGACAGTTCTACGTTCAAGCCAAGGCAGAGCACCTCGGCATCGACCTCGAGCCGGTCAACGCGAAGGAGATCATCCGGGCAGCCTCGGTGATGAGGAAAGCCGCCGACGATGCGTTCGACGTCGTCCATCCGCTCATCCCCGAGATCGACGCGATCGCTCTGCCGATGATCCACGGGCCGGCACGAACCGAGGGCACGCACGGCCGCAATGCCGTGGTCCTGCCCAACGGGGAGATCGATCTTGATGATTCGAGCACCTGGTCAGGCACTTACGATCGGTCGCCGTGCGGAACCGGAACCAGCGCCCGTGTGGCAGCGATGTATGCCAGGGGAGAGCTGGCCGTCGGGGAGAAGTTCGTCCACGAATCGATGATGGGCACGACCTTCACCGCCGAGGTGAAGGAGACGGCATCCGTGGGCGGTCTTGCGGGGATCGTGCCGACGATCAGCGGTCGCGGGTGGATCACAGGGTTCCACCAGCTCGTCCTCGAATCCGACGATCCGTTCCCGGTCGGCTATACCGTCGGCGACATCTGGGGACGGGGGATGGGCCGAATGACGGCCGGGGAGTGAACTCGATGTCAGTTCTCCCGACTGCGAATGGACAGTGCATGGCGAAGGAGCAGCATATGGAACTCGAAGGTCGCACCATCATCGTCACCGGAGCCGCCGGCGGCATCGGCTCGGCGATCGCCACAGCCTGCGCGTACCAGGGCGGAACCGTCATCGCCGTGGACCGGGTGGAAACGACTCCCGATCCTTCTCTGCCCGCCGAGGTGGATGCGCGGATCTCGTCGTACCCGGCCGATATCTCAACGGCGGCAGGCTGCGTCGATCTCCTCACCGGCGTCCTCGCTCGCTTCGGAGTCGTCGATGGCCTCGTCAACTGTGCAGGAGTGATGCGCCGAGGTTCGCTCCTTGCCATTGATGAGGACGACTGGGCGACGAGCTTCGCCGTCAACGTCGATGCCGTCATGCGTCTGAGCCGCGGAATCCTGCCGTCGCTCATCGGTGCGGGAACCGGATCGATCGTCAACATCGCCTCCCAGTGGGGGCTGCACCCGGCAGGCGGCCACATCGCGTACAACACCTCCAAGGCCGCCGTCGTCTCGTTCAGCCAGAGTCTTGCCCGCGACTACGGCAGACAGGGAGTGCGGGTCAACGCCGTCTGCCCCGGCGAGATCCTCACCCCGATGCTGGAGCAGAAGCTCGAATCCTCGAATATCGCCGAGGCGGTCCTGGCCGAGGCCATCCCGCTGGGTCGTCTGGGACGTCCGGACGAAGTCGCGGAGTTGACGACGTTCCTGCTCAGCGATCGAGCATCGTTCATCTCCGGTGCCGCGATCGAGATCACCGGAGCCCAACAGGTCGGCTGAGAAGCCGAACCGGGTGCGACGGCAGCTCGCCGGGCCCGGTCAATGAAGGAGGACGATATGACCGTCGAAGAAGGGCACCCACTGGCTGGAAGGCGAGTCCTCGTCACGGGCGGTTCGAAGGGGATCGGGGCAGCCATTGTCAGAGCCGTACACAGGGACGGTGCAGCGGTGGCGATCCACTTCAACTCCGAGGAGCACGGCGCTCGTGGCCTCGCGGCCGAACTCCGGGAGCGCGCACACCTCGTGCGTGCCGACCTGGCACGTCCCGGCACTGCCGAGGGGCTGTGGGACTCGGCGAACGAAGCCCTGGGCGGCGTCGACACTCTCATCAACAACGCCGGAGCCTGGATCGCCTCGCCCCGAGCTGACCCGCAGGCATGGGCCCGGGGATGGGAGACGAACCTGCAGCTCAATCTCATCTCCGCGGCAGATCTGTGCAGGTGCGCACTCGAAGAGTTCCCCAACCTCGGCGGGGGAACGATCGTCAACATCACGAGCCGCTCAGCCCATCGCGGCGATGATGCCGAGCATCTTGCCTACGGTGCGGCCAAGGGAGGACTGCTGAGCCTGACGAAGGGGATCGCCCGGGGCTTCGGCCACATGGGCATCCTCGCGTATGCCGTGGCTCCGGGATGGGTGGATACCGGCCTCGCCTCCGGAGAGATCGACGCCGAGACTCTCGCCGACCTCCCGCTGCGAGAAGTCACCCCGCCCGAAGACGTCGCCGAACTCGTGGCGTACCTCGTCTCCGGACGGTCACGACATCTGACCGGGGCAACCCTCGACATCACCGGGGCCGACTACGTGCGGTGAACGCCCGAAATCAGAGCACCCGCATGGCGCCGAATCAGAATCGCACAGCGTCGATGAATTTCTTCAGCTCCGGGTCCTCTGCCTTGTTGAAGGCATCGTCCGGGGTCGCATTCACCGCAATCTCTCCTTCATGGAAGAACACGACCCGGTCTGCGGCCTTCGACGCGAACGCCATATCGTGAGTGACGAGAGCGACGGCAATGCCCTCCTCTTCCTTGAGTCTGCGCAGAACATCGAGGACCTCGGCGGCCACCGGTGGATCGAGCGCGCTCGTGATCTCGTCGCAGAGCAGCAGCTTCGGCCTCATCATCAGGGCGCGGGCGATCGCGACGCGTTGCCGCTCACCACCGGAGAGTTCGCTGGGACGGGAGTGGATATGGTCGGACATCCCCACCTCGGCGAGAGCCTTCTCCGCTCGTTCCAGTGCCGCTGACTCCGACATGCCCAGACGTTTCCGCGGTGCCAGAGTGAGGTTCTTGAGCACATCCATATGCGGCCACAGCGTGTAGCTCTGGAAGATCATGCCGACATGGGAGTCGACCTGCTTCCATGCTGGGGTGCGCTTGGAATCCTCGAACACGACCTCGCCGTCAAAGGTCATCGTGCCGTCATCGGGGTCGGTGAGCCCGGCGATCGCCCGCAGCAGCGTGGACTTGCCCGATCCCGACCTGCCGATGATGACGGTGATGTCTCCGGCGAGCATGTCGAAGTCGATGCTCTTCATGACCTCTCGATCGCCGAAACTCTTCTTGAGCCCGCGGCAGGACACGAGCACATCACCGGACTTCGCAGCGATGTCCCTGTGCGTCCCGGTGTGGGCAGCTGAGTTCTCACTCATGGTTTGACCTCGACTTTCGTTCCAGGAGCCATCTGTGCCGCAAGGCTCTTGCGACGAATGCCGCGCACATTGCCCGTCTCCATCATGTTGCGTTCGATCTTGCTCAGGATGAGCGAGGCAGGGAACGCGATGAGGAAGTACATGAGCGCTGCGACGGAGAGGATCTCCAGCGCTCGATAGGACTCCGTGGAGATCTTGTTCGCGGTGAACATCAGGTCGGCCACCGCGATCGTGGACACCAGGGCGGTGTCCTTGAACAGTGAGATGTCGAGCGACATGATCACCGGCAGCTGCTGTTTGAGCGCCTGCGGGACGATGATGTGACGGATCTGCTGGAACCTGGTCAGTCGGAGCATCTTGCCTGCTTCGACCTGTTCAGGCGGAACCGCTTGGAATCCGCTGCGGTAGGCCTCTGCCATGAACGCGGTGAGATTGAGCGTCAGCGCGATGACGGCCGATATCGTGCCGGGAATGGTGATTCCCGTCAGAGTCGGCAAAGCATAGTAGACCCAGAACAGCTGCACCAGAAGAGGTGTACAGCGGAAGATCTCGATGTAGAGCTGGGCCAGCCAGCGCACCACTTCGATTTTGGACATGCGCAGCAGTGCCACAGGAATGGCGAAGATCATGCTGAGGATGATGACGATGACCGATATCTCCACGGTCAGGAGGAGGCCGTCGAGCAACCGTGGGAAGTTGTTCGTGACCACGCTCCAGTCGAACGTGTAATTCATGAGAAGTCCCTTCTACCGGGGGCGGAGTCGATCACTTCATTGCGAGATCGCCGAGGTTATCGGGACTGATCACTCCGGCCTTGTCCAGTGCGGCTTGGAAGGAACCGTCGTTCTTCGCGTTCTGAATGGCGATATTGATGACCTGCAGTGAACGTTCATCGATGTCAGCGCTGAGTCCGTAGTTCGAATCGCTCTTGAAGATGACCGGCTTCGGTCGCACGATCTTCAATGACTTGTTCTTCTGTGCGGCGTCAGCGAGAGTCGGAAGGTCGCCGAACGCTGCGACTGCACGGCCGGCTTCCATCGCGGTGATCGACTGCGGGATCGCTTCGGCATTGACGATGTCGACTCCCAGATCGACGACCCGGCGTTCGTAGGACGTACCCGAGGCCACGGCGACGGGCTTCTTTGACTTGATGACATCCTCGGTGGACTTCAGACCGGAATCGGATTTGACGATCCACACGCCTTCGTAGGTGTAGACGGGGTCGGTGAACTGGATGGCCAGTGACCGCTCCGAGGTGGCGTCGAGGTACGCACCGACATCGAACCGATCCGCTTGCAGGCCGGACACCATCTTCGACCATTCCGCGGCGACCGGAGTGAACTTCACACCCATCTCCTTGGCCAGGTTCTGCAGCGGCAGCACGTTGGGCCCGCCCATCTTGCCGTCCTTCTGCTCGCCCGTCATCGGGGGAGCAGAAGCGATTCCGACTCGGAGTTCGCCCTGATCCTTGATCTTCTGGATCCAGGCGCCGTTCTCCGTGCCCCCGGCACCGCCTCCGGATCGAAGTCCGGCTCCGAAGTAGCCTCCTGCCAGCGCCACAACGATGACGCCGACGATAGCGATGATGATTTGACTTGTTCTGGACATCTTTGTCTCTCCTCGTCAAAATGCCGGCCCCACTCTGGACCGACCGTGCAAGAAGCGGCGGGCCCCTCGAGATGGTGGGCTGACACGCTCCTCCACCGCCGTGTCATACAATCGACCATATAGCGACTTCTGCGTAATATCGAGAGTTGATCGGAAACTGGGCCTGCAAGTGTTATCAAGTCACGCATTTCCATCGGGATCTGCTGCACCAGATATCACAGATTGTCTGACAATGACGAGAAGGCGAAACGATCGCGTGCAGTTCACCTCACCGGTCTTCACCTGACCGGTTTTCAGCTCACCGGTTCGTGCGCAGCCACAGAATGGCGACGTGGAGAGCGGTGCGTGATTCCGCATCCTCCAGCGAGACCCCGAGCTTGGCCTGAAGTCTGTCCAGGCGTGCGTACAGTGCCGGCCGGGACAGGAAGCCGCTGCGAGCAAGCGCTGACTTATTGCCGCTGTGAGAGAGAAACTGTTCGAGGAGGGTGAGCATCTCCTCGCCACCGCCACCGCCACCGCCACCGCCACCGCTTCCGCCCTCAGCCTCGAGCAGAGGAGTCAACTCTGCCTCGGCGAAGGCCCGAACGCTCGGATCATCGCGCAGGGATGAGAGCAGTCCGCGCAGTCTCACGTCGGAGAATCGGTAGTACTGCCGTTGTCGCAGCTCGAGCGTCGATGCGATCTCGGCCACCTGGTTGGCGGATTCGAGCCGGCTGGCGGCGTCGACGATCGACTGGCTCGTCCGCCCGACTCCGACCGTGGTGTCGCGGGTGGGAAGTTCACCGATGAGCCCCTCGAGGACCGCATCATCATCGGTGCCTGGGGGCAGAGCCACCACGGTACCGAATGAACCCGATTGCAGTCCGGTGGAGAGTGTGGAGCAGCGGTGAGCGGTTGCTGCAGTGACGAATGCACGGTGCAGCGACCGTTCCCGCAGCTGGAGTGATGTCGGGTCGGTGTTCGGACCGCGATCAACGCGGACAACCACGGGGATCATGCGCCCTCGTGGTGCGAACCCCAGGTCCGCCGCTCGAATCCGGACCTGCTTCTCGTCGACGTCTGCCGATTCGATGATTTCGCGGACCAGTCCGCCCTGAGCCTGAATGAGAAGGTCCTGTTCGTCGCGTTCGGCCATCCGCGCCAAGGTCAGAGTCTGCGCGGCGCGCTCGATGACCTGCGCTGCCTCCTCGTCGGATTCCAGGCGGCCCGGCGCGAGCAGTCGGCCCCACCTCCGATCTCGCAGTCCCACCGGAGTCTGCAGCCACCGTTGCCCATGCCCATGCCCATGCCTGTGCCCGTGCCCATGTTCCTGGCCCTCGCCGAGGTGGTCCGGACTATTGCTTTCACGCCGAGCAGTCCGCGACGAGGGTATATCGCCGGCGTGGGCGAGAAGGCGATGTCCGACGTCTTCGAGCATGACGGGTGAGCCCAGCAGCTCCGATGTCCGGTCGACGATGTCCTGGGCTCCAGCACTCTCCAAGCTCAACTGGGTGAAGACCTCGTGGACCGTGCGGGCACGCTCGACGCGGGCAAGCTGCCGACCGAGCAGTTCCTGGTGGGCGAGCTCCGTGACGCGGACGAACTTGATCCGGCGACGCAGAATCACGATCGGGAGCTCGCGACCGCGGGCGGCAGCACGCACGTTCTCGATGGCTTCGTCATCGGGTCGGCCATCGTCATGAATGAGTTCGATGACAGCGCCGGCGGCAGAAGCGGATTCGAGCTGATCGAGGAAATTTGCCGTCGACTCCTGTGACGACCGGTAGGACAAGCCTGTGCTGAGTACGAGTTCGCCGCCTTCGAGGAACTGCGCGACATTCTCCGAATCGGCGATGTGGACCCACCTCACTGCGCGCGCCACCTGGTCGCCACCTGTCACGACTTCGGGATCACCGCGGCGGATCTCGTCGACGTCGAGCAGGTTCGCGATCGTCAGATCAGGTTCTCGCTGCGACCAAGCTTCCAATGTTCGCTTCCCTTCGCCGTCTCCAGGCCACGTGGTTTACACAGTGTAAGTCTGCATGGACATATGTTGACAGGTCGTCCATGGCGATTCGGGTGCGGCTGGCTCACCATTGAAAGATCAGGGTCACCTCGGCGGTCTGACCCACCTCGGCGATATGGAATGAACTGCGAAAGGACGGCGCATCATGACTGTGATCAATGCGAACGAAGAGCTCGACCGTGAGGTCAACGACTCCGGGACCGAAGGCTCGGAGAACAATGCGGAACTTGGCAGCAGCGAGCGGGCGTTCACTGCCGAACAGTTGCAAGCAGGTCAACGCGCCTACGAGCTCGACCGTGCGCACGTCTTCCACTCGTGGCAGGCACAGGGGCCGTTCGAGCCGATGACGATCGTCGACGCGGAGGGCCCCTATGTCTGGGACGGCGAGGGACGGAAGCTGCTCGACATGTCCTCGCAGCTGGTGAACACGAACATCGGACACCAGCACCCTAAGGTCGTGACGGCGATTCAGGAACAGGCGGCGAAGCTCTGCACGATTGCTCCGCAGCACGTCAACGATGCCCGCTCGGAGGCTGCCCGGCTCATCACCGACCGGACCCCCGGCGATCTCGACCACGTGTTCTTCACCAACGGCGGTGCCGACGCGAACGAGCACGCGATCCGCATGGCACGGCTGCACACCGACAGGACCAAGGTGCTCTCCGCTTATCGCAGCTACCATGGCGGCACCCAGCTTGCCGTCAACGTCACAGGTGACCCGCGCCGTTTCGCCAATGACTACTCGGCTGAAGGCATCGTCCACTTCATGCCTGCCTACCAATACCGTTCCTACTTCGGCTCCACCACCGAGGCGGAAGAGACCCAGCGAGCGCTGCAGCACCTTGAGGATATGATCACGCTCGAGGGCCCGAACAACATCGCCGCGCTCATCCTCGAGACTGTGCCGGGCACCGCCGGGATCTACGGGCCTCCGGCCGGATACCTCGAAGGTGTGCGAGAGCTGACGGCTCGCTACGGCATCGTCTACATCGCCGACGAGGTGATGGCCGGCTTCGGTCGGACCGGTCGCTGGTTCGCCGTCGACCACTGGGACGTCACCCCGGACCTCATCACCTTCGCCAAGGGCGTGAACTCGGGTTACGTGCCACTCGGCGGAGTCGCGATCTCCGACGCGATCTTCGAGACCTTCCGCGACCGTGTCTATCCCGGCGGCCTGACCTATTCGGGTCATCCGCTGGCATGTGCGGCAGCGGTCGCCACGATGAATGCGATGGACGAAGAGGGAATGATCGAGAATGCCGACCGCCTCGGCCGGGACATCATCGGTCCGGCTCTGCGCGACATGGCGCAGCGGCATCCGTCGATCGGCGAAGTCCGCGGCATGGGCTGTTTCTGGGCCGTTGAGCTCGTCAAGGATCGGACGACGAAGGAGCCGTTGGCCGCGTACGGCGGCAGTTCGCCGGAGATGAACCAAGTCATCGGTGCGATGAAGGCCGGGGGAGTGCTTCCCTTTGCGAACTTCAACCGAATCCATGTCGTGCCGCCGCTGAACACGCCGGACGAGGACGTGCGCTTCGGTCTTGAGGTCCTTGACGAAGCGCTGACCATCGCCGACGGCTTCGTCTGCTGACGATTGCGCTTACTCACCAGGCCGATTGTGAACGCCGATACATTCCGGGCCTGGTGGGTAGGTGTTCTGCCAGCTCAGAGATGAACGCAGAGTGTCACGAGTGGAGATGTGCCGAACAGTAGGTGAAGATTCGGTGGAATAGGCGGTAGACTTTTTCCGATTGAGGACGCTGCCCGCCAGCTAAATCATCCACGGTCCGAATTGTGTCTACGTTCAAGGTCGCTTAGTGGAAATCATCTTCGTCGTTGTGTTGGTCATCGTGCTGGCACTGTTCTTTGACTTCACCAATGGCTTTCACGACACGGCCAATGCCATGGCGACACCGATCGCCACAGGAGCGATCAAGCCCAAGACAGCGGTCACCCTGGCAGCGTTGCTCAACCTTGTCGGTGCCTTTCTGTCCACCGAGGTGGCGAAGACCATCTCCGGGGGCATCATCAAAGAAGGTGGTGGGGGAGTCCAGATCACTCCGGACTTCATCCTTGCCGGCCTCATCGGTGCGATCATCTGGAATATGGCGACGTGGCGCTTCGGCCTGCCGTCGTCATCGTCACACGCGCTGTTCGGCGGACTGATCGGTGCCGCGATCATCGGTGCCGGACTCAACTCCGTCGACTTCGGCGTTTTCGTGTCCAAGGTGGTCCTGCCCGCCGTCGCCGCTCCGATCATCGCCGGCGTGGGTGCCTATCTGTGCACGCGGCTGGCCTATGCCATCACGCGACGCAACGGCGAAGGGAAGACCGCTCACCGGGCTCCATTCAAATACGGGCAGATCTTCAGCTCCTCCCTCGTGGCTCTGGCACACGGCACCAACGATGCGCAGAAGACCATGGGCGTCATCACCCTCGTGCTCGTGTCCGCGAACCTCCAGGATCACGGAACCGGTCCTCACCTCTGGGTGATCACCGCCTGCGCGCTGGCGATCGCCTTGGGAACGTATGTCGGCGGATGGCGAATCATCGACACCCTCGGCACGAAGCTCACCACCGTCAAGCCCGCTCAGGGACTGGCCGCCGAGACCTCGACTGCCGCCGCAATTCTCGCCTCGTCCCACCTGGGCTTTGCTCTGTCGACGACGCAGGTGGCGTCCGGTTCGGTAGTCGGCTCCGGTCTGGGCCGTAAGGGCGCGGACGTGAAGTGGTCGACTGCTGGCCGGATCGCATCGGGTTGGCTGCTGACCATCCCAGCGGCCGGAATCGTCGGCGGCATCGCTGCAGGCATCGCGCATCTGGGCACCATCGGCGTCATCATCGACACGGTCATTGCCGTCATTGCCGTCCTCTGGATCTTCCTGAGCTCGCTCAAAGCCAAGCAGACTGACCTCTCGAACTTCGACACCGTCGGCGAGGCCGTCGGTATCCGCGGCCGCAAGCGCAAGATTCGCAAGGACCGCAACCGCAAACGCGCAGCAATGAAGCGTGCCGCTCGCGCCAAAGCCCGAGACCAGCGGCTTTCTGACAAAGCGGATGCGAAGTCCGGTGTCGGCCCAGCTGCCGAAACAGGCTCTGATGCGAGCATCGGCGCCGAGTCCGATCCCAGCGCCGTGCACACCTCGGCGGCGGAGACAGATGCTGATGAGACACGCGCCGATGAGACGCGCGCAGACAAGGGAGATTCGAAATGATCGAGTGGAGCTCATTCCTCATCGTTGCGGTCGCGACCTGGGTGTCAGCGATCGTCGTCATCACACTCTTCTCCACCGCTGTGCGGATGCGGGCAGTGCACGTCGACTTGGCTGCCGAAGGCCAGAGCAAACCCCTGCTCAGGGTCGGCTACTGGGCAGTGTTCGGCGTCTGCAGCATCGTTGTGCTCGTCGGCGTCTACCTGATCGTCCCAGCACTCCACGGAGCCTGACCGCGTCTCTGACCGTAACTGCCGCACCGCCTGCGGCCCCCACCACCGGTAGCGCCACCCACCACCGGTAGTCGCATTCACTGCAGTCCGTTATATTCACGACCGTTGGCATCGCACGTCCTCCCCGGAGCATCTCGTCCTACAGTTCCTGCAGCGTGAATTGGTACTCCCGGCACGTGATGCGATTCGGCAGCCGTTTCGGACCTTCGCTGGCGCCACTAAAGGCACCCCGCAGCACTGCAGCGCCAAACTCCGCACGTGCCAAACTCCGCACGCGCCGAACACCGCCGGTTCCGAGCACATCAGGCTCCGAACACCGCGGGCACTGCGTCCCTGCATACGAAAATCCCCCAACCACCTCGGCGATGGTTGGGGGATTCTCTTTCGTTCAGTAGAGTCTCAATGACTCAGAGTCTCAGAGACTCAGAGACTCAATGACAGAGTCTCACTGTCTCAGGCGAGACCCAGACGGTCGCGCAGATTGTCGACCTCGGCGCGGAGTTCGGCTGGAACCGAATCGCCGAGCTGCTCGTACCATTCCTCGATGAGCCCGAGCTCGGTCTCCCATTCCTCGGGCTTGATCGCGAGAGCCTTACGCAGCTGCTCGTCGGTGAAGTCGAGACCCTCGGTGTCCAGACCGCCCTCAACGGGGGTCAGACCCAGTGGGGATTCGGCTGCGTCGGCGGTGCCGGTGACGCGTTCGAAGACCCACTTGAGAACACGCGAGTTCTCAGAGAAGCCGGGCCACAGGAACGAGTTGTCGTCATCGCGGCGGAACCAGTTGACATAGAAGATCTTCGGCAGCTGGGCGCCCTCGGTGTTGCCGATGTCGAGCCAGTGCTGCAGGTAGTCACCGACGTTGTAGCCGATGAAGGGACGCATGGCCATGGGGTCGCGGCGAACGACGCCGACGGCGCCAGTGGCTGCTGCGGTGGTCTCCGAGGAGAGCACTGATCCCATGAACACTCCGTGGTTCCAGCTCTTGGTCTCGGTCACCAGTGGCATCGTGGTCTTACGGCGACCGCCGAAGAGGATGGCCGAGATCGGCACGCCGTTCGGGTTCGTCCACTCGGGAGCCAGGGTCGGAACGTTGGCGATCGGGGTGCAGAAACGCGAGTTCGGGTGAGCGGCTGGAGTCTCCGAGTCCGGGGTCCAGTCGTTGCCGCGCCAGTCGGTGAGGTGCGCTGGCTTCTCGTCGGTCTTGCCTTCCCACCACACGTCGCCGTCGTCGGTCAGTGCGACGTTGGTGAAGATGTTGCCGCCTGCTTCGATGGCGCGCATCGCGGTCGGGTTGGTGGTGTAACCGGTGCCCGGCGCGACGCCGAAGAGGCCGAACTCGGGGTTGACGGCATAGAGCTGGCCATCGTCGCCGAAGCGCATCCAGGCGATGTCGTCGCCCAGAGTCTCAGCCTTCCAGCCGGGAATTGTGGGCTCGATCATGGCGAGGTTGGTCTTGCCGCAGGCTGAGGGGAACGCGGCGGCGATGTACTTGACCTCGCCCTCCGGGCTCGTCAGCTTGAGGATGAGCATGTGCTCGGCCAGCCAGCCCTCGTCGCGGGCGATCGACGAGGCGATGCGCAGCGCGTAGCACTTCTTGCCGAGCAGTGCGTTGCCGCCGTAGCCGGAGCCGAAGGACCAGATGGAGCGGTCTTCCGGGAAGTGGGTGATGTACTTGGTGGAGTTGCAGGGCCAGGCGACATCTTCCTGACCGGGTTCGAGCGGAGCGCCGACCGAGTGCACGCACTCGACGAAGGTGCCGCCGTTGGCCACGATCGCGTCGAGGGCGTTCTTGCCCGAGCGAGCCATGACGAGCATGGAGAGAACGACGTAGGGGGAGTCGGTGACCTCGATGCCGAACATCGGCTGGTCAGCCTCAGCGTGTCCCATGACGAAGGGGATGACGTACATGGTGCGTCCGCGCATCGAACCGGTGAAGAGAGGCTCGAGGGTCTCCTTCATCTCGGCCGGAGCCATCCAGTTGTTGAGCGCGCCGGCATCCTTCTCCTCGGCGGAGCAGATGTAGGTGCGGCCTTCCACACGGGCGACGTCCTCGGGGTCGGAAGCCGCGTAGAATGAGTCCTTGGTGCCGGTCAGGCGAACGATCGTGCCGGTTTCGACGAGCTGGTCGGCGATGGTGGCCTTCTGCTCATCCGAACCATCGACCCAGACGATATCGTCTGGAGTGGTGAGGGTGGCGACCCTGCTGACGAACGAAAGCACCGACTCGCTGTCGGTCGGTGCGTTCTTCAGCTGGTCAGCGACGACGTCATGGTCGAGGACAGTCATGAGTGGTCTCCTGGTCAATCGGGATTACGGGGTTTCGCCTGGCGGCTGGTACATCTCCACCGTAGGACTCGGACGGGCCGGAAAATCCTGGTTTTGAGTCACTGGAAGATGTGCATTGGATCACAACGGCATCTCGGAAGACTTGGATGCATCAATTGAGTGATGTTTTTTTGCATTGCGGTGCTTGTTTGTTGCAAAGCGTGATTGTTCATGGAATCAGCGCCTTCGACACCCTCGCCGAGGTGGCTCTCACCTTCCGATCGAACCTTTCGTAGGTGATTTTCCGGGTATCCCGACGTCGGCTGCAGCTAGGCTGCCTGCGAGATGGACTTAAATTCTACGAATAGTAGAATAAGGGGCAGTTGTCGTCATCACTGACGCCTTCGACCATGCCCTGAATTCGACCATGCTCTGAATCGGAACTGTCGGGCCAGGGCATCTGTGACCTCAAATGAGAATCTAAGGAGCATCATGCCCCGCACCACCATCGGACTTGGTATCGTCCTCATCGTTGTCGGCGTCATCGCCTACGTCGCAACTTCATTCGCCAGCTGGACGGCTCTGATCCCGGCCATTCTGGGCGCCATCATCCTGATCTGCGGACTCATCGCACTGAAGAATCAGAAGCTCGGAGTCCACATTGCTCTGGTTGTTGCCATCTTGGGCATCTTCGGCACCGGCATGAACGTCATGCAGGTCGGCGCGCTGATCGCCGGTGAGGCCGAGCGGCCTGCGGCTGTGATCACGAGCATCATCACCTTCGTGCTGCTCATCATCTACGTCATTATGGGAGTGCGCTCCTTCATTGCGGCCCGTCGATGGAAGAATTCGGCGCAGGCGGAGGCTGCGCAGCAGTAGCCTGCCGACGCCGCGTGGAGGGGCTGCGGATCGCTGATCGAGCAAGCGCAGCTCCTCCCTGCCGAGGCCGCAAATGTGGCGAAGCGCACTCGGGCCGAATTTGAGCTTGAGTGAATTCGGTGTGTATAGTTGATCGAGTTGCAGGGCGAGAGTCCAGACGACATGCGCCACTAGCTCAACGGATAGAGCATCTGACTACGGATCAGAAGGTTGGGGGTTCGAATCCCTCGTGGCGCACAGTAGAGGAGCCCCTCACCAGCAGAAATGTTGGTGAGGGGCTTTTTCGATGTAACGCACTTGCCCTGAAGAAGGGGTTAACGGCAAAGATCACATAGTCACAGCGGAGTCGGATCCGCAAGGACGCTCGGCGCTAGGATTGAACCGTGCCCACAATCATTGCCGATGACGGTGTTCGACTCGAGTACACACATACCGGAGATCCCGCCGGTCGCCCGGTGGTGCTGTTGGCCGGGTTCAAGGCGTCGGCGGCCAGCTGGCGCTACCAGGTCGAACCGGTGGCACAGGATGGATACGCGGTCTTCTCCGTCGATCTGCGCGGTCACGGCAACGCCGATCACCCCAAGTCAGGCGTGACAATGGAGCGGCGCGGTCAGGACGTGGCGCAGGTTCTCGAGGCTCTGGAGCTCACAGATGTTCTGCTCGTGGGCGGATCTATGGGCGGCAATACAATCTGGTCCTATCTCACCCAGTTCGGCGCCGATCGCATCGCCGGAATCGTCATCGTCGACCAGACACCGAAGATGCTCAACACCGCCGACTGGCCCCACGGCTACTACGGCTACGACGAATCCAACATCGACACCTACTTCGCCGAAGGAATCCCTGCCACCGGACACGGCACGCCCATCTGGAAGCGGGGCAGGCGCCTGCTGCGTCTGCTCAAGGCCATGAAGGGTGTGGATCATCACCTCAGCCGCGGCGAACTCGCACTTCTGAACGAGCACGCGAAGGCCGATTGGCGTCCGGTGATCGAAGGCACCGACGTGCCCGTGCTCTTCGTCGCCGGAGCCGAGAGTGAGCACTGGCCAGCATCGCACGCAGCCGCCTCTGCGGGTCTGGCTCCGATCGGCTCATCGACGGTCATCCCCAATGATGGGCATGCGGCCAACATCGAGCAGCCCGAGGCTTTCAACCAGATCCTGCTCGAGTTCGCCGCGTCCTTCTGACAGGACCTGCGAGCACCGCTTCACGCTGCTCCGGCGACAGATGCTTCACCGCTTCGCGCATCGTCACGCCTGAAGCTCGATGCGCACGCGGCAGCATCCAGTCGAAGACCATATCGGGACGTGTGCGGGCGGTATCGCGCAGCACCCAGCCGATGGCCTTGCGAATGAAGAACTCGCGCTCCTCCAGCATCGCATCGGCGAACCGTGAAAATCGGGCGAAGTCTCCGCGGCCCTCACGCAGTGGTCTGAGGTGGGCCAGCAGCGCAGAGCGCCGAATCCAGAAGTCGTCGTCGCCCGCCCAGCGCTCGAGGATGGGATCGAACTCCGCATCCTGTTCGGACAGCGGGCCGATGGCATCCCCGGCGAGTGGATCGACGAGTGCCCAGGTATGTGCCTGACGCAGCAGCCGTTCGAAGAGGTCAGTATCTTCGGCGCCGAGGTGGTCCTGCTTTTGGATGAGCACCATCGTTGCCGCGCTGCGGAGCTCGTAGACAGGGGTCCCGCTGGCGGCTCGGTTCATGCCGTCTGCATCGCCGGGGTAGCCCCATAGCGCCTCGACAAGAGCAAGCACATCGTCATGCTTCAACTCGGTCGTGCGCAGCACCTCGCGGACCGCTCCCCGAGTACCGGGCACGCCGACGCCGTAGTGGACGAGCTCGCTCTTGAGGTACGCCCGTTCCTTCGTGGCACGTATGGAGCTGCCACGGTCCCGAAGTTCACGGTCGAGCACCTCGGCGAGGGAACGCACACTGGACGCAGCTGATGTCATGGCACGATCATCCCACTGCGCGCCGAAAGCGGTGCAACGGTTGGTAAGTTCTGCTTGATCCGGGCGCCGGGATCGAGACGAACTTACCAACTGTTGCACCGTCGGCGCCGAAAAGTGAGGGGCCGTAGGTGGGCCGCGCCGTGGGGGAGTCCGCTGCAGCACAAGTAGGTCCGCGACGACACAGGAGCCCGCGACAACACAGAAGCCCCCGCGCACAGTGGCATCACTGTGCGCGGGGGCTTCGAGAATGACCCAGCTAGCCAGCCGGTCAGTCAGCCACTCGGCAAGCCGGCAAGCTGGCCACCCAGCCACTCAGCCATCCAGCCAGCCGACCAGTCGGCCGGTCAGGTGGATCCTGCTCAGTCCGTGCCGGCGTCGAAGGCGGCGGACAGGCCGGCGCGGTCGCTGGCAGCGTCGACATCGTTGGTGGAGTTTGCGATCTCCTCGGCGCCACCGGCCTCAAGGGAGCCGACGAGCTCCGATGTCGGGCCCGAGACGATGCCCATGGCCGCGTACTGCTCGAGGCGGGCACGCGAATCGGCGATGTCGAGGTTGCGCATGGTCAGCTGGCCGATGCGGTCCTCGGGACCGAAGGCGGCGTCGCCCACGCGCTCCATCGACAGCTTCTCCGGGTGGTAGCTGAGGTTCGGACCGGTGGTGTTGACGATCGTGTAGTCGTCACCGCGGCGCAGGCGCAGGGTGACTTCGCCGGTGATCGCCGAGGCGACCCAACGCTGCATGGACTCGCGCAGCATGAGGGACTGCGGGTCCAACCAGCGACCCTCGTACATGCGGCGACCCAGGCGGCGACCCTCTTCGTGGTAGAGCGCGATGGTGTCTTCGTTGTGGATGGCGTTGAGCAGGCGCTCGTAGGTGATGTGGAACAGCGCCATGCCGGGAGCCTCGTAGATGCCGCGCGACTTGGCCTCGATGATGCGGTTCTCGATCTGGTCGGAGACGCCGAGTCCGTGACGGCCGCCGATCTCGTTGGCCTTGAAGACCAGGGCAACGGGATCGTCGAACTTCTCGCCATTGATCGATACTGGGCGACCAGCCTCGAAGCCGACCGTGACCTCTTCGGTCGCGACCTCGACGTCATCGCGCCAGGCGGCGACACCCATGATCGGCTCGACGATGTCGAGTCCGGCATCGAGGAATTCAAGCGTCTTGGCCTCGTGGGTCGCACCCCAGATGTTGGCGTCGGTGGAGTACGCCTTCTCTGCGGAGTCACGGTAGGGGTAGCCGTGCTCGACGAGCCATTCGCTCATCTCCTGGCGTCCGCCGAGCTCCTCGACGAAGTCCGAGTCGAGCCACGGCTTGTAGATGCGCAGCTTCGGGTTGGCCATGAGGCCGTAGCGGTAGAAGCGCTCGATGTCGTTGCCCTTGTAGGTCGAGCCGTCGCCCCAGATGTCGACGCCGTCTTCCTTCATGGCGCGCACGAGCAAGGTGCCGGTGACCGCGCGGCCCAGGGGAGTGGTGTTGAAGTAAGTCTTGCCGCCGGAGCGGACGTTGAAGGCACCGCACTGCAGGGCGACGAAGCCCTCTTCGACGAGCAGGCGCTTGGCATCGACGAAACGGGCGATCTCTGCGCCGTATTCCTTCGCACGCTCCGTCACAGAGTCGAGGTCGGGCTCGTCGTACTGGCCGATATCGGCCGTGTAGGTGCAGGGAACGGCTCCCTTGTGGCGCATCCATGCGACCGCGCAGGACGTATCCAGTCCGCCGGAGAAGGCGATTCCAACGTGCTCACCGATTGGGAGTGAAGACAATACTTTCGACATGCGAACCAGCTTAGCGGCCCGGCCAACTCCTGTCGAATTGTTATGCATAGACATGTATTTTTATGTGAATATTGTCGAGGTGGCCCCTGCTGCGCGGGATCGAGCGGACCACTTAGCTTCGCAGGGCCACCCTATAGAAGGGCCGTTCGAAGCTAAGCGCCCCGCTCGAAGCTAAGTGGTCCGCTCGGCGCTTGGCGATCCCGAGGCGGGGCTCAGTGATTCGAGTGGTGGGAGCGGATCGCCTCGGCGACGGCGATCGCATCACCTTCGGGAGCATCGGACTGTCGATCGGGGCGGGCGATGAAGAGGTAGATGAAACCGGCCGCCAGCACCACGACGAGGCCGATGAGCACGATCCAGTCGGAGAAGAACGACCCCGAATCGCCGGGCAGTGAGAGCAGGACCATGGCGAAGATGCCGTATGCCAACGCCGCGGCGTTGATGAGGAAGCCCCAGCCGCGCAGCGACCATGGGCCAGCCGGCTTCCAGCCCTTGACTCGCTGCCGCAGCGCGCCGAGGACGACCATCTGGAATGCCAGATAGATGCCGAGGATCGCGAACGAGGTGACCGCGACGAGGATTCCGTCATTGAACCAGATGAGCACACAGATGAGGGCTGGGGCGATGCAGGCGACGATGAGAGCGTTGCGCGGAATCTTCGTGCCGTCGGTGACCTTGGACAGCCACCGGTGGCCCGGCATCATGCCGTCGCGAGCGAAGCTGAAGATCAGGCGCGAGGCCGCAGCTTGGAGGCTGAGGACACACGAGATGAAGGCGGTGATCGCGACGAGGAGGAAGATCTTCGCACCGACCGCGCCGAGGCTGCCCTCGAGGATCGTGGGAATGGGATCTTCGACCTGTCCGGCCACGATCTCATCGAGGTTCGGGGCCGCCAGCACGTAGCCGGCGAAGGAGAATAGGGCCGAGGCCGCGCCGACGAGGATGGTCATGAGCATGGCCTTGGGAATGCCACGAGCCGGATTGGACACCTCTTCGGCAACGTCACCACAGGCCTCGAAGCCGTAGAAGAGGAAGAGTCCGGCGACTGCGGCACCCATGAATGCGGCGGTGTAGCTGCCATCACCGGCGGTGCCCATGGAGTCGAAGAACACGCCGAAGCTGTGCTTGCGTTCGAAGATGAGCAGGAACAGGCCGAGGCCGATGACGCCGATGAGTTCGGCGAACAGACCGATCCTGGCAATCCGGGCCAACCACTTGGTGCCGCTGAAGTTGATGGCCAGGGCGAGGACTAACAGGGCCAACGCCAGGAGGAGGGTGGTGTTCCGATTCAGTTCGAAGCCGAACAGGCTCGACACGAATCCGGCACCGAACTCCGACACCGAGGTGATGGTGACGATGAGGGCGCAGATGTAGACCCACGCGGCCATCCAGGCATACCGCTTGCCCCACAGCCTGCGGGCCCACGGGTAGATCCCACCGGCGATGGGGAACTGGGAGACAACTTCACCGAAGACCAGGGCTACCAGCATTTGGCCGCACGCGACGATGATGATCCACCACATCGACGGCGGTCCGCCGGTGGAGAGGGCCACAGCCATGAGGGAGTACACGCCGACGAGCGGCGACAGATACGTGAAGCCGAGAGCGAAGTTCGCCCAGGGACTCATCGACCTTTCGAAGGAGTCCTCGTAGCCGAGGACGGAGAGATGATCGGCGTCCGAGAGGTGTGATTTCGGGGATGGTTCAGTCATGGGATTGCGCCTTTGCACGAATCGACGGTGATTCAACGGTGCTCATCGTATCTCAGAATGTGGATAGGTCGGAGAATGTGGATACGGTGGACTGCTCGGCCATGCGGGCGAGGCCGATTTCATCCACGTGGCGGAGGTGCCGGGTTCTGCGACAACGTAGGTTGGATCATGAGAACGGCGCAAGACTGAAGCGTCAGTGCAGGACTGAGGAACTGGTGCAGGACCGAGGAGGAACCGTGAGCACGAGAACGGATGACAACGACAACGCCATCGTGGGTACAGAGCCCGCAGCCACCTCGTCGGGAGAAGAGGTGGACGACAAGGGACGACCTCTGGCGATCGTGCCGCCCACAGTGCCGTGGCTCGAGTTCGCCGTCTTCGTCGCCGTCGCGGTGATCCTCGCCTGGCTCGTGTGCCTGCCGCTGTGGTTGAGCGGCGAAGGGTTAGGCAATCCACTGCTTGTGCAGGTGTCGGGGATGGCCATGATGTTCACCCCGCTGATCGCTGTGGTCGTGGCGATGTTCCTTCAGCGCCGTCACACCGGTGAGCCTCGGGCCAGCATTGTCAGGTACCTCGGCATCTGGCCTTTGCGTCCCTTCGGCCGGGTTCTCGGGATGGCCGCGCTCGCCTTCTTCGGGATATTCGTGCTCGTCGCCGTGGCCTACCTTCTGGGCGCAGCCTTCGGATGGATGCAGGTTGATCTGCTTGGACTCTCAGGGTTCAAGACGCAGTTGGCGCAGCTGCCCGGGCTGGACGAAGTCCCGGTGGCCCTGGCAGTGATCGGCTATCTGGTGATCATGGCTCTGGGATCGCTGCTCAACGTGATCGTTGCCTTCGGTGAGGAGGTCGGCTGGAGGGGCTGGCTGTTGACGAGCCTGCGTCCACTCGGAACCGGGCCGGCGCTCATCATCGTCGGAGTGATCTGGGGTCTGTGGCACGCACCGCTGATCCTGCTCGGATACAACTTCGCTCGCCCCGACATCACCGGGCTGGCTTTCATGGTCGGCGGATGCATCATGCTGGGAATCCTGTTCGGCTGGCTGCGACTGCGCACCGGTTCGGTCTGGCCAGCCGTCGCCGCACATGCTGCACTCAACGGTTCGGCAGGAATGCTTCTCGGTCTGTTCATCGACGGCTCCGCCTCGGCGCCGGACATGGCCTTGGTCTCGTTCTTGGGAGTGTCCGGTTGGATCGTCTCCGCGATCGTCATCGCTGTTCTCTTCGCCACCGGCCAGTTCCGCAAGCAGCCCGAACTGGGTCTCAAGCGGCCGAAGGCACCTGCGCCCGTTGCGCCTCCCGCACCAGCTGTGCCGCCCGCACCAGCTGTGCCTCCCGCGTCCGATGCGCAGTCGATGGCGCCCGGGGAGCAAACACCTCCAGTGACATCTCCAGTGGCGCCTCATGACGACGCGCTTTGAGGCCGAGGTCGAGCATCCGTTAGGCTCAAAACCCCATACTTCAAGGAGAATTCCATGGCACTAGGATCATCGTTGCTGCAGACAGCAGGACGCGTACTCACCGCACCGATCTTCATCACCGGCGGATACTCGGCACTGACCAACCCGGGCGGCCGGGTCCAGGCTGCTGGATCGACGCTCGATGCGATCCGCGAATACGTGCCGATCCTGTCCGAGGACGATGAGTTCCTGGTCCGTGCCAACGGAGGACTCCAGCTCCTGGCTGGAACTGCTCTGGCGTTGGGTATCAAGCCCCGGGCCTCCGCGCTCGCCCTCGCTGGGTCCCTCGTGCCGACCACACTGGCCGGCCATGCCTTCTGGGAGATGGACGGTGCCGACGCTGCCGCTCACAAGACCCACTTCTCGAAGAATGTCGCCGCATTGGGCGGCCTCCTCCTCATCGCCGGTGCCGGGGCCAGCAAGAAGGCAGCCAAGAAAGCTGCGAAGAAGGCCTCGAAGCAGAACTGAGCCAGAGCCGACGCTGAACGTGGGCAAGCTCGAAGCTTCGGCGGCGTCGCCGCACCCACACCACCTCGGCCCCACGTCACAGCCGCCACCACATCGCAGCCATCACCAGTGTTTGTTAGCTTAGGCTAAGCTCAGTCATGGGAGTATGACTGGACGAAGAGGCGGACAAGCATGGTGAACTGGCAGCGCGGAGTGATGCGGCTGATGCGCATCACCAACCACGAGGTTGCGGTGACGCAGGTCGAAGACTTCACCGACTACTACCGTCGAATCCACTTCACAGGGCCAGAGCTCCTGACCGAGCTCAGCGAGGTGTTTCCCACGCTCTGGACTCGTCTCTGGTTCCCTCATCCGGAGAAGGGTGAGGGCCAAGTCAGTCAACGCGGTTACACGTTCGTCGATGTCGACCTGGCTACCGGCGCGTTCAGTCTCGACTTCGTCATCCACGGCAAGGAGGCGAATCCTGACGGCGCTGGTCCCGCCAGCCGATGGGCGGCGAGAGCGACGCCGGGAACGACTATCGAAGCCGCGCTGACCCCGACGCGCATCGACCTGCCCGCCGTCACGAATCACATCCTCCTCGTAGGAGATCTCACCGCGCTCCCGGCAGTGAACTCCTGGCTCGAGGCGATCCCCGCCGAGGTGGCGGTGACGGTGGCCATCGAGGACGACCGTGCCCCGGAGGCCGCCACAAGCCTCCCTCGGGCCAGCCACCCGAACGCGCGGTGGAAGTGGATTCTTCGCGACGGTGCCTACGGTCACGCTCTGGCTGACCATGTGCGCTCTCTCGGCCTCGCCACTGACGGTCTCTATGTGTGGGCTGCCGGTGAACGCGGACTCATCAAACAGATCCGCACTGTGGTCAAACAGGATCTGGGGTTGAAGAAGGACCACTACTTCTCTCAGTTCTACTGGTTTGAAGGAAAACCCACCGGCTGAAGGCCTATGCTCGAGATATGGCGAAGGCACTTCTCATCGTGGACATCCAGAACGACTTCACCGAGGGCGGGGCGCTCGGCGTGGACGGTGGCGACCGTGTGGCCGAAGAGGTGACACGCTTTGTGGACACCCACGCCGATGACTACGACGCCGTCATCGCCTCCCGCGACTGGCATGACGCCGACAGCGACAACGGCGGCCACTTCAGCCAGAACCCTGACTTCATCGATTCCTGGCCCGTGCACTGCGTCGCGGACACCGAGGGCGCCGAATACGATCCTCTGCTGACCACCGACGCCATCACCCACCACGTGCGCAAAGGGCAGGGCACCCCCGACTACTCTGCCTTCCAGGGGATGACTGATGCGGGGGAGCACCTCGGCGATCTGCTGGCAGAGCTCACCATCACCGAGGTGGACGTCGTCGGCATCGCCACCGACCATTGCGTATGCGCCACCGTCCTCGACGCTCTGAAGAACGGGTTGTCCGTCCGCGTTCTGCAGGATCTCATCGCCGGTGTCGGCAAGGACTCTTCCACTTTGGCGCTGGCTGAGATGGACGCTGCGGGCGCCACGATCGCCTGATACTCGCGAGACTCCATCGAAAGTTGCAGGTTTAGTCTGAACTCCTAGGCGATGTTTTCAGCTCAGAATATTGATGAGCTTAAGACATGAACACACCACTCACGAAAAGCGCGCACACACTCGTGTCGAAGCGCGGTTCGTGGTTCGTCCTCGGCGGGGTCGTCATCCTCGTCACCCTCCTCTTCGGACTCCTGTCCGGCGCAGGCGAGGACCGGGCCAACGAATCAGCTCCGGCCGACTCCGAATCCACCCAGGCCGCACAGCTCCTGCAGAAGTTCCCCGACGCCGACAAGCAGTCGGTCATGGTCGTTGCCTCCCACGCCGACGGTTCGGTCCTCAGCGACAGCGACCAGTCCGAACTGGGGAAGCTGAGCAGCTCGCTCGGCGACTACATCGACTCCGCCCAGAACGCCGATTCGAACACCAACTCCTCGTCCGGTGATGCTGCATCCCAGGCGAGCGGACCGATCATGAGCGACGACGGCAAGGCCGCGCTCCTCATGGTCCCCATCGAGGTCGGCCTGACCAACTCCGACACCGCCGATACCGTCGACGGACTCCGCGACTTCATCGCCGACGACTCTCGGGCCGGTGACCTCACGGACTCCGGAATGTCTCTTCTGGTCACCGGTGGTCCGGCGATCGGTGCCGACATCGCTTCAGCATTCGGCGGCGCGGACTTCACACTCCTCATCGTCACCATCGTCATCGTTGCACTCCTGCTCATCATCACCTACCGCTCGCCGATCCTCTGGCTGCTCCCGCTGATCGTCATCGGCACCGCCGACGGACTCGCATCCACCGTGACCGCAGCAGTCGGTGACGCACTCGATCTGCAGTTCGACTCGGGAATCATCAGCGTCCTCGTCTTCGGCGCCGGTGCCAACTATGCGCTCCTGTTCATCTCCCGCTACCGGGAGGAGCTGGGCCGCGAAAGCGACCACCGTCTGGCACTCGGTTCCGCCTGGACCCACACCGCATCGACGATCCTCGCCTCGAACCTGACCGTGGTCCTGTCACTGCTCAGCCTCGTCTTCGCCGTCATCCCGGGAACCCGTGGTTTGGGTATCACCGCCGCAATCGGACTCATCATCGCCGCAGCCGCCGTGCTCTTCGCACTGCCCCCGGTCCTCGCGATCTGCGGCAAAGGCGTCTTCTGGCCCTTCGTCCCCAAGGTGCAGGACGCCACCGACGCCAAGCCCGTTGCCGACACGAAGCCTTCCATCTGGAGGACCATCGCGACTCGCGTGGTGAAGAAGCCGGGCATCCACCTCGGCGCCGGAATCATCATTCTCGGTGTTATGGCCACTGGCCTCATCGGCACCTCGGTGGGACTGGATCAGTCTGAGAAATTCCGCGTGCAGTCCGAATCGGCCCAGGGCCTCGACGTCCTGTCCGAGCACTTCCCTCCCGGCGAATCGCAGCCGATCTGGGTCGTGACCGACTCGGCCCACGCCGATCAGGTAGCGGACTCCGTGGCCGACATCGACGGCGTCGTGCGTGCCAACGTCACCGACGAAACGAGCACCGGCGCAGACTCGATCTCGAAGGTCATGGTCACCGGCGAATACGAACCCGACAGCCCTGCGGGCCTCGACCTGATCACTGACATCCGGTCAGATGTCGACGCGATCGACGGTGCGAACGCATACGTCGGCGGCGCGGCGGCAACCGAACTCGATGCCCGCGACGGCAACGCTCAGGATTTCCTGACCATTGCACCGCTGATCCTGGCCATCAGCTTCATCATTCTGCTCGGCATCCTCCGTGCACCGCTCGTGGCGGGAACCCTGCTCGTGGTCAATGTGGCGTCCTCGGCCGCGGCGATCGGCCTCGGCGCTTTCCTCAGCCGGACGGTGTTCGGTCAGGGAGCACTCGATGCTCAGGTGCCGATCCTCGCGTTCCTGTTCCTCGTGGCGCTGGGCATCGACTACTCGATCTTCCTGTCCCACCGGGCGAAGAAGGAATCGGTCGTCCACGGTGCCCGCCAGGGCATGATCGAAGCCGTCAGCCACACCGGCGGCGTGATCACCAGCGCCGGCATCGTCCTGGCCGGAGTGTTCGCAGCCCTGGGCATGCTGCCCCTGATGGTCCTGGGCCAGCTGGGACTCATCGTCGGAGTCGGCGTCCTCGTCGACACCGTTCTCGTGCGCACGGTCATCGTTCCAGCCATCTTCGGCCTGGCCGGCAACCGGATGTGGTGGCCCAACAAGGCGATCACGAACTCGGAGTACAAGTACGCCGATGCTGACGCCGCCGCAGCCGGTGACGAGGAGACTCGAAACCCCCAGCCAGCAGGCTCAGACCAGTCCTCGTCGGCCGGTGGCATGGAGTCCGACGGCGCGTCGGCGGAGGGGACCCATCTCCTCGCCGAATCCGACCGGTACGAGGCCAGTGCCTCGGGAGGTCACGGCAGGCACTGACCATCGGTGCTGACCGCGGGCACGGACACAAAGCTGCTGACCGCGGGCACTGACTCAAGGTGCCGAGAGCTGACACAGGCGGCTGACGCGGTCAGCTCACACGGGCGGGGCCCGGCCATCGAGACAACTCGGTGGCCGGGCCCCGTCGCCGCAAGCGTCGACCGCCGAAAAACGCACGCACTCGCCGCAGATGTGATTGAGTTGGCAGGAATGACGACCGCAGGAATGACGACAAGCACGAAGAACGACTTGCAGGAAGGTGAAACCGTGGACACACGCGGGTGGACAGAGAGAACCATGGAGATCGGCCAGCACGCAATGGCCCTGGCTCTCACCGTGATCTCGTGCATCCGTGCCATCGACACCGGAGCGGCGCCCCTGGCCGCGATCGCCGTGAGCATCGTGTTCCTCGCCTGGTACGCCCTCGGTGCCGTCCGGGCCGCTCGCAGCGGCGCGATCGTCCTGGCCAAATGGTGGCTGCTGGTCCTCGCCGGTGCGTGGCTGTGCACCTTGCTGGTCTCCGCCGAGTTCATCTGGATCGCCTTCGTCCTCTGGCTGCTCGCCGGTCACCTGTTCTCGTTGCGCATCGCCGTCGTCTTCACCGCGCTGACCTACATCGCGACGGTCGTGGCACCCCTGGCCCACTATGGTGCGGTCGGCACCGCGAGCATCATCGGATCGCTCATCGGCGCGGTCTTCGCGCTCGGCCTCTCCCGTGGCTACATCGAACTCCTGCGAGAAGGGCGCAGGCGCGAAGAGCTGCTGCAGTCCTTGGAGCTGGCTCACCAGAATCTGCTGGACCTGCAGGACGAACTGGCCCTGACCCAGCGCCATGCCGGTGAGATCCAGGAACGCACCCGCGTCTCCCGCGACATCCACGACACGATCGCGCAGGAGATCTCCTCGATCCGTCTCATCGCCCACGCCGAGGTGGACAGGACCACCGATGAGCACGCGCAGCAGGTTCTGCGCCAAGTCGAGGACCTCGCCGCGCAGAGTTCGCGCGACGTGCGCCGGATCATCGCCGCCCTCGCCCCGGCCGAGCTCGAGGACGGGGCGCTGACCGCGGCCATCCGACGACTGCTCACCCGCATGGAGGAGGACACCTCCATCCGCGGTCGCGTCGAGGTCGACGAGACCGTGCCCTCTCTGCCCGCCGAGGTGGAGGTTGCGCTGCTGCGGACCGCGCAGTCCGCGCTCGCCAACGTCAGACAGCACTCTCAAGCCTCGAGGGTCGTGGTCAGCCTCATGGACCTCGACGGATCGATCCGCATGGACATCGTCGACGACGGTGTCGGCATGGCCGACCCGGAGGCGCGGAAGCGCGAATCGGAATCCGGTTTCGGACTCGACTTCATCGGCTCACGGATGCGCGAGCTGGGAGGCGAACTCGTCATCGAGACGACGCCCGGTTCGGGTTTCGCAATCTCGGCCACGCTGCCCAACAATCCGACCCTGATCTCACGATCGACGACCACGCCGAGCGGCAACGATGGTGGGGGCATCGGCAAGGACCACCTCGGCGAGGTTGACGATGGCATTGAACAAGGAACGCAAGGAGACAGCGCATGAGCATTCGAGTGATTCTCGTCGACGACCATCCCGTGGTGCGGGCCGGCCTGCGGTCCGTCATCGACGCCCCCGACCATATCGCTGTCGTCGGTGAGGCCGGCAGCGGCGAGGAAGCACTGGAAGCAGTCGCTGAGCTCGCGCCCGACGTGGTGATGTGCGATCTGCGACTGGGCGAGGGCATCGACGGCATCGAGGTGACGAAGCGGCTCAACGCCTTGCCGCAGAAGCCTGCGGTCCTCATCCTCACGACCTTCGACAACGATTCGGAGATCGTCGCCGCACTCAACGCCGGAGCGTCCGGGTATCTGCTCAAGGACATCAACCCCGAGGACATTTCGACTGCGATCGAGAAGGCCTCACGCGGGGAGACCTATCTGCCGCCCGAGATCTCGTCGAAGGTCGTCGCCGCGATGCGAAATCCGGGCCCGAAGCTGACCCGACGGGAACGCGATGTGGTGAAGCTGCTGGCCACCGGTGCCTCGAACGCACAGATCGCACAGGAGCTCTTCGTCACCGAGGCGACCGTGAAGAGCCATCTGGTCAACGTGTTCACGAAGCTGGGCGTGGACTCTCGTTCCCGCGCCATCCGTGTCGCCGAGGACCAGGGGCTGGTGTAGCAGCCGCCGGCGCGGAATCGGACTCCAGGAGGCTGGGCCCAAAAATTGTCCTGAAGTTCATCGATCTTCACCGGCGGACTGTCGATTCGCATGAGGCACCGAGGCCAGAATAGTGAGAATGGGCGAATCGACGACAGACGTGCGGCAGGGACGCAGGCATCCCGGCACGATCAGGGAAGTGTTCTGGGCATTCCTGCGCCTCGGCGTGACCTCGTTCGGCGGGCCAGTCGCACACCTGGGATTCTTCCGGGAGACCTTCGTTGAGCGGCGGAAATGGCTCTCCGACGGCACCTACGCGGACCTTGTGGCGCTCTGTCAGTTCCTTCCCGGTCCCGCCTCGAGCCAGGTGGGCATGGCGATCGGACTGCAGCGAGCAGGCATCGGCGGTCTGCTCGCTGCCTGGTTCGCCTTCACCATGCCCTCGGCCATTGTGCTGGTCGCCTTCGCCTTCGGCATCACCTCACTGGGTGATGACGCGAACATGGGATGGCTGTACGGGCTGAAGGCGGCCGCGGTCGCCGTAGTGGCTCAAGCGGTGCTGGGAATGGCGAAGAACCTCACCCCAGATGCCAAACGCGCCACCATCGCCGGCACCGCAATGATCATCATCCTGCTGGTCCCGAACCCCTTCGTTCAGGTTGCGGCAATCGTGGTGGGCGCCGTCATCGGACTCGTCTGGCTGCGTCGAGAAGCCGCTGCGGTCACCGGCAGTCAGAGTCCGGATGCGGGTGCGCGGCCCGCTGGAGACGAAGCGCGAGGCGATTTCGGGGCGCGACACGACGCCGGCGTGCGCATCTCCCGCAGGGTCGGTGCCGTCGCTCTGACTGCCTTCGTAGTGCTGCTTGTGGCACTGCCGATCCTGACTGCAGTGACCGGAGACTCGAATCTGCGCTTGGTCGACGTCTTCTACCGCGCCGGTGCTCTCGTCTTCGGCGGCGGTCACGTCGTGCTGCCTCTGCTCGAGACAGAAACAGTCGTGACGGGTCTGGTGGGACACGATTCATTTCTCGCCGGATACGGCGCTGCCCAGGCGGTGCCGGGTCCGCTGTTCACATTCGCAGCGTTCCTCGGGGCCTCTACGACGGCGGGGCCGACGGGACTGATCGGTGCCGGCATCGCCTTGGTGGCGATCTTCCTGCCGGCAGCGCTCCTGGTCATCGCTGCTCTGCCTTTCTGGGAGCGCCTGCGTCGTGCACCCTCTGTGCGGCGGGCACTGCTGGGAGTCAACGCGGCCGTGGTGGGCATCCTGGCGGCCGCTCTCTATGACCCGGTGTTCACCCAGGGCGTCACCTCGCCTGCCACTCTGGCGCTGGCGGTCGCCGTCTTCATCGCCCAGGTGAAGTGGCAGCTGCCGGCATGGGCCGCCGTCATCGCCGCAGGCCTGATCGGGTTCGCGTTCCTCTGACAGACAGCGATGGTGTTGACATCCCATTCGGATTCGCCGAAACACACATGGAGCGTCGCCACCCCTGTGTGTGCACCGGGGTCTCGACACGACGGCGGTGTGTCGAAGCTCGGAAGCCTGATGCAGACACGAATAATCAAGAACGTGCCGATTGCGTCAGACTGTAAGTTGAATAACTGATAAGTAACCGTTTGCGATGTCGCACCTGGTAGCAGGCCTGTCGTTTCACGCGTCGACGCTTGAAAAGTGGCCTGGAGCCCGGGCTCAACTGTGATGGTTCTTCTCCTCCGGGTAGGCTCTTCCATGCAGATCGGCAGTCCATGCCGGTCGAGACTGGTGGAGGCGAGCGATGGCAGATGGGGACAAGACACTGCCCGGTTCCCTCGACGAACCTGGCGTACGCCGCTTCGGAGCACTTTCGGGAAACACCAAAGGCATCAGTCCGCAGACGGAGCAGACCGGCGACAGCGCCTCCTCGACCGAACCTCCGTCAGAGCCGCCAGCCGAGCCGCCGCTGCCGCGCGCCGGCGAACTCACCTCAGCGAGCGAAGACGCCATCGTCGATCCTTCCGAGGCGATCCTCGAACGCATCGATCTCGACTCCTGGAAGTGGCCGAAGTACTTCGCCTTCGCTCTGACGCGCATGGAGGAGATCTTCCCAACTGGAGGCATTCCGCGCGGGATCGGCCCTGTCCGCGAGCTTGTGACCGAAGAGAACGATTTCCGTCCCCTGCCCATCGACCGCGAGAAGTGGTCCGGCGCTGACGAGAGTTGGTCGACCGTCGGCGACGTTCTGGCCAACACATTCACCGACGCCTGGATGGTCTCCCGCGACGGGATCGCGCTGGAAGAGGAATACGCCTGGCCGATGAAGCCTGCGCGCCAGCACATGCTGTTCTCGATCAGCAAGTCCATCGTCTCCGCGGTCGTCGGCGCACTCACCGACGCGGGCCTCCTCTCCCCAAGCGACCTGGTCACCACCCGCGTGCCCGCACTGTCCGAGAGCGGATATGCCGGGGCGACCATCCGCGACCTCCTCGACATGCGATCGGGCGTCAAGTTCTCCGAGGAATACCTCAAGGAAGGATCCGAGATCCGGGACCTGTTCGAGGCGGTCGACTTCGCGCCGCGGACAGCCACCTCGGCGAACGGAATCAAGGACTTCCTCAAGGGCCTGACCAGCGACCGCGAGCACGGCGGTGCCTACGTCTATCGCAGCTGCGAGACCGACGTCCTAGCCTGGATCTGCGAAGCCGTCGTCGGGCAGCCCTTCTCCGTCATCGCCAGCGAATACGTATGGTCGAAGATCGGTGCGGCCCACGCGGCCCAGGTCTGCCAGGACCGGTGGGGCGGGTCCATCGCCGACGGCGCCATCAGCACCACCCTGCGCGACCTGACCAGGTTCGGTGAGATGATCGCCCGCGGCGGAACCACGGCCGAGGGAGAACGTGTCCTCTCAAGCCAGTGGATCGACGACATCTTCACCGGAGCGGCTGATTCCGCCCAGGTCTTCGCCGACTCCCCGTCGGGCCAGTCCTACCCGGGCGGAATGTACCGCAGCCAGTTCTGGGTGCCCTCGGCCAGCCGCGACGTGGTCATCGGCATCGGCATCCACGGCCAGATGCTCTACATCGACCGCGCCACCCAGACCGTGGGCGTCAAGCTCTCCAGCGACCCCCAGCCAGTGAGCCTGGCCCACCAGCATGGCACCCTGGCCATGTTCGAGGCCATCGCCGAGGCGGTTCCCCCGAAGGCTGGATCCGCGACTGTATCGCCGGTGGCGTCCGCAGTCGAACCCTCGAGTAATCTCGGCAGTGCGGCTCCCGAAGCCCCAGCTCGGAGCGCTTCAGCGCCAGCACCGGGCACTGCCGTGGCAGGTGCGCCCGCACCAGATGTCCCAACTCCGCAGGCTGCAGCTGCGCACGCCGCGGTTCCCCGCGCTGCAGCAGGCACCCTGATTCCGAACGTGGCCGCACCCGCCGCTGCCGCTAGCATCGCACCACAGCAGTACGTGCCTCAGCCCGGCATCGTCTGACTCGCGTTCAAACGCCGCTGCCCGCCCGCGTATGACGAAAACGGATGCATCCCACTGCTTCTGGCTGTAGCGTGACGAATTGGAACGATTTCGATCCCAGGAGGTAGCGCACCATGACTGATTTCTTCGATCGCGAAGGCGACGGAAAGTACGATAAGGCCTACAAGGAGACCACCCCGGACATCCTCAAGGCCTTCGGCGATTTCAACAATGCCGTCTTCGCTGAGGACGGGCGTGAGATTCCGCTGAAGTACCGCGAGCTCATCGCCTATGCCGTCGGACTGACCACCCAGTGCGCCTACTGCATCGATGCGCACTCGAACGCGGCGGTCAAGGCCGGTGCCTCGGAGACCGAGCTGGCAGAGACAGCATGGACTGCCTCGGCGATTCGGGCCGGCGGCGCATTCGCCCACGGCCGCCTCGGCTTCAAGCTCACCGGAGCCCACGACCACTGAGTCCGACCGCTGCTCTGTTCCATTGCTGGTCTGAGCGGTCTGATTGCCTAGACTGAAGAGCAATCATGACTGAAGACTCCCGAACACCACTGCGCGGAACACCCCGTTCGCAGCCGCACCGAATTCTCGTGCTGGCTCTGAGCGGGGTGTCTGCCATTGACCTCGGCGTCCCCGTCCAGGTATTCGGCCGCGGCTCCAACGCGGTCAGCCCCACCGCATCGGTCCACCCCAGCGGCATCCTCCCGGGCGGAACTTGGCCGTATTCGGTCGAAGTCTGTGGGGCCGCTCCCGGTCCGGTCGCTGGGGCAGACGGTTTGACTTACAGCGTCGACATCGGCCTCGACGCGCTGGAATCGGCAGACACCATCGTCATCCCCGGCGCCACCTCGGTCGTCGACGATGAGCCATCGGCGGCCGTTGTCGGCGCTCTGCTCTCCGCGTTCGAACGCGGCGCTCGGATCGCCGCAATCTCGACCGGGACCTTCGTCCTCGCACGCACCGGTCTGCTCGCAGGCCGGCGTGCCACGACCCACTGGTCCACGGCGAAGGAGCTGGCCCGACGCTATCCCTCGATCGAGGTCGACGAGAACGTCCTGTTCATCGATGAAGGACCGTTGCTGACCTCGGCAGGAGCAGCCTCGGCGATCGATCTCTGTCTCCACCTCATCCGCCGCGACCACGGTGTGGGGCTGTCCAACCAGGTCGCCCGCCGGTTGGTTGCGGCCGCTTACCGCAGTGCCGGGCAGGCCCAATATGTGCCGCGCAGCGTGCCCGATCCGCTCGGCGAGGTCTTCGCCGACACCAGGCAATGGGCCCTGCAGCACCTCGGCGAATCACTGACGCTCACTGACCTCGCGGCAAATGCGGGAGTCTCCGTACGCACCTTCTCGCGGCGCTTCGTCGACGATACCGGATACACCCCGATGCAGTGGGTGCTCAGAGCCCGCGTCGATCTGGCCAGGGAACTCCTGGAGAACAGCGACTTGGGGATCGAACAGATCGCTGACCAGGTGGGGCTCGGCACCGGAGCGAATCTGCGCATGCACTTCCAGCGCATCCTCTCGACCTCTCCCAATGAATATCGGCACACGTTCTCCGGGTGATTCTGGGGAAGGTTCGGCCGGAGGTCTCGCCTGTGCGGCGGTGGTGGCCCATACGCGTAGATGCCTCATGCGCGCAGAGGTCTCACACGGTGGTGGGGAGAACGCCGCCTTCGACACGAAGCGCGGCGCCATTGGTTGCCGACGACTTCGCGCTGGCCAGATAGGTCACCAGATTCGCTATCTCCTCGGGTTCGATGAAGCGTTGGATGAGCGAGGACTCACGTACGAGTGTGGACTTCAACGCCTGAGGAGAGAGCGACTGTGCGGAAGCGATCTGTTCGACCGTGTCTGCTACGCCGGTGGAATAGGTCGGACCGCCCAGTACGGTGTTGACCGTGACACCGGTGCCCCGGGTGAGTTTCGCGAGGCCGTTGCTGAGCGCGAGCGCAGCAGCCTTGGTCGCCCCGTAGTGGATCATGTCACCAGGCACATCCACGGCGGACTCGGTGCCGACGAAGATGATTCGGCCCCACCCCTGCTTCAGCATCGGCTTGAGGAGATGACGTGAGAGCCGGACCCCACTCATCACATTGATCTCGAATAGCCGGGACCACTCCGCGTCCGAGATCTCCTCAAATGGAGACACCTCGAAGTGTCCCACATTGTTGACCAGCACATCCACGGGTTCGAGTGCGTCGAGGAGTGCATTGACTTGCCCTGAGTCAGCCAAATCAGCGGCCATCCCCGAGATATCGCAGCCGGGCACCAGGGAGCGAAGACTCTCAAGGGCTTCGGACACGCGGTGCCCATCGCGACCGTTGATCACTATGGTGGCGCCCTCTGCGGCCAGGCTTGCGGCCACCGCGAATCCGATGCCCTGGGTGGAGCCGCTGACGAATGCCCTTTTGCCTGAGATCTCTGTGTCCACGGTGCATCTGTCCTTTCGTGCCGCCGTGCACGGCAGCAATTACTTTCCTGAGTAAGTGAATCGTAGATGTTTTAACTTTCCCAGACAAGTGAAATGTTAGACTGGCGCTCATGATCGATGACCAATCCGCTGATGCATTCAACCCCGATGAACTTGAAGCATGGGCGGCAGTGGCGACGCTTCTTGAGTGGCTTCCTGCGGCGCTCGACGCGCAGATGCAGGGTGATTCGGGGATCAGTCACTTCGAGTTCGGGATCCTCTTCGCCCTCTCGGAGGCTGAGGGGCGATCGCTTCGAATGAGTGAGCTTGCCGGTTACGCCAACAGCACCCTGTCCCGTCTGTCGCGCGCAGTTGCACGACTGGAGCGGAAGCTGTGGGTCCGCAGGGCTCCGGATCCGAGCGACGGTCGCATCACGATCGCGACGCTGACCGACGCTGGACAGAAGGCTGTGCATGCGGCGGCGCCCGGGCATGTTGCTCTTGTGCGCAGACTCGTCTTCGATTCGTTGACTCGCACTCAGGCTCGCCAGCTGCGCGACACCAGTCGACGAATCACCGCCGCCATTCGTGCTGACAGCGAATGGCATTCCGGTGAATCGACCTGTGGCGGGCGTGACTGATCGGCGTCTGTACGGGTCGAATCTATGCTGGCCAGATACTTTCGGTATCTGGCAATACGTCTGGCTATAACCTTGCGTAGAATGTCTCTCTGGCCACTGTTGTTGTCTGCGCGAACACGAGAGCATAGAGATGTACCCACCAGCAGAACCCCTCCCAAGGAGTGACATTGACTCGCATCGCCATCAACGGTTTCGGTCGTATCGGACGCAGCACACTGCGCGCTCTGATTGAACGCGGCAGTGGCCTGGAGGTCGTCGCCATCAATGACCTCGGCCCCGTCGAAGACCTGGCCAGGCTGCTCAAGTTCGACACCACGCTGGGCCGCTTCGCCTTCCCCGTCGAGGTCTCCGGCGATGAGATCATCATCGACGGAAAGCCGATCAAGGTCCTCGCCGAGAAGAACCCCGAGAACCTGCCCTGGTCTGAGATGAACGTCGACGTGGTCCTCGAATCCACTGGACGCTTCACCAAGGCCGACAAGGCGCGGGCGCACATCACCGCCGGCGCGACGAAGGTCCTCGTCAGTGCCCCGTCCAAGGGAGCAGACGTCACGCTGGCCTACGGCGTGAACACCGAGGCCTACAAGCCCGAACACACGATCATCTCTAACGCCTCATGCACGACGAACGCCCTGGCGCCACTGGCCAAGGTCCTCGACGACCTGGCCGGTATCGAACAGGGCTTCATGACCACCGTCCACGCCTATACCGGCGACCAGATGGTCCAGGACGGACCGCACAAGGATCCCCGTCGTGCCCGGGCCGCCGCGGAGAACATCATCCCGACGTCGACCGGGGCCGCCAAGGCCATCGGCCTCGTGCTTCCGCAACTCGATGGCAAGCTCAGCGGCGACGCCTTGCGCGTGCCCGTGCCGGTCGGGTCGATTGTCGAGATCAACGCCATCGTGTCCCGTGACGTCACCCGCGACGAGGTGCTCGAGGCCTACCGCACGGCTGCCGACGGGGAACTCAAGGGAATCCTCGAGTACGAGACCGAACCGATCGTCTCCAGTGACATCGTCGGGCAGGCCGCATCCTCGATCTTCGACTCCGCCCTGACCCGTGTTGAGGGCAAGATGGTCAAGGTCACCGCCTGGTACGACAACGAATGGGGCTTCTCGAACCGCGTCGTCGACAATCTGGAGCTCATCGCCGAAGGCTGAGAGTCCAGCGAGGCAAGCTGGCCCTCCAGCTGACCTTCGAACAAGACAGAAGCTGCCCCGACCGTGCGATGTGCACGATCGGGGCAGCTTCTGACTGCTCGGGTGGTCTCAGACGTCGTCTTCGGCGGGTGTTCCGCCCTCGTCTTCCCAACGCTCGATGGCGCGAACCTTGGCGCGGTTGAACTTCAGACGCACTCCGTAGCCGCCCTGGGAGTCATCGAGGACGAACCTGGCACCGAACTCTTCGAGGGCCTCGAGTACCCGATGCTCCTGCTGTTCGGTGAGGTCGTCGCGTCCCTTCTCGAAGTCCTTGAGTTCGGATTTCTTCACATCGGCTTTGGACGCCACGTCCTTGGCAGAGACTCGAACCAGGGCACGGGCTGCGCGAGCCAGCGGCCCGTCGAAGATCTGTTCATTGTTCATGGTCCATACCCTGCCAGAAGAACCTGGAACCTGCCAGAAGACCTCACGTCAGGTGGTCGGTCGGCTACCCTGGCTGCACAGACACCTGTGCGTTCTTCCGATGCTGTGCGGCCAGCCGAACGGGAGCATCGGGTACACCGAATCCGAGGTAGTCGCCTCGGCGCTCGATCATCTCGAAGAAGACGGAGCCGATCGTCGAGGTGTAGAAGTGCAGGAACTCACCGTGCTCGTCCCGATCGTAGAGGACATGATGGGCCTGCAGCCGCTGCAGGAACTCCGGGTCGAGGTCGAAGCGGGAATCGAGGTCCTCGTAGTAGTTCTGGGGTACAGGAAGGAAGTCCAATCCGCGTGAGAGCGCGGTCGCAGCGGCATGGAAGATGTCCTGACAGGCCACGGCCACGTGCTCCGGGTAGGACTCGGCCACTGAGCCGATCCCACGGCCCGCGACGGCTTCGGCATTCGGCTGCGGCGAGACGTTGAGCGGCATCCGAACCGATCCGTCGGTGCTCGACATGACCTGCGACCTGACCAGCCCTGAAGGGCTCGGCACGTCCTGTGAGGACTGGGCGTGCAGTGCCAGCAGCGAGGTGTAGAACAGGACTGCCTCGTCGTAGTGGTTCGACGGTTGGGCCAGGTTCACATGGTCGATGTGCGAGGTCTGCTCGTCGTGATCATGTCCGAATTCCTTGATCCACGCCGGTGTCGTCTCGTTGAATTGGTGGAAGAAGACCTCGGAGCCGTCGGGGGCGAACACGCCGCGCAGCACCTCGTCGTTGTGCGCCTGATCGCGGGGAACTTCGTCCGCATGCAGCAGCGCGGCGCGTTCCATGGCCGACTTCGAGTCGGCGACTTCGAATCCGATTCCGCGCAGGAATGTACCGTTCACCGGCGCCGAGGTGGTGCCCGCTTCCTCGGTCACCTCGCTGACGATGATGCGGGCCTTCCCCCGCAGCCACAGCTGCACGTGGGGTTTGCTGCGGTGATAGCCGATGAACTGGAACCCGAGTTGGTGCATCTGGCGAGTCAGGGCGCCGAGATCATCGGTGCTCAGCTCGACATAGTTGATTCCGCGCGGTTCCTCCACCTCTGGCAGAGGCTGCAGATCAAGGCCCGAGCCCGGAGCCGCAGACTCAGCAGCGGCCGCAGATGCATCGGCAATGCTGGCCTCGAGCCAGCGCAGCGAGCGCAGGCCGTCGACGGCGGTCCGGTTGGTATCGCCCTGCCGGAACGAGTCGTTGAAGACTTCAAGCGATACCGGCCCGGCGTAGCCTGTGGCGGCGATCCTGGTCAGGAAGCCGCTGAGATCCCAGGCGCCCTCACCGGGGAAGACACGGTGGTGGCGAGACCAGCTGAGGACGTCCATGGTCAGTGCGGGCGCGTCGGCCAGTTGGAGGAAGAAGATCTTGTCTCCGGGAATCTCCGCAATGCGACTGAGATCCGTGCTGCGCGAGAGGATGTGGAAGCTGTCGAGGCAGGTCCCGATCCGAGGGTGGTCGGCGGCCTTGACGAGGTCCCAGGCATGGTCGTATTCGGAGACGAACCGACCCCAGGCCAAAGCTTCGTAGGCGATATTCACGCGATGGTGGTCAGCCAGATCGCCGAGGCGACGCAGCTGTTCCACGACCACGCCGTCATCGGCGATGGTGGCAGTCCCGACGTTCGAGCACAGCAGCATGGTGTCGATCCCGAGCCGGGCCATGAGCTGGAATTTCGTCTCCGCCCGCTTCAGGTTCTTCTGAAACTGCGCCTCGTCGACGCCTTCGAGATCCCGGAAGGGCTGGTACAGATCGAGGCTGATGCCAAGATCGGCAGCCAACTTCGCGATGGCCTCGGGGGAGTCGGGGGAGACGACGAGGTCCTGTTCGAAGATCTCGACTCCGTCGAAGCCGGCCCGCGCTGCGGCCCGAAGCTTCTCTTCCAGAGTTCCTGACAGGCAGACTGTTGCTATCGACGTTCGCATGGACGTCCTTCCTTGCTTCTCATCACCGGCAGTTCTTCATCACCGGCACGCTTCTCAGTGTGAGCGTGCAGCGTGGACTGTGTCGATCTCTTCGAGGCTCAGCCCCTTGGTCTCCTTCGCCGTCATCGCGGCCAGTGCCGTGAAGACGCAGACACCGGCGGTGAACCCGGCGACGGAGATCCAATTCTCTCCCGAGGCGCCGGCGACGGCTGAGGCCAGTACTGGGGCGAGTCCGCCGGAGACGGCGAAGCCGATCTGCGTGCCCAGAGCCAGCCCGGTGACGCGAACGGTGGTGGGGAACATCTCCGCGTAGAACGAAGGCCAGATCGAGTTGGCCATCGAGTAGGCGCAGCCGGACATGATCGAACCGCAGATGAAGATGAGGGTCCAGTTTCCGCTTGAGACCGCAGCCAGGTAGGGGAACATCATCAGCCCGGCCCCCAGCGCTCCGATGATGAAGACGGGTTTGCGGCCGATGCGGTCAGAGAGGATCGCTGCGGCCGGGATTGCGAGCAGAGCCACCCCGTTGGCAATGACCGAGACCAGCAGCATGGTCGACCGTTCGAGGCCGACGATCGAGGTGGCGAATGACAGCGACCAGACGGTGAAGACCATGTTCACGGTGTTGACCATGGCGCAGGCCGCCACCCGCAGAACCGCGGCTTTGTGCCAACGGAAGACCGCCATCAGCGGAGGGTGCTCATTGCGAGCTTCCTTGAAGGCAGGCGGCTCGTCCAGGCCGCGGCGAATCAGCCAGGCGGTCAGCACCACGAGTGCCGAGAGCCAGAAGGGTACGCGCCAGCCCCAGCTGAACAGCGCCTCCTCGGGGAGGAAGGCGGTGAAGGGGATGAAGACCGCGGTCGCCAGCAGGGTGCCTGCCTGGGTGCCGTGCAGCGTCCAACTCGTCGTCCAGGCGCGCTTGGTCTCCTCCGAGTGCTCGAGGGAGACGCTGATCGCGCTCGCCTGCTCGCCGGCAGCGGAGAGCCCCTGGATCACTCGGCACAGCACCAGCAGTGCCGGCGCGAGATATCCGACCTGGTCGAAGGTGGGCAGGCAGCCGACGACGAAGGTCGAGAACCCCATGAGGAACAAGGTGAGCATGAGGACGAACTTCCGACCGAACCGGTCTCCCAGGGGCCCCATGACGAGGGCACCCAGCGGGCGAACGACATATGCGACGCCGACGGTGCCCATCGCCAGAAGGATGGCCATGCCCGGAGCGGTCGTGTCTGGGAAGAACAGGACGTTGAGGACCAGAGCTGCGGCGGTTCCGTAGACCGCGAAATCGTAGTACTCGAGAGCCGAGCCCGTCCAGCTCGACAGTGCCGCCCTCAGCGGGGTCTTGGCGGGACGAGCGTCATCGGTCGCGTTGATCATGCTTCCTCGCATCTCTCTATTGCCATAATGTGGAAGTCGTTGTTACAGTGTGGTTTACAGTGTGATCGAGATGACATAGTCTGTCAACGTTCGGTTCACGTCAATGAGCCACGTTCAGTTCACCCAGTCGAACCACTCAGTCGAACCACTCAGTCGAGCCGAGGAGGCGAAGAATGCCGGCAAAGGGATCCAACTCCGTGACCAAGGCCTTCGATATGCTCGAACTCCTCGGTGACCATGCAGAGGGCATCAGCGCAGCCAGGGCCGCAGAGCTCACCGGCCATCCCTTCAGCACCGCCTACAGGCTGCTCGGCGGTCTCGTCGAGACCGGATACGCGGACTACGAGCCCTCCACCAAGGCCTACACCCTGGGGTTGGAGGTCTTCCGCCTCGGACAGAAGGTCGCTCATCGTCGCGGCTTCGCCGGATCGTCCAAAGACCTGCTGCAGGCGCTGACGGCGTCCACGGGGGAGTCGAGCATCCTCTCCGTGCGCCGCGGCAATGCCGCACTCACGGTGATCACCGTCGACGGCCCTCAGTACCGGACCACGACGGACCCAGGCGACGATTCTCCGCTGCACACCTCGGCGTTGGGGCAGGCGCTCCTCGCCCACGACCCGAAGCGCGATGACACGATCAGTGCGCTCGAACTGGAGCCGCGGACTCCGAACTCCATCACCGATCCCGCACAGCTGCGAACCAAGCTCGAACAGATCCGCACCACCGGCTGGGCGGGGCAGTCCGAGGAGAACGACATCGGCATGAATGCCCTGGCCGTACCCGTCTTCGACCTCGACGGTCGCCTGCTGGCGGCCCTTGCACTGGCCGCACCGGTGTTTCGCCGAACCTTGGACGAGCTCATCGAATTCGTCCCCCAACTGACCGAGACGGCGACCGCGATCGCCGCCAGATTGCCCAGGTGACCATGCAGACCGTCCTCGTCCTCAACGGACCCAACCTCAACCTCCTCGGCGTGCGCGAACCCGAGATCTACGGCCACACCACACTGGCCGACATCGAGGACATGTGCACCGCAAGCGCTGCCGAGGCTGGACTGAGCGTCCGTTGTCTCCAGAGCAACCACGAGGGCGACCTCATCGATGCCGTGCACGAGGCCCGAGAGACCACCGTGGGTGCCATCATCAACGCCGGCGCCTATACGCACACGTCTCTGGCACTCCACGATGCGCTCAAATCCTATGACCATCCGATCATCGAAGTGCACTTGAGCAACCCGCATGCCCGCGAATCATTCCGTCACCACTCCTACCTCTCACCCGTTGCCGCAGCGGTGATCGCCGGTGCCGGAGCCAAGGGGTATGTGCACGCGATGGAGATCCTGGCCGACAAGCTCGGCACCACGACCCACTGAACCGCGGCGACCACGTCAGACACGAACACCGCACGCACCACACGAAAGTGAGACTATGACCCGGTCACTGCTCCTGGGACTCATCGGCGAGGGCATCTCCGCCTCCCGCACCCCGCGCATGCACGAGAATGAAGGCGCTGCGCACGATCTGACAACGATCTACCGCACGATCGACATCGCCGATGAGCGACTGGCCTCTGTGCCGCTGGCTGAGCTGCTGACATCGGCCGTGAACCTCGGCTTCGACGGGCTCAACATCACCCATCCCTTCAAACAGCAGGTCATCGACCACCTCGACGAGGTTGCCCCCGGCGCTCGCCGGATCGGCTCGGTCAATACGGTCGTCATCGACGAGGCTGGACGGACGACGGGTCACAATACCGACGTCACCGGGTTCGCACGAGGATTCGAAGCCGGACTCGACGGTGCCACACGGAATCGCGTCGTGCAGATCGGTGCAGGCGGAGCAGGGCGCGCGGTCGCGTTCGCGTTGTCAGAGCTGGGGGTCAAGGACCTCGTCATCGCCGACATCAGTGCACAGCGAGCACAGGATCTGGCCGCCGAGATCGGGGACCACGTCCGCGCGATCTCAACACAAGAGCTGGAGCCGGCCATCACCTCGGCGGACGGAATCGTCAACGCCACCCCGGTCGGCATGGCGGCCTTTCCTGGGACGCCCTTCGACACCGGGCTGCTGGATCCGCAGACGTGGGTCGCCGACGTCGTGTACTTCCCACTCGAGACCCAACTGCTCCGGGAGGCCAAGGACAAGGGCTGCAGGACCCTCGACGGTTCGGGTATGGCCGTCAACCAGGCGATCGACGCCTTCGAACTCTTCAGCGGATGCAAGGCCGATCCGACGCGAACGCGCGAGACCTTCCTGTCCTTCGGCGCCTGAACTCAACTCCCACCGAGTTCGACCTCCACTGAGCCCGACCAACACTGGGCCCGCGATCACCGACGGGTGAAGTGGCGGCTCACTGTGCGTTCTTCTGCTTGCGATATTCCCGGATATAGGTGATGACGAAGATGCCGACGATGATCGCCAATGTCAGCCACAGCGCGTACTTGTCGACGACCTTGAGCACATCGACGGCAGCCTCACCCAGCTGATAGCCCAAGGTCGTCCAGATGATGGTGAAGAGCAGGCAACCCAGGAGGTCAGCGATGAGGAACAGTGACAGTCGCATCCGCGTCCAACCGGCGACGAGGTAGACGAGGGTTCCCGGTACTCCTGGGCACCGCGAGACGATGGTCATGAGGAACAGGGCCCAGTTGGGGATCCGCTTGAGGGATTCGATTCGTTTGAGCTGTCGTTCGTTCTGGGCGAAGAGCCGCAGGATTCCGTCGCCCCAGCGTCGGCCGGCCAGCCAGAACGCCCAGTCGAGTTTCGCCATTCCGATGAATCCCGCAACAACGACGAGCCACAGCGGAATCTCGCCGATGCGGGCGTAGGCTCCGGCCGCGACGATCGCGGTCTTCGCGCCGTTGATGAATTCCTGCAGGACCGGTGCGTTGACCAGCATCCAAGGGCGCAGCGGCATGAGTCCCAGATAGACGAGCGGGACGCCGATGATGAGGAAGAGCAGCACTTTGTCCAGGCGCGAGGCCTTGCCCTGCCATGGTTTGAGCGCGGCCCAGGGGCTCTCGTCGGAGGAGTCGCTGCTCTCGGATTCCTCGAACCGGGCCTCGTCATCGGGCAGACGGTTCTCACTCATCAATGGCTCCTGCATGGGGCTGTGCGGTCGGCGCTCACGGTATCACAGCGACTCAGGTGATCCCTGGCAGTGCGCGGCTGATCTGTCTAAGAAGACTCTCATCGCTGATCGCTCGACAAACCCTCTGGCCTTGGGCAGTGTTGAGAGCGTGGAAGGAAGATCGAAGATTCTGGGCTCGGTAGTGGCCGCTCTGGTGATCGTGCTCGCAGTTCTCACGGTCATCATCGTCAGGAGCTCCGCTTCGCCGGAGCCGCCGGATCTCACCCCGGTCGAAGTCACCCCCGAGACTTCGGCTCCCTCGAACGCCGATGGATCTGCCGATAAACCCGATGGATCTGCCGATAAACCCACCGAGTCGACCGAGTCCTCCGAATCTTCCGGCGAGTCGACTGTGCCCGAGGAACTCGAACACTCCTATGAGCCGGTGCCCAACCCGCCGCGCGAAGTGCCCGCCGATTCCGACGACGGTGACGACGACGGTGACGATGGCGACGACGACGGCGACGACGATGGCGACGACGGTGACGATGGCGACGACGACTGAACGTCGCATCCGGATGACCGTTCAGAATCGACTGACGATCACGGTCGCCATTCTTTCCGTACTCGCTCTCACCGTCGTCGGACTCGTCCTCTACACCGTTGAAGCGAACAACGTCGAGGGTCGGAATACGGCCTCCATGGCGCAGGAGATCGCAGAGATGCGCTCCTTCGCCCAGAACGGTGTCGACCCCGAGACCGGGGAACGCTTCACCTCAGTCGACCAGATCCTCAGCCAGTTCCTCGCCCAGAATCGGCCAGACGAAGATGAGACCCTGTTCGCCTTCCTCACCGATGGTCGTGTCCTGTACCAAGGGGAGCCGAATTCCGCGGTCAACGGTTCCGCAGAGTTCGAGAAGGCCGTGGCCGAAGTGTCCGCTGACGGCGGCGAGATCAATCTGACGATCGACGGCGACGAATACGACGGCTACGTACTGCCGATCACCTCCGGACCCGGAGCGGGCACGCCCAGTGGAGGCACAGCCGGCGGATCCAAGTCAGGTGCGGACAACGGCCCGGGTTCGTTCGTCGTCGTGCACAACGTCACCGCCAGCCACGCCGATCTCTCGCAGGTCATGCAGATCTACATCGTCGTCGCACTGGCCGCTGCGCTGCTCATCTCGGGGATCTCTTCGGTGCTGGCCAGGCGGCTTCTGGCTCCGGTCACCGAGTTGCGACAGACCGCACAGTCGATCTCCGGCGGCGATCTCAGCAGCCGGCTCGCCACACGAGGCAATGACGACATCGCCGAGCTCGGACGCACATTCAACGATATGCTCGACCGCCTCGAAGCCTCTTTCGAGACGCAGAAGCGCTTCCTCGACGACGTCGGCCATGAGCTCCGCACACCCCTGACCATCCTCAGCGGCCATCTTGAGACCATGGACTCCAGCGACGTCGATGATGTCGATGAGACCCGGACGATGCTGCTCGATGAAACCGACAGGATGGCCCGCCTCGTCGAGGAGCTGCTCATTCTGGCGCGATCTCGTCGCCCCGACTTCGTTCGGCCGGGCCAGGTCGACGTACCTTCACTGCTCAATGAGACCCTGGCCAAGGCCAAAGGGCTGGGACAGCGTGATTGGAAGGTCGAGACTCCACCAGGCGTCGTCCTCACCGCTGATCGACAGCGGCTGACGCAGGCTCTGCTGCAGTTGGCCGCCAACGCTTTCGAACACACCGAGGTGGACCAGCCGATCACCTTCGGAGCCGGTGTCGTCGATGACAGCGTCCATCTCTGGGTTCGCGACGAAGGCAGCGGAGTTCCGGATGAGATCGCCGCCGAGATCTTCGAACGGTTCAGCCGGGGGTCGACCGAGGGGCACGGCTTCGGTCTCGGACTGTCCATCATCATGGCCATCGCCGAGGCGCACGGAGGGACCGTTGTCCTCGACCACGTGTCCAGAGGCGCCCAGTTCCGAATGATTCTGCCGAAAGGACCGCAGTGAACAGAATTCTCGTAGTCGAAGATGAGGAGCGGATCTCCGCCTTCATCGCCAAGGGACTCAAAGCCGCAGGCTTCAGCACGGAGATCGCCGCCGATGGGATCTCGGGTCGAGATCTGGCGCTGACAGGAGACTTCGACCTGCTCGTCCTCGACATCGGGCTGCCGGGCCTCGACGGATTCAGCGTTCTCAGCCAGCTGCGCACACAGCGCCCCGATCTTCCGGTCCTCGTGCTCACCGCACGTGACAACGCAGACGACACGATCTTCGCATTGGAGTCCGGCGCTGCCGACTACATGATCAAACCCTTCCGCTTCGGCGAGCTGCTGGCCCGCATCAGACTGCGGCTCAAGGAGACGATCATCGAAGCTCCGAAGACAGCGCTCGTTCGCGGAGATGTGCACATCGACCTCCTCAGACGGCAGGTGTGGGTGGCTGGGAAGATCGTCGATCTCTCCGCCCGTGAGCTGTCATTGGCAGAGATCCTGCTGCAAAACCGCGGCAATGTGCTCTCGCGGGAACAGCTGCTCTCACATGTGTGGGGCTTCGACTTCGATCCCGGTTCCAATGTCGTCGACGTCTACGTCGGCTATCTGCGCAAGAAGCTCGGAAGCGACTTCGTCACCACTGTGCGCGGATTCGGCTACCGCGTGGACTGAAAGCGAGCCTAAGAGTCTTCTCATCTGCGTCTTAATTCCACCTTAATCAGGCAGACCAGGATGAAGAGTATGAATTCCACTCTGAGAATCGCGTTGTTCTCCCACGACTCCCTGGGTCTGGGACACATCCGCCGGAACCGTGCCTTGGCCTTCGCCCTGGCCAAGGACCTTCCCACACTGACCGGACGCAGAGTGAGCGGGCTGCTCATCGCAGGCAACCCCGAGGCCACTCGCTTCGATCTCCCTGCCGGATGGGACTGGGTGATTCTGCCCGGTGTGACCCCATCGGCTGGAGGCTACGAGCCCCGGGCATTGGCCTCATCGATGGAAGGGCTCAGCGCCCTGCGGGCCGCCGCGATCACCGCGATCCTTGACCAGCAGGACCCTGACCTCTTCATCGTCGATCGCCACCCCTTCGGCATCGACGGCGAACTGAACGAAGCGCTCGACCACGTCAGGGCCCGCGGGTGCCGCACGGTCCTCGGCCTGCGCGAGGTCCTCGACACCCCCTCGGTGATCGAACGAGAATGGGATCGTGTCGGCGGAGCCGGCGTCGTCGCCGCTGCCTTCGACGAGGTCTGGATCTACGGTGACCCGGACGTCTACGACCCAAGGGCGACCGGGGAAGTGCCTGAGGAGCTTGCGCGCATCGCGGAATGCACCGGATACCTGGCGATGGAACGCCCCGTGGAGCACTCCGTGGAACGTGCCGCGACAACGCGTGGACGGTTCGTCCTCACCTGCCTGGGAGGAGGCTCCGACGGCGCCGACCTCGCGTCGATCGCGGTACGTGCGCGTCCACCGGCAGGCCACACCCACCTGGTCGTGACGGGTCCCCAGATGGACTTCGCCGAGTTCGAAGCTCTCAAACGATCCGCCTCGGAGTCGACCATCGTCATCCGACACAGCGACGACGTTCCCGGCCTCATCGACAGGGCATCCGCACTCGTCTGCATGGGTGGATACAACACCATCAGCGAGGTGGTCGCGACGACGACACCGGCCCTCGTCGTCCCCCGGAACGGGCATCGTGCTGAGCAGCCTCGGCGGGCATCTGCGCTTGCCGCGGTCGGCGCGATCGACACACTGTCCATTGATCGGATGAGCGCAACGGCTCTGAGCGAGTGGTTCAGCCGGCAGGTCGATCACTCCATCGACCGTTCGCGCATCGACTTGGCCGGGTTGGCCGCGGTCGCGCACCTCGCTGCCGAACTCATCGGCCCGCACGTCACTGCCATCGTCCCTGACCACAGTTCCTCGGCCCTCGGTGCCGTCGCTTCAATCGAGGAGGCCAGCTATGCAGGCTGAACACGCACTCACACACGCACCCACATCTGCACCCACGCCCACACACCTGAGCACCAAACGCGCCTACGTCCTGAAGATGTACCCGCGCTTCTCCGAGACCTTCATCGTCTCCGAGATCCTCGCCAGGGAAGCCGCGGGGGAGGAGCTCATCATCTTCTCCCTGCGGCCGAGCACCGATACCCGCTTCCACCCGGAGCTGGCCAGGGTCAAGGCCCCTGTCATCCACGTCGAACGGCCTTCGAGTGCCCGCAGCTTCTGGCAGACCTGGCAGGAGAGCATGCAGGATCCGAGGATCGCCGCTGGTCTCAAGGCCCACCTCGGCGACATCACCGAGCTGAGCCACGACGATGCCGTCCAGGCCGCTGCCGTGGCTCGCTTGGCACTCGAACACGAGGTCACCCACCTCCACGCCCACTTCGCGTCGGTGGCGACGACGGTGGCTCGAGCCGCCTCGGCGTTGACGGGGATCGCGTATTCGTTCACCACGCATGCGAAGGACATCTTCCATGAGAGCGTCGAACTCGACGATCTGAGCGCCAAGGTCGCCGACGCCGACCACGTCATCGCCATCAGCGACTACAACCACAGCTATCTGCGCCGCACCCTCGGCCCTGAGCTCAGCGAGCGGATTGTCGTCGTGCGCAACGGTCTCGAACTCGACCGTTTCCCCTATCGTCCCGACATCGATGAGCGACCAATCGGTTCGGCGCAGTCGATTCCCTCGCTTCTGGCCGTCGGTCGCCTCGTTGAGAAGAAGGGTTTCGCGCATCTGCTCACCGCGCTCGCCCGACTGCGCGACGCCGGCCTGCCCTGTCACCTCGATCTCGTCGGTACGGGTCCGCTTGAGGACGAGCTGCGCGAGCTCATCCTCACGCTCCACCTCACCGAACTCGTCGACATGCACGGAGCGCTGACCCAGTCCGAGGTCCGCGAGATGTTCGTCAGCCACGACCTCCTCGTCGCCCCGTTCGTCATCGGCGCCGACGGCAATGCCGATGGCCTGCCGACCGTCCTGCTCGAAGGCATGGCCACCGGAATCCCGTGCATCGCCGGCACAGTCACGGCCGTGCCCGAGGTCATCATCAACGATGAGACCGGGTGGCTGGTCGAGGGCGATGACCCCGACCAGATCGCATCCACCATCGCCGAGGCGGTCCATCGACTGCAGGAGAATCCTGCTTCCGTACGAGAGATCACCGATGCTGCTCGCCGCCTTGTGTGCCGAGAGCACGACTCGCGCTCCCAGGCCCGCGAACTTGCCGACCTGGTGACCGGCGCAGTCGCGACCGAGACTCCGGCGGCAGACGTGCTCGGTCAAGCCGAATCCAACACGGGTCACCCCGCGTCGAACACCGACCGAGCCGCATCGAACACCGACCGAGAACTGGAGCACGTGTCATGAGAATCGCCTACATTCTGCTCGACCCGGGCATCGGAGTATTCGGCACCAAGGGCGCAAGCGTCCACGTGCAGGAAGTCATCCGCGCCTTCAGACACCTCGGGCATGAGGTCAGCGTCTTCTGCACCCGCACCGATGACGACGTCCCGAGCGACCTCGCCGATCTCGACGTCACTCGCCTCAAGGTGCCCGGCGGTCTTGATCGAAGCCAACGGGAGATGGCGCTCATGCGTCTGTCCGACATGCTCGCCGATATGGTCATCGACACCGCGGGTGCCGGAGCTGACCAGGGCTTCGACCTCGTCTACGAACGGTATTCGCTGTTCTCCACCGCCGGGGCGCAGATCAGCAGCCGTCTCGGCGTGCCTCTGGTCCTCGAGGTCAACGCACCGCTGCTCGCCGAGCAGAAGCAGCATCGCGGACTCGTCCACGATGCGCATGCCGCTCGGACCACAGCCCACAGCTTCGTCGAAGCCGAGCGGATCGTCTGTGTCAGTTCCGCTGTTGCCGCTTGGGTGGAGCGGGACTATCCGGGACTGCGCGATGTCTCGGTGGTCCCCAACGGTGTGAACACGGAGCGGATCACACCGGCACAGTCTTCTGAAGGGATGGGCCGCCTCGGCGAGGAACCAAGCCTCGGCGAGGAACCAGGTCACGATCGACCTGTGCCAAGTCACGATCGACCTGTGCGAATCGGATTCGTGGGAACCCTCAAACCCTGGCACGGCACCGACCGGCTCATCGAGGCCTGTGCCGATCTGCGCGGGAACTTCCATCTCGATATCCTCGGGCACGGACCGGAGGCGGAGGCTCTGCAGAAGCAGGCGAAGGCTCTTCGCATCGGTGACCGCGTGACCTTCCACGGGGCGCTCGCCTCCGCAGAGATTCCTGCCCGACTGCGCACCTTCGATATTGCTGTGGCCCCGTACCCGGCAGGGGAGAACTACTTCTCGCCGCTGAAGATCTACGAGTACCTGGCAGCGGGACTGCCCATCGTCGCCTCGGCGATCGGTTCGATTCCCGAGGTCCTCGACGGGACCGGTGCGGCGACGCTTGTGCCTGCCGGCGACTCCAGTGCGCTGGCATGTGCCCTGCAGAACCTCATCGCCGACGCCGAGGCGAGGCAGCGGATGGGTGCTGCCGCCCGTGCCGAAGCACTGGCCCATCATTCGTGGACCAGTCGGTGCCAGGAGATACTGGCGCCGTTCGTGTTGGAGTTGGTATGAGTCAGACCTCGAAAGCGACGAAGTCCAAGACCAAGATCTCGCCCGGGGCGCTGAAGCGAACCCTGTGGATCCTCACCCCGCACCTGGGCCAGCATAAGTGGCTCATCGTCGGCGGGCTGGCCGCACTGTTCTGCGACGTCATCTTCCGCATCCTCGAACCATGGCCGCTCAAGATCGCCATCGATGCCGTGACCTCTGCCCTGGGCGCGGAGATCGGACCGACCATCGGCGTCGGATCGAACGTCGGGATGACCTTGGCCGCAGCCGCGATCGGTCTGGCGGTCATCGTGGCGGGCAGAGCCGTGGCGAACTATGCCTCGACCATCTGCTTCGCGCTCGTCGGCGCCCGAGTCGCGACCCAGCTGCGGTCACGGGTCTTCGAGCACGTGCAGGCTCTGTCGCTGAAGTACCATTCGCGAGCCTCGATCGGAGACACCTCCCAGCGCCTCGTCGGCGATATCGGACGCCTCCAGGAAGTGGCTGTGACGGCCGGTCTTCCGCTGGTGGGCAACGTCATCACCCTGGCTGTCCTCCTCGTCGTCATGGTCATCCTCGACCCGGTGCTCAGCGCCATCGTGCTCATCACCGCAGCGATCTACGGGGTGCTGTCGAAGATCGCGACCCCGAAGATCACGACAGCTTCCCGCTCGACTCGCAAGGGCGAAGGCAGGCTCGTGGGCTCTGCCGCCGAAGCGCTGGGCGCCATCCGCGTCGTCCAGGCCTATGGCCTCGAAGGCACAGTGGCTCGCGAATTCTCCAATGGAAACGAACGCGCGCTCAAAGCCGGTGTGCGTGCCCGCCGCCTGGCCGCGGGACTGGAACGATCAACCGACGTGCTCGTCGGCATCTCCCAGGCGCTGGTGCTCATCTTCGGCAGCTACCAGGTGCTGCGCGGGGCCATGTCCCCCGGGGACCTGGTGCTGTTCCTCATGTACCTCAAGATCGCCATGAAGCCGCTGCGCGATATGGCCAAATACACCGGCCGCATCGCCCGAGCCACCGCATCTGGGGAACGGATCGCCGATCTCCTCGACGAGCCGATCGAGATTGCTGATGTCCCCGGAGCCCTGACCATGGGGCCCGTGTCCGGTGATGTCGTCTTCGACCGCATCACCTCGGCGGACGGTCATGGGAATCCGCTGTTCAACGACTTCAATCTGCTGATCCCCGCGGGTCAGAAGGTCGGGATCCTCGGCGCCTCCGGAGCCGGGAAGTCCACGTTGATGAGTTACCTGCTGCGGCTCTCGCAGCCGGAAGCGGGGTCGATATTCATCGACGGCTACGACACGCACAACGTCACCAGGTCCTCCCTGCGCTCGAACGTGTCGGTGCTCCTGCAGGAATCGGTTCTGTTCGCCGCGACCGTGCGGGAGAACATCCGCTACGGCCGCCTGGACGCCACCGACGCCGAGGTGGAGGATGCGGCTCGCGCGGCCCGGGCCGAGGAGTTCATCGTGGGATTGCCCGAGGGGTATGACACCGTGCTGGGCAACCGGGGTGACACGCTCTCCGGTGGGCAGCGACAGCGTCTGGCCATCGCCAGGGCATTGGTTCGTGACGCACCCGTCGTGGTCTTCGACGAGGCGACTTCCGGTCTTGACCCGCAGACCCGAGGGCAGGTCGCGGGCTCGGTGTCGAAGCTGACCGAAGGACGGACGAGCATCGTCATCACCCACGACCTGGCGATGATCCGCGACCTCGACCGGGTGCTGTGGCTCGAGGACGGGCAGATCGTCGAAGACGGATCGCTGAGCGAACTGGCCGGTGATCCGGACACCAGAATCGCTCGCTGGATGCGCACGCAGGCCGAGGATTCTCAGATGGGGACCACTCTCAACGAGGTGGCGGGATGACGAATCTCCAGGGTATGGATGAGGCAACCGCAGAATTCGCGGGCCTGCCGTATGTCACCGAGCTCAGGTCAGCCGAAGCACTGTCTCAACGTGTGGGATCTGCCGTTGTCCCGACCCGGATTCGGGTCAAACCCGGCCGCAGCGCCATCGTCTCCTGGCAGCGTGAGGATGAGGGCCGCCTCGGCGGGTTCCAGGACTGGGGGTGGAGCGCGGTTGTGACCAGCGTGGACAAACTCGCCAACATCCGCAGGCGGGCCGACCGCGCAGGTGAGCCGGTGGTCGTGCACGAATGCAGCGAGCCGCGGTCCGCCGGTGCCACGGGCAGTGTGCTGCTCAGCGGATCGGTGCCGGCCGATTCGAAGCTGGGCAAGGAGATCGCCCGCGCGATGCGCACCTTGTCCGGCGCAGACACTCTTGAGGTGGTCGGCTACAACCCGGGCCGGCGCATCCTGTTCAAACACACCGGGCAGACCTCGGGCGAACCCGAGTTCATCCGCATCGCCACGCGGTCCCAGCAGCACCTGGTCGGGACCGCCGCGCAGTGGGCCAGGTGGGGTCTGCCGACTCTTCCCGTCGAGCCCATCGGCAGCAGGGGCACGGCTGTGGCCTCCCCATGGTGGGGGACCGGTGACCTCGATACCCACCCGGATCTGGCAGTGGCAGAGGAGGCCGGAGTGATCATCGCAGAGCTCCACCGCCACACCCCCGCCGAGGGTGTCCCCGGCTCCTCGACATCACCGATCGATCAAGCCGATGCGGCCGCAGACGTTTTGTCACGGCTGCTGCCCGAGGTCGGCGGCACGACGGACGACATCGTCCGGCGACTTCACCATCGGATCGGGAACGAGGGCGGAACGGGGGTCGGCGCTGAAGCCGGCCTGGGTGCTCGCGCGATTCACGGCGACCTCAGCCCCGACCAGGTGCTCGTCGGCCATTCGGAATGCCGCATCATCGACCTCGATCGGGCCGGCGTCGGGCACGTCGGAATGGATCTGGGCAGGTGGGTGGCCGCCTGCCGGCGACGCACCGATGTGGGGGCCGAATCCTTGGAGACCGGTTTCCTCAACGGCTACCGAGGAGCAGGTGCGGCCGAGGTCGACGTGGAGGCCTGGGCGGCTTGGGCCATGCTCGTCACGGCCCTCGAACCGTGGCGGGCGTGCCGATCGGACTGGCAGCAGGCCACAGTGCAGGCCATCGGCGCTGCGCAGCAGGCGCTGGCCGCAAGCGACGGCCGGGTCTCGTGATGGCATCACGCGTCATTCCCGACGTCGTCACGGTCGACGCAGAGACATGGGCAGTGCGCCGCGCCTGGCCGGCCAGCCGCAACCGGATCGCCATCGAGTCCCAGAACAACACGGCGATCAGAGCCGGATTCCTCAGTGCCGGGCAGGTGGACATGCTCGACGCGGGCAGAGATCCGAAGCTTCCGGGACTCGAGCGGCTCCTCGCCTCCACCGGTAACCAGCTGATATCGCACCGGCCCGGCAAGAGAGCCGTCATCCGACTGGCCGACGGAGGCTTCGCCAAATGTGTGCGCTCGTCCCGGGCGGCAGACATCATCGCCGGCCAGGACCGGGCCGAATCCTTCCGGAACGGCTTCGCACTGCCGAACGTCCTTGCAGCGGATGACTCAACAGTCGTGCTCAGCGCTCTGCCGGGCGTTGAACTCCACGATCCGCAGCGCCTTGGCGTTGATTGGTCCCGCGCCTGGACCGATGCCCTCGACGCGTGGGAGCTCGCCGCCGGAGAGACTGTGACCCCGGTGCCGGTTCATTCGGCAGCCTCGGAAGTGCAGGTGCTCGAAGAATGGCGAGATCGCGCCCACGAGCTCCTCGGACCACAGCTTGCTGAGGTGGACTCCTTGATCACGGACGTGTGCGCCGATCTCCTCAATGCCGGTGCCGCCTCGGCGGGCGAAGGGAACTGGGGGCCGATCCATCGGGACCTCCACGACAAGCAGATCATGTGGGACCCGGTAGCAGGGCCAGGACTGCTCGACGTCGACACCGCCTGCCTGGGCGAACGAGAACTCGACCTCGGAAATCTGCGTGCCCACGCACGGTGGCGCACGCAGCAGGGGATCTGGACGCCAGACGACGCCGAGGTGGTGATCCGGGAGATCTCCCGCGTCGCCTCGGCGAGCGGACTCGATCCACGGCGGGTGCGCACCTATGAGCGCTCAGCACTCGTGCGGCTGGCCTGCGTCTACGCGTTCCGGCCACGGTGGAGCTCGCTGACAGGCGTTCTGCTTGACGCCGCGCACGAGTAACTCATCAGCGCGCACGAGTAACTCATCAGCAAGAGGTTGCCGGGGTTCTCAGTCCCTCGTGCTGCGGCGGGCGTCTCCCCAGATGTCGACGCCGGAATCGATCGCGAACTCATCGATGTCGGTCAGTTCCTCAGCGCTCAGCGGATCCGCGTCGAGGGCGGCGACATTGTGCTCGAGCTGCGAGACGCGGCTGGACCCGATGACCAGCGAGGACACACGATCATCGCGCAGTGCCCAGCTCAGAGCCATCTGTGCCAGCGACTGACCGCGCGCTGCCGCGATCTCGTTCAGTCCGCGGATGCGTTCGAGGTTGTCCTCGGAGAGGAACCCGTCCTTGAACGACGGAGTGGCTTTGCCTGCGCGCGAATCTTCGGGGACGCCGCCGAGGTACTTGTCGGTGAGCAGCCCCTGTGCGAGAGGGGAGAACGCGATGACGCCCAACCCCTCGGCCCCTGTGGTGTCGAGCAGATCATCGGATTCGATCCAGCGGTTGACCATCGAATAGGAGGGCTGGTGGATAAGGAGCGGTGTGCCCAGGTCTTTCGCCAGCGTTGAGGCCCTGGCGGTGTCGGCCGCCGAATACGAGGAGATGCCCGCGTAGAGGGCACGACCCGAGCGCACCGCGGTGTCGAGCGCGCCGATGGTCTCCTCCAGCGGTGTCGAGGCATCGGGGCGGTGAGAGTAGAAGATGTCGACATAGTCCAAGCCCAATCGCTTCAGCGAGGCGTCGAGGCTGGCGAGCAGGTACTTCCGGCTCCCGCCCGGACCACCGTAGGGCCCGGGATGCATCCCCCAGCCGGCCTTGGTCGAGATGATGAGCTCGTCGCGATACGGGTGGAGGTCCTCGCGCAGCAGTCGACCGAAATTCGTCTCGGCCGAGCCGGGCGGCGGACCGTAATTGTTCGCAAGATCGAAATGGGTGATCCCCAGATCGAAGGCCCGACGCACGATGTCGCGCTGATTCTGGAAGGCCACATCATCGCCGAAGTTGTGCCACAGCCCCAACGACAGAGCGGGAAGAACCAGGCCGGAACGGCCGACCCGGCGATAGGTCATCGATTCATAGCGGTCATCGGCTGCTTGGTACACGGTGCCTCCTGCGGCGTGAAAAGACTCGAGATGCTGAGCTCAGCTTATGCGAGAACGAGGAACGATTCGCTGGCAGGCAGAGTGCGCCGAGGCAGTTCCCGGGACACGCCACGGAGAAAGTCAGACCAGTGGTCTTGATTTTCTCGTGTGTCCTATGCCTCAATAGTCACGTGACCAAATTCCACTCGATACGGGATCAGCTCCTCGACCGCCTTGAGTCAATGGCCGCCGGCGAGCAGTTCCCACCCGAACGCCAGCTCGCCGAGGCGCTGGGCATCTCACGGATGACTCTGCGCCGAGCCATCGACGAACTGGTCGCCAAGGGCGTGGTGCGACGCCGCCACGGTGCCGGTGTCTTCGCCCTCGGCCCCAAACTCGATCAGCCCCTGGCCGCGAGCTCCTTCACCGAGGACATGCTCGCTCGCGGCATGCGCCCCGGATCTCGTGTGCTCTCCTTCGACGTGACGGAGGCCGGAGCTCACATCGGGCGCAAACTGCACATCGTCGAAAGCGCCGAGGTCATCACGATCCTGCGTCTGCGTCTGGCCGACGAAGAGCCGCTCGCGCTCGAAGAGCTGCACATCCCCTCTGCCCTCGTTCCCGGACTGTGCGGTGAAGACCTGGAGAACAGCTCGTTCTACGAACTGCTGCGCTCGCGCTTCGACATCGCTCTCAACCACAGCGTGCAGACCATCGAACCGACCCTCCTCGATGCCGATGAGGCGAAGGTTCTCGGCGTCCCCGAACAGTCCCCGGCGCTGCTCTTCGAGCGCACCTCACGCGGGGCCGAGGGCGTTCCCTTCGAATTCGTCCGCTCGGTCTACCGCGGCGACCGCTACAAGATCCGCACCGAACTCACCCTGCCCGGGCAGCCCCATGAGCCCGGCCAGTCTCTCGAGTCCGATCCGCGTCTCGAACCCGACCAGACGGAAGGTGCCAGCCGATGATCATCGCCGGCCTCATGACAGGAACCTCCGCCGACGCCCTCGACGTCGTCCTCGCCGAATTCGACTACGATCCGCAGAGCGCCGAGGCAGACCTGAGAGTCCGCATCCTGGCCAGCCAGGAGCTCGACTTCGATCGCGAGCTGCGGGCCGACATCCTGCGCCTCCTCGAGCCCCGCGACGTTCCCCTGTCCCTGGTCTCCAGCGTTGATGCTCGCCTGGGACGGTTCAGTGCCGGGGCGCTGCAGCAGGTGTGCGCCGAGGCCGGAGTCGACTGCGATCTCGTGGTCTCCCACGGGCAGACAGTGCGCCATGACATCACCGACGGCGTCGTCACCTCGACCCTGCAGATCGGCCAGCCCGCTTGGATCGCCGAGGCGACCGGTGTTCCCGTGCTCTCCGACGTCCGCGCCCGCGACGTCGCCGCCGGCGGTCAGGGTGCTCCACTGGTCGGGATCCTCGACAGCCTCCTTCTCGGAGACGTCGAGGCACCGACTGCGGTGCTCAACCTCGGCGGGATCGCGAACATCACCGTTCTGGCACCCGAGCGCGCTCCGCTCGCTTTCGACACAGGACCTGCCAACGCCCTCATCGACGTCCTCGCGCGCAGGATCACCAAGGGGGAAGAGGACTTCGACCGTGACGGGGAGCTGGCCGCACGGGGCCGGGCCGACGAGGAGCTGCTCGGGCAGCTGCTCGCCGATCCGTACTACAGGCTCCCGGCGCCGAAGTCGACGGGCAAAGAGCTCTTCCACGCGGACTACCTCGACCGTTTCCTCTCAGCCCGGTCCAGCCTCGGCGAGTTCGACGCCATTGCGACGGTCACGGCACTGACCGCGCGCACAGTCTCCGATGCCTGCCACGCACACGGGGTCACCACGGTCATCGCCTCCGGCGGGGGAACCAGGAACCCGACGCTGCTGGGGCGATTGGCCTCGGAGCTCGGACCCGGCGTGACCCTGGCCAGCACGGATCAGGCCTTCGGTCTGCCGGAGGGAGCCAAAGAGGCCCTGCTGATGGCGCTGCTGGGGTGGCTGAGTTGGAACGGACTGGCAGGAACCGAGCCGAACCTCACCGGCGCCGCGCATCCGAGCATCGCCGGGCGACTGAGTCCGGGGCGCGGTCCGCTCGCACTTCCCGAGCCGCTGGCAGCCAAACCCACACGCCTGAGGATCCTGGACCGATGAGACCACTGAACAGATGAGTATCCTGCGACGACGCAGGCCATCCGAAGCAACGCACACCCCTTGTATGAAGGAGACACACCATGCAGATCATCGACCTTCTGGTGATCATCGCCTACCTCGTCGCCACGGCGTGGTTGGGGCTGAAGCTCAGCGGAAAGCAGAAGGACCTCCAGGGCTACTTCCTGGGTGGCCGGAACATCCCTTGGTGGGCGGTGTGTCTGTCCGTGGTGGCCACGGAGACCAGCGCGCTGACGGTGATCGGCATCCCGGTCATGAGCTACCTCGGCGATATCAACTACCTGCAGCTGGGGCTGGGCTACATCCTCGGTCGAGTCGTCGTCGCCTTCTTCATGCTCCCGAGATACTACGACGGTGAGATGCTCACCGCGTACGCCTACCTGGGCAAACGCTTCGGCACCTCGACCCAGACGACTGCGGGTGTGACCTTCCTGTTCACCCGTCTCCTGGCCGACGGCATCAGGGTCCTCGCCGCAGCCATTCCCGTCAAGGTGATCCTCGACGGTCTGGGCATCCACACGAACTACTTCGTCATCATCGTCGTCCTCTCGCTGGTGACGATCGCCTACACCTTCATCGGCGGGATCAAGGCCGTGGTCTGGGTCGACGTGGCCCAGATGTGCCTCTACGTCGTCGGCGGCATACTGACGATCATCGTCATCACCGCTGCCATGGGCAGCGGCTGGCTGGGCGAGGCCGCAGCGGCCGGCAAGCTCAACATGTTCATCTTCGAGGGCAATCCGATCTCGGCAGATGCCTCGTTCATTCCCTCGCTGCTCGGCGGTGCGGTCTTCGCCATGGCTTCGCACGGCTCGGACCAGCTCATCGTCCAGCGCCTCCTGTCCTGCCGGTCCAAGATCGAAGCACAGAAGGCACTCATCGTCTCCGGCGTCGTCGTCTTCGTCCAGTTCGCGATCTTCCTCGCCGTCGGACTGGCACTGTGGGCCTACTACGACCACGCCCTGCCTGCTGACCTGGGGCTCAGCCGTGATGACGAGATCTTCCCGCTCTTCATCATCGAAGGACTGCCGCCCGGCGTCTCGGGGCTGCTGCTGGCCGGCATCCTCGCCGCGGCCATGTCGACCCTGTCCTCGTCGCTGTCGGCACTGTCCTCCTCGACGGTCAACGATGTCTACGCACGACTGAAGAAGACGCCGATGACCGACGCCGAGGGCTTCAAAGTCGGGCGCTGGGCGACCATCGGCTGGGGCATCGCCTTCATCCTCCCGGCCACGATCTTCCAATCCGATGAGGGCAACATCGTCATCCTCGCGTTGGGCGTCGCGGGCATCACCTACGGCGGGCTGCTCGGAGCCTTCGTCTTCGGCATCGTCAACAAGCGCGCCACAGCGGTCGATGCGAACATCACGTTCGCGCTGGCGGTCGCTGTCAACGCTTTCTTCTTCGTCATGGAGAAGTATGTCACCGGCGAGGTCTGGGTCGCCTGGCAGTGGTATCCGGCACTCGGTGTCATCGTCATGGTCTCACTCGGCGGGCTCCTGTCCCTGCGCCACCCGAAGGCACAGAACCGGAACACCGTCGCCGAGGTGGAAGGCAGCAACCGATGATGACGCAGCCCCAGCAGCCGGGGTCCCAGCAGCCGCAGCAGTCACCGTCCCCACGCCCGCAGTCCCAGCGACCGTCGTCCCCACGCCCGCTGTCGCCGACGGAGCAGCGCAATCCCCGCAGCGAGGGACTCGACGAGCTCGACACCCTCGGCGTCCTGAAGGTGATGAACGGCGAGGACCAGGCCGTCCTCACCGCGGTCGCGAACGCCCTGCCGCAGTTGGCGGAACTCGTCGACATCGCGGCCGAGCGCATGCGCCGAGGCGGTGCTGTCCACTACTTCGGAGCCGGCACCTCCGGTCGCTTGGGAGTCCTCGATGCCAGCGAACTCCTGCCGACGTTCAACCTCGAACCAGGTCGCGTGGTCGGACACATCGCCGGCGGCCAGGCAGCACTGGTCAACGCGGTGGAGAACGCCGAGGACTCCGTCGATGACGGACGCAGAGTCGGGGCAGAGCTGGGCCCGGACGACGTGGCGATCGGAATCGCGGCAAGCGGTTCGACGCCTTATGTCCGCGGTGCGCTGGAGGCTGCCGGTGAGGCGGGCGCGCACACCGTGCTCATCTCGAACAATCCCGAGGCCCCCGTCGCCGAGGCGGCTGCTGACCATATCGTGCTCGACACCGGGCCCGAGGTGGTGACGGGATCAACCCGCCTCAAGGCGGGCACAGCACAGAAGCTGACCCTCAACGGCTTCTCGACGGCATTGATGATCGCCCTCGGCCGCACCTGGCGCAACCTCATGGTCTCCGTCGTCGCCACCAACGACAAACTTCGGGAGCGGACCGTGCGCATCCTCTGCGAAGCCGCGGACCTCTCAGATGCGAAGGCACGAGACCTCTTGGAGCGCTGCGGCGGCGAACTCAAGACAGCACTGGTCGTCTCCTTCACCTCGGTGACCCCTGCGGCTGCGGCCAAGCACCTCGCGGACAATGACGGGTCAGTCAAAGCTGCGATCGCCGCAGGCACCGAGGGCGGAACTGCGTCGGAGCCCGAAGCCACATGAGCGCTTTCGTCCTCGGGATCGACATCGGCGGCACCGGCAGCCGGGCCGCACTGGCGGAGGTCGATGCCACCTGGGACCTGAGCGTCGTCGCCACCATGACCGGCCCTGGGGTGGAGATCAGTGCCGCGGGCAGCAATGTTCTCGACATTGCTTCTGGCCTCATCTCCTCGGCGCAGAAGACCTGGGGCGGACGTCTCGACCAGATTGCCGGTGTGGGAATCGGCGCTACGGGAATTGCCTCGTTGTCCGAAGACCCCACGTCCGTGATCGCCGAGATCTCGGGCAGAGCAGGGGCACCCGCTGCCGCGGCGATCGACGCGGTGACTGCCCACCTCGGGGCACTCGGAGGAAGGGGAGGCGCGGTCACGGTCTTGGGCACCGGGGCGATCTCGATTGCACATCCGGGGCCGGACGAGCACGGAATCATGTCCCCGGATTGGGCTCGAACCGATGGATGGGGGCACCTGTTCGGAGATCGAGGAGGAGGCGCCTGGCTGGGGAGACGGTCTCTTGAGCTCGCGCTGCGCACCCATGACGGGGTTGACCCGAGTGGGCGCTCGCTGCTCGAGTCCGCGACCCGACTCTTCGGGTCACCGGCCACCTGGCCGTCTCAGTTCTACACTCGCGACAATCGAGCAGGGTTGCTTGCAGACTTCGCGGTCGAGGTCGCCGCACTCTCAGACTCCGGCGACACAGTTGCCACGGGCCTGCTTCGTGAGGCTGGTGTCGAAGCCGCTCGCAGTGCTCTCGCCGCAGCGAACAGCCTCGACAGTCCACTGCGCATTGCTCTCACCGGGGGACTGGTCCGGGCTGGTGATGCGCTCGTCTCCGGGTTCAGGGATGAGGCCGCTCGTCTCCATACCGGCGTCATCATCGAGGAGCCGGCCGGTGATCCGTTGGCCGGATCTGTGAGGCTTGGCGTTCTGGCTGCTGAAGGGAAGCTTCGCGCCCAGAACTCGGTGCTGTGGATGTGAAATTCTACAGCCGTGTGAGTCACTGAGCCTCTGCCGGTTCTCTGACCATCCGAAGTTCACGCACTCCGTCGTATTCATCTGTTTCTACGGCACCGTCGAAGTCGAAGCCGTTTCTTCGATAGAAAGCTTGAGCACGCGGATTCGGGTCGGCCACCCACAGAGAAGTCCGCTCCCTGGGACTGACGACAGCGTCAAGAAGCTGTTGTCCGATGCCCGAGCCGTGGACTGCAGCATATGCGTAGAGGACGAACAGCTGCCGGTCGCCTGGACGGTCCTCAGCTTCGGACGGGCCTGACAAGGCGATTCCGACGATGGCGCCGTCCTGGTCGGCGATCGCCGAGACATGGTCCGGATGATTCTCAGGCGTGATGAGTGAACTCCACATTCTCCTGCGCTTGCCCATCATGTCAGGGGAATCGAGCAGCTCATCGGGCATGAGTCCGCGATAGGTCTCGCGCCAGGTCTCAACATGGACCTGTGCCACCGCCTCGACGTCCTCAATGACGTCGAGGCCGAATCACAACAGACATACGAAGAGGCTACCGCAGGCGTGCGGGAGCCCCTGTTGCGCACCGAATGTTCATCTGGCTGGCATCCCGGGACCAACCGCTGGTCAGGATCCTCAACCAGGATCGACTATGTGAGATTGAATCGCGAATCGTCCTCGGCAGCCGTCTCTTCCGCTGTGGCTCCCCCACCATCCGCAACCGCCTCACCTGCGGCAACCGCCTCACCTGCGGCCGAACTCGAACTTCCCACCGGGCCGCGCACGCGGGCCTATCGGTTCTTCGAAGCACTGCCGGCGATCGTCAGCTTCTCCGCCATCGGGTTGGTGTTCGTCCTGCCGTTCATCAACGCGATGGCTGGGGCGGTCTATGTGCTCATCGTCGTCGGTCTGACGCTGATACGTGCGATGCGCGGTGCGGTCGACGTCTCACGCGGCTTCGTGCGTTACCGTCGCAGCTCTCGGGTTGATTGGGGTGCCAGACTGCTCGACATCGAACGGGCGATGGATGGTCTCCCGCCGCGACCGTATCCCTGGACGAGGTATCAGGCCAAGGAGCATGCCGCGTCAATTGCCCGTGCACGCGATTTCCTGGGCACGGTGGCGCGCCCATCGACACTGCTCCATGCTGTCGTCGTCGCGGCCTACAACGAACCCTATGAGGTGGTCGCCGACGGAGTCCGATCGCTCCTGCACACCTCGACCTCACCATCGAAGATCGTCGTGTTCTTCGCCTATGAGGAACGAGGCGGCCCGCAGATGGCTGCGACAGCACGACGTCTGGCGGCCGAATACGGTGACGGATTCGCAGCGTTCGTCCTCGTCGAACACCCTGCCGGGATACCGGGAGAGATCGCAGGAAAGGGAGCGAACATCACCTATGCGGGGCACAGACTGGCTCACTGGGTGCAGGCGAACGGCATCGATCCGGAGTCGGTCCTCGTCACCAGTCTCGATTGCGACAACACACCCCATGAGGCGTACTTCGACTCCGTCGCATACGAATACGCGCTCGCTCCCGATCGCGCCCGACTCTCGTTCCAACCCATCAGTCTGTACATCACGAACATCTGGGAGGCGCCCGCGCCGTCTCGTGTCGTCGCGAGCGCGAACTGCTTCTGGAATCTCACCACAACGGTGCGTCCTCTCGCGCTGCGCAATTTCGCCTCTCACACGCAGCCGCTGACCGCTCTCATCGACATGGGATTCTGGTCGACACGGACCATCGTCGAGGACGGCCATCAGTATTGGCGCAGCTGGTTTCATTTCGATGGTGACTATCGCGTCGTTCCCATCCATGTTCCGATCTATCAGGACGCGGTGCTGGCCGGCGGATTCAGGGACACGATGGTCGCGCAGTTCAAGCAGCTCAGCCGATGGTCCTACGGCGCCAGCGATGTGCCCTATGTGGGGGTGAGGGTGTTCGCCGGTGATGCTCGAACGCCTTTCTGGCCCGGAGTCCTGCGCTTCTTCTCCCTCCTCGAGGGGCACGTCAGTCTGGCCTCGATCTCCGTCATCATCGCCGTCGGTGGGTGGATCCCATTTGTCGTTGCGTCACAGACCGGCCAGGTCACCGGCCTCATCGAACGGATGCCGATGACGGTTGGTCTGGTACAACAGGTCAGCATGATCGCCCTCATCGCATCCATCCTCGTCTTCAAGTCGCTGTTGCCGCCTCGTCCGGTTCATGTTCCGCAGGTACGGCGTCTGACCATCTGGCTGCAGTGGCTGCTCTATCCGCTGACTCTGCTCGTCTTCAACTCATCGACGGCGCTGCACTCACAATGGCGTCTGCTCACCGGTCGCTACCGTGAACGGTTCGACGTCACTGAAAAGGTCTCCGGCACTTCCCGCAGAACGGTCACCGGTGCTGAGTCTCGCCGCATCATGTCTTTCGACTCGCCCGTGGACTAGCATCGATTCTGTGCCCGCAATGCTGAGGAACACAATGCTGAGGAGGGTGTCATGACAGACGCCGCGCACGACCAGTTCGATGTCGAATACGACTGCATCATCTCCGGAGGTGGGCCCGCCGGCATCGTCGCCGGGCTGCTCATGGCGCGCGGAGGCGTCAGAGTTGTGGTGCTGGAGAAGCACACTGACTTCTTCAGAGATTTCCGCGGTGACACCATCCACCCCTCAACACTGCGGCTCCTCGACGAGCTCGGACTCTACAACGAGTTCGCGCGGATCACGCACCGCAGAGTGACCAATATCAGTCTTGTCGGAGACGACGGTCGGGACTACATCCTCGGCGACCTGTCCAGACTGAACACAGCGCATCCGTTCATGACGATCGCACCTCAGTGGGACTTCCTCAATCTGCTGGCAAAGGCGGGGGAGGATGAACCTGGATTCGATCTGCGGATGGGAGTCGAGATGACCTCATTGATCTGGGACGGCGACAGGGTCGTCGGCGCCCGGGCACAGACTCCCGAAGGTGAGACCGAGTTGCGTGCGCCACTCGTCGTCGCTGCCGACGGACGCTGGTCGAAGGCTCGGGACGAGGCGCAGCTGTCGATGCGGGAACTGCGGTCCACGATCGACGTGTGGTGGTTCCGGATCGACACCCAGGCGCAGCTGGCCGATTCTGTTGCTCCCCGAGCCGAGGGCGGCAATGTGTTCGTCGCGATTCCGCGCGACGGGCATGTCCAGATGGCTCGTCTCATCCCGAAGGGCGAGGACGTACGGTTCCGTGAGCAGGGGATCGAGTCTCTTCGTCGTGCGGTCGCAGAGACATTCCCCGCTCTGGCAGACGATGTCGAAGCACTCCAGCTTGATGACGTGAAGCTCCTCGATGTGCGCCGCAACGAAGCCAAACGCTGGTTCATCGACGGGCTGCTGTGCATCGGCGACTCCGCCCATGCCATGAGTCCGTTGGGTGGAGTCGGCGTCAACCTGGCGGTCCAGGATGGTGTGGCCACGGCCCGTCTTCTGGCCGAGGCCCTACGTGCAAGGACCGTGTCCACCCGCGATCTCAAGCGAGTCCAGCGGCGACGATTGCTGACGACGAAAGCCGTCGAGCTGCTGCAGGGCGGCATTCACCGAATGATCGAGCCGGTCGTCCACAACGGCGGAGTCATCCGCCCGCCGGCGCCGATCCTGTGGCTGCTGACGACGTTCCCCGCGCTGACCGTGATTCCGGCGCACATCCTCGGCCTGGGCGTCACCCCCGAACACGCTCCGGACTTCGCCCGCCGTACAGCCGACGGCATGGACCGGAGGGCGGAGGGCCAGAGCCGGACCGCGCAGGGAGCCTAGTCCCGGTACCGACGCTGCCGCGCCAGCAGCGTGGTCAGTTGGTGACACTCTGCTCCGGTCATCGTATCCAGACCGAAGCGGGCATCGGCGACGATCTGACTGGCGCGATCGGTCAGGGCCCGACCTCGCGGCGTGATCTCGGCGAAGACCTCACCGTCGTCACCGGGCTCCAGAACTCTTTCGATCAGCCCATTGTCTTCGAGCCACCTGACCGAGGAGAAGGACGAGCTGGCTTCAACTTGCAGTTGGTCCGTGAGCTCGACCAGAGGGAGCGCGCCCTGCTGGTCGAAGAACAGGAGGAGCAGCACCTCGTATCGCGCATAGGTCAGCCCCAAGGGACGAAGCTTCTCGTCGAGGTCGGAGATGAGGCGGCGGTGAGCACGCATCAGCTCCGTCGCCGTCTGCATGCGGTCCCGTTCAGGCCACCGCAGCTCCCATGAGCTTGCAGCCCTGGCAACAGGGTCGTTCAACGCAGGCAGTGCGCTGCCGATTCTGAATTCCTCGGACTCGCTGAAGCCGTGGCCGGTATCGAGCTCCATGGTCGACCACTCTCCGGTGTCCACGTCAGGGCCTGGCCCCGTGCGCACGGTCGAGTGACCAACGGTTGTCTCTCCTCCATTGAAACGACGTTCACCATCGACCACGGTCGGCTCACGGTGTGGTTCGACGTCGTCTCCGCGGTCGTCGTCGTATTCGTAGCCGTAAGCATCCTCGGAATCGGAGTCGCCCTCGACATCGGCCTGGAGGTCCGCGTCGATCTCCAGGTTCGTATCCGGGTGCTCAGCGTCATCCTCTTTGTTCTTGTCATTGAAGGATTTGATGGCAGAACGCAGTCCGGAGCGCTGAATCACCGTCTGGATGGTGAGGTCCCTTTCATCCGGACGTCCGACAAAACGGATATCGCGCAGACCTTGGTCCTGGGCGGCAGACTCAAAGACGAAATGCCCGTATCTGAAGATCCGACCCAGCAGCGGTTTGTGCACCGAGATGTCGAGAATACGCGACATCGGCATCGTCGCCTTGTGCTGAGTGAAGATCCCGTGGATTCTGAACACTCGCATGTTCGTGATGACGAACCGGTCCATATGCACGAACAGTGCGCGGTAGACGCCGAACAGGGCAATGGCGGCGCCGATGCCCAGCGGAATCGGGGCGAAGTCAACGGGGACCATGAAGCTGATGGCCGCGACGGCCACTCCAAGCGCAATGATGAGCGAGGGGGCGACAAAGGCGAGGAAATGGCGACGCACTTCGTCGACAATGAGCTCACCCTCTTCAGCGATGAGGTGATTTTCGACCTTCGGATCGGTCAGTGCCCTGAACACGTCAGGCTGCTTCCCACGCGGTTACGCGGACAGAGAAGTGAAGAAAGTGACCAATGAGCCGACACCGGTTCCCACTGCCTCGAAAGCGTTCCGCACTGCTTCGGCTGAATCTTCTGGCCGACTGAACAGATAGAACGCCACAAATATGACGACGAGCGTGAGGACGGCCTTTTTTACCCACTTCACAATGGACTCCTCTTTGCCGCGTCGCTGGGAAGGCGGATGCGGACAATTGGTTGCACAACCCGTTAATCGTAACCGCCCTTGCCGGGTGCCTCGGTTTAGGCGCGCCCAAAACCTGTGATCATCATCTCATATAGCGAGAATTGCACTCAGTTGACCGCCGAGGCGGCCGTTCCCCTGCCAGCGGCCCCACCGGGTGCCATTCCGGTTTCCCTCAGTCCGGTTCGACGGTCAGCACCCCTGTGCAGACAGCGAAATCTGCGTAGTGTTGAGGGCATGAGAAAACTATTTGATTCCATTCGCAAAGTTGGTTTCCGTCGCGGACCCGACCGGATTCTCGGCGGTATTGCCGGCGGTCTCGCCGAGGCGACAGGGCTGAATGTGTGGCTGATGCGCCTGCTGGTCCTCATTTCGTTCCTGCTTCCGGTCCTGGGGATCGGTGCCTATCTCGTCGCCTGGGTCATCACCCCGTGGCAGGACGGAAGTATTCCAGTCGAGCAGGCGTTCGGCGGCCGCCTTGAACGGTAAGTGAACATTAGGTGTCGGCGGCTTCATGTCCGATTCGCTGACTCGATGGTAGAATCGCGGGCCGACCCATGCGAAAGCCCCGCCATCCCTGATGTCTACTGGGATTGCGGGGCTTTTCTGTGGGTGGGCCCCGTGGGGATCGAACCCACGACCCACGGATTAAAAGTCCGTTGCTCTACCAACTGAGCTAGAGGCCCCGCCCCAACACAGCCGCGTGGACAAGCGTCACACCGGAGTTGTTGGAGACTCAATAATATTAGAGGTAACGAGCCCGAATACTCAAACTGGTTCGCGGTGGCAACCAGCAGGCTTCACCCGCTGATCACTTTCCGAGTTCAGGGTGCTCGTCACCGGTGTAGGTGCGGGGGAGAGCATCCGGTGCGGTGGGATCCTCTTCGACCGCCTCGTCGATGACATCGGACTCAATGGCCTTGTTCTTCTTGATCGTGCCGCGCAGCGCCGCGATGTTCTTCAGTCCTGCCAGCAGCTTGCGATCCTTCTTCGGAGCGACATACTCGGGATCGGTCTCCAGCGGGAAGATCGTAGGCGCGGCACCGAAGGCCTCGGTCGACTCACCGGCGACCTTGCGGGCCATCTGAGCGTTGACCACACCGCCGATGATCGCGCCGATGCCGAAGGGCAGCAGACGACCGACCAGCGAGCCACCGGCACGAGCGGCGAACTTGCGGATGAAGGTCTTGCGCAGCTTCCGCACCAGCAGGTCGACGACCGGGGCAGGGAGCTGCTTCGTCACGGTAGAGCCCCAGTTGCCGAACATCGACTCCGAGCCGCCGGACTGCTTGCTGAACTTCTGGACGAGGTTCTTTCCGTCCTTGCCGAGCATGAGCCCCAGCACCAGCGCATTCGCGCGTTTGGAGTCCTGAACCGGAAGGCCATGGATCTCCGAGATCGCCTGTGCGAAAAGTGCCGTGCCTTCGAGGAATCCGGCGGTCTCAGCGGTGGCCACACCGAGTGCAGCTGTCGTGCCGAGTCCGGGGACTGCAGCGGTGGCGCCGACTGCTGCGCCACCCGAAGTGGTCAGCGCTAGGTAGTGCCGACGAATGATCTTGATGAGCTGTTCCGGAGTCGCATCCGGATTCCGGCGACGCAGACTGCGCACATAGGCAAGGGCGACTGGGCGCTGGACCGACAGAAGCTTCGACAGCATCGACTGGGCGCGGGGGTTGAGGGACCCGTCCTCGTTGACAGCGAATTTCGCTGCCTTGTCCAGGCCCTTCTTCGCCACTGATGATTTTGCCACGGGAGTTCCTCTTCGTTGTCTGCACTCGTGGCCTGCTGGTCGCAGACCCGAATTTGTCACCAGTTTAGTAGTTGCCACTGTGAACCTGACGAATGAACCCTGACCGGGAGACGAAAGCCTGATCTGACCGGCGGGAGGCGAATGCCTGCTCAGGGTGGAGCGCCGATCAGTGTAGGGGACTAGAATGCTCTGACGATGACACAGCCACGCTTTCACCGCCCGATACCTCTGGCCGATCTCGATTCGGTCAGTGCCTCGAATGACCCAGTGACCAGATCAGAGACCTCTCACGCTACCGCCGCTCTGCTGCTCGGAGACTCGCGCGGACGCCGCGATGAGGCCGCGACGAAGCGGTTCGTGGAGTTGGCCGACGACATCGGTCTCGAGGTCATCGCCGAAATGTGGTCTGCTGCTCCTGCCGTCTCAGCACCGGGAGCGCTGTGGCGCCTGTATGCACTGCGCGAATGGATCCTCACCGCTCCGCGTGAGCTCGCCGACATGTTCTCCGCCGGGCAGCGCAGGATGACCGACGGCCTCGGCCTCGACGAGATCCTCGCCGGAGTCGAGCTTCCCGCGGGCCCCGACGAGGTTGCCCGTGCCATCGATGAGATCCTCGCTGGAGCCTTCCGCGGGGACGTCGTCATCGCCCTCCTCCGAGCCGCAGCGTTCGTCGGCATGTGTGCCGAAGGCACAGACAGCTCCGAGACCGCCACGCGTCTGCGCCAGTTCGCGAAGGACCTCAAAGATGCCGCCATCTCCCACCGTCACGGCGGACTGGACTGACGGTCTCACCGCCGGACTGACCGACTTGCGGCCAGTCCGGCACGAGAGCTCAACCTCCGAGATGGAAGGTGGCCGCGTACGCAGACCACGTACGCAGACTGTGAGATTTTCAACTCTCGTTCACCCGCCTCGGCGGTGGACTCATGAGCGTGAGCGAGTATCGTTGTGGGTGGCCCTCGTGGCCACCGGACGCTGGATCTGAAGCCCCGGGCTCCAAATTCAGCCGCTTCGAGCGGCCTACCGCCGAGAGGCGCTCTCGGTTCAGCGTCCGGCACATACAATTGATGCAACATGCACATTCGTCCGGCTCGACCGGGCCCCGGGCAGGAGGAACGCATGCGGCTCAAGCGAGTACCGCAGGACACTGTCTTCTACGAACGCCTGTCCGATCTGGTCGGGCAGATGCGGCAATGCAACCTGGTGCTTGCCGAACTTTCCGGAATCGAAGTCAGCGAACGTCGGCAGGTCGCAGACCGCCTCCGTGAGATCGGCGATCAAGCCGATGAAGACATGGGTGCCGTGCTTCGCGCGCTGCGCGAGAACTACATCACCCCGTTCGACCGCAATGACCTCTATCTGCTCGGCCATCACATGCGCGACATCTGCCACCTTCTCCACGGTGCCGGATTCGTCCTCGCCTCGGAGGCCTTCGACGAACTGCCCTCCGGTGTCCTCGAAACCCTCGCGGCCCTGTCCAACCAGACCGACCACACCTCGCGGATGGTGACTCGTCTGCCGGGCAAACTCGATCAGTGGGACTACGTCGACTCGATCAACCGCCTTACCTACCAAGTCGAGGCCCTGCAATGGCGGATGTCTGACGCCGTGCCGAACTCGAGGCGCGGCCTGACGTACATGACCGCGGTCTCCCAGTTGGGGCAGGCCTTCGTGCGTGCCGCATACGGCTTCACCGAGCTGGGCAAGGTCGTCGCCGCCATCGCGATCAAGGAGTCGTAGTCCGTGGAGCTGCTCTTGGCGGGGGTCATCGTAACCGCGGTGATCTTCGCCGGCTCGAACGGTTTCCATGATGCTGCGCTGACGATCGGCAATGCCGTCGTCGGACGCTCCATCAACGCACGGTGGGCCCTGGGCCTGGCCGTCGTCTTCAACTTCATCGGCGCGCTCTTAGGTGAGGGAATCGCCTCAGTCGTGGCCAACCAGATCGTCCACTTCGACGGCGATCCCGAGGTCATCCTCACCTCCCTGATCATCGCCTTCGTCGCCGCAACGGCGTGGAGTCTCTTCACCTACTACCTCGCGTTGCCTGTGTCCTCCACGCACTGCCTCATCGGCGGTCTCCTGGGCGCTGGCATCGTGCTGGGGTTCTCGGTCAACTCCGCCGAGGCGGTCAACTCGGTGATCCTGCCCCTCGTGATCTCGCCGATCCTCGGATTCGTGCTCTCGTGGGGCCTGACGGCTCTGCTGTCGAAGACCTTTGCCGCCTCACCGCCCAAACCGCTCTTCCGCGGTGCGCGCATGGTCGACTCGGTGCTCACCGCCTCACTGTCGCTGGTCCACGGCGTTCAGGACGCACAGAAGATCGCGGCCCTGGTCATGGTCGGGCTCCTCGCCGTGGATGCCAATCCGTACACCGAGCTGTCCGTCGTCGAGATCTCATGGCCGGTGCGGCTGCTCATCGCCGGAGCGCTGGCGATCGGCACCGGCCTGAGCGGGTGGCGAGTCGTCCGCACACTGTCGGTACGCATGGCCGGTCTCGACCCGCTGAAGTCCGCGACAGCAGATGCCACCGCCACGGTGCTCATGTACACGGCGGCGCTCATCATGCGGGTGCCGGTGTCGCTGACCTTCATCCTCGGATCTGCCATCCTCGGAACCCAGTTCGCCGGACGCCGGGGTCGCGCCCGCGCCCGCTTCATCGTTCCCATCGCCGGGGTCTGGGTGCTGACGATTCCGGCGGCCGCCGTGTTGGCGATCTGCATCGGCCTGGTGGTCAGGGTATTCACCGGCTGAGATCTCACCGCTGTGCCGCAGGGTGAGCCTTCCGGCCGAAGACGATCCCTGTCGTGATCATGGCAGCTGCGAGGACGAAGTGCAGCCAGTTGTCAGCGGTGTTGAGCGGAACGAAGTTGCCCATCGACTCCATCGGAACGACGAGGCCGTAGATCCACAGCACGGCGTAGATGATGCCTCCGACGATGAGGTAGGTCTTGGCCAGTCGGCGTGACTTGAGCCCGAGCAGGCCGACGACGCCGAAGAGCAGATGGACGATGTTGTGCAGCACCGAGACCTGGAATATCCCCAGCAGCGCGGCTTGCGAATGATGCCCGGCGAACATCATCGTGTCCAGGTTCTGGGTGATGCCCGGGACGAAGCCCAAGATGCCCACCAGGAGGAACACGGCCCCGAAGATGCCTGAGACGATCTGGACGCTGGTGCGGGCGGTGTGAGCTGATGATGAAACGGTGTGAGTGCTCATGACGATCCTTTCGAAGACTCTCGTCGTACATCAGCTGATTCGGAGCGGGTTGTGTCGTGGATGGGTTCGGTCAGAGCTTTTTGTCGTGGCTATCGATCGCACCCGGTATTCCGGGCTGATCTGGTGCCACGACGGTAGTCTGGTGACGGTGAGGGCTCGCGTGGCAAAGTTGTGGCGCAGGCTGCTGGTCCTGCTGATCGGCGGCGTCATCGCCGTGCCCTACGCGGCGGTCGTGATCTGGGCTGTCACTGCCTCGGACCGGGTCGGCAACCGCGCCGATTCGCTGACCATCATCGTCGTCGGAATCATCGCTTTCGCGCTGCTGTGCATTCCAGCATTCCTCGCCGTCATCCGCGCCCTCGAACGCACACTGGCCGAGCAGCTGCTCGAACTGAGCATCCCCACCCCGCCGAGGCGGCCCCGAACGGCCGATCGACTGCGCGGTGCCCTGTTCTACTTCGGTCACACCTTCGCCGGCGCACTGCTCCTGCTCACGATCGTCGTCCTCGTCCCCGCCGCCGTCGTTCTCGCCGTCGACCCCCAACAGGCTCATGAACTCTCCGACGGTCTGATCGGAACCGACACGAGCCTGGCGGCCACCGTACTGCCCGCAGGGCTGATCCAGACCCTCGCCGTGGGAATCCTGCTGATGTGCATCGCCATCATCGTCGTGGAGGGATACTTCCTGCCGAACTATGCACTCATTCTCCTCGGCCTCTCGGCGGCCGACAGAGCGGAGCTCGCTGGTCGCGAGCGGGCCCGCCGTTTCCGCCGCACGGTGCTTGCCCGCGAGGTCCACGACTCGATCGGCCACGCACTGACCGTGACGACGATGCAGGCGGCAGTCGCCAAGCGCGCACTGCAGACAGACCCCACCAGCGCCGAGGCGGCCGTTGACGAAATCGCCCGCACCGGTCGTGAGGCGGTGGCAGAGTTGGACCACGTTCTCGCGCTGCTCCGTGCGGAGGCCGATCTGGAGGCAGATGATGACGCCGTCATCGGTGCGGAAACGGCACAACAACCTCGGCGAACGAGCGAGGATATCGAGGTCCTGGCCGAGGAAGCGAGATCAGTGGGGCACCCGACCCAGCTGAGAATCAGCGGCGACATGGGCTCACTGCCTGCAGCCGTGGCGCACGAGCTGCATCGGATCGTGCGGGAGGCTCTGACGAACTCGCTTCGCCACGCCTCAGAGCCGGGGGCCTCAGTGTCGATCAGCGTCGATGCGAGAGTCGTGACGTTGACGGTGAGCAACGCCTGCGTGGTGGGCACCCGTGGTGCGAGGATCAATGCGGGTGCAGGCCGTGGTCTGCAGGGGATCAGTGAGCGTGTTGAGCTCTTCGGCGGGGAAGTTCGGTGGACTGCCGATGGTGGCTCATGGACGCTTGAGGCCGTGCTGCCGACAACCAGCGGCGCTGCGGCAAACACTGGCACAGCGACAACCAATGGCGCTGCACGAGTGACGGACGAGTGACGGACGAGGAGAGGCAGACATGAGCATCAGGGTGGTCCTCATCGACGATGAGCCGTTGGTCCGCGCCGGGCTCGCAGCGATCATCGACTCGGACACAGGACTCGAGGTGGTCGGTGTGGCCGGCGACGGTGCCGACGCCATCGACCTCGTCCAACGCACGCAGCCCGATATCGTCATCATGGACGTGCGCATGCCGCAGCTCAACGGACTCGAAGCGACTCGATTGCTCGTGGCACGGCAGGACCCTCCGCGTGTGCTCATCCTGACCACCTTCGACAGCGACGACTACGTCTTCGAAGCGCTGCGTGCCGGTGCCGACGGCTTCGTGCTCAAGCGGGCCCAGCCGGAGGAACTCATCCGCGCCGTGTACATCGTGGCCGGTGGGGAAGTGCTCCTATATCCGCAGAAGGTGCGTGAGATGGCAGCTCAGGCGGGGCGGCGCGAAGATCTGGCCAGTGTTGCCCAGCTGAGCAGTCGTGAGCAGGAGGTGCTCTCACTCATGGCGCGCGGCCTGAGCAATGTGGAGATCGCCGGTGAGCTGTTCCTCGGCAGTGAGACGGTCAAGACCTATGTCAGCTCGCTGCTCGGCAAGCTCGGCGCCAGGGACCGGACCCAAGCGGTCATCAGAGCCTTCGAATCGGGATTCATCACCCGCTGAGGGGCATGCTTCACCCTCTGAAGAACCTGCTTCACCCTCTGAGGGATGCCGTTCACCCGTTCGGGGGAGTCTGCCGAGACGGCTTCGGCGCGAGTGTTGAAGCATGAAGACAACACAGAGCTGTACACAGTCAGAACATCCATCTCAATCGACGCGGGCACTCGATGTCGGTGTCACTATGCTCGGCCTGAGCGCGGTCTGGTCACTGACCATGCTGGCCGTCTCCGTGCTGTGGGGGAGCGGACTGCTCGTCTCTCCGTTCGGTCATGCGGAACCGGGTGAGTACAGCACACTGCTGGACTATCTCTCCATCCCTGCTGGAGCGGCACTCGTCGGGTCCTGTGCGCTGCTGAGCCTGACCCTCGCATCGACCCTCCTGACCCTGCCACGACTGCGCGGCAGATCCGTCGCAGCAGTTGGAGGCTTCGCGGTCTTCCTCACCCTCGTCACCACCCTGGTCTTCACCGACACCTTGGTGTTGGCATACCTCGGCTACACGTTGAGCCTGCAGTTCCCGCCGATTCCCGTCGCCGTGCTCTGGCAGGGATTCATGCTGCTCGGCCCGGGGCTGTGGGCGGCGGTGTGGGCATCGCTGGAGGGCCGCCGGCGACGCAGCCGGGCAGACGCCGATGGTGCGGCCGTGGATGCCTGTGTCGGCGATGCCTCCGCCGCGGCGGTGACCTCTGCGAAGGCTGCCGACGATCACCGGCCCGTCCAGGTCAGTGCCAAGATCGCCGTCGGCGTGGCCGTGGCGGTTCCCGTCATCTATGCATCCACTCGTATTCTGTGGGCACTGGGTATCCCGTTCGGGCTCAGTCCCGAGTTCTATTCCGCAGGACTCCAGGTCGGGATGTGGCATTCAGGTCTCGCCTTGGCGATCGCCGGACTGCTCGGAGCGCTGCTGACCCTGGGGCTGGTGCAGGGATGGGGAGAGAGGTTTCCGCGCTGGACAGGGCCGCTGGCAGGACGACGTGTGCCCATCCTCCTCGCCACGATTCCCGCTGGCATCGTCACATTGGCGATGTTCACCGGAGGCATGGGCATGATCCATTCGGTTCTGCTCAACGGTGTCAGCCTCAATGGCAACTGGGTGACGATCGGCCCGACTCTCCTGTTCCCGCTGTGGGCTCTGGCACTCGGCTGGGCCACCTATGCTTACCGTGCCAGACGGCTTGATGCCCGCGCGTCCAGGCGGCAGTGACAGGCCGATTCAGCGTGCGCTTCCGGTGGGGTCGGATGACCGTGTGCTCTCACATGCGGCGGTGTCGGCGGCTGAGCGTCCTGTGCCGCAACAGCGTGCTCAGGCTGTGAATGAGCGCCGGCGCCGAGGCGATGAGCAGCAGGACGCCACCCCGTGTGGTCATGGACAGCAGCACAGCACCACCGATGGCGAAACCGGTGAACAGCACGGCCGAGATCACCCCGCGGGCCAGAAGTTCGAGGCCTGCGACCCGGCGGTCCAGTTTGGGCGTGGCCACCGAGAGTTCGCCGTTCTCGAGCCTCTGGACCAGGCCGTCGAGGCGCCCCGGCAAGCCGAGCGTCAGGCGCACAAGGTTGATTGCCTCCTTCGCCACGGTGCCGGCGGCGCCGCCCTTCTCCTCCTCGATCAGCTCGCTCGCATAGGGTTCGACGACCTCCCAGATGTTGAACGAGGGATTGAGCGAACTGCACAGACCCGAGACCATGGACAGCGAGCGAATGATGAGGAAGAGGTTCTCCGGCAGCTGCACGGGCAGATCCCGCACCACCGATTCGAAATCCGTGGAGAAGGCTCGCAGCTCCTTCTCATCGACGTCGCGCAGCTGGGCGAACCCCATGCCTCCGAACCGTGCGAAGAGTCCCGTGAGAGAGCGTTCGAGCTCTTCCGTGTCCGCGCCCTCGAGCAGAACTCCGATGAGTCCGACGCTGGCGACGAGGCGGCGGGAGTCCCGCATCGCCACGGCGATGATGAGCTCCCGCAGACCCGCGCGCAGATTCTCCGGCACGTGCCCCATCATCCCGAAGTCGATGAAGGTCAGATGCCAGTCGACCCCCGCCGAGGCGGGCGCGGAGCCCGACCCCATCGCCGCCGGACTGACCGCCGAAGCTGTCCCCGGGTTTGCAGGTGTCACGAAGATGTTGCCCGGGTGGGGGTCGGCGTGGAAGAAGCCGGTCCGGAAGAGCTGATCGAACATTGTGTGCGCGAAGGTCGTTGCAACCTCGTGGGGGTCGATCCCGACTCGACGCAGCGCAGCGACGTCGTTGGCCTTGATCGCTGTGACGTCCTCCAAGGTCAGCACCTGTGGTGTGGTCTGTTCCCAGACGACCTGCGGAGCATGCACCCTGGCCGACTCAGCCGCATCCACGGCGAAGGCCTCCGCATTCGCCGCTTCATGGAGATAGTCGATCTCTTCGAGGCTGACATGGGCGAACTCTTCGACCAGTGCCGGCATGTCGACGCGGCGGGAGACGAACTGGACGCGGGAGAGCCATCCGGCGATCCGGCGCAGTGCACGCAGATCGACCTCGACGATATCGGCGATGCTCGGACGCTGGACCTTGACGACCACCTCGGCGAAACCGATCTCTGCGGCGATCTCCGGGTTCAGGGTCGCTGAGTGCGCCTGACCCAGGGATGCCGCGGCCAATGGGCGAGGTTCGAAGGAGGAGAAGGCATCAGTGAGTGCCGTCCCCAGCTGTGCTTCGGCAAGGTCGCGGATCTGGTCGAAGGGGACCGGGGCGACTTCGTCCTGCAGGCCCTCGAGTTCTTTGGTGATCTCGGGCGGGAGAACATCCATGCGCGAGGAGAGGAACTGACCGACCTTGATCATCAGACCGCCGAGTTCCACGGCCAGAGTGCGAAATCGCCTGGCCGTGGAACGCCAGCGCTTCACCCGACCTCTTGCCGCGAGACGACCCAGGCCGATTCGCGGCAGCGTCATCTCGAACCACCAGGCCATGACCATCTGGGCCGCGGCGAAGCGGAGGATCCGACCGTAACGAGCCCGAAGGGTTCGCGCCGTCACTGCTCAGTCCTCGGCGAGGATCGAATACAGTCTGCGCTTGGTGTCCTCGAGCGCGGTGACCGCCTCGGCGACCTGCTCCTTGCTGCCGGACCGGCCGACCTGAGCTGCTGCCTGCGCCAGCTCGACGCCGGCCTTGGCCAGATTTGCGGCCCTGGGCGCTTCGGGCTTTTTCGCCGATTCCCACGGAGCATTGGACTCCGGCTCGGATGCGACCTGCTCGCGTCCGGCCTCGGTGAGTGAATAGGTCTTGCGCCCGCTGGAGGACTCGGAGCTGATGAGGCCCTCATCCGTGAGCAGCTGCAGCGTCGGATAGACCGATCCCGGGCTGGGCTTCCAGCTGCCGCCGCTGCGTTCTTCGATCTCTTGAATGATCTGGTAGCCGTGCATCGGGGCTTCGGCCAGCAGCGTGAGGATTCCGGCGCGGACATCCCCGCGGTTCATGCGGAACGGCTGTTTGGGGTTGAAGGATGAGCGCAGCTGCTCCACCGCTTCCCAGATATTCGCCCCGCCCCAATCGCCGTTCCGACGAGAGAAACTTCCGTGATTGAATGGCTCGTTCATGATGACCTCCAGGTCTGATCGAATCGCCTTGACGATATATAACGATATATCGGCGATGGGTTGCTGGGAAGGTCGTTCGGTCGACTGCGGAGGCAACTCCCAGACCATGTTCAGGCCGGGGTGTGATGGCGAGGTCTCTTGGGGTGGAGACCTCGCCCCTTAACCACTATGAGCCGTGAATACAGGTAACGGTTGGTAACTTCCTCGCGATCCGAGCTCTTGGATTGCGACGAAGTTACCAACCGTTGGACATTCTCGCTGAGGACTGCGGTCGCCGCCCACGCAGCCGCAGGCCAGGCTTCAGATCATCCGAAGCGGCCGGAGATGTAGTTCTCGGTCTCTTCCTTCTCAGGGTTGGAGAAGATCGTCGAGGTCTCGTTGAACTCGATGAGCTTGCCCGGCTTGCCGGTGCCTGCGATGTTGAAGAACGCGGTCTTGTCGGACACGCGAGCGGCCTGCTGCATGTTGTGAGTGACGATGACGACCGTGTACTGGTCCTTGAGGTCGTTGATGAGATCCTCGATGGCCAGTGTGGAGATCGGATCCAGAGCGGAGCACGGTTCGTCCATGAGCAGGACCTCGGGCTCAACGGCGATCGCGCGGGCGATGCACAGGCGCTGCTGCTGACCGCCGGAGAGTCCCGAGCCGGGCAGGCTGAGGCGGTCCTTGACCTCGTTCCAGAGGTTGGCGCCACGCAGCGCGCGCTCGGTGAGGTCATCGGCCTCTGACTTGGACATGCGGCGGCTGTTGAGACGCACACCGGCCAGCACGTTCTCCTTGATGCTCATGGTGGGGAACGGGTTCGCACGCTGGAAGACCATGCCGACCTCTCGGCGCACGTTGACCGGGTCGACGCCTGCTCCGTAGATGTCATTTCCGTCCATGAGGACCTGACCGGAGACGCTGGCGCCCGGAATCACTTCGTGCATCCGGTTGAGGGTGCGCAGCACTGTGGACTTACCGCAGCCCGAGGGGCCGATGAGGGCCGTGACCGAGCGGGGCTTGATCTGCATCTGCACACCATCGACGGCGCGGAAGTCGCCGTAGAAGATGTCGAGATCCTTGATGTCGATCTGCTTGGACAATGTGTTTCCCTATCTGTGGAATGTCTGGAACAAGTATGGCGTGCGTCGGGGTCTCAGCGCTTCATCAGCGTCCTGCCTTCGGAGCCAGCACCTTCGCAATGACGCGGGCCAAGAGGTTGAGGAGCATGACCAGGGCGACGAGGACGAGGGCTGCTGCCCAGGCTCGCTCGGAGCTGGCCAGGGCGGCATCGCCGGGAGAGACCGGCCGCAGCTGCGAATCGTAGATGAAGGTCGGCAGAGTCGACATCCAACCGGAGAACAGGTTCCAGTTGAGAGCCTTGGCGAATCCGGCGGTGACCATGATCGGTGCGGTTTCGCCGATGACGCGGGCGATCGCGATAGTGATGCCGGAGAGGATGCCCGACACCGAGGTGGGCAGAACGATTTTGACGATCGTCTTCCACTTCGGCACGCCCAGTGCGTAGGACGCCTCTCGCAGATCCATCGGGACCAGGCGTAGGATCTCCTCCGTGTTGCGCACGACGATCGGAATCATGAGCACCGACAGTGCTACGGCGGCGGTGAAGCCTGTCTTCGCGATGCCTGCCGCGTCCGGCATGATGAACCCTGCGATGGTGGAGAACAGCGCGAAGGCGAAGAGTCCGGCGACGATCGAGGGGATGCCGGTCATGACGTCGACGAGGAAGGTGATGGCCTTGCCCAGTCTGTTCTTCGCAGCGTATTCGACGAGGTAGATTGCGGTCAGCACGCCGATGGGGATCGAGATGATGCAGGCCATGACCGTGATCAGCACGGTGCCGACGATCGCGTGGTAGAAGCCACCGGCAATTGTTGCTTCACCGGCGACGTACTGCTGGTCGAGGACGCCCTTCATGCCGAGCATCGTGCGGGAGAGGAGGTCGAAGCTGATAGCGGCTCCGCCCTTGGAGATGGTCATCCAGAGCAGTGATATGAGGGGAACACAGGCGAGGATAAACGAGGATGTGACGACGGTGGTGGCCACCCGGTCGGTGGCCTTGCGGCGGCCCTCGTAGGCTCCGGAGAGCGCGAAGACGGCCACCACGTTGATGAGTCCGGCGAGGACTGCGACAACTGGGATGTTGAACCCGCCGAAAGCGATGAAGCTGATGATGATCGCGACGATGATCGAGGCGACTGCAACCACCCATGGTGTGGCTTTGGGCAGCTGCTTCGAGGTCAGGGTGCGGGACGTGGTCGTCGAATTGTTCGTAGTAGTCAACATTCTCAACTGCCCTTCACCGAGGTCTTGGCAACAATTGCACGTGCGCCCATATTCACCAGCAAGGTGATGACGAAGAGGACGAGGCCGACCGTGATCAGCTCGGACAGCCGCAGTCCGGCGGCTTCGGGGAAGTTCTGCGCGATCTCAGACGCGATGGTCTGGTTGCCGCTGACGACCAGGGACGCGGTGAGCAGGCCGGGGGAGAGGATCATGGCCACGGCCATGGTTTCTCCGAGTGCGCGGCCGAGGCCGAGCATGGTCGCCGAGGCGATGCCGGACTTTCCGAACGGCAGCACCGACATGCGGATCATCTCCCAGCGCGTTGCGCCGAGAGCCAGGGCAGCTTCTTCCTGCAGACGGGGAGTCTGCAGGAAGATCTCACGGGTCAGGGAGGTGATGATCGGCAGGATCATGATGGAGAGTACGAGAGAGGCCGTCAGCAGTGTGCGGCCGGTGTTCGACACATCGCCGTTCGCATCGGGAGCGAAGATCGGGATCCAGCCGAACCACTTCGACAGCCACAGGTAGAACTCTGTGAGGCTGCCGGCGAGGGCGATTCCCCAGAGGCCGTAGACGACCGAGGGGATCGCAGCAAGCAGGTCGATGACGTAGCCGAGGACCGGTGCCAGCTTCCGTGGTGCCATGTGCGTGGTGAACAGTGCGATGCCGAGTGCGAACGGGGTGGCCACGAGCAGCGCGATAGCGGAGGAGATCAGTGTGCCGATGACAAGCGGCCAGACGTAGGAGAAGAACCCCTTGCCGCCGGTGATCGAGCTCGGATCATTGACCTGGGCGTCGATGGTGTCCGTAGACTGCGCCAGAAGGAACAGTGCGACTCCGGCCAGGATGAGCAGGATCAGGATGCCGGCGATGAGGGTCGCGGCCGAGAAGATTCGGTCACCGGGACGAACGACGGCTTTGGGCCTCTGGCCCGTGCCGGACTCGGGTTGTGAGTCCGGCTCAGGTGCTCCGGCAGGGCCGGACACTGTGGTCTGTGTGCTGGTCGGCACAAGTGCTCCTCATGAAACTTGCGGTGGATCCGGTGGACGGGTCCCTAGGCACCGAAGAGCGGCGCAGGGTCGCTGCGCCGCTCTTCGACATATCAATTCTGCAGGTCAGCAGGCAAGAATCAGCCTTCAACCTTGATCGAATCGATGACGGTTTCGATCTGCGAACGCAGGTCATCGGACAGTGGTGCGGAGCCGGCGGATTCCGCTGCCGACTTCTGTCCTTCTTCGGACACGACGAACTTCTCCCAGGCCTTGACCATGTCCACGGTCTCCTGGTCCTTGTAAGACGAGCAGACGACGTGGTAGGAGACGAGGACGATCGGGTAGGCGCCCGATTCGGTGGTGTCGCGAGCCAGGTCGAAGGCAAGGTCGCCTTCGCTGCGGCCCTTGACCTTGTCGGACGCGTCGACGACCTTGGACGCGGCGTCGGCCGAGAGCTCGACGTATTCGTCGCCGACCTTCACCTTGGCCTTGCTCAGTGATCCGACGGCTGAAGCGTCGGCGTAGCCGATGGCTCCATCGGTGTCGGAGACGGTCTGCACGACACCATCGGTGCCCTGTGCAGCCTCGCCACCGAAGTCCTTCGGGAAGTCGCCGCTGATCTCAGCGTCCCAGTCCTTCTCGGCGGTGGCCTTGAGGTACTCGGCGAAGTTCTCCGTGGTGCCGGAGTCATCGGCACGGTGCACGGCGGTGATCTTCGTGTCGGGGAGATCGGCATCCGGGTTGTCGGCCTTGATCGCCTTGTCGTTCCACTTGCTGATCTCACCCTTGAAGATCTTGGCGATCGTCGAAGGCGCGAGGTTGAGCTCATCGACGCCCTTGACGTTGAAGGTCACTGCGATGGGGGAGATGTAGACGGGGAACTCGTAGGCACCATCGGCGCCGCAAGCTTCTTTGCCCTGCTTGGCCTCGTCGTCGTCGAGGTGAGCGTCAGACCCGGCGAACTGAGCGTTTCCGGCCAGGAACTGCTCACGGCCCGCACCTGAACCGTCAGGGGAGTAGTTGACAGTCACGCCGGAGTTCTCTGAGGCGAAGTCGGCAGTCCATGCGTCCATCGCGGCCTTCTGCGATGAGGCGCCGATTCCGGTCAGTGTGCCCTGCAGGTCACTGTCGCCGCCGCTTGCTTCTTCTCCGGTGGCAGAGGTTCCGCCGCATGCCGACAGGGTGAGTGCGCCGGCTGCGAGGATTGCAGCGGATGGTGCCAGGTGCTTCAGCTTCACGAAGATGCCTTTCGAATATGAGAACACTGTTCGAGATTGCTCGATCTTTCGTGTTTCACGTTAAGGCTCGTGTGTAAAGCTCTGGGAGTCGCTAAGTGAATGGAAGGTGAATGACGCCTGAAGGCTTCGGGTCCGGGCGAGTGCTCCATCACAGGAACCCGCGGATTCATGAAAGGATGCTTGTCGGGACGACGGTGTCCCGATTCCGCTGGGCCGAATCGGCCTGATTTCGCGGGGCCGCGCTGAGGTTCGTCGACCTCTTGTCGATGATCACCGAGGTCCATAGAGTCACGTGCCAGAACATACCGTCATTCATATTCTCGATGAGGAGAAGCCCATGTCAGCCGAGCACCACTACATGTTCGAAGACGCCCTAGAGGAAGAGATCCGGCTGCGTGAGCAGTCGACCGTCCTGGATCCTCTGACCGAAGAGCTGCTTGTTCGAGCCGGAGTCGGTCCCGGGATGAAGGTGCTGGATCTTGGCACCGGGACCGGAGCCGTGGCCGCGATCGCAGCGAAGCTCGTCGGAGAGACCGGCTATGTTCTCGGCATCGACCGGGACGTCGAGTCCCTGACGGCTGCCCGAGCAGTCCTGGCCGGTGTGCCCCAAGTCGAATTCGCCGAGGCGGTTCTTCCCGATCTGGAACTCGACGGCTCCTTCGACGCCGTCGTCGGTCGGGCAGTGATCATGCACGTCCCCGATCCCGAGGCGGTCCTGCGCTCTGCCGCCCTGCAGCTTCGTCCGGGTGGGCTGCTGTGCATGCACGAACCCGATATGACCTACATGTGGACGAACGAGGAGACCCCGCTCTGGAACCGTGCGCGCACCTGGATCCTCCAGGCCTTCGATGAGCTCGGCGTGCATGCCCAGATGGGGCCGGAGCTCTTCACCGCTTACCGTGCAGCGGGCCTGCCGGATCCGAAGATGATGATGGGTGCTCCGGTGGGCGGACGCGGGGAGTCGCCTGCTTTCGGATGGTCGAACATCATCACTGCGGTCGTGCCGCTGCTCGAGAGACTGGGGATCGCCAGCGCCGAGGAGGTCGGGATCGACACGCTCACTGATCGGCTCAATGATGAGATCGATGCCCTCGACGGCATGGTCATGGGCCCGCCGATGTACGGAGCATGGTGCAGACTCCCCGCCCACTGAGGAAGCAGCCCCACTGAGGAACCAAGTCCCGCTGAGGAACCAGTCTCAGGCGTCGATCGGGCGGATCCGTTCGAATTCGACGATGCGTGGCACTGCGCCCGGACGCACATAGGCGACGAGGATCTCACCGGGTTTGAGGTAGGGGTCTTCGCGCGGCAGCTTCTCCGCGATGCGCTGTGGGGCGTACTTCGCATAGACCTCGAGGATCAGCGGCAGGACAGGCCGGTGGGTGCAGTAGATGACCGGCCTGCCCTTCTCCAGCAGCTTCTCGATGAATCGGGAGGTCTTGTCGGGGTTCGCAGAGCTCGCCTTCTCGCTCAGACTCGAAGCCCTTCGGATCGGCTTGCCGGTCGCCGCGGACAGCGGAGCGAGCGTGGCCATGCACCGCTTCCAGGGGCTCGAGATCAGTCTCTTCGTCCCCCACGCAGAGAGCAGCCCGGTCAGTGCCATGGCCTGGCGGGTCCCCAGAGCCAGCAGCGGGCGCACGTGCTCCGTCTCATGCCACTTCGCTCGGGGAAATGCCTTCCCGTGGCGGACGAGGATCAGAGGCCAGGCACGCAGTGCGTTGGTCGAATCGAACTTCTCCAGCGCATCGAGCTGGTCGCGATCCGCGTAGGAAGTCAGCTTTGTTCGCGCCTCGCCGACGGGAAACCACCTCACCTCGTCGACCTCGCGTTGGTTCATCGGCGTGAAGGTGTGCTCGCCCTTGACCTGTGCTGACCAGTAGAAGACCTTCTTGAGGTACTTTCCGCTGACCATGTATTCCGCCGCGGGCAGGGGGACGCCGAGGGTGATGTCGAGTCCCGTCTCCTCCTTGACCTCGCGAATCGCCGTCTCCGGAAGGGTCTCGCCGGATTCCACCTTGCCCTTGGGCCAGGACCAGTCGTTGTAGCGGGGGCGGTGGATGAGAGCGACTTCGAGTCCTTCGCTGCCATTGCGCCAGCACAGGGCGCCGGCGGCGAGGATATCGGCGGTGACGCGTGAGGACGCCTGCGCGGAACCGACCGATTTCGGGCTCAAGCCTCTTCTCCGATCTGTCGGCGCTTGCGATGTCGGCGGATGAGCTCCGTCTGGTATTCGGTGAGCCGGTTGCCCTCATCGTCGTGGGTGCTGCGCGTCCATTTGCCGTCAGCGGCGAGCACGAACGCCGAGGTGGTGTCGGCGAAGGCGAGGTCGAAGAGTTCGATGATCTCCGCTTTGTGAGTCGGGGCGACGAGCTCGACGAGCGTTTCGACGCGGCGGTCGAGGTTCCGGTGCATCATGTCAGCTGATCCGATGTAGACGAGAGGATCGCCGCCGTTGCCGAAGACGAAGGTCCGCGAATGCTCGAGGAAGCGGCCGAGCACGGACCGTACTGTGATGTTCTCACTCACGCCGGGGATGCCCGGTCGCAGGGCGCAGATGCCGCGGACGAAGACCTCGACCTGGACTCCGGCCCGGGATGCCATGTATAGGGCATCGATGATCGCCTCGTCGACGATGGAATTGACCTTGATCCGGATCATGCCGGCACCACCTTCCTCGGCGATGGCGATCTCCTTGTCGATGAGTTCGGTCAGCCCCGAACGGACCCGGGTGGGGGCGACGAGCAGGCGCGAGTATTCGGCCAGGGGCGCGTAGCCCGAGAGCTGGTTGAACAGCTTCGTCAGGTCATCGGCGACGCTCTTGTCCTTGGTCAGCAGCCCGAAGTCCTCGTAGCCTCGCGCTGTCTTCGGGTGATAGTTGCCGGTGCCGACGTGGCAGTAGCGGGTCAGACCCTCAGCCTCCTGGCGGACGACGAGGGAGAGCTTTGCGTGGGTCTTGAGCCCGACGATTCCGTAGACGACGTGGACGCCGGCGCGTTCGAGTTTGCGCGCCCACGTGATGTTGGCCTCCTCATCGAACCGGGCCTTGATCTCCACGACCGCGAGCACCTGGATGCCTGCCTGTGCGGCATCGACGAGGGCATCGATGATCGGGGAGTCGCCGGAAGTGCGGTAGAGGGTCTGCTTGATGGCGAGCACGTTCTTGTCCGCTGCCGCCTGCTCAAGGAACGCCTGCACGCTCGTGGAGAACGAGTCGTAGGGATGGTGGAGCAGGATGTCGCGGTTCGACACTGCCGCGAAGACGTCGACCTGGTCGCTGGATTCACGCAGCGACAGGTCCTTATTCATCTGCGGGACCATTTTCCGAAAGTGCAGGTCATCGCGGGGAACGTCGGCGATGTCAGACATGCCGGAGAGATCGAGGGGGGTGGGCAGCTGGTAGATCTCGTTCTCGTCGATGCCGAGTTCGTCCTTGAGCATCTCGCGGACCCGCGGATGGATGTTCTCCGTGATCTCCAACCTCACAGCGGGGCCGAAGCGGCGGCGCAGGAGTTCCTTCTCCAGGGCTTTGAGGAGGTTCTCCGCATCGTCCTCTTCGACCTCGAGGTCCTCATTGCGGGTGACGCGGAAGGTCGAGTGGTGGATGATCTCCATGCCCTCGAAGAGCGTGTCGAGGTGTTCGGCGATGATGTCTTCGAGCGCGACGAAGCGGGCGGGGACGTCGCGGCCGGCGGGGCGATCCGTGGCCGTGGCGACATTGAAGAACCGGGGCAGGCGCGGCGGCACCTTGACCCGGGCGAAGAGCTCCTTGCCGGAATCCTGGTAGCGCAGCAGGACGCCGAGGTTGAGTGAGAGTCCGGAGATGTAGGGAAACGGGTGGGCCGGGTCCACCGCGAGCGGGGTGAGGACAGGGAAGACGTGGCCGGCGAAGAATTCATCGACTCTGGCGCGTTCGTCCTCGGTGAGCTCGTCCACCTGGACCTTCGTGATCGACTCCGCATCGAGGCGAGGACCGATGTCGTCCTTGAGCAGGGCGGCGTGGCGGGTCATGAGGTCATGTGCCCGGACGCCGATCGCGTGCATGACCTGCAGCGGCATCCGGCCGGTGACGCTGGGCACCGCCAAACCGGTGTTGATGCGGCGTTTGAGGCCGGCGACGCGGACCATGAAGAACTCGTCGAGGTTGGTTGCGAAGATGGAGAGGAATCGGACCCTTTCCAGCAGCGGCATATCAGGGTCGGAGGCGAGATCGAGGACACGCTCGTTGAACGCCAGCCAGCTGAGCTCCCGGTCGAGGAATCGATCCTCTGGATCCGGCAGACCCAGTTCCGCTCCGACTGCAGTGATGTCGTACATCGCTCTACTCCTGATTGCGTTCGGTCGAGGAAGCCGGCGCATAGGACACGTGCGCCACCGCGACATGGAATCCCAGCCGCTCGTACAAGCCTAGCGCCGGCGCATTGTCGGATTCGACGTAGAGTTCGATCACACTCGCACCGGCGGCGACCATCCGGCGCATGCCCTCGATCGTCAGCGCCTTGCCCACACCCTTGGCATGGATGCTCGGGTCGACCCCGACGACATAGACCTCGCCGAGGCGGCCCTCAGCGTCGGCGTCCGTGAGCTTGGTCTGGTGGAAGCCGATGACCTGGCCAGCCCGGATGGCGAGGATCACCGAATCCGGGTCGAAGTCGGGTGCCTGGATGATCTCGGCGAAGTCCTCGGCCGTCTGCGACCCCTGCTCCGGGTGCCAGTCGAACGCCGCATTGTTGACTCGCCACCAACCGTCCTCATCGCCGGGGGCGAAGGAGCGGATGGTGACACCCTCCGGCGCCGAGGTCTGCGGCAGGTCATCGAGTGAGAGACCCGAACCGGTGCGCATCTGGTAGAGAACGCGATCACGACCGAGGTCGTGCTTCTTCGCCAGTGCCTGTGCGCCCGGGTGGTCGCCGTGTGACCAGCACCAGGAGTCGGGCTCTTCCTGAAGGATCGTCGACAGCAGCTCTCCGCCCAGGCCCTGACCGCGGTGATCGGGGTCGATGAGGAATTCGGCCGCATGACGATCGCCCTGGAGCGCGCGGATGCCGAAGCCGATGAGAGCGCCGTCGTCGGCGTTCGAGTCTGCTGAGTCGTCGGCATAGATTCGCCATACGCTGGAAGCCGTCTGCGCCGAATGAGATTCGTCCTCGCCGGTGGCGATGGCCAGGAGTCCGCCGGAGATCTCAGCGGACCCATCGGCTGCTGTCACGCGGTCGAGGAAGGTCAGCTCCGCGTCGGCGAGGGTGGTGATCGGGGTTCCGATCACGGCTCCGCTGGCTTCGATTCTCATACCTTCACGTCCTCCTCGTTCGACTCTGCTTCCGGCCGTTCATGCTCCGGCCGTTCATGCTCTGGCTGTTCGTGCTCCGCGACCTCGTCAGTGGCCGACGCTTCGTCGGCTTCCACCGCTGCGTCGGTGTCTGGCGTCTCTTCGGTATCTGACTCTGCCTCGTCACCGTCGCCGTGTGCGGCCGCGGAGTCGGGGCTGAAGCGGTAGCCGACGTAGCGGACGGTGTGGATGGCGTTCTCGAAGTCTTTGCCGAGTTTCGCACGCACGCGGCGGACATGCACATCGACGGTGCGGGTCCCTCCGAAGTAGTCATCGCCCCACACCGCGAGCAGGATCTCGTCGCGGGTGAAGACTCGTTCGGGGTGCATCGCGAAGAACTTCAGCAGGGCGAATTCGCGGTAGGTCAGATCGAGGCTGCGCTCGCCCAGGTGTGCGGTGAACGCGGTCTCGTCGATGCGCAGAGCGCCGCTGACGACGATCATGGGCTCGCCCTCGCTCGTCCAAGGGCCGCTGGTGTTCCAGGACGGGCGATCTGGCCGCGATCCTCCGGTGGTGGCTGTCGAGTCGGTTGCACTCACGCCGGCCCCGCCTCCCCACGAGGCGGCACCGTGCGAGGCCAGCGCCCGGTGGTGATCACGTGCCAGACGCAGGCGGGCCTCCACCTCGGCGGGGCCGGCAGTGGTGAGGACGATGTCGGACACGTTCCATTTCGCCGAGGCGGTGGCCAGTCCGCCTTCGCTGAGCACGACGATGATCGGAGCTGCGATGCGCGTCTGCGCCACCGCCTCGGCGATAGCAGGTGCCAAGGACAGGTCCAGGCAGGCGTCGGCGACGACGATGTCGGCAGTGAGCGAGTTGGAGTCTGCCCGGCTCAGATGATCGAGGCTGAGGCGTTCGATCTGGTGGCCGAGATACTGCAGGGACTCTGGGGCGACGGGGGAGTCGAGGCGGGGTGCAGGGCAGATGTGCAGGATTCGCATGTGCTCCATCCACCTCCTCGGACTCGGCTCGGCCGCTGAAGTAGCAGCCTGGGAAAAGTATACCGAGGGTGCCCGGCTGTGCTTCTCCGATACCTAGGGGAGGGCAACAGGTCACAGGGGATGGGTCAACGGGTGACAGGAGAGAACGGGTCACACGAGAAGTGAGGGATGCCGGTCATGCGCTCGGCTTGCGTCCTGTCGTGTACGTCAGCGAGAAGAAGCGCGCACGGAACTCGGGGTCGGTGAGCATGGTGCGGTAGCGGTCCAGGTCTTCTCGACGGAGGCCGGTGGCGAGGAGCCCTTCCTCATTCTGCAGGCTGAGGTTCAGATGGTAGCTCGTCCAGGGTCCACCGCCGCGGGCGAGGGGAACGAGGTGCTGCGCGGCGACATCCGCGAGCCCGGCTCCGAACATCTCGACCTCGGTCCGGTCGGCCCAGCCGTAGTCGCAGTCGACTTCCGGGCCGAACCGCTGATACGCCGCGTGGTTGTATCTCCGCCACACCGCGTGGTCGGATTCCTCCGGTGCCACGAGCAGTTCTGCGGCGACACCGACATCTGCGATGACGAGCCATCCTCCGGGAGCCAGCTGCTCGACGAGCTGGGCGAAGACCCGTCTCCGGGCAGGCAGGTGGGCGAGGACCAGGCGCGCATGGATGAGGTCGTACGGCCCGATGGGGACGCCGTTGTGGACATCGTGATGGACGACATCGACATCCGGCGATGCAACCAGGTTCGTCACGTCCTTGTCGACAGCCAGGACGCTGCCACCGAAGTCTGCTGCCATCATCTCGGCGATGGAGCCGTTTCCGGCTCCGACCTCAAGATACCTTGCGTTCTCCTTCGGCTGAAGCGACCTCAGCACTGTACGCGTCGTCGGGTCGAGGAGTGCGGATAGAAGGGTGAGCTGCTGTGTGCCCAGATCGGCTCCAATTCCGCAGCTGAGGTCGTATTCGTCGGCGGTGCAGCTGCCTGTTGTCAGCACATTGGCCATGAGATTCTCCATCAGAAGTGAGCAGGTTCGCATCAGCGTAGGTCGCTGCGTCAGGAGTGAACAGGGTCGGCCGTGACTCAGCAGATGCCCGCAACGACAGACGATGAGCGGTGTCGGTGACGTCGGCGGGGATCGCCGACACTGGCCCAAATCGCGTCGCCTCGGCCGAATAAGGCACGATAGTGCTGTGATCAGATGGATTCGAGTAGTTGTCGCGCTGGCCTTGGCGTTGGCCCTCAGTGCCTCCGTGTACTGGGGCTACACCTTGTTCCTGCTGGCGACCGGGCTCATCGTCTTCGGCGTCGCCTACGGCTGGCCGCGACTGACAGACTCACCGCAGCCTCGCGCGACGTCGATCATGCTCGGCCTCTTCGGCGTGGCCGGACTGCTCGCGGCGTTCCGCGACGACGCAGCACCCTATCTTGACTGGCTTCCGGTCCTGGCGGGTCTCGGTCTGCTCTGGACCTTCGTGCAGAATCTCACCCGCGGAATGGGTGCCTCTGATGCCGTTGCCAACGTCTCAGCCCAAGTTGCGGGCGTAGTCATCGTCCTGTCCGCGAGCACCTGGGTCGCGGCGATCACCGTGCCCGGCGACAAGGAAGCCATCGTCGTCGGTCTCGTGTCGCTCATCGTCGCCGGTTGCATGACAGCCCTGCCCTGGCCTGCGATCTACACGTCTCCGCTGGCGATTGCGATGCCGGTCGCGGTCGCCGGGATCCTCTCGGTCCTCATCTTCAAGGACGCCATCAGCGTTCCTGTCTCGCTCGTCCTCGGCGGCATCATGGGGCTGTTGGTCGCCGGCGTCGACCGCATGCTCGGACTCATCGCCTATAGCCAGTACCAGGCTGTGAGCCTTGAACTCTCCCAGAACATCGAGTTGAAGAAGAACGTGGAGAAGGCCCGCAGCTTCGCCGTTCAGCTCGCGCTCGGGGCCGCACCCATCGCCCTCGGCGGTGTCGTCGTCTATTCCCTGGAGCGCATCGCCTTCTGACCTCGGCTGTGAGGTCCGACACGGTGAGCGCGACTCCGCGTTGAGACCGTGCTCAGGTTCGTGCTGAAGCCGTGCGCAGAGCACGGACTGAGTGCGCATACCGCAGATGGGAAATGTAGACTGGGAGCATGGATAACCTTGTCGCTCTCGAAATCGTCTTCTCCAGTCTCGTCGGCATTGCCGCTCTCGGCGCCCTGGGCGTCGGAGTCAAGGTCGTCACGGCTCTGTTCAAAGACAATCGCTGAACTCAATGATCGAACTTGATGCCTCGGTTCACCCTGAGCTCGTTCCCCTGTCCTGGCTGATCGGTTCGTGGGAAGGCGTCGGAGTCGTCGGCTACGCGGACACCCCTGAGAAGCAGTTCGGCCAGCGCGTCGACTTCGTCGCTCATCCCGGAACCCCGTTCCTGCAGTACACCGCGCATGCGTGGCTGCTGAGTGAGGACGGGGAACTGGAATCGACGCTGACTCTGGAGACCGGGATCTGGCAGCTCGTGCGCCCGCGCGATGCCGGTGACGTCGGCCCGGGAATGCTCGTGCCCACCGAAGAGCCCAGCTTCACCTCGGCGGCTGCCGTCGACACTCTGCGCACGAATGATGACGGATTCGAGATCGAAGCCGAGATCGTCCACCCGCACGGCGTGATGGAACTCTACGCAGGCCACGTCAAGGGGCCGCGCATCGACCTCTCCACTGATGTCGTCGCCCGGACCAAGACCGCGAAGGAGTACACGGCCTCGACCCGCATGTACGGCCTCGTCGGTGGGGAGCTCATGTGGGCCTGGGACATGGCCGCACTGGGCCACGAGCTCGCTACACACTCCTCAGCCCGACTGAAGAAGATTGCCTGATATGACTGCCTCATCGCTGAATCGCCCACTGAGCTCCACCGCGGTATTCGGCGGCGAAGGGCTCGAGCACACCCCGGCCCACTACGGCTCGCCGCTGCGCGAACAGCGGGCACTGCTCGAAAAGGGCGCGATCGTCGATCTGCCCCACCTGCGGATCCTGCGTCTGAGCGGAGCCGATCGCCTCACCTGGCTGAACTCCATCACCACGCAGAAGCTCGACACCCTGGCGCCGGGCGTGTCCACAGAGACTCTCGTCCTTGACCCGAACGGCCGCATCGAAGGCTGGCTGAAGCTCGTCGACGACGGCGAATCGCTGTGGGCGATCAGTGAGCTGCGCACCGACGAGACTCTCGAATTCCTCCGCACGATGGTCTTCATGATGCGGGTGACGATCGATGACGTCAGCGATGAGTTCCAATGCATCGGCGCCGTCGTGAAGCTCCCCGACAGCCTGCCCATGACCCAGCTGTGGTCCGATCCCTGGCCGCACATCGGGACCGGTTCGGCCTCATACGCCGAGGTCGATCTCGGACTCGAGGTGGCAGGGGAGGACCACCCCGGGCTCGAGACTCAGTTCGTCATCGGCATCATCGCGCGCACGGACCTGCGGGCCACCTCGGCGAGCGAATTCACGATGGCCGGGTTCGACGCCTGGGAAGCCGTGCGGATCGCCGCCTGGCGTCCGGGTGTGAACGAGATCGACCACAAGTCACTCGTCGGCGAACTCGATCTGCTGCGTACCTCGGTGCACCTGGCCAAGGGCTGCTACCGCGGTCAGGAGGCCGTGGCCCGCGTGCACAACCTGGGCCAGCCGCCTCGCAGGCTCGTCTTCGTTCACCTCGACGGATCCGGGCACATCCAGCCCGAAGCCGGCGCCGAGGTGCTCGCTGAGGTCCGCGGTTCCGAACGGTCCGTGGGCCAGCTGACCTCGGTCGCACTGCACTGGGAACTCGGGCCGATCGGCCTGGCCGTGGTCAAACGCAATCTCTCCGCCGAGGCTGAACTCAGCTTCGATCTGGGTGATGACGCACCTCGTGTGGCCGGGGCCCAGGAGACGATCGTCGCGCCCGTGCGCGAACACGACATCGAACTTCCGGGACGCAACAAGGACACCGACATGCGGAATCAGCAACGCTGATTTCCTCGCTCGGCGGAATCAGCGCCGGGGTCCGGGGTTTCGAGGCGCGGAACTGCGATTTCGGCACCCGCAGACCTCGAAATCTGCATTTCGCGCCGTGATTTCTGCACGGTCTGAACCGCACTGAGTGCAACGGAATTCGCATGCGTGGGGTTCGGGATGGGTGCGATCTGCTCACTCTGCGGACGGTAATTGACAAGAACCGTCGTGAGGCTCTATTGTTCCCGTTATGACAGCTTTGGAAATTGGCGGCGAAGCTCTGCCGCAGGAACGTAAGATCGTCACCGAGATCCCCGGGCCGAAGTCCCGCGAGATCGAGGCGCGTCGCCAGTCAGCCGTGGCTCCGGGAGTCGGTTCCAGCCTCCCCGCCTATGTGGTGGCAGCCGGCGGCGGAATCCTCAAGGACGTCGATGGCAACCAGATCATCGACCTGGGGGCCGGCATCGCCGTGACGACGGCAGGCAACTCGAACCCCCGAGTGGTCAAGGCCGCCACCGAGCAGCTCCAGTCATTCACTCACACCTGCTTCATGGTCAACCCCTACGAGGGCTACGTCGAGGTCGCCGAGGCGCTCAACCGCCTGACCCCGGGTAATCACGAGAAGCGCTCCATCCTGCTCAACTCCGGCGCCGAAGCTGTCGAGAACGCTGTCAAGATCGCTCGCGCCCACACCGGCCGCGACGCCGTGGTCGTCTTCGACCACGCTTACCACGGCCGCACGAACCTGACCATGTCGATGACTGCGAAGGCCAACCCCTACAAGGCCGGTTTCGGTCCGTTCGCGGGCGAGGTCTACCGCGCACCCATGTCCTACCCGTTCCGCGACAACGACGCGGCCGGCACCAAAGTCAGCGGTGAGGAGGCGGCCAAGCGCGTCATCACCATGATCGAGAAGCAGATCGGCTCCGAGTACGTCGCTGCTATCGTCATTGAGCCCATCCAGGGTGAGGGCGGCTTCATCGTCCCGGCCGAGGGCTTCCTGCCTGCACTGGTCGAGTACGCCAAGGACAAAGGCATCGTCTTCGTCGCCGACGAGGTTCAGGCAGGCTTCGCCCGCACGGGCAAGATGTTCGCCTCGGAGTGGGAAGAGATCGTCCCTGACATCATCACCACCGCGAAGGGCATCGCCGGCGGTCTGCCGCTTTCGGCCGTGACCGGTCGCGCGGAGATCATGGACTCGGTCGGACCGGGTCGCCTCGGCGGGACCTACGGCGGCAACCCCGTTGCCTGCGCGGCAGCGCTCGGTGCCATCGCCTCCTACGAGGAAGATGGACTCGTTGAGAACGCCGCTCACATCGGCGAGGTCGTCACCGATCGCCTCACCAAGCTGCAGGGCAAGTACCCGGAGGTCGGTGACATCCGCGGTCGCGGCGCCATGATCGCCGCCGAGTTCGTCCAGCACGACACGATCGATCCGAACCCCGAGCTGGTCAAGAAGATCGCAGACTACTGCTCGAAGAACGGTGTCCTCGTGCTCACCACGGGAACCTTCGGCAATATCCTGCGCTTCCTGCCGCCGCTGACGATCTCCGACGAGCTCCTCAACGACGCCTTCGACGTCATCGAAGAGGCAATCGCCGCTTCTGTGGCCTGACAGCTCGAATCCGGCCCCGCTCGCGCGGCAGCGTCTGCGGGTTCTGACGGCGGCGTATCGACCTCATGCGAGGTCGATACGCCGCCGTCGGTCGTTGTGGAGCCGCGCGGGAGTGGTGCTCAACCGCGGTGATATCGTCGAGTCCCAGGGGATGGGGTGATGTCACCGGTTCAATGGGGGATGGTCCGGGTTGTTCACGAGGGGTGTGCTGCTGCGGGGAGTGCCTTTGCAACGCTATCCTGCTTGCCGTGATCGGGCATCGCACGTAAGTATGAGATCGGACTGCTACGGCAGGATTGAGGGTATAGCACAATAGGCTCCATGGCATCAGCGACAGACGACGGCACCATGAGTGCGCTCAACAGATTGTGGCTCGTCTTCCGTGGACCGCGCTTCGTGGATCTGCCCATGCGGCTCCTCGCCCTCATCATGGGGCTGACCGTGCTGATTCCAGGATCGTTCGAGATCGAAGAACCTCGCTATATGGTCCTCCTTGTCTTTGCCTATGCTCTGCTCGTCCTCTCTCCGTTCTTCCCTCTGGCGACGGTGTTCGTCTCGACCGGGTTGAGCCTCGTCTTCGTCGTGCCCTACCCCGACCTGGAGAACATGTTCCCCGAGTCGCTCATCTTCGCCACGGCTGTGCTGTTCAGCCAGCGGCGGTGGGTCGGATCAGCCGTCGCCACCGTGGGACTGGTCGCCTACCTCATCACCTGCACCGAGCTGTCAGCCTACGACGGCGGTATTGCAGGGTTCATCGACTACGGGTACGGCTGGGTCACGTACTCACTGATCGGCTTGGCTGCTGGAGCCGTCGAGCTGAGGATCCAACGCGAGATCCATCGCCGGGAGCGCGCCGCCGTGGAACACCAGCAGGCGCTGCAGTCCTTGCGTGCACGTTTCACCAGCGATATGCACGACACGATCTCGAACTCGCTCGCAACAGAGGGCGCAATCATCAAAGCACTGGCCAGAGGGTCGCGTGATCTCGGCACCAACCGTCAGCTCGCCGAGCTCTCCCTGGTCAACACCGAGGCGTCGAAGCGCCTGCGGCAGCTCGTCACACAACTCAGTGACGGAGACGTGCGGCAGCCCAGAGTTCGGCTGCAGGCCGAGGCGAAAGCACTGGCCACGTCCATTGAGAACGGCTGTGCCGCCGGCGGTGTGGCGTTGATGCTCAATGTCGGCACTCTGCCCCGATACGCATCCCCGGTGCTGGGAGCACATTTCACCGCAATCATGCGAGAACTGGCGACGAACGTCATCCGACACTCCCTGCCGGGAACCGAGTCGAGTCTGACCGTGAGCGTGGATCGTGAGGGACCTGACGCGGCCGTCCTGCGATTCCGCACGGAGAACGAGGCGGCGACGTCGCTGACGCGTCCGCCTCGATCTCTCAGTCGGCGCGCTCAGGCCCTGGGCGGGTCATGCACAACGGGATCGAATCACCAGGGCCGCGTCGTCGTCGACGTCTCCCAGCCGCTGCGATTCAATGACTCGGCCGATGGGGACGAGGCCGACGCTGTCTGTGTCCGCGACGATTTCACCGCTGCGGAGTCCTCCGCAGCTCTCGAAGAGAATGCCGACCGCGACGTATCAGCGACGAAGAGCGAGAGGGTATGAGCGCCTCGGCCGGGTCGGAGATCGACAGCTCGCCAGCAGACGAGCGCATAGTCGTGCTCATCGTCGACGACGATTCGTGGACGACGAGAGCGGTGGCGGCAGCTCTATTCGATGACGGAGGGTTCTCAGTTCTCGAACCTCAGCACTCCGGTGAAGACGCCGTCGAAGCGTTCGATCGTCATCGCCCGGATCTCGTCCTGCTGGATGTCAACATGCATCCGGGGATGAGCGGAGTCGATGCGGCCCGGGAGATCATGTGTCTCGATCCGGAGGCGACGATCGTCGTGCTGACCACTGTCTCGCCCGGGCCGGGAATCACACGTGCGCTCGAGGCCGGAGCGATAGCGGCGGTGAACAAATCCGCCACCGATGCCGAACTCGTTCGCGTCGCGCGAGCGGCAGTCGCAGGTGAGTCTCCGGCCCTGCTGCGATCCTTGGCAGAGGACATCATGATCAGCGGCGATATCGCCGCTGATGGTTCGAGCGCGGTGCCGGCTCTGACTCCGAGTGAGAAGCTCCTGCTCCGGCAGATCTGTGAGGGGATGGACTACTCGGAGATCGCCGAACAGCAGGTCGTCAGCGTCTATACAGTGAAGTCCCACGCTAGAAACCTGCGCATCAAACTGGATGCGAAGAATCTGGCGCAGGTCGTCATCCGTGCCATCCAGTACAAGTTCTACGTTCCCGAATGACGACGCCCTCGTCCAGCTGCGGAATGTCTGAAGCGCAGGCAGGTTCGGGAGATGACCGGGTCACGAGGTGTGTGAGTGCACCGTTGACTACAGTGGGGGTATGAGTGGAACGAATGCCCTGCGCGTCTCCCGCCTGTTGCGAGAGACCGCGGGGTTTCTGCTTCCCCTGACTCAGACCGAAATCGACGTCGAGGTGACTCGTATCGAATTCGACCTCGACCTCCGAAGCTCGGCTGCGGCTCTCGGGTCTCCCGCTGGACTCGCGGGGGCCGTCCTCCTCGTCACCGAAGCCGTAGACGGTGTGGCCGGACTCAACGCGATCCGCTCACGATTTGCGGGTGCCGCGGCACTCATAGTTCCGCCGGGAACGCATACCCACCTCGGTGAGGGGACAGACACCTCAGCGCCGCCCATTCTGCTTGAGCGGTCAACGGGCGTGACCTGGTCCGAGGTCCTCGTCCATCTGCGACAGCTCAACGAGGGTGCCTCGAGCGCCCTGGCTTGGCCCGACGTCGATGATCTCAGCGCGCTGGCCGCGGTCATCGCGGAGATGACAGGTGCGTCGATCACGATCGAGGACCCGGCGTCGCGTGTGCTCGCGCACTCCAACCTCGGCGATGAGATCGATGACATTCGACGGGAGACGATCCTCTCGGGCGCGATTCCGGGGTGGCGGATCGCTGAGCTTGAGGAGTCCGGATTCCTCGACGTCGTCCGCCACTCGACTGATGTCGTCGAGAGACCAGCCGAGGGCGCCACTCCTGCCCGTTCGGTCATCGCACTGCGCAGCGAGGGCGAGCTGCTCGGCACGATCTGGGCTGCCTACCCGGATTCGGTGGATCCCGCGTCTCTGCGCGATGTCCTCCGCGATGCGGCCCGAGCCGCGCTGCCGGTCATGCTGCGGACCCTGCGACGTTCCCCGTTCGAGAAACGGATCCGTCGCGAGGCCCTCGGCTCGATCCTCGGTGGCTCGCCGGACCTTGGGCCGGCCGCGACCCTGCTCGCGCTGCCATTCTCCGGGCACTATGCAACCCTGGCCTTCGCCGAGGTGGCCCCCGACCGAGAGCCCGTGCTGAGGTTTCATCTGCGGGCCGCCTTCGCCGATGCCGTGCTCGCCCACGTAGGCTCGGACGGTCATCTGGCCGTGCTCGTGCACATGAGCGAAGGAATGAAAGCCGCCGACATCAGGTCTCATGTCGCCTCAGCGCTGCAGCGGTCCCTGTCTCCGAGCGAGCCGCTGCACTTCGGGGTGGGCGTCGCGGTCGAACGTCTCGACCTTGTGCATCGATCGTGGACCGAGGCGGTGTACGTCCTCGATGCGCTGCTGACACGATCGAAGAGCGGTGCGGCCACATCTGCAGGCAGCACGCCCGCGGGCAACCAGTCTGCGGGCGCCACATGTGCCGACGACCACAGCATGGTCTGCGGTGCGACAGCCGAGGACGTCGCAGCCGAACTCGTCGGAGTCGAGGCTGCTGATGCCCTGCGCTCCATAGGACCTCGCATCACCGAGCCTGCCCGACTGCTTGCCGAGCATGATGCGAAGCACCAGGGGCAGCTGCTGGAGACTCTGCGTGTGTACTTTGCCACGGTCGGCAATTCCGCTGAGGCGTCCCGTCGTCTGCACGTCCACACGAATTCGCTGCGGCATCGTCTCAGCCGGATCGAAGAGATCACCGGACTGTCGACTGCCGAGCGGTCCGGACGTCTGTGGCTGGAGCTCGCGGTGCTCGTCTTCGACCGGGAGCGAGCCTGAGTCGAGACTGACCGCGCCTACTGGCGTTCAGCAGTCGACCAAGGATCGCCACGGCCGGCGGCTGTGCGAATCTCACAAGGTTCCACGGCAAAGTTTGGCAGATTATTGTCCGTTCGTCCTGGTGCTCGCGTTCTACAGTGGCAGCACACCATGAACGAAGGACAGTATGCACAGCAACCAGTCGGGGCCATCGGTCCAGGTCAGCCGGGATCAAGCCATCAAGGCAATCGCGAACAGCACGGTGGGCCAGATCCCGCAGCTCGACGATTCGACCCCGGTGATCGGACTCATCGACCTCGACCAGATCGACACAGCATATGAGCATCTGACCTCTGCCTTCGCCGGAGACAATGACGTCCTCCACGCCGTGGCCTGCAAAGCCGTGCCACTGCAGCCCCTGCTGCGCTATTACGCCGAGGCCGGCGCCGGCTGTGAGGTCGCGAGTCCGGGAGAACTCGAGCTGGCTCTGACTGCCGGATTCGCGCCGGAGAACATCGTCTTCGACTCCCCGGCGAAGACCATGAGCGAGCTCAAGCGCGCCGTCGAACTCGGGGTATCGATGAACATCGACAACTTCGCCGAGCTCGAGCGACTGGACGGGCTTGTTGACGGACAGACCGCCTCGGCGACGGTGGGCGGCTCCACCGGGACCACCTCGGCGAGGGTGGGGGTTCGGATCAATCCGCAGTCGGGGACGGGCAGGATCGGTGCGCTGTCCACCGCCACGCAGACCTCGAAGTTCGGCATCGGACTGGCCGACCCCGGGGCTCGCGAGGCACTCATCGAGGCGTATCTGGCACGTCCCTGGCTCAACCAGATCCACGTCCACTCGGGTTCCCAGGGCATCAGCCTCGATCAAGCCGCCGCCGGCATCGAAACGGTCGTCGAACTGGCGCAGGAGATCAATGCGCGCGCCGCGCAGGCACAGACCCACAGTCGCGACCGCCAGGTCACCCGCATCGACATCGGCGGGGGACTGCCGGTGAACTTCGCAGGAGAGGACATCACCCCGACCTTCGCCGAATACCGGGCCGTGCTCGAAACGCAGGTCCCGGGCCTGTTCGACTTCGACATCATCACGGAATTCGGTCGCGCGCTCCTAGCCAAGGCCGGCACGATCCTCACCCACGTCGAATACGCGAAGACCACCGGCGGTCGGCGCATCGCCATGACCCACGCCGGCGTCCAGGTCGCGACCCGCACGGCGTACGCCCCCGCAGACTGGCCGCTGCGGATCCTCCCCTTCAACCCGGACGGCAGTCCCAAATCCGCCGAGGCTGTACCCACCGATGTCGCAGGCCCTGCCTGCTTCGCCGGTGACCTCCTGGCTCGCGACCGAAATCTGCCGCGCCTCGACGCCGGTGACATCGTGGCCGTGCCCGACACCGGCGCCTACTACTTCTCCAATCCGTTCTCCTACAACCTGCTCCCGCGGGTCCCTATCTTCGGGTACCGGGTACGGCTGGACGTGAGCGCCGACGCCCACCGCCACCTCGGCGAGGGGGAGTTCGAGTTCTCGCTCATCCGGCGCGGACAGACCATCGCGGAGGTCCTCGCCGAGGCGGGCGAGGTCAGGATTCACCCGCTGCAGACCGGACTTTCGAAAGCGGGTGAGAATGGCGCAGAACGACAGGGCGCGCTTGCCCCGAATTGACGTTCCGAGAACTTAAGATGAAGTGTGAGCAGGCTCTCACCTGCAACGACTGATAACTGAATCACCAAATCGAGAAAAAGGACAACGATGTTCGCTCAATATAAGCTGCGCAAGCGGTTGGGAACGTGCCTGGCCGGTCTTGCGGCAATGGCACTCGTCGGCTCTATGGCCGCCGCCCCTGCTCAAGCAGAGACCACAGAGGCAGCCGACGATTCCACGGTGCTGCGGATCGCCACCGACGGCTTCATCGACTCGTTCAATCCGTTCACCTCCTTCTACCTGATGCCGACGAATACGTTCAAATACATGTACGAGAACCTCGTCGGCAACAGTGCCGAAGACACGCAGGTCTCGGAAGGTCTCGCCACCGAATGGGACACCGATTCCGAGGGCAAGGTCTGGACGTACAAGATTCGTCCCGATATGAAGTGGTCCGATGGAGAACCGCTGACAGCAAAGGACGTCTCCTGGACATACAACCAGATGATGGAGAAGGAGGAACTGTCGGTCGCCAATGGCGCCCTCGTCGAGAACTTCGACAAGGTCGAAACCCCAGACGACCAGACCGTGGTCATCACTCTGAAGGACCCACAGGCGAACAACCCGGGCCAGGAGATTCCGGTCGTTCCCGAGCACATCTGGTCGAAGGTCGACAAGCCCGGCGAGTTCAAGAACGATGAGAAGACCGTGGGCTCGGGGCCCTTCCAGCTCGAGAGCTACGAGGCGAACAAGTCCGTCACGCTCAAGGCCAACCCCAACTTCTGGCGCGGTGAGCCCAAGCTCGAGGAGATCCAATACCGCTACTACACGAATTCCGACGCCCAGGTGCAGGCGATCCGCTCCGGTGAGGTCGACTTCATCACCGGACTGACTCCCGAGCAGTTCAAGGCCATCGAAGGCGCCGACAACGTCGAGACCAATGTGGGCAATGGGCGCAGGTTCCAGGGAATCTCCATCAACTCCGGACTGGCCGACGCCGACAACAAGGAATTCGGCACCGGCAATGAGGCGCTCAAGGACAAGCAGGTCCGTCAAGCCATCCGAGCAGGCATCGACATCGACACCCTGCGTGATCAGGTGCTGCAGGACTACGGACAGCCTGCCACAAGCTTCGTGCCATCCGTGTATGAGACGTGGGCGCTTCCCAAAGACGATCCGGCGATCACCGGCTTCAACGTCGAGAAGGCGAAGAAGCTTCTCGACGACGCCGGTTGGAAGGAAGGCTCCGACGGCATCCGCGAGAAAGACGGAGAGAAGCTTCAGCTGCGCTTCCTCACCGACTCCGACGCCACGGTCGAACAGAACACGGCGAAGTTCCTCAAACCGTGGATGAAGGACATCGGCATCAGTCTCAAGAACGAGGCCAGCGACGTCGACACCGTGTCCGAGCGCACCACCAAGGGTGACTACGACATGTACTTCTCAGGATGGTCGCTCGGTCCGGACCCCGACTACCAGTTGTTCATCAACACCTGCGATTCGCGCCCCGACGCCGACGGCAACGGCGGCACCAGCCAGGACGGCTACTGCAACAAGGACTTCGACAAGCTCTACCGGCAGCAGCACGTCGAACTTGATGAGGGCAAACGCGCCGACCTGGTCCACCAGGCGCTGGCTCAGCATTACGAGGACGCCGCTTCGATCACGCTGTGGTACCCGAATCAGCTCGAGGCCTTCCGCTCCGACCGGTTCACCGGTTTCACCAAGCAGCCCACCGATGGCGGCATCATCGCCAACCAGGTCGGCTACTGGGGATACTCCGCGGTCGAACCCGCCAGCGCGGAGGACGCTTCCGGTGACGGCGGCGGCCTCGGCGCAGGCGGCTGGATCGGCATCGCCGTCGCAGCCATCGTGGTCATCGGCGGAGGCGGCTTCCTGATCAGCCGTCGCAAGAAGTCCGACGATCGCGAATAGTCCCAGCACCGACAACCATCGTCGGCGAGTGTCGTGCCCACGGCGCTCGCCGACGATGGTCCTCGCCATCGCAACCCACCCGACGATGGTCCCTGCACCACCTGCATCCCCAGTGACACCAGGAGTTTCCCAGTGACAACACCGACGCACGACCTCCCCACCCCCGCGGGCGGCCCCGAATCAGGAGGCTCCGGCATCTCCGGAGGTCCCAGCCGCGACATGGACGAACCGCCGAAGGGTGCCTCGTTTGTCAGCTATCTCCTGCGCAAACTCGGCGGTGCCCTGACCTCGATGATCCTTGTCATCGTCCTCGGCTTCTTCGCCTTCCGCATGCTGCCCGGCGATCCGGTCCTCAAGATCGCCAAGGAACGCCCGATGAGCCCGGCACAGATCGCCGAGCTGCGCAGCCAGTACGGTCTCGACAAACCGGTCATCGTCCAATTCTGGGACTACCTGGTCGGCATCTTCACCGGCGACTTCGGCGAAAGCTACGTCTACCGCAAACCCGTCGCCGCGCTCATCGGCGAGTACTTGGGACCCACGCTCCTGCTCACTGCCGCCGCCGCCGTCATCGCCATCGGACTGGGCCTGTGGCTGGGCCAGCTCTCGGCTTGGCGCCGCAATTCACTCTTCGACAAGATCGCCTCCTCAACCTCGCTCGTGTTCTGGTCGGTGCCCACCTTCTGGCTGGGTCTCATCCTCCTCATGATCTTCGGCGGCACCCTGCAGTGGCTGCCCACCGGCGGCATGATCACGCCCGGACTGGACCCGTGGTCATTCGCCGGCATCGTCGACATCATCAAGCACCTGATCCTGCCGGTCATCACCATGGTGGCCGTCGTCTACGCACAGTTCCTCATGGTCATGCGCGCCTCCCTTATCGAAGAGATGAGTGAGGACTATCTGACCACCGCCCGGGCCAAGGGCCTGACCGAGGACGAGGTGCGCAAGAAGCATGCCGTACCCAACGCACTGCTGCCCACGGTCACGGTCGTGTTCATGCACATCGGCGGACTCATCGCCGGTGCGGTCACCGTCGAGGCCGTATTCTCCTGGCCGGGCCTGGGCAAGCTGACGTTCGAAGCGATCAGCGGACCGGATCTGCCGCTGCTGCAGGGCACCTTCGTCGTGTTCTCGGCCATCATCATCGTCATGAATCTGGCGGCCGACATCGTCTACCGGTTCCTGGATCCACGAGTCAGGAGGGCCTGATGAGCAAGAACGACACCACCGCCGAGGCGAACGCTCCCGAACCGACCCCAAGCACCACCTCGGCGAACGCTCCCGTCATCGACGGCGCGAAGCTCGTCCGTGAACGCCGACTGACCAACGCCAAGAAGAACTGGTCCCTGTTCCGCTCCGACATCCCCGCGATGGTCGGCGCGATCGTGCTCGTCTTCTTCGTCCTCATCGCGATCTTCGCCCCACTCATCGCCCCCGCCTCGATGCTCGATGTGACGAAGCAGCTCGACGTGCCCCGCTACGCCCCGCCGAGTCTCGCCCATCCGCTGGGCACCGACGATCTGGGCCGCGAACTCTGGGTCCGCATCCTCTGGGGCGCCCGAGTGTCCATCCTCGTCGGCGTTGCCGCCACAGTGATGTCGATGGTCATCGGCACCGTGATGGGTCTGGCAGCCGGACACTTCTCCGGACTCTTCGGCGCGATCGTCATGCGCATCATCGACTTCTTCATCGTCCTGCCCTCCCTGCTGCTGGCGATCGTCCTCTCCTCCGTCCTCGAACGGGGCGTCTTCACGATCGTCATCGCGATCGGCCTGACCTCCTGGGCATCGACGGCACGCATCGTGCGCTCCCAGACCTTGAGCGTTGAGTCTCGGCTCTACATCGAAAGGGCGCGCATCCTCGGCGCCGGACATAGGCACATCCTGTTCAAACACATGCTGCCCGCAGTGATGCCGCTGGTGCTGGCGAACACGACCCTGACGGTGGGCAGCGCGATCATCGCCGAATCGACCCTGTCCTTCCTGGGTCTGGGGGACACGAGCAAAGAGTCGTGGGGAACGATCCTGAAGAACTCGATGGACATCTCCGCCGCGACCTCGGGCTACTGGTGGTACGTGCTCACACCCGGCATCGCGATCCTGCTCGTGGTGCTCGCCTTCACGATGGTCGGGCGTGCGTTCGAAGCCATCATCAACCCAGCCCTGAGGAGCCGCTGATGACCGACCTCAGCTTTGACAAGGTCTCGATCACCTACCGTTCGGCTTCGGCCCGCGGCGACGTCACCGCCGTCAGCGACATCAGCCTCGACCTGCCCACCGGTGCCACTCTCGGCATCGCCGGGGAGTCCGGCTCGGGCAAGTCCACGTTGATCATGTCGGTCCTGCGCCTGCTGCCCAAGTCCGCGCAGATCGACGGGCAGGTCAGTCTCGGCGGGAAGGACATCAGGGATCTCAGCTTCGGCCAGATCCGGGCGGTGCGCTGGGCGCAGGCCTCGATCGTCTTCCAGGGCGCTCTGCACTCGCTCAACCCCGTGCGCGAGGTGGGCGGACAGATCGTCGAGGCCCTCGAACACCACGCGAAGGGCACCTGGACGACACCGGCCAAACGACGAGACCGGATGTTCGAACTCCTCGAGGAGGTCGACCTCGATCCGAGCAAGGCCGTGGCGTATCCGCATGAACTCTCCGGTGGGCAGAAGCAGCGGATCATGATCGCTATGGCCCTGGCCTGCGAACCGGACATCATCATCGCCGACGAACCGACCACCGCCCTCGACGTCATCGTGCAGAAGCAGATTCTCGTGGGCCTGGCGAAGCTGGTCGCCGAACGCGGGATCTCGCTGCTCATGATCAGCCACGACCTCGCCGTGCTCTCCGCAGTGTGTGAGAACCTCGCGATCATGCGCTACGGCAGGCTCGTAGAGTACGGTCCCAGCGACCAGGTGTGCCTGTCGCCGCAGGAGGACTATACGAAGCAGCTGGCCGGTGCGTTCCCGCAGATCGGAGACGCCGAGTCGCGGATGAATCCCCGAACCCTCAAGCCCGCCGAGGTGCGCCGGGCCGAACCGTTCACGATGACCGACGAGGTGGTCCTCGAGGCCAAGAACCTCAACGTCTCCTTCGACACCCGGCAGGGCAGGGAACGGGCCGTGCGCGACGTCGATCTGGCGCTGCACAAGGCCGAGATCCTCGCCGTCGTCGGCCAGTCCGGGTCGGGCAAGACGACCCTGGCCAGGTCTCTGCTCGGCCTGCAGGAGGTGGATTCGGGCTCGCAGATGGAGTTCGCTGGCAAGGCCCTGCCGAAGAAGGCGAAGGCACTGCGGACCTTCCGTCGACAGGTGCAGATGATCCTCCAAGACCCCTCGGGCTCGCTCAACCCGAAGCGCAGCGTCTACGAAGCGGTGGTCGAGGGCCTGCGCGTGCAGAAGATCACCGACAACGAATACGCGCGAGTCATCGGGGCGCTGGAAGCCGCCGAGCTGACTCCCGCGGCCGACTACCTCGAGTCGATCCCGCAGGAGCTCTCCGGTGGACAGAGGCAGAGGGTCGTCATCGCCGGAGCGCTGGCGCTGGACCCACAGGTGCTCATCGCCGATGAACCCGTCGCCTCCCTCGACGCCTCCGTGCGCGGAGAGATCCTCTCCCTGTTCCTGGCGCTGAAGAAGAACCTGGGGATGAGCGCCCTGATCATCACCCACGACCTCGGACTGGCGTGGAACATCGCCGATACAGTGGCCGTGATGAAGAAGGGCGAGATCGTCGAGTACGGCGATGTCGACACCGTGCTGGCGAACCCGCAGCACGCATACACGCAGGAACTCCTCGCTGCAGTTCCCCGATTGGGAAGTCAGAGTCTGGTCAAGCATGCATAGCTCCACCCCTTCCGACGCTCAGCCGAACTCGAGCACGAGCCCGTACCTGGGCACCGCGCCGCTGCAGGCCGACGACACTGTCCACCTCATCGCGCCCTCGGGACCCACAGACGAGGATTCCCTGCTGCGGGCGATCGCGCAGCTCGAATCCTGGGGGCTGCACGTAGTCGTCGGTGACAACGTCCGCGCTCGTCACCCACGCGTGAAGTATCTGGCGGGAACCGACGAGCAGCGCCGAACTGACCTCGTCGAGGCCTGGTGCGATCCGAACGCCGCAGCGGTCATCGCTCTGCGCGGGGGATTCGGGGCGATGCGGCTGCTCGACGGCATCGACTTCGACCACATGCGCACCCACGCGCTGCGTCCGGACGGGCGCCCCAAGCTGCTGACCGGCTCTTCGGACATCACAGCGCTGCACCAGGCCTGGGTCCACCACCTGTCGGTGGCGACGCTGTTCTGCCCGATGGTCGGCAACGATCCATTCAAGAACTCCACGGTCGTGCCCGCCGAGGTGGCCAGCTGGCTGTTCGCACCCTGGGGTGGCCGCGAACTCGGGTTCCCCGCGGGGGAATCGCGGGCAGGCGAGAGGGCGGCGCCCCTAGCCGTGGGCTCGGCGTCCCCAGACGCGGGCTCTGCGTCCCCTCGCCCGCTCAGCCGGGCGCGAACCTTGGTTCCGGGGACGGCGAAGGGCCGCCTCGGCGGGGGAAACCTCAGTCTGGTCGCGGCCGGGATGGGCAGTCCGGAACTGGCCGGGGTGCGTGAGCTGCGTGAACGCAGCGGACCCTCGATCCTCATGCTCGAGGACGTCGACGAGGAACTCTACCGACTCGACAACCTGCTCGTGCAGCTGGTCCGCGGCGGCTGGTTCGGCTCGGCGGACGCAGTGGTGCTGGGATCCTGGCAGGACTGCGCCGAGATCGACGAGGTCGAGTCGTTGGTCATGGACTACCTCGGCGAGGCGGGAATACCGATCGTGAGCGAGATGGGCTTCGGGCATGACCCGGATGCGCCGAGCACTCCGTTGGGAGTCGCCGTCACACTCGAGGCTCCGGCCCAGGGTCGACCGCGAATGTGGGTGGACGGGGCGTGAGGGGACTGTGATGCTGAAAGATGTCGATGGAGAAGAGGAATTCGCACGATGACGGAACACATGACGATGAGTGGGGACATGAACACGGGGACGGCGTCGAACATGGCTGCGGCGTCGAACATGGGCGACGTGGACTTCGACAGACTGCCGGGAGTGCGCTTCAGCGCCCTGGCCTTCGACTTCGACAGCGGCGAACGCGTGTTCGCCCACAACGAGAACGATGAACTCGACACCGCCAGCATGGGCAAGGTTTTCCTCCTGCATACGGCCCTGCAGATGCACGTCAACGGCAATCTCAACCTGTCCGAGCGTCTGTCGCGCAGACCCTCGGAGCGCGTCGACGAGTCGGGCATCTGGTATCTGATGGAGCAGGACGAACTGAGCGTCTATGACGTGGCCGTGCTCGTCGGGGCGTTCAGCGACAACTTCGCGACCAATGTGCTCATTCGTCGCATCGGCCTCGAGAACGTCGCCCGCCAGGTCGAGGATCTGGGATACAGGAGCTCCGGCCTCCATGACTTCCTCCGCTGGCCGCGACCGGCCAGGGCGCCGCGAACACTGTCGACGGGCACCGCGGCCGAGCTCAGCGACTTCATGGCCCGGCACGCGAAGGACGAGTTCTGGGATGAGTCGACGAACGAGATCTTCCGGCGCTGGTTGGGCGCCGGCGCGGACACCTCGATGGTCGCCTCGGCGTTCGATCTCGATCCTCTGGCCCACTACAACTATCAGCGCGACGTGTGGGTCTGGAACAAGACCGGCACGAACGGGACGATCCGGGCCGACGCCGGAATCGCCATGACACCGACTCGGCGGGTGGCCTACGCCGTGTTCGCCAACTGGGAGAAGGACACGGACCGGGTCGTCGACGTCATGCCGATCATGCGCGAAGCCGGCGACGCCATCCACCGATTCCTCTGACGTTCCGGACGTCGATCAGCATTCAATCGGCTCAGGAATACGCACTCTCACACGCCGTTCCTCGAGTATCGTTGATGTCCTATGACCTCCTCGATCTACGTCACAGGCGAAGCGAAAGCACCGTCGAACAACCCGATCATGGCACAGTACGGATTGTTCTACATCGCCTTCGAGATCGAGGCGGAGACACATCGAGTCCTCGATGTCGACTGCTCGGCGACGTTGGCCCTGACAAGGAAGTTCATCAGGGGCCTGTTCATCGACGCAGACATCAGGGACACCGGTCGACTCACGGATTCGATCACAGCCAGATACCACGGGTCCTCCCAGAAGGCGCTCATCGTCGCGGTGAACAACGCGGCGAAGAAGTACCAAGAGCTCCCGCCCCTCGGCTGATTCGACTCCTCGACCACCAAGATTGCCTGGCCCCCTCGCCGGACCGGATCCAATCGACAACAGCACATGGCTTCACCGCGCACTGCGCCTGCACCTCGTGGAATGGACCGAGGGCAGCGTGACGCGGTCCAATCCACCTGAAGGAGTGTCGTTTGTGATTACGGACGGTTTTCTATTCATCAGCCTGCTGCTGGCGATTTCGGCGATTCTCGTCGTCGCCGATCGCAGCGGGAAATTCAAAGTATTCAAATATGTCCCCGGGTTCGTCTTCCTCTACATCGTGGCGGCCCTGCTCAACACGGTCGGCATGTTCGACCACGACGCGATAGACGGCGTCGGCGACGGGTTGCAGGACGCGCTGCTGCCGGCGATGATCCTGCTCCTGCTGTTCAAATGCGATGTGCGACAGATCATCCGGCTCGGACCGAAACTGCTGCTGACCTTCGTAGTGACGGCTGCGAGCATCATCGTCGGCTTCATCGTCGCCTACCTGATCGTGCATTCGGCTTTGGCTCCCGAATCGTGGAAGGCCCTCGGTGCGCTCAATGCGTCATGGACCGGCGGTTCGGCCAATATGGTCGCCGTTCAGAATATTCTGGAGGCGCCGGAGGGCATCTTCGGCTATGTGCTCATCGTCGACACCGTTCTCTACTCCTTCTGGCTGCTCCTTATCTTCTCTTCGGTCGCCGTCTCCGATAAGTTCAACAGATGGACGAAGGCAGACACCTCGAAGTTCGACTTCGCCGATCGGGTCACCGACGAGAAGGAGAATCCGATGACGCTGTCCTCGATCATCGGTCTGCTGGGCTTCTCCCTGCTCGTCTCCGCCTTGGCAGCCAAGGCGGGCGAATTGCTCCCGGAGGTGGGCACGGTGATCAATGCCTCGGCCTGGACGATCCTCATCGTGAGCATCCTGGGCCTGGTCATCGGGTCTACCCGGTGGGGACGGGCAGCGGGCTCGAGCCAGCTCGCGACCATCATGCTCTACATCATCATCGGCATCATCGCCTCCGGATCCGACTTCACCTCGCTGGCCGAAGCCCCGATCTATCTGGTCGCCGGCGTGATCGTGCTCCTCGTCCACATCGTCATCATGCTCGTCTATGCGAAGCTGACGAAGACCGAACTGTTCAGTATTGCCGTGGCCAGCACCGCGAACATCGGGGGAATCGCCTCGGCGCCGGTGGTCGCGGGTGCTTTCAACCGTCAGCTGGTGCCGGTGGGCGTGCTCTTCGCGCTCATCGGAACGTTTTCCGGGACATTCCTCGGGCTGTGGTCGGCGCAGCTGATGTCGGGCATCGGATGATGAGCGTGATTCGGCACCTGAGACCGCACAGTTTTCCACCCAACCCACCGACGATCATCCGAACTGAAGGAGCACACTCATGACATACGACGTCTTCGACGGCCACAACGACCTCGCCTGGTACCTGCGGGAGGAACGTGACTACAGCGTGGACGGCCTCAACGACCCCAAGGTCTCGCCCTTCACCACAATGGACCAGCTGCGGGAAGGCAGCGTCGCGGCGCAGTACTGGTCGGTCTACGTCCACTCCTCGATCACCGGCGCGGATGCGATCAAGGCGACGTGGGAACAGATCGACGCAGTGCAGCGCGTCGTCACGAGCTACCCGGAACGGCTCCAGTTCGCCCGCACCGCCGCCGAGGTGGTCGCCGCCCGGGAGGCCGGAAAGGTGGCCTCGCTGATGGGCGTCGAAGGCGGGCAGCAGATCGACGAGTCACTGGCCGTGCTCCGTTCCTATGCGCGCGCCGGATCCCGGTACATGACCCTGACGTGGTCGACGACGCACTCCTGGGCGGATTCGGCCACGGACGAACCGCAGCACGGTGGCTTAAGCTCCTTCGGCCGTGAGGTCGTGGCGGAGATGAACCGGATCGGCATGATCGTCGACCTCTCACACGTCGCGCCCAGCGTCATGCACCAGTCTCTGGACATCACCACCCTGCCGGTGATCTTCAGCCACTCGTGCGCGTTCGGTCTCAACCCGCATCCGCGAAACATCCCCGATGACGTCCTCGACCGGGTGCCCGGCAACGGGGGAGTGGCGATGATGACCTTCGTGCCCTCCTTCGTCTCGAACGCGCGCCGCGAATGGGTCGATGCCGGGGAGAACGGCACCGCCCCCGAGGTGACCGTGGCCGATGTCGCCGATCACTGCGATTACGTACGCGAACGGATCGGTATCGACCATATCGGCCTGGGCGGGGACATCTGCGGTGTCGATGAGCTGCCGACCGGCCTCGGCGACGCCGGGCAGTACCCGGCCCTGTTCTCGGAACTGAGTTCACGTGGCTGGTCGGACTCCGATCTGCACAAGCTCGGCTTCGACAATGCGATGCGGGTCCTCGAAGCGCACGAGGACGCCTACACGCGCTTCCTGGGGACCTCGGCGGGATCGGGGAGTACAGCAGGGACGGGTCGGACGGCCACCTCGGCGGGGGAATCAGCATGACCAGGCTGCTCGTCATCGTCAACCACATCGAATCCCAGCCGGGACTCCTCACGCAGTGGATGATCAGCGAGAACATCGAGTTCGACCTGCGCATCGGCGGCGTATCGCGACTGCCGGAACCCAGCGCTCTGAGCGGCTATGACGGGCTGATCATGCTCGGCGGCGGATATATGCCCGATGAGACCGATAGGGCGCCCTGGCTGAAAGCCGAGGCGCGACTGTCACGGCATGCGCTGGAGACGGATCTGCCGCAGTTCGGCATCTGTCTGGGCGGGCAGCTCATCGCCCACGTCATCGGCGGGGATGTGCGGGCGCAGACTGGAGCGCCGGAGAAGGGGTACACCTGGATCGACATGACGGAGGACGCGGCACAGGACCCGGTATTCTCCAGCATCGGAAAACGCGCGGCCTTCGTCGAGAGTCATGTCGACCGGATCGTCGACCTTCCGGATGAGGCAACCCTGCTTGCGACCAGTACAGCCTGCCGATTTCAGGCGTTTCGGATCGGCAATGCGTGGGGTACACAATTCCATCCCGAGTCGACAGGCGAGAATATACGCAGCTGGGACGCGGAAAAACTGCAAGAATTGGGGTTCAATAAGGACACGCTCCTCGAACAGGCCGAGGAGCGCGGCGAGGATAGCCGGAGGGACGCGAAGGCGCTCCTGACAGCCTTCCTCGACGTGGTCCGCAGCAGACAACAGTGATCCCGACGCGGCGATCGCGGACGACATGGAGGAACCATCGTGAGTACTAGCAACAGCACCGCCGAGGCGAGTCCGGGGTCTGGGGGCCAGCCGGAGACCCTGAAGCGGGTCATGGGCCCCAAGCTTCTGCTTCTCTTCATCGTCGGCGACATCCTCGGCACGGGTGTCTACGCGCTGACGGGGAAGGTAGCCGGTCAGGTAGGAGGTGCCGGCTGGGTACCGGTCATCCTCGCCTTCAGCATCGCCGCGATCACGGCATTCTCCTACATGGAGCTCGTCACCAAGTACCCGCACGCCGCTGGTGCCGCGCTCTACACGCACAAGGCGTTCGGAGTTCACTTCGTCACCTTCCTCGTCGCCTTCGCCGTCCTCAGCTCCGGAATCACCTCGGCGTCAACTGCGTCGACGGTGTTCGCGGAGAACATGGCTGCCGGCTTCGGCTGGGATCTCCCTGTCACGGCCACGATGTGGATCGCGGTCGGGTTCCTCGCGCTTGTCGCGGCGATCAACCTCCGCGGTGTGAGTGAGAGCGTATGGTTCAACGTGGTCCTGACCACGATCGAGCTCACCGGCCTGCTGTTGGTCATCCTCGTCGGGTTCTTCGCCCTCGGTTCGGGCAGCGCCGACTTCTCACGGGTGATGATCTTCGAGACCGCCGACGACAAGAGCATCTTCCTGGCGGTCACCGCGGCCACCTCGCTGGCGTTCTTCTCGATGGTCGGATTCGAAGATTCTGTGAACATGGTCGAGGAGACCAAGGACCCACAGGTCTTCCCGAAGATCATGCTCAGTGGTCTGACGATCACCGGCATCATCTACGTGCTGGTGTCGATCGTGGCCGTCGCCGCCGTACCGATCGGTGTGCTCAAGGAGAGCAAGACGCCGTTGCTCGAAGTCTTCGAAGCCGGTGCCCCGGGCCTGCCGATCGACGAGATCTTCCCGTTCCTGACCATGTTCGCGGTCGCGAACACGGCACTGATCAACATGCTCATGGCCAGCCGCCTGCTGTACGGGATGTCGAAGCAGAACGTGCTGCCACCGGTGTTCGCCAAGGTTCTCAAGGGGCGCCGCTCACCCTGGGTGTCGATCCTCTTCACCACCCTCATCGCCTTCGCTCTCATCATCGCCGTCTCCACCTTCCTGCCGGAGACCGTGATCGCCTCCCTGGGCGGAACCACGTCGCTGCTGCTTCTGGCCGTCTTCGCAGTCGTCAATTGCGCGGTCCTCGTGCTGCGCAAGAAGACTGTCGAGCACAAGCACTTCCGCGCCCCCACCTTCCTGCCGTGGCTGGGCGTCTTCACCTGCTTGTTCCTCGTCGGGCCGTGGGCCCGACTCGATGACCTCATCCAGTACCAGATCGCGGTGGCGCTGATCGGCATCGGCGTCGTCCTCTGGGCGATCACCTGGCTGTGGAACCGCTCGGTCAAGGGCGCGAGCACCAAGTTCCGCAATCCCGAGGAACTCACATGATCGCAGTACTCTCAGAAGGTTCAATCCTGAGAAAAGGTTCAATCCTGACAACAAGTGAAGGTGAAAAATGACTGTCGTCGTGGGCTACGTCAACAATCCAGCAGGCCATGCGGCCCTTGACAGGGGCATTGCAGAGGCGAAGAGGGACAACCTTGACCTGGTCGTCGTCAACGCCTCCCGCTCATCCGATCGCAGCGATGCCTACCGCCTCGGCGAGGGGGAGATCAAGTCGGTCCAGGACTACCTGTCACGCTCCGGTGTGCAGGCGCAGGTGCTGACGCGTGGCAGCGAGTACGACCCCGCAGAGCAGATTCTCGATGCCGCCGCCGAGGTGGGGGCTCAGCTGATCGTGCTCGGCACCCGGAAGCGGACACCGGTTGGGAAGTTCCTCCTGGGGTCGACGATCCAACGGGTCATCCTCGAAGCCGTCTGCCCTGTCCTCTGTGTGAAGGCCAGTCACTGACCTGAGCCCGCCGGAGTGGGGCGTCCCACGACGGCGGATGGCACGGTGGCCGGGTGCCTCGGCGGCCTGGGCACCTCGATGGTCGGGTAACTCGACGACCGGGGCGTCTCGACGGTAGGGTCACCTCGGCGGCCGGGTGACTCGACGGCCAGGTCGTCTCGACAGTTGGGCCACCTCGGCGGCCGGGTGACTCGACGGCCAGGTCGTCTCGCAGTGACCGTGTTCGGCACGTGAAATCGGGCCGGGGGTGATTGCTACGAGACTGAGCTCATGATGAGTTCGGCGTTGACCTGCGCACCGACCAGGACACCGCTGGCCGCGCTCGCCACCACCATGGCCGAGATGTCCGCGCTGTTTCCCACCGCCCAGACTCCGGGTACATCTGTGGCGCCGTTCGCCTCGGCGGGTATGGACGAGCCCATGCCGGTCGGATGGTCGACGACGGTGCCGCCGAGCTGCTCGAAGATCTCGCCGTTCGCCCGGAAGTAGGGCCCTACGGCCAGAGCGTCGAAAGTCACGCTGTCGTTGTCGCGCAGCGTGACGACGGTGCCGGCCTCGGTGCGTTCCACCGCTTCGACTGCCGAGTCGACGTAGGCGATGCCAAGCAAGTCGAGCATTCTCCTCTGCGCCTCATCCGGTGCCGGAGCATTGTGTCGCAGGAAGGTCACGCGGTCGCTGAGCTGGGAGAACATCATCGCCTGGTGGTATGACATGGCGGTAGTGCCGATGATGCCGATATTCTGCCCGCGAACCTCGTAGCCGTGGCAATAGGGGCAGTGAAGGACGGTCTCGCCCCACCCATCGGCCAGCCCCGGGATGTCGGGGAGCACGTCGGTGAGCCCGGTCGCGATGACGATTCGCTTCGCCTCGATGGAGATTCCCTCCGATGTCTCGAGGAAGAAGCCAAGCGCCTCTGGTGCCTGCGTCCTATTATTGGCGCTGAGGACTGTGGCGTCGATGAACTGGACTCCATATGCTTCGGCCTCCTGACGCCCCTTGGATAGGAGGTCGATCGGATTGACGCCCTCATGGCCGAGGACGTTGTGAGCGTGAGCGCTCGCCGCGTTGCGTGGGGAACCGGCGTCGATGACGATGACGCTGCGAAGCGAGCGAGCCAAAGCGATCGATGCGGCCAGACCACCGGCGCCTCCGCCGATGATGGCCACCTCGACGATGAGCTTCTGCTGGCTGGGCAGGTTTGGCTGACGCTGCTGTGAGGGGTGCGGCTGAGTCTGCGGAATGGGGTCTGTTTCTGACATAGCAGTCCTTGGCTCGGGGGTGAGGAAGCGGGTACTTCTGCAGTCTCACCCTTCAAGCTGCCGAAGCGCAAGCCTGTTTGCAGAACTGGCAAATTCTGGCAGTAGTGATCCATGATTGAGGATGCATCGCAGGAATCGAACACAGGCAGACGGGCGAGCGACCGGTCTGGGCCGCTGGGCACTCGTCAGCTCGGTGCGAAATCTGAGGGGGTCAGCCCACAGGAGGCTATTCAGCAGTCACTCGCCGGTGTCGGCGCCCGCCTGCGAAATCTTCGTCAGGAGCAGGGGTGCACCCTCGAGGAGGTGGCCGATTTGGTCGGGATGTCACTGAGTACCTTGTCGCGTCTGGAGTCTGGAAAGCGGAAGCCCAGCCTGGAGCTGCTCCTTCCTTTGGCGGGCATCTACGGGCTGCCACTCGATGAGCTCGTCGGAGCGCCGCCGATCGGAGACCCGCGAATTCACATCACGCCACAGAAGATCAATGGTCAGACCGTCCTGCCGCTGAGCCGAGGTTCCATCGGAGTTCAAGCGTTCAAGTACATCGTCGACGGCAAACAGATGCCGAAGCTCGGCGCGCTGAAAACGCACCCCGGATTCGAATGGGTCTACGTGATCAGAGGCAGGCTCAGTCTGATTATGGGTGACAAATCGATGACCCTGGACGCGGGGGAAGCTGCTGAATTCGACACCCATACCCCGCAATGGTTCGGAAGCGCGGAGGCGTCCGGCGTCGAGTATCTGAGCCTTTTCGGACCGGAGGGGCAGCGCGTCCACCTCAGAAAATGAGTTCGCCGAGGTTGCTTCAGGGTCGGGTTGTGACCGGGAAGGTCGGTCGATCAATGGCCTCATCTGCTCTGATTCCAGATCTGAAGAATCAAACTACAGAAGGGCGTCGAATAGTCCGATGATGATCCCAAAAGAATAGAACACAACTATAGACGGGATGTCTGTGGTGGGAGTAAAATTGGAATCAAGCGGACAACACGGCAGTTGACGAACGGATTCCGAGATCATGACGCTCACCCCCGACCGCAATCGACACAAGAAGAATGGGCATGGCGAACCAGCCTCTCCCGCTGTGCCTGGTGGGGAAGACGAGGTGGGCCAGGGATCTCCCACCTATCGAGAGCTTCTGCGTGATGCAGGCTTCGACCTTGATGGTCACCCATTGGCAGATCGCTTCGATGACGTAGCCATGCCGCCCCCGAACGATTTCGAATTCGCCGACGCGTATCATCCTGCCGAGCCTGCGGAACGAGCCGAATCGACAAAATCTGCGGAATCCTCCGAGTGGACAGAGCCTTACGAGGTTCGTGAGTCGATCGATCCCGCACGAGCCGATGAGTTCACAGACGCTGAGCGACGAGCCCGTTGGAGTGGCCGCAACCCGTGGGAGGCGAGCGTTGATGATTCGGATGCGCAGGCCGAACTCAAGCGTCGTGCAGCAGAGATCGACGCTGAAAAAGAAGAGTGGATGCAAAGGAAGTCCGAGGAAGCTGAGGCCGAGCGCAGTGCCAGTGAGGACACCTCGGAAAATAGCGAAGACGACGACTGGGCAGTCTTCCTGGGTCAGCAGTCTACGGATGAATCGAATGGCGGAGAATCTCCGAACCGTTCAAGGCTTACGAGCGAGACCGACTCTGATTCGGTTCGAGGTGGCGCCGCCGACTGCGACTCTGCTCCGCTTGGTGGCTCCGATTCAGATGTCGCCTCTGCTCCGGAGCATCCTCTTCTTGACGAGCACGCCTGGGTGAGTTTGGAGCGTATCGCTCCGGAAGTTGCGAACAGCGTTCACGGACTTCGGTCCCTCGTCGGTGACCTCGAATCGTTCAATCGTCCGATGGGTCCCGACGACGCGATAACGGTGTTGGATGGGCTGGAGGCAGTCAACAGGTTGGTCGAATCACTCTCAGTCGTGACTCTCTCCGTCTTCGAACGGGTGGGAACCCCTCGAGACTATGGGGCGAAGTCGACGAAGGCGCTGGTCCAGAACCGCCTCAACATCTCCGAAAGAGAGGCCTACCGTCGATCTGAGCTGGCTGAGAAACTGGGCAATCAGGTCAATTTCAGCGGCCAGTCAATCGGGCCGAAGTTTCCTGTGGTGTCCCAGGCCCTGCGACGCGGATCGCTCTCATCAACACAGGCGAGCACAATCATCGGTTGCCTGAAAGACTTGCCACTTCGAGTGAGTCCGGAGGATCAGTTCGAAGCGGAGAGAATCCTGGTTGAAAAGGCTCCGACTGTGCGTGTGAAGGACATCCAGCAGCTATTCAACGAGATTCTCGCTTGGCTCGATCCGGATGGCGAGCTGCCAGATGAAGCCCCAAAGCGTGATGAACTCTCAGTCAGCCTGCGTCAGCGAAAAGACGGAACCTGGGCGCTGAAGGGAGTCCTCGATCCCGTAACGGGCGGCATCATGAGCGGACACCTCACATCGAGGATCAAAGCCGACCACAGAGAGACTTCAAGTTCTGACCAGCAGCAAGATTCGGCCACAGACTCAGACTCGATTTCCGCCGGAAGCATCTCGGCGGCGGACCAAGAGGTGGTCGACGTATTCAGCCAGGTTCTGCGAGGCGATCGCTCAGACGCAGTTGACCCCTCGCTGGAGCTCGGCTTCGACCATCAAATGGGTGACTGGCAGCGCGAGGCGAAGGATGAACGCGCCACTGATGACCGTGACGTTCCGCCCGGATATGGAGTGAGGGAAGACGGCTCGACGGTGGCTATGGCCGGTCGCCAACCGAGCGTGAAGAACAAGATCTATGAACGGTTCGCCACAATGATCGGACGGATCGAAATGAATCGAGTGATGGCGGGTGCGCCCTTCGCGCTCGTGGTCACAGCGAAAGCTGAGGACCTTGCGAAGCAGTCTGGTCGTGCTGTCACCGACGCAGAGGCATCATTTCCGATGCAAACAGCCTCCTACGAAGGACTGAACGGCTCGGTGTTCTTCCACCTCATGGGAGAGAAGACGAAGAGTATGGAGCTTGCCACCGAGAGACGGTTCGCCACCTCGAAGCAATTGGCGATTCTCTCCAGCAGAGACCAAGGCTGCACATTCCCCGGTTGTGACACCCCACCCGGATGGTGCGATGCACACCATATAGTTCCGTGGGCGAACGAAGGCAGGACCGATGTCAATAATCTGACATTGGCATGTGGATCCCATCACCACCTGATCGACGATTCGGATTGGCACACCGTGATGCTCAAGGATGGGCGCCCGGCATGGGTGCCGCCTGCGACGATCGATCCCGCCAGACGCCCGATCTTGCACGCACGATTCATTGCAAAAGAGATCACCGATACTCTCTTCGACTAGTGCTGGCTTAGCGGGGCAGGGGAGAAGTGTGCGTCGCCTGAAGTCTGCCACTGTCTGATGTCTGTCTCCGCCAGATATGCCAGGGGTGCGGTCACCAGGACGTGAGCAAGGTCAAGCGGTGCAGTCCCAGGTCACGTGGGGAATGAGGAATGAAGCTGTTGAGACAGCTGTTGCCATGGTTATGGAGCTTTCTATTCTTGACCTTGTGCCGGTCCGTGTCGGACAGAGCACCTCAGATTCATTCGCTGCCTCCCACGAACTGATTCAGTCCGCGGACAAACTGGGGTACACCCGCTATTGGGTTGCCGAACACCACAACATGCCATCGATCGCGTCAACGATGCCCGGCGCCGAACTCATGTACCTCGGCCAGGGAACCGAGCGCATTCGCCTCGGATCCGGCGGCGTGATGCTGCCCAACCACGCTCCGCTGGCAGTAGCGGAACTCTTCTCCCTCCTCTCGGCGGTCTACGGTGACCGCATCGACCTGGGGATCGGACGGGCACCCGGCACCGATCCGATCACCTCGGCGGCTATGAGGGGACACCTCGGCGAAGGTCGAATGGTCGATAGGGAGGGGCGAACAGTCGATCCCGTCGAACAATTCCCGCAGCACGTCATCGACACGTTGAGCCTGATGAAGCCCGAAGGTCTGCACGTTCCGCTCCATGGCGGCCGTGAGCACGTCCTGCATGCGACTCCTGCCGCCGTGCCGGGAACACAGCCATTGCCGTGGCTGCTCGGCTCATCCGGCTACTCCGCCCGACTAGCTGCCCAGCTCGGCATGCCCTACGTGTTCGCCAACCACTTCGCGGCGGGTGCCACGACCGGAATGAAGATCTATCGTGACAACTTCACCCCGGGTGCGTACGGCGACAAGCCGCAGACCTTCGTCACGGTCAATGCAGTGGTCTCGCCGACTGAGGAAGAAGCGCAGCTGCGCTCCGAGCCGTTCCTGTTGCAGATGTCTCGCCTGCGAACCGGCGGACGAATGGAACCTTTGCGCTTGGCCGGCGATGACGTGCGATCAATCAGGACCGACCAGGAACGTATGGTCGGTGAAGAGATGTCTGAGAACTGGATCATCGGCGACGCCAAATCCGCCAAAGCCCAGCTCGAAGAGCTCGCCAGTCGTTTCGAGGTCGACGAGATCATGATCCAGCCCGTCGCAGGAGCAATGGAAGGTGAAGGTCTCCGCCAGGACGCTGCGAGGATCCAATCGCTTGAGCTTCTGGCCGCTGAGCTCCTCAACTGAAGGCACCAGGTCTGAGCTGACAGCTGCGGCCTGGCCTGAACACCCGATCTAGAACTGAAGGCGGCGCACCGAAATTGGGAGGCCGCCTTCAGCTGCAATGCTCGTCCGAAGTCTCATCTCTGTATCGATTGGGACAAGGGCACTTCTTTTCAACGTGGCATCGCGATATCCTGCCACAGTGTCGACATTGTCGTCTGCTTCCGAGTGGGCGGTAATATTGGCACTGTGCGGCGCTTCGATGCGCATGGGTTCGATCGATGTCGACCACAGACTTCGATACCGGTCGATGCCATGGGTGGCGGAGCACGCATACCGAATGACGTTCGGAGACTTCCCCCACGCGGGAGTGACACCCGCAGACCGAAAGAGAAATGATGCGTACCAAAATTGCTGTTTCGGCGGCACTTGGGCTCGGACTTGTATTCGGCGCAGGAGCTCCTGCGCTGTCGAGCAACCTGACGTCGACCGATGAAGAATCTGCAACGGACTTGGCAGCTGCAGTCGTCCCGGGCCAGGAGCTTGAGCGGATCACCGACGGAAAGATCGAAAAGGGCGAAACCGCCTACGTCGATGTCACTGTCGCCACCCTGTGGACCGATTCGAAAGCGCCCCGGAAGGTCGACAAGCCTGCCCTCGGCCATCCAGTCGACCTCGACAAATGGAACAAGAATCTCAAGAAGACCGATGTGCGACGCGGTCTGACCGGCAAGGTCGAGACGCAAGCCGCATACGGTTCCGAAGTCACTGTCCTCAAAACCAAGGGCGACTGGGCCAAGGTTGCGGTCAAGGATCAATCGACGTCCAAGAACAAGAAGGGCTACCCGGGCTGGGTGCCGAAGAAGCAGCTTGTCGAGAACGACCGATTCGGGCAGCTCAAGGACGACCAGCCCCGCGCGGTCGTGACGAAGAAGAAGAGTGAACTCGAAGGTATTGAGTTCACCAAGGACACCGGTGCGGATGTCAGCTTCAACGTCGATCTTCCGCTCATTGCCCAAGACGTCGATGATGTGCGCGTGGCGCTCCCCGGTGGCGGTGCAGCGTGGATCGACTTCGACGACGTCGCCGTCTACGACACCGGTGGCAAGCCAGCGAAGCCCAGTGGCTCTGACCTCGTCAAGACTGCGAAGCAGTTCGACGGATTGCGTTACCTGTGGGCCGGAGTCTCGCCCTACGGCTTCGACTGCTCGGGCTTCACCTACAGCATCTACCGGGCCCATGGCATCGACATTCCCCGTGACTCGGGAGAGCAGGCCACCGCCGGTAAGAAGGTCTCCGAAGGTGACCTCAAAGCAGGCGATCTGCTGTTCTTCTCGACCAGCTCGGGCACCGTCCATCACGTCGGAATGTACGTCGGCGACGGCAAGATGATCCATTCGCCCAACGCGTCCAAAGACGTCTATGTCACCGACTGGAAGTCGTGGGACACCGGCAATGAGTTCTCCGGAGCTCGCCGAATCATCTGAGCTCGGCATTGAGCGGTTGGCTGATTCCGGCCGACACCGATGTCGCAGTCATTGACGTCGCAAGTGCTGACGTCGCAAGTGCTGACGGCGCAAGACAGAGCGAAGGCCGATGCCCCACTTGAAATGGGGAATCGGCCTTCGCTCTGTCTCGTCATGCACCTGCCCGGTCGCTGCGGAAGAGGCAGCAGTCCTGGCTCCGGTTAGGCGGCAACAGCCGCCCGGTCAGGCCCACTGAGCTGACTTGTCAGGCCCGCTGGGTCGCCTGGTCTGGCCCGCCGAACGGCCCTGTCTGGCCCGCCGAACGGCCCTGTCTGGCCCGCTGAGCTGACCTGTCTGGCCCACCGGTTCGTCCGGTGGCCCGCCGAAGAGACAGACAGGCCCACTCGAGGGGACAGGTCAGTGGCGTGAGCTCTGGGTCGATTTGAGATAGATCGCTCGGGCCAGATCGTCGCGTCGTTCGATGAGCAGCCGACGCAGCGCAGCCGGAGCATCGCTGTGCGCGGCCAACCAGGCATCGGTCTTCTCAACCGCTGCCTCTTCATCAACCGACCAACGAGGGTAGAGCCCGAGGACCAGGCGCCTGGCGATCTCGATCGAATTATCGGCCCAGAAGCCGGCAAGCCGCGCGAAGTACTCATCGACATAGTTTTCGATGAGCGGCATCGACGTGGGAGCCACAAAACCGGAGATGATGGCCGTGAGCACATCATTGCTCAGTGCCGCCGCCTCGTTGATGACCTCCCATGCGCGGATCTTCACGATGGGCAGCGGCATGGCCGCACTTGCAGTCTCGGCATGGAGGCGACCCGATGAACTGGGATCTGACTGGTTCTCTCGCGCGATGTCGGTCTGGTCGGCCCAGCCCAGGCACACGAGCGCGGTCAGAGCATTCCATCGCAGGGCATGATCATTGAGCAGTCCCTTGAACGGCAGAGACGCCGCAGCGTGGTCCGGAGCATCAGATCCAGTCCCGGAAGCCCCAGTCCCGGAAGCCCCAGTCCCGGAAGCCCCAGTCCCGGAAGCCCCAGTCCCGGAAGCCCCAGTCCCGGAAGCCCCAGTCCCGGAAGCCCCAGTCCCGGAAGCCCCAGCCTCGGAACTCCCAGACCCAACAGGTTCAGACGGTGCACTCAGATGGTCGATCTCTTCGCCGACGGGAACAGCGAGGATCTGCGACGCGAAGCCGCGGCCCATCGCGATCGCGGGACTTGCCCCAAAGCAACGAGCCGTGCGCGAGGTGAGAGCAAGAACCAGGTTCGCCAGATGAAGCTGAGCGTCCGAGCCTGACTTGGCCGTCGCCAATGCGTCAAGAGCGGCGCCCAACAGCCCGGTGATTGCGGTCTCGAAATTCCTCGCCGAGACCCACTGGTCCAGGCAGGTCAGCGCCGTCTGGCTCAGGCCTGCCATGATGCCGGCATGGCTCTCTTTGCCCAGGCTTCGGGCATAAGCCGTGAGATATCGCTGCACGGGAAGGAGACCATCGCGAACCGCATTTTCCAAGGCTGACCACACCAATGCCCGTGAAAGCGGATCCGCGATCCGGGACACCGACCTGATCGCGGCCTCCGTCGATGCCGGATCCAAGCGCACGCGCGCATAGTCGTGATCGGAGTAGTTCACCAGCGTGATATCGCCGAGGGTGCGTCCAGCGAGCTGCTCCACCTCAGCCGACTGGGTGGAGAAGTCGAAGGAGAAGGAATCGATCGGGACCAGCTTGCGTCCCTTTCGTCCCAACGTGGCGATCTCGAGCGTGTGCGGACGCAGCAGCTCGGCACCGCGAGCCGAATCGGCCTGAGTGATCTTCGCACTGGTGATGCTTGCTCGGCCTGAGCCCCGCGCAGACGGTGAGGCATCGTTGGACGTCGTCAGTTCCAATGACAGTTCGGAGACGCCGGAGGTGCCCAGCCATGCGCTGGCCCAGCTGGCGATGTCCCGGTCTGGGGCCGCCTCGGCGAGGCATTCGAGGAAGTCTGCGAGCTCGGTATTGCGGTAGTCGAAGCGCTTGAAGTACAGGCGCGAGCCGGCGAAGAACGCCTCCCGGCCGACGAAGGCCACGAGCTGCTTGAGCACGGACGCGCCCTTGGCGTAGGTGATGCCGTCGAAGTTGAGCTTCGCAGCCTCGACGTCGGGGATGTCGGCGACGATCGGGTGCGTGGTCGGATAGAGGTCCTGCGTGTACGCCCACGCCTTGCGACGCAGCGCGAAGGTCACCCAGCCGTTGGTGAAACGGGTCGCCTCGGCCAGCGCCAGCCCGCCCATGTAGTCGGCGAACGACTCCTTGAGCCACAGGTCGTCCCACCACTTCATGGTCACCAGGTCGCCGAACCACATGTGCGCCATCTCGTGCAGGATCACGTTCGCCCGCGACTCGTAGTTCGCGTCGGTGACCTTGTCCCGGAAGATCAGACTGTCGGTGAACGTGACCAGACCCGGATTCTCCATGGCGCCGAGGTTGTACTCCGGAACGAAGATCTGATCGTATTTGCCCCACGGGTACGGATAGTCGAATTCGCCAGTGAAGAAGTCCAACCCGGCCTTCGTGATCGAGAAGATATCGGAGGCGTCGAGGTGGTCGACGAGGCTGGCGCGCGTCCATGCGCCCAACGCCACGACCTCACCGGTCGAGGGATCCGTCCAGTGGTCGGTTGCACCTTCGTAGGGACCTGCGGTGATGCACGTGATGTAGCTCGACTGTCGCAGCGTCGGAGCGAAATGATGAGTGATCGCGGGGGAGTCCGTATCGACAGGCCCCTGGCTCGTCTCCTGGCTCGGTCCGCGACTCGTCTCGGGGCGGTTCGACAGAACCTGGAAGTGCTCGGGGGCCGTGACGTTGAAGATGAACTCTGCCTTGAGATCCGGCTGGTCGAAGTTCGCGAACACACGGCGGGCATCGGTCGGTTCGTACTGAGTGTAGAGATAGACCTTGCCGTCGGCAGGGTCGGTGAAGCGGTGCAGTCCCTCTCCCGAGGTGGAGTAGTAGGCCTGTGCCTCGATCGTCAGGGTGTTCTTCCCCGTGCGGATGGGCAGTCCCACGCGTGCGCCGTCGAACACCTCGGCGGGGTCGAGGATCTCATCATTGAGCTCGGCGAATGTGACCGAGTCCGCGATCAGGTCGATGAATGTGCGGCACTCGGTTCGGGCGGTGAACTCGACGACGGTACGGGAGAGGTACGTCGGAGCTCCGGTCTCGGCATTGCTGACGTCGATATCGACGGTGTAAGTCGAGACATCGAGCACTTGAGTGCGGCTCTGCGCTTCATCTCGGGTCAGGTTGGTTGTCATTCATAGCCTCCTCGGCGCACAGACTTTAGCATGTCACAATTCCGGTACGCTGGGTACAGCGAAGGCGAGCACGAAGGGAGTCTGATGGCGAAGTCCGAGGTCAGAGAACTGCCCCAGCGCGCCTTCAACACTCTGGTGCATCGATCTCGGATGGGTCTCAGGCGTGTGCAGGCCAACGCCGGGCAGCTGATCCAGATCCCGATCGCCGCCACCGCGGCCTATGCCTTCTGCGTCTACGTCCTCGGCCACCCATATCCGTTCCTCGCGGCCGTCGCCTCAGCCGTCGGCATCGGGCCGGTCGCCGACCGTCGACTGCGCCGAGCCATGGAGATCGGTTTCGGTGCGACCTTCGGCGTGCTCGTGGGCGAGCTCCTCGTCAACGTCTACGGCACAGGGATCTGGCAGCTCACACTGACGCTGGCCATCGGCCTCTTCATCGGCACTATGCTGAATTCCGGTGGCATCTTCATCACCCAGATCGCCGTCCAATCCGTCTACGTCGTCGTGGTCCCTGCCACCGCCACCTCTCTGCCGTTTCCCCGCACCCTTGATGCCCTCACCGGGTCCGTGTGTGCAATCCTTCTCGCCCTCATCCTTCCGCGCGATGCCCGCAAGGTCCCGCGTGGTCTTGCCGCGAGCATGCTCGACGAGATCAGTGCAGTCCTGCAGATGATGGCGCGGGCGCTGCAGGAGTCCGACGTCGCACTCGCTAAACGGGCGCTGACGCGGGCTCGAGAGACCCAGGACATCATCGATTCCTGGGGTTCCTCGCTCAAGATCTCGAGGGAAGCGGCGAAGATCAATGCCAGAGGCAGGCGTCATTCCGCCGAGGTGACCAGGCTGTCCCGTGCACACACCCATGCCGATCGTGCCATGCGCACCATTCGCGTCATCGCTCGCAGGGTCGTGGGCATCACCGAATTCGGTGTGGAGAAGCCGATCATCGCCGGCTATGTGGATTCGCTGTCCGAAGGGTCGAAGAAGCTCGAAGTCGCGCTGCGCAGAGGAACCGATCGGGCGCTGGCAGAAGCTGCGTTGGCCGAGGCCGCTTCCAGCCTTGATCCCCGTGCGGAGGAGAGTTGGGATATCCACGACGAGTCCCTTGTGCTGTTGCTGCGCCCGGTCGCGGTGGACCTCCTCGAAGCCTGCGGGCTGACCAATGAGGCCGCCCAGAACCGGCTCCCCTCGCTCAGTGAAGACACACGAGATACGGACGAACCGCCCGCGGAGTGATTGAGTCGCGGACCTCAGCGGCTCTCGACGATGAACACGACGGTCGTCTCCGGTCTGAGCGCCGTGAACTGGTGCGGCTGATCGCCCGGATAGGTCAGGTAGTCGCCGACGTGAAGCTCGTAGGACTGCCCGAGCACCTCGATGCGCGCCGCCCCCTGCCCCAGGATCACATGCTCGATAGTGCCGACAGGGTGCGGCTGTGAGTTTCGCGGCTGACCCGGTTCGGCCTGAATGAAATAGACGTCGCGCCGCGCATTCGCCGGCGATGCTGAGAGCAGAGTCGCAGCATAGTTCGCAGTGTTCGACGGCAGGCTGGGCAGATCCTTGGCATGCAGGAGCGCGACTTCGTGCTGCGGAGGAGCGAGCAGTTTGGCCAGTGGGATGTCGAGCGCGGCTGCCAGAGCCCACATCGTCTCGACGCTGGGATTGCCGGTGCCTGCCTCCAGCCCGGACATGGTCGATTTTCCGATCCCCGCCCGACGGGCAACTGCGGAGAGCGAGAGGTTCGCGCGCATCCGCTCTCGTCTGATTGCGATTGCGATCTGCTCACGAGGCGTCGGGCCAGCCGGTGGCTCACCGGATCCGGTAGGTGCCTCATCTCGTGGTTGAGAACTCATGAGTTCACTATAGCGACATAACGTTCCAGTTGACGAACGATTCGTGAGTGTGCACTATATAGAACATGAGTTCTGTGTTTCGCACGATCGATCGGGTCCTTCCGGGCTCGACCTATCGTGACGTCATTATCGTCACGATCACGATCATCGCGGTCGCTCTGTCCTATGGGGCCATCTCCGCGGTGTCCGGATTCCCGTGGTGGCAGACGCTTCTGCTGGCGATGTTCGCCCTCGGCGGTGCAGCGGAATTCACCTTCGTCGGCGTGATCGCAGCAGGCGGAGCGCCGGTCCTTGCAGTGCTGGCGGGCCTGCTGGTCAACTCTCGCAACTTCGCCTTCGGCATGGCCGTTGGGCCGTTCTTTCCGCAGGACTGGCGCGCACTCCTCGCAGCGCACTGGATCAACGACGAATCTATCGCCGTATCGCGAACCGTCAGCACCGACCGGGCACGGTGGCATGCCTTCCTCCTCATGGGTGCGGCCATCGCCGTGATGTGGCCGAGCGGGGCCATGGTCGGCCAGTGGCTCGGCAGCGTCATCGACGCCGACCTCCTCGGCCTCGATGCGGCCTTCCCGATCATCCTCTTCTGCCTCATCCGCGGCGACCTGAAGAGCAGGACCACACTGTCGCTCACAGTCGTCGGAATCCTCATCTCGATCCTCCTCACTCCGCTCCTTCCGCTCGGACTCGGAGCTGTGACCTCTCTGTCGGTGTTCGTGTTCGTGGCAGTCGGCTGGTCGATCAGGTCAATCATCAGGAAGCGCCGAGGTGGTGCCGCCCAGACAGATCCCAGTGGAGCCGGCGATCGCAGCGGTATTGACGATCGCAGTGGTGTTGACGATCGCAGTGGTGTTGACGATCTCGATCGACAGGAGGGGAGCCGATGAGCCCGGTCAGCTTTCTCATCGCACTCGCCGCGTTGAGCATCGGAACCTATGCCATGCGCTTCGCCGGTGTGAAGCTCGGTGCGGCGATCGCAACGAAGGGCAAACGGCGACAGCTCGTGACCGCCTCGGCGGGGGCAGACGGAACCGCGGGAACGAACAGCACTGCACGATCGAACAGCCCCGTGGAACTCACGGGGGAGTCGGAAGGCGACTCGACGGCGACGGTGACGAAGTGGATGGATCGGGCGACGGTCGTTCTCATCGGTGCAGTCTTCGCGACGACGGCGATCTTCGATGGCCAGGACATCGCGGACCCCGCACGGCTCATCGGCGTCGGTGTGGGAGTCCTGGCCTCGATCCTGCGAGTGCCGATGCTCATCTGTGTGCTGCTGGGCATGGGTGTCTGCGCAGGCATCCGAATGACAGGGATCCTGTGAACGCCGGCCATGGTGTGAAGGTGTGACCGCCAGCGCGCCGTGCTGCCTCAGTATCGTGTCCTCGCAGCGCTGAGGCGGTTCATGTGCGGAGAGTGATCCGACGGTGGGGATTCGCCCAGGATCCGAGCCGTCCCCGTGCCGGGTAGAGCTGCGATTGCTAGGGTGGATGCTATGGAAATAATTGCCGGCGTTCAGCAGATGGTCTTTCTCGCCTTGTCCGTCGCCGCCTTCGGCCTCCAGCTGTGGGCGTTCATCGACTGCCTCCGCTACAAGGACGAGAACTACCGCGCCGTTGACAAGCAGAGCAAGAAGTTCTGGGTCATCCTCCTCGGCGTCGGTCTCGCGCTCGCACTCATCGCGCTTCCGCCCATGGGCATGCGCATCATCTTCCTCAACCTGATCGCACTCGTCGCCGGCATCGTCTACCTCACCGACGTCCGGCCGAAGATCAAGGCCATCGACCCGCGCAGTCGCAAACAAAATCGGCACCACTGGCGCTGAGAAGGCGACGAACACGCGCAGATGACAAACGACCTCAATCTCCCGGGCCCCGATTCGGACTACATCGCCACCTTCGGCAGCGGTGACCCCCACACACTCTTCGGCCACGGATTTGCCGGCGCGATCCGCGACACCCGTCCCTTCGGCACAGGCATCACCGGCACCAAGCATTTCCTCCACCTGCCCGGCCACGGCGGCCGCCCCTCACCTGGCTCGGGATGGAACTACGGCCACATCGCCGAGGTGCTGGCACAGGCCCTGACGTCCACCTCGGCAACGCAGGCCCTCGGCGTCTCTATGTCCGCCGGTGGGCTCCTCAGACTGCTTGGCACCAGTCATCCGGCGACCCGGAACCTCGAGAAGGTCGCGCTCGTGCTCCCGGCATCATTCACCGGATTCTCCGCCGAGGTGGCCGATGCGAACCGCGGCTACCTGGAGCGACTGCGTGATCTGGTGGCCGCCGGTGACGTTGAGTCCATTACGGACCTGATGCTGTCTCGCGAACCCACCGAGGTGGCCGAGCTCCTGCCGGCCAGAGCCTGGACGAAGACGAAGGCCGAAAATCTCGTCAATACGGACATGTCCGACGGGGTCGGCTTGGCTCTCGAGATCGCCGTCGACGAGAGCGCAGGCGATGTGAGCACGGGCCATGACCCGCTGAGTGCGCTGGCTCGGTTCCCGGGGGAAGTGCTCGTGCTCACCCACGAGGATGACCCTGCCCATCCGGTCGAGGTCGCCGAGGCGATTGCGGCAGCGATTCCCGAGGCTCGCTTTGAAGTCCTGCCAGCGGGATCGATCCTGTGGCGCGGGCGCCACGAAGTTCGCCGGATCCTCGGCGAGTTCTTTGGCTAAACTGTCACCGTGCGCATATCCGTTCTCTCCCTCCACACCTCGCCCGCGGCTCAGCCGGGCCAGGGCGATGCCGGTGGCATGAATGTCTACGTCGACCAGTCGGTGCGCGCATTGGCAGCAGCCGGCCACGTGGTCGACGTCTTCACCGCCGACCCGAGCGGTATCGATGGACTGGGCGGGCGCGCCGGCAATCTGCAGATCGCTGAGAACGTCCGACTCCACCAGCTGCCGATCGATGCAGCCAACAAGGATGAGCTTGCCGATGCCATCGACGAACTCGCGCTGCTCCTCCTGGCAGAGCCGAGCTTCACCTCAGCCGATCTGATCTGGGCGCACTATTGGATCTCCGCCGAGGCGGCACTGCGGGCTCAGGAGCTTCGCTCCCAGGAGACACCGGCTCAGAAGTCATTGGCGCAGGAGTCACTGACGGCGGTCTCCGACGACGCGACCAGATCGGGTGAACGTCCTCGAATCGTCGTCAGCATGCACACGATCGGCGCGGTCAAGAACCGCGACTCAGAGACCAGCCACGAACGGCCTCAGCGCTTGGAAGCAGAGGAGAGAATCGCCTCGGCGGTGGACCTGATCGTGGCCAACACCCCGGCAGAGCGTCGCGATCTCATCCACGAACTCGGCGCCGAAGCCGACGTCGTAGTGGTGGCCAGGCCCGGCGTCGACCACGACCTGTTCTCCCCAGGAGATCGAGCCGAGGCCAGAACAGTTCTGGGTCTCGCACCAGAGGAATTCGTCGTCCTCTATGTGGGGCGGATGCAGTTCATCAAGGGAACCGACGTCGTCGTCGATGCGATCTCCGGCCTGCGAGAGGACAACCCGCATCTGGCATCTCGGACGCGTGGAATCCTCCTCGGCGCAGTCTCGGGCCAAGAGGCTCCGACTGGATCCTCGCCGTACCTGCGCGAACTGAACTCAGCGATCGCCGCCGAACCCAGCGTCGAGGTGCGACGTCCCGTCCCCGCTCATGAACTCGTCACCTACTACCGCGCGGCGGACATCCTTCTCGTCCCCTCACGCAGCGAATCATTCGGTCTGGTCGCGGCCGAGGCTTCGGCATCGGGCCTGCCCGCCATCGCCTCGGCGGTGGGCGGCCTGCCCGACATCGTCGAACACGGGTATTCGGGCGTGCTCATCGCCGATCACAACCCTCGGCATTGGGCCATGGCTCTCGAGCGGATGCTCCTCGACGACGAACTGCGACGCGAACTCGCACTCCATGCCGCCGATCGCTCGACTCGATTCGACTGGTCGACCACGGCGGCGAGTGTGCTCGGCGCCCTCGACGTGCCGGATCTGACCCTGACCACGACGATGACGACCACAGAGCAGATGACGGGCACAGACGAGACAGCGGCTGCGGAAGAACTGGCTCCGAAGCCGCGACTGGTCGGCCGCGGCTGCTGAAGAACTCAATGGATTGCCGATGGAATGAATCGAATTGCGACGAAACGAATCGTTGACGGAAGGACACATGATGACGACCGACACCGAGACGATTCTGGCCGGAGTGAGGCAGTGGGCGAATGAGAACGAGGTCGAAGTCGACGCCGTTGAGGACACGCAGATCGCCGTAGTTCTGCCGGGAGAGAAGAAGCTGAAGACGACCGTGTCGATCACCATCTCTGCGCGAACGGTACAGCTGCAGGCGTTCGTCATTCGCCATCCGGATGAGAACGCCGAGGAGTTCAACCGCTGGCTGCTCATCAAGAACATGAAACCAGGCCCGGTGTCGTTCGGCATCGACACCCTCGGCGATGTGTATCTGCGAGCCAGCGTTCCCCGGGACCGACTTCTCGAGGAACTCGACTCGCTGCTCGGGGCTATTCTGGCGACCGCCGACTCCTCGTTCAACGAACTTCTGCTCATCGGCTTCCTCACCGGAATGAAGAAGGAATGGGCCTGGAGGATCAGTCGCGGGGAGTCGACGCGGAACCTCGCTGCCTTCGAAGGCCTCCTCAGCGGACCGGACAACGAATTTCTGGAGCAGGCGTGAACGTCGACGAATACATCGCCGGCTTCGACGATGTGCACAAGCAGGAATTTCTGAGCCGCCTCCGGGAACTCAGCCGCGCCGCTGCGCCCACAGCTGAGGAGGGCCTCAAGTGGGGGAACCCTGCCTATTTCGTGAGCACGATCCTCTTCGCCTTCGCTGGCTACGCCAAGCACGCGAACTTCGTCTTCACCCCCAGCACCAAAGAGGCCTTCGCCGATCGGCTGAGCGGATTCGACACCGGAAAGGGTTCGATCAAGCTCTACTACGATCGCGAGATCCCCACCGACCTGCTGGCGGAGATGATCGCCCACCGCATCCGCGAGTTCGAGGTCGACGGCGTGAAGTGGATGTGAGTCTCAGCTCAGGTCCAGTTTGAGCCCTTCGTGACTGGCCTCGTAGCCGAGCCGTGCATAGAACCGCTGCGCATCCGTGCGCGACTTATCGGTCGTCAGCTGAGCCAGCGATGCCCCGAATCGACGTCCGCAGTCATGGGCCCATTCGAAGACCGCCGTGCCCAGACCGAGGCCCTGCGCATCAGGCCCGATCCTCACCGCCTCGATCTGCAGCCGCGTCGAACCTCGTCGTGACAGGCTCGGGATCAGCGTCAGCTGCAGGGTACCGACGACGGCAGCCGATCCGGTGTCGGAAGGTTGTGCCTGCCCACCCTCATCGTGGTTCTCGGAACCGTCATGATGGGTCGCGGAACCTTCGTGATAGCTCTCAGAACCTTCGTGATGGGCCTCGGAACAGTTGGTGACGTCGGCGATCGTGACCAGAAGCTGATTGGGATCGGAATCGATGAGGTCGAAGGCACGCTGGTAGTCGGCCACCTCCTCGGCGCCGGAACCCTCACGGGCAGCACCGAGGGCGTCATCGCGAAGCAGGGACACGAGGTCGTGCACATCGGTGTCTCTTGCCCGCCGAATCAGAAATCTCCTGTTCGCAAGAGTGATCGTCTCCTCATCGAAAGTGGAGAAGCCCGAAGAGGTCGAGGGCCCGATCACAGTGCCGACTCCTGTGCGCGACTGTCTCCGGCGATCTGCTCACGCGGCGGTTTGCCGTAGGGGCGGCGTGCGAACACCGAGGCCAGGAGTGCACCGGAGACGTTGTGCCAGACGCTGAACACAGCGCCGGGAAGAGCAGCGAGCGGTGAGAAGTACGTGGTCGCGAGAGTCGACGCGAGCCCCGAATTCTGCAGCCCGACCTCGAAGGTCATCGCTCGTCTGGTCGGAGTGTCCAACCTGCAGGCCGCGGCCACTCCGTAGCCGACTCCAAGTCCCAGGATGTTGTGCGTGATGACTGCCAGGAGCACGAGGAGTCCGGCGGTCGCGATGGAAGCAGCCGAGCCCGCGACGACGATCGCCACGATGTAGGCGATGGCAATGGACGCGAACCAGGGCAGAATCGGTGAGATCTTGTCGACGAACTTCGAGGCCACGAGCCTGACGATGACCCCGACAATGACGGGCACGAGCACCGTCTGACAGATCGAGACGAACATCGACCAGAACGGCACGTCCATGTATGAGCCGGCAAGCCACAGAGTCAGCAGGGGTGTGAGCACCGGGGCGAGGAGGGTCGACAGGGTCGTGATCGACACCGACAGAGCGGTATCGCCCTTGGCCAGGAAGGTGACGACGTTCGAAGCAGTCCCTCCGGGGGCACATCCGACGAGGATGACGCCGACCGCGATCTCAGGCGGAAGGCCGTAGAGCGTGACGACCAGGAGACCGAGCAGGGGCATTGCGACGAACTGCGTGACGACACCGAGGGCGGCGATCCATGGCTTCTTCGCGATCCGAGCGAAGTCCGGCAGCGTCAACGTCAGACCCATGAAGAACATGACGATTCCGAGAGCCCAGGTGATCGAGGGCGCGAGCGGAGTGAACGTGTCGGGGCTGAGGAACCCGAGAACTCCGGCGATGACGACGAGGACCGGCAACGCCGTCACAGCGATGATCGAACTGCGATCGGAGTTCGGCAGCTGGGGCTGAGGAACCGATGACCCTCCCGCCTGCGGTGGCGGGGTCGGCGAATGCGAGCTCGACGACGGCGACTGTGGGTTCGGCGAGGGAGGCTGCGAGCTCGACGACGGAGGCGTAGGGGTGTCAGACATGAGTTCAGGCTATCCGGGCATATCGGGATGCAAGATCGAGTGCCGAATAGTGAGAAAGATCTCGGAAGCAGGTCGACCAGAGGGTGGGCGGCTCTGTGCGCGTCAGCACGGTCGTGCAAAAATGGTGGCATGACGCATAACCTCATCCTGCTGCGCCACGGCGAGAGCGAATGGAACCAGAAGAATCTGTTCACCGGTTGGGTCGACGTGACCCTGACGGACAAGGGGCGGGCTGAGGGCCAGCGGGCCGGCGAGCTCCTGCGCGAGGCCGACCTCATCCCCGACGTCGTGTACACCTCCCGCCTCAAGCGGGCCATCCTCACCTCGAATCTGGCGCTCGAGGCCGCCGATCTCTCCTGGCTCGACGTCCATCGCACCTGGCGACTCAACGAACGCCACTACGGTGCGCTGCAGGGCAAGAACAAGAAGGAGATCCGCGAGGAGTTCGGCGAGGAGCAGTTCATGACCTGGCGCCGCTCCTTCGACACCCCGCCGCCAGCTCTCGGCGACGCCTCTGAGTTCTCGCAGGCAGGAGATCCGCGCTACGCCAACCTCGGCGATTCTCTGCCTCGCACGGAATGCCTGGCCGACGTCATCGACCGCCTCCTGCCGTACTGGTACGACCGGCTCGTCCCCGAACTCACCGTCGGACGCACCGTGCTCGTCGTCGCCCACGGCAATTCGCTGCGTGCCCTCGTCAAGCACCTCGACGGAATCTCCGACGCCGACATCACCGGCCTCAACATTCCCACCGGCATTCCGCTGCACTACGAGCTGACCGAAGACTTCACCCCGGTCAAGCCCGGTGGCACGTACCTCGATACGGCTGCTGCCGAAGCTGCGATCGGTCAGGTCGCCAACCAGGGTCGCTGAGGCTCAGACTCTCGCTCGCTCAGACTCTCACCCGCTCAGACTCTCACCCGTTCAGACTCTCACCCGTTCAGACTCTCCCTCGCACAGGCTCGCACTCACCCGCCGCCACCTCGGCGACCGCCTTCATCTGCTCAAGGAGAAGGACGATCGCCGGGGATGCGCTCATCGAGGCCCGCCATACGAGGTAGATCCAGCGGGCGATGCTCGGATCGTCGAGTTCGACGACGGTGACGTCGGCGGGCAGGTGCGGCCGTCCCAGCCGCGGCACCAGCGCGAGCGCCCCGACTGCCCGGACGAACTCGATCTGAGTGTCATACTCCATCGCCCAGTATTCGATCTGCGGTTCGGCGTTGAGGGGATCGAAGAGCGCGGTGAGCCAGCGATGGCATACGCCGTTGCGCGGTGCCGAGACGAAGACCTCGCGGAGGAGATCCTGCCGGGTCACGAGATGGCGTGAGGCCAGATGGTGGTCACGATGCATGACGATATCGGCCCGGTCGACGGTGATGAGCTCGGAATTCAGCGTCGAGGGCAGCTGGGGAGGGCCCTCCCGCCAGTCGAAGATCAGCGAGGCATCGATCCGACCGACCGTGACCATGTCGATGAGCTCATCGGGCTCCTCCTCGATGTTGGTGATCGTCAGCTCCGGCGCGGTGGTCTTGAGCAGCGGCAGGGATGGCACCAGCACCCCGCGGATGCCAGTCGAGAATCCGCCCACCGTGATCCGACCTCGAGGTTCGCCCGACCTTGCCCGAGCCTCGGTCTCGAGGCTTTCGAGGTCCTGGAGCAGCTCGGCGCCGCGACGGCTGAGCTCACGGCCCATCGGAGTCAATGCGATCCCCCGTCCGGTGCGCTCGGTGACCGGTGAGCCGAGATAGCGCGAGAGCTTCTGCAGCTGGTGGCTGATGGCCGCCGAGGTGTAGCCGAGTGCATCGGCAGTCGCAGTGACGGATCCGGCCGAGTCGAGAGCAACCAGGGTGCGCAGGGCGAGAGTGTCAATCATCAAATAATGTTAACGAAACCACGCATTTATATTCAATGGAATTTTGATGCAATGGCTGGGATCCTGGAGGTATGCGTCCCGTCCACTACATGCTTGCCCTGCTCGTCGTCGTTCTCTGGGGCGTCAACTTCATCTTCATCGACTTCGGACTGCGGGACTGGCCGCCGCTGCTCCTCGTCGCTGCCCGCTTCACGCTCGTCGTGATCCCGGCGATCTTCTTCGTCAAGTACCCCAGAGGGAATTTCCGACGCATCGTCCTCATCGGCGTCTTCATGTCCGCCGGTCAGTTCGGACTCCTCTACACCGCCATGTTCCTCGGACTGCCTGCGGGCCTGACATCGATCGTGATCCAGATTCAGGCCGCCTTCACGGTGCTCGTCGCGGCCCTTGTGCTCAAGGAGTTCCCGAGTCGACGCCAGATCATCGGCATCCTCATCGGCCTGTCGGGACTGTGCGTCATCGGCCTGAGCCTCCAGGCATCGGTGCCGATCGTCGCCTTCCTCGTCGCGCTCGCCGCGTCCTTGTCCTGGGCGATCGGCAATGTCATCGCCCGCGGAGTCAAGGAGGGCACCAACGGTGTGCAGATGACCGTGTGGTCGGCCATCGTGGTCCCCGTGCCGCTGTTCGCGCTCTCGATACTCGTCGACGGCCCCGCCGAGGTGGCTCACGCTGTTGCGAACCCGACCTGGGGAGTCGTGGCTTCGGTCGTCTACACCGCCGGCTGCGCCTCACTCATCGGCTACGTCATCTGGAACTCGCTGCTTGCAAGATTCCCGGCATCGCAGGTGGCGCCGTTCTCACTGTTGGTTCCCCTGGTCGGTGTGCTCTCGGCCTGGCTTGTCCTCGGAGATCGTCCCACCGTTCCCGAGCTCATCGGCGGAGCCCTCCTGCTTCTGGGCGTCGCTGTCACGACGGGTGTGCTGAAGACGATCGCACGCAGCATCTGGGGAACGAACCGGAGGCAGCGGAAGGTCATCGCCAGCGAAAAGCCCGAGGTCGAACATTCGTCGACCTCGGGCTGATTCGGTGTTTCAGGTGTCTCTCACTTCTTCGACAGGTACGGTTCCCAGTTGCCGGTGAGCAGGTATTCGACCTTCTGGGACACGGACACAGCGTGGTCGCCGAAGCGCTCGTAGTAGCGCGAGAGCAGGGTGACGTCGGCGATGTGGCGCGGGGCCAGCGAACCGGCGGGCGCCTCGGCCAGCTTGCCGAAGATGCTGAGGTGCAGTTCGTCGAGCTCTTCGTCGATCGCATTGATCGTGGGCACGGCGGTCAGGCCCGGGTTCGACAGCAGGTTCTCCGTCGCCTCGGCGATCTTCTCTCCGGATTCGCCCATGCGGGTGAATGTGTCGGTGAAGTGGTCGGGGATCGCTGACTCCGGGTAGCGGATGCGAACCTGCTGGGCGATGTGGCGCGCCAGGTCGCCCATGCGCTCGAGCGAAGCGGACATCCGCAGCGAGCCGATGACCGCGCGCAGGTCGGCGGCGACGGGAGCCTGCAGGGCCAGCATCTCAGCGGCCTGCTGGTCGAGGGCGTACTGCATGTGGTCGATCACGGCGTCGGCTTCGATGACCTTTTCGGCCAATTCGAGGTCGTTGCTGCGCAGGGACTGGTTCGCCAGGCGCATCGCCTCGTGAACCTTGACGGACATGTCGACTAGCTGCGTGGCCAGCTCGTCCAGTTCATTTCTGAAGACTTCGCGCATTGACAACGGTTCCTTAATCTCGTGGATCTTGTGCAAGGGAAGGTGCCTCGGATCGTCCTGGGTGCGGACAACTGTCCGGTCAGGACAGGCACACTGTGTCAGCTTGACACCATTGGATGAACGTTGTCTGGCGTGCAGGTGAATTCCTCGGCAAAAGCGGCGTTCTGATGCCGATTCGGTGCCCCTGTGAAGCAGACTGCGCATAAGCTTGATGACGTGGACCTCTTGATCGTAGCGGTCCTGACCGGCATCGTCGGTCTGGGACTGGGCATAGCGGGAATTCTGGCGTTTCGTTTCAGCGAACGCTCCCGTGATGCTGCCGATCTGCATTCTGAGGACGACCTGCCCGAAGGCATCGCCGAGGTTCTGGCTGTGCTGCCCTCGGCCGCGATCGTTCTCGACGCCGGCGATGACGTCGTCAAAGCATCCCCGGCCGCGTATACATTCGGGCTGGTCAGAGGTCATTCCCTTGCCTCTCCCGAGATGCTGCGCATGGTCGGCCGAGTCCGCTCCAGAGGCCTCATCGAAGAGATCGAACTCGAACAGAAGCGCGAACAGACGGATTCGATCCTGCGGTTCCTCCACGCTCGTGTGGCGCCTTTGGGCACGGCCTTCGTCCTCGTCCTCTGTGACGACCAGACCGAGTCCAAGCGCGTTGACTCCATTCGGCGAGATTTCGTCGCCAACGTCTCCCACGAACTCAAGACCCCCATCGGCGCGATGTCCCTCCTCGCCGAGGCGGTCACCGACTTCTCCGATGACCCGCAGGCCGTCGAACGCTTCGGCGGTCGCATGCAGCGGGAGTCGAAGCGGCTGACCCAGCTGGTGCAGGAGATCATCGACCTGTCCCGCGTCCAGGACCACACCGCTCCGTCTGCGACGGAGAAGATCTCCGCCGCCGAGGTGGTCGATGATGCCGCTGATCGTGCCCGCACGCGTGCCGAAGGCAAGAACATCCATATCGAGGTCTCGCCACCGGGCAGGATGCTCATCGAGGGCAACTACGAACTCCTCGTCAATGCGGTGCGCAACCTCATTGACAACGCCATCAACTACTCACCCGACGGCACTCGCATCGGCGTCGGCGTCGAACTCGTCGACGAACGCGTCGAGATCTCCGTCGCCGACCAGGGCATCGGTCTCTCCACTCAGGACACCGAGCGTGTCTTCGAACGGTTCTACCGCGTCGACCCGGCGCGCTCGCGCATCACGGGTGGAACCGGGCTGGGGCTGAGCATCGTCAAGCACATCATCGCCACCCACGGCGGACAGGTGAAGGTCTGGAGCCGCCTCGGCAAGGGTTCGACCTTCACCATCGTGCTTCCGCTGGCAGGCAACATCTCCGATGACGAAGCATCCTCCTCGGCGCCGGATGGAGTCCTGCTCGAGCACTCGGCACGAGCCGATGCCGACGAAGCTGAGGTTGAGGCAGACGCCCAGTCAGAGGGCGCAACTGCTGATGGCGCGCTTGCCGATGGCAGCACCGAGCATGACCCTGACGATGACAAGGGCGTCAGCACAGGGGAGAATGAGACAACCCAGGTTCTGAAAACCGGAAGCGAACAAAGGAAGCTCACAACGTGACTCGAATTCTGCTTGTCGAGGACGAGGATTCGTTCTCGGACCCACTGTCGTACCTGCTCGGTAAAGAAGGATATGAGGTGACAGTCGCCGATGACGGTTTGAAGGCTCTCGCAGAGTTCGACCGCAACGGCGCCGACCTCGTTCTGCTCGACCTCATGCTGCCGGGAGTCTCCGGCACCGAGGTGTGTCGAGAGCTGCGTGCGAAGTCCAGCGTGCCGATCATCATGCTCACGGCCAAGGACTCGGAGATCGACAAGGTGGTGGGACTCGAGCTCGGCGCTGACGACTATGTGACCAAGCCCTACTCCTCGCGAGAACTGCTGGCCAGGGTGCGAGCGGTGCTGCGCCGCAACGTCGAGTCCGAAGCATTCGACGACGAGTCGGTGCTCGAAGCCGGGGGAGTCCGCATCGATGTCGAACGTCACTTCGTCAGCGTCCGTGGCGAAGAGCTGTCGATGCCGCTGAAGGAGTTCGAACTGCTCGAGATCCTCATCCGCAACTCCGGCCGGGTGATGACACGTGGTCAGCTCATCGATCGGATCTGGGGAGAAGACTACGTCGGCGACACGAAGACCCTCGACGTCCACGTCAAGCGTCTGCGTGCCAAGGTCGAGCAGAACCCCTCGGAGCCGCGCCTGCTGACCACGGTGCGCGGACTCGGCTACAAGTTCGAAGCCTGACTACGACCACCCGCAGAGCGTGACTGCGCGCAGAGCCTGATCGCCCGCAGCGGGAGCACTCACGGCACCTGCGCCGAGAGACTCACAGCTGACACAGAAGGAGCCGCCCACATCGTGTGGGCGGCTCCTTGAGGTATACGGCTCTTGTGCGGCTGGATTCAGCCGTTGATGCCGGTGGCTTCGCCGGACTGTGATGCGTCTTCGCCGGGCTGAGTGGCATCCTCGCTGGGTGACTCCGATGGTTTCTCGGTCGGTACGTACTGTTCGTAGTACGGCAGAGAATTCGACAGGACCTGAGTCCGGATCGTCTTCTCGTCGCTGCCGACCTTGACGGTGACGTCGGCCAGGTCGCCGGGCTTCGCCTTGAGGCTGTCCACGATGACCGGCTTCGATGACGTCGACGCCGAGCTCTCCGGGTCCTGAACGAAGGTTTCGCCGGCCTTGACCGACTCGGTGGTCGTCTTCCCGCCGACGTCCAGGGACACCTTGGCAGAGGAATCGCCCTTGTTGATGAGTGTGAAGAACAACTGGGCCGGGCCCTTGCCGGACTCGTCCATGACGAGCATCAGACCGCGGACCTCGACGTCTCCGACCGATCCCCAGGCACCGTCACCGGCGTTGTAGTGGTACTCGGCGGTCTGGTGAGGTGACAGCAGGCTTGCACATCCGCTGACGGGAATGATGAGAGCGAGTGCGGCAACTGCGAGTGCCGCGCGGTTGTGCCGTTTCATTGTGCTCCTTGAAGTGGCAATACAAGATCAATCTGTATACTACCCGGTTTTTGACCGGCCGTAGAACCCGGAATGGGACCGGACGAGTTCCCGCTGTGAGAACTCCAACAGAGCCCAGGCCCGGTGGCACGGGTTCTGGCCGCGAGAATTTCGGTATCGCCTGAGATGAGCCCGCGTTCGGCAAACCGCGCAGCGGAGCCTAGCACGAAGAATCCGCAGCCTGAATGATTTCTGTGGCGCGCCTCATGGTAAACTGGAAGTCCGCGAAAGGGGTTTGAAGAGAATATGAGTTTCGAGGTCGGCGACACAGTTGTCTATCCACATCACGGTGCAGCGACAATCCAAGATATCAAGAAACGAACCATTAAAGGTGAGGAGAAACTGTATCTCAAGCTCCAGGTCGCCCATGGTGATCTAGTGATCGAGGTTCCTGCGGAGAACTGCGACCTCGTCGGTGTGCGAGATGTCGTCGGTGAAGAGGGTGTTGAGAAGGTATTCAACGTCCTCCGCGCGGAATTCGTCGAAGAGCCCACGAACTGGTCTCGTCGCTACAAGGCGAATCTTGAGAAGCTGCAGTCCGGCGACGTGATCAAGGTTGCCGAAGTCGTTCGTGACCTGTGGCGTCGCGAGCAGGACCGCGGCTTGTCGACCGGTGAGAAGCGCATGTTGTCCAAGGCCCGTCAGATCCTCGTTTCTGAACTCGCATTGGCTGAGAAGAAAGAGGAATCCGAGGCCGAGGCCATTCTGGACGAAGTGCTTGCGTCCTGAATATCTGCGTCATCGTTCCGGCCGCAGGGTCGGGAACGCGCTTGGGCAGTGCAGACCCGAAGGCCCTCGTCCGGCTGAACGGGAAGAGCCTTCTGGCTCGCAGTCTTGAGACGATCATCTCCTCGGGAGTTGCTTCCACAATTGTGGTTGCCGCTCCCGAGGAGTTTCTAATGCGTGCCCGCAATGAAATCGATTCCATTTCAGAATCGGGCGCAGAAGAATCGGAATCCAGTATTGCTGGAATGCGAATCACAGCTGTAGCAGGCGGAGAAGATCGAATCGAATCCGTGCAATTGGCCTTGAAATATGCCGGTGACGCAGACATTGTGCTGGTCCACGATGCTGCCCGGGCACTGACACCGTCCGAGGTCTTCCGGCGAGTGGCCGATGCTGTCAGCGCCGGCGCCGAGGCGGTCGTTCCCGTCCTGCCCATGACGGACACCGTGCGCCGCGTTGAGAGCCGCCCCGCAGCGCACTCGGATCACCGTCAGGCCATGAACGATCACCGTGCCACCACGAACGACGGGCCCCGGGCACCTCAGTCGCAGCCAGACGCAAACGGTTGGCAAGTTGTGGTCGAATCCGGTGCTGAGAACGACCAGAAGTTACCAACCGTTGAGGTCCTCCACGGCGATCTTGACCGTTCGCAACTGCGCCGCGTCCAAACTCCTCAGGGTTTCACTGCCAGCACCCTGCGTCGAGCCCACGAGAGATACGAAGACGATCTGGCCGCCTCGGGACCGGGAGGCCTTACAGCCACGGATGATGCGGGTCTCGTCGAGCGCCTCGGTGTCGATGTCGTCGCCGTTGACGGTGACGAGGAAGCACTGAAGATCACCTACCCGCTCGACCTCGTACTCGGTGAGCACATCGCGAAGAAGCGGGACGCGGGAGCGACTCGGGATGCGGGAGCGACTCGGGATGCGACGCAGCGGGAGCAGGCGACTGTCGATGCGGGACCGAATGGCGCGAAGCCGAACGCAGCGAGCGAAGGAGAGCAGTGACGATGACCATGGTGATTCCGCGTACCGGCATCGGAGTCGACGTGCACGCCTATTCCGACGATCCCGAGCGTGAACTCTGGGTCGCGGGCCTGAACTGGCCCGGTGAACGTGGGCTCGAGGGCCATTCCGATTCCGACGTTGCCGCACATGCGTGCTGTGATGCGCTGTTCTCTGCCGCAGGAATCGGCGATCTGGGTCAGCATTTCGGCGTCGACCGGCCCGAGTTCGTCGGTGCCTCCGGGGCCGCTCTCCTCGCCGAGGCGGCACGTCAGGTCCGTGCGGCAGGCTACGAGATCGGCAATGTCTCCGTCCAGGTCATCGGCAACCGCCCGAAGATCGGCACGAGGCGACTCGATGCTCAGCATGCGCTGTCTGCGGCAGCTGGGGCCGAGGTATCAGTGTCCGGGACGACGACCGATGCGCTCGGTCTGACGGGGCGCGGTGAAGGCGTCGCAGCCATCGCGAATGCTCTTGTCTATCCCATTGCGCGCGACGACGCGTCGGTGGCAGCGCCGAGACCGCAGTGAGCAGTGCATGAAGGTCCTGTTCCAGGGAGCCGGGGCGATCGGCCTCGCAGCTGCGGCGCTGTTCGGACGAGGACACGAAGCGGTGGTCGTCTCACGGTCGGAAAGTTCGAATTCAGACCCAATGCGGGCGCGAAGCGCCGCATATCCGAGACGAGTGCGCGCCTTCGGACAGCGGCTGGTGTGCCGAGTGCCTGTGCGTCGGGAACCTGGGCAGGGGACGGCGCCTGTGTGCCGAGTGCCTGTGGTCGATTGGGCTGCGGTGAGTTCGGAATTGTGGGACCTCGTGGTGCTGACGACACGGCCGGGTGACCTCGACGAGGATGTTGCCTCATCGATTCTCGCTCTTCGTCCGGGCCTCATCGCGATCACCAGCCAGGTCGACGGGGACCGGTCCGTTGCTGCGTCGATGTTCCCTGATTCCGAGATCCTCGTCTTCTCACCCGCACTCCTGTCAGAGCGAACAACGGGACGCAACGTCAGTTATTGGCATCCGCCCGGGATGCCCGTGTTCATGGCCAGCGGCCGCGGCGAGACCGTGCGAGGACTGCGGCGCAGGCTCGGCGGCCTCATCGTCGGTGTACCGGCCTTCATGATCTCCGCCCCGCCGGCGGTGTTCATTCCCTACGTCGCTGAACTGAGTGCTCGCGAGGGGAACTGGGCCGGTCTGAGGTCGCACCTGCGACGGCCCACGCGGGCAGCCGCGGAGGCTGTGCATGCCGTCACCGGCGTCTGGATGCCGATGTCGGAACGAGGTGCCGGGCTCGTCCTCGACGCGTTGGAGCGATTCGTGCCCATCGACGTCACTGAGTATGCGGGCCGACACTTCGGCCGCCACGAGGGCCAGACACTCGACATGCTCGACGGATGGCTCAGCCGAGCAGCCGAACGAACCCCCGCGAGGGCACAGCCGCTGACGCCAGCCATGCGCCGATCACCGACGCCCACCCCAGTGACGGGACAGCCGCCGATCCCAGCGCAGTCCTCGGCCCTTCGAGAACTGGTTCAGGCCCTGCGCTTACGCGTGACCAGGTAGCCGATTCCGTAGAGTGCCGCGGTGAAGACCAGGGTGCCGAGTATCTGGATGCGCACGGACTCCACGGTCAGACCGAGGATGATGATCATGGCGATGCCCGCCAGCGTCGCATAGGACAGCCAGGGGAAGAGCCACATCTTCAGCGGCAGTTCTTCGCCGGCGGCCTCGGTACGGCGGCGGATGATGATCTGGGAGATCAGTGTCACGACCCAGGTGACGATGAGCGTGGACCCGACGATGTTGAGCAGCACACCGAGCACTTCGGCGGCCCAGAAGTAGTTCAGGGCCACTGCCACGAATCCGAACGCCGAGGTGGCCAGCACCGCGATCATCGGGACGCCGCGTCTGGTCGTGCGGCTCAGTCCTGGCGGAAGCATCTTCCGCTCGGACATGGAGAACGCCATTCGGGAAGCACCATAGATGTTCGCGTTCATCGATGACAGCAGTGCGATGACGATGACCGCGGCCAGGAGAGAGGCGATGACGGGGAGACCAGCGGTGTCGAGGACCGCGACGAAGGGTGACTCGGCCAGCCGTTCGTCCTTCCAGTCGAGCACGAGCACGATGATTGCCACGGAGCCGATGTAGAGGAACAGGATTCGCCACACAATGGTCTTGATCGCCTGTGTCACGCTGCGACTCGGGTTCGCGGTCTCGGCGGCGGCGACCGCCACGATCTCGATCCCGCCGAAAGCGAACGCGACGACGAGGAGACCGGCCGCAACACCGGGGAGACCTGTGGGCATGAACCCATCAGCGAAGATGGTCTCGGGCGGTTGTGCCGGGGTCCAGCCGAACAGGAATGCGGCGCCGAGGACGAGGAACAGGGTCACGAAGGCGACCTTGATGAGGGAGAACCAGAACTCGAACTCACCGAAGCTGCCCGAAGTGGTGAGGTTGATCGCGGTGAAGATGACCATGATGGCCAGAGCGATGACCCATTGTGGGACCGACGGCACATAGCTGGCCGCGATCTGTGCAGCGGCAGTGGCCTCGGCGGCGACGACGAGGCAGAGTTGGACCCACCACAGGGCGCCGACGGCGAATGCGGCGGCAGGACCCATCGCTCGGCCGGCGTAGTGGGAGAAGGCGCCGGGATTCGGGTCGGCAGCCACGAGCTCCCCGAGTGCTCGCATGACGAAGATGACGATGAGCCCGGCAACCACATAGGAGATGAGGACGGCTGGTCCGGCAGCCTGGACACCGGCACCCGAACCGACGAACAGGCCGGCGCCGATCGCCGATCCGAGGCTCATCATGACCAGGTGGCGAGGCTTCATTCCGACCTTCAGGCCGGCTCCGGCCTTCGACGCATCAGGCGTCGGAGACGACGATGACGAGTCAGCAGGAACAGGGGGCTGTGAGGAATGAGAATCAGGCACCAGATGAGTGTATCTCGTGGCTGCAATCACGAGACAGCGCAGTCGAAAGGAAGAGGTGCCGTGGTCGCGTCTGCGACCACGGCACCTCTGTCCGGGGTTCTCTGTTTCTGCGGTCCGGTGCGGTGCTCGGTGATCGGATCGATCGCCTGCTCACGCACCACCTCGGCGAATCAGAGAACGAGGATTCTCACGCTCCGCGTTTGACCCAGTCCTCCAGCGACGGAGCTTCGGCACCGATCGACGTCGCCTCGCCGTGTCCGGTCAGGACGATCGTGGCGTCGGGCAGCTTGAACAGGACGTCTCTGATCGATTCGATGATCGTCTCGAAGCTCGAGTGCGAACGACCGGTCGCGCCGGGGCCTCCGTTGAAGAGCGTGTCCCCGGAGAAGAGGACAGGCCCGACAGCACTGCCAGCACCCGCAGATGCCGGGATCGGCAGGCCGGTCTCGACGAAGAAGCAGGTGGAGCCGGGGGAGTGGCCGGGTGTGTGCAGGGCCTTGATCCTCACGCCGCCGACGTTCCAGGTATCTCCGTCGGAGATCTCCGTGTCCGGGCGGTAGCTGTCATAGGTCATGTCCCAGAGGACGTGATCCTCGGGGTTCAGATGAACGGGTGGGTTGCCCACACGGTGCGCGAAATCGCGGACGACTCCGACATGGTCATCGTGACCGTGAGTCAGCAGAATCGCTTTGACCTCACGCGCACCGACCTTCTCCGCGATGGCGTTGACGTCGTGCGCGGGATCGATGACGATGACTTCGGAGTCGTCGCCGATGATCCATACGTTGTTGTCGACGTCCCAGGTTCCGCCGTCGAGCGAGAACGTTCCGGACGTGACCAGATGTTCGATTGCCGTCATCAGAGCTCCACCACCGATCGCAGTACCTTGCCTTGACTCATCTTCTCGAATGCCTCCTCGACGTCGCCGAGCCCGATGCGCTCAGACACGAACTTCTCCAAAGGCACGCGTCCCTGCTGATACAGGTCGACGAGCATCGGGAAGTCCCGTTCGGGCAGGCAATCACCGTACCAGGAGGACTTGAGGCGACCGCCGCGGCCGAAGACGTCGAGCAGCGGAACGCTCAGCTCCATCTCCGGGGTCGGCACGCCCACGAGCACCACGGTGCCCGCGAGGTCACGGCCGTAGAAGGCCTGTCGCCAGGTTTCAGGTCGGCCGACCGCGTCGATGACGACGTCGGCGCCGAAGCCTCCGGTGAGTTCCTGGATGGCCTCGACGACTTCGTGCTCGCTCTTGCCGCGGGTATTGACCGTGTGGGTGGCTCCGAGGTCCTTCGCCCAGTCGAGCTTCTTGTCATCGAGGTCGAGGGCGATGATCGTGCCGGCACCGGCCAGCGCAGAACCGGCGATGGCCGAGCAGCCGACACCACCGCAGCCGATGACAGCCACGGTCTTGCCGCGGGTGACCTCGCCGGTGTTGATGGCGGCACCGATTCCGGCCATGACACCGCAGCCCAGCAGACCCACGACAGCGGGATCAGCCTCGGGGACCTTGGTGCACTGTCCGGCCGCGACCAGGGTCTTCTCTGCGAAGGACCCGATGCCCAGTGCGGCTTCGAGCTCGGTGCCGTCGGGCAGGGTCATCTTCTGCGAAGCGTTATGGGTGTCGAAGCAGTACCAGGGTTCGCCGCGCTTGCAGGCCCGGCACTCACCGCAGATGGCGCGCCAGTTGAGGATGACGAAGTCGCCCACCTCGACGTCGGTGACGCCTTCGCCGATCTCCGAGACCGTGCCGGCCGATTCGTGGCCGAGCAGGAACGGATAGTCGTCGCTGATTCCGCCCTCGCGGTAGTGGAAGTCCGTGTGGCAGACGCCGCACGACTTCACATCGACGACGACCTCGCCGGGTCCCGGGTCGGGGATGACGATGTCTGTGAGTTCGACCGGCGCCCCCTTGCTGCGGGAGATGACACCTTTGACCGTCTGTGGCATTGCGTCTCCTAGTGCTCTTAGGCGTTGTGCTCTTCTGCATTGGCAAAGGCCATGTGCGCCCACCGAAAAGTTCGTACAACCCCCACCCTAACCAGGCAGGGCGCTCGCGACCAGTGCGCCCGCCGAATGAGAATTCAGGTCCGAAGTCGGGTGATGCGAGAGGTCCGAAATCGGGCTGAGCGAGAGGCCTGCAGCCGGTCAGGGCGAGGGCGAGACGAGCGGCGAGACGAGGGGCGAGACGAGGGGTGAATCGACGAGGGCGGCTCGATGCCTTTCGTCAGGTGTCGAACCGCCTTCGTCGGAACAGATCTCGGGTGTGAGGTCACCATCTGTCGGTGATGATCACTCCCCGTCCGGGTGTTTGCGCAGGTGCATGATTGCGGCGATGAGGCCGCCCCAGACGGTGACCATGGCGATGACCATCATGACGATTGCTGAGGTGTCCATCAGTGTGCTCCTCCGTGAGTGGTGTTCGTGCGATTCTCTTCGGCCACAGAATCGGCGACGGCCGCTTCAGCCGCGTCGAGTGTCTTCTGGGGCCATTTGATCAGGGTCAGGACGATCGAGGCGATGATGAGCAGTCCGATCATGCCCCAGCCGAAGGTGCCCGTGAGGACGACTGGATAATCTTCGTAGCCCTCGGTCGAGTAGGTGATGATCTGGGTGATGAGCATGTAGATGAGCACGATGGTCGTGAGACCGCCGAGGATGATCATCCAGAGCCAGCCCACCTTGAAGCTCGAGATCGCGTTGAGGTGATCTCGCAGGACAGGAAGCCTGCGGGCGATCCAGCCGATGGTGATGAGCGCGACCACGGCGCCGCCGACGATGCCGATGTTGTTGGCCCAGGCATCGATCGTGTCGAGGACGTAGAGGCCGGTGACGGTGGGCATGAGCAGGATCGAGATGACTGCCATGATTCCGCCGACGAGCAAGGTGGAGGCCTGGTCGCCGAGGCCGAACTTCTCACGCACTGCCTGGATCGGGACCTGCACGATCGAGATGATCGAAGTCAGTCCGGCGAACACGAGGCAGGCGAAGAAGGCGAAGCCGAACAGTGCGCCTCCCGGCATCTCCGAAATCAGTGTCGGGAACGCCATGAACGCGAGTCCGATGCCGCTGTCGGCGACCTCGGAGACCTGCGTGCCCTGCGCTGCGGCCATGAAGCCGAGAGCTGCGAAGACGCCGATGCCCGCGAGGATCTCGAACGCGGAGTTCGAGAAGCCGACGACGAGACCGGCACCGGTCAGGTTCGTCTTCCGCTTCAGGTAAGAGGCGTAGGTGATCATGATGCCGAAGGCGATCGACAGTGAGAAGAAGATCTGTCCATAGGCCGCGATCCATACTGCCGGATCGCTCAGTGCCGCGAAGTCCGGAGTGAACAGTGCGTTGATGCCGTCGAAGGCGCCCGGCAGGAACAGGGCCCGGACGACGAGCGCGAGGAACAGGACGACCAGCAGCGGGATGAAGATCTTCGAGAATCGCGCGATGCCGTTCTGCACACCGGCCAGGAGGATTCCCAGCGTGGCGATCCACACGAGGATGATCGGAATCAGGATGCCGGGGACGAACTCGAACGAGATGCCCGGGTCGCTGGCGTGGAGGAACGTCTCGGTGAAGAAGCCGGTCGCGTCATCGCCCCATGCCTGGTTGAGCGAGAAGAACATGTAGCAGCCGGCCCAGCCGATGATGGCTGCGTAGTAGATGCCGATGAAGAAGGCCACACCGGTCTGGAACCAGCCGATGGGCTCGGCGACCTTCGACGCCATCCGGAACGCCAGCGGCGCTGAGCCACGGGACCGGTGGCCCATTGCGTAGTCGAAGAACAGCAGCGGAATGCCGGCTGTCAGAAGAGCGACGAGGTAGGGGATGATGAAGGCGCCGCCGCCGTTGTCGTACGTGATGTACGGGAAGCGCCAGATATTGCCGAGGCCGACTGCCGATCCGATGGCTGCGAAGATGAACGCGCCGCGGGTGGCGAAGACCTCCCTCTGGGGTGATTTGGTGGAAGACACGGTGTTCCTTTCTGTCCAACCACATTGTTGTGAGGCTGATGCCGGTATGACGGTCTGCTGTGACGAAATCGCCGGCAAGCGAGCGTACCGCCTACGAGGGTAGCCTCGTGATGAAGCAAGCGCGGTCGCGTTGACTTGCTCCCCAGCATACTGGGAGGTCTCTGTGAAACGTGCCCCAAGTCACGTGAGCTGTGTAACACTCTCATATCAAATGTCGGACACGTCATAGTCGTTCCCGAGTCGTGATGCCCGCGCAGACAGCAACACCACGCTTGTCCCCGGTAGACTTGTGTGCGTGACTATTGCTCTGTACAACACCGCCAGCCGCACCACCGACGAACTGCGCCCCGTCAATGCCGGGCACGTGGGCATCTACGTCTGTGGTGCCACGGTGCAGGGCGAGCCGCATATCGGCCATCTGCGCTCGGCCTCGGTCTTCGACCAGCTTCGTCGTTGGCTGATGTACCGCGGCTACAGCGTCACCTTGGTCCGCAACGTCACGGACATCGACGACAAGATCCTGTCGAAATCCGCCGAGGAGGGCCGACCCTGGTTTGCCCACGCATTCAAGTACGAGCGGGCCTTCACCCAGGCCTATGCCGCCCTCGATGTGCTGCCACCCAGCTACGAACCCCGCGCCACCGGGCACATCACCGAGATGATCGAACTCATCGATCGACTCATCGACGCGGGGTATGCCTACCCGGCACTCGACGACAGCGGCGATGTCTACTTCGCGGCCGCCTCGTGGGCGGACTATGGGGAACTGACCAACCAGCGCCTCGAGGACATGGAACCCGCGAACGATGCGGACATGCGGGGCAAGAAGGACGCCCGGGACTTCGCGCTGTGGAAGGCGCACAAGCCCGGCGAGCCCGGCACCGCCTCGTGGCCGGCTCCTTGGGGTCGGGGCCGACCGGGCTGGCACATCGAGTGCTCGGCCATGTCGACGAAGTACCTCGGCAAGAATTTCGACATCCACGGCGGTGGGCTTGACCTGCGCTTCCCTCATCACGAGAACGAGTTGGCCCAGTCGCGTGCGGCTGGTGACCGGTTCGCCAACATCTGGATGCATTCGGGCCTGCTCAACGTGGGCGGGGACAAGATGTCGAAGTCGCTCGGCAATTCGGTCTTCGCCTCCGAACTCTTCCACCGCTACAGCCCGCTGGCCGTGCGCTACTTCCTCACCGGTGCCAGCTACCGGTCGATCCTCGAGTTCTCACCTGAGGCCATGGACCGGCAGACGGCCTCGCTCGAGCGCCTGGCGAACTTCCTCCAGCGGGCCCGGCAGGCGCTCGGAGACGGGGCACCCGCACTGCCCGATGTCAGCGACTCCTACCGCGGTCGCAGCGTCGACGTACCCACGGAGTTCGCAGCGGCACTCGACGACGACCTCGGCGTGCCCCGTGCACTGTCCGTGGTCTTCGCAAAGGTCACCGAGGGTGCGAAACTCCTCGACTCCGGCCAGGACCGGAACACACTCACGCAGATCGTCGCCGAGGTGGAGCTGATGCTCGATATCCTGGGAGTCAATCCCAGCGCCGAGGCGTGGGCCGGCTCAGGAGCGAATGCGACGGTGGAATCGGCGCTGGATTCCCTCGTCGATGCGCTCGCCGGACAAAGGTCCGCGGCGAAGGCGGGAAGGGACTTCGCCACCGCCGATGCGATCCGCGACAATCTGGCATCCGCTGGAATCGTCATCGAGGACACGGCCGACGGTTACCGCTACCACGTCAAGGACAGCTGACCCGCTGCACTCTGCTCAGAAAATCTCTCCTGGTGACGAACTCCGGTTCGTGACCACCTACGACTCTTAAGGATTCACATGGCTTCCAACCCACGCGCCGGCGGCTCGAAGAAGGGCCCGACCAAGGGCTCCGGCGGCAAGAACAAGCGCAGCCTGCAGGGCCGCGGACCCACGCCCAAGGCCGAGGACCGTGTCTACCACAAGGCACACAAGACGGCAGCGGCGAAGAAGGCCTCAAGCGCCAATCAGGCCAGGCGCCGCAAGAAGGAGAACGGTCCGAACATGGTCGCCGGGCGCAACTCGGTGCTCGAGGCTCTGCGCGAGGACGTTCCCGCAACAGCGATGTACGTCGCCGGGCGGATCGACTCCGATGACCGTGTCCGGGAAGCCATCACCCTGGCCACCAAACGCGGCATCTCGATGCTCGAGGCGAGCAAGCCCGACCTCGACCGGCTCACCGACGATGCGATCCACCAGGGCATCGCCCTGCAGATCCCGCCCTACGACTACGCCGAGCCCCGTGACCTGCTCGAGGTCGCAGCCGACCGGGCCGAGGCTCCGCTGCTCGTCGCCCTCGACGGCATCACCGACCCCAGGAACCTCGGTGCCATCGTGCGTTCCGCCGCGGCCTTCGGCGGTCACGGGGTCATCATCCCGGAGCGTCGTGCCGCCTCGATGACCGCAGCTGCGTGGAAGACCTCCGCCGGTGCAGCTGCGCGCATCAAGGTCGCCCAGGTCGTCAACTTGGCCCGTGCCATCGACGAGCTCAAGAAGCAGAACGTCTTCGTCGTCGGACTCGACATGGACGGAGACGTCGAGCTGCCGGAGCTGACCTTCAGCCGTGACCCGCTGTGCATCGTCGTCGGCTCCGAGGGCAAGGGCATCTCTCGCCTCATCGCCGACAAATGCGATCAGATCGTCTCGATTCCGATCGCCGCGACCACGGAGTCCCTCAACGCGGGAATCGCCGCAGCTGTGTCCCTCTACGAGGTCGCCCGCACCCGCCGCGCCTGACCTCCACTCCCGAGCCCGCTACAACTACCTGACGGCGGCTCAACAACCTCGCGCGAGGTTGTTGAGCCGCCGTCAGGTA
>NZ_JABASX010000024.1 GCF_016107655.1 Brevibacterium antiquum
GTCAGCGACTGTCTGCCCAGGAGTGGATCTACGAACGCTTCGCGACTCTCATTGGCCGGATCGATATGACGCGGACCGGTCAAGGTTCGCCCTACGCTCTGGTGGTCACGGCCAAGGCTGAAGACCTCGCCAACGAGACTGGTACCGGGACGACGGGGACTGAGAATCCGGTCCCGATCAGTGAGCTTGTCCGTAATGGTTTGAACGGGGCAGTGTTCTTCGATCTCATCTCCCACAAGGCGAAGACGATGCAGGTGGTCACGGAGAATCGGTTTGCCAATGCCAAGCAGATCGCGGTTCTCACAGCTCGTGATCAGGGGTGTACGTTCCCCG